>NZ_CP016756.1:2222500-3422500 GCF_001700965.1 Stenotrophomonas nitritireducens
CATCGGCTCATTCATTCGCGCCAGGCCCGAAGGTCCCCGGCTTTCACCCGTAGGTCGTATGCGGTATTAGCGTAAGTTTCCCTACGTTATCCCCCACGAAAGAGTAGATTCCGATGCATTCCTCACCCGTCCGCCACTCGCCACCCATAAGAGCAAGCTCTTACTGTGCTGCCGTTCGACTTGCATGTGTTAGGCCTACCGCCAGCGTTCACTCTGAGCCAGGATCAAACTCTTCACTTAAAACTACATGTCCGAAGACAATAACTTTAGCTGCAGAAGTTCAACCACTGGCAACGTTTCGCTTGCATTAAAACAATTGAATCATTGCTTGATTAAACGTCTGCAAGATGGACAGTCATCCATTCCTGCAGGCGTCCTCACAAGATACCTGCGCATACTGTCAAAGAACTTCGAATCAGGCCTCAGCGCCGTCTTCGTAGGCTGCGACGTTTCCGTCGTAGCGAGCCGCCCATTATAGAGTGGCTTTTCTGCTTCGTCAACACTTCATTTCGAGGTAGTTGACTTGGCCGCTTCAGCGTTGGCCCAAAGGCTTTTCGTCGAAGCGAGCCGCCTATTATGGCAGGCTTTTTGTTTCCGTCAACACCCTGTTTCGAGGCTGGTGACGTCGTTTCTTGGTTCCGGTCACTGCTGTGATCGGCGCCGTGAAGCGAGGAAGTGGATTCTAGACATCTTTGTGAAAACCGCAATCACTTTTTGTTGCAGAGCGGCAAATCGGGGCTTGGGGCCAGAATTGGCAAAGTCTCTTCCTGTTTGGGCGGCTGTTCTTGTCTTGCTGGTGATGCTTTCCTGCTTTTTTGCGGACAGAGGCCCTCACCCCAGCCCCTCTCCCGTGAACGGGAGAGGGGTTCTAGCTTCGGCTGCCCCTCTTCCGCTTACGGTGGTAAGGCTTTGTCTTCGGCGGGCTGCATGGGAGCCGCGGGCCTGCTCGCTGGGCCACAATGCGGGTTGGTCCGTCACGCTTATATATAGATGTCCAATCCGGCTCCGCGTTCCTTCTTTGCTGATCTCTCGTTGCCTGCGGTGGTTGCCGGCTTCATTACGGTGCTGGTGGGCTTTGCCAGCTCGGCGGTGATCGTGTTCCAGGCGGCGCAGGCGGTTGGGGCCGGGCAGGCCGAGATTGCATCGTGGATGTGGGCGTTGGGCATCGGCATGGGCGTTACCTGTATCGGCTTGTCGCTGCGCTATCGGGTGCCGGTGGTGACGGCCTGGTCCACGCCCGGGGCGGCGATGCTGGTGGTCGGGGCGAGTACACTGCCGCTGTCCGATGCCATCGGTGCCTTTGTGCTGGCGGCGGTGATGGGCACCTTGGCCGGATTCTCTGGCGTCTTCGAAAGAGCCATGCGGCGGATTCCGGTGTCGCTGGCGGCGGGCATGTTGGCCGGGGTGCTGCTGCGCTTTGGCCTGGATGTGTTTGTATCGGTGAATACCCAACCGCTGTTGGTGCTGTTGATGTTTGCCACCTATCTGCTGGGCCGCCGTTGGTTTCCACGCTATGCGGTGATCGCGACCTTGCTGGTGGGGGTGGCGATGGCCAGTGGCAAGGGCCTGATGCATATGGAACAGGTGCAGCTGCAGATGGCATTGCCAGTGTTCACCGTGCCGACGCTGTCGTGGGCGGCGCTGTTCGGCATCGCCCTGCCCTTGTTCATCGTGACCATGGCGTCGCAGAACGTGCCCGGCGTGGCGGTGTTGAAGGCCTCCGGTTATGACGCGCCGATCTCGCCGGTGATCGGCTGGATCGGCGTGGTCAACACGCTGCTGGCGCCATTTGGCGGCTATGCCTTGAATCTGGCGGCAATCACCGCGGCGATCTGCATGGGCCGGGAGGTGCATGAGGACCCGGCGCGGCGGTATACGGCGGCGGTGAGTGCCGGCGTGTTCTACATCGTGATTGGCTTGTTCGGGGCGACGGTGGCCGCGGTGTTCGCCGCCTTTCCGAAGGAATTGATCGCGGCACTGGCCGGTATCGCCCTGCTTGGCACCATCGGCAACAGCCTGGCGGTCGCCTTGAAGGAAGAGGCCGAGCGTGAGCCGGCGCTGGTGACCTTCCTGGTGACGGCCTCAGGCCTGACCATGGCCGGCATTGGTTCGGCGTTCTGGGGCCTGTTGGCCGGCGTTGTCACCTTGCTGGTAGTACGCCGGCCGTCGCCGCGCTGAGCACGCCGCGCATCGAGCGCGCACCTGCTCGGCAGCAGCAGGCGCGCATGCCTGCTGCGATCACGCACCTGATCAGATAATCAGAAACCCAATCGTCACGTTGAGCAGGATCAACACGAAGATGCCAGTCACCACGGCTGCAACGCTGGTACCGCCGCGCAGGCGCAGCTGCGCCCGCAGTGCGTTGGCGCCGCCGGTATTGGCGGACGTCAGCTGCTGGATCTGCTTCTGCGTGTGCTTCAGGTAAAACGCATTGCCCAGCCCACCTGCGGCCACGGCGATACCGATATTGACGCCCCATGCCGCCATATCCGGGATGCCCATGATGCGCAGCGCGGTTCCCAGCAACATTGCTCCACCGCCCCACAGCACCGCGAGCGCATACATTTTGCGGTAGAGCATCCACAGCACGCCGAGGAAGAACGCCGGCCAATGCCAGGTGTCCTTGGCGCTGGGGTATTCCCCGTCCAGATGCCACTTCTGCCGGTACTTGTCGAAGTTGTTGCCGACAAAATCAGCGTAGGGCTTCAACCTGTCATCCAGCTCGACCACCGGATCGGCAACAACCGCGGACGGTGCGGCATAAGGGTTGCTGCCAGCAGCGGGCGCGTCGTTGGCACCGGGCAGGGTCAGTTCTTGCGCGAAGTTCTGCAGCGGCTGCCACTGCTCCATGCCGGCCCGCCATAGCAGCGAGGCCGGGGCCAGCCCGCCCTCGGCGATCAGCTGCTGCAGCTGCGGGGTGGCAAGCGGCCCCTGCCGCTCATGCTGTGCATCGGTGTAATACCACTGGGTATTCGGCATCGTTTCTTCCTTGAGTGGGCACAGCTACCTTCATGGCAGCGCAAGGCGCCGACTCCAGGCCGGGCGCCCTGCACTCACAAGCGGAAACCGCTCAAAGCGGTTTCACCTCGAACACCTGCTTGAGGCTGTGGCGTCCGCGCGGGGCCAGCTCGATCACATCCGGGCCGGCGTTGGCCGCCTCCACGCAGACGTAGTTGCGCCACGCCGCGCCGATGTCCTCCATCTTGGCTGCGCCGGCTTCGCCTGCATTCCAGACCACGGCCGTGCGGCTGCCGCTGGTGCTGATGTCGATTGCCCGCTTGAAGCCGGGGTCACGCAACACGTAGTGGCCGCCGGCCTGCGTATAGAGACGGTCGCTGCGGCCGGGATCACGCGGGTCGCGCAGGTTCCAGTCGCCCTTCTGCACATGGGCGTTGCCGTTGTCGAGCTTGTCCAGGTAGGTGAGCCCGTCCAGGCCGGTGACATCCACCTTCAAGGCGTCGCTGACATTGAAGTAGTTGTGCAGCGCCTGGGTGAAGGTCTGCGGCTTGGTGCCGGCGTTCTCGGTGATCAGTTCCTGCTCCAGGGTACGGCCGATGCGCAGCACCATCTGCAGGCGCAGGTCCAGGCTGTCCAGCACTGGTGGGGCAAGGGTCAGCACCACGCTGCCGTCGGCTTCGCGGCGGGCATCGCGCAGCTGCCAGGCAACGGTGCGTACGAAACCATGCGCGGGCACGTCATTGCTCTGGCCCTGCCGCGAGAAATACGGCCAGCACACCGGTGCACCGCCACGGATGGGTGTGGGCGGTTGCTTGGCAGTGGGCGAAAGCCACATTACGTCCTGGCCGCCATTGGGCACGAAGGACAGCAGCTGCCCGCCGAACACGCTGATGGCAGCGGTTGAGAACGGGGTTTCCACCTTCCATGCGGTGAAACCCTTGAAGTCGCCTGTGCTCAGGCCCTGCACATCCTTCATTGAAACGTTGCTCCGTACGATCGGTGATTGAACAAGCTGCTGATAGCCGGCCGGTAGCCGGAACCCGGTGGGCTCGGCAGGCTGGGCATTGCGCAGCGCCTGCAGGATGCGGGTGCCGGCACGGCCATCGGCGTCCTTCCAGCCCAGCCGCTGCTGTTCGACCTGGATGGCGCGACGGGTGGCGTTGCCGACCATGCCATCGGCGCTGCCGATGTCGTGGCCACGGGCGAGCAGCAGTGTCTGCAGTTCGCGACGCTCATCGCGGCCGATGCCCGGGTCGTTGGTGGGCCAGGCGGCACTCAGGCCAGTTCCGCCGCGCAGGCGGTCAGCCAGGGTGGCGATGGCCAGGGCGTAACTCTCGGCGGCGTTGTAGGAATAGATCGCGTCGTAATTGCGGAACACCAGCAAGGCCGGGCCGGTAGCACCGGCCGGCAGCAGCAGCGCCGCATTGCCGTCGTCGGCGATGGCCGGCACCTGCAGGGGATTGCCGTCGGCCAGGGTGATGCCCAGCGCACGCCAGTCCGCCAGCGGCTTACGCTTGGTGCGCCCGGCGAGTGCGGTATTGAAGTTGGCAGGAATGCGGACTTCCACACCCCAGGGCTGACCACTGCGCCAGCCGGACTGCTTGAGGTAATTGGCGGTGGAAGCCAGCGCATCGGGAATGCTGGCGACCAGATCGCGGCGGCCATCGCCGTCGCCATCCACGGCGATGCGGGCGTAGGTCGATGGCATGAACTGGGTGTGGCCAAAGGCACCGGCCCAAGAGCCGGTCAGGCCGTCGGGATTGAGGTCGCCCTTGTCGATCAACTTCAACAGCGCCAGCAGCTCACCCTTGAAGAAGGGCTGGCGGCGGCCGTTGCAGGACAGCGTGGCCAGCGACTGCAGCAGCGGGCGCTTGCCGAACACGCGGCCGTAATCGCTCTCCACGCCCCAGACCGCGACGATGGTGGCCGGATCAACGCCGTACTGGGCGCTGACTTGGTCCAGCAGCGCGCGATGCTGGCTGAGCAGCGCGCGGCCGTCAGCGATACGGCGGCTGTCGACCAGCGAGGCCAGGTAATCCCAGATGGAGGTGGTGAATTCCGGCTGCGCGTCCAGCAGTGGCAGCACGCTCAGGTCAGGCGTGATGCTGCTGAAAACCTGATCGACCCGTTCGCCGTTGATGCCCTGGGCGACGGCGGCGGCCTTGAGTGAGGCGCCACAGCTGCCGAAGTCGGCGATTGCGGCGTTGGCAGGGAGGGCCAGCAGCAGCGCCGCCATCGTGGCGCCTGCACGCAGCAGGTTGATCGGGTTCATCCATAGGCTCCTTGCGCTGGAGCTTGATGATAAGCGGTGTGGGTGTGATGGGTTGTGCTGCTGGGTATGACTTGTTGTGGGAGCGGCGTGAGCCGCGAGGCTGGTGGTGTTTGAGGGGAGCGAAGAACCAAAGGCACCCCTCCCCGACCCTCCCCTTCGCTACGCGAAAGGGAGGGGGCAGGAGCGTAGTACCGAGCCATGCTCGGCAGGGCTTTACCGGTAAGGCCTCAGCCGAGCATGGCTCGGCTCTACCAATGCGGCCCTGCCTTGCTGCATGCCCTGCCCGCGCGGTGCGCGAGGGACGCGCTGGCGCTTCAGCCAGCAGCGTCGAGGTAATACCAGCGGCCGTCGATGCGCTGGAAGCGGCTGTGTTCGGTCATCTTTACCGCGCTGCCACCGCCCACGCGGTAGCGGGCGGTGAACTCGACCTCGGCCGTGTCGTCACCCGTGAGCACATGGCGCTTCACGCTCAGGCCCAGCCATTGCGTGCGCTGGCCGGGGGCGTCCTGCAGCGAAAGCTCCGCCGGGCGGGTGTCCGGATGCCAGCTGGCCAACAGGTAGTCGACGTCCTGCAGTACATAGGCGCTGTAGCGCGAACGCATCAGTGATTCGGCATCGGGCGCGGCCTGGCCGGCGTGGTAACGGCCACAGCAGGCCGCGTAGGTCTGCTCACGGCCGCAGGGACAGGGGGAGCTGGGAGATATCTGCATCCGCGCATTTTCGTCCACCCACGCCGCGCTTCCAAGCGAGCCATCGCCTGCTGCGCGTATGCTGTCGCGCCCTGCGCCGGAGTCGCCATGCTGGAGTTGATACCACCCGAACTGCCGTGGCTGCTGGTCATCGCCTTCATCGCGGGGCTGGTGGATGCGGCGGTGGGTGGCGGTGGTCTGATCCAGCTGCCAGGGCTATTCACTGCCCTGCCGCAGCAGACGCCGGCCGCGTTGCTGGGTACCAACAAGTTCAGCTCGGTGTTCGGCACCGGTGCTTCGGCGCTGCGCTATGCGCGCGCGGTGCGTTTCCCTTGGCGCCCGGTGTTGCTTGCCGCCGCGGCGGCGTTTGCGTTCTCCTTCCTTGGCGCCACCGCGGTGACCCTGCTGTCCAAGGAAGCGGTGCGCCCGCTGGTACTGACCCTGCTGATCGTGATGCTGGGCTATACCCTGGCCAAGAAGGATTTCGGCGCGCTGCACCGGCCCCGCGAGGTTGGCCGGCGCGAGTTGCTGATCGCACTGGCGATGGGCGGGGTGATCGGTTTCTACGACGGCTTCTTCGGACCGGGCACCGGCAGCTTCCTGATCTTCCTGTTCGTGCGGTTCTTCGGGCTGGACTTCCTGCGCGCGTCGGCGGCATCCAAAGTGGTGAACCTGGCCACCAATGTCGCGGCCTTGTCGTTCTTCGTGCCCAGCGGCAACGTGCTGCTGGTGTTTGCGGTGCCGATGGCGACAGCCAACGTGCTCGGTGCGGTGACCGGCACCCGGCTTGCGCTGCGCGGCGGCACTCCGTTGATTCGCAAGCTTTTTGTGGTGCTGGTGGTGGTGCTGATCACGCGCATGGCCTGGGATACCTTCCGCCCGGCGTGAAGCAGACCTGCACATAGCTAAATCCTGCACGCTGGAAATTATTGATGGACGTCACATAGTGAGCCACTGACCCACCAGCCAAGCGGGATGGTGAAACTTGAAAAGCCCCAGTCGAATTGCAGCGGCGCTGTTGGTCATCGGCGCCGTCCTGGCCTGTGTGCCGGTGGTCTACTCCCTGCGCCAGGCCCGTACGCAGGCCATCCGCGAGAAGTTCGTGGGGCTGGACGAAGTGGCGGCCAACCTGGAACGCCAGGTCCGCAATACGTCCACCACCCTGCGCATGCTGCGCGAGGAAATGCGCGGCAGTGGGGACGCACCCTGCAGCGACGCCGGGCGGCTAAGGCTGCAACGCTTCGGGTTGGGCTCGCTGGTGGTCAAAAGCACGCTGTACCTGCAGGACGGCAAGGTGCTGTGCTCCTCCAGCGGCGCGTTGATGCAGCAACTGGTGCTGGGCCCGTATTCGGTGCGCACCGCCGAAGGCGTGAACGTGTATACCAAGCTGCAGATCCCCGGGCTTGCCGACCGCCAATACGTGTTGGTCGAAAAGGAGGGTTACGCGCTGCTGCTGTACCCGGACGGGCTGATCGCACCGTTCGCGCGGCCGGACCTGTCGCTGGGCCTGTTCAACGTCAAGGACAGCCACTACACCGCACGCAATGGCGCGCTTGAGCAGGAGTGGATCGAAGCCGGCAGCAAGGCCGATGGCAAGGGCCACTTCATCGACCCGAAGAGCGGCTACATGGTGGTACGGCGGGTGCTGTCACCCGGGGTCACCGGGGTGATCGTGGCGACGCCGCTGTCCAGCATCGACGCGCGGGTGGCCCAGTTCGCGCAATGGTTCATCCCGATCGGCGTCATTGCCGGGCTGGCAGTGCTGGGCATGGCGCTGATCCTGATCCGGCGCCAGGTGTCGGCGCGCGCCGAGCTGCTGCGCGCGCTCAACAAGGGCCACCTGTTCCTGCTCTACCAGCCGGTGTTCGATCTGCAGGACAACACCTGCATCGGCGCCGAGGCGCTGCTGCGCTGGCAGCATGAGGACGGCACCGTGGTGCCGCCGGACCGCTTCATTCCGTTTGCCGAGGATGCGGGCCTGATCCAGCTGGTGACCCGCCGCGTGCTGGAACTGGTGGTCAAGGACCTGACCGGCTTCCTGCGCCGTTACCCGGGTTTCAATCTGGGCGTGAATCTGTCGCCACGCGACCTGCAGTCGATGCAGACCCCGGCACTACTGGAGGCAATGCAGCGCAGCATCGGCTTGGGCAACGGCCAGTTCGTGGTGGAAGCCACCGAGCGCGGGCTGCTGGAAGAACACAGCGCCGTGGAAGTGGTCAACGCGATCCGCGCACTGGGCATTGCCATCGCCATCGATGATTTCGGCACCGGCTATTCCAGCCTGGCCTACCTGACCACCTATCCGTTTGACATCCTCAAGGTGGACAAGAGCTTCACCTCCACCGCCTGCACCGAGGCGGTGACCAGCCAGGTGGCCATCCACATCATCGAGCTGGCGCGCAGCCTGGGCATGCGCACCCTGGTGGAAGGCATCGAAACCACCGAGCAGGCGGATTTTTTCCGCAGCAAGGGGGTGATCTACGGCCAGGGCTATTTCTTCGGAAAGCCGATGTCGGCCAGTGCCTTGGCCGACTTCCTGCCGCTGCACAGCCGCCCCGGGCAGCACAGCGCGCCGGCATGAAGGCGCTGCTTGATCTGGCGCAATGCGGTGGCCATGCCAAACCCGCAGGCTGTACCGGTCGCGGCAATGCCGCAGTTCGGGAGTACGGCCATGCAACACGATTTTGCCGGGCGCATCGCCTTGGTCACCGGTGCCGCGTCCGGTATTGGTGAGGCGGTGGTGCGGCAACTGGCCGCCGGTGGCGCGCAGGTGCTGGCCGCCGATATCGATGGCAACGCGGCAACCGCGGTGGCCATGGCGCTGGGTGAGCGGGTGCAGGCGCTGCAGGTGGATGTGAGCGACCCGGATGCGGTGCGGCATATGGTCACTGCCTGCAAGGACCGCTTCGGCGGCCTGCACCTGGCGGTCAACAACGCCGGCATCAGCGGCGCCAGCCTGCAGACCGCCGACTACCCACTGGAAGAATGGCACCGTGTGCTCGGGGTCAACCTGCACGGCGTGTTCTATTCGATGAAGTACGAAATCCCGGCCATCCTCGCCAGTGGCGGCGGCGCGGTGGTCAACATGGCCTCGATCCTGGGCACCAATGGCTGGGCCGGCGCGGCGGCCTACGTGGCGGCAAAGCATGCGCTGGTGGGCATGACCAAGAGCGCGGCGCTGGAATATTCCGCGCGCGGCCTGCGCATCAATGCCGTGGGCCCGGGCTTCATCGACACGCCGCTGCTGCAGAGCATGGACGACCGCGCCTACGCCGGGCTGGTGGCGCTGCACCCGGCCGGGCGGCTGGGCACGGCCGAGGAGGTTGCAGCACTGACGTGCTTCCTGTTGTCAGACAAAGCATCGTTCATTACCGGGAGCTACCACTTGGTGGATGGTGGCTATTCATCACGATGAACTGATGTAACAGCGGTTCCATTGTGTGGTTTACGGCTCGGGTTGAGACGTCTCCGCTTGTCTGCACCTAACGAATTGCTTACAAATCGGCTACGCCCGTCATGGTGGCGGGCACGTAGTCCGGCAATCACCAGGAGCATTCCGATGACGTTGTTACCGCTACGCCCGCGCCGCCTCAGCTGCGCTGTCCGTTTGTCGCTGTTGTGCCTGCTGCCCGGCGCGGCCCTCGCCCAACAGGCGCCGGACAGCACCCCCAAGACCCTGGACAGCATCCAGGTCACCGGTACCCGCATCAAGAAAGCCGAGCTGGAAACCCAGGTTCCGGTCCAGGTACTCACCCGCGAAGCCATCGAGCGCACCGGTTACAGCTCGGTCGCCGACGTGGTGCAGCACCTCACCGCCAGCGGCGCCTCGCTGAGCACCAAGCTCAACTCCAGCGGCAACTTCGGCTTTCCGCCCGATGGCGGCGGTGTCGGCGCCGGCGCGGCAACGGTGGACCTGCGCCATCTCGGGCCCAAGCGCGTGCTGGTGCTGGTGGACGGCATCCGCTGGGTCAACGAGTCCTCCGGCTCGGGCGTGGGCTCGTCAGTGGACTTGAACACCATCCCGCTGGCGATCGTCGATCGCATCGAAGTGCTGGAAGACGGCGCCTCCTCGATCTATGGCTCCGACGCCATCGCCGGCGTGGTCAACATCATCACCAAGAAGGGTGCCGAAGGCGGCCACGTCGAGGTGCAGTACGGCGACTACAACCTCAAGGGCGGCGACACCACCAGCATCGACCTGAGCTTTGGCGGCAGCAGCGAGCGCGCGCAGTGGATCGTGGGCGCGTCGTGGTTCAAGCAGAAGGAAATCGGTTCGTCCGAATACAAGTGGGCCACCGAACCGGTGCCCGGCACCGGGCTGGCCAACGGCAGCTCGGCCACGCCCGGCGGCCGCACGGTATTCGCACCGCCGGATGGCAACAACACCTACGGCGGCCTCTGCCCGCTCGGAAAGGACGCTGCCGGCAATCCCATTCCAGGCTCGGCAACCTGCAACATCACCTTGCCCAACGGCGCCAGCTTTGGCGGCGCGGCCGGTTTCCCCAATGATTTCATCCAATTCGGCACCGCCAACCGTTTCAACTTCGCCCCCTACAACCTGCTGCTGACCCCGAACGAGCGCAAGTCGGTGTTCGGCCAGGTGCGGTTCGAGTTCAGCCCGAATGTCAGCGGCTGGTTCCGCGGCCTGTACAGCGAGCGGGAATCGGCCAACCAGGCCGCGCCGGAGCCGATCTTCCTCGGCACCGATGCCGGTGTGTACAACGACTGGGCCGAAACCAGGCTCGTCATTTCGGCCAACAACCCCTACAACCCCTTCGGCTTCGACCTGACCACGATGGGGGCCAACCCGAACCTGTTCCTGCTCGGCCGGCGACCGGTCGAAGGCGGCCCGCGCCGCTACGAGCAGGACGTCAAAACCTGGTACGCGGCCGGCGGGCTGGATGGCGTGTTCGAGGTCAACCAGCGCACCTGGAACTGGGACATCAACGTGATGTCCAGTGAGAGCAAGGCCACCCAGGCCAATACCGGCAGCTACAACATCAAGCACATCAACCAGGCGCTGGGTGACCCGGCCGCCTGTGCGGCGATTGCCGGCTGCGTGCCGCTGAACCTGTTCGGCGGCCCCGGCACCATCACCAAGGAAATGCTGGGGTGGATCTCGCCGATCGTGCGCGACCGCAGCAAGAACACGTTGTCACTGGGCTCGGCGAACATCACCGGCGAGCTGTTCGATATCTGGGCCGGGCCGCTGTCCTTCGCCGCCGGTGCCGAGTGGCGCCGCTACAAAGGCGAATACCATCCTGATCCGATCACCATTGCCGGCGAGTACAACGGCGTGCCCTCGGGCGTGACCGTCGGCAGCTATTCGGTGAAGGAAGGTTATGTGGAATTCGACGTGCCGCTGGCGCGCGAAGGCTTCTGGGGCAAGAGCCTGGACCTGAGCATTGCCGGCCGTTACTCGGATTACTCCACCTTCGGCGGCACCGGCACCGGCAAGATCGGCCTGCGCTGGCAACCGGCCGATGAACTGCTGCTGCGCATGTCGTTCGCGCAGGGCTTCCGTGCACCATCGATCGGTGAGCTGTACGGCACGTTGAGCCGCTTCGACGCCACCATCGTCGACCCCTGCAACAACGCCGCTTCGACCACGCCCAAGTGCGTCGCCGACGGTGTACCGCCGGGTTACGAGCAGGCCAACCCGCAGATCTCGGTGGTGACCGCCGGCAACCGCAAGCTGGAACCGGAAGAAAGCCGCTCGTTCATGGCCGGCGCGGTGTGGAGCCCGAGCTGGGCCGAGGACAGCAGCTGGGCCAGCAAGCTGGACTTGGGCGTGACCTTCTACCGCCACACCATCGACAAGGCGATCCAGGCACCGGACGCACAGTCGATCATGGACCGCTGCATCGACAGCCGCGATGCCTTCGCCTGCGCAAGCTATACCCGCAACGACCGCGGCCAGATCATCCGCTTCGAGGACATCCTCGCCAACCTGGGCACGATCAACACCAGCGGTTGGGATTTCAATGCGCATTGGCTGCTGCCGGAAACCGGCTGGGGCCAGCTCGGCTTCGACTGGAAGGCGACCTGGGTCACCCGCTACGAGCTGATCAATGAATCCGGCCAGGCCGAACCGAAGGGCCCGGGCATCGAAGTCAGCGACAGCGCCATCCCGGAATGGAGCTCGACGTTCACCACCAACTGGGATTACCAGAACTGGAACGTCAACTGGACCATGCGTTACATCGACCGCCTGCGCGAAAGCTGCGCCGGTGCCAATGGCTTTGCGATCTGCACCGACAGTGTCGCCGACCAGCATTGGCTTGGCGCCACCACCTACCACGATGCACAGATCAGTTGGCGCACCGATGCATGGATGAAGGGCGTGAAGCTCGCCGTGGGCGTCAACAACGTCTTCGACAAGAACCCGCCGATCTGCCTGAGCTGCACGCTCAATGGCTATGACCCGGGCACCTATGACCTGCCCGGCCGCTACACCTACGCCAAGCTCAGCCTGGATTTCTGAGTTGCATGACGGCCAAGGGAGCCGCAGGGCTCCCTTGGTTTTCTTGTTTTTGTGGGAACGGCGTGCGCCGTGAAACTTGTAAAAACAGAACCGCCAGATGCAGCTGCAATTGCAGGGCTGTCTGGCGGTTTCTTTTTCCCCGGCTTCGCGGCTGACGCCGCTCCCACAAATCGGTGAGCGTTTGCTCAGCGCAGGATCGCGCCGGCCAGGGCCATTAGCAGCAATGCCAGCACTGGCAGCATCGACAGGCCGAAGCCAAGTCCCCGGCTGGACGGATTGCCGACATAGGCGCGCCAGTAGATGAAGCGACCGACCAGGTAGACCGCACCGATTGCCGCGACCCACTCCGCAGGCCAGAAGCGCGCGGCGATGAGCAGGGACGGCACCAACGCAACCATCAGCTCCAGGGTGTTCATCTGCACCCGGTACATGCGCTCGAAGCCTTCATGGCCGGTGACAGCCGGTGCCTTGACGCCGTAGCGGCCGCGCGCGCGACCGACCAGGAAGATGAAGAACAGGTATTGCACCACCACCAGGGCGGTGATGATTTCGACGTAATGCATGCTGATCTCCGTTGCGCGTGTTCTTGGTTGGTTCAAGGGTAGCAAGTGCGGTGCGCGCTTTGCGCTACGCATCTTCATGTGCGCATTGACTTGCTCTGCTTCCGTTCTTTTGATCAAAGGCCGAGGGGAACGGTTTGGGGCTTTTGCTTTAGGCGAAAGCCAAAGCAGGATCACAAGCGCCCCATCCGCCCTTCGGGCACCTTCCCCCGCAAGCGGGAGAAGGGATGACGCTTCATTGCTGATGAGCCTTCATTGCTACTGCTGCAGCAGCCGCCGTCCACTGCCCCCTCCCTTATGCGCAGCATAGGGGAGGGTTGGGGAGGGATGCTTTGGCTTTGGCTTTGGCTTTGGCTTGGAGCTAAAGCCAAAGCAAGATCACAAGCGCCCCCCATCCGCCCTTCGGGCACCTTCCCCCGCAGGCGGGAGAAGGGATGGCGCTTCATTGCTGATGAGCCTTCATTGCTACTGCTGCGGCAGCCGCCGTGCACTGCCCCCTCCCTTATGCGCAGCATAGGGGAGGGTTGGGGAGGGGTGCTTTGGCTTTGGCTTTGGCTTTGAGCAAAAGCCAGAGCAAGATCACAAGCTGTGCCCCCTTCCGCCCTTCGGGCACCTTCCCCCGCTTGCGGGGGAAGGGAAAGCCTCGGTGCCCTGGGTTTCAGGGCTGCCCTGGCTGTCAGGCCGGAATGTTCTTCTTCGTCGAAGACTTCTTCGCGGCTTTCTTCGCAGCCGGCTTGGCGGCCGCTTCCACTTCGATCGAAGCTTCAACCACCGGCGATTCAAGCTCAGCCTCGACCACTTCACTCGGCGCAGCCACTGCGTCAGCAGTAACCTGCACCTCCACTACGTCCTCAACGCTGGCCTGGGCCATCGCACCGCGCGCGCGCGCCGGCAGCTTCAGGCGATTGCCTTCGTCGTCGTACTCGATCAGCAGTACGCCCGAGTCGTGGCGGCCGCTGATCTCGACGAAGCAGGCGCCGCCGATGAACGGTTCCAGCGTCATCACCGACTTCAACGGGGTGGCCACCACCATCTGGAAACCGAAGTTCTCGAAGATGTTCATCGCCAGCGCGGTGAACTCGTTGTCGGCCTTGTCGAAGGCTTCGTCCAGCACCACTGCGGCGTAACGCGGCAGTTCGCCGTCTTCGCCACCGAGCTGGTAGCGCAGGGCGGCGGCCAGACAGGTCGTCGCCAGCTTCTGCCGCTGGCCACCGGATTTGCCGGCGCCGCTGCGATAGATTTCCACCTGCTCGCGGGTTTCGGCATCCAGCTCGACACCGATGAACTCCACATGCAGGCGCACGTCCAGTACCTGCTCGCGCCAGCGGCGCAGCTCCGGCTCCTGGGCACCGAGGCGGCGCACCAGGTCACGCAGTACATTGAACTGCGACTCGGCCAGCGAGCGGTCTTCGGTCTGCTGGTGGGTCAGTACCGCGCGCAGCTGCAGCTGGAAATCCTGCACTTCCGGCAGGCGCCGGTCGTGCACGTCAATGGCCAGCACGGTGCCGCGGTTGAACGCCACCTGCTCCAACGAGGCGTTGACCTCGTCCATGCGCTGCTTGATCGCCTTGTGCGCTTCAGCGGTGTGCCGCTGCAGGGCCAGCAGGTTGTTCTTGCTCTGGGTCTGCAGCAGTTCGAAGAAGCGGCCTTCGTGGCGCGGCAGGCCATCGCTTTCCAGGCGCGTCAGGCGGGCGAGGAAATCGTCGGCACTGGTCAGCGACACGGTGAAGTCACCGGAGTCTTCTGGCCACTGCTGGGTGTATTTGCGGAAGCAGTCCAGCAGGTGCTGGGTCAGCTTGGCATCGCGGCCCTGGCTGCTGCCGAGTTCTTCGGCCAGGCC
Source organism: Stenotrophomonas nitritireducens (assembly GCF_001700965.1). NCBI lineage: Bacteria > Pseudomonadati > Pseudomonadota > Gammaproteobacteria > Lysobacterales > Lysobacteraceae > Stenotrophomonas > Stenotrophomonas nitritireducens. Next base: position 2,237,304 of record NZ_CP016756.1, read on the forward strand.
ACGCTCGATCACCCGGAAGTGGCTTTCCAGGGTTTCCAGGTTCAAGCCCGGCAGGATCTGCAGGCGTGCTTCCAGGCCTTCGCGCTGCAACTCGGTCAGGGGCGCGCTGGAAACGCGTGACTGGCCGTTGTCACGCTGCTGCTCCAGGCGCACGCGCTCACGCGAGAACTGCGCGCGTTCCAGACGCACGTCTTCGTAGGTGCGCTTGCCCTGGTCGCGCAGGCCGCGGGTCAATTCAATCTGCTGGCCGATGCGGGCCAGGGCGCTGTCGCCTTCGCGCAGGTCCAGCAGCTGCTCGTCGATATCGGTCAGCCGCTGCAGGCGCGGGCCGACATCGATCTCGTCCCACTCACGCTCGATCAGCGAGTGCGCGGCCAACTGCTTTTCATGGCCACTTTCGCGCTGCTTGCGCAGCATCGCCACGTCGGCTTCGCTGCGCGCGATGCGCTGCGCCAGCTCCTGGCCTTCGCGTTCGAACACACGGCGCTTGTCGCGGTTGTCGTGGCCCAGCATCCAGCGCTTGCGATCATTGACCGCGTGACGGTCATCCTTCTCGTAGCGGTCGCCCGGGTGCTTGATCTGGCCTTCGCGGGTGATCGCGCGGTCTTCACTGCGCAGCTGGCCGGCGTTTTCCACGCAGGTGTAGTCAAAGCGGCGCTGCAGCTCGTTGTAGACCCAGTCGCCATAGGGATGGTCGCGCAGCTGCAGCTTGTGGATCAGCGAACGCTTCTCCGGCTCACGCGCATGCAGCAGCTCGTTGTCGCGGATGCGGAAGTAGACCAGCTTGGTGCCTAGGTGGGTACGGTTGGCCCACTCGGCTACCTGCTGGTGGTTCTTCTCGTCGACCAGCAGCGACTGCGCGAAGCCGTGCAGCACGCGCTCGATGGCGCCGCGCCAGCCGATCTGGTCTTCGCGGACCTGGATCAGTTCGCCGACAAAGGGCAGCGCCGATTCGGACAGGCCGGTGTCGTCGCACAAACGCATGCGCAGCTGCTGCAGCGGCGCCGGGATCGAGCTGGGGGCCGCCTTCAGCGATTCCAGTTCCACCCGCAATGCGGCAAAGCGCTTTTCGTCATCGCGGCGTTCGGCCATGCGCTCGGCAATGGCATCGTCGACCGTGCCGGCGCCGGACTTGGTGCCGTCGATCAGTGCACGCGCTTGTTCCACCTGTTCGGAGAAGCCGCTGGCGGTATCGGCCAGGGCCATGCCGAGCTGGCGGCAGGCGCCTTCCAGCTGCTTGCGGCGGCGGCTGCGTTCTTCGACTTCGCGCTCGACGCGGATGCGCTCGCGTTCGAGTTCCTCGATTCGCTCACCGCCCTGCTCGCGCTGCTGGCGTTCCAGCTCGACCAGCTTCTGTTCGTGGTTGTCCAGCGATTGCCGGCGCTGCCCTTCCTCGCCCATCAGGCCGCGGTCGAGCATCTCCACTTCTTTCAGGCGCTCGTTGACCAGCTCCAGGCGCTTCTCTTCGCGGAAGCCGTCGATGCCGATCTGCAGGTCGCGCAGCGTCGCCACACCCTTGCGCAGGGTCATCAGGTCCTGGTGGAAATCACGCGCCGGGGTCAGCGTCTCGACCTGGCGGCGCGCGGTGACCACGGCGTGGTGGGCACCATCGAGTTCGGCAAAGTCTTCAACCAGGCGGTCGGCCGCTTCGAAGGTGCGCGGTTCTTCCAGCATGAAGCCACGCAGGAAGCCGTTGAGGTCGCCCAGGTTCTTGGCCGACTGGGTCTTGTGCAGCAGACGCAGCGCCATGTCGTTGCCGATGCCCAGCAGGTGGCGGAAGCGCTCGGCATAACCGGTGAAGCTGTCGAAGTGGCCGACGTCCTCGCCCAGGCGGCCGCGCAGCTTGCGCAGGTCCAGGTCGAAGCCTTCCATTTCCTTGGCCAGGTCGAAACGACGCGGTATCACCATGTAGTGCTTGCGCACGTCATTGGCCGAGGTGCCGGAGCCGGCAATCCAGAACAGGCGCACGATCGACACCGCGTCGCCGCGGGCGGTGTGGTATTCCAGCGCCAGGGCGCTCCAGGTGGCGCCCTTGCGCAGGTACTGGGTGGCGATCTCGCCCGACTCGCTGTCCTGCTGGTCGGCCCAGGCGCCACGCACATAGGACACCAGCGAACGGTCGCGGCCGGAGCGTTCGGCTTCGCGCGCGGCGGCGTTGAAGTCGACGATGCTCGGCGGCGTCAGCAGCGCGCTCATGCCGTCGAGCAGGGTGGACTTGCCCGAGCCGGAGCGGCCGACGAACAGGAAGCCGCGCTCGGCGATGGGCACTTCGGTCAGGCCCGAGAACGTGCCCCAGTTGAGCACCTGCAGGCGGCGCATGCGGAACTGGTTCGCGCGTGCATCGCTGGCCGGGTCGTTGAACAACGCGGCAGTGGGAAGCAGGGTGTGGGAAGTGGTTTCCATACGGCTCATCCTTCAGCCGCCACGCGGCGCGCGGCGGTGGTCATTCTGGTCAGCGTGGCGTGGGTGCCAGGCATCATTCGGCGGCGGTGCCGCTGGTCATTTCTTCGTCGTCCACCGCGTCAGCGACAGCATCGCCGTCGCGCAGCTGGCGGTAGGCCTCGACCAGCACCTGCACGTCCTCGGCCGAGAACAGCAGCTTCAATGCCGGCGACACTTCGTAGCGGTCTTCGCTGCCGCGCAGCTTGGACAGCAGCTGGTTCTCGCGCAGCTTGGCGATGGCGGCGGCCACGCGCTTGCCGTAACCGGCCTGGTCGGTGGACACGTTCTTCTGGTAGATGCTCATCGCCTCCACCAGCTGGAACTCGGCCACCACCGCGCGTTCGCCGCGGGTATCGGCTTCGGCCAGCTGCTGGCGCAGGAACAACAGCAGCACCGACTCGATGAAGGTCAGCGGTGCGGCGCGCAGCAGGTTGGGCGAGTCCAGTTCGGCGGTGTCGAACTGACGAGTGAAGGCCACGCCGCCATCGCGGTCCAGCACCAGCTCCAGGAACAGTTCGCACAGCAGGCTGCGTACTTCGTCTTCATTGCGCAACAGGGCCGCCCATTGCGCCGGCTGGCGCTGCGCGTCGACGCTGGGGCCGGCCAGCAGCAGGCACAGCGCGCGTCGCGCATCGACCGGCAGGCGGCCACTGTCGCCGACGAACAAGGCGCCGCCGCTCAGTACCGGTGCGGCCGGCGCCGGCGTTGCCTCGATGTCGTTTTCGGTTTCGGTCTCAGACCAGTTCATCGCGTCTTTCCTTGAGGAACCAGATCAGCGGCACGCGGGCGCGACGCACCACGCCGTCACCGCCGGTCCATTCCACGGTTTCCAGTTGGTCGGTCATCACCTTGCCATGGCGGGTGCCGATGGAGAGATAGCCGATGACGCTGCCCAGGCCCTGCCGCGCCGGCCGCTCGCGCAATACCTGCGAGATGCTCAGGCGCGGGCGTGAACCCAGCAGCATGAAGAGATTGTCTTTCAGCGTGCGCACGTCGATTTCCGACTGCGCGACCAGATCACCGACGCTGTCGAGGCTGATCTCGGCCGCTTCGGCGTAATAGATGGACGTGTCGACCTGATGCGTGCGCGGGTCGTGCAGGCGCCATTGGCCGATCGACCGGATGCGCGCCGACGACAGCGGCAACACGAAGCCGGTGGGCGCTGTCGGCCGCACCTCTTCGCGCAGCAGCAAGGCCTGGCCCTGCGCCTGCTTGAGCAGCTGGTTGAGCCGGCGCTGCTCCAGGTAGCCGCGGCTCTGCACGAAACCACGCAGGCTGCGGGCGAAATGCTGCATCACCTCATGCACCTGGCCGCCACGTTCGAGCAGGGTGCTGGTGAAGTTGCGCAGGAAGTTGCGCTCGTTGCGGTCCAGCTTGCGGGTGAAGCCGCGGTTGAGCACGGTGTCCAGCGCGACATCGAGTTCGGCGCTGCGCTGCGGATCGTTCAACAGGTCCCAGAACGCCTGGAAGCTGCGCCCGGCATCGGATTCGCCAATCACGTCGACGCCGTTGAACAGGCGGTCGAGCACATCGCCACGCGCGCCTTCGTCATCGATGATGCGCTCGCGGAAGCGGCGGTTGAGCTGTTCGAAGTCATCGCGCACGCGGCGGAAATCCTCGGCCAGGTCATCGGCCAGGCGGATCACGTCGCGGGTGCGCTCCAGCGCGCGCTTGCCATCCAGGGCGCTGACCTTGCCGGTGGCGACCTGGGCGATCTCGGCATCGATGCGGTCGCGCTCGGCCTTGAGCGCGGCCAGCCGCGCTTCCGGATCGGCCTCGGTCTGCTGGGCCAGTTGCGAGATCTGCTGCATCACCATCGCCAGGCGGCTTTCGGTGGCCAGGCTGGCGTTGTGCTCGATGCCGGCGATGAAGCGGATGGCCTGCACCGCCTGCCGCGACAGCTCGTACTCTTCTTCGGCCGCGCCCTCAGGCAGGCGCCGCACCAGCCAGCCCTGGGCCAGCCAGTAGGCGATGTAAGCCGGCGCGGTGCGCGGCAGTTCGCGCTCGAGCTCCTCGCCGTTGAGCGCGTCCAGCTGCTGCTGCAGGCGCTCGGCGAGGATGGAGCCGGGAATGCGGCGGTCGGCTTCCAGCAGCAGGCCCTGCAACAGGCCCACCAATACCGGGGCACGGTCGGAGGCCAGCAGTTTCCATAGCGGCTGCTCGCGCAGACGCTGGTAGCCGGCGATACGTTGGCGGTACTTCATCGAGCGCGCGCGTTCCCTGGGTTCAGCGTCGGGCGTGGCCGACTTCGATGAAACGCAGGAACTCGGCGCGGGTACGCGCGTCATCATGGAAGGTACCGCGCATGCGCGAGGTGACCATGCTGACGCCACGCTTGTGGATGCCACGGGTGGTCATGCACTCATGCGCGCCTTCCACCACGATGCCCACGCCCATCGGCTGCAGTACGTCCTGGATGACGTCGGCGATCTGCGCGGTCATCTTTTCCTGCACCTGGAAGCGGCGCGCATAGGCCTCGACCACACGCGCCAGCTTGGAGATGCCGACCACGCGGCCATTGGGGATATAGCCGACATGAACGCGACCGATGATCGGTGCCATGTGGTGCTCGCAATGGCTTTCGTATTCGATGTCGCGCAGCACGATCATTTCGTCGTAGCCGGCCACTTCCTCGAAGGTACGCGCCAGATACTCGCGCGGGTCCTCGTTGTAGCCCTTGAACCAGTCGCCATAGGCCTCTGCTACCCGGCGCGGGGTGTCGAGCAGGCCTTCGCGGGCGGGATCTTCACCGGCCCAGCGCAGCAGGGTGCGCACGGCCTCTTCGGCCTGGGCCTGGGTGACGGAGGGGTTCTTGGAATCGGCCATTACAGAACTGCGCTTGGATTACGGGGTGGACATGCTACCAGCCGGGGGTGTGGAGGGCATGGAGGGGGCCGGAGCGCAGCCGCGCACGTCTTCAATCAGCGAAATAAGTGACTGTTTTGAAAAGGGTTATTTTCGGGCGCGCGAGGATTGGCTGCCGGCTCATTCAGCTTGGCGCGCGACGCCGCCGGGGAGCTGCTGGCGGCAAGGTTGCGGCATCACCGTTTCTCGACCACCACTCAGGCACCATTTCGTTTGTGCGGCGCAACATATGTCGCACTCACCGAAAGATCGGTCCGTCTCCATGACGGAAGGGGATTCCCCATACAGCGTCCTTCCGCCCCGCAGGCCAGCCCTGCCGGGGGCAATGCCGCTCTTTCCCTGATCCCGTCCCCCGAGTGAGACAAGTCATGGTCGACCAATCTGGATCACCGCGCGGCAGCCTGCTGCGCTCCCTGCCCCGCCTCCTACTGGCCCTGGTACTGCTGCTGTCGGGCCTGGCCCTGCTGACCGGCGGCATCCGCCTGCTGAGCCTGGGCGGCTCCTGGTATTACCTGCTGGCCGGCTTGGCCTACCTGGTACTGACGGTGCTGGTGCTGCGACGCTCGCGCCTGACCGCGACGGCGTCGCTGCTGGTGTTTGCCGCCACCCTGGTCTGGGCGCTGTTCGATGCCCCCAAGCTGGGCTACTGGGAGCTGCTGCCACGGCTGGTGGTGCCGGCCCTGCTGCTGATGCTGACGCTGTTGTCCAGCGCGGGCTACCCCGGTACCGGCAACGCCGCCCGCCGCTGGCGCAATGGCGGCGCGCTGGTCACCTTCGCGGCCTTGCTGGCAACGCTGGTTGCCGGCTTCTTCCCGCACGGCGGGCTGTCCAATCCGGTGGCGCTGAGCGGCAACCCTGCTGCCGCCAAGCCCAGTGACGGCAATCCGGACAACTGGGAGTTCTTCGGCCGCAATGCCGCCGGCACCCGCTTTGCCCCGTACGCGCAGATCACCCGCGACAACGTGGACCAGCTGCAGGTGGCGTGGACCTACCACACCGGCCGCCGCACCTCGGTAGGCGTGGACGAGAACACCCCCCTGCAGATCGGCGCCACCCTGTACTCCTGCACCCCCGAGAACAAGGTGGCCGCCATTGACGGCGACACCGGCAAGGCGATCTGGAGCTTCGACCCCAAGGCCCGCACCGCTGAGCACGTGACCTGCCGTGGCGTGGGCTACTACGACATCGACAAGGACCGCAGCCTGGAGGCCGCCGCCAAGGCCGCCTACACCGATACGGTGTGCCGCCAGCGCATCCTGGTCTCCACCGTGGACGCCCGCCTGTTTGCGCTTGATGCGCGGACCGGCAGCCTGTGCCCGGGCTTCGGCAGCGACGGCTATGTCGACCTAAAGCCGCAGATGGGCCCTACCGAGGACAGCAAGCGCTACCACCCGACCTCGATCCCGGTGGTGATGGGCCATCTGGCGGTGATCGGCGGCTGGGTACGCGACATCATGGATGGTGAGCCCTCCGGCGTGGTGCGCGCGTTCGACGTGCGCGACGGCACGCTGGCCTGGGCCTGGGACGTGGGCAAGCCCGATGACCTGGCCCAGCCCGGGCAGGAGTTCGAGCTGGCCACCCCCAATGTGTGGACCATCCCCACCTACGACCACGAACTGAACCTGGTCTACCTGCCCACCGGCAACGGCCCGCCCGATTACTGGGGCGGTGAGCGCAATGCGGTGAAGGAGAAGTTCGGCTCCTCGGTGGTGGCGCTGGATGCCAGCACCGGCAAGCTGCGCTGGAGCCAGCAGCTGGTGCACCACGATGTGTGGGACTACGACGTGCCCTCGCAGCCAGTGCTGTACGACGTGAGCAACGCGCAGGGCCAGAAGGTGCCGGCGTTGATCCAGACCACCAAGACCGGCCACATCTTCGCGATGGACCGCCGCACCGGCGCCTTCGTCACCGAGGTCAAGGAAACCCCGGTGCCGACCAGCCCGCAGGCCCAGGGCGAGCGTCTGTCGCCGACCCAGCCGCTGTCGGTGGGCATGCCGGTGATCGGTGCCGAGCCGCTGACTGAGAGTTCGATGTGGGGCGTAAGCCCGTTCGACCAGCTCTACTGCCGCATCAAGTTCAAGGACTCGCACTACCAGGGCATGTTCACCCCGCCCACCGAGCAGCCCTACATCGAATGGCCAAGCCTGCTGGGCGGCATGAACTGGGGCGGCATCTCGATTGATGAAACGCGCAACCTGATGTTCGTCAACGACATGCGCATGGCGTTGCGGATGTCGCTGGTGACCCGTGAGGAAGCCAAGAAGTACAAGATCTCCACCGACGAAGTGCCGGGCTTCATGGGCACCATCCGTCCGCAGCTGGCCGGCCCCTATGGCGGCGTCAAGATCGATATCCTGCAGTCGCCGCTGGGCGTGCCCTGCCCGACCCCGCCGTTCGGCACCATGAGCGCGATCGACCTGACCAGCAAGCAGCTGGTCTGGCAGGTACCGCTGGGCACCGTGCAGGACACCGGCCCGCTGGGCATCAAGACCCATCTGCCGATGCCGATCGGCATGCCGACCCTGGGCGGCCCCACCTCCACCGCATCGGGCCTGGTGTTCTTCGCCGGCAGCCAGGACTACTACCTGCGTGCACTGGACGCGGACACCGGCAAGGAAGTGTGGAAGGTGCGTCTGCCGGTAGGCGCGGTGGCCGCGCCGCTGGTCTATGTGTCGCCGAAGACCGGCAAGCAGTACGTGGTGATCTCGGCCGGCGGCGCCAGCCATTCGCCGGATGTCGGCGACTACCTGATTGCCTACGCGCTGCCTGAGCGGAAGTAAGCCGCCATCGGCTGTGGCAAACACAAACCCCGGCCACGATGCCGGGGTTTGTCTTTCTGCCGCTCCGGCTCGCTTATGGCGGATTGCCGTAGCCCGGGTAAGCGCAGCGCACCCGGGGCTTGTTGGCTGACAATCTGAAAGACTTCCAGATCCCTGATCCCCGGGTGCGCTGCGCTTACCCGGGCTACGTGGCTGAGCGCGTCAACCGAAATCCGATGCCAGATCTCTGGCATCGGATTTTTTTGTAGGAGCGGCGTAAGCCGCGAAGCAGATACACCGCCAGATAGCAGGGCTCCCAAGCGACCAAGCACAGTCAGCTTCGCGGCTTACGCCGCTCCCACACAGGGCAGTCCGTGGCTCAAGCTACGTCGACGAGCACACCGCTTCTTGTGGGAGCGGCGGAAGCCGCGAAACAGGTACACCATCAGAGACCCCCACCCCAAGGGTTCAAGCACGCTCAACTACAGGAACGTCGCTGAAAAGCCCTGCTGCGAACACTTCACCTCAAGGCTTGGCGCTTTTCGTCGCCATTGCGGTATCGCGCTGCAATGCCTGCAGCAGGCTGGGCACGCTGGGTGTGGCGATATCGGCAACCCGCCAGCTGCTGCCTTGGCGCTGCAGGGTCAACTGCAGGTCCAGGGGATGCTCGGGGTCAGCGAACCGGGTGCTGGCGCGCAGCTGGCCGTCTGCCAATGGCTGGATGTCGAACGTGAGCTGGCGCAGGTCCTGCGCGCTGTCCTGACAGTCGCAGAGCGGATCATTGTCCAGATAGCCCACTTCGCCCGCATAGGCGTCGCTGTTTGCGTCCATCGCCGCCAGCAGCACCGGCGCGTAGATGTCTTCATCGGGCAGGATCGCCTCCAGACCGGCGTCGGGGTGATAGCCGGCGTAGATGTGGCTGAGGAAGGCGCGGGCGGAAGCGATGTCCTGCTCGCTGCTGCTGGCCGTTGCCGGGGCGGACGCAGGCGTGGCGGTGGCGGGCGCGTCCTTGTTGCAGCCGGTCAGGGCCAGGAGCAGCAATGCGGTGATGGTCTGGGTTTTCATGTGCTTCCTTGCGTATTCGTTTGTCGGGTCTTTTTAGGCGGGACTGTTGGGGAAAGCAAAGGCTTTCAAACACCCCTCCCCTTTCGGCGCAAGGGAGGGAGACAAGCGCTTCTGCCCCCTCCCTTTGGCGCAGCCAAGGGGAGGGTTGGGGAGGGGTGCTCTTTGCGCGGACTGACAGCACCGTAGCCCGGGTAAGCGCAGCGCACCCGGGGCTGTTGGCTGGAAGGCCGAAAGACCTCCCGATCACTCTTCCCCGGGTGCGCTGCGCTTACCCGGGCTACATCGGGTGCAGAACGCTGCCGCTCCCAGGCACTGCCCTTCGCCTACTGCAAAAGAGCGGGCGCCAAGCGCTGCGCCAAGCCCGACCAGCGGCTGGCATGGCGGGCCAGCGCCGCTTCGATAACCTCGGCGCTACCGGCCAGATGCAAGCCATTTCGTGCGCGGGTGATGCCGGTGTACAGCAGCTCGCGACTGAGCACGCGGTTGTCGCGGCGTGGCAGCTGCAGCCAGACCTGGTCGAACTCCGAGCCCTGCGCCTTGTGCACGGTCATCGCGAAGGCGCTCTCGTGCAGCGGCAATGCCGCCGGGTGGAAGGCGCGCGGGTTGGCCGGGTCGTCGCCGGGGAACCAGGCGGTGATGCCACTCCCGTCACGCAGGCAGATGCCGACATCGCCATTGAACAGACGGTGGCGGTAGCTGTTCTCGCCAATGATCAGCAGCCGGCCGTTGAACCAGCCCGGGCCCAGCGCGCGGCCGCGGTTGCCAGCCAGCAGGTCTTCGATGCGGGCGTTGAGCCCGCGCGCGCCCTGCGGGCCTTCGCGCACCGCGGTGAGCAGGCGCATGCGGCCGGCCAGGGCCAAGGCATCGGCCGGGCTGGCGGCATCGGCCAGTGACTGCCAGTACTGCTGCAGCGGCTCGCGCCAGGCCTGCAGTGGATCGACATCGCCTTCGTGGAAATGCACGCCGGCCAGTTGCGCCTCGCGCAGCAAGGCCAATGCCTGCTCCGCGTCGCCGTCGCGCATGGCATTGGCCAGTGGCGCCAGCTGCAGGGCTTCGCTCTGGCGGTAGCCGCGCTGCAGTTGCACGCGGGCACCGACGAAGTCGGAAGGCTTGGTTTCTATCGCCTCGCCCGGCAGTTCGCCCAGCAATGCACGCAGGGCTTGGGCATCTGCGGCATTGCTGCGCTGGCCATCACCGGCGGCACGCAGGATGGCGCTGAGTACGTCGCCGGCTTCCACCGACGGCAACTGGTCGGGATCGCCAAGCAGCACCAGGCGGGTGCCCGGTGCGATTGCTTCGACCAGTTTTGTCATCAGCGGCAGATCGATCATCGAGGCTTCGTCGACCACGATGACATCGTAGGGCAGTGGGTTGTCGGCGTGGTGACGGAAGCGCGGGGAATCCGGGATCACGCCGAGCAGGCGGTGCAAAGTAGTACCGGTGCTCGGCAGTTGTTCACACAGGGCGCTGTCGATACCGGCGGCCGGCAGCTTCTGCAGGGCGTGGCGCAGGCTTTCAGCCATGCGTTCGGCAGCGCGGCCGGTGGGTGCGGCCAGGGCGACGCGCGGGGCCGGCTGGTTTGCCGCCTGCGCCTGTGCGGCCAGCAGCACCAGCAGGCGGGTGATGGTGGTGGTCTTGCCGGTGCCGGGGCCGCCGGTGATCAGCAGCAGGTTGTGGCGCAGGGCGGTGGCTGCGGCTCTTGCTTGGTGATCCAAAGGCTTGCCTTCATCCGCCCTTTGGGCACCTTCTCCCGCTTGCGGGAGAAGGAAGAGATCCAGCTGCGCTGAGGTCTGTGAGTCTTGCGGAGCCGCCTGCCCCGGAAACAAGCGCGCAAACACCTGCGCCAAGCCGGCAACATCGCCGCCAACAACCGGTGCCTGCCCGATCCGCTGCAAGCCCGTTGCCAAGCGGCGCTCGTACTCACGATAGCGGCGCAGGTACAGCAAGCCGTTTTCCCAGACCAGCGGCGCCTGTTCCGACGCCGCGTTGTTATCCACAGCACTGGCTATCCACTTCGATGCCGCCAGCTGTACAATCCACTGCTCGGCCGCCGGCCATTCCACACCGGCGTCTACCAGCCGCTGCGGCTGGGTCGGATCAAAGCCGGCGTGGCCCTGCGATACCGCCAGCGACGCCAAGGCTGCTGCCGCCAGCACCGCATCCGGCGTTTCCGGGTCCAGGCGGCGCAGGCTCTGCGCCAGGGCATGATCCAGCGCGCGCAAGGCACCGGCTTTGTTCAATGCGGCCAGCAGGCTCATGCCTCGCCTCCCAGTCGTGCCAACAAGGCCGCATGGCCATCGCGGCCACCGGCAAACAATTCATCCACGGCGTGCACCAGTTCCGCGGCGAAGTTGTGCGCGTACAGGCCCGGCGATGGCGTGCGTGTTGCATCCAGGCCGCGGCAGAACAGATAACGGATGCCGCCGAAGTCACGTGCATAGTCGTAACCAGCACCGATGCGGAAGCGCAACCAACGATGCAGGGCCACGGTGTAGATCAGCGCCTGCAGGTCGTATTCGCTATGCCGCATGGCCGCGTCCAGTTGCGCCAGGGCGTAATCGGGCAGGCGGTTGGATTTGTAGTCGAGCACATACCAACGCCCGTCGCGGACGTAGGTAAGGTCGATCTTGCCTGTCATCAGCCCTTCCAGCTGGCGGCGCAGGCCAAAGCCATGGCGGCCGCGCACAACACCGTGTGCGTGCAGCACGCGTAGCAGTGCCGGCACCGTGGTCGGCTGCATGGCGAAGTGGAACTCTATTTCGGCGCGGCGCTCACCTTCATCCAGTGAATGCAGGGCGCCGCCTTCGGGCAGGGTCACGGTCAGGGTCTGGCCGATCAGTTGGGTCAGCAGCGCCACGCCGTCGGCGATCTCCTCGTCGATGTAGCCATCGGCACGCATGGCTTTCTCGATGATCTCGCCCTGCCCTTCCGGTGCCACATCGCCGGGCTGCCAGTCACGCCAGGCGCCGAAGTCGACGTTTTCCAGCGCGGCATGCAGCACGTTGCCGAAGCGGCTGCCGGCAAAACGCGGATCAAATACTTCCGGCTGTGCGGCGCTGGCCTCGCTGGCCGGTTCGGCATCCACATCGACCTGCGCCGGTTCGTCGGCGGCACCGCCGCTGTCTTCGGTAGAGGCGGCGGCGGTGTCGTGGCCGCCTTCGGCATGGGCCAGCTGGGTGAAGCTGTACACCCACCAGTCGTGCGGCACGCTGCGGCGAACCTCGCGTACCGGCGGCAAGGCCTGTTCGCGCTCGGGCGGCAAGCGCGTCGGCGCCGGGCCGCCGTCGTGTTCTATCACCTGGATGTCGGCATGCGCCGGCAAGCCCTGCAGCATCGGCCCCAGCCGCGAGCTGGCCAGCCCGGTCAATGCGCCACCACTTATCCACAAGGCATGCTCGGCGCGGGTCAGGCCGACGTAGAGCAGGCGCGCGGTTTCGGCTTCTTCATCGGCGTTGACCTGTTGGCCGATGACCTTCCAGTCCGGGTCTTCCTTGTCGATCTTCCAGTGCAGCACGCGTTGTTCGCCATCGTGCACGGTGCGGTGGTTGCTGCTGTCCGGCGCATTGGTGGCGATGCCGACGAAGGGCAGGTAGACCAGCGGGTATTCCAGGCCCTTGCTCTTGTGCAGGGTGATGATCTGCACACGGCGCGCGTCCGATTCCAGTCGCAGCAGCTGCGCTTCGTCACCTTCGTCGGCGTGGGCGATCTGGGTCTGCAGCCAGTCCAGCAGGCCGTGCAGGCCGATGCTGCGGTTGCTGGCTTCCTGCAGGGTTTCGGCCAGCTGCAGGTAGTTGGTCAGGCGGCGCTCGCCGTCGATCAGCAGCAACAGGCGCTCGGCCTGTTCGGCGCACAGGTCCGACAGCAGGGCCAGCACGCCGCCGCGCTGCCAGCGCTCGCGCCATTGCAGCAGGCGCTCCTGGTGCAGGCGCTGTTGTTCGCCTTCGTATTCCATCGCGGCGATGCGGGCGGCACTCTCGCCCAGCAGCACGGTGGCCAACGCGGCGCGCAGGCGGCCTTCGTCGGCCGGTTGCAGCAGGGCCAACAACAGCAGGCGCAGTTCGTGGGCTTCGGCGCTGGCAAACAGGCTCTGCTTGCCGGCGGCTACTGCGGGAATGCCCAGTGCGGCCAAGGCCTGCTGCACGCGCGAGGCTTCCTTGTGCGAACGCACCAGCACGGCGATATCGCCCGGCTGCACCGGTTTGCCATCGACCAGCGCGCGGCCTTCGCGGGCGGCGCTGAGCACCCTGTGGATATCTGCCACGCAAGCTGCAGTGGCGGCATCGCGCGAGGCATCGGCCTTCAAAGGTTTGCCATCGGCATCAGCGGCGATCAGCTGCAGGGTCAGCGCAGGGGCGGGTTTGCCGTCGAACAGATAGTCGGCGTCGCTGCGCTTGCTGCCCGGCAGGACGGGCTCGAACTGGATGCGTTCGTCAAGGAAGGCCTCGGGGCCGGCGTTGTCGTACAGCGCTTGGATCGCGCGCAGCACGCCGGGGCGCGAGCGGAAGTTGCGGTCCAGCGCCGGCGCCGCCTCGGCCAGCGCCTTGGCCTGCAGATAGGTATGCACGTCGCCGCCACGGAAGCCGTAGATGGCCTGCTTGGGGTCGCCGATCAGGAACAGCGCGGCGGCCTCGTCGTCCGCGGCGAAGATGCGGCGGAAGATGTCCCATTGGCGCGGGTCGGTGTCCTGGAATTCATCAACCAGCGCAAAGCGGTACTGCGCGCGCAGGCGTTCGGCCAGATGCGCGCCATGCGGGCCGTGCAGGGCATTGGCGACGTTGTCGATCAAATCGTCATAGGTCTGCTGGCGGCGCAGCTGCTTGAGCTTGGCCAGGCGCTGGCGAACCTCGCCGCGCAGCTGGTGCAGCAGCACGATCGATTGCTGGCGCTGCCACTGCGTGACCTGCGCCAGTGCCTGCAGGTAGTCGGCAATCAGTGGCTGCAACGGTGATTGCGGGGTGCTGCCGGCCTTGGCCTTGTTGGTCTTGGCGGTGAGTGCCTCCAGCGTCAGCCGCTCCAGCCGCTCATCCAGCTCGGCGCCCGGATCCGGATGGCGGCTCCACTGCAGCAGTTGCTGGAACAGCGGCTCGATCCAGTCGGCTTTGTAGCTGGCCTTGTTGAGGATGCCGCCATCAAGCGCGCCACGCAGTTGCTGCAGGTAGCTCTCGCCATGTTCTTCAATGCCGGCGGCAAGACGCTGCGCGGCGCCGTCGCGGAAGGGGCGCGTGTCTTCGATCAGGGTCTGCGGTGGCTGTGGATAAAGCGGCAGCTCGGCGGCCAACGCGGGCAGATCGCGGGCCAGGGCATCGGGACTTTTCCACAGGCCCAGCAAGGCCTCCAGATGCTCGCCCTGCCCTGCATGCAAGCGCCACAGGTCGGCCGCCAACTCGTCATGCAGCGCGCGGGTATTGGCCAGCAGCTCGGGCGCGGCAAAGGTGTGGCCGCTCTCCAGCGCGTATTCGCCCAGCACCCGCGTGCAGAAGCCGTGGATGGTGAAGATCGAGGCCAGGTCGGTTTCTTCGGCGGCAATGCGCAGGCGCCGGCCCAGCTGCGCAGCACTTTCGCTGCCCTGCTGCAGATGGCGTTGCAGGATGGCGCGGGTGAGCGTTGTTTCCGGGCTGTCGTCATCTGCGGGACTGCTGTCGACCACGCGCGCGGCCAGTTCCAGCCGCTCGCGGATGCGTTTGCGCAGCTCCTGGGTGGCGGCATCGGTAAAGGTCACCGCCAGGATCTGGCCCATGCGCAGGCCCTGCTCCACCACCAGGCGGGTGAACAGCGTGGCCAGAGTGAAGGTCTTGCCGGTGCCGGCGCTGGCCTCGATCAGGCGCAGGCCATCCAGCGGCAGGTGCAGATAGGGATCGGATTGCAGCGCTTCAGTGCTCATGCGCCAGCTCCGGTGACAGCATCGGTTTCGTCGTCAAAATCGGGCAATACGCGGCCCTCGCGCAGGGCGGTAAATATCAACAAGGCGTTGTGGATAAACCTGTGTGTAGTGGCTGGAGAAGCGAACGGATCGCGGCCGCGAAGGGCCAGTTGCAGGGCTTCGCCATTGCGCTCGCCCCAGCTGTGTTCGCTGCCGAACCAACGCGCCTGGGCGGCGCTTTCACGTTTGTCATCGGCAGCGTTGTAGACCTCCCAGCCGGTGTACGGGGCAAACAGCAGCGGTTGCTGCATGCCTTCGGAACGTAGCTGCAGCAAGGCTTTCAAGGCTGTTTGTGCGGTTTCTGGCGACAGCTCCGGCAAGTGGTGCGGGCCATAGCCGGCCTGTCCGTTGTCATGGAACTGCAGCATCGCCGACGGTGTTCCCGCGGCATTGGCCAACAGCCAATCCAGGCCGCCGCGCAGCACATAGGCCACACCTGCGGCACCGGCATGCAGGCGCACCAGCCCCTGTGGATGGATTTGATCGACACGCCCATGCAGGCGCACGCCATCCAGCTCCACTTCGTAGCGTTGCGAGTCCAGCGGCTGGCCGTCGTACCACTGCGAAAACGCCTCCGCACAGGGACGGATGCGGCTGAGCATGCGTTCGAACTGTTGCCGTCCCAATGCGCCTGATGGCAACAAAGCGCGGGCACGCAGGCGCTGGTACAGGCCGGCTTCGCGGCCCTGCAGCAGCGCACTGAGTACATGCTGCTGCAATGAGGAGTGCAGGCGGCCACCGCCGGGCACCAGCAGCGGCTCGATGTCTTCGCTGTCGTCGATTTCGCCCGCAAGGCGCAAACCCAGGCGCTGGCTGAGGAACTGCCCGGCCGGGTCGCTGAGGAAGCGCCGCAGTGCGTCCAGTGACAGGCTGTCGTCGTTGAGCGCGCTGGGCAGCGGTGCGTCCAGCGGGCCGTCGAACCACGGTGCCAGGCGCTGACGGCTGCCGCCGACCGCACTGGCGGCCGGGTGCCACTGGCGCCGGTAGCTGAAACGTCGCGGTTCGCCATCGCCACCAAACGCGGCCGGGGCGAACGGTTGCAGTGGGTGGCGCACCACCAGCTGCTTGCGGGCAGCGTTGGCATCCTGGTGATAGGCGGCCGCCGCATTGACCAGTTCGCTGACCAGCACCGACGGCTCACGCACGCTGCCGTCGCGGGCATCGGCGCCCAGATAGCTCAGGTAGAACACTTCCTGGGCGGAGGCGAACAGCTGCAGGAACAGGAAGCGGTCGTCTTCGCGCAGCGAGCGATCGCCATAACGGCGGCGCTCGGTGCCGAGCTCGGCGGTAAGCCGGCTCAGGCCGGCGGCCGGGTCGCGGCGGGGGAAGTCGCCATCATTCAAACCCAATACGCAGATCACCCGGAATGGCAGCAGGCGCATCGGCACCATGCGGCCGAAGCTGATGCCGCCGGTGAGCAGCGGCGCGCGGGTATCGGCCTCGGACAATACCGAGGCGAAATGCGCACGCACCACTTCGGCCGGCACCGGCGCATCGAAGCCGGCCTTGTTGGCTTCCTCGGCAAACTCGTTGACCAGTTTGCGCAGCCGGTCCAGCGCGCGCACGGCAGACGGCTCGCTCGGGTTTTCAGGCAGCAGTGCATTCAACAGGCCGAGCAGGCGTTCACGCCATTGGTTGGGGCTCAGGGCTTCGGCAAGGGTCTTCTGGTGACGGGCCAGCACCCGCAACAGGCGGATCAGCGCATCCAGCGCGGCCAGGCCGCCGCCTTCCAGTTCCGGCCACGGGGCGACACCGCCGATGTCCTCATCGCTGCCGCTGGCGTGGCCGAGCAGCAGCCGGTCCAGCGCGAACTGCCAGGTGTAGGCATCGTCGGCCGGCGCCTGATGCTGCTGGCGGTGCCTGGCATCCAGCCCCCAGCGCGCGCCGGCCGCCTGCAACCACGCATGCAGGCGTTCGAAGGCCGCCGCATCCAGGCCAGAGGCGGTCGCCAGCGGTGCGCTGGACAGCAGGTCGAGGATTTCATTGAGGCCAAAGCGCGATACCGGCAGGCCCAACAGCTGCACGAAGACCTCGGCCAGCGGCTCGCCCTGCAGCGGGCTGGCATCGGCCAGCGCCCATGGAATATGCGCATCGTTGCCGCCACGGCCGCCGAACACCGATTCCAGGTACGGCACGTAGGGATCGATATCCGGCGCCAACACGGCGATCTCGCGCGGCTGCAGCGGCGGATCGAAGCGCGGGTCTTCCAGCAGCGCGCGCAGTTGCTCATGCAGCACCTGCATCTCGCGCAGGCGGGTGTGGCAGGCGTGGATCTGGATGCTGGGGTCGTCCAGTCGCAAGGCTTCCAGCAGCGGCGGCGAGGGCAGCGCGCGGCGATGGAACAGATCGGCCTGCAGGCGATGCAGCAGGCTGTCGCCGAGGCCGCCTTCGTCCAGCGCGGGCACCGGGATGCTTTCCGGATCGACATAGGCGGCGATTTCGCCGCTGGGGTGGACCACTTCGTAATCGCCCAGCACCGCCATGAAGTCGCGGCCGGCCTCGCCCCAGGCCTGCAGCAACGGGTTTTCGCCAGCCTCGATGCCGAACGGCTCGGCCAGGCCGCTGCGCAGTTTTTCCTTCAAGGTCTGCAGGTCGCCCCAGTAGGAGCGGGTCGGCGTCGGCATATAGAAGTGCAGCGTGCCGACCCGCGCCTGGGTGGCGATCACCCGCAGTACGTCCGGCGAGACATTGAGCGTGGCGAAGGCGAACAGCCGCTGCGGCAGGCCCTGCGGCAAGGGCTGGTGCTCGCCTTCGAAGCGGGCCAGATAGTCGTTGATGCGACGCGCGCGGTAGTTCTGGCCACCGGCGATATGCCGCCACAGGATGGCCTGCGGGTCGTCCGGCTCGGCACCGTCCTCCCAGCGCAGCAGCCAATCGCGGCGCCAGGCCTGGTACTTCTCGAACACCCCGCCCAGTTCGGCCGCCAGCGCCCAGGGCCGCAGCGGATCGTCGCGGTCCAGGTAGGCGCGCAGCCCGGCCATCGCCGGCTTCTGCATCACGGTGTTGTCGGTCAATGCCCCATACAGCCGCCAGTGCAGGCCGGTGGCGCCCAGGTCATCGCGCTCGCCGGGCACATTGGCCTTCAGCGCCTTAGCGACGAACTCACCGGGAGTCAGGAACTCGAGGTTGGCCGACACCCCGTACTCGGCCGCCAGGGTGGACTGCAACCAGCGCCGCATCGCCACCTGCGGGATCAGCACGATATCGGCGGCCAACAAGGGCTGGCCGGGCGCCGGCTCACGCAGCGCGTGGGCCAACAGCTGGGCCAACACGTCCAGGGCATTGGAGTGGTACAGGCGGAAATCGGGGGCATTGCTCATCGCGCCATCTTGCCGCAGTGGGATGGTTTCGACGAGTGATATGGGCGGTGCGGGGGAGGATCGGTGGCTGGGTAGGCATCAGCGCCGCTATTCAATCACCTTCGATCAGCAACTGCGTGCTTACAAATTCCTTTGCTGAAAGTGAGGATCCTGGCGCCAGATAGAACCTGAAAATCGCGGTAATGCTCACAGGCTGCGAAGCAAATCTGCTTATGTCGTGATCGGGAATGGACCAAGGGATACGAATCGCTTGTCCAGGCGCAAGCTCCTGCATCTGATCGAACAGATATGACCTCGGCGGCCCCATGCCCAGCCGCTTCTCTTTGTTTGAATGGTTGTCGACAAGAATGACTTTGGGTCCCTGTTTGCGGAAGTACTCCACAGGTAATGCGATGGCCTTGTCACCCACATTGATGAGCTCCAGCTCTACTCGAATCGTCTCACCAGCGAAGCTGCAGGAATCATCGATCAAGCAACGTGCCCGCAGCTCAAGTTTTGGTTGCGCCCCTGTACACATCGCGACCACAGGTGCCATCGCCAGTACCGCAACGATGCCACTGAGGAAGTGGCGAATGGAGCACCATGCTCTGTTCTTCGGGAACGTCAATCCCGAATTTGTTTTCAAACTCTCAATCACCTCGCAGGCTCTTTTCAAGATTTATTTGTCAAATCAACGTCCATCCAGAATTCGCAGCTCGGCACTGGCAAATACCTCATCAGCCTGCCCTGCAACTGGAGCCAGGTAGAAGTTGAACCTCACAGTGATGTCGACCGGCCGCAACGCAAACATTGAGATGTCGTCTTCCTGAATTCTCCAAGGGACACGAATCGATTTTCCTGGAGGAAGAGTTTCCAGTTTATTGAATAGTTCACGCATAGGTGGCCCCATGCGGAAACGCTTTTCTTTGCCGGAGTGGTTATCCACAAAGATCATCTTTGGACCTTGCTCGCGGAAGTAGCGTAGTGGCAGGTCCACTCCTTCTTCCCCTCGATTCTTCAACTCCAATTCAACATCAATCGCCTCACCCATGAAGCGGCAGGGGTCACCGTAGAGGCAGCGCGCACGTACTTCGATCATGGTTTCAATCTCTTCGCTGTGAGCGGGAGTGGATTGCACTATAAGAATCACGAGTGCTAGGAACGTACGGCAGAACATAGAACCTCCCGTTCAAGCTCTCTGATTAGTAGCTCCCTCACTTCGATTCCTATATTCCAAACATGTCGAGGCTTCAGGGTTGTGCTGTATCGCTCCGACATCATGGTTGCCTCTAAATCAGCATCTATTTCTGCGTTTCGTGCCATGACGGTTTCAGTTCCTGAAGTCCCGTCCGGCATTGCGAACTTGATGGTCTGCTCAGGCTCATCTCGATCCACATACTCGTCAGGCAAGCCCAAGCAGTGCATGAATTCGTGCACGTACACCCAAGGTGTTGTATCAACGGAAACGTTGATCGTAGTGCCAGTCACATTTTCGCGTTCATAGTGATCATGCAGCTTCATGACATAGTCCTCCCCAATGCTCACGAAGTCAGCCTCATAGCGGACCGGAAACGAGCGCGTCCCGCATGCACCATCCGTTATCTGCAGGATGAATTTGTTGTTTATTCCCAGCTCGATACCTCGTCGTAAACGCCGCTTGGCTGTTTCGACATCGCTTTCTTCTACTCGCCCCCACTTTACGAGTCTTATCTTTGCCGTGACCACGATATCGCCACCCGATTTCAATGGGACATCGATTCGGAAGCCACAGGTATAGTCGTTCTCAATGCGTGTGCCGTCCGCCTCATAGGCCTCAAAGTAACGGCCATCGGGATACTCCAGCACTTGACCACTGTGATCTTCCAGCCAGCATCGCGCAGACTCAGCCGAGGGCGTATCCGTGCCAGTCAAAGAGGACGCAATAGGCCGCATTGAAGGAGCGAGCGCAGAGCGAGTCGTATTGAGCGCCGCAACCGGCGCACCACCCGCACTGACATGCGCCAGCTGCTGCTTGCCTGCCAGCAGTGCACAACCGCAACTGGCTTTGTCGCCATGGCGTGCCACAGGCTGGCCATCGATCACCAGCGTTGCATCACCGGTGATGATGGAGCCCGGGCCGTGGCGGGCGCAGATGACGCGGTCACCGATGCGGGCGACCGCGTGGCCGTCGATATCGGTCTGTGGCGAGCCGGTCAGCACCGAACCACCGGCTTGCAGGGCATCGCCCACGACGATCAGCGTCCTTGCCATCGCGCTCGGCCCCTCCATGGCCGTTGCAGTGATTGCAGTCGGGCTCGACCTTAGTGGCCTGGCGCTTGATCAAGAATGGGATATGTCTGGAAGTGGCTGTCCCTGCAGCACGATCGGTCACCACGATTGCGGCAGATGGGCGCAGGGACTGTCCCGATAGCTGGACCCCTCACGCTCTGTGCACAGCTTCCGGACGCCGATTCGACCACTGGGGGGACAGTGTGTTGCCACCAATACCGACCTGCGACGCATGCCGGAAGGCGCGCGGAGTGCGACAATACTGCACGGTCCAGTACGCTTATGTTCAGGCGCGGCTGGCAATCCTAGAACGTTGGTTTTCCGTTAAAGGCCACCATGCCCTCAGCTCGGACTCCCTTGGTGCAGTTGTCCAACGTGCGAATCGATCGCGGCGGACGCACCATTCTGCGCGATGTTTCGCTGCAGGTGCCACAGGGCAGCATCACTGCTGTGCTGGGCCCGTCGGGCAGTGGCAAGTCCACCATGCTGGCGGCGCTGACCGGTGAGCTGCGGCCGGTCTCCGGCACCGTACAGTTGTTTGGTCGGGATATCCCGCACGGCAACCGTGACCTTCTGGAGATGCGCAAGAACGTCGGCGTGCTGTTGCAGGGCAACGGCCTGCTGACCGACCTGAGCGTGGCCGACAACGTGGCGCTGCCGCTGCGCGCGCATACCCGGCTGCCCGAAGCGGTGCTGCATCGCCTGATCCAGATGAAGCTGCACGCGGTGGGCCTGCTGGCCGCTGCCGATGCCTGGCCGCGCGAGCTGTCCGGCGGCATGGCGCGGCGTGTGGCGCTGGCGCGTGCGCTGGCGCTGGACCCGCCGTTGATGATCTACGACGAGCCGCTGACCGGGTTGGACCCGATCGCCTCGGGCGTGATCATGAGCCTGATCCAGCGTTTGAACGACAGCCTGGGCCTGACCAGCATCATCGTCAGCCACCATGTGCATGAAACCCTGCCGATCTGCGATCAGGCGGTGGTGATCGCCAATGGCGGCATCGTGTTCTCCGGTACCCCGGACGAGCTGCAGGCCACGACCGACCCGCTGGTACGGCAGTTCCTGCACGGCGAGCCGGACGGCCCGATCCCGTTTGATGCGCCCACGCGTAGCTACGGGTTGGAGAAGGCGTGATGGTGAAGATGCACGCGGTGTCCGCTTCTGGCCCCCTCTGTAGAGCAAAAGCTGCCCTCATCCGCCCTTCGGGCACCTTCTCCCGCTTGCGGGAGAAGGGAGACAAGCCCTGCAGCCCTCGCGCTTCTGGAGCCGTTCTCTGATGCCCTTCACCTCCTCCATCCGCTCGCTGGGCCGCGCCGGGCTGTTCTCGCTGACGGTGCTGCGCGGTTCCCTGCCGACCCGTGACTTCCTGGCCGAGCTGACCCGCGAAATCTACAAGATCGGCGCGCGTTCGCTGCCGATCATCGCCGTTGGCGGCGCGTTTGTCGGTCTGGTGCTGACTCTGCAGGGCTACCGCACGCTGACCACCTTTGGTGCCTCCGATGCGCTGTCCACCCTGCTCGGCCTGTCGCTGTACCGCGAACTGGCACCGGTACTGACCGCGCTGCTGTTCATCGGCCGCGCCGGCAGCTCGATCGCCGCCGAACTGGGGCTGATGCGCGCCACCGACCAGATCAAGGCGCTGGAATTGATGGCCATCGACCCGATCGCCAAGGCGGTGGCGCCGCGCTTCTGGGCGGCGGTGCTGACCGTGCCATTGCTGACCGGCATCTTCTGCTCGCTGGCCATCGCCGGTGGTTACTTCGAAGCCGTGCACATCCTGGGCCAGGACAACGGCACATTCTGGTCGGGGCTGCGCGGCAGCGTCGATTTCTGGGATGACTTTGCGGTGGCCCTGCTCAAGTCGGCGATCTTCGGCGGTACCGCGGCGCTGGTTGCCGCATATGTCGGCTTCCACGCCGAGCCGACCATCGAAGGTACTTCGGTGGCCACCACCCGCGCGGTGGTGAACGCCTCGCTGCTGGTGCTGATGTTCAACTTCGTGCTGTCGGCGCTGCTGTTCCAATGACGCCGGTCCCTTGCAACCGCCCGCACAGTGCTGTGCCGGGTTCAAACGAACAACCCGCTTCGAACACCCCGAAGCATCTGCTGGATCAGGAGTGAGACAACCAATGGCCATCCGTGGACCCAGACTCGAATTTTCCGTCGGCGCCTTCCTGCTGCTGGCCCTGGCTTCGCTGCTGGTGCTGGCCGTGGCCTCCACCAACCAGCGCTTCGGCATGAGCGGTGGCGGCTATGAACTGAAGGCACACTTCAGCCAGATCGGGCAGCTGCGCAAGCAGGCGCCAGTGAAGATTGGCGGTGTGACCATCGGCCAAGTAGCTGACATTCAGCTCGACCCGACTAAATACGATTCCATCGTGACCCTGGCGCTGGACAGCAAGTTCAAGGACCTGCCGGCCGACACCTCCGCCGGCATCTACACCAGCGGGCTGCTGGGCGAGAGCTACATCGGCCTGCAGCCGGGCGGCGATCCGGACGTATTGAAATCCGGTGATGAAATCGTCTTCACCCAGCCGGCGGTGGACCTGCTGCAGCTGGTAGGCAAATACATGTTCAGCGGTGGCGGCAACAACGGCGCTGCTGGCAACGACACCCACGGCGCGGACGCGCCCGCTACGGAACCGCAACCATGAAAGTGAAACTGCTTACCGCCGTGCTCGCTGCGGCCCTGCTGGCCACCGCGCCGTCGCTCGCGCTTGCACAGGCGCGCCCGGCCGCAACCGCCGCGCAGCCTTCGGCTGCTGCCCGCACCGTGCTGGATTCCAGCACCCGCATCATCAACGCCCTGCAGACCCGTCGCGCCGAGTTCCGCGCCAACCCGGCAACGCTGCGCAGCTACATCGATGGTGAACTGAGCCGCGCTTTCGACCGCGACTACGCCGCCCGGCTGGTGCTGGGCGTGCACGGCCGCGGCGCCGCCGATGCCGACGTCAAGCTGTTCGCCGATGCCATGGCCGACAACCTGATGTCCCGCTACGGCTCGGCCCTGCTCGACATCCAGGGCAAGCCCAGCTTCCGCTACAAGAGCGAGCAGCCGCTGCCCGGCAACCGCGGCGTCAAAGTGTCCACCGAACTGGTGCGCGCCGGCAGCGAGCCGACTCCGGTGGAGTACCTGATGCGCAACGTCGATGGCCAGTGGAAGATCTTCGACGTGATGATCGAAGGCATCTCCTACGTGCAGACCTTCAAGAACCAGTTCGATGCACCGCTGCGACAGAAGTCGATCAAGCAGGTGGCCACCGAACTACGCAGCGGCAGCATGCAGGCCAGCGCCGGCCCGGCTCCCCGTGGCAAGTAAGGCAGCCTTCCGCACCGAGGGCGACACCCTGCTGCTGGCAGGCGTGATCGACCGCGCGGCGGTGGTTGCACTGTGGCCGCAGCTGGCGCGCGGGCTTGCTCCGTTGCGCCAGCTCGACCTGCAGGCGGTGGAGCGCATCGACAGTGCCGGCCTGGCATTGTTGAGCGAGCTCGCTGCACGGCTGCGCGCACAGGGCGGCGGCAACGTCAGCGGTGCGCCGGCTGGACTGGACGAACTGTGTGCGGCCTACCGGCTGTCACCGTCCCTCGATTTCAACGCCTCCTCAGCAGGAAGCTGACATGAAAATTTTCCGCACCCTCTTCCTTCTGCTCGCCGTGGCCCTGCTTGCGGCCTGTGCCGGCAAGCCGGCGCGCGATGCCATGCCTGCGTCCACGCAGATTGCGCCGCAGGCCACCGGGCAGGCCGCAGACACCGCCGCATCGGCTCCCGCGCCGGCGCAGGACGTGGTCAACAGCAGCGCCGACGCGCCGCAGGACAATGCAACGGCCAACGCCAGCGGCACCACCGCCCCCACCGGCGCCGAAGACGACTTCGCCGCGCTTTATGGCGGCCCCGCACCGGGCAGCGAAGGCGAGGACGGCGCGGCACCGGCCGGCATGACCTACGACCCGTGGGAGAAGTACAACCGCGGCGTGCACCGCTTCAACAATGCGGTTGACCGCACGGTTGCACGCCCGCTGGCCACTGCCTATGTCCACGTCGTGCCGCAGTTCGCGCGTACCGGCGTGAGCAACTTCTTCAGCAACCTGCGCTCGCCGTTGACCATGGTCAACCAGCTGCTGCAGGGCCATGCCGACGATGCCTGGGACACGCTGGGGCGCTTCCTGATGAACTCCACCTTCGGTGTCGGTGGCCTGTTCGATCCGGCCAGCAAGGCCATGGTGCCCAAGCGCAGCGAAGACTTCGGTCAGACCCTGGGCACCTGGGGCTGGCGTCGTTCGCGCTATGTGGAGCTGCCGTTCTTCGGCCCACGTACGGTACGTGATGTCTTCGGTCTGGCCGGTGATATCCCGCTGTCACCGATGCGCCAGATCGAGATGGACAAGGTCCGCATCGGCCTGCAGGGCCTGCAGCTGGTGGACATGCGTGCGCAGCTGATGGCGGTGGATTCGCTGCGTGATACCGCAGTGGACGAGTACGCGTTGACCCGCGATGCCTGGCTGCAGCGCCGCACCTACCAGATCGAAAAAGATCTGCGCCACGGCGGCAAGCGCGACGACGACGACCAGACCCCGATTCCGGTCGACGCAATGCCGATGCCGAACTGGGGCGATTGATCCTGGTTGTTGCGGGTTCGCATCCGGCAACATACGAAAAAAGCCCGGGGAAACTCGGGCTTTTTGTTTGCTTCTATTTTGTAGGAGCGGCGTCAGCCGCGAAGCTGACATCGCCGAACGACCCGATCGACCTGCGATCTGCGATCTGCTGATCCAGCAGCTTCGCGGTTGACACCGCTCCCACAAGAACACAACTGTCCTGCTTTACGCAGCCAGTGCTGCGTCCACTGCCTTGCGCAGGCCTTCGTCATCGGCGGTGGTGTCCGGGGCGAAGCGGGCGACAACCTTGCCGTCCTTGCCGATCAGGAACTTCTCGAAGTTCCACAGCACGGCCGGAGCCGGGTTGGCCTCGATGCCGAAGCCGACCAGCTTCTCGCGCATCGGGCCTTCGCCGATGGCGGCCGGCTGCGCGGCGGTCAGCTGCTGGTACAGCGGGTGGATATCGTCACCGGCAACGCTGATCTTGGAGAACATCGGGAAGCTGACGTCATAGGTCAACGCGCAGAACTGCTTGATCTCGTCCTCGCTGCCCGGCTCCTGGCCGTTGAAGTTGTTGGCCGGGAAACCCAGCACTTCCAGGCCGGCATCCTTCTTTTCGCGGTACAGCTTTTCCAGGCCTTCGTACTGCGGGGTGAGGCCGCACTTGGAGGCAGTGTTGACCACCAGCAGCACCTTGCCGCGATAGTCGGCCAACGATGACGGCGCGCCGTCGATGGTAGTCAGCGCGATGTCGTAAACGGAAGCGGTCATGCGGTTGCCTGCTTGGGGGTTGGGAAGGGGAAAGCATAAACGGCATGGGTGACGCTGACACGACGCTCAGGTTGTAACGCTGGGTTCTGTGGTGATGCTGAACCAGGCTGGGCTGCCGCTTTAACTGTAGAGCCGAGCCATGCTCGGCTGGGGCTTTACCGGTACAGCCTCTGCCGAGCACGGCTCGGCATTACAGTGGCGTTGCTGGTCGAGCCTCTGCCGAGCGTGGCTCGGCACTACGTCAGCTGTCGCTGTTTTCGGGGCTGTCTTCGTCGGCTTCGTCGTCGGTGCCCAGCATTGCCTGAGAGGCGTCGCTGGACAGTGACTCCACGCCACGCAGCTTGCGCTCGATGGTGCGGGTCTTGCGGCTGGCGTCGCCCAAGCTCTTGCCGACGGTGTTGATCTGCTTCTCGGCCTTTTCAAGGATGCCAGCGAACTTGCCGAACTCGCTCTTGACCGCGCCCAGCAGGCTCCACACTTCCGAGGAACGCTGCTCGATGGCCAGCGTGCGGAAGCCCATCTGCAAACTGTTCAACAATGCGGTGACCGTGGTCGGGCCGGCGATCACCACGCGGTGCTCGCGCTGCAAGGCGTCCACCAGGCCGGCGCGACGGATGACTTCGGCGTACAAGCCCTCGGTCGGCAGGAACATCACCGCGAAGTCGGTGCTGTGCGGCGGCACGATGTACTTGTCGCCGATCGACTTGGCCTGGATGCGGATGGCCCGTTCCAGCTGGTTGCCGCAGTTGCGCACCGCGTCCACGTCGCCGGCTTCCTGTGCGTCGAGCAGGCGCTCGTAATCCTCGCGCGGGAACTTGGAGTCGATCGGCAGCCACACCGGCGTGCCGGCATCGCTGCGGCCGGGCAGGCGCACGGCGAAGTCCACCATCTCGCCACTGTCGGCACGCAGCTTGACTCCACGCGCGTACTGCTCGGCGGTGAGCGTCTGCTCAAGGATGTTGTCCAACTGCACTTCGCCCCAGCCGCCACGGTTTTTGACGTTGCTCAGCACGCGCTTGAGGTCGCCCACGCCGGTGGCCAGCTGCTGCATTTCACCCAGCCCGCGCTGCACCTGTTCCAGCCGCTCGGAAACCAGCTTGAACGAGGAGTCCAGGCGCGTGTTGAGCGTGCTCTGCAGCTTCTCGTCAACGGTCTGCCGCATCAGTTCGAGCTTGGCGGCGTTGTCGCCCTGCAGGTCCTTCAGCCGCGCTTCCAGGGTCTGGCGCATCTCGGTGATGCGCTGCTCGTTGCGCTGGGTCAGTTCGCCCAGCTTCTGGTTGAGCGTCTCGCCGAAGCGCAGCTGTACCTGTGCGCCTTCTTCGCGGCCCTTGCGGGTTTCCTCGACCAGACTCTGCTGCAGGCCGGCCAGCTGGCGCGCGAAGGCTTCCATGCGCGCTTCCTGCTGCTGGCCGAATACGTCGAGCTGGCCGCGCACATCCTGCAGCCGCGTACCCAGCAACTGCGCAAGCAGCTGCTGGGCGTTGGCGGTTTCCTCGCGGCCCTTGCGGGCGTCGTCGTTGAGGCTGTCGCGCAGCAGGTCCAGCCGCTGGTCGGTGCGGGTGGACAGGTCGCTGAGGTTGCGGCCGAAGCCATCGATGCGGATGTCCTGCTGCCGCGCCATGGTTTCCAGTTGCTCACGCAACTCACCGCGGCCGCTGCGCTGTTCATCGCGCAAGGTGGTTTCCAGCGCGGAGGTATCGTTACGGCGCAGCAGCAACAGCAGTTGCAGCACGAGGACGGCGACCAGCAGGCCACCAAGGATCAGGGTTTCAGTTTGCATGGGGAGAAGTGTAGCCCTGCCCGTCTCAGAAGCTGATCCGGCAGCGGTCGGCAGGTGGCGAAAACTTCCCTGGGCGTGCATCTGCGATCATAGGCACCCCCACCTGCTGCACCCCCGACATGAAGTCTCTGTCCCTGCTGTTGTCGAGCCTGTTGTGCCTGTTGCCGATGGCAGCCCGCGCCGCCGATTCGCAGACCATCACCTCGCCCCACGCCCTGCCCGCCAACGATGCGCGGCCCAAGGTGTTCCTGGCCGGCAGCATCGAGATGGGCAAGGCCGGCGACTGGCAGCAGCAGGTGCAGGCGGCCCTGGCCGAGCAGGGCGTGCTGATGCTCAACCCGCGCCGCGCCGACTGGAACCCGGCCTGGCGCGCCGAGGCCGACGAGCCCGAGTTCCGCCGCCAGGTGGAATGGGAACTGGCCGCGCTGGAGCAGGCCGACATCGTGCTGATGTATTTCGCGCCGGGCACGCAGAGCCCGATCACCCTGCTCGAATTCGGCCTGTACGCGCGCTCGGGCAAGCTGCTGGTAGCCGCGCCCGCCGGTTACTGGCGCAAGGGCAACCTGGACATCACCGGCGATCGCTATGGCGTGCCGCGCTTTGATGACCTGCCGGCGCTGATCAGCGCGGTCAAGCAGCGCCTGGCCGAACAGCGCGCGCCCTGAGCCACCACTGAGACATACGGAGAAGCCTCATGCCGTGGATGGGCATCAACGACCTGGGCACCTTCGTGGTGGCCGTCATCCTGTTCCGGATGTTGCCCGGCCCGGGCACCTTCACCCTGCTCACCGCCACCGCGCGCGGCGGCGTGCGTGCCGGTTACGCGACGTTGGCAGGGCTGATGCTGGGCGATCAGATCCTGATCGCCATCGCCGCCACCGGCGTGGCCGCGCTGCTGCAGGCGCATCCGCTGCTGTTTGCCGGGCTGCGCTACGTGGGTGCGGTCTATCTGATCTGGGTCGGCATCAACCTGCTGCGTGAACCGGCGGCTGCGGTGGCCGGCGAGAGTGCGCCGGTACAACACGGGCGGCGCTGGTTCCGCCAAGCCTTGCTGGTCGGTGTGCTCAATCCGAAGGCCATCCTGTTCTACATGGCCTTCTTCCCGCTGTTCATCGACCCGGTGCGGCAGCGCGGCGCCTTGACCCTGGCAACGATGGCGGTGCTGATCGCCATCCTCAGCATCGGCTGGTGCTCGGTACTGATCTTCGGCGGCCAGTTCATCGCCCGGCGGCTAGCCGGCTACCCGCGCGTCGGAGTGTGGCTGCGGCGCGGCGTCGGCCTCTGCCTGGTGGTGTTCGGGCTGCGGCTGGGCATTGCCGAGTAATGGGCCACGGCATCGTCCCTGACCGTGTCCGCAGCAGGCGCGCGCCGCAAGCGGCCGCGCGCAGGTCGCTTTTATGCCGAATTCGGCGCGATGACACCCGTACGCGGTAAAAGCACGCCAAATGACGGTTTTTTCTAGCTTTGCTGCACTGCGTTAAGCCAAACTCGGCCGCTTCCCCGAACCACCACGAACCGTGAGGTCCGCATGCAGTCCTGGCTCCGGCGCAAGCCCATCGACCAACTCACCGAACACGAAGAAGGCCGTCGGCTTATTCCCTCGCTGAGTTGGCCCCATCTGGTTGCCCTGGGCATTGGTGCCATTGTTGGCACCGGCATCTATACGCTGATCGGCGTGGGTGCGGACAAGGCCGGCCCTGCGGTGCTGCTGTCCTTCATCATCGCCGGGACGATCTGCGCCTGCGCGGCGCTGGCCTATGCCGAGCTGTCGACGATGATGCCGGCCGCCGGCAGCGCCTATACCTACAGCTACAGCGCGCTGGGCGAGACCATCGCCTGGGTGGTGGGCTGGAGCCTGATCCTGGAGTACTCGCTGGTGGTCAGTACGGTGGCGGTCGGCTGGTCCGGCTACTTCGTCGGCTTCCTGGAGTGGCTGCACACCTCGTTCGGCTGGAACGTGGCACTGCCGCAGGCACTGGCCGCCGGCCCGCATGTGGAAGGTGGCTTCCTGAATGTGCCGGCCATCGTCATCACCTTCCTGGTCGCCGGCATGCTGATGGTGGGCACCAAGGAAAGCGCAACGCTCAACGCGGTGCTGGTGGTGTTCAAGCTGATCGCGCTGGCGGTGTTCGTGGCAGTGGCGCTGCCGGCCTTCGACATGGCCAACCTGCAGCCGTTCATGCCCTATGGCTTCCCCAAGTCGCTGGGCCCGGATGGCGTTGAACGCGGGGTGATGGCGGCAGCGGCGATCATCTTCTTCGCCTTCTACGGCTTCGATGCGATCTCCACGGCGGCCGAGGAAACCAAGAACCCCAAGCGCGACCTGTCGATCGGCATCATCGGCTCGATGGTCGGCTGCACCATCATCTACCTGCTGGTGGCCTTGGCTGCGGTGGGCGCGATGAGCTACACGGTGTTCGGCAAGAGCGCCGAGCCGCTGGCGCTGATCATGCGCGAACTCGGCCACGGCACCGCTGCCCTGGTGATCGGCATTGTCGCCATCATCGCCCTGCCGACCGTGCTGCTGGCCTTCTTCTATGGGCAGAGCCGCATCTTCTTCGTGATGTCGCGTGATGGCCTGCTGCCGCGTGGCCTGTCCAAGGTCAACCAGCGCACCGGCACGCCGGTGACCATCACCCTGTTCACCGCGGTGCTGGTGGCAGCGCTGGCCGGTGTGGCACGCCTGGATGAAATCGCCGCGCTGGCCAATGCCGGCACGCTGGCAGCGTTCACCGCAGTGGGCCTGTGCCTGCTGGTGCTGCGCAAGCGCGAGCCGAACCGTCCGCGTACCTTCCGCACGCCGCTGGCGTGGGTAGTGGGTCCGCTGGCCATCGGCGGCTGCATCTATCTGTTCATCAGCCTGCCGATGCGCACCCAGCTGTGGTTCCTGGCCTGGAACGTATTGGGCCTGGTGGTGTATGCGCTGTACAGCCGCCGTAATGCGGTGCTGGGGCGCGGCAAGTAATCCACAGGCTGTTGTGGATGAAGCGAAAGGCGGGCTTCGGCCCGCTTTTTGTATTTGGGGTGTTTGGGTCTTGCTTGAAGAGCACCCCTCCCCAACCCTCCCCTGCGCTACGCGCAAGGGAGGGGGGCGGCTCTGCTCCCTCCCTTTGCCGCAGGCAAGGGGAGAGGGTTGGGGAGGGGTGCTTCTGCCTTGAAGCCTCAAAGCTCAGCCCCACATGTGGATAACCCACTTATCCCCAGCCGCTTGTGGATAAAAACAAAGCGGGCCTGAGCCCGCTTCGTCATGCCACGCATCCGACAGCGCGCGCTCAGGACTTCTTCTGCGACGCCGCGTAATCCTGCGCCTGGCGCATCACCCGCAGCACGTTGCCGCTCCAGATATTGGCGATCTGGGCCTCGCTCAGGCCACGGCGCTGCATCCAGGCGGTGATCTTGGGCAGATCGGTGGTGTCCTCCATGCCGGTCACGCCACCGCCGCCATCCCAGTCCATGCCGATACCCACATGGTCCGGGCCGACCACGTCGAGGATGTGACCGAAATGCTGGAAGAAATCATCCAGGGTGGCCTTGGGCCGCGGGTATTTCCGGTCGAGTTCGGCCATCGCCTTCTGCAACTCCACGCCCTTGGCCATGGTCATGGTGTCCCAGCCGCCCAACCGTGCTTCCAGCGCATCTTCGGCCTGCTTGCGTTCGGCACTCTTGGTTTCGTCGACCAGATAGCCGCCGTAGGCATTGGCCTGGATCACGCCACCCTTGGCCGCCAGCTGGCGCAGGCGCGCGTCATCCAGATTGCGCGGGTGGTTGAAGATCGCCTTGGCCGAGCTGTGCGACAGGATGAAGGGCACCGGCATCATCTCGATCAGGTTGTCGAACACCGCATCGGAGGCATGCGACTGGTCGATCACGATGCCCAGCTTCACCGCCTCGTTGACCAACGCCTTGCCGGCCGGGCTCAAGCCCTTCCATTCGGCGCCCTTGGGATCGGTGGCCGAGTCGGCGAATTCGTTGTTGGCGAAATGCACGGTCGACATCAGCCGCAGGCCGGTCTTGTAGTAGAAGCTCAGCAGGGTCGGATCGGCGACCAGCGGGCTGCCGTTCTCCATGCTGATGTAGACCACGCGCTTGCCGGCGGCCTTGATGCGGGCGGCATCGTCCGCGCTCAGCGCCAGCTGGAACTTGTCCGGGTTGGCGGCCAGCATTTCGTGGATTTCCTGCATGCGCTGCAGGCCGTGATCACGTTCGGCGATGTGTGCGGCCGGGCTGCGGTCGCCCTGATGGGTGTAGATGGCGAAGAAACCACCATCCAATGCCCCTTCCACCATGCGCGGGTAATCCACCTGCGACAGCGCGTTATGGTCGTGCCGCTGCATGATGTTGAAGTCGGCGCGCGGGAAGTTGGCCGGCGTGTCCAGGTGCGTATCCAGGGTCAGCAGCTTCTGCTGCAAGGCAGTCGCCTTGCTCAGCTCGGCCTGGCTGAACTCCACCGCCGAGGCCGCCAGTGGAAAGCACAACGTCAGGGATACCAGCAGGGACAGGGGACGCAGGGTCATGAGGCCTTACCGAGAAGGGAAAGGCCCGACCTTAGCGCCGCGACGGTGCTGTCGGCCAGTGACTGACGGCATGGAGGCTGCGGGTGTGCTGGCAAGGCCTCTGCCGAGCATGGCTCGGCACTACCGCTTTAGCCCCTCTCCCGTACACGGGAGAGGGGTTGGGGTGAGGGCTGCTTTTCGCTGATAACGCCGCTGCCGAGCATGACTCGGCACCACCGCCTGCTCAGTCCAGCACGCGGCAGAACACCGCCTTGAGGTAACGCGATTCCTGCACGTGCGCCATGAACGGATGGTCCGGGCCGGCGCCGGCCACCTTCAGGATCTGGATGGTGCGGTTGGAATAGAACGCGGCACGCCGCAGCATGTCCAGGAACTGGTCCTCGGCCACCAGGCCGGTGCAGGAGAACGTGGCGAACAGGCCGCCGGGCTTGACCACGCCCAGGGCCAGCTTGTTCATGTCCAGGTACTTCTTCAGCGCGGTGATGACCTGCTCGCGGTCGCGGGTCATCTTGGCCGGGTCCAGGATCACCACGTCGTACTGGTCGCCGCGGTTGGCCGCGTCACGCAGCCACGGGAAGATATCGGCCTGCACGAAGCGCGGCTTGGCGTTGTTCAAACGCGCATTGCCCTTGGCCAGATGGATCACGTCCTGGTCGATGTCCACGCCCAGCACGTCGGCCGCACCGCGCGCTGCGGCATACACCGCGAAACCGCCGGTGTTGCAGCACAGATCGAGCACCGTCTTGCCTTCGACATGCTGGCTCAGCCACTCACGGTTCTCGCGCTGGTCGGCGAAGAAACCGGTCTTGTGCGCGCCGGCCGGGTCGGCACGGAACTTGATGCCGTACTCGCTGATGACCGCCGGTTCGGTGGTGGTGTTGCCGTGGAAATCGAAGCTTTCCTGCTTCTGCACGTGCTCGTCGGCGAAGCTGTGGAAGCGGCAACCCGGGAACAGGTCGCGCAGCGCTTCGTAGATCCATTCGCGGTGGCGGAACATGCCGGCGGCGAAGAACTCGACCACCAGCAGGTCGTCATAGCGGTCGACCACCAGGCCGGACAGGCCATCGCCTTCGCTGTGGACCACGCGCCAGGCGTTGGAGATCGCATCAAGCTTGAGCACGTCGCGGCGCAATGACACTGCCTGCGCCAGCTTCTGCGCGAACCAGGCCTGGTCCACCGCCACGTCCGGGTTGGTTTCCAGGATGCGCACGGCGATGCGCGAATGGCCGTTGTAGAAACCACGGCCAATCCATTCGCCGTCCACCCCGACCACGTCGACGATGGTGCCGGACTTCGGCTTGACGGTCGGCTTTTCGACCAGTTTCTGGAAAATCCACGGGTGGCTGGAGCGCCACGCGTTCTTCAGGCGTACGACGGGAAGTGGGGTATTCATGGCGCTATTGTAGCCGCGCACCGCCCCCTGCCTGCAGCGTATTCATTGACTGGAATGGGCACAGGCGGCACTATTCGCCTCAGAAGGGGAGTAGCTCCCAGACGTTGTCGCCGTCAATTCGAGTCGCAAGACTCCGGTGCAACGGCAGTTCCAGCCATTGGAACTGTGAGCAAGACCTTCGCCGCATTGGCGAAGCTCTGTCCCCGGTCTCCTGATTCCGTGTCCAGTTCTTGGCCTTTGTGGTTCCGAGATATCCCCGTTCACGACCGGAATTTTTTCCATGATGCAGACAATTGGTAATCCCTGGCTGTGGGGCGGCTTCATTGCCGTCGTCATCGCCGCGCTGTTGATCGACCTGGTGCTGATGCGCCACGGTGGCCCGCACAAGGTCACCTTCAAGGAGGCCATCTACTGGTCGCTGGGCTGGGTGGCACTGGCCCTGGCCTTCAATGCCGGCCTCTGGTACTACCTGCACGAGACCGCAGGCGCGGCGGTGGCCAATGAAGTGGGCCTGCAGTTCCTGACCGGCTATTTGATCGAAAAAGCCCTGGCGGTCGACAACATCTTCGTCTTCCTGCTGATCATGGGCTACTTCGCGGTGCCCGAGACGCAGCGCCAACGTGTGCTGATCATCGGCATCCTGGGCGCGATCGTGCTGCGTACGATCATGATCTTCGCCGGTTCGGTGCTGGTTACCCAGTTCCATTGGCTGCTCTACGTGTTCGGCGCCTTCCTGCTCTACACCGGCTGGAAGATGTGGTTTGCCGCCAGCGAGGAACCCAGCCTGGACAACAACCCGGCGCTGAAGTTCATGCGCAAGCACCTGCGCATCACCCACGAGTACAACGGCAACCGCCTGGTCACCGAGAAGGACGGCGTGCGCTGGTTCACCCCGATGTTCGTGGTGCTGATCCTGATCGCGGTCACCGACGTGATCTTCGCGGTGGACTCGATCCCGGCCATCTTCGCCATCACCACCGACCCGTTCATCGTGCTGACCTCGAACGTGTTCGCGGTGCTGGGCCTGCGCGCGATGTTCTTCCTGCTGGCCGGCATGGCCGACCGTTTCCACCTGTTGCCTTACGGCCTGGCGGTCATCCTGGCCTTCATCGGTACCAAGATGCTGCTGATCGACATCTTCAAGATCCCGGTACCGGTATCGCTGGGCGTGGTTGCCGCGATCCTGGTGGCCACGGTGATCCTGAGCCTGAAGATCCCGCCGAAGGGCGGCCACAAGGCCTGATCCAGACGCCACCGGCGGGATTGTCCCGCCGGTGGCACGCCAGTTCCCATGCGCGGCGCCCTTGGCTTTGCCAGCGGGCGCCGCAATCACTTGATCATGGACACGCCAACCCTGCCTGACACCGGCGATACGCCGGCCACCACTGCCCGCAACGACCGCAGCCGGGTGCTGCGCGCGTTCAACATCAGCCTGGGCTTCGTCCTGCTGCTGGTGGCGATGTTCGCCCTGCAGAGCAGCGGCTGGGATTGGCGGCCCTGGGCGGTAGCCCCGCTGGAAGCCAGCGGCCTGGCCGGCCTGCTTGGCGCGCCCCTGCTGCACGGTTCGATCGAACACCTGGGCGCCAATGCGGTGGCCCTGCTGATCCTCGGCACCCTGGCCGGCAGCGTTTACCCGAAGGCCACCCTGCGTGCCCTGCCCCTGCTGTGGCTGGGTTCGGGCCTGGGCGCCTGGATGCTGGGCGATGCCGGCAGCCGCCACCTTGGCGCCAGTGGCCTGACCCACGGCCTGATGTTCCTGGTGTTCGTGCTCGGCCTGCTGCGCCGCGACCGGCCGGCAATTGCCGCCAGCCTGATCGGCTTCCTGTTCTACGGCAGCATGCTGATCACCATCCTGCCGCACGAGCCGGGCGTGTCCTGGCAATCGCATATGGGCGGTGCCGCCGCCGGCGTGATCGCCGCGCTGCTGTTCCGCAACGCCGACCCGCGCGCGGCGCGCAAGCGCTACAGCTGGGAAGACGAGGAAGAAGAACAGCTGGCTCAGGCCAACGACGAGCTGGAGCCACCACTGCCGCGAGATGTGCCGGTGCTGTGGCAGCCGCGCGAAGGTCGCGACTATGAGGTGGTGGTGCCGTTGCGCAGGCGGGATCCGAACGAGCCGTCTTGAAGGCGGTCTTGGTGGCGATGTTGGTGATAGGCGAAAGGCTCAAAAGCTAACCCCTCCCCAACCCTCCCCTTGGCTGCGCCAAAGGGAGGGAGACCAGCGGCTGCGCTGCAAACTGACAGATCGCCAGAAACCGCCCCCTCCCTTTGGCATAGCCAAGGGGAGGGTTGGGGAGGGGTCGCTCTTGAGATCTTCAGCCCTTAAGAACCACCATCCACCGCCCGCCGCCCCAGCGCCGGATCATCGGTGAAGAACGCATCGATGCCGGCCTGCAGATAGGTGCGGATCTCGGCCACCGAGGCTTCCGGGTTGCGTGCGTTCTCCGCGCCCTGGCGCAGTGCCGGTGGCAGGAACGGGTTTTCCGGGCGAAAGCTATACGCCACCACCTGCAGGCCGGCGGCATGGGCATCGCCGATCAGCGCGGTGGGTGCGCCCAGTTTTCCCTGTGCATCCAGCGGCACCAGCGCGCGTCGTTCCACGCCGATTGCATCGGCGTAGCCTGCGATATCGCGCAGGCCGGCCGGGGTCATCATCTGTGCATACGTCAGGCTGCCACCGGCCAAGGCCACGTCGGCCGGCTTCTGGTCGCCGCTATCGAGCAGCTGCAGCAGGCGGATATTGCTGTCCTTGCCGAGCTTGCCGCGGATCTGCCGCAGGTTGGCAGTCTCAAACGACTGCAGCAGGATCGGCGCCACCTTGGTGTAGCTGTTGGCCTGCAGGGTGCTCAACAACGTGTCCTCCATCGGCAGGCCGATGCCGCGGAAGTAGCTGCCGTGCTTGATCTCCGGGGCCAGGCCGATGCCACGGTTGGCACGGCCGGCCTGCTGCACCAGGAAGCTGATGATCTCGTCCAAGGTGGCAATGCGGAACTGGCCGTCGAAAGCGGTGCCGCGGATCTGCGGCAGGCGTTCGCGGGCGTACAGCGTTTTCAGCTCGGCGACGGTGAAGTCTTCAGTGAACCAGCCTTCGACCGGCTGCCCGTCGATCAGTTTGCGGGTACGGCGGCTGGCGAACTCGGGATGGCTGGCGACGTCGGTGGTGGAACCGATCTCGTTCTCGTGACGGGCCAGCATCACCCCGTCCTTGCTCATCACCAGGTCCGGCTCGATGTAATCGGCGCCGTCGCTGATGGCCTGTGCATAAGCGGCCAGGGTGTGCTCGGGCAGCAGCGCGCTGGCACCACGGTGCGCGTACACCGAAACCTGGGGATAAGTCTGCGCGGCTGAGCTGTCCATTGCCCAACAGCATGCCATGCCAACCCCCACCGCCATCAACCAGGCCCAGCTTCGCACCGTCACCACTCCAATTGGAAACAAGGCGCGCAGCATGCCCGCTGCATGTGACGCGCGTAAGAACACGCAGGTATCAATCGCGCTGCCAGTGCCAACCGTCCTCCGCGGCATGCAGGCGCGCGGTGATGCCGATGGCCTGCAGCAGCGCCTCGTCATGCGAAACCAGCAGCAGGCTGCCCTGGTACTGATTCAACAAGGCCTCCAGTGCCGCCAGCGCCTCCAGGTCCAGATGGTTACCCGGCTCGTCCAGCAACAGCAGCTGTGCCGGTGGATCGGCGTACAGCGCGCAGGCCAGGCCGGCTTTCAGCCGTTGCCCGCCGCTGAGCCGGGCCGAAGGCAGCTGCACCAGATCCGCATCCAGGCCGAGCAGGGCCAGGCGGCTGCGCAGCTCCGCTTCGGCCAACGCGGGGTTACGCAGCCGCAGGGTGTCGAGCACGCTGCACTGCGCCGGCAGCAACTGCAGTTGCTGATCGAGCAGGGCCATCGGCACCTGCACGCTGACCTCGCCGGCCAGCGCCGGCAGTTGCCCGGCCAGCACCTTCAGCAGGGTCGACTTGCCCACACCGTTGGCGCCGGTGATGGCAACGCGTTCACCACGGCGCAGCTGGAAGTCCAGCGCGCGCAGTGCCGGTGCCACATGTGGCAGCTGCAATTGGTTGGTGCGCACCACCCATTCCGGTCCCGTCGATTGCACATCAGGCAACAGCAATACCGGCGCTGCGGCTTCGCTGCCGGCCTGCGCCTCGCGTACTGCGTCATGCAGCTGTGCCTGGCGTTGATCCAGCTGTGCGCGGGCCTTGCCGAGGCTGGCTTCGGCGCGTTGCCGCTGCAGGCCAAGCAGGATCGGCGCTTGATTGGCATTTGCCGCATCACGGTTGCCGCGCGCGCTGCGCTGCTCCAGCCGCTGCCGTTGATCGCGCAAGGCCTGCTCGCCCTTGCGACGTTCGTGCCGGCGTTGCTGCAGCAGGGCATCCGCAGCGGCACGTTCGGCCGCGCGTGCCTGTGCATAAAAAGCATGGTTGCCGCCGTAGCTGCGCAGGCCCTGCGGCGACAGTTCGACGATGCGTTCCACCTGTTGCAACAGCAGGCGATCGTGGCTGACCAGGATCAGACCCTGCTTTCTGCCCCGCAGCTGCTCGGCCAACCAATGCCGGCCAGCGTGATCAAGATGATTGCTGGGTTCGTCGAGGATCAGCCATTCCACCGGTTGCAGCAGTGCACCTACCAAAGCCACGCGCATGCATTGGCCACCACTGAGCTTATCCACAGGTGTATCGGCGTCGACATCATGCAGGCCTGCGTCAGCCAAGGCCTGCTGCAACGTTTCACACAGCGTCCAGTGCTCGCCAACCGTGTCGAAATCCGCTTGCAACGTGCTGCCGGCTTCAATCCTGCGCAATGCATCCACACGCTTATCCACAGCCGCCAGCTCGGCGACGCGCTGCCCGCTGCGCGGCTGTACCTGCTGCGCAAGGTAATAGGCTTCACCGACGCGACGGCACTGCCCGGCACTGGGTTGACGCAGCCCGGCCATGATCTGCGCGAGCACGGATTTGCCCACACCGTTGCGACCGACCAGGCCGGTAGGGCGCGGGTCGAACTGTGCATTGAGGTTGGAGAACAGGCAGCGCCCGTCAGGCGTCTGCCAAGCGACGCCGTCCAGCGTCAGGGAAACAGAAGTTGTCATGCGGTTTTCCATCGATGCCCGAAGCACCCGACCGCCATTGGCAGCAGGGACTGGTGGGGACCGTCTTCAAGACGGTGACATCAATGGCGCATTGGACCGGACTCCGTTGGCGGGGGGATCCCGTAACGGTACATAGCCTAACGGCGGCAAGCCGAACTGTCAGTAACCGACGGCACTGCCAGCAGCGCCGCCGTGCCGGAAAACCAGGCGATTCAGGCCTTGGCGGGCCGGTGCGTGGCACACAGCTTGTTGCCGGCCGGGTCGCGCAGATAGGCCAGATACAGCGGGCCGAACGCGCTTTGGCGCGGCCCCGGCGGGTCTTCCACGCTGGTGCCGCCGTTGCCCACACCGGCGGCATGCCACGCATCCACCACTTCGGCAGTGGCGCAGTTGAAGCCGATGGTGCCGCCGTTGGCATGCGTGGCCGGCTCGCCGTTGCGCGGGTGGCCGACGATCAGCAAGGCGCCGCCATGGAGGTACACCACGTTGCCCTTGGGATCGATGAAGCCCGGCTTGGCGCCGAGCGTGGAAAGCAGCGCGTCATAGAACGCCTTGGATGCCTCCAGGTCATTGGCACCCACCACGATGTGCGAAAACATCCACTACCTCCAGACTATTGTGTACCCGGCCCTGTGGACCCGTAGTTGTGCGTCTGCATCACTTTCCGATGCAGAAACTCGAGAATATCCTGCCCAGCAGATCGTCCGCGGTCATGCGGCCGGTTATTTCGCCCAATGCATCATGGGCCAGGCGCAGTTCCTCGGCGGCCAGTTCCAGCTGGTCGTAGTGCAGCTGTCCATCGGCCGCGTCGAGGTGTTCGCTGGCCAGCGCCAGTGCTTCGACATGGCGCAGGCGCGCGGAGAACTCGCCCTGCATGCCCTCGCCCGCTCCGTCATTGGCGATCTCGCGCAGGCGCGCGTGCAGCTGTTCCAGGCCTTCGCCATTGGCGGCGGACAGGGCGATGCTGTTTTCGTCCAGATTCTGCGGCCACTGCGGCAGCAGGTCGCATTTGTTGTAGATCCACAGCTGGCGCGCGGCCTGCGCGGCGGCATCACCAATCGCTGCCCTGCCCGCTTGCGGGTCGCGCGCATCGAGAACAACGATGGCCAGGTCCGCGCGCTGCATCTCGGCACGGGCGCGGCGCATGCCTTCGCGCTCGATGGCGTCGCCGCCCTCGCGCAGGCCGGCGGTATCCACCAGCTCCAGTTCAAGACCGTCGATGCGGATGGTCTCGCGCAGGGTGTCGCGGGTGGTGCCGGCGATATCGGTGACGATGGCCCGCTCGCTGCCAGCCAGTGCGTTCAACAACGAACTCTTGCCGGCATTGGGCGGACCGATCAGTACCGCATGCAGGCCATCGCGCAGTTTGCGGCCGCGTTCGGCATCGATGCGCAGCTGGGCCAGCAAGGCCTTGGCCTGCTCGATGCCGGCACGGACCTGCGCACCGCCCAAGGTATCCAGCGGTTCGTCGGCGAAATCGATGGCGGCTTCGACGTGGATGCGCAGCCGCACCAGTTGTTCGCCCACTTCTTCTACCCGGCGCGAGAACACGCCATCGAGTGAGCGGCGGGCAGCGCGCGCGGCGCGCACATCACCGGCGGCGATCAGGTCAGCGATGGCCTCGGCCTGGGCCAGGTCGAGCTTGCCGTTGAGAAATGCCCGCTCACTGAACTCACCGGCGCGGGCCTGGCGTGCGCCCAGCTCGATGCAACGCGCCAGCAATTGCCGCAGTACCACCGGACTACCGTGGCCCTGCAGCTCCACCACGTCTTCACCGGTAAAGCTGCGCGGGCCGGGGAAATACAGGGCGATGCCGTCGTCGATCACGTCGCCGGCCGCATCACGGAATTTGGCGTAGTGCGCATGCCGTGGCTTGAGCTGTGGACAACCCAGCGCAACCGCGATCCGTAGTGACTGCGGGCCGGACACACGCAGCATGCCGACGCCACCGGCGGCGTTGCCGCTGGCGATGGCAACGATGGTCTGGCCTGTGGACATCTCGCTCATGGCTTACAGCTTCTGCAGTTGTGCGCGGGCCTGGGCGGCGCCGCTGCCTTGCGGCTGCAGCTCCAGGTAGGTGCTGTAGGCCTGTTTGGCCTTCACCTTGTCGCCGGCATTGAAGTAGGCGTCGCCAAGATTCAGATAGGCCACCGCGCGCGAGGGATCGATCTTCAAGGTGTTCTCCAGCCAGCGCGCGGCTTCGGCATAGCGCTGCTGGCGGTAGTAGACGAAGCCGAGATTGTTGGCCGCCTGGGCGAAGTCCGGACGCAGCTTCAGCGCTTCGGTGAACTGCACGGCGGCCTCGTCGTAGCGCTTCTCGCGGTAGAGCTGCAGGCCACGGTCATTGGCCTGCTGCGCGCGCTGGCGGTCCGAGGTCGGCACCGCCGCCGGCACCACCAGGGTGCTCTTGCCACCTTGCAGGTCGGCAACGGTCACCGGGGCTTCGGCCTTGCCGGCGGGCTTGGCGTCCTGCGCGGCGGCATCGACGCGACTGTTGAGGGCGATGGCATCGGCCGAAAGCTGGTCACTGCCGGCGTTGAGGTATTCCTGGCTGTCCGGCACCTGGAACACGAACTCACCGCCCTGCGAACCGGGCAGGCTGCCGAAGGCCGGGGTTTGCCGCGATACCGCCGACACCGCAGGCGCCACATACGCGGCCAGTTCGGTACCGGTGATCAGGCCATCGCCGTTGAGGTCGCCCTTGCCACCCAGCGCCTGCAGCAGCACCCAGGTGAACACCGAATGCCCGTTCGGGCCGCTGTCGGCCACCTGCTGGTCAGCGCCACCGGCGGTCAGCATCTGCCGCGCGCTGCGGCGCGCGTTCTCGCGCAGGAACGAAGAAGAACCGCCGCCGCGTGTGAGCCCCAGGCCGCTGTAGCAGGCGTCCATCACGAACAGCACGTGCTTGGCCTGCATGCTCTCGGCGATGTTCTGGATATCGGTCATCGCAATCGCATCGGTGGCGAACTCGTTGGGGTCCGAATCCACCGGAATGATGTAGCCAAGATCACGGCCGGAAGCGAGCTGGCGGGTAGCGCCATGGCCGGCGAAGAACACGAAAACGCGGTCGTTCTTGCCGGTGCGCTCATCCGCCAGGCGGTCGTGGAAAGCGGCAAGGATGTTGTTGCGGGTGGCCTGCTGGTTCTTCAGCACGATCACCTGCGAGGACGGGAACCCAAACTGGCCGGTCAGCGTATCGGCAATGGACTGCGCGTCGCGGCCGGCATACTCGAGTTTCGGCCATTTGGCGTAGTCGTCGATGCCAATGACAATCGCCCAGGATTTCTCATAGCCGGTGGTTACCGTGGCATCGGCCACCGCGCCCTTGCGCGCGCGGCTGACGCTGAAATCGCGGCCATTCCAACCGGCGAACTGGTAGCCATCGGCGATCAGCTTGTCGAGGATCTGCGGCAGTGCCTTCACCGCGCGGTCGTGGATGTCATGGAACAGGATGATGCCGCGCTGTTCCTTCTGTACCTGGTCGACCACGCGCTGCACGATGGATTCGGGCACCGGGTCGGCCCAATCCATCGAGTCGATGTTCCACATGATGGATTTCAGGCCGGCTTCGTTGAGCAGCTGCAGGCCTTCGGCATTGCGCGCGCCATACGGGAAGCGGAACAGCGGTGCGCGTTTGCTGTCCACACCCTTGAGCAGGGTGTCGGTGTCGAGCACCTGCTGGCGCAGCGCATCGCCACTGGTGCGCGAGAGCTGGGCGTGGGTCAGGCTGTGGTTGCCCACCGCATAACCGTGTTCCATCAGATTGCGGCTGATGCCGGCCATCGGCCCCAGCTTGACCTTGCCGTCGGCTTCGACCGCGCCCAGGTTGCGCCCCACTTCAAAGAACACGCCTGGCACGTCGTAGCGCTGCAGGATGGCGACGACTTCATCGGTATAGGCCTTGTGCGGGCCGTCGTCGAAGGTCAGCACCACGGTCTTGGCCGGCAGGTCGCGGCCGAAGATTTCGCGGTCGCTGTCCTGCATCGACATCGGATAGGGCTCGATCACGCCGAAGTCGCGCAGGATCCCCTCGCGCTTGTACAAGCTGTTGAGGTGGGCGACATAGTCGTCCCACTTCTCGCGCTTGAGCTCGATCGCACGGGTGCGCTCGAAGCGGCTGAAGATGCGGGTCAGTTCCTGGTTGTAGTTGCGCTCGATCTCATCCAGCGCCTCCAGGTCTTCGCCGATGCGCTGGTGCAGCTTCACCGCCGGCAGCGAGGAATCCGCACCGACACGCTGATGCAGCTCACGCAGCACTTCGCGGAAGGCCAGGCGGTCGGCGTCGTAGAGCTCGGGCGAGGATTCGATGTAGTCCAGCACCGTGCCCAGCGTGGCAAAGCGCTGCGGGTTGGGATCGTGCAACAGCGCATCGAACTGCGCGGCGATGGCCTGGCGCTGTTCCAGGCTGTCGTGGAACAGCTGCTGGCCGATGCGGCTGGACGTCTGGCGGTCGGCGGCCGACTGCTGGGTTTCGTCAGCCAGCAACACCACGATGCGGCGCTGGCCATCGAGCAGCTTCTGCAATGCGGTCAACAACGGCGCGGCTGCAGGATTTGCCGCAGCGGCAGCCTGCGCGCTGGCCTGGGTTGGCGTTGCGGTGCCGGTTTCGTTCTGCTTGGAACAGCCTGCAACCGTCAGTGCGGCAAGCAACAAGGCAGGCAAGGTCAGGCGACGCGACAACGAACGGGGCATGGCAGGCTCGGGATGAAAGGTGCAGCAGATGTGGCGATTCTAACGCCACCGGCGAAAAGGCCGGCTTGCGGTGCTGTTTGGCTGTTTGTGGGAGCGGCGTAAGCCGCGAAGCACGCACAGCATCAGATTGCCCAGGTGCCAAGGATTTCAGCAATGTCAGCTTCGCGGCTTACGCCGCTCCCACAAACCGCCGGACAACCGATCCGCCTGCAGGAGTCTTACCCACATGCGAAAAGCCCGCCTTGCGGCGGGCTTTTGCTTACTTGGCTTCGATCACCTTGCTCGGCGTATCTTCGCCGTGCTTCTTGATCATCCACCACTGCTGCAGCAGGCTCAGGCTGCCGTTGACCACCCAGTACAACACCAGGCCGGACGGCATGAAGGCCATCATCACGCCGAACACCAGCGGCATGAACTGCATCATCTTCTGCTGCATCGGGTCCATGCCCACAGCCGGGGTCAGCTTCTGGGTGAACCACATCACCGCGATGTTGATGATCGGCAGGATGAAGTACGGGTCACGTGCGGTCAGATCCTGGATCCAGCCCAGCCACGGTGCCTGACGCAGTTCCACCGATTCCACCAGCACCCAGTACAAGGCGAAGAAGATCGGCATCTGGATCAGCAGCGGCAGGCAGCCACCCAGCGGATTGATCTTCTCCTTCTTGTACAGCTCCATCATTGCCGTCTGGAACTTCTGCTTGTCGTCGCCGTAGCGTTCCTTCAGCTGCGCGATGCGCGGCTGGAACTTGCGCATCT
The DNA here is from genome assembly GCF_001700965.1 of Stenotrophomonas nitritireducens. NCBI lineage: Bacteria > Pseudomonadati > Pseudomonadota > Gammaproteobacteria > Lysobacterales > Lysobacteraceae > Stenotrophomonas > Stenotrophomonas nitritireducens. Next base: position 2,281,528 of record NZ_CP016756.1, read on the forward strand.
TGGCCTGCGACTTGAACTGCGCGTTGGCCAGCGGGAACAGCGCCATCTTCAGCAGGATCACCAGGCCGATGATGGACCAGCCCCAGTTGCCGATCAGCTTGTGCACCTGGTTCATCACCCAGAACAAGCCCTGGCCGATGATGGCCATGATCGAGAAGCGGCTGTAATCGACCACGCGGTCCAGGCCCTTCACGTCTTCCTTGGCGATCTGGTTGACCAGCTTCGGGCCCACCCACAGGCGCGCCTCGGTGCTGACCTTCTGCCCCGGCGCCACGGTGAAGCCCGGGCCGCGCGCTTCGATCACGTTGCGCGGGCCGTTCTGCGACAGCAGGTACAGCGAGGACTGGTCAGCCTGCGGAATCCAGGCGGTGAAGAAATGGTGCTGCAGCATCGCCACCCAGCCACCACTGATGGTCTGGTTGATCGGGCCGTCTTCCAGGTAGTCCTTGAACGCACGACGCTGGTAGCCATCGGCTGGGCTGAACCAGGTGGCGCCATTGAAGCTGAAGGAATCCGGGTTGGTCATGCCCTTGTTGATCACCGGCGGCACGCGGTCCAGCTTGCGGAACACATAGCCCTGCCACGGCGCGGTGCCGGTATTGACCACTTCATCCTTCACGCCAACGGCGTAATCGCCGCGCTTGAAGGTGTAGGTGCGGTGGATGCTGACGCCGTTGGGGCCGTTCCACACGAACGGCACCTGCACTTCGTCCTGGCCTTCCGCCAGGGCAACGGCGGTGACGCCGGCTGCGGGCTGGAAGCCGTTGGCGCCGGGGACGGGCGAGTTGTTCTGGCTGGCCCAACCGGCGGTGGCGCTGTACGGGTGCGCCTTGTCTTCGGTGAGCAGCTGCACCGGCGGGCTGCCGGCGGCCTTGGTCTGCGGGAACTGCAGCAGATCGGCGTCGAGCACGCTGCGGCCGTCCAGCACCAGCTTCAATACATCGGTGGTGACGGTGACGCGCGGTGCGCTGGAAGCGGCTTCCATGCCGGCCGGCGCGGTGGCCACGGGGGCTTGGCCCGGCACGGCGGCCTGCGGCACTTCAGCGGTGCCCGGAGCGGCCAGATCGGCGTCATTGGCGCCAGGTACGGCTTGCTGGGTGGTGGCTACGGTCGCCGGATCCGGTGCGGCCTTTTCGCGACCCCATTCCATCCACAGCAGCACGGCTACCATCAGCCAGGCAAAAATCAGGAATACACGGGTCTGGTTCATCAGCAGGCAGGCTCGGCTCGACCGGACGAGGTGTCCGGTACGTTCAAAGGAAGAGGGGCGTCAGCGCCCTCGCGCGGCGGCATTGTGCCGCCCGCAGCCACAGGGGGCAATGCGCCGGCACGGCGCAGCAGGCGCTCGAACGCCTCACGGATCTGTTGATTGGTGGCGGTCTTGGCCGCCGACCGGGCAACGATGACGTAATCGCCACCGCTCAGACACGCGCGTAGGTGGCGTGTTGCATCGCGCAACACACGCTTGATACGGTTACGACCGACCGCACGCGTATCCACTTTGCGTGACACAGCCAGACCGAGTCGAGCGGGGCTATCCCCTTTCAACCAGTGGAGTGTCATCAAAGGATCGGATACACGGCGGGCGCCGTTGAAGACCGTTGTATATTCGGCACGCGTACGAACCCGCGCAGAGCGAGGAAATCGCTTGCGCGGGCAGGTACTGATCACGATCGGTGTTGCGATTGCCGCTTCACGCGGCAACGCAATCAAGCGCTGAGGACTTTGCGGCCCTTGGCGCGGCGACGCGACAGGATCTTGCGGCCGTCGGCGGTCTTCATACGAGCACGGAAACCGTGATCGCGCTTGCGCTTGAGGTTGCTGGGCTGGAACGTGCGCTTGGTGGCCATTGGGGGCACCTGTATGAAGTGGACGGAAAGAACCGGAAATTCTATAGACCCTACCGGGGGGTCGTCAACCTTTGCGTAACAAAGATATTCACAGGCCGGTGTACAGCTTGTGGATGAGCCTGTGAATAAATCCGGGACAAGCATTCCCGCTTGGGGTTTGCGGTGGTAGTCTGGGCCATCCACTTTCCCCCTTCCGGCCTGTGGCCCGGCGGCTTTCTGCGCCCGGCTGGCAAGCCTTTGATGATTATTGCTGATGGATGCCTGGTCACGTTGTCTCGAACGTCTGGAGGCGGAATTCCCGCCTGAAGATGTCCACACCTGGTTGAAGCCGCTTCAGGCCGACCAACGCGCTGACAGCCTCGTGCTGTACGCGCCAAATGCGTTTATTGTCGATCAAGTGCGCGAACGCTACCTGCCGCGCATCGGCGAACTATTGACCCACTTTGCCGGTTTCGGCGAGGTGATCCTGGAAATCGGCTCGCGTCCGCGGGCGCCGGAACCGGCGCCGCTGCTCGCCCCGACGGCCAGTTTCGTGCCGGCCGCGCCGGTGGTGCCGTTCAACGGTAACCTCGACGCGCACTACACCTTCACCAATTTCGTGGAAGGCCGCAGCAATCAGCTGGGTCTGGCGGCTGCATTCCAGGCCGCGCAGAAACCAGGTGATCGTGCGCACAACCCGCTGCTGCTGTACGGCGGCACCGGTCTGGGTAAAACCCACCTGATGCTGGCGGCCGGCAATGCCATGCGCCAGGCAAATCCGGCGGCAAAGGTGCTGTACCTGCGTTCGGAACAGTTCTTCAGCGCGATGATCCGTGCGCTGCAGGAAAAGTCCATGGATCAGTTCAAGCGCCAGTTCCAGCAGGTTGATGCGCTGCTGATCGATGACATCCAGTTCTTCGCCGGCAAGGACCGCACCCAGGAAGAGTTTTTCCACACCTTCAACGCTTTGTTCGACGGCAAGCAGCAGATCATCCTGACCTGCGACCGCTACCCGCGCGAAGTGGAAGGTCTGGAAGCACGCCTGAAGTCGCGTCTGGCCTGGGGTTTGTCGGTGGCCATCGAGCCGCCGGATTTTGAAACCCGTGCCGCCATCGTGCTGGCCAAGGCCCGCGAACGCGGCGCCGACATTCCGGACGACGTGGCGTTCCTGATCGCCAAGAAGATGCGCTCCAACGTGCGTGACCTGGAAGGTGCACTCAATACACTGACCGCCCGTGCCAACTTCACCGGCCGTGCGATCACCACCGAGTTTGCCCAGGAAACCCTGCGCGATCTGCTGCGTGCCCAGCAGCAGGCGATCAGCATTCCCAACATCCAGAAAACGGTTGCCGATTACTACGGGCTGCAGATCAAGGATCTGCTGTCCAAGCGCCGCACCCGTTCGCTGGCCCGTCCCCGCCAGGTGGCGATGGCGCTGACCAAAGAGTTGACCGAACACAGCCTGCCGGAAATCGGCGATGCGTTTGCCGGCCGCGACCACACCACGGTGCTGCATGCCTGCCGCCAGATCCGCACCCTGATGGAAACCGACGGCAAGCTGCGCGAGGACTGGGAAAAGCTCATCCGCAAGCTCAGCGAGTAAGCGCAGCAACATCACCTCAGGAGGCTCTCGTCGGCAATTTGGGCGGGAAATCCATCGGGTAATCGGCGGGGTGGTGAGAAGTTGAGCGAATCATGCACCGACGCCACAGCGGCGTCATCGCACAAAACGGTGCATGATTCGGGGGCAGGCGTTGGAGAAGTTGTGGATAAAATTGGCTGGCAGAAACGCCGCAAATTTATCCACAGCTTCACCCACCTGCTCAGTGCCAGTAATACACGGGTTTCAAAGCAAATAAACCCATTTAAAACAAGCGCTTAGCTGTGTTTTAAACCAAATCTGGCTCTACCAGCACCACCAAGCTTTTGATTTAATCCACATCTTTTAAAAGCATAGGGGCACGAAACCACATGCGTTTCACACTGCAGCGCGAAGCCTTTCTCAAGCCGTTGGCCCAGGTCGTCAACGTGGTTGAACGCCGCCAGACTCTGCCGGTTCTGGCTAATTTCCTCGTCCAGGTGCAAGGCGGCCAGCTTTCGCTGACCGGTACCGACCTCGAAGTGGAAATGGTCTCCCGCATCGCGGTCGAAGATGCCCAGGACGGCGAAACCACGATTCCGGCGCGTAAGTTGTTCGAAATCATCCGTGCCCTGCCCGACGGCAGCCGCATCACGGTTTCGCAGACCGGCGACAAGATCACCGTCCAGGCCGGTCGCAGCCGTTTCACCCTGGCTACCCTGCCCGCCAATGACTTCCCGTCGGTGGACGAAGTGGAAGCCACCGAGCGCGTGGTCGTGCCGGAAGCGGCGCTGAAGGAACTGATCGAACGCACTGCTTTCGCCATGGCGCAGCAGGATGTTCGCTATTACCTCAACGGCCTGCTGTTCGACCTGCGCGACAGCATCCTGCGTTGCGTGGCCACCGATGGCCATCGCCTGGCACTGTGCGAAACCGCACTGGAAAACGATAACGGCGCAAAGCGTCAGATCATCGTGCCGCGCAAGGGCGTTACCGAACTGCAGCGTCTGCTGGAAGGCGGCGAGCGTGAGGTTGAGCTGGAAGTGGGTCGCAGCCACGTACGCATGAAGCGCGACGATGTCACCTTCACCTCGAAGCTGATCGATGGCCGTTTCCCGGACTACGAAGCGGTGATTCCGATCGGTGCCGACCGCGAAGTGAAGGTTGAGCGCGAAATCCTGCGCGCCGCCCTGCAGCGTGCCGCCATTCTCTCCAACGAGAAGTATCGCGGCGTTCGCGTCGAAGTGACCCCGGGCCAGCTGAAGATCAGCGCGCACAACCCAGAGCAGGAAGAAGCGCAGGAAGAAATCGAAGCCGATACCGTGGTCAGCGACCTGGCCATCGGCTTCAACGTGAACTACCTGCTCGACGCCCTGTCGGCGCTGCGCGATGAGCACGTTGTCATCCAGCTGCGTGATTCCAACTCCTCGGCACTGGTTCGTGAAGCCAGCAGCGAGAAGTCGCGTCACGTGGTGATGCCGCTGCGCCTCTGACCTGCACGTTCCACGTGGAACACGAAGAAGCCCGGCCTGATGCCGGGCTTTTTTGTTGCCTGGATTCCGGGAACCAATCCAGGTTCCACGTGGAACAGCGCGATCTCAATCGCTGATTCGCTGGATTCTGGATGTTTGCCCCGGCCTGGGCTGCTGGAAATTCGCCGAGCAATGGTGGGACCGCAGTTGATTCCCCTTCTTCAGCCGAATTGGTGAGTTGAGGGGATATCCCCAGTGCGGGGGATTGATCGCGACAGCATGCCTGTCGATTGCCAAAGCAAGCTGGTTTTTACGATTCAGCGCTCTCGCGTAGGCGGCGCCACTCCGGCTACGTTCTGGCTCGGCTGAGCCAAAGACTCCAGCTCTGGCCTGCGGCTTGAATACCTGGAGTGAGCCCCTGCCCCACTCCGCTTGCAGCAGATCGGCCAGTTCCGCTGAAGGCTGCATGCGGGACCTGTAGTACGGCTATCCGCGCAGCGCCAATCGCTTTGATTTACTGAAACTTTCCCGATGCGGCCAAGTGCCGCGTGGCCAGGACAAGGGCCGGCTTTCGATGCGCCACTGATTCCTTGAAATCCGCGAGCACTTCCCGCCGAGAGGGTAATCAGATTTCAAGAAATCTGCCCCTGTTCCACGTGGCGGTATCCAGGCCAGCAAGGCAGGCAGACGGAGCGGTTTCGGTCAGCTGCGAATTTCGTGAAATCTGAAACCGGCAGCAGTATCTCCGCCCGCAGATTTCAAGAGATCACAGGGCTTGGTTTTGGCCCTTTCTGGCTGCCGGTTTTCTCAGCTCTATGCTTTAAATCTGAGAATAAATCAAAAGCTTGGTGGTGATGGTAGGAGCAGATTTTATGTAAAACTACCTTAAGTTGCTGTTTTACATAGCGTTATTAGCCTTGAAACCCCCTGTAGAACTGGCCTTCAAGCCTGTGGATATCTGTGGATAAGAGAGAAGGGTGCTTCAAAGGTCAATCTTATCCACAGATTGCCCCACTTATACACAGGGTTTGTACCCCGTTCTATACATGCGGGAAAAAGACCGCCGATTTCGTGAAATCTGCAGCAGCCCCGCCCACATCACCTCTCAGATTTGAAGAAATGCGGGGATGTTCCACGTGGCACCTGTTTACCCCGGCAGCTGGCAGTCGACGGAACTGCTCAAACTGGGCGGATGCTTTAAGCTGCGCATGGCCAGCCACGGACTGCGTGGCGGCGTCATGCTTTCTTTCGAGCGTCAATGCATATCGTCCGTGTTGCCTTGAGCCGTGTACGGCGGTTCGATTCGGTGGAGTTGGCTCCCCGCCCCGGCATCAACCTCATTACCGGCGCCAATGGCGCTGGCAAGACCAGCGTGCTCGAAGCCCTGCACCTGATGGCGTATGGCCGCAGCTTCCGTGGCCGCGTGCGTGATGGCCTGGTGCAGAAAGGTGCGGAGAATCTGGACGTTTTTGTCGAATGGCAGGAGCGAACGGGCGCAGAACAAGGCGTTTCAACCCGCCGCGCCGGCCTGCGCCACAGCGGACAGGCCTGGAAAGGCCGGTTGGACGGCGAAGATGTGCTGCAACTGGGCAATCTCTGCGCCGCTTTGGCCGTGGTGACTTTTGAACCCGGCAGCCATGCCCTGGTCAGCGGTGGCAGTGAACCCCGTCGGCGCTTCATCGATTGGGGATTGTTCCACGTGGAACCTGACTTCCTTCCCCTGTGGCGCCGCTATACCCGGGCCCTGAAGCAGCGGAATGCGTTGCTGAAGATGGGAGCCCCCGGGAAACAGCTCGATGCCTGGGACTGGGAGCTGGCCGAAGCAGGTACTCCGCTTACCTCCAGACGCCAGCACTATCTGGAACGCCTGCAGGATAGAGCCGTGGCGATTGCCGCCGATCTGGCACCGGGCCTGCAATTGAACAGTTTGGAGCTGCAGCCAGGGTGGCGTCGGCACGAAATGTCGTTGGGTGATGCCCTGTTGCTGGCGCGCGACCGCGACCGCAGCGCCGGCTATACCTCGGTAGGCCCACACCGCGCAGATTGGAGCGTAGGTTTCACGCAGATTCCGGGACGTGACGCCTTGTCGCGCGGCCAGGCCAAGCTTACGGCGCTGGCCTGCCTGCTTGGCCAGGCCGATGACTATGCCGCGCAGCGGGGCGAATGGCCGGTCATCGCGCTGGATGATCTGGGCTCGGAGCTGGATCGCAACCACCAGCAGCGCGTACTGGAGTATCTTGCAGGGACACCTGCGCAGATCTTCATCACCGCCACCGAAACACCGGCCGCTCTTGAAGCCGATCTGCATCCTGCAGCTGTGTTCCACGTGGAACATGGCGTCATCACTACCGAAAAATGAGCCTTCAGGGCGGAAATCCCCCCGGCAGGTATAATCGGAACGTCATCCCCTATCTCTCATGCCTGTTCCACGGAACGGCGCATGACCTGCGGAGCCTACGGCAAGCGCAATGAGCGAAGAACAGAACACCCCGGTCAACAACGGCAATTACGACGCCAACAGCATCACCGCATTGGAAGGCTTGGAGGCTGTACGCAAGCGTCCCGGTATGTACATCGGCGACGTCCATGACGGCACTGGCCTGCACCACATGGTGTTCGAGGTTGTCGATAACTCCATCGACGAAGCACTCGCCGGTCATGCCGACAACGTGTTGGTCACCATCCATGCCGACGGTTCGGTGTCGGTGGCCGATAACGGCCGCGGCATCCCGGTGGGCAAGCACGCGCAGATGAGCCAGAAGCTCGACCGCGAAGTCTCCGCTGCTGAAGTGGTGATGACGGTCCTGCATGCCGGTGGCAAGTTCGACGACAACAGCTACAAGGTTTCCGGTGGCCTGCACGGCGTCGGCGTCAGCGTGGTCAACGCGCTGTCGCAGAAGCTGATGCTGGATATCTACCAGGGCGGTTTCCACTACCAGCAGGAATATGCCGACGGTGCCGCGGTAACCCCGCTCAAGCAGCTCGAAGCCAGTGACCGCCGCGGTACCGTGTTGCGGTTCTGGCCGTCGGTGTTGGCGTTCCACGGCAACGTCGAATTCCATTACGAAATTCTGGCCCGCCGCCTGCGTGAGCTTTCGTTCCTCAATTCCGGCGTCAACATCACCCTGGTGGACGAGCGCGGCGAAGGCCGTCGCGACGACTACCACTACGAAGGTGGCATCAAGAGCTTCGTGGAACATCTGGCGCAGGTGAAGACCCCGCTGCATCCGAACGTGATCGCGGTAACCGGCGAAGCCAATGGCATCGTGGTCGAAGTTGCGCTGCAGTGGACCGATTCCTACCAGGAAACGATGTACTGCTTCACCAACAACATTCCGCAGAAGGACGGCGGTACCCACCTTGCCGGCTTCCGTGCCGCGCTGACCCGTACGCTCAACAACTACATCGAGCAGAGCGGCATCGCCAAGCAGGCCAAGATCAGCTTCACCGGCGACGATATGCGCGAAGGCATGATCGCGGTGCTGTCGGTCAAGGTGCCGGACCCGAGCTTCTCCAGCCAGACCAAGGAAAAGCTGGTCAGCTCCGACGTCAAGCCGGCGGTGGAAAGCACCTTCGGTGCCAAGCTGGAAGAGTTCCTGCAGGAAAACCCGAACGAAGCCAAGGCCATTGCCGGCAAGATCGTCGATGCTGCCCGAGCCCGCGAAGCCGCGCGCAAGGCCCGCGATCTGACCCGCCGCAAGGGCGCGCTGGATATCGCCGGCCTGCCCGGCAAGCTCGCCGACTGCCAAGAAAAAGATCCGGCCTTGTCCGAACTGTTCATCGTCGAGGGTGACTCGGCAGGTGGCTCGGCCAAGCAGGGCCGCAACCGCAAGAACCAGGCGGTGCTGCCGTTGCGCGGCAAGATCCTCAACGTGGAACGTGCCCGCTTCGACCGCATGCTGGCTTCCGACCAGGTCGGTACGCTGATCACCGCGTTGGGCACCGGCATCGGCCGCGACGAGTACAACCCGGACAAGCTGCGTTACCACAAGATCATCATCATGACCGACGCCGACGTCGACGGCGCGCACATCCGTACGCTGCTGTTGACGTTCTTCTACCGGCAGATGCCGGAACTGATCGAGCGTGGTTTCGTGTATATCGGCCTGCCGCCGCTGTACAAGATCAAGCAGGGCAAGACCGAGTTGTACCTGAAGGACGACCCGGCGCTTGATGCTTACCTGGCTAACAACGCGGTGGAAAACGCGGCGCTGATTCCGGCCACTGGTGAGCCGCCGATTGAAGGCGTGGCGCTGGAGAAGCTGCTGCTGACCTATGCGTCCGCGCAGGAAGCCATCAACCGCAACGCGCACCGCTACGATCGCAGCCTGCTCGAAGCGCTGGTGGATTTCACCCCGATGGACCTGGAACACCTGCGCACCGCCGGCCCCGGCGAAGGCCTGGAAGCCCTGGCCGCGCGTCTGAACCAGGGCAGCCTGGGTACGCCGCGTTACAGCCTGGTCCTGCAGGAACCGAACGAACAGCGCCCGGCCGCAGTGCTGGTAACCCGCCGCCACATGGGTGAGGAACATACCCAGGTGCTGCCGCTGGCTGCCTTCGAATCCGGCGAACTGCGCCAGCTGCACGCAGCCTCGCAGCTGTTGCACGGCCTGGTGCGCGAAGGCGCCACCATCAACCGTGGCAACAAGTCCTCGGAAATCACCGGCTTCGCCCAGGCCCAGGCCTGGTTGATGGAAGAAGCCAAGAAGGGCCGCCAGATCCAGCGCTTCAAGGGCCTGGGTGAAATGAACCCGGAACAGCTGTGGGACACCACCGTCAATCCGGATACCCGGCGCCTGCTGCAGGTTCGCATCGAAGACGCCGTGGAAGCCGATCAGATCTTCAGCACCTTGATGGGCGATGTGGTGGAACCGCGCCGCGACTTCATCGAGAGCAATGCGCTGAAGGTCATGAATCTGGATATCTGATCCAGAGCGCAATCGCTCGCGTGGGCGCCGGCAACGGCGCCCACATCTGTCCGTGCCACTCCCAGGTCCGCGATGTCCAGCCTCCCTGACGTACCGCTTTCCTCGCCGTCTTCGCCCTCATCCACGCCCGGCTCTCCGGTGCTGGGTTTTGGCCTGGATCTGCTGATCGGCATTGCCACGCTGCTGTTCCTGAGCGTGCTGGGCGGTTTGGCCTGGGGCTTGTGGCGCGGGGTTGAAGTGGGCATGCAGGCCGCCCGCGACGGTGCCACGCCCGTTGCGTCCGAGCTGGCCAATGCGCTGGGCGCACCCGGTGCCTTGGCGCAGATGCTGATAGCGCTGTTTTCCACCGGCGGTGCGGCCTTGCTGCTGTATTTCCTGCGCCGGCGTGCCAGCCCGGCAGAACGCGCACATTCGCATCAGGCTTTGCGCCGCGCTTCCACCTGGGGTTGGATCGCCCTGGTCGCCGCCGGTGTTTTTCTCGGCAGCAGCTTCATTGGCTGGGTGGCCAAGCAGATGGGCGTGGAACCGGTGCCGACCAACCTGCTGTTGATGCAGCAGGCCTGGGCGCACTACCCGGTATTCCTGGTCGTTTTTGCGGTGCTGTTGGCACCGGCCTACGAAGAACTGTTGTTCCGCCGCGTGTTGTTCGGGCGGCTATGGGCGGCTGGCCGCCCGGTGCTGGGCATCGTGCTCAGCAGCATGGCGTTCGCGTTGGTGCATGAAATTCCCGGCACCAGCCCCAACAGCTTCCCGGCGATGCTGCAGCTGTGGGTGATCTACGGCGGCATGGGTGCCGCTTTCGCCTGGGTTTACCGCAGAACCGGCACCTTGTGGGCGGCGGTAATCGCACATGCGGTGAACAATGCGATCGCTCTGGCAGCTATGGTGTTGCTGGGCACGCAATAAGATCGCGACGCGCGGTTGACGAAAAATTAAGCAAGACGCTCGCACACTGCAGACCTGAATCAGGGGAACCCGGATGAAAGCTTTCGGACTAGCCGTAGTTGCCGCGTTGGTGCTCAGCGCATGTGCCACCACCACCTCCCCTACCGGGCGGCGTCAGGTTGTAGGCGGGGTTTCCCAGCAGCAACTGGATCAGCTTGGCGCGCAGGCTTTTGCGGAAACCAAGGCCAAGCAGACCCTCAACCGCGACGCCAGGCAGAACGCCTATGTGCAGTGCGTGGTCAACGCACTGGTGGCGCAGCTGCCTTCTCAATACCGTGGCGTACGGTGGGAAACCGCCGTTTTCGTCGACAAGGAACCGAACGCCTTCGCCCTGCCGGGCGGCAAGGTCGGGGTGAATACCGGCATCTTCAGCGTGGCCAAGAACCAGGATCAGCTGGCGGCGGTGATCGGCCATGAGATCGGCCACGTCATCTCGCGCCACCACGAAGAGCGCCTGACCCGCCAGCAAGGCACCCAGCTCGGCCTGGGCATTCTCGGCGCGCTGGCCGGCGCAGCTTACGGCGATACCGCCGCCAGCGCGGTCAACCAGTTCGGCGGAATGGGCGCACAGGGCCTGATCCTGTTGCCCGGCTCACGCACGCAGGAAAGTGAGGCTGACGTGGTGGGGCAACGTCTGATGGCACAAGCCGGGTTTGACCCATCACAAGCGGTGAACTTATGGCAGAACATGATGGCAGCGGGTGGAAACCGTTCTCCCCAGTGGCTTTCCACCCATCCAGACCCCGCCAACCGCATCCGTGAATTACAGCGAGACACCCCCGCGCTGGAGCCTGTCTATCAGCAGGCGAAGCGCTCCGGTGTAGTCCCTCGCTGTGGTTAGTTGTAGGGAAATGCTGCAGTACACCATCAGAAGTGATTTCTCCGTCAAATAATTTCTGATACGTTTGTGTGCTCGGTTTCGTTCCGACAGTTTGAATTTCTACCGCCCCGGCGGCTCCTTCGAGGTGAAACATGATCTTCCGCAGCCCAAAGCACGCCGTGCTCTCCATCCTCATCGCCACTGCATTGGGCGGTGTTGTCGTCGCTGACGCTGCGGCGCAGTCGCGCTCGTCCGAGCGTCGTGGCAACAAGGAAAGCGCCAAGGCTGAGGTGTTGTACCCGGAAGCGACCCGCGTCGACCCGAAGGGCAAGGCGTCCTCGAAGATGGGCAACAAGCTCAACAAGCTGTTTGCTGCCTACAACAAGCAGGAATATGCGGAAACCCGCACCTTGGCCGATGAAATCCTGGCCTCGCCCGATGCCAACGATTACGACAAGGCCGTGGCCAACCAGCTGGCATCGCAGGGTGCCTACAACCTGGACGACAACGCCGCCGCCAAGCAGTACCTGCAGCAGGCGATCGCGCTGAACCAGCTGGACAACAACGGCCACTTCCAGGCGATGTTGATGCTGGCCCAGCTGCAGCTGCAGGACGAGCAGTATCCGGAAGGCCTGGCCAACCTTGACAAGTACTTCGCCGAGTCCAAGTCGAACAAGCCCGAAGAACTGATCATCAAGGGCCAGGCGCTGTACCAGACCGAAAAGTACGCCGAGGCGATCCCGGTGCTGAAGGCGGCCATTGCCGCCTCGCCCGAGCCGAAGGACAACTGGAACCAGCTGTTGATGGCCTCCTACGCCGAAGCCGGCCAGACCGGTGAAGCGGTCAAGGAAGCCGAGGCACTGGTGGCCAAGAACCCGGCCGACAAGAAGGCCCAGCTCAACCTGGCCAGCATGTACATGCAGGCCGACCAGATGGACAAGGCTGCCGCAGTGATGGACAAGCTGCGCGCGGCTGGACAGCTCACCGAAGAGCGCGAGTACAAGCAGTTGTATTCGATCTACGCCAACACCGAGAACAAGGAACGGGACGTCATTGCGGTGATCAACGAGGGCATGTCGAAGGGCATCCTCAAGCCGGACTACCAGACCTATCTGGCGCTGGCCCAGTCGTACTACTACACCGATCAGGTGCCGCAGGCGATTGAAGCCTGGAAGAACGCGGCCCCGCTGTCCAAGGACGGGGAAACGTATCTGAATCTGGCCCGCGTTTTGCATGCGGAAGGCCGTATCCCCGAAGCGAAGCAGGCTGCGCGTGACGCACTGGCAAAGGGCATCAAAACCCCTGCCGATGCAAACAAAATCATCAACCTGAAGTAAGCAGGAATAACGCCTGAACGGCTGCAATTTTGATGCGCAGCTGGTCAGGATTGGTATAAGCTTGGAGGTTCCTGCGGTGTCATGCACCGCTGAATCAGGGGTGGTTCCACACACCCGCCCCGACCCCACTAAAGAGTTCTTGGCGCATGACGGAACAACTGGTCTTCCACCACAGGTATGACGACAGCCAGAAAGAAACGGGTCTGAGCTGGCCTCGTATCGCTGGTATCGCATTTGTAATCGCACTGCATCTTGCAGCCCTGATGATGCTTCTGATCCCGGCCGTTGCCCCCAAGGCAGCCGCTGAAAAGGAACGCAACGTCATGGTGACGCTGGTCGACGCACCACCGCCGCCGCCACCGCCGCCGCCGCCGCCGCCGCCGCAGGACACCCCGCCGCCGCCGGTCAAGAACCTGGCGCCGCCGAAGGCTTCGCCGTTGCCGCCGCCGCCGGAAGCACCGGTTATCGACGTGCCGGAACCGCGTCCGAACGACGTGGTGACGCCGCCGGCTCCGCCTGCACCGCCGTCGCCGCCGGTTGACATCCAGGCCAGCGTGGACATCTCGTCCAAGGCCATGAACCCGCCGCGTTACCCGCCGGCTGCATTCCGTGCCGGTATCCAGGGCGAGGTCATCCTGATCATTGATGTCGATGCCAGCGGCAACGTCACCAATGTGTCTGTCGAGAAGTCCAGCCGTAACCGCGACCTCGACCGAGCTGCAATGGAAGCGGCGCGCAAGTGGAAGTTCAACCCCGCACAGAGCGGTGGATCGAAGGCAGCTGGTCGCGTCCGCGTCCCGGTCAACTTTGCGCTGAGCTGATCGGCGTGGCGGCTTTGATGGCCGCCACCGGGTCAGGTCAACTTTAGCTACACCCTTTAACACCACACACAACAAAGGTAAGCGTCATGCTGCAGGAAATTTTCATCGCCGCTGCTGCCGGGGGCAACGCAAACAACGCCCTTTCGCAGATGGGCTTCGAGCATCTGATCCACGAAATGACCACCAAGCCGGGCGACTTCGCCGTTTCCTGGGTTGTTCTGTTGACCCTGGTGATCATGTCGGCCATGTCCTGGTACTGGACCGTCATCAACATCTTCCGTACCGCTCGCCTGAAGTCGGCTGCTGATCGCGTGCCGTCGCAGTTCTGGGATGCCCCGAACGCACAGGACGCCATCCGCGCCATGGAAGAGCAGCCGGCTTCGGAGCCGTTCTCCAAGATCGCATTGGACGCTGCCCAGGCTGCCGCTCACCACCAGCAGGCTGGTGCTTCGGAAACCCTGAGCCGTTCGGAATTCGTTGACCGCGCCCTGCGTCAGGCCGTGACCCGCGAATCCAACAAGCTGCAGGGCGGCATGATCCTGCTGGCCACCGTCGGTGCAACCGCTCCGTTCGTGGGTCTGCTGGGTACCGTGTGGGGCATCTACGGCGCGCTGATCAAGATCGGTGCAACCGGTTCGGCCTCGATCGACGCCGTTGCCGGCCCGGTGGGTGAAGCACTGATCATGACCGCCATCGGTCTGTTCGTGGCTATCCCGGCCGTGTTCGCCTTCAACTTCTTCAGCAAGATCAACAGCGCGACTGTCAGCAAGTTCGACACCTTCGCTCACGATCTGCACGACTTCTTCGCCACCGGTTCGCGCGTTCGCTAATCCGGCAAGTCGAGTAAGTCTTCGCAACGATATAGACGGAGCCCGTTATGGCTTTCAGTAGTGGTAACAGCAGCGGCCCGATGGCCGACATCAACGTCACTCCCCTCGTGGACGTGATGCTGGTGCTGCTGATCATCTTCATCATCACGGCTCCCCTGATGTCCCATAAGGTCAAGGTGGAGTTGCCGGAAGCCAACCTGATCCAGAATCCGGATACTGCGCCTGATCGCAAGAATCCGATTACGGTGGCGGTCAAGGAAGACGGCAAGCTCTACTGGAACGACGAAGAGGTCTCCAAGGAGACCTTGGAATCGCGTTTCGCGACCGCTGCACAGCAGACGCCGCAGCCGCCCCTGAATCTGCGTGGTGACAAGACCACCAAGATGAAGGTGATCAACGAGGTCACCAAGATCGCGCAGGGTCAGGGCATGCTGGATGTCGGTTTCGTTGCCACCAAAGACAAGCAGGGGCAATAAGACATGGCATTCAGTAGTGGTGGAAACAGGGGCCCAATGGCCGACATCAACGTCACTCCCCTCGTGGACGTGATGCTGGTGCTGCTGATCATCTTCATCGTTACCGCGCCGATCATGACGTATCCGATCGCCGTGGATCTGCCGCAGCGGGTCATCAACCCGCCGCCGCAGCTGCGCGAGCCGCCGCCGCCGATCGACCTGCGGGTTGATTCAAGCAACCAGGTTTTCTGGAACAACAGTCCAGTGAACGTGCACGACTTGCAGCAGAAGATGGAAGAAGAAGTACAGAAGGATCCGACCAACCAGCCGGAACTTCGCATCGAAGCAAGCCCGGATTCCGAGTACGACGTCATGGCCAAGATCCTGGCCCAGGCGAAGAACGCTCAGATGAAGAAGATTGGCTTCGTGCAGTAAGCAATACTGCAATACCAAGTCATGACGCGACTGGAAAACGCCCTCCTTGTGGGGGCGTTTTTTTTGCTGTTTTTTGCCGGTGGAGTTTGCCAGTTGCGCTTCTGGCAGCGGCGGGCGCTGCGGCGTCAGCGCCGGCAGAGAAGGCAGAGAAGGCAGAACTGTCAGAAATGGCAGATCAAATGCCGAAGCAGCAGATCAAGCCCCTCTCCCGTTCACGGGAGAGGGGTTGGGGTGAGGGCAGACCGGAGTAGCCGTTTTCCAACGGCATTCGATTTTTCCGAAGCCAGAAACAGCAGCCAAAAAACCAAGCATCCAGGACTCCCTGCGGCGCTGCCTGGCCATGCGATCACCAAGCAAATTCAGCCGAGTTCTCCAACCAATCGTTGGAGCCAGATTTCGCTAGAGACTTACCCGCAGCACACACTTATCCGCACGGCATTGTGGATAGTTCCGAGCCGCCTCTGCCGGCGCGTAATCTCAGTAACAGCCTGTGGATTACTGCGGAATGCTCCACGTGGAAACGGTTCGATTCGGAGCTGAGGGGCTCGACGAACCCGCCCCCACGTTTGTGGATATCTTCACTGGCATCACTGCCGCAGCAGCGTAGCTGCCCTGCCCCACCCCGCAGTCGCGTACATGTGGATAACTTGGCACGGAATGCCTACTGGGGCTTTTCCGCTTCGCGCTGGAACGCGGGAATAATCGCTTGAATCCCAGCAGCTCTGCATCAAAAACGGCATTTTCGGACTGAACTCCCAGAGCCCGAAAAGCACGACTTGAGATTCCCTCCAGCAGTAAATGCGCGGCGAAGGCCGAATATAGGCCTTATTTTGCTGATATTGATCTGTGGATAGCGAATCGCCTGCCAGGCTGAAACCGCTCAGACCGAGATCGCCGTCAGAGCAATACAGTCGCAGCCAGGTTGCTTGCGAAATGTGCGCTGGAAGGCAGCTACACCCCGATTGCTACATCCAGAGCCAGATTGAAGCCTGTGGATAAGGTTGCCGCGCACACGCTCCAAGACTGGCTTGACTAAGCCGCAGGCGAGGCCCAAACGTCGCTATTCCGCTTATCCACAATGCTGAGCAGTTCAGTCAGCGCCCTACGAAATGCTGTGGAAACGTATGTGGATAAGTGTGTGGATGCAATTTCATCCCCACCCTGCCAGGGCAGCCAGCGATTCGTAAGTATTGCTGGCTTGAAGTGGCGGACGCCAATGGCTTGCCGGAGCGAACGCAGCGCTGTTCCCTGGCTTTCGCTGGCGGCAAAGCAAACCTGAGCCTGCTTATCTGCTCAGGCTCTCGGCTTCGGCAATGGCTGCCAGATAGCCCGCAACGCTTGCTTCCAGCCCGGTATACAAGGCTTCGCTGATCAAGGCGTGGCCGATGGACACTTCCAGCACGTCGGGGACGTGGGCGAGGAACGCACTCAGATTGGCCTGCGACAGGTCGTGGCCGGCATTGACGCCGAGGCCTGCAGCCTGCGCGCGGCGCGCCGCATCGGCGAACTCGGCCAGCGACTCCCAAGGGTCGCCGGCAGCATGTGCTTCGGCAAAGGGGCCTGTGTACAACTCCACGCGATCGGCGCCGAGCACGGCGGCCTGGGCGATATCCGGATTACCCGCATCCACGAACAGGCTGACCCGGCAGCCAAAGGACTTGAGCGTGGCGATCAGCGGCCGCAGGCGTGCGCCATCGCGGTCGAAATCGAAGCCGTGATCGGAAGTCAGCTGGCCATCGCTGTCGGGCACCAGGGTGGCCTGTGCCGGACGGGTCTGCTCGCACAGTTCGAGCAGGCCGGGATAGCCCTCGCGCGGTGGCGCGAACGGGTTGCCCTCGATGTTGAACTCGACGCCATGTTGCTGGGTGAGCGCGGACAGCATCAGCACGTCGGTGGCGCGGATATGCCGCTGGTCCGGGCGCGGGTGCACGGTGATGCCGTGCGCGCCGGCACGCAGGCAGGTCATCGCCGCGCGCACCACATCCGGATCATTGCCGCCACGCGAATTGCGTAGCACGGCAATCTTGTTGACGTTGACGCTGAGCACGGTCATGGCTGCGGCAGCTCACGTTCGTTGGCCGGGGCCGACGTGCTTGCAGCCGCCTGTGCGACCGACGCTGCCGGTGTTGCAGTGCTGGTCTCGGCGGCGGGCCGCAGCTGTGCGCGCAGCGCCTGCAGTTCGGCGGCATGCAGCGGCCGGGGCACCGTGTTCATGCCGCCAAAGCGGGCCACGTACAGGCCTTTGGCCCACAGCAGCAGGAACACCAACGCCGCGAGCAGGGCCAGAACCAGCAGCCAGCTGTGGGTGGTGGAGAAGGCGAGCAGGAACGCGCCCAGCGCAAGCAATAGAAACAGCCAGTACATGACGATCTCCCCATCAGAGGCGTGCAGTGTAACGGCGCGGGCAGTGCCGATTCCATGCCGCGCCGGCTGCTTGGGCCGCTGTACCGGTGAATGGGCAAACCGGGTTAAACCGGTGGATAAGTCCCCTGCCCGGCCGTGCACGCTGCACTGCCGGACGCCGGCGGTTGCAGCGTCACGGCTACAGCAGCGGCGAGGCCAGTCTTGCGAAGGCCTCGGGCAGGCGCTTGCGCCACAGCGAGCGGTCGCGGATGGGCTGCACTTCCTCGGCGCTGTCGAACTCGGCCTGCAGGATGGCTTCCAGCTCGGCGGTGAGCTTGCGGTCGGTATACATCATCGACAGTTCGAAATTCAGCCGGAAGCTGCGGTGATCGAAGTTGGCGGTGCCGACGATGCAGGTGTCGTCGTCGGCGATGAAGGCCTTGCTGTGCAACATGCGCGGGCCGTATTCGAAGATGCGTACGCCCGCTTCCAGCAGCTCGTCGAAGTAGGAGCGCGCGGCGAGGGTGACGAATCTGGAGTCGCTCTGCTTGGGCACCATCAAACGCGTGTCCAGTCCCCCGAGCGCGGCCGAGGTCAAGGCCATGCGTGCCGCCTCACCGGGCACGAAGTACGGCGTTACCAGCCAGACGCGGCGCTTGGCTTCCTGGATGGCAGCCACATGCAGGCGGTGGATGGGCTCCCAGGCCGAATCCGGGCCGGACACCAGCACCTGCGCATCGATGCTGCCCTGCGCGCGGCTGGGCACATCGGCCGGGAACAGATCGGCACGGTCGAACAGCTCCGGGCGCTGCTCGCTGGCGTAGATCCAGTCTTCCAGGAACACCAGCTGCAGGCTGTGGACAACCTGGCCGCGGATGCGCATGTGCAGGTCGCGATAGGCATTGGGGTTGCGGCTGTCGTCTTCCTCGTCGGTGACGTTGATGCCACCGGTGAAGGCCACCTCGCCGTCCACCACCACCAGCTTGCGGTGGGTACGCAGGTTCAACCACGGCCGCTTCAGCGGCTTGAGCAGTTGGCGCGGGTGGAACCAGGCCATTTCCGCGCCGGCATCGAGCAAGGGCCGCAGGAAGGATCTGCGTACCTTCGACGACCCCACCGCATCCAGCAGCAGGCGCACCTTGATACCGGCGCGCGCACGTTCGATCAGCGCGTCGCGCATGGCGGTACCGGCATGGTCCGGTTCGAAGATGTAGTACTCCAGGTTGACGTGGCGGCGCGCCTTGCCGATGGCCTCGATGATCGCCGCATAGGTGGCCGCGCCATCCAGCAGCCAGTCGACATCGGTGGCGGTGCTCGGCGACAGGCCGGTGGTGGCCTGCCCTACCCGCGCCAGTTCGGTGCAGTTGGCATCGGGCGGGCACACCGCGTCGTAGGTGCTCATGCCCTCGCGTGAGCGGCCACGGCGCAGGCGCTGGCGCACGATCTTCTGCGGGCCGAACAGGTAGAACACGAACAGGCCGATGTAGGGCAGCGCGGCCAGTGACAGGATCCAGCTCAGTGTCGCCACCGGCTCGCGCTTCTGCAGCACGATGTAGCAGGCCAGTACGAGCAGATAGGTGAGGTAGGCGGCGGCCAGGATCTGGGCGACGTGGGGAATGCTGGACAGACTTGTCCACAGGTCTTGGAGGGTTTGGCGCATGCACGGATTCTAGCGATGGCCGATGACCGCAGGGGCCCTGTTGTTCCTGCGGGCGTGTGATCTTGTGCTCTTGTGGGAGCGGCGTCAGCCGCGAAGCCACTGATGGATCAGGCGCGGGATATCTGGGACAGCCATGACATCGGGCATGCCACAGCGCGCGGAAGGAACCCCAGCTTCGCGGCTGCCGCCGCTCCCACAAGCAGACCAAGTGCGACATTGGCCAACGACGGCGGGGCCCGCTGTTCTTGTAGGAGCGGCGTCAGCCGCAAAGCAACAGATGGATCCGGCGTCGGAAACCATGAACAGCCATGGCTCCGCGCATGCACAGCGCGCGGTGGGAATGCCAGTTTCGCGGCTGCCGCCGCTCCTACAAGCAGACCAGGTGCGACATTGCCCAATGACGGCGGGGCCCGCTGTTCCTGTAGGAGCGGCGTAAGCCGCGAAGCCACTGATGGATCCGGCGCCGGAAACCCTGAACAGCCATGACATCGGGCATGCCACAGCGCGTGGAAGGAATCCCAGCTTCGCGGCTTACGCCGCTCCTACAGGCAGCCCGGCGCGACATTGGTCAACGACGGCGGGGCCCCTGTTCCTGTGGGAGCGGCGTCAGCCGCGAAGCAACAGATGTATCCGGCATCGAAAACCCCGGACAGCCATGACACAGGACATGCCACAGCGCACGGAAGGAATGCCAGCTTCGCGGTTTACACCGCTCCCACAAAAGCACCTGCGGTCTTTGTGCATTGCATCAATTACTACATAAGTGTAATATACCGGGATGGACAAAACCCTTCCCGCCGCCGGCGGCTACGCCAGCATCGACCAGAAGCTGGCGATCAGCAGCCGGCGCCACCCCGGCTTTCCGCGTGACCAAGCCATGCTGGCGCGGCTGATCAAGCTGGTGCACAAGCTGTTCTGCGACCACGGCAACCAACTGATGCGCGATTACGGTATCTCCCATCCGGAGTACAACGTGCTGATGATGCTGGATGGCTCCGAGCAGGGCCTGAGCCCGTCGGAGATCAGCGAGGCGGCCAGCGAGAAGTCGTCCAATGTGACCCGCCTGATCGACCAGCTGCTGGCCAAGGACCTAGTCAGCCGCGAACCCAGCGCCGAAGACCGGCGCAAGCTGGTGGTGCGGCTCAGCCCCGCCGGCGAGGCACTGATCGAACAGGTGATGCCGGCGGTGATCCAGCAGTTGCAGCGCTTCTTCAGCGGCGTCGAGCCGGAAGAACTGCGCCATACCGAAACCGTGTTGACCCGCATCCTGATGGGTTTGGAACAACAGCCATGAGCGCCCTGCCGGCCGAGCACGTGCCAGGCGCGCAAAGGTCCCCCAACACGCTGCTGCACACCGTCACCCAGGCCATGAACGGCGAACGGGCGGTGTGGGCCTACATCGGCAAGGTGCTGGTGGCCTTGTACCTGTCCGGCTGGATCGCGATGCGGCTGGGCATGAGCTCGCCCGGCACCGCGATGATCACTGTGCTGGTGGTGATGAACCGCAATACCGGCATGGTGCTGGCCAAGGCGTTCTACCGTGGCGTGGGCACCGTTGTTGGCTGCGCGATGGCGGTGCTGATCGTGTCGTTGTTTCCGCAGAGCCCGGTGGCGCTGGTCACTGTGATGGCGCTGTGGGCCGGCTTCTGTGCCGGCGGCTCGGTGTGGAGCCGTGGCATGGCCTCGTATGGCTTCGTGCTGTCCGGGTACACGGTGGCGATGATCGTGTTCCCGGTGATCGAGCAGCCGCAGAACATCCTCAACAGTGCGCTGGAGCGTACCGGCGAGGTGCTGCTGGGCATGGCGGTGACCAGCGTGGTGTTCGACGTGCTGTGGCCCAACCGTCTGCGCGCCGGCCTGCGTGCGGCCGACGACGGCAACCTCAATGACTTCCTGGGGTTTGTCGCCGATTCCATCGGGGGCCGCCTGCAGGGCTTCGAGGTGATCGAACGCACCCAGAGCCGCGTGGTACAGGGCGCGATCCAGTTCGAGGATCTGCGCGCCATGGCTTATTTCGACGACCCGATCCTGCGCAGCAGCAACGGCCAGCTCAAGCTGATCAACCAGCATTTCATGGCCGCCACCTCGCGCTTCCAGGCCCTGCATCACCATATCGATCGGCTGCGCCGCAGCAAGGACGAGGCCTTGGTCAGCGCCATCCGCGCCAGTCTCAAGCCCTTGCTGCCGCTGTTGGACGACAGCGCCCTGCGCGATGATGTGCCCGCCCTGGCCAAGGCATTGCAGCACTGGTGCGGGCAACTGGATGGCCTGTTCGCACGCGAGCGCCGTGCGTTGCCGGCCGAGCTGCAGGCCGGCTTCGATGCCAGCGCGTTGCTGGTGCGCCGATTTGCCGAAGAACTGCAGGCCTACCTCAGCGCCAAGGCACGGATGGAGACCGGCAAGGGCCGCCTGCGTGCCCGCGCACCGCGCCTGAGCAAGGTGCGCTTCACACGCGCCAACGACTGGTATGCCATCGCGCTGGCGGCCGTGCGCTGCTTCGTGGTGATGCTGGCCTTGTCGCTGCTGTGGCTGAGCAGCAGCTGGAACCAGGGCGGCCTGGCGGTATTCGGCATGGCCGCGCTGGTGGCGATGTCCTCGGCGGCACCGGACCCGCTATGGGTGGTGCGCCGCGCCACCATCGGCCATGTGGTGGCGCCGTTCTTTGCCCTGCCCGGCTTCGTCGCCATGGCCTTGGCACCGGATTTCCCGATGCTGGTGCTGCTGACCCTGCCATCGATGCTCGCCTCGCTGTACATCTCCACCCGGCCGCGTTTTGCGGTGATCGGCATGGCGATGAATGTCGGCATCCTGGTTTCGTGGAACATGGGCCCGCACTTCCATCCCAGCGCGCAGAGCTTCCTGGACAACTCGCTGACCATGGCGGTCGGCGCCTTCGTAGCGATGGGTGTGTTCATGCTGGTGCCGGGCCTGCCGGGCAGCAAGCAACGCCAGCGGCGCCTGCTCGAGCGCCTGCGCGCGCAGGTGCAGCTGGCGGTAAGCGCCCCTCTGCCAGGCCTGCTGCCGAAGTTTGAAAGTGTCAGCCGCGAGTTGTTCCAACAGGTGGCCAGCCGCACCACGGCCGGCAGCCGGCCGTCGCGGCAGCTGTTCGAATGGGCGCTGCTGGTGCACGAAGCCGGGCATTGCGCGATCGACCTGCGCCATGACCTGGCCGAACAGAACCTGCCCGCTTCCTTGCATGCGCGGATTGAACAGGCGCTGGCGTTGCTCGGCCAGCTCTACCGCACGCCGCGCGCGCGCACCCTGCGCGATGCCAAGGCCAGCGTGCAGGCCGCGCTGGGCGAACTGGCCGGCCCGCAGCCGCAGGCCCTGCGCGCGGTGCGTGATCACCTTTACCTGCTGCAGATGAGCCTGGATGACAGCGCCTCGGTGCTGGCCGCCTATGTGCAGCGTTCCCGTCGCCAGCAACGCCTGAAGGAGGCCCGTCATGCCGTTTGAAGTTTCCATGGGCGGTATCTATTTCCCCGGCGCACTGGTGCTGGTGGTGCTGCTGCTGCCGGTGTTCGGCCTGCTGGATTACGGCCTGGGCCGGGTTGGCCTGTACCGCCGCGCGCTGCACCCCTCGCTGGTGCGGGTGGCCTTGTTTGCCGCCATCTACTGCATGGCGCTGTTGTTGTTCCTGCCCCACTTTTCTGATTGAGGATGTCCCGATGAAAACCGCCAGCCTGATACGAGGCGGTGTCACCAGCGTGGTGGTGCTGCTTGCCGCAGTGCTTGCCTACGTGGTCTGGCACCAATACATGCTTACGCCATGGACGCGCGATGCGCGCCTGCGTGCCGAGGTGGTGCGCCTTGCCCCGGATGTGTCCGGCCTGGTCACCGAGGTGGCCGTGCATGACAACCAATTGGTGAAGAAGGGCGAGTTGCTGTTCGTCATTGACCGTGATCGCTACGCGCTGGCCGTCGCCAAGGCCGAAGCCGATCTGCAGGCCGCCGAAGCGGCTGCACGTGCAGCGGGCGCCTCGATCTCCGCCGCCAGTGCCGGCGCCAACGCCAGCCAGGCCGAATACCAGATGCGGCAGGAACAGGCCCAGCGCCGCGCCCAGCTCGACGGCATCGTCTCGCGCGAATCGCAGGCCGATGCCCGTGCGGTGGCGCAGGCTGCACAGGCCAGCTGGAAGCAGGCACAGGCCAGCGCGCATGCCGCCAGCGCCGGCAGCCAGCAGGCACTTGCCGCCTTGCAGCAGGCGCGGGTGACGCTGCAGCAGGCACAGCTGGAACTGGGCCGTACCGAAGTGCGCGCCAGCGCCGACGGCACCATCACCAACCTTGACGTGCGCGTGGGCGATTACGCCGCCGCCGGCCAGGCGCGGATGGCGCTGGTCGCCAGCGAAGGCATGTGGGTGTACGGCTACTTCGAGGAAACCAAGCTGCCCAAAATCCATCGCGGTGACGCTGTGGATATCCGCCTGATGGCCGGTGGCCTGCGCCTGCACGGCAAGGTCGAAGGCATCGCCACCGGCGTGGCCGATGCGGCCGGCCCTACCGGCAGCAATCTGCTGGCCGAGGTCGAACCCACCTTCAACTGGGTGCGGCTGGCCCAGCGCGTGCCGGTGCGGGTGAGCATCGACCCGGCTTCGGTACCTGCCGATGCCGTGCTCAGCGCCGGCATGAGCGCCACCCTGGTGATCAAACCCAAGGCCGGCTGAAGCGCGCGCTGGATGAATGCGGCTTGTCGCAGATCCTGCGACCAGGCCGCGTTAGCGTAGGCATATGCCTACCCCGATCAAAGGCCGCGGTGCCAGCACCTACCTGCCCGGCCGTTTCGAAACCCAGACCAGCGAAGCTGTCGATGACGGCTGGGCGGTCGATGAGAGCGAGGAATTCGCCGAGGCCAGGCTGCGCACCGACGTGCGCCCGGAAACCGCGCGCAGCATCATCAGCCGCAACAACTCGCCGGACGTGGGCTTCAGCCAATCGGTCAATCCGTATCGCGGTTGTGAGCATGGTTGCTCGTATTGTTTCGCGCGGCCGACGCATGCCTATCTGAACCTGTCGCCAGGGCTGGATTTCGAAACCAAGATCTTCGCCAAGACCAATGCGGCGGAGGTGCTGCGTCGTGAGCTGTCCAAGCCCGGCTACGTGCCGCAGCCGATCGCACTGGGCATCAACACCGACGCCTACCAGCCGATCGAACGCAAGTTGGGCATCACCCGCCAGCTGATCGAGGTGATGCAGGAGACCAAGCATCCGTTTTCGCTGATCACCAAGAACGCCCTGGTTGAACGTGACATGGACCTGCTGGCGCCGCTGGCCGAGCAGCAACTGGTCAGCGTGCATTTCTCGGTGACCTCGCTGGACCCGCATCTGTCGGCAAAACTCGAACCGCGTGCCTCGGCACCGCATGCACGGCTGCGTGCAATGCGCAGGTTGAGCGATGCCGGCATTCCGGTCGGCGTGATGGTGGCGCCGGTGATTCCGTGGATCAACGACGCCGAACTGGAAGCGGTGCTGGAAGCCTCACGTGAGGCCGGCGCCAGCAGCGCCGGTTATGTGCTGCTGCGGCTGCCGTATGAAGTTGCCCCGCTGTTCCGCGACTGGTTGGATGCACATTACCCGCAGCGCGCGGAGCACGTGATGAGCACCATCAACCAGCTACGCGGCGGCAAGGATTACGACAGCCAGTTCGGCAAGCGCATGCGTGGCGAAGGTGTGTACGCGGACCTGCTGGCAAACCGCTTCAAGCTGGCCAGCAAGCGACTCGGCTTCAACGCCTCGCGGCAGCAATGGCCGTGGCTGGACTGCAGCAAGTTCATCGCCCCGCTGCCACCGAAGAAGCCATCGCTGCAGGGCGAGTTGTTCTAGGCCCCACTTGTAGTGCCGAGCCATGCTCGGCAGCAGACGAAGTCAGTTGTAGGAGCGGCGTAAGCCGCGAAGCTGACATCAATGAAATAGCAGAATTTGCCGCAGCGGGTGGATTGGGAGCTTCGCGGCTTACGCCGCTCCCACAGGCTTTGCTGGTAAAGCTTCAGCCGAGCATGGCTCGGCTCTACAACAGCGGGTGCGCTACGCTGTTGGCTGGATTTCGAGGGCAGTCAAACCATGCGCAGGCAATACCATTTCCGTCAAAGCGACGCAGGCTTGCTGGCCTGGGATGTGCATCGTTTGATCGCGCTCAGCCGCGAACTGCCGGTCTCGCATGTTCCGTTGTCTTCAATCGCAGAACTGGACGAAGCCTATTGGTGGGATGCCGGCTCGCCACCACCCACATGTAGACAGGTGATCGATCAAATGCAGCTGGTGGAGGCTGCTGATCTGCAGTATCCGATCATTCTCTGCCCGCAAGGACGGATGATGGATGGCATGCATCGCGTGGCAAAAGCGTTGCTGCAGGGGAAGCAGGAAATCGCAGCAGTACGTTTGCTGGAGCTGCCTTCGCCGGACCATATTGGCGTTGACCCGGACGATCTCTGCTACGACGACGTTTGAGATGTACTGATCACCGTAGTGCCGAGCCATGCTCGGCACTACGTGGAGTCCTTTGTAGGAGCGGCGTAAGCCGCGCAGCCGGCAGCAATGAAACTGTGCAGGCATCATCGCCTCGGATGGATCGTCAGCTTCGCGGCTTACGCCGCTCCTACATGGGGTTTTCGGGTAAAGCTTCAGCGGAGCATGGCTCCGCTCTACATGTGAAGCGGGCAACCCCCATGAGCGTCAGGGATCAGCCACCATCGCCATACAAACGCTGCGCAGACTGGAACAATATCCAACTCGTCGCAATGAACTTGTCCCCACCCTGCGGGCGGTTGCCGCGATGGGTGTGGGTGAAGGCTGTTGGTGCGATCAACAGGCTGCCAGTACGCGGCACTACCTTGCGTTGCTGGAACAGGAACTCGGTTTCGCCGTTTTCGAAGCCATCGTTGAGATACAGCGTCCACAGCAGATGGCGGTGCAGGGTTTCGCCGCCCGGGTCGCGCGGGAACAGTTCGCAGTGCCAATACGGATAGCCGCCCTCGCCCGCTGTATACCATTGCAGATTGATCGCGCCGGGGCGCAGGCAGGTGCGCGCGAGTTCGGATAGCGCGGCATCGTCCATCCCTTGGAAATCATCCGCACCCAGTCGCCGCGCCTGGCCATCCGCGTCGGGCACCTGCAGCATCAACGGCGAAATCAGAACCTGTGGGTAACGCCGCAGGTAATGCAGCATGCCGTTGAACACGGCCTGCTGCAGGCGCTGTTCGACATCGCGCCAGCCCTCATTGCCGCTGATGCGCAGGTCGTGGCTGCGCTTGAGTTCGGGGAAAACGCCGCTGCCGACCTGGCCGGGTTTGAGTTGTGTGCTGTGGCGCAGGCGCTCGACGATGGCAGCGCAATCGGCAGCGGACAGCGCGTTGTCATAGACCTCGATGAAGTCGGGCACGCTCATGGTGCGGCCTCCGCCAAGCGTGAGGAATGCGAGGCCAGCATCTGCCATTGGCCATCACGCAGCAGCCAGACGCGGGTGAAGCGGAACCGCCCCTGCCAGGGTTTGCCATCGCTGATGGCCGCCTGCACGCTGGTGCCGGTGATCACCGCGGTATCGCCATGCAGGCGGACCTGCACGTCTTCATTGTCGATGCGGGTATTGCGGCGCTGGCGCGTGGCCAGTTCCTGCAGGTAGTCGGCCTTGTGCTGCACACGGCCATCGGAATGGGTCAGCAGCCAGTCGTCGGCCAGCAAGGGTGCCAGTGCCTTGGCATCGCCATGCAGGCGCAGCTGGTTCCAGGCCGCGTCGGCGTGTTCCAGCGCCAAGGGGGTTTGTGCCCAGGCCCAAGCGGGGACCAGCAACAGCCACAGCATGATGAATCCGCGCATCGATGGTATCTCCGGAGAGCTGCCGTCGATGGTGGCGCGAACCGCCCCGCATGTGTAGTGCCGAGCCATGCTCGGCAAGGGCCTTTCCAAGCAATGCCAGCTTGGTTTACCGGGAAAGCCTCTGCCGAGCATGGCTCGGCACTACGCACTACCGTAGCCCGGGTAAGCGCAGCGCACCCGGGAGCTTTGTGCGGACGGCTCCGGGGGCGCTGTGCTTACCCGGGCTACGTGCCGAATGGCGGCAGTGGCTTCGCGGCTTACGCCGCTCCTACAGGTTGGTTCATCGGCAACGCCTCTGCCGAGCATGGCTCGGCACTACGGAACGGTTGCTCAGGCGTCGTGGTCGCGGTGGTAGCGGGTGGCTTCGGCGACTTCGTTCTTCGAGCCGAGGAATACCGGTACGCGCTGGTGCAGCTGGGTCGGGGCGATGTCGAGGATGCGCTCGCGGCCATCGGTGGCGGCGCCGCCGGCCTGCTCCACCAGCAACGCCATCGGGTTGGCCTCGTACATCAGGCGCAGCTTGCCGGCCTTCGACGGGTCCTTCTTGTCCCACGGGTAGATGAAGATGCCGCCGCGGGTCAGGATGCGGTGCACGTCGGCCACCATCGAGGCGATCCAGCGCATGTTGAAGTCCTTGGCGCGCACGCCTTCCTTGCCGGCCAGCAGATCGGCCACATAGCCCTGCATCGGCGCCTCCCAGTGGCGCTGGTTGGACATGTTGATGGCGAACTCCTTGGTGTCCGCCGGTACCTGCATGCCGCGCTGGGTCAGCACGAACTCGCCGGTTTCACGGTCCAGGGTGAAGGCGTGGGTGCCATGGCCCACGGTCAGGATCAGCATGGTGCTGGGCCCGTAGATGCAGTAACCGGCCGCCACCTGCTGGGTGCCGGGCTGCAGGAAGTGCTCGTCGCCCGGCTTATCCACACCCTTGGGCGAGCGCAGCACCGAGAAGATGGTGCCGACCGAGACGTTCACATCGATGTTGGAGCTGCCATCCAGCGGATCGAACAGCAGCAGGAAGTCGCCCAGCGGGTATTCGGACGGCACCGGCTGGCAGTGGTCCATTTCCTCCGAGGCGCAGGCGGCCAGGTGGCCACCCCAGGCGTTGGCTTCGAGCAGGATCTCGTTGGAGATCACGTCCAGCTTCTTCTGCGCCTCGCCCTGCACGTTGCCGGTGCCGGCATCACCCAGCACGCCGCCCAAGGCGCCCTTGCTGACGGCGATCGAGATGCTGGTGCAGGCGCGGGCAACCACCGCCACCAGCTGGCGCAGGTCGGCGTTGATGCGCTTGGCATGCTGTTCTTCGATCAGGAAGCGGGTCAGCGACGTACGGGACATGGACGGCAACTACCTTCAGACAAAAGGAGGGCTATTGTCGCGGCTGGACCTTTTTTTTACGAGCCATGGCCAGACTTTGTCTTTCTGTGGACAAATATGGACAGCGTCCATCGCCCGGTTTGTTATGCCAACGGGGTGAAGGGGAGAAACCCCGCCATGGCGAGCGCGACAGGGTTATCCACAGAGGTTTGGGGATAATTTCTGATGGGAATGAGATGTGGATAAGTCCGTGGGTATTGGCTTTATCCACAGCCTTCGTACCATTCAGGGCCTTGCTGGAGATCACTAATGGATTGGAATCAGGCCATACACGGTTTGTTGACTGCCTTGGGCATCGGCTTGCTGATCGGAGCGGTACGCGAACGCCAGCACGGTGGCCGTACCAGCCTGCAGGCAGGAGTGCGCACGCATGCGTTGGCCGCCCTGCTGGGCGCTGCCGGGCTCATGCTGGGCCAGGCCGTGTTCGTGGTAGCTCTGCTGGCCGTAGCGGCGCTGGCCTGGACCAGCTATCGCGTCACCTCGCGGGAAGATCCCGGCCTGACTGGTGAGATCGCCCTGTTGTTAACCGTGCTGCTGGGCGGCTTGGGCATGCAGCAGCAGGCGCTGGCTGCGGCGCTGGGTGTGGTGGTGGCCATCCTGTTGTGGGCCAAGGCGCCGTTGGCGCGGTTGAGCCGGGAGGTCATCAGCGACCAGGAAGTGCGCGATGCCTTGCTGCTGGCGGCCTGCGCGCTGGTGGTGCTGCCGATGTTGCCCGACCGCGCGGTCGACCCTTGGGGCGTGCTGGTGCCGTCCAAGCTATGGCAGATCGTGGTGTTGGTGATGGGCGTGGGCATGCTCGGGCATATCGCCTTGCGGACGGTGGGCGCGCGCTGGGGCTTGCCGGTAGCCGGGTTCTTTTCCGGTTTTGCCTCGTCGACGGCGGCGGTGGCCGGGTTTGGCCGCGGCAGCCGTGCGGCGCCGGGCTTGGTGATGCCGTCGGTAGCCGCGGCCTTGTTGGCCAACCTTGCCTCGTTACTGCTGTTTGCGGCAGTTATCGGCACCAGTTCGCCGACGTTGTTGAAAGCGGCAGCGTGGCCGCTGGCGGCAGCGGCACTGGTGCTGCTGCTGTGTTCGGCGTTGGGGCTGCGCCACGTAGCCGATGAAGCGGTGCCGCAGGGGCCACCAGCGAAAGCCTTCCAGCTCAAGCATGCCTTGCTGATCGCGCTGGTGATTGCAGTGGTGCTGCTGTTGTCAGAAGGGCTACGGCAACTGTTTGGGCAGGCCGGCGCCTTGGCCGGGGCGACGATTGCCGCCCTGGGTGAACTGCATGCGGCGGCCGCCAGCATTGCCGGGCTGACGGCCTCCGGTGGCCTGGAGCTGGCGCAGGCGCGCTGGGGCGTGGTGGCCTTGCTGGCCTCTGCGTCACTGGCCAAGTCGGTGCTGGCGTTTGCCAGTGGTGGCGGCCGTTACGGCGCCGGTGTGGCCTTTGGGCTGGGGGCGATGGTGGTGGCTGCGGTGGTGGTTACCTGGGTGGTGCCTGGCTAGTTGTGGATATCCACAGAGGGTTGTGAATAAGGCTGGGGGAAGTGGCAAGAGCAGGGGCAAAGGCACCCCTCCCCAGCCCGCCCGGCCCGAAGGCACAGCCTTCGGTCGTTCATCAGGCCGCACGCCAGTGGCGCGCAAACGGGCCTTCTTCACCCCCTTGCCTGCGGCAAAGGGAGGGGGCAACGGCTGCAGCCCTCATCATTTTGCGAACTGCAGGCTCTAGCCCCCTCCCTTGCGCAGCGCGCAGGGGAGGGCTGGGGAGGGGTGCCTTAAAGCTCTTGCTCCACAGCCTTATCCACAACCCTCAAACCACAAAAAAGCCCGGGTTTCCCCGGGCTTTTCATCAACACATCAGCAGCAACAATCAATCAGCCGCGGCTGACTTCGTAAACCGCCTTGGCCACGTAGTCCAGATTCTTCTGGCTCAGTGCGGCCACGCAGATGCGGCCGGTGCCGACGGCGTAGATGCCGTAGTCGTCACGCAGCGTGTCTACCTGTGCCTTGCTCAGGCCCGAGTAGGAGAACATGCCGGCCTGCTGCTGGATGAAGCCGAACTCCGGCGCGCCCAGGGCGGCCAGCTTCTGCACCATGCCGGCACGCAGGGCGTGGATGCGCTCGCGCATTTCGGTCAGCTCGGCTTCCCACACGCCACGCAGCTCGCCGCTGCCCAGCACGCCGGCCACCAGGGCGGCACCGTGGGTGGAGGGGCTGGAGTAGATGGTGCGGATGATGCGCTTGACCTGCGACTGCACGGCCTTGGTCGAGGCGGCATCCGGGCCCACCACCGACAACGCACCCACGCGCTCGCCATACAGCGAGAACGACTTGGAGTACGAATTGGCGACGATGAAGCTGTCGATGCCGGCCTCGGCGACAATACGCACTGCCTGGCCGTCCTGCTCGATGCCCTTGTCGAAGCCCTGGTAGGCCATGTCGATGAAGGGGAACAGCTGGCGGTCCTTCAGCAGCGCGGCAACCTGCTTCCACTGCTCGGTGCTCAGGTCGGCGCCGGTCGGGTTGTGGCAGCAGGCATGCAGCAGCACTACGGTGCCCGGCTGCAGCTTCTGCAGGTCGGCCAGCATGCCGGCGAAATCCAGGCCGTGCGCGGCGTTGTCGTAATAGGTGTAGTCGACCACGTCAAAACCGGCAGCGCCGAACACGGCGCGGTGGTTTTCCCAGCTCGGGTTGCTGATGGCGATGGTGGCGTGCGGCAGCAGACGCTTGAGCAGGTCGGCACCGACGCGCAGCGCACCGCTGCCGCCAACGGTCTGCGAGGTGGCAACGCGGCCAGCGGCCAGCAGATCCGAACCCTCGCCGAATACCAGCTTCTGGGTGGCCTGGGTGTAGGCCGGCAGGCCGTCGATGGGCAGGTAGCCGCGCGGTTTGGCCTCGGCGGCAAGCTGCTGCTCGATCTGCTTGACGGCGCGCAGCAGCGGAATGCGGCCGTTTTCGTCGTAGTAGATGCCCACGCCAAGATTGACCTTGGTGGTGCGGCTGTCAGCGTTGTAAGCCTCGGTCAGACCCAGAATCGGGTCACCAGGAACCTGTTCCACGTTTGCAAAGAAGGACACGGCGATACTCGTATCAGTGGCGGGGAGTGGGGGTGGTTCGGCGCGGGATGCAGCAACGGCGCGCTCAGAACCGCATCATCCTAACAGGGCTGGGGCCTGCTGGCCCTAGGGTTTCAACTGGAACTTCAGCGCAGGGACGATGTCACTGTCACCTCGGATCGGGGATGATGGCCGGATGCGGACATGTAATCGGTTTTTTGTGTTTTGTGGGCTGTTGCTGGGGCTGCCGGCGCAGGCCGGGGAGTTGCCCACCACCACCCTGGACCGGGTCCAGGTACAGGCGGCCAAGGTCCACGCGGTGGACGATTTCGACCTGCCGGCGTCCACCACCACGCTGGGCGTGGATACCGACGGCAATGGCCGCGGCGCGCAGCTTTCCGAAGTGCTGGGCGCGGTGCCCGGCCTGCTGGCGCGTGACCGGCAGAATTATGCACAGGACACCCAGCTGTCACTGCGTGGCTTTGGCGCGCGTTCCACCTTCGGCGTGCGCGGCGTGCGGCTGCTGGTGGACGGGGTGCCGGCCACCATGCCCGATGGCCAGGGCCAGCTCTCGCACTTCAACGTGTTTGGCGCGGAGCGGGTGGAAGTGCTGCGTGGGCCGTTCTCGGCGCTGTACGGCAACTCCTCCGGTGGCGTGCTGCAGTTGTGGAGCGCGGACGGCGAGCAGGGCGATCCATGGCGGCTGCGCAGCAGCTATGGCAGCAACAACAGTTCCAGCACCGGCGTACAGCTCAAGGGCCTGGCCGGCGCAATGCACTACAACGTGGCGGCCAACCACTTCCGTACCGATGGCTGGCGCGCGCACAGCGCCGCGCGGCGGGAATCGGTGAATGCGCGTCTGGGCTTCGAGCTGGGGCCCGGCCAGCGGCTGGAGCTGCTGTTCAACGGCTTTGATGCGCCACATGCACAGGATCCGCTGGGCTTGAGCCGCGAGCAGGTACGCGACAACCCGCGTCAGGCCACGGCGGTCGCCGCTCAGTACAACACCCGCAAATCGGTGCGGCAGAACCAGGCGGGCGCGGTCTACAGCGCCGAGCGTGGCGCGCAGACCTGGCGGCTGATGGGCTATGCCGGCCAGCGTGCGGTGGAACAGTTCCTGGCGATTCCGCCGGGGCCGCAGAACAGTCCGCTGCATTCGGGCGGGGTGATCGACCTGGACAGCGATTACGGCGGCCTGGACGCGCGCTGGGCCCTGCACGGGCAATTGGCTGGCAAACCCCTGGAACTGGTGATCGGCGCAAATGCCGACCGCCAACAACAACACCGCAGCGGTTACGAGAATTTCGTCGGCAGCACCTTGGGCATCAAGGGCCGGCTGCGCCGCGATCAGCAGGACCGGGTGCAGAACGTGGACCAGTTCGCGCAGGCTTGGTGGCAGTTCAGCCCACGCTGGTCGGCGCTGCTGGGTGCGCGCCACAGCCAGGTGCAGTTCCGCTCGCGCGATCACTACATCACCGCCGGCAATCCCGATGACAGCGGCAGCCGCGATTACGCGGCAACCACACCGGTGGCGGGCCTGGTGTTCCGTGCCAGCGACGACCTGCGCTTCTACGCCTCGGCCGGGCGTGGCTTTGAAACACCAACCTTCAACGAACTGGGCTACCGCGCCGATGGCGCGGCCGGCCTGGCCCTGGATCTGGCCGCAGGCCGCACGCGCAATTACGAGATCGGCAGCAAATGGCGGGCGCAAAGCGGTGCGCGGCTGGAGCTGGCGCTGTTCCGCGCCGACAGCGACGATGAACTGGCGGTGGCGACCAACAGTGGCGGCCGCAGCAGCTACCGCAACATCGGTGCCACCCGTCGCCAGGGCGCGGAGCTGAGCTGGCAGCAGCCGATCGGTGCCGATCAGCAATTGCAGTTGGCCTATACCTGGCTGCAGGCCGAGGTGCGTCAGGCCTACCTGACCTGCACCGGCCTGCCCTCGCCCTGCAATCAGCCTGCGAACGAAGTGGCGACCGGAACGCGTCTGCCGGGGGTGCCGCGGCAGCAGCTGTTTGCGCGCTGGCAGTGGCAGCCGGGGCCGTGGCAATGGGCGGTGGAGCTGGTCGCCGCCAGTGATATCGGGGTCAACGACCTGGGCACTGCCAATGCGCCGGGTTACGGCTTGGTCAATCTGGAAATGGCGCGGCAATGGGCCACGCTGCGGGGGCCGCTGCGTGCGTTTGCCCGTGTGGACAACCTGCTGGACCAGCGCTACATCGGCTCGGTGATCGTCAATGACGGCAACCAGCGTTATTACGAGCCGGGGCCGGATCGGAGTTTCACCGTCGGTCTGCAGTGGCAATGGGCGCGGTGATCAGCCTCACCGCAAGCTGAGCGTGCGCGATCAGCTCCCTCCCTTTCGCGTAGCGAAGGGGAGGGTTGGGGAGGGGTGCTTTTGCTCCTGCCCTTGTTTTTGCCCTTGCGCCACCCACCCCACAACCCTCTAAACACCCCGCTCACCCCTAGCTAACGGCCACCGGCGTATCTGTGACCGCCCAACAGGGAGGGTTGTGCCATGTACCGCCCCGATCGAGTTGAGCATCCGCTAGCACCCACGTTGTTTGGTGCTGATCCCAAGCTGATGCGGCGTGGCCGGGTCAGGCGCAGCCAACATGCGGCCGACGAAGTGGCGCAGGATTTCGTGCAGTACAGCTTGGCTGACTATGCGCGGCGACGGCGCGGTGCACGCGGCTGGCTTGATCTGCAACCGGCCTATGCTTTCGCCCTGACCACTCATGCGGCGGACTGGCCGCGAGGCAACGTCGATACCGACGGCGAGCTTGCCGAGCACTGGGAGCAGGCGCGCGGCGGCTCACGGCTGCGCTGGGAACAGGTGCGTGACCTGGTTGAAGACGCATGGCTGGCACTGGATCGCATGCCGGTGGCCGCGGTGCACGTGCGCTAGGTGAGGTGTTTGTGGGAGTGGCATAAGCCGCGAAGCTGGCAATGTTTGCTTACCGATGGCTATGCAATCTGAAGGTGCATGAGCGCTTGCGGCTTCGCCGCACGCTTCGGCATCCAGCTTGTTTGTAGGAGCGGCGTAAGCCGCGAAGCTGGGAATTTTTGCTTGCCGATGGGTCTGCAATCTGAAGGTGCTTGAGCGCTTGCGGCTTCGCCGCTCCCCTCTCCTGCCTTCGGCATCCTCTCCCGCAAGGGGAGAGGAGAAGATCAACAGCAAAAGCCAAAGCAAAAAGCCAGAGCAAAAAGCCAGAGCAAAAAGCCAGAGCCAAGAGCCAAAGCCAAGAGCCAAAGCCAAAAGCCAAAACAAAAAACCCTCAAAAGCAATCCAGCCAGCACACCCCGGGGGAGGTGCGGGTGTGCTGGCCGGTTGCGGTCAGGCGTTGAAGTCCAACACCACACGGCCTTCAATCGCGCCTTCGTGCATGCGCTTGAAGACGTCGTTGATGTTCTCCAGCTTGTCGGTGCTCACCGTGGCGGCGACCTTGCCTTCGGCGGCGAACTGCAGCGATTCCTGCAGGTCCAGGCGGGTGCCGACGATCGAGCCGCGTACGGTGATGCCGTTGAGCACCATGCCGAAGATGTCCAGCGGGAAGTCGCCCGGCGGCAGGCCGTTCAAGGACACCGTGCCGCCACGCCGCACCATGCCCAAGGCCTGTTCAAAGGCCTTCGGCGAGACCGCGGTGACCAGGGCACCATGCGCGCCACCGATTTCCTTCTTCAGGAAGGCCGCCGGATCGGTGTTGCGGGCGTTGACGGTGATGCTGGCACCCAGGCGCTTGGCCAGCGCCAGCTTGCCGTCATCGATATCCACCGCGGCCACGTTCAGGCCCATCGCCTTGGCGTACTGCACCGCCATGTGGCCGAGGCCACCGATGCCGGAAATCGCCACCCAGTCACCGGGCTTAGTGTCGGTGACCTTCAGGCCCTTGTAGACGGTGACACCGGCGCAGAGGATAGGTGCGATCTCGACGAAGCCCACTTCCTTGGGCAGGTGGCCGACGTAGTTGGCGTTGGCCAGGGCGTACTCGGCGAACCCACCGTTCACCGAATAGCCGCTGTTCTGCTGCGCCTCGCACAGGGTTTCCCAGCCGCCCAGGCAGTGCTCGCAGTAACCGCAGGCCGAGTACAGCCATGGAATGCCGACGCGGTCGCCTTCCTTGATGTGGGTGACGCCCTCGCCCACCGCGACCACATGGCCTACGCCCTCGTGGCCGGGAATGAAGGGGGGATTGGGCTTTACCGGCCAGTCGCCTTCGGCGGCGTGCAGGTCGGTGTGGCAGACGCCACAGGCCTCGATCTTGACCAGGATGTCGCCTGCGGCCGGGCGCGGCACGGTGACTTCTTCGATCACCAGCGGCTTGCCGAATTCGCGGACCACGGCGGCTTTCATCGTCTTGTCCATCAATCGATCTCCTTTGTGGGGATAAGTCCAGCTTGGCGCCAAGCCAGGCCCGGCGCCTTGATCCAGATCACGCCGGCCAGCCAGCGCGGGCGCGATCTGGTTTCGGTTCAGAAAAAGCCGAGCTTTTTCGGCGAATAGCTGACCAGCAGGTTCTTGGTCTGCTGGTAGTGGTCGAGCATCATCTTGTGGTTCTCACGGCCGATGCCCGACTGCTTGTAGCCGCCGAATGCGGCATGGGCCGGATAGGCGTGATAACAGTTGGTCCACACCCGCCCGGCCTGTATCGCACGGCCCATGCGGTACAGGCGTGAAGCATCGCGGCTCCACAGCCCGGCGCCGAGGCCGTAGAGCGTGTCATTGGCGATTTCCAGCGCTTCTTCTTCGGTCTTGAAGGTGGTCACCGACACCACCGGCCCGAAGATTTCCTCCTGGAACACACGCATCTTGTTGTGGCCCTTGAACACCGTCGGCTTGACGTAGAAGCCATCGGCCAGGTCGCCATCGAGCTGGTTCTGTCTGCCGCCGATCAGCACCTCGGCGCCCTCGGCCCTGCCTATTTCGATATAGGCCAGGATCTTCTTCAGCTGCTCCCGCGAGGCCTGCGCGCCGACCATGGTGTTGGGGTCCAGCGGATTGCCCTGCTTGATCGCCGCCACCCGCGCCAGGGCACGCTCCATGAACTTTTCGTAGATCGATTCCTGGATCAACACGCGCGACGGGCAGGTGCAGACCTCGCCCTGGTTGAAGGCGAACATCACGAAACCTTCCACCGCCTTGTCGAGGAAATCATCGTCCTCGGCCATCACGTCGGCGAAGAAGATGTTCGGCGATTTGCCGCCCAGCTCCAGCGTCACCGGGATCAGGTTCTGGCTGGCGTACTGCATGATCAGCCGGCCAGTGCTGGTTTCGCCGGTGAAGGCGATCTTGGAAATACGCGGGCTGCTGGCCAGCGGCTTGCCGGCTTCCAGGCCGAAGCCGTTGACGATGTTGAGCACGCCCGGCGGCAGCAGGTCGCCAATTACTTCCATCAGCACCAGGATCGAGGCCGGCGTCTGCTCGGCTGGCTTCAGCACCACGCAGTTGCCAGCGGCCAGTGCCGGCGCCAGCTTCCATGCCGCCATCAGCAGCGGGAAGTTCCACGGGATGATCTGCCCGACCACGCCCAGCGGCTCGTGGAAGTGATAGGCCACGGTGTCGTTGTCGATCTGCGACAGGCTGCCTTCCTGCGCGCGCAGGGCACCGGCGAAATAGCGGAAGTGGTCGGCCATCAACGGTACGTCAGCGTTGAGCGTCTCGCGGATCGGCTTGCCGTTGTCCCAGGTTTCGGCATGGGCGATCAGTTCGAGATTTTCCTCTATGCGGTCGGCAATGCGGTTGAGGATGTTGGCGCGCTCGGTGGTGGAGCGCTTGCCCCAGGCGTTCTTGGCGGCGTGCGCGGCATCCAGCGCCAGCTCCACGTCCTCGGCGTTGGAACGCGCCACCTGGGTGAACATCTTGCCGGTGATCGGGGTGAGGTTGTCGAAATACTGGCCACTGCGCGGGGCCACCCATTGGCCGCCGATGTAGTTGCCATAGCGGGATTTGAACAGCGATTGCGGATCGGTGGCGTGCGGTTTGGCGGACAGGACTGCGTTCATTGCGTGATCTCCGGTTCGGCGGTGTGTGGCCGCGTGTGTGGCGGTACCGGTAACAGGCGCAAGAGTGATGCCAGGTTCCGCCTGCTGCAGCGCGGCAGCCCGCAAAGGCAACGCCGGCCGGGCCGGCGCGCGGATTTTGTTGCGCTGCGAAACGGCCAGTGATTGCAGCGCCCGCCCGGCTGTGCTGTTAATCGGGACAGTGGTTTGAACAGCTGTCGCAAAATGCGACACAGGAGCGCTCATGGCACTGGCACTGCAACACCGCGTGGGCAACGCCCGCCGCTCGTTCTTCGAGCGCGGCACCACGCCCGTGGGCACCGTGCCCGACACCATCCTGCAGTCCTGGCGGCGCTGCCAGCGCAGCGGCTTGCTGGTGGATGCCGAACCCGCCTTGGAGCCCCTGCCCGGCCACAACCTGCGCGAGCTGCGCGAACGCCATGAGCGGCTGTGGCGCTTGGCCCGCGCCGAACTGGACGGGCTGGCCGCACACCCCGCCAGCACCGGCAGCATCGTGCTGCTGACCGACGAGCGTGGCTGGATCCTCAACGCCGAAGGCAGCGCTGGCTTTCTCGACAAGGCCGGGCGCGTGGCCTTGATGCCGGGTGTGTGCTGGAGCGAATCGGCGGTGGGCACCAATGCCATCGGCACCGCCATCGTTGAAGGCCGCGCGGTGGAAGTGCGCGGTGGCGAACACTACTTCGCACCGCACGGCATCCTCAGTTGTTCGGCCATGCCCATCCACGATCCGCACGGGCAGTTGGCCGGTGTGCTCGACATCAGCGGGCCGGCCAGCGTGCAGCAGCTGCATGCGATCGGCTTGGCGCAGCTGGCCGCCAACCGCATCGAGCATCGTTTCTTTGAGAATGGTCTGGCCGAGTGCGAGCTGCTGCGCCTGCACCACGATCGCACCCTGCTGGGCACGGCCGGCGAAGCGTTGCTGGGCTTCCGCAATGGCCGCCTGGTCGCCGCAAATGGCGTTGGGCTGCGATTGTTCGGGCTGGAGCGTGGCGACATCGGCCGCGCCTCCTACGAAGCGCTGTTCGATGCGCCATTGGGTCGGATGCGCGACGACGGCCTGCTGCAGGACCGCAGCGGCCGCGTGCTGCATGGCCAGCTGGACGCGCCAACACCGAAAAACCGCTCACGCACCGTAAACGCCGCGCAGCCCATGGAACGGCCACTGCCAGTGGTGGTGGCTGCGCCCACGGTGGTCTTCGATGCCAGCCAACGTGAGCAGCTGCTGCGAGCCGGACGTGTCCTGGAGGCCGGTCTGCCGGTCCTGCTGCAGGGTGAAACCGGCACCGGCAAGGAAGTGGCGGCACGGGCGCTGCACGCACAGGGCAGCCGCAGCGGCAAGCCGTTCGTCGCAGTGAACTGCGCGGCCTTGCCGGAAGGATTGATCGAGGCCGAACTGTTCGGCTACGAGGAAGGCGCCTTCACCGGTGCCCGTCGGCAGGGCAGCCAGGGCCTGCTGCGGCAGGCACAGGGCGGCGTGTTGTTCCTCGATGAGATCGGCGACATGCCACTGGCCTTGCAGCCACGCCTGCTGCGCGTCCTGCAGGATCGAGAACTCTCGCCGCTGGGCGGCGGCAAGCCGGTGAAGCTCGATTTCATGCTGATCTGCGCCACCCATTGCGATCTGCAGCAGGCAATGGACGAAGGCCGCTTCCGCTCGGATCTGTATTACCGCATTGCCGACCACGTGATGCGGCTGGCGCCACTGCGTGAGGCACAAGACCGCGCGCAACTGCTGCAGGCGATGTGGCAGCCGCTGGCGCAGGGGCGTGCTTTGAGCGTGGCGGCAGAGACTGCGTTGGTGACGTATGACTGGCCGGGCAATCTGCGCCAGCTGGCGGCATGCCTGCGCACCCTGGTGGCGTTGACCGAGCCGGGCGCGGTGATCGATAGGGAGCTGCTGCCGGAGTATCTGCATCGGCTGGCGTCGCGTGTTGCCGCTGCGCCGGTGATGGACGGCAACCTGCAGGAACTGGCCTTGGAGGTGATGCGGCAGACGCTGGCGGCCTGCGATGGCAATGTCAGCCTGGCGGCGAAAAGGTTGGGGGTTAATCGCAGTACTTTGTATCGGCGCTTGAAGCTCTAGAGCTAAGCAACAGCAACAGCGACGGCACCCCTCCCCAACCCTCCCCTTCGCTACGCGAAAGGGAGGGGGTGGTTCGCGCGGCCTGCAAGACCGCGAGCGACTGCAGCTTCAGCCCCCTCCCTTTGCCGAAGGCAAAGGGAGGGTTGGTTCGCGTGGCCTGCAAGACCGCGAGTGACTGCAGCTTCAGCCCCCTCCCTTTGCCGTAGGCAAGGGGAGGGTTGGGGAGGGGTTAGCTTTTGACTTTGACTTTGATCTAGAGCCAGCCCCAACCCCATCACCCCGGCAACACCGCCGCAGCACGCGCCAAGGTTTCAATCCCCTTCCAATCACGCGCCTGCAGCAGCTCACGCGTGGTCAACCACGAACCGCCCACGCACAGCACATTCGGCAGGTGCAGGAACTGCGATGCGCTCTGTGCGCTGATGCCGCCCGTCGGGCAGAAGCGCACATCACCGAATGGCCCGTTCCAGGCCGACAACATCGCCGCGCCGCCGGCCTGCGCCGCCGGGAAGAACTTGAACGTATCCAGGCCGTGCTCCAGCCCGCGCATCAGTTCGGACGAGGTGGCAACGCCGGGCAGGAACGGCAGGTCGGTGGCGCGTGCCACCGCATACAGCGTGTCGGTTGCGCCCGGCGAGACTGCGAAGCGGCCGCCGACCGACTTCACTTTTTCCATCTGCGCCGGCGTCAGCACGGTGCCGGCACCCACCACCGCATCGGGCACGGCCTCGACCATGGCCTTGATCGCCTCCATCGCCACCGGCGTGCGCAGGGTGACTTCGATCACCGGCAAACCGCCATTGAACAAGGCCTGCGCTACCTGTACCGCATCGTCGACGTTGTCGGGGGTGAACACCGGAATCACCGGGGCCAGTTTGAGCACTGCGCGTACGCGCGGATCAGCGCCGGACATCGAACTTTCCTTCGCCCATCAGGGCCATGACGTCGGCCACGCCGACATGGTTGAAATCACCGGGAATGGAATGCTTCAGGCAGCCTGCGGCCAGCCCGAAACGGATCGTGGTTTCAGTATCCATGCCCTCGATCAGGCCATGCAGCACGCCAGCCGCGAAGGCATCGCCGCCGCCGATGCGGTCGACGATATCGGTCAGCTCTTCAGCCGGCGCCAGCGCACGGGTGCCATCGCGCCCAAGCAGCATCGCGCCCAGCGAATGGTGGCCGACGCTATGCGCGGTGCGCTGCGTGCAGGCCATGTACTGCAGGCGTGGGAAGGCCGCAAACGCCATGGCTGCGGCGGCGTCCACGCGTGCCTGCGGCTCGCTCTGGTTGAACTCGCCGCCCAGCACCACGCCGATGTCGCGGTAGTCGGCAAACACGATATGCGCGCAATCAAACAGGTCGCGCAGGATCGCCCTGGCGTCGCCGCCCCAGCGTTCCCACAATTTGGGCCGGAAGTTGCCGTCGAAGGAAACCTTGATGCCGCGCTCATTGGCCGCGCGTGCGGCAGCCAGGGTGGCCTGCGCCGCTTCCATGCCCAGTGCCGGGCTGACCCCGGACAGGTGCAGCCACTGCGCGCCCTGCAGCAGTGCCGGCCAGTCGTAGCTGTCGGCGCGGGCGCTGGCAAAGGCCGAATCGGCGCGGTCATAGACCACTTCGCTGGGGCGGTGGCCGGCGCCGGTGGTGAGGAAGTACAGGCCCATGCGGCCGTCACTGCGGCGCACGCGGCTGGTGTCCACGCCATGGCGGCGCAGTTCTCCGGCTACCGCCGCACCCAGCGGGTTGTCAGCCACCACGCTGACCATTGCCACCTCATGGCCGAAGTGCGCGAGCGACACGCCGACATTGGCCTCGGCGCCGCCGGCATGCACGTCCAGCGCGGGCGACTGCAGCAACAGCTGGTTGCCGGGCGCGCCCAGGCGCAGCAGCAGCTCGCCGAAACACACAACACGGGGGGAAATCATTGGCATTCCTGTCTCCTTGTCGATCGGCGCGCATCATGGCACGGCTGATTGACTATCGGTGTCATTTCCCCGCCGCTGTCCCCTTATCTGCCCGTGTTACCGTCCGCGGATGTCCCTCAGACAAAGGTTTTCGCCCT
Organism: Stenotrophomonas nitritireducens; assembly: GCF_001700965.1. Classification (NCBI taxonomy): domain Bacteria; kingdom Pseudomonadati; phylum Pseudomonadota; class Gammaproteobacteria; order Lysobacterales; family Lysobacteraceae; genus Stenotrophomonas; species Stenotrophomonas nitritireducens. Next base: position 2,323,369 of record NZ_CP016756.1, read on the forward strand.
GTTTGCCTCCTGTTGCAGTGCAAGATGCTCCATCTTCACGCAGCTGCTACTTTCCGTTTTGACCAGCGGTGTCATCCGGCAGAAAGCACAAGCCAGAGCCACTGCATCGCATGCAAACCTTGGAGAGGGGACGCACATGAATCCACGTAACACGCAGAAAAAGACACCGGTTACCTTGCTCGCCATGGGGATCAGTTTGGCCCTGCAGGCGGGTGTTGCCATGGCCCAGGATGCAGCTGCGCCGGCCACCAGCGGCACCGCCGCCACCGAACTGGATGCGGTGACCGTCACCGGTTATCGCGCCAGCGTGGAGAAGGCGCTGGACATCAAGCGCGGCGAAGCCGGCATTGTCGACGCCATCGTTGCCGAGGACATCGGCAAGTTCCCGGACAGCAACCTGGCCGAGTCGCTGCAGCGTATTCCCGGCGTGGTGATCACCCGTGATGGCGGCGAAGGCCGCAACATCTCGGTGCGTGGCCTGGGCCCGGATTTCACCCGCGTACGCATCAACGGCCTGGAAGCGCTGAGCACCGTCGGCAGCAGTGATGGCCAGGGCGGCACCAACCGCGGCCGCGGTTTCGACTTCAACGTGTTCGCCGCCGACCTGTTCACCCAGCTGATCGCACGCAAGACCGCCTCGGCTGATGTCGAAGAAGGTTCGCTGGGCGCCACCGTCGACCTGCGCACCGCGCGCCCGTTCGACTATGACGGCTTGACCATCGTCACCAATGTGCAGGCCTCGTACAACGATGCCTCCGAATCGGCGATGCCGCGTTTTGCCGGTTTGATCGCCAACAGCTGGGCCGATGGCAAGTTCGGTGCATTGCTGTCGGTGGCCTATTCCGAGCGCGAGACGGTTGAAGAAGGCAGCGGCACCGTGCGCTGGTCCGGTGGCAACACCAATGGGGGTTTCAACGCCGCTTCACCGTTCAAGGATGCCTTGAAGTCGGATGTGTACGCGCCGCGCTTCCCGCGCTACACGCTGATGGAGCATGACCAGAAGCGTCTGGGCGTGACCGGTGCGCTGCAGTTCAAGCCCAGTGATCGCACCAGCTTCAGCCTAGATGCGCTGTATTCCAAGATCGACGCCAAGCGCGATGAGAAGTACATCGAGGCCAACGGCCTGAGCAAGTCGTCGGCCGACGGCAAGAACCAGATCGTCGTCAACAACGGCGAAGTGCGCAACGGCGCGCTGGTCTATGCGGAAATGGACAACGTCGATATCCGCGCCGAGAACCGCCACGACGAGTGGAGCACCGAGTTCTACCAGGTCAGCCTGGACGGTGAGCATCGTCTGACCGACAACTTCACCATCACCGGCAAGGTGGGTACCTCGCGCTCCAAGCACGACAACCCGGTCCAGGCCACCGTCATGATGGACAAGCTCAACGTCGACGGTTACAGCTACGACTACCGTGGCAACCCGAACAAGCCGGTCTTCAACTACGGCGTCAACCCGACCGATCCCAATGGATGGACGCTGTCCACCATCCGTCTGCGCCAGAACTACGTCACCAACGATTTCGACAACGGTCAGTTGGAGTTCTCGTGGGTGCTGGGCCCGTCGCTCACCCTGGAAGGTGGCGTGCAGGCCAAGAACTTCAGCTTCGATTCGATGGAGCGCCGTCGCGTTGGCAACGAAGCCACCTCGCTGCCCAACTTTGCCGGCGGCACACGCATCGTGCCGGTCAACATGACCGAACTGGCCAGCCTCAACGGCATGTCCGGTTCGCCGGGCAAGTGGGTGGTGCCGAATTTCAACGGCATCGCCAATGAGTTCGACATCCTCAGCGGCGAAGGCATCTACGCGCTGGCCGACTACGCTGCCAGCATCCGCAGCGTGCAGGAGCAGGACCGCGGCGGTTGGTTGATGGGCAAGTTCGGTTTCGACATCGGCTCGATCCCGGTCACCGGCAATATCGGTGCGCGCTACGTCAAGACCAAGCAGACCTCCAGCGGTATCGCCACGGCCAGCGGCACGCCGGTCAGCACCACGGTCAGCCGTGAGTACAACGACTTCCTGCCGTCCTTGAACGTGGTGGCGGAAATCACCCCGGACTTCCTGGTCCGCTTCGGCGCCGCCAAGGTGATGTCGCGTCCGGGCCTGGGCAGCCTGACCCCGGGCGTCACCGTCAGCGTCAGCGGCAGTGCGCGTACGGTCAGTGGCGGCAACCCGGCGTTGGATCCGATCCGCGCCAAAACTGCCGACCTCGGTTTTGAGTGGTATTTCGCCGAAGGCGCAATGCTCGGCGTCGGCCTGTTCTACAAGGACATCGAGAGCTTCATCCAGGCCACCAAGGAAAGCCGCGTCTACTCGACCAGCGGCCTGCCGGCGAGCCTGCTCGACAATCTCAATGCCAGCGTCACTGACGAGTTCGTGTTCAGCACCCCGGTCAACACCCCCGGTGGCGACCTGACCGGTGTGGAGTTCAACTACACCCAGCCCTTCACCTTCCTGCCGGGCAAGTGGGCCAACTTCGGTACGCAGCTGAACTACACCTACGTCGAGTCGAAGATCCAGTACGTCACCGCCGGTGGCGTGATGGCGCAGAAGGACGACCTGATCGGGCTGTCGCGCAATGCCTGGAACGCCACCCTGTTCTATGAAGGCGAGAGCTGGTCGGGCCGTGTTTCGGCGACCAATCGTGACGACTACCTGATCCAGGTACCGGGTACCGAAGCGGGCTTCGACAGCAAGGGCCTGGGCGTGCATGGCCAGAGCGGCACCACCTTCATCGATGCGTCCATCCACTACCGCATCAGCGACCAGCTGGAAATCAGCCTGGAAGGCGCCAACCTGACCAACGAACCGCAGGAATCGTGGGTGGCCAACCCGTCGGTGTCGCTGCCGCTGGAATACAGCGAAACCGGCCGCCAGTTCACCCTGGGCCTGCGTTACAAGTTCTGATAGCAGCACTTTGGCAGGGACCGGATCGCATTCTCTCCGCAGATCCGGCCCTGCCCTTTCGCTACCCGCAGGCCTGCTTACGCCATGGCCTGCCGCTTGTTTCTGCCGGGCCGCAATGGCCTGGCACAGCCTGTAGTACTCGCCAGGGAAATCACTCTTACCCTTTCAGTCCGCTTGATTCCCCGCCCGGGGAAGGAGCCCACCGCATGGATCGTAAGCGCCGTTTTGGAAAGACACCGATTACCTTGATGGCAACCGCCATTGCTTCGGTATTGACCGCTCCCCTCGCCTTTGCCCAGTCCGCACCCGCGGCCGCCGCGGCCACCCAGCTTGATGCAGTGAACGTCACCGGCTACCGCCAGAGCCTGCAGAAATCGCTGGACGAAAAGCGTTACACCACCGAACAGGTGGATGCGATCTTCGCCGAGGACATCGGCAAATTCCCCGACCAGAATCTTGCCGAGTCGCTGCAGCGCATCGCCGGCGTATCGATTGATCGCGAAGGTGGCGAAGGCCAGCGCATCTCGATCCGTGGTCTTGGTGCCGATTTCACCCGCGTGCGCCTCAATGGCCTGGAAGCGTTGGCCACCGCCGGCAACGGCAGCAGTGGCGTCAACCGCAGCCGTGGTTTCGATTTCAATACCTTTGCCTCCGAGCTCTTCAGCCAGGTCAAGGTCAACAAGACCCAGTCGGCGCAGATGGACGAAGGCTCGCTGGGCTCAACGGTGGATCTGCGCGGCTCGCGACCGTTCGATTTCGCCGGCTTCCAGGCCTCGGCCTCGGCCCAGGCCGGTTATGGCGAATTGTCGGAGAAATTTGATCCGCGCTTCTCCGGCCTGATAAGCAACACCTGGGCCGATGGCCGCTTTGGTGCACTGCTGTCCGGCTCGTACAGCAAGCGCAACGTCTACGAGGAAGGTTACAACCCGGTGCGTTGGGAACACGGCAACCACCGCAATTCGAACCAGTCCACCGCTGCCAACAACGGCACCTATGGCTTCTGCTCGCCGGCAGGCTACGACCCGCAGACACCGCGCAACCCTGCTTCCAATGAAACCGCCGCCGGCAGCGGCAGCCAAGCCAACCAGGACCGCAACAACGGCTGGGGCAGCTACGGCATCAGCAAGACCCACTGCGGCAACGGCCTGCCGCGCCCGGCCAATACACCGGAGAACATCACCGCCTACGAGACCGCGACCAATGCCTGGATTCCGCGTTATCCGCGTTACATCCGCACCGCGCATGAAATCGAGCGGTTGGGCGTAACCGGCGCGTTCCAGTTCAAGGTGTCCGATGACACTCTGCTCAGCTTCGATGCGATGTACTCCAAACTGGACAAGGAGCAGCGCGAAGATTCCATCGGTGCCAACCTGCACCGCGCCGCCAACCTCGGCGGCAAGACCCAGATCGTGGTGCGCGAGGCCGAGGTGGATGCGCAGAACCGGCTGATCTACGGCGTGTTCGACAACGTCGATTTCCGCACCGAGTCGAGCCTGATCGAGGAATCCACCACCTTCCAGCAGTACAGCCTGAATCTTGAGCACCACTTCAACGACGCGGTGAAGATGGAGGCCGTGCTCGGCCACTCCAGCTCGGACTATGAGCGCCCGGTGTTCTCGCTGGTGAGCTTCGACAACAGCAATGTCGATGGCTTCGTGATGGACATGCGCAACGGCGGCGACATGCCGAACATGACCTTGCCGTTTGCCCTGAACGACCCGGCAGCGTGGTCGTGGTTGGGTTATGGCGCGGTGCCGGTGAACAGCAATGGCACTGCTCGCGGCAGCAACATCAGCGAAGTGCGCTTGAACCCCAGCTACGTCAACAACGCCTTCGATACCGCCAAGATCGACCTGCAGTTCAACATCAATCCGACCTTCACCCTGCGTACCGGCCTTGCCTACAAGGACTACGACATGGAGTCGGAGGAATACCGCCACATCAGCTACGGCCGCCTGGCCCAGGCCTTGCCGGCCGGGGTGACCGTGGCTGACCTGAGCACCAACCTGACCGGCTTTGGCAAGAACCTGTCCGGCAATGTGCCGAACGGTTGGCTGATTCCGGACTTCGGCAAGATCGCCGAGTTGCTCAACATCAACTGCAACTGCGATACCGGTGTGCAGGGCGGTGACTACCGCCTGGCTGGTATCGGCCACTTCGGCGCCTCCAACAACAACTTCGAGGTCAACGAGCGCAGCCTGGGTGGCTATCTGCAGCTGGATTTCAACACCGAGCTGTGGGACCGCGCTTTCCGTGGCAACCTCGGCGTGCGTGTGGTCAATACCCAGATCAATGCCTCGGGCTGGGCGCCATGCAACGCGGCCACCTCGGGCAACAATTCGGCCAACTGCGAATCGTTCTTTGGTGTCGCCAGTGCCACGGCTGCCGCCGGTGAGCGCTCGCTGGTGCGCTCGGTGGTCAACCACAGCTACCAGGACGTGCTGCCGTCCTTGAACTTGGCCTGGGACGTGGCCGAGAACGTGGTGCTGCGCTTTGGCGCGGCCAAGACCATGGCCCGCCCGACCCTGGCTTACCTGTCGCCCAGCGTCAGCGGTGGCCCGACCGGCTACTTCGACGATGGCCGCGTGTTCGCGATCAACCTGGGCAATCCCAAGCTCGACCCTTTCCGCTCCACCAACTACGACCTGAGCGCGGAGTGGTACTTCGGCGACGGTGGGCTGCTGTCGGCGGCGTTGTTCTACAAGGACATCGACAGCTACGTGCAGCGCACCCGCCTGCTGACCACCTGGGGCGACATGGGCTACTCGCTGGACCTGCTGCCGGCCGGATTCACCGCCGACACCGTGTTCAACGTGCAGAGCTACTACAACACCCCGGGCGGCCCGTTGAAGGGCTACGAGCTGAGCTACCAGCAGCCATTTACCTTCCTGCCCGGGATCTGGAGCAAGTTCGGCATCCAGCTGAACTACACGCATGTCGAGTCCAGCATCAAATACATGTTCAGCTCGGCCGGCAACGGCAATACCAGCATCACCACCGCCTTCACCGACAACGACCTGGTCAACCTGTCGCCGAACTCGTACAACGCCACGCTCTACTACGACGATGGCAAGTTCAGCGCCCGTGTTTCCACCAGCTATCGCGACGGCTATATCGGCGAAATCCTGAGCCAGGAGAGCGTCTGGGACCTGGACGGCAAGCAGCTGGCCACGCCCGATGTAACCGGCAAGGACAGCGTGCGCAATGTGGATTTCAACATGTCGTACAAGCTGAGCAAGAAGCTGTCGCTGACCTTCGAGGCGATCAACCTGCTGGACACGCCGGACCAGCGTTACGTGGACTCGGCCCTGCAGATGGCCGACCGCTACACCGTCACCGGCCGCCAGTACTACCTCGGCGCACGTTACAAGTTCTGAGATGACACAGCGGCACGGCCAAAGCAGTGAAACCGCGATGCCAGCACGCTGGCATCGCGCTGCATGCAGGAGGAAGCGATGAGGCATCTATGGTTACCCACCGCGCTGTTGCTGGGCGCGGGCTGGCTATGCCCGGCGGCGCACGCGGCTGCGCCGCGCACCGAGCCGGAAGCGGAGAACATGCTGCTGCTGCAGACAGCGTCCGGTGGCTGGTCCAAGCAGTACCAGGGCAAGGCGGTGGACTACCAGCATGTATTCAGTGCTGGCGAACGCGCAGCGCTGCAGGCACCGGACCGGCTGGACGATGCCAACATCGACAACAAAGCCACCACGCGCGAGATCCGCCACCTGCTACAGGCCTGGCAGCACACCGGCAACGGCGCCTACCTGAAGGCCGCACAGCGCGGCGTGGACTATCTGCTGGCCGCGCAGTACGCCAACGGTGGCTGGCCGCAGTACTACCCCGACCGTTCGCTCTACCGCCATCAGATCACCTTCAACGATGACGCGATGACCCGCGTGCTCGACCTGTTGCAGGACATCGCCGAAGGCGCACCTACGGTTGCGGGCTTGCCGGCGGACTACCGGGGCAAGGCCAACGCCGCCTTGCAACGTGGGCTGGGCAATGTGCTGGCCACGCAGATCCGCATGAACGGCCGCCTGAGCATCTGGGCGGCGCAGTACGACGAGGTCAGCCTGCAACCGGCCAAGGCGCGCTCCTACGAGCTGCCATCGTTGGCGGTATCCGAGTCGGTAGGCGTGCTGCGCCTGCTGATGCGCCAGCCTGAGCCGGGCCCGCAGACGGTGACAGCCATTGAAGCCGGCCTGCAGTGGCTGCAGGCCAATGCGCTGCCGGACCTGGCGATGCGCAAGGTCGAGGCGGCGGACCAGCCCAGCGGCAAGGACGTGCTTATAGAACCTTTGGCAGGCGCACGGCTGTGGGCGCGCTTCTACGATCTGCAACAGGGACGGCCGATGTTCGTCAACCGCGAGGGCGAGCGTGTGGCGCGCTTCGCGGATATTCCGAACGAACGCCGGGTAGGTTATGCCTGGTATGGCGTGTGGCCGGAGCAGTTGCTGGTGCGGGAGTGGCCGAAGTGGGCGCAGCGGCATGGGCGGAAGATGCCGGAGCGCACGTGAAGCCTGGCCCTTCTCCCTCCGGGAGAAGGTGGCCCGAAGGGCTGGATGAGGGCAAGAGCGAAGCCCATGCAATCCTGCATTGCGGATGCGCCCGACCCTCTCCCCAACCCCTCTCCCGGAGGGAGAGGGGCTAAAGCAAAGCAGTCAACCGATTTGGAATGAGCTAGACGATGAACCAGAAAACCGTGTTGCGTCCCACCCACCTCGCCTGCGTGCTGGGCCTGCTGTTGGCGCCGTTGAGCGCGCTCGCGCAGTCGCCTGAACTGCTGTTCCGCGTCTCCGCAGACCACGGTTTCGTCGCCGACAACGCACGCGGCGACGCCACCCCCAACTTCCAGGACAAGGTCAGCCTTGTCGACGACGGTGCGCATGGCCGCGCCATCCAGTGGCAGGACGATGGCGTGCTGTCGTGGAACGCACCCGGCAATATCCAGGCCGAACGCGGCACGTTGTCCTTCTTCTGGCGCTCGCGTTACGTGGTGGGCGAAACCCCGTTCGTGATCTTCCGCGTCGGCTATGCCGACCACAGCAGCTGGGACATGGCCTGGCTGCGCATCGACTGGAGTGGCCACGGCTTCGACGCCTTCGTCACCGATGCCAACCTGGCCCGCACCCGTGTCTCGTTCAAGCTCGACAGCAATCCTTCGCCCGAACAGTGGCAGCACATCGCTTTTGCCTGGGACGAGGACAAGGGCGTCAAGCTGTTCGTCGACGGCCGTGAAGTTGCGCAGGCGACGACTACCGGTGACTATGACGCCGCGTTGGACCAGTTCGGCCTCGCCGGGCGGGTGATGGCGCCCTACCAGGTGCAGAGCCGCTACAACTTCCTGCGCGGCAGCGACTTCGATGAGATCCGCGTCTACGACCGCATGCTCGATGCCAATGGCGTCGCCGCGCTTGCACGCAATGCCGACCCACGCAGTGCCGAGACCGGAACCGCGTCGCAGCGTGCCTGGTGGCACCGCTATGGCTGGGAAAGCGCGCCGCCACCGGCACTGAGCGGCGCGACGACAACGATCCGCAAGGTCGAGTTTGCCGACGTCAAGGACAAGCTGCAGTGGATGTGGAAAGGCACCGACGGCATTGCTGAAACCACCTGGCCGGGCGTCTACAACCGCTCGCGCCTGCCCGGTCGCAATGACTATATGCAGCTGCCGGACTGGAACACCTATGTTGAAGGCGGCCAGCAACTTGACCTGACCGTGCCGGCCGGCGAAACCATCAACCGCATCGAGATCCGCGGTGCTGCCTATGGTGAGCTGAAAGGCACGGCAGGCAGCCTGTTCAATCGTCCGCAAGGCGTGGTGCGCAGCGTTGACGGCTTTGCCGATCAGGTGGGCGGCACGCTGCACTTTCTCAACACCGCCCAGGAAACGCCGATCCAGGAAATCTGGGGCTATCAGGTCAGTGACACCGCCGAGCCGGAAGGCACAGTCAAGCAGCGCTACCAGATCGACAGCAGCGTGCTGCCGGACTACATCAACATCGCAAGCCTGCGTGACTACATCGACGGTCGCTTCGCGCCGGACGAGCGCAGCACGGTGATGGCCCTGCCCAAGGGTGCGGGCTCGCGCAAGCGCGGCGCCGACAGCCTGCCGGCCAAGCCGATGCCGATCGTGCATGTGCTGGTTCCGTCCGGTGTGGGTGATGCACCGGCCGCGCAGCCGCTGATCCGCAGCTGGGCGCATAGCTGGGAGAACATGCACGATGGCCTCGATGGCGTGGCCATCGATATCCCGGCACTGGATCTACCGGCCACGCATGACGGCCTGATTCCGCTGAACATCCGCATCAAGGACCCGATCTGGCCGGCACGCGACATGATTGATGTCTCGGTGTCGGTGAAGCCGGGCGAAGCACGCACGCTCTGGCTGGATCTGCGCGATCGCATCCTTACCGCCGACAGCCTGTGGATCTCGGTGGCCTCGGCGGCACCGGGCTTCAATGCGGCATCGCTGGATGGTGGTGAAGTGCGGCTTGTCTTCAAGGACCGCAAGGAGGCGACCAAGCAACACGTTGCCGATCGTTTCAACCAGGTGCGTGACAACTGGGGCTTCCTGGTCGAGGAACACACCACCTCCAAGCGCCAGCGTCTGTACGCGCGCGTTTATGCCGATCTGAGTGATCTGCTGCGGGTTGATCCCGAGCATGAACTTGGCCGTCTGTACTGGAACTACATCAGCTACAACAGCCAGGGCAAGCCGCCGTTTGAGCAGCCACTGCCGCCCAAGGGTGTGCCGCTGTGGGCGTTCCGCCAGGTGGAAGACCTGAAGTATGTGCGTCGTTTCGTCGACTGGTGGATTGAAAACCGGCAGGTGGCTTACGGAGATTTCGGCGGCGGTATTTCCGATGACTCGGACCTGGTCCAGCAATGGCCGGGCCTGGCGCTGATGGGCGTTGAACCGGAGCGGCTGAACACCTCGCTGACAGCACTGTCGGACGCGGTTTACAAGAACGGCATGTTCTCCAACGGCCTGAGCACCATCGAGACCGACGAACTGCACGCTTACGAGGAAGGCATCAACGCCAACAGCGCGATGCTCTACCTCAACTGGGGCGACCCGCTCACCGTCGAGCGCCTGATGGAGACGGTGAAGGCCTTCGACGAGCGCATCATCCTGCGCAACCCGCAGGGCAACCTGCTGTTCTCCAGCAACTGGTTTGGCGGCAACAAGGTCTACCGCGAGCCGAACTGGCAGTGGCAGAAGCCGTATTCGTTCCCGGCGCTGCACCCGGCCTTCCTGATCGGCGAGTACAACGCCGATCCGACCGGCCGCAAGCTGGTCACCGGTCTTGCCGATGGCTATCTTGCCCACGCTTACAAAGACGACAAGGGCCGCTTCACCCTGCCCAACGAGATCAACTGGGCCACCGGCAAGACCCGTGGTGGCGAGCTGAACCAGGGCTCGGGCAGTGGCGATGTGATGCATACGTTCTGGGCCGCGTGGCGCTGGAGCGGCGATGCCAAGTACCTGCAGGCGCTGGACTACCGCGTGCTGCGTGGCGGGCCGGGCGTGCTGTCCAATCTGGGCGAGAACTACGTCGATGTACTGGGCAGGCAGCAGGATTGGGGCAAGCAGTTGCTGGCCGACGCCGCCAAGGGCGGCAGCGGTTTCGCCGCGATCAGTGCCTGGCAGCAGACCGGTGACAAGAAGTATCTGGAAGCGCTGCATGCCGATGGCATCCAGGCCAAGGCGCAGCGCGAGTACATGAACACCGAAGGCCACTGGTGGAGCGACCGCGTCGAAGCGCCGAGCGAGTTCCTGCAGCGCCTGCGTCTGGGTGGTATCGGCTTGAAGCGCAACCAGAGCTGGCCGGGGCATACCGTCAGCTGGCAATTCGACCAGCCTGAGGGTGCCGAGCAGGTTGCGTTGCTGGTGCATGCGCCCTCGCGCGAGCGTTTCAAGGTGATCGCCTACAACCTGGGCAACACGCCACTGGACGCGACGATGACCGGCTGGAACATCGCCGCAGGTACCTGGCGGGTGCGCAGTGGCGTGGATCGTGACGGTGATGATGTGATTGACGGCAAGGCGGAAGTACGTGAGCTGCTGCTTGAGAAGAGCGCGAGCACGCAGCTGCGGTTTGCGCCGAAGCAGAGTCAGGTATTCGAGTTCGAGCTGGTGACAGCGGGTACGCCGGTGGAGACGCGCGCCGATCTGGGTATTGGCCGCGGCGATCTGAAGATCGATGGCGAGCGCGTGCAGCTGACCGTGCACAGCCTGGGGCATGTGGGTACCGGTGCTGGCTATGCGGTGCTGGAGGATGCGCGCGGGCGTGAAGTCGCGCGGGTTGCAGTGCCTGCCTTGGAAGCGCCGCTGGATCTTGTGCCGCGCACGGTGACAGTGGAGCTGGCCTTGCCCGCCGGCTTCAAGCGAGAGGGAGCGAGTGTGCGGGTGGGCCTGGAGGGAGATGGGGCTGAGGTGACGAAGCTTAATAATCGGTTGCCGTTGCCGACGCGTTGATGCTTTGAAGCCCCTCTCCCCTTGCGGGAGAGGGGTTGGGGAGAGGGGAGGCGATCGAAGATCGCTGCTTATATTCGCTCAAAAGCGAGCGTGCTCCGCACGCCTCCCCTCTTCCGCCCTTCGGGCACCTTCTCCCACAAGGGGAGAAGGGAGCAAAAGCCAAAAGCCAAAAGCCAAAAGCGCCGCCCAAAACTGTAGTGCCGAGCCATGCTCGGCAGGTGGCATTACCGGGAAAGCCTCTGCCGAGCATGGCTCGGCACTACAGGCGTGCCGGCTTCGCGGCTCACGCCGCTCCCACAAAACCCCTGCGCGCCAATTACGCGTCCAAACCCAATTCCCTGCACTCACGCGCATACCAGTGCGGGGCATCACCAATCGGCTGGAATACATGGCTGCGTTCCATCACGCCCTGATAGACGTGCACCGATATCGCAATCTGGTCCTCATCACTGTTGCGCAGCGTATGGAACTCATCCGGAGGAATCAGGTTGCCGGCGCTGCCCTTGCTGCCTTGCAGGCAATCACGCGGAACGAACCGGTAACGCTCACCCTGGCGTTCCAGCATCTGGTACGGAGTTATCTCCAGCGTGCCCTGCCATACGCCTTCCACGCACCACAGGCCGTCGTGGTCGTGCAGTGGCGTGCCCTGCCCCGGCCCCCAGGTCATGGCAATGATGCTGTAGCCATGCTGCGGGCTGCGGTAGATCTCGCGGCGCGCGTAGTGGTCATGCACTGGCGCGTGCACGCAGGCGGGCAGCACGATCTGCGGGTCCTTGATGGCCTGTTCCAGTACGCGTTGTACCTGGGTAACGGTGCTGTGGGTGTCGGCGGCCTGCACGGCGGCATCAATGCCGTCCAGCAGTCGCTGGCGCCCGACGAATTCGGGGTGCGGCGATTGCAGTGTCATCAGCGCAGTCTAGGCAATGCCGGTAAAGATTCCGTTGAAATGCGCCACTCACCCGCTCAGAACGTGCCGCGCTGGATGAAGGGTGCCTGCTGGTACAGCCGGCGCTCGCCACCACGCGGGTCGTCCATCTGCCGGCTTTGCGTATCGAACAGCATCGTTTGGCGACGCTCCAGCCCGTAGTGCTGCCAGTGCGGCAGGTCTGCATGATTCGGGTCGCCGTGGCGGGCAAAGGCCAGCAGGGCATCGCTCATCGTGTCCGCCAGCTGCTGCATCGCCGCACCGCTGCCGGTGCGTGATCCGGGCTGGGTGTTGTTGTGGAATACCAGTGGAATGTCCAGCGTATGGAAGGCGCGCAAACGGGCGACATCGCCGTCGCGGTCGTAGCCGTCCAGTTGATAGGCCCAAGTTGGCGCGCCCTGGCGCGCGCGTGCTTCGAGTTCTTCCACGGCACCGCGCCAGGAGCGGCCGGCGGTGGTTGCGGCAAAGAACACTTCTGACGGCGAATACTGCGGGTATAGCCGGCGGTATTCGGCGATCACCACCGACGGCAATAGATCCACGTATTGCTGCGCCTCGAGCTTGGCCGGCAATTCTTCCCAGCTCAGTTCGAAATTCTTCGGGTCGTTGCCGAGGAAGGCGCGGGTTTCGTCATGTGTATTGCCGATCACCATCGGGATCGCCGCCGATTGCAGTGCTGCCTGCGGCCAGAATGGATGCACCGGCAGATTGCGTGCGTCCAGCACCGGGCCGACATACAGGCTGCTGTTCTCCACCCGCGAGGGGTCGCGCACCTTCACCGCTTCCAGCAGTTGCTGCATCGGCATGCGCCGCAACGCATCGGCATCGGTCTTGAAGTGTTCCAGCACCAGCTGCGCGCGCTGGGTGGCCGCGCGTGGGCCGGCGGCGGTGGCCTGTTGGCCGCTCATCGTCCAGGCGCGATGGAACAGGCCTTGTGCGGCCGGCATCGCCATCAGCGTGGCGATCTTGGCGCCACCACCGGATTGGCCGAACACGGTGACGTTGTCGGCATCGCCGCCGAATTCGGCCGCGTGCTGGCGCACCCATTGCAGCGCCTGGATCAGATCAAGCTGACCAACATTGCCGGAGTCGGCAAAGCGCTCGTCGCCGAGCTGGGCCAGGTAGAGATAGCCGAACAGGTTCAGCCGGTGATTGACCGTGACAACCACCACGTCGCCACGCCGGCACAGGTTGCCGCCGTCATACAGTGAGTCGCTGCCGGAGCCGTTGTTGTAGGCACCGCCGTGGATATAGAACAGGATCGGCCGCTTGCCGCCGTCGCGCAGGGCTGGCGTCCACACGTTGAGATAGAGGCAGTCTTCGCTGCCCGGGCCTTCGCTGCCGGTCTGCGGCGCGGCGGCCCCGTAGTCCAGGGCATCACGTACGCCGCGCCAGGGTTGTTCGGTCAGCGCGGACTGGAAGCGGCGTGGTGCGGTGTCGGCGCCATAGGGGACGCCCCGAAAGACGTGTACGCCGGCTTCGGTCTGGCCGCCGAGGCGGCCGCTGCGGACGCGGGCGATGGGGCTGCTGGTGGTGCTGGCCCAACTGGCGTTGCTGACGGTGGCAACGCTGGTTGCTGCGACCAGCAGGGTGGTTTGCTGGAGGAAGCTGCGGCGGGCCGGGTTGTTTGGGTTCTGGGGCATGGTGGTTGTCTTTGATCAGGCGGTTTGGTGGTCAAGAGGCCTGATGGTTCTGCCCCCTCTCCCCAACCCCTCTCCCGCGAGGGGAGAGGGGCTTCAAGGCGTTATTTCGGTTGAGTTGTCTGCGACGCCATCCAGCTCAAGGCCAGTTGCGGCCAGGCGGCGGTGGTCAGGCCTGCGGTGCCGCGGGTGCCGAAGCCGTGGCCGCCATGCGGAAACAGGTGCATTTCGGTACTGACCTTGGCACTGCGCAGGCTGTCGTAGAACTGCAGGCTGTTGCCCACCGGCACCACGTCATCATCGGCGGCATGCAGCAGGAAGGTTGGCGGCGTGTCCGCGCGTACCTGCCGCTGCATCGAGTACTGCTGCAGCAGTGCGTCGCTGGGCATGTTGCCCAACAGGCGCTGGCGCGAGCCTGCATGGGTATCGGCGCCGATCATGGTGATGACGGGATATATCAGCAGCTGGAAATCGGGGCGCGCGCTTTCTGCGTCGATTGCATCGCTGTGCGGGTAGACGTTGCGGTCGAAGCCATTGCCCAGCCGTGCGGCGAGATGTCCGCCGGCCGAGAACCCCATCGCGCCGATACGCTGCCGGTCCAGGCCCCATTCCGTGGCGCGGTGACGGATCAGCCGCATCGCGCGCTGCGCATCGGCGAGCGCGGCTTCGCGGTCGGTGCGGCCTTCGCCGGGTAGCCGGTAGCGCAGTACGAAAAGGGTCACGCCACCCTGCTCCACCAAGGCCGGCACCAGCGCCGTGCCTTCCTTGTCCAGCACTACCCGCTGGTAGCCGCCGCCGGGGATTACCAGCAGCGCGCTGCCATTGGGCCGCGCCGGGCGATAGGCCACCAGATAGGGCGTGCTGACATGCTCGATATAACGGTCTGGCAGTGCCGGATCGGCGCTGCGTTCGACGATGCGCTGCGCCTGCGGCAGCGCTTTGTCCCCCGGTGCCATACCTTGCGACCACAGCGCGATACGCTCGGCGGAACCCGGTGCGGGTTCACCGTCGATGGCAGCCAGCAACGGGGCTGCGGTAAATCCGATGAGGGCGGCGAAAGCCAACTGCAGCAAGGGTTTCAGTCGGATCATGGGCGTCGGGTTTGGCGGGGTGGCGGTGGCGCGGGCCTGGTTCTGGTGCACTGCACATTGTCATATGACACCGGTTTACCTTATACAGCCAGTCACGGCACTGTCGATGGGCAGTGCAACAAAGTCACCAGGAGACGCACTTGAGCAACGACCAAGGCAGCCAGCAGCAGGCAAGCGCCGCGCTGGACGAGATTGCCCGCACTTTTGTGGAAGCACGCCGCGACGGCCGTTCACTTCCGGATTTCCCGGGTGCAATCCCGGAGGACTTGGTCACTGCCTACCAGGTGCAGGACCTGGCCATCGGCCGTTGGGATGACAGCGTGGTCGGCTGGAAAGTGGGCTATATCGCTGCCGAGCGCCGCGACAACTCCGGTGATGACCGTCTGCTTGGGCCGATTTTCAAGCGTAATCTCTGGAATGCTACCGGTGGCATCGTGGAGATCCCGGTATTTGCGGCCGCCGGCGGCTTCGCCGCGGTAGAGGCCGAATACGTGCTGGAACTGCTGGCCGATGCACCGGCCGACAAGCTGGACTGGACCCCGGAAGAAGCTGAAGCGCTGCCGGCGCGGCTGTTCATCGGCGTGGAAGTGGCTAGCAGCCCGCTCAAGACCATCAACGTGCTGGGCCCGCGCGTGGTGGTGTCCGATTTTGGCAACAACAACGGCCTGGTGCTGGGTGGCGAAGTGCCGAACTGGACCCGCTGCGACGAGCCGGAGCTGCGCGCACAGACCGAGATCGACGGCGTGGTGGTCGGCACCGGTGGCGCCAGCACCCTGCCCGGCGGCCTGCGTGCAGCCTATGCCTTTGCGCTGTCGCGTTCGGCCAAGCGTGGCCGGCCGTTGAAGAAGGGCGAGCTGATCGCCACCGGCAACGCCACCGGCATCCACGACATCGCCGTGGGCCAGGTGGCATTGATTCGCTTCGCCGGTTACGGCGACATTTCCTGCAGGGCCGTGCCGGCCGGGTAATCCCGGCAGCCACGGTAGCAACGCGTTGGAGGGCGCTATGGTTACTCGAAGAGGCTTTCTCAAAACCGGCATGGGGGCATTTGCCGCACCGGCACTTGCCGCCTGCTCGGCAGGCAGCAAGGGTGTGGCCGGCGGCAGCCAGCTGCTGACCGCCACCGATGTACACGTGGCCGATTACCCGACCGTCACCGCGGTCAAGTGGATCGGCGAACAGCTGCGCCGCGAAACCGGCGGCCGCCTGGGCTTGAACCAGTTCCACTCCGGCCAGCTCGGCCGCGAGTCCGAGGCGATCGACATGGCCCGCTTCGGTGCCATCGACATCACCCGCGTTTATTCCGGTGCGCTCAACAATGCGTTTCCGCTGACCCGCGCGCTGTGCCTGCCGTATGTGTTCGACTCGGTCGCACATATGCGCCGCGCACTGGATGGCGGCGTTGCCGATGCGGTGTTGCAGGGCTTTGAAAGCCGCGATCTGGTCGGCCTGGCTGTCTATGACTCCGGCGCGCGCAGCTTCTACAACACCAAGCATCCGATTGTTGAGCCCAAGGACCTGCATGGCCTGAAGCTGCGCGTGGCCAGCTCGGACATCTTCCTGCAGCTGATGCGTCTGTTCGGTGCCAACCCCACGCCGATGTCGCTGGGCGACACGTTCTCCGGCATGGAGACGCACATGATCGACGGCGCCGAAAACAATATGCGCAGCTTCCATTCCAGCCGCCATTTCGAGGCAGCGCATTACTGGTCCGAGAGCCAGCATTCGTACGCGCCGGACATCCTGCTGATGTCGCGCCGCAGCCTGGACGCACTGAGCCCTTCCGATCGCCGCCTGGTGATCGAGCTGGCGCGGCAGTCGGTGCAGGTGATGCGCACCGCCTGGGACGCGTCCGAAGACAAGGCCCGCGAAGCGGTGCTGGCATCCGGGGTGAAGTCCAACGCAGTGGACATGCCGGCGTTCCGCGCCGCTGCCGAACCGTTGCTGCGTGACTACCTGCAGCAGGCCGATATCGCCGCGCTGCACCGTCGCATCCGCGACTTCGCCTGAGGGGGCCGTACCGATGTCCGATTCCAACGTACAACCGGCCCCGGCAGGCTTCCAGCGTGTGCTGGAAAAACTCGCCGACGTGGTCATCTACATCGCCGTCGCCGCCCTGCTCGGGCTGGTGGTGGTGCAGGGCTGGCAGGTCTTTGCCCGCTATGTGATCAACGATTCGCCGAGCTGGACCGAGCCGGTCACCCTGCTACTGCTGAGCACCACGATGAGCATGGGCGCGGCCGCGGGCGTGTATACCAATCGCCATTTCGGCTTCTTCCTGCTGGCCGAGCAGATGCATCCGCTGGTCAAGCGCGTCATCGATGCGCTGGTGCCGCTGATCGTCGCCACCATTGGCGGCTTTCTCGCCCGCTGGGGTTGGGTGCTGTGGCTGGATGGCCTGCACATCAAGACCGCCGGCGCCAACCTGCCGCAGAGCGTGAACTACCTGCCGCTGAGCATCGGTGGTGCGCTGATGGCGGTATTCGCGCTCAATCGCCTGCTGTTGTCGCTGCGTGCTGGCGCCGGCAACGCCGCCAACGCTGAAGGAGACCGCTGAGTCATGGGTATCGCAATTCTCTTTGCCGTGTTCGGCGTGCTGTTGCTGATCGGCGTGCCGGTGGCCTATGCCCTGGCAGCGGCCTCGCTGGCTACCTTGCTGTACCTGGATCTGCCCAGCATCGTGATGGTGCAGCAGATTTCCGCCGGCACCGGTTCGGCCTCGCTGATCGCCATCCCGCTTTTCATCTTCGCCGGTGAAATCATGATGCGCGGCGGTATTTCCGAGCGGTTGATCTCGCTGGCCTCGTCGCTGGTCGGGCGCATGCGGGGCGGCCTGGGCCAGGTCTCCATCCTGTCCTCGCTGTTCTTCGGCGGTGTGTCGGGTTCGGCCATCGCCGACGTCTCGGCGGTGGGCGGCACGATGATTCCGCAGATGGTCAAGCGCGGCTACGACCGGGATTTCGCGGTCAACGTCAGCATCACCGCCGCATTGGTGGCGCTGCTGGTGCCGCCTTCGCACAACCTGATTCTGTTCTCCGCCGCGGCCGGTGGTGGCCTGTCCATTGCCGATCTGTTTGCCGCAGGCATCATGCCGGCGCTGTTGATGACGGTGGTGCTGATGGTCACCGGCTACGTGGTTGCACGTCGCCGTGGCTACGGCGTGGAGGCTTTCCCGGGCTGGCGTGCGGTGCTGCTGCGGCTGGTTGCCGCCCTGCCCGGCCTGGGCCTGGTCGGCCTGATCTTCTTCGGTATCCGCGCCGGCATCTTCACCGCGGTGGAGTCGGCGGCCATCGCCGTGGTCTACGCGCTGCTGGTGACCACCGTGCTGTACCGCCAGCTGCGCATCAAGGAGTTCTTCGAAACCGTCATCCATGCGGCACGCAGCACCGGTGTGATCCTGTTCGTGATCGCCACCGCCGCGGTGTTTGGCTGGTTGCTGGCCTACCTGCAGGTGCCGGCAGCGGCAGTGGAGTTCCTGCAGTCGTTTGCGCACAGCAAGTACATGGTGCTGCTGATGATCGTGGTGATGCTGCTTTTGCTGGGCACCTTCATGGACCTGGCGCCGATGATCCTGATCTGCACGCCGATCTTCCTGCCGGTGGCCAAGGCCTATGGCATCGACCCGATCCACTTCGGCCTGGTGCTGGTGCTGACCGGTGGTCTTGGCCTGGTGACGCCACCGGTGGGCTCGGTGCTGTTCATCGGCACCGCCATCGGCAAGATCAGCGTGGGCGAAAGCATGAAGACCATCTGGCCGTTCTGGATGGCGGGGTTGGTGGTGTTGCTGATTGTGACCTTCTTCCCCGAACTGTCGTTGTGGCTGCCAGCCCTGCTGCGTAGCTGATGCACGCACGCTGCGGGCAGGCTCGCGCCTGCCCGCGGTTGTGCCTTGGCGTTGGCCTGTGCGCTGCGCCGTCAACCTGGAGATGACGATGAACGTGACCCGTACCCTGGCCGCGCTGGCCACGGCTTGCCTGCTTGCGGCCGCGCCGGCTTGGGCCGCCGCTGCACAGACCACCCCGAAGCGTGGCATCGAGCACCAGCGCATGGCTGACCTGGGCAATGGCAGCTTCCTCAACCCGGTGCTGGCCGGCGATCACCCGGACCCCTCGGTGCTCAAGGACGGTGACGATTACTACCTCACCCTGTCCTCGTTCGACGCCTACCCCGGCCTGCCGATCTGGCATTCGCGCGACCTGGTGAACTGGCAGCCGCTGGGCCATGCCATCACCACCAATGTCGGCGCGATCTGGGCACCGGACATCATCAAGCACGGCAGCCGCTACTACATCTATTTCCCGGCCCGTACCGGCGAGTCGCGCAGCAACTTCGTGGTCTGGGCCGATGACATCAAGGGGCCTTGGAGTGAGCCGATCGACATCGGCCTATCCGGCTACATCGACCCCGGCCACGCCGTCGGCGAAGACGGCAAGCGCTACCTGTTCCTGTCCGGCGGTGATTACGTACAGATCAGCGACGACGGCCTGAGCGTGGTCGGCAAGCCCAGGCACGTGTACGACGGCTGGCGTTACCCGGCAAGCTGGGACGTGGAGTCCTATGCCCAGGAAGGCCCGAAGATCAGCCAGCGCAATGGCTGGTATTACATGACCACCGCCGTGGGCGGCACCGCCGGCCCGCCGACCGGGCATATGGTCATCACCGCACGTTCGCGTTCGATCCACGGGCCGTGGGAAAACGCGCCGAACAACCCCATCACCCGCACCGTCGATCGCGCCGAGCCGTGGTGGTCACGCGGCCATGCCACCTTGATCGAAGGCACCGACGGGCGCGGCTGGATGATGTACCACGGCTATGAGAACGGCTACTGGACGCTGGGCCGGCAGATGCTGCTGGAGCCGATCGAGTGGACCGCCGATGGCTGGTTCGTGGCCAAGGGCGGCGATCTTGGTGCGCCGCTGGCCAAGCCTTCCGGTGAGGCCGTGCCGCATGGCATGGCGCTGTCCGATGACTTCAAGGGTGGCAAGCTTGGCCCGCAGTGGTCGTTCTTCAACCCGGCCCGCGACGAATACCAGCGGCTGTCCTTCGACCAGAACGGCATGACCCTGCAGGGTAAGGGTACGACCCCGCGCGACAGCTCACCGCTGACTGCCATTGCCGGCGACGTGGCCTATGAATTCGAAGTGGAGATGGACATCGAGCCGGGTGCGTTCGGCGGTGCCCTGCTGTTCTACAGCGACCGCCTGTATGCCGGCGTCGGCAGCAATGGCGAACAGTTCATCCTGCACCGCTATGGCGAGGAGCGCCCCACCCGGCCCCAGCCCAGCGCCACCGGCGGCAAGCTGTGGCTGCGGGTAACCAACAACCGCCATATCCTCACCATCCACAGTTCCAAGGACGGCAGCAGCTGGCAGAAGTATCCTGTTCAGATGGAAGTCTCCGGCTACCATCACAATGTGGCGGGGAAATTCCTTGCGCTGAAGCCGGCCATCTACGCTGGCGGCAACGGCAAGGTGCATTTCCGCCAGTTCCGCTACCGCGCATTGGATTGAGCGCGGCCCGATAGAATGAATGTATTGAACGGTTTCAAGGACATCCCCTTGCGCAAGAAAGCCGACGTCGCCGCCACGCCCCAGTCACTGGGGCGGCCCGCCACCATCAACGACATCGCGCGGTTGTCGGGTGTTTCCAAGAAAACCGTCTCGCGGATCATCAACAACTCGCCGCTGGTGCGCAAAGACACCCGTGACAAGGTCGAGGCGTTGATGCGCGAGGTCGGCTACACGCCCGATCCGCTGGCGCGTGGCCTGGCGTTCCGGCGCTCGTTCCTGATCGGCATGGTCTACGACAACCCCACCGCGCAATACGTGGTGGACATGCAGAACGGTGCACTGGACGCGTTGCGCGGCTCTACCTTCGAGCTGGTGGTGCACCCCTGCGACACCCGCAGCCCCGGCTATATCGAGGGCGTGAAGCGCTTCGTGCAGCAGCAGAAGCTGCACGGCGTGATCCTGGTGCCGCGTGCCTCCGAAGACCAGGCGCTGGCCGACATGCTGGATGAAATCGGCTGCCGCTTCACCCGCATCGCCGCGCTGCCGCTGGATGAAACCTCGCAGATGGTGATCACCCACGACCGTGACGGTGCGGCCGAGGCGGCCGACTACCTGCTGTCACTGGGCCACCGCGATATCGCCCTGATCACCGGCCCCACTGCCTACCGTTCGGCGCATGAACGCACCGCCGGTTTCATCGAGGCGCTGGAACGGCGTGGCATCGAGCTGCCGCCAGCACGCATCATCGAGGCCGGCTACACCTTCGAATCCGGTGTGGCCGCCGCCGAGAAGCTGCTGCTGGGCAAGCAGCGTCCGACCGCCATCTTCACTGGTAACGATGAGATGGCCGCCGGCGTCTACAAGGTCGCCATGCGCGCCGGCATCAGCATTCCGCGCGAGTTGTCGGTGGTCGGTTACGACGACAGCCCGTTGGCCTCGCGGCTGTGGCCATCGTTGACGTCGGTGCGCCGCAATACCCGTGACACCGGGCGTACAGCGGCCGCGATGCTGATCCAGCCCGAAGGCAAGAACGCCATGCCGATGGCCAGCGTACGCCCGCATCTGATCGTGCGCGATTCCTGCCAGCCACCGCAGGACTGAGCACCCCAAGTTTTTGTTTTGCAAGGGAAACTACTTATCTTGCAGTGCAAAATGACACCGGTTTCCATAATTGGCTAGAATCGTCTGGCAGGCCCGCCGAATGCACCAGCGGGCCACTGGACAGATGCGCTGACCGGGTTTACCCCGGAGCCATCGCCCCGCTACGGCGCCCGCCGCCGCCAGCACCATCGAACTACCGCTCTGGGAGAGGAACAGCATGACGAATCCATTCAGTCTCGAAGGCAAGGTCGCCCTGGTAACCGGTGCCAATACCGGCCTGGGCCAGGGCATCGCGCTGGCGCTGTCCGCCGCCGGTGCCGATATTGCCGGCGCCGGCATCGTCCCGGCCGACGAGACCGCCGACAAGGTGCGCGCGCTGGGCCGCCGCTTCCTCAACATCGAAGCCAACCTGATCAGCATCGAGCCGGTTGAGCGCGTGGTTGCCGAAACCATCGCCGGCCTGGGCCGGCTTGACATCCTGGTCAACAACGCCGGCCTGATCCGCCGCGCCGATGCCGTGGATTTCAGCGAGAAGGATTGGGACGACGTGATGAACGTCAACATCAAGTCCGCCTTCTTCATGAGCCAGGCGGCCGGCAAGCATTTCATCGCTCAGGGCAGCGGCAAGATCATCAACATCGCCTCGATGCTGTCCTTCCAGGGCGGCGTGCGGGTGCCTTCGTATACCGCGTCCAAGAGTGGCATTGCCGGCATCACCCGCCTGCTGGCCAATGAATGGGCAGGCAAGGGCGTGACCATCAACGCCATCGCGCCGGGTTACATGGCCACCGACAACACCGCGCAGCTGCGTGCCGACGAAGACCGCAACAAGGCGATCCTGGACCGCATCCCGGCAGGCCGCTGGGGCAAGCCGGAAGACCTGGGCGGCACCGCGGTATTCCTGGCATCCAGCGCCTCGGATTACGTCAACGGCGCGATCATTCCGGTGGATGGTGGTTGGTTGGCGCGTTGATGGTTGAAGGTGGTGGGTGGAGGCTTTTAGAGCAATGAAGAAGCGAAAGCTTAAGGGCTGGAAAGCGTAGAGCGCCCTCACCCCTACCCCTCTCCCGCATGCGGGAGAGGGGACAGCAACAGACAAGGCAGGAGCTGAAGCAACGTCAGAAGCTAAGGCCAAAGCCAAAGCCAAAGCCAAAGCCAAAGCCAAGGCCAAGGCCAAGGCCAAGGCCAAGGCCAAGGCCAAAGCAACGGCAACGGCAAGAGCTAAAACAACGGCCTAAGCAACGGCTAAAGCAATAGCGAGCGGCAGCAGCCAAGTTGCAGCCGCGAGCAGCACAGATTTCCCTTCTCCCGCTTGCGGGAGAAGGTGCCCCGAAGGGGCGGATGAGGGGAGCTTTAGCTTCCACCCCATCACCAACACCGTTTCCCCCTATAAATGAGAGTCACGCAATGAAAATCGCATTGATGCAGGAGTTCAGCCAGGCCGCCAAGAACCCGGTGGTGCTGGAACAGCTCAACACCGTCGCTGCCGCACAGGGCCACGACGTGTACAACGTCGGCATGGACGGTGACAACGATCACCGCCTGACCTACATCCACCTGGGCATCTGCGCCGCACTGCTGCTCAATGCCAAGGCCGTGGATTTCGTGGTGGCCGGTTGCGGCACCGGGCAGGGCGCGATGATGTCGCTCAACGCATGGCCGGGCGTGTACTGCGGCTACTGCATCGAGCCGACCGACGCCTTCCTGTTCGCCCAGGTCAACAGCGGCAACGCGCTGGCACTGCCGTTCGCCAAGGGCTTCGGCTGGGGCGCGGAAATCAACATCCGCTACATCTTCGAGAAGGCATTTGCTGGTGAGCGCGGCCAGGGTTACCCGGCCGAGCGCAAGGAATCGCAGATGGCCAACGCCGGCATCCTGGCACAGGTGAAGCAGGGCGCTTCGAAGGACTTCGTCGAAGGCCTGAAGTCCATCGACCAGGAACTGGTGAAGCAGGCCGTCGGTGGCGAGCGCTTCCAGAAGGCATTCTTCGACAACGCGCAGGACCAGAACATCGTCGCCTACGTGAAGAGCGTGCTGGGCAAGTAAGCCCTGGTGTGCAGCAGCGCCCTCGCGGGCAGACAAGGGCGCCTGCGGGCGCCTTTGTTGTTTGTGGATTCTGGTGCTCTATCAGCGCTCCTTGGAAAACGTATCCAGCCCTTCTCCCCTTGCGGGAGAAGGTGCCCGTAGGGCGGAAGAGGGGAGGCGTGCGAAGCACGCTTGCTTCTCGGTGCTGGCAGACAGAAAAGCAGCGATCTTCGATCGCGTCCCCTCTCCCCAACCCCTCTCCCGCAAGGGGAGAGGGGCTTCAGAGCAGAAGCAACGCATGAAATTTTACGCACTGTCGCTCGTCGTCCTTTGCGTCTCCGCATTTTCAGCCCAGGCCCAAGCCCAATCCAACGAACCCACCCACCGCATCTTCATAGCCGCAGACTCCACGGCAGCCAGCTACGGCCCCGAGCGCGCTCCACAAGCCGGCTGGGGCCAGGCGCTGCAAAGCTGGCTGGATGAAGGCCAATGGCAGGTACGCAACCATGCCGTTGGTGGCCGCAGCACCCGCAGCTTCATCAATGAAGGGCGGCTGGTTGCAATCGAAAAGGAGCTGCAAGCAGGCGATGTACTGCTGATCCAGTTCGGCCACAACGATGCCAAGCGCGAAGACCCAACGCGCTACACCGATCCAGACAGCGACTACCCACAATTCCTCTCGCGTTACATCGCTGCTGCACGCGGAAAGGGCGCAACACCGATCCTGATCACCCCGGTTGCGCGGCTGCTCTACGACTTCGGTGCGCTGCTGGATACACATGGCCGCTACACGCAGGCAATGAAGCAGGTGGCGAAAGCGCAGAACGTGCAGCTGATCGATCTCAACGCCAGCTCGATGGCGTGGATACGCGCGCTGGGGGAGCAGGGCGCCAAGCCTTACTTCATGTTCGTCCCCGAACAGAACAAGGCCGATGGCACGCACTTCAGCGTCGCAGGTGCAACTGCGGTTGCCTGCCAGGTGATGCGTGGCTGGGTCGAGATCGCACCGCAGATGAAAGCAACACTGAAGCGCGATATCGACTGCGGTGCGATCAGCGCAGGGCAGGGCGTTGCAGCCTCCACACCAAGTGCCGCGGCACCGGCAGTTGCGGCTTCAACGCAGGCTGCAGGCAACCCGCACGGCTCGCAGGTGATCCGCGAGCAGGACATCGGCCGCGCGCAATCCGGCCCACATGGCGGCGCCGGACCGACCACGGCGTACTCGTTCTTCGCCGACGTAAGCGATCTGCCCTTCGTGATGCGCAAGCGTGTACTGCACAAGGGCGCCGGCATCGGCCTGCATCCGCAGCACAAGGATGAGATCTACTACATCGTCAGTGGACGCGGCCTTTATGTGCTGGATGGAACGCAGTACGAAGTAGGGCCAGGACATGCGCTGCTCACGCGCAGTGGCAGCCACCACGCCCTGCAGCAGAGCGGCGACGAGGACTTGGTGGTGATGCTGGCCTATCCAACCGCAGCAGCGCGCAACTAGGCATGCGGCCTGCAGGCCGCGCCCGGGCAGGCGCGGCCGGGCAAAGTTGACAGTGCGCGCCTGCGCCCTCAATGTGCCGCGCAATGGGGCTTGAAGTCTGTGATGGGTGGCCGGGGAGGCCATGCCGATCTCAGCTGCAGGGAGTGATGCCTGGGTGCCATGTGCGGCCCGGCCCGCTGCACCTCCGCGGTTGGCAGTAGGGACACCATTGGTCACTTCAAAGGAATGCAGATGAGCAAGCTCAAGGCGATCGTTTTCCCGATGTTGCTGTTGGGTGTGGTCGGCGCCGCGCAGGCGCAGGCGTTCCCGTCCTGGAAGGCCTATCGGGCACAGCAGCAGGCCGCGCAGGCGGCATCCAGCAACGCAGATGGCAAGGCAGCTGTGGCTGGCCAAGCCGGCCAGCAGACCTCGCAGCCGGCCTATCCGGCCTCGGCACCCTACAGGGCACCGGCCAGGCGGCCGGCGCCGGAGAACGGTGCGGTCTTCGTGGGCGTGCAGGCTGGTCGGGGCAAGATCTACGAGGAGGTCGACCAACGCGCGATCATCGCCAATGCCGGCTACCGCTGGCAGGCGGGGGACTACTCGCAGGTCGGTATCGAAGTGGGTGCCGGTCGGCTGGATGACACCAGCTGGCGCGATATCCATATTCCACGCGTGAGGTTCAACAACATCGGTGCCAATGCCCGCTTCAACTTTGGCGACAGCCGCTGGTTCGGCGTTGCACGGCTGGGCTACTGGCGCGCGAAAACCGAAGACCTGTGGGGCGACAACGTCACCATCGACGGTTTCTACAGCGGCCTCGGCGTGGGTGTGGATGTCAACCGTCATTTCAACCTGCAGTTGATGTACACCACTTACGCCTACTCCTCGCAGTACTACTACGACGACTACGAGTACGACATCAATCGCGCCGATACGCTCACCTTCGGTGCGGAAGTCCGCTTCTGATCCCTGCGGGCTTGTGGCCATTGATGGCCGAAAGCCCGCACGAAGTTATGCGCTGGCCCACGGCTCCTGCTCCAGCCGCTGCGCCAGGTAGTCGATCAAGGCCTGCACCCGTGCAGGCCGGTGCAGGCCGGGCGGGGTGATGATGCTCAGCGCCAACGGCTCCACCTTCCAGTCGTCCATCGCGGTCTGCAGGCGGCCATCGCGCAGTTGCTCCCAGACCAGGAACTCCGGCTGCAGGGCCAGGCCCAGCCCCGCCTGCAGGGCGGCATCGAATACTTCGGCATTGTTGGCCTGCAGCTGGCGCGGCACGGTCTGCGCGAACTCGCCATGCCGCGGGTGGCGGAAGCGCCAGGTGTTGCCGCTGCGGGTGTAGCTGTACTGGAAGCCGCGATGCTGGGCCAGATCACGCGGATGCGTGGGCCGACCGTGCGCTTCAAAGTAAGCAGGGGAAGCCACCAGCAGAATCCGCACCTGGCATAGCTGGCGCGCACGCAGGCTGGAATCGGCCAGGGTGGAAATGCGCAATGCCACGTCGAAGCGTTCGGCCACCAGGTCGACCATCTGGTCGCTGAGCTGGATATCCAGCTCCACGTCCGGGTGGGCCTGCATGAAGGCCGGCAGCAACGGTGCCAGCCGCGATACGCCAAACGACATCGGTGCCGCCAGCCGGATCAGGCCACGCAACGCGGCCGAACGGTCTGCTACTTCGGCTTCCACCGCCTCGCCTTCGTCGAGGATGCGTGCGGCCCGCTGCAAGGCGGCCTCACCGGCGGCGGTCAGCGACATGCGCCGCGAGGTGCGGTGGAACAGGCTGGTGCCGATGCGTGTCTCCAGCCGGGTGATGGCCTTGGATACGGTGGCCTGTGACAGCTGCAGTTCCTCGGCGGCGCGGGCGAACGAGCCGGCTTCGGCGACCTTGGCGAAGATGGCCCAGGCTTCCAGATCGGGCAGGCGGTTCATGGTGGCGGCTCGCAGGGCAGGGTGGTCCAATCATGTCATAAATGGAAAGAATGACTTTCCATACTTTCTATTCTCGACATCGGCATGCAGGCCTAGACTGGCCCCATCGAATCACCACCCGCTTGCAGGAGAACGCCATGATTGAACGTCGCCCATTTGCCAACCTTGGTGGAGCCAATCACGGTTGGCTGGATGCCAAGCACCATTTCTCGTTTGCCGAGTACCAGGACAACAAGCGCATGAACTGGGGCGCGATGCGGGTCTGGAATGACGACACCATCCAGCCCGGCACCGGCTTCCCGCCGCATCCGCATGCGGAGATGGAGATCATCACCTACGTGCGCGAAGGCGCCATCAGCCACAAGGACGACCAGGGCAACCAGGGCCGTACCGAAGCCGGCGATGTGCAGGTGATGAGTGCCGGCACCGGCATCCGCCACGCCGAATACAATCTGGAGCCGGGCGTCACCCGCATCTTCCAGATCTGGATCTTTCCGGACCAGCGCGGTGGCAAGCCGTCGTGGGGCACCAAGCCCTTCCCGAAGGGCGAGCGCTCGGGCCGCTTCATCACCCTGGCCAGTGGCATGCAGGGTGACGACGAGGCACTGCCCATCCGTGCCAACGCCCGCGTCCTGGGCGCCACGCTGAAGGCCGGTGAAAGTACCGAGTACCACTTCAGCGATGGCAACCGTTACGGCTACCTGGTGCCCAACACTGGCAAGGTCGAGGTCAACGGCGTGCAGCTGGAAGCCCGTGATGGCGCCGCCATCAATGGCGAGAGCAGCATCCGCGTCACCGCGCTGGAAGATGCCGAGCTGGTGCTGGTGGATACCGCCGCGCTGCAGTAAGCCGCATCCGGCGCAGGCGTGCAGTGCTGGTCGAGTCGAGCAGCACTGCAGCGTGCGGCAGCATTTTTTGTGGGAGCGGCGTGAGCCGCGAAGCAGGTACATCAGCAGATGCCCCGGATGCCAAGGGCTTCGGCAAATGACAGCTTCGCGGCTGACGCCGCTCCCACAAAAGCAATGCAGCAACCCAGCCGGGGCTGTTGGTGGATAACTTGAACAACCCTCAGCGGCTAGGCTTTCAGGGATGCTGCGCTTGCCCGGGCGATGCTGATGATGCGGTTCTGCCGCGGTTTCTGACAGTTTCGTAATCTGCAGGTCAGCTCGATGACAGCTGGGCGCGCCTAGCCTGAGCACCTCTCCTGCCGGTGCCTGCCATGTCATTGCCTCGTCGTTTTTCTCTCCCTGCTGCCGCGTTGCTGCTCGCCGGCCTGCTGATGTCCGCAACAGCGATGGCGCACCCGCGCGTGGTGCAGTCCAATCCCGCAGCCAACGCAGCGGTGGCCGCGCCGGCGCAGATCGATGTGACCTTCAGCGAAGCGCTGCTGGCACGTGGTTCCTGTGCCGAGCTGTTCATGGGCCACGGTCGCCTGTGGATGAAGGTAGCAGTGGCGCCCTCGCAGGTGCTTGCCGATGGCCGCACCCTGCGCACGGTGCCCAACGCGCCACTGGCGCCGGGCAACTACCGCCTGCAGTGGCGCACGGTGGGGGCGGACAGCCACCCGATGACCGGTGAACTCGATTTCAGCGTCAAATAAGCGGGCCGGATGATGTCCGACGCCTTTGTCTACGCGCTGCGCTTTGCACTGTATGCGGACCTGATGCTGCTGTTCGGGGTGCCGGCGTTCGTGCGCAGCCAACGCTTGGCGCTGCCGGGCTGGCGCAGCTGGGGCCTGCTGCTGGCCGGGGCAGGGCTGGCGATGGTGCTGCTGGATGCGCTGCTGCGTGTCTCCACGCTGCTTGATGTGGCACCGGATGGGCTGGGCGTGGATGACCTGGCCTGGTTCATCGGCGCCACCACCGCAGGCCATGCCGCGCTGGCCCGCGCTGCGGTGCTGGCGCTGCTGCTGCTCCTGCTGCTGCCGCGTCGCCAGCACCCACGGCAGCTGCTGCCGCAGACAGCGTTGGCCGCCATCGCGCTGGGCAGCCTTGCATGGAACGGCCATGCCGGCGCCGGTGAGTACCTGCAGGGTTGGCCACGGCTGATCTCGGGCATCGTCCACCTGCTCGCCGCCGGCGCCTGGCTGGGCGCCATCGCCGCGCTGCTGGGTCTGCTCCGGCGCAGCCAGCAACGGCCGCAGGGCGAACGTGCGGCGGCCTTGCTGGCGGGACTGCGCGGTTTCGCGCTGCCGGGCACGGTCATCGTCGCGTTGTTGGCCCTTACCGGTGGCATCAGCTACATCGACCTGGGCGGCAGCATCACCCGACTGACCGATACCGCGCACGGCCGCTGGTTGTTGTTCAAGCTGCTGCTGGTGGGCGGCATGCTGCTGCTGGCCGCGCTGCATCGCTGGCGGCTGGTACCGGCGTTGGCAGCGGCCCTGCAGGCAGGGGTCAGCCAGCCATTGCGTGCATTGCGCCGCAGTCTGTCGCTCGAACTGCTGCTGGCGCTGCTGGTGCTGGCATGTGTCGCCGTACTGGGTACGCTTGACCCATCAGCCTGAGCCATCGTCTCTTCGAGGACCGCCAATGAAGTTGTTGATCGTCGAGGACGAACCCAAGACCGGCAGTTATCTGCGCCAGGGCCTGGAGGAAGCCGGCTACGTGGTGGACCTGGTGGCCGATGGCGTGGACGGGCTGCACCTGGCCGCCAGTGGCGACTACCAGCTGCTGATCCTGGACGTGATGCTGCCAGGCATGGACGGCTGGAGCGTACTGGCGCGCCTGCGTGAGGCAGGCAATCCGCTGCCGGTACTGTTCCTGACCGCGCGCAGCAGCATCCCCGACCGCGTACAAGGCCTGGAACTGGGTGCCGACGACTACCTGGTCAAGCCATTTGCCTTCGTCGAGCTGCTGGCGCGGGTACGCACCCTGCTGCGTCGTGGCCAGCTGCAGCCGCAGGCGGAACGCATCGTCATCGCCGACCTGGTGGTGGATACCCTGCGCCGCCGTGTAGAGCGCGGCGAGCGTCGCATTCCGCTCAGCCAGAAGGAATATGCCCTGCTCGAACTGCTGGCGCGGCGGCGCGGTGAAGTGCTGCCTCGTTCGCTGATCGCATCGCAGGTGTGGGACATGAACTTCGACAGCGACACCAATGTCATCGATGTCGCGGTACGCCGGCTGCGGGCCAAGATCGACGATGACTTCGCGCAGAAGCTCATCGTCACCGTGCGTGGCATGGGCTATGTACTGGAAGCGCCTTCGGCCGGTGACGGAGCGTGATGCGGCGCCGCTCGCTGGTCTGGCGGCTGACCGCGCTGCTGGCGACCGTGAGTGTGCTGGTGATGGCGGTGCTGGGCATCGCCATCGATCAGGCGGTGCGGCACAACTTCAACGCACTGGACCGCGCCGAGCTCGAGAACAAGGCGGCGTTGATCCGCGATATGGCTGCCACGGTCGCGCCACAGGAGCTTGCCCAACGCCTGGGCGAAGCGCTGGGTCATCACCCCGACATCGCGTTCTGGATCGGCGATGCCGACGGCAATGTGTTGTTCTCCACCGCGCCCGCGGCGCTGCTGGCTTACGCGCAGGACCACCCACCCACGGCGCCGCTGCGGCACCAGGCTTGGCGCCTGCCGGATGGCGACCGCTACAGCGTGCTGCACCTGCAGCCGGCCGCATCGCAGGGCCGTGCGTTGACCCTGTTGCTGGCCATCGATGGCGCCCGCCACGCGGCATTCCTGCGCGGTTTCCACCAGTTGCTTGCAGCCTGCATCGTGCTGGCCGCAGCGGCCAGCAGCCTGCTCGGCGGCTATGTGGTGCGGCGTACGCTGCGGCCGCTGCAAGGC
This sequence comes from Stenotrophomonas nitritireducens, assembly GCF_001700965.1. Taxonomy (NCBI): domain Bacteria; kingdom Pseudomonadati; phylum Pseudomonadota; class Gammaproteobacteria; order Lysobacterales; family Lysobacteraceae; genus Stenotrophomonas; species Stenotrophomonas nitritireducens. Next base: position 2,354,244 of record NZ_CP016756.1, read on the forward strand.
CTCGCCGATGAAGCCAGGCAGATCACCACCGAGCACCTGGACCGGCGTCTGTCGGTAGGTGCCGCACCGGCCGAGCTCGACCATCTGGCGCAGACCCTTAACAACATGCTGGCGCGCCTGCAGAACGATTTCGTGCGCCTGTCCGAGTTCTCCGCCGACCTCAGTCATGAGCTGCGCACGCCGATCACCAACCTGCTCACCCAGGTGCATGTGGTGCTGGCGCAGCCGCGCGACAACGCGGCCTATCGCGACGCACTGGGCTCCTGCGCCGAGGAGATGCAGCGGCTGTCGCGGATTGTTGCCGACATGCTGTACCTGGCCCAGGCCGAAACGGTGGACGCACTGCCTACCCGCGAGCAGGTGCCACTGGGCAGCCTGGTTGATGCCTTGCTGGAGTTCTACGGTCTGTTGGCCGAGGACAAGCAGGTGCAGCTGCAACGCGACGGCGACGGCGTGGTGCAGGGCAATCGCCTGATGCTCCATCGCGCGGTCGCCAACCTGCTGTCCAATGCAATCCAGCATTGTCCGCCCGGCGGCCTGGTGCAGATCCGCATCCGCAGCGATGCGGCGTTGTGCAGCATCGCGGTCGGCAATCCCGGCCCGCCGATACCTGCGGAGGTACTGCCGCGCCTGTTTGACCGCTTCTACCGTGCGGATCGCTCACGCGGGCGCGGCCATGGCGAGGGAGCAGGGCTGGGCCTGGCGATTACCCGCGCCATTGCCCAGGCGCATGGGGGGCAGGTGCAGGTGGCGTCCACGGCGCAGGGCACGACGTTCAGCCTGCTGCTGCCATTGCGCTGATCCGCATGCGCTAGCCCGCTACGGCTTCCTGCGCTTGCTGCTGGTGCGCGCGGGCTTGCGGCCGGCGGCGGTGCGCGCGCTGTTGCCTTGTGATCCACCTGCGCCCAGTTGTTCCATCCACGTCAGCACGTCCACGTAGGCGATGAAGTGCTGCAGGTACTCCGGCGAGATCTCCTGCATCAGCGCCATCGCGCGGTAGGTGAGCACGCTGGAGTGCAAAGGGCCGGCATCTTCGGGCAGCGAATCCAGGCACTGCCGCAGCAGGCTGTCGATGCGGATGCGGCTCCATAGCTGCTGGAATTCATCCAACGCCGGCATCAGCGCAGACTCGTTGCTGTCTGCACTGTCGGCGGCACCGGCGGCGGTGTTGGAGGTGGCCAATGGCAGTTGGTACTGCAATGGATCGGCCGTCAGCTGCAGCAGCAGTGACTGCAGCGGGCTTTCGGCAGCGTCTGCGGCAACGCGCTTCGGGGTTTGCACGCTTGCGAGCTGCGCATAAGCCGCGATCAGCTGCGACAGGCGCGCATCCAACTGCGCACGCGCGCTGCCGGTATAGCCTTGCGCACGTTGCGCCAGTGACGCGATCAGTTCGAAGCGTGCCGGATCGACACGATCGGCGCCGCTGTCACGCCACGCCTGCAACTGTGCCAGCGCTGCCGGATCAGCGGACGTCATTGCGCGGCATCGTCCTTGCCGTCCTGCTTGGGACGCGGAATCGGCGCGATCTCGACGCGGCGATTCTTTGCCCGGCCCGCTTCGTCATCGTTGCTGCTGACCGGTTGCTCGGCACCAAAGGCTGCGGCGAACACCGACTGCGAGGGCACGCCGTCGGCAATCAGCGTGCGGGTAACGGTGAGTGCACGTGCGGCCGACAACTCCAGGTTGTCGGCAAAGCGCCCATGGACCACGCGCACCGGCTGGTTGTCGGTGAAGCCGCTGACCATCAGGATCTCTTCGCGCGTGCCCAGGTATTCACGCAGCGGCGCGGCCAGGCTCTGCAGCAGTTCGCGGCCTTCCGGCTGCAGCTGGTCGGAGTTGAGCGCGAACAACACGCTGCCGCTGATGCCGATGCGGCCATTGATCACCGTCACCCGGCCGGCGGCCAGCGGTGCGGCCAATGCCTGTTCCAGCGTCTTGAGCTTGGCGGTCTGTTCCTGGCGCTGCTTGACCTCTTCATCCAGGCGGTTGTGCAGCAGCAGCTGGATGCCGATCACACTGGCCAGTATCAGCACGAAGGCACCGAGCAGTACCGACATCAGGTCGCCGAACGCGGCCCATGTAGTGGCGCTGGATTCGGCGTCGAATTCGATTTCGTCGCTCATCGCGCTCAGGCTCCGGCGTTGTCGCGGGCGACGGCCAGCTGCTGCAGTTCGCCGATGATCTGCTTCTGCGAGAGCATGCTCAGGTCCACCACTTCGCGTGCTTGGGCGACGTAGTAGGCCAGCTGCTCATCGCTGCGGGTCAGCGACTTGTCCAGCGCGCTTTCAATCAATTGCAGGCGTTCGTTCAAGGCTTCGGTGGACTGGCCAAACAGCTGCACGGCGCTGCCGAAAGCATCGCCGAGGCTGGCCAGTTCCACCGCGCTGGCGGTGACATTGGCGGCGGCGTGGTCGAGCCTGCTGGTTTCGCCTTCGAGCTGGGTGCTGAAGCGGCTGCCGACGCGTTCGAGCAGATCGGCCGAGGTGCTGACCAGCGCGTCGATGGCGCTGCGCTGTTCGGTCGATGCATGGGTTACCGCGCCGAGCAGGGTCTCCAGCGTGGACAGCAGGTGGCTGCGTTCTTCCAGCATGGCGGTGTCGCGGACCATGCTGTCGGAGAGCTTCTGGCGCAGCTCGGCCACCACTTCGGCGGCGGCGCGCGGTGCTTCCGAGGCGCTCTGCACCAGTCGCGAGATCTCGGCGATGGTGTCGCGGGCCTGCGCCCGCTGCTGCTCGCTCATGGTCTGCGTGGTCTGCGCCAGGCTGTCGCAGATCTGCTGCTGGCGTTGCGCGACCGCTTCGCCATTGCGCTGCCAGCTGCTGTCCAGCGTGTCGACCATCGCCGACAAACGCTGCGACCACAGCTCAAGACGCTGTTCGTCGCGCGCCGCCAGCGCGGTCTGCAACTGCTCATGCGATTGCTGCAGCGTGCCGAGCAGCGACTGTGCGTGCTGTTCGAGTGCGGACGACGCGCCCAGCAGCGCCTGCTCATTGCGCTGCGCCAGTTCTCCGTGCGCGCTGTGCTGCTGCGCCAGGGCATCGCGCCAGGCGTCGGCGGTGCGGCTGACATTGTCTTCCATGCGCGCGGCGACGCCGTCGACCAGGGCGTTGCTGCGTTGTTCGAAGTTGCTGCTGAACTGGGCCAGAGCCTGCTGCAGCTGTTCAGTCAGTGCGCTGTTGCTGCGCTGCTGTTGCTCAAGCGCGGTGTTCCAGCTGCTGCCCGCGGTTGCGGCGGCGCTTTGCACGGCGGCGTTGATGCCGTCGAGCTGCTTCTGCACGGCATTGTCGATGCTGGCGTGCAGGGCGTTGGATCTGTCTGCCAGGCCGGCCATCGTTGCATCCACCACCGGTTGCAGCGCGGCACCCACGGCATTGGCCTGCTGGCTGATACCGGCCTGCATCGCTTGCTGCAGCGACGCTGCCAGCTGCGTGTAGGCCGCTTCGGTGCGCTGGTGGAATTCCTGCTGGCTGGCCTGCAGGCGTTCGTTGTTGGCCTGGTGCTGCTGTTCCAGGCTGCCCATCATGGCCTGCAGGCGCTCGACCAGGGTCGGCATCAGCGCGTTCTGTTCCTGCAGCAGGCGGAAGGTTTCACCGCGCTGGAAGCGCTGCGAATGCACGCGCAGTTGGCTGGCGATGCCGGCATCCAGTTCCTGCACGGTCTGCGCGCGCTCGCGGCGCAGCAGGGCCGACAACAGGCCCAGCGCGGCGGAGCTGGCCACGCCGGCGATCGAGGTGCCGAAGGCGAAGCCCAGGCCCTTGACCGGCGCTGCCAGCGAGCTGCGGATGGCGTCCAGGTCGGTGGCGCTTTCCAGCGCCAGGCCGGTGCCGCGCAGGGTCGCCATCATGCCGAGCAGGGTGCCGAGCATGCCCAACAGCACCAGCAGGCCGACCAGATAGGGGGTGAGCGCAGGTGCGGGCAGGCCGACCCGTTCGCCCTGTACACGCAGCCGCACCGGATTGCGCAGGCCCGCCGGCAGGCGGCCAAGCCAGCCATCAAGGTTGTCCGCCGCCTCGCCGATCGACGGCAGGGCCTGCTGCAGGCCGGCAGTGGCCTGGCGGTAGCGGAACAGTTCGGCCGCACCGGCCAGATAGCAGGCGGCGATGACCGCGGCGATGACCGCGGCAAGCGGATGGGTGCCGGCATAGCCCACGCCGATCCAGCACACGGCCAGCAGGCCGACAAGGAAGACAACGACAGCAACGAGGTTTCTGGACATGAGGTACGGATTACCGGGTGCGTAGCGCTGCGAGCAGGCCATTGATGGGGTGGAAGCGGACATCCAGTTCGGCCAGCAGCGCGATGCGCAGGTCTTGCCGGAACGTGGCCAGCCAAGGGCCGGTGGGTGCCGCCGGGGGTTCCGATGCCGGGGCATCGACGGGGTCGTGCGCGGCTGTGTCATACAGCCGTTGGTAGTGCAGGCCGAGCAGCACCGGCACATGGGAGAGCAGGGTGTGTTCGCGCGGGCTGAGGGTGGCTTCCATCACCGCGTCGACTTCGGCCAGGCGCGCCTTGGCGGCGGATTGGCGGGCCAGCATGTCACGCAGACGGCCGCGCAGGCGGCCGCTGGCAGTCTGCATGGCGCGCTGCTGGTTCAGGTAGTGCTGGCGGTACGGGGCGAAGCCGGGCGGGAGCTCGGCGTCGGCAGGCGCGGCGTTGCGCGGCGGGGCGAGCTCGATGTCGGCCTGGATGGCGTCAATCAGCTTGGCATGCACCCGCGCGCATTCAGCATCCTGCGCATCGTCGTATTCGGGGCCCGGCTCGGGCGCCGGCGGCGGGTTGTCCAGCGCCTTGGACAGGGTGATGGCGCGGTTCCAGTCGAACCACTGCGCCAGCCGCTCCGGCACCGCAGGCGCCGCAGGGGAGGTTCCCTCCTCATTGAAACGGGCCAGCAGGCGAATGAACGCCGGGCCCAGAACGGCCGCCCGTTGGGATGCTTTCGCCATGGTCCTGACTAAAAATTGGCCATTTTACATGTTGCTGCAAACCGCGCCGGGGGCCCGGCATTCAGGGCCGGGGCCGGGCGGCAGGGCTCAGCGCGCATGGCGCTTGAGCAGTTCCAGCAGCAGCTCGGCCTCTGCGGCGCGCTTGGCCGGGTCCGGTTCGGCCACCACATGCTCGCTGAGATGGCCGGCCATCACCTCCAGCATCAGCCCGTGCATCGCGCCCTTGGCGGCGGCGATCTGCACCAGCACAGCATCGCAGTCGTCGCCGCTTTGCAGCGCCTGTTCCAGCGCTGCCACCTGCCCGGCGATGCGCCGCACCCGGGTCAGCAGCTTCTTCTTGTCACGTTGGATGTGTGCCATGGCTGGCATCATATACCCCATGGGGGTATAGAATCACGCCGCCCATCCTGCCATCCAGAGCTCCCATGCAACTCGACGCACTTGCCGATTCCCGCCGCCACGGCCACGCCTTCAGCGACGGCAATCCGCTGGCGGAAAAGAACACCCGTCGCGCGATGGTGCTGACCCTGGTGATGATGATGGTGGAGATTGCCGGCGGCTGGTGGTTCAACTCGATGGCAGTGCTGGCCGATGGCTGGCATATGAGCTCGCATGCCTTGGCGTTGGGCTTGGCGGCGTTTGCCTATGCCTGTGCGCGGCGCTATCGCGACGACCCGCGCTTTGCCTTCGGCACCTGGAAGATCGAGATATTGGCCGGTTTCACCAGCGCCATCCTGTTGCTTGGCGTGGCGGCGATCATGGCGTTCGAGTCGATCCTGCGCGTGTTCAAGCCCAGCCCGATCCACTATGAGCAGGCCATCGCGATCGCTGTCATCGGGCTGGCGGTGAACCTGCTGTGTGCGTGGTGGCTGCGTGATCAGCATGATCACCATCACCATCACCATCACGGACATGAGCATGGGCATCAGCACGGACAGCATGACCATGCGCATGGCGATCACCACCATCATCATCACGATCTGAACCAGCGCTCGGCCTACCTGCACGTGCTGGCGGATGCAGCGACCTCGGTGCTAGCGATCATCGCCCTGCTCGGCGGCCTGTATTTCGGTGCGTCGTGGCTGGACCCGCTGATGGGCATCGTTGGCGCGGTGCTGGTTTCGGTCTGGGCCTGCGGCCTGATCCGCCAGACCAGCGGCGTGTTGCTGGATGCGCAGATGGACGCGCCGGTGGTGGCCGAAATCCGCGAAGCGGTGGAGCAGGGTGAGGTGCCGGCACGGATCAGCGACCTGCACGTCTGGCAGGTTGGGCGTGGCCGCTATGCCTGTGCGATGGAAGTGGTGACCGCGTCGGCGGTGGCGCCGGACGTATTCCACCGCGCCTTGGCCATCCACGAAGAAATCGTGCATGTGACGGTAGAAGTGCGCAGCGCAGCATCGCTGTAGTGCCGAGCCATGCTCGGCAAGGGCTCCACCCGTAACCCATCAGTCATTGTGGGAGCGGCGTCAGCCGCGAAGCCGATAGACCACCAGATCGTGGATATGTCGGTGTTCCAGCATTGCCAGCTTCGCGGCTGATGCCGCTCCTACGACGGGTATATCGGTAGAGCCCCTGCCGAGCATGGCTCGGCACTACCGGTTGCGCATTGGCCGATTGCTAGATCACCCGCAGGGTGATCGCCTTCAACACCGCGCGGGTGCGATCGCGGGTGTCGAGCTTGTCGAGGATCGCCGAGACATAGTTCTTCACCGTGCCTTCGGCCAGGAACAGGCTGCCGGCGATCTCGCGGTTGCTGTAGCCGCCGGCCATCAGCCGCAGCACCGCCACTTCCTTCTGGCTGAACAGCTCTTTGGGCGCGTCGTCGGCGTGGTAGCGATAGCGCTGGCGTACCGCATCGGTGCTTACCGGCTGCAGCAGGGTCTGGCCGGCGATGGCGCGCGTGATGGCCTCATGCAGGTCTTCGGGTGCGGCGTCCTTCAGCAGGAAGCCCTGCGCACCGGCTTCGGTGGCGCGCAGCAGTAGGTTGCTTTCGTCGAAGGTGGTCAGGAACACGCAGGGCGTCGGGTCGCCTCTGGCGCGCAGCGTCTTCAAGGCCTGGATCCCATCCATGCCCGGCATGCGGATATCCGACAGGATCAGTTGTACCGGCTGCTGCGCCAGTTGCTCTAGCAGCGCTTCTCCGTTGTCAGCTTCAAACACGATGCTGATGCCCAGCTGCTGCAACAGGGCGCGCAGGCCGGCGCGGATCAGCGCCTGGTCGTCGACCAGGGCAATGCGGGGAGCGTCGTTCATGCCGGCAATTCCACACGAATCTGCAGGGCGCCGGAAGCGGCGCGCTGCAAGTGCAAGCTGCCGCCTTGCTCGTCAACCCGCTCGCGCATGCCGGTCAGGCCGGTGCCGGCGCGCGGTTCGCCACGCAGCTGGCCGTCATCTTCCATGGCCAGCAGCAGGCGCCCGTCGCGCTGTTGCAACACAACCCGCAGCACCTTGGCGTCGCTGTGGCGGGCGCTGTTGGTGAGCGCCTCCTGCACACAACGCAGCACGGTTTCGGCCTTGGCGGTGTCGTTGAGCTGCACGTCCTCATCCAGCTGCAATTGCAGGCGCGGGCGTGGCAACGGCGCGGCAAGCGCGTGCAGCGCGGTATCCATGTCGAGTTGGCCGCTGTCGCGCAGGCAATGCACCACCGCGCGGATATCGCCGAGCAGCTGGGCCGACAGCTGCTCGCATTGGGCCAACTCGGGTGCAGCACCCGCCTGCCCGGCAAGCGCGCGCAGATGCAGGCGTAGCGCGGTGAGTTTGTGCCCGGCGACATCGTGCAGTTCGCGTGACAGCCGCAGCCGTTCCATATCGCGCGAGCGCTCCGCGAGCAGGGCGCGGGTGGCCAGCAGGTCGGCGTTCACCAGCGCCAGCCGGCCGCGGGCCTTTTCCGAGCTGCCCGCGTAATGCGTGGTGAGCATGGCGAAGGCCTGGAAACCGGCGAAGATCAATACCACTGCGGCAGGGTGGCTGTGCACGTCGCGCAGTACCAGGTACATGCCCACATTCACCAACAGCATCACCACCAAGGCGGTGCGCAACGGCCAGCTCATCGCCACCTGCGCGGCCAGCATTACCAGCAATGCGGGTGCGACGCCGCTGCGGTGGGCCAGGCGGATGACCACCAACGCTGCCAGCGCTTCGATCACCAGCATCACGCTGCGCTGTGGGGCGGGCCGCTCGTAGCTGGCCGCCAGCAGGAATGCGAACAGGAACAGCAGTGCACTGCCCCAACGCAGGGCGGTCTGCGCGCCTGCGTCATAGGGCAGGGTGGCAACCACCGCCACCCAGGTGAGCAGGCCGGCGAGATTGAGTGGATGCAGCAGCCTGTGCCAACGCGAGCGGTGAGTAATTTGCATGCCCGCATGCTGCTGGGCGCAGACGCCAGCGGCAAGGGGCAGACGACAGAAAGTGACTTCCGGCAGGGTCGATCGGTGACTGGCGCGACTGCCGTGGGCGCAGTGGCTCACGCACGCTGTACACAGGCCATCGCATTCCGCCGGCCGCCACTGAAGAGACCACCGTCATGCCCGGATATTCCCTGATCGTCGCGCTGCATGTGCTGGCCGGGGTGGTAGCGCTGATCAGTTTCTGGTCGGCGGCGCTGATGAAGAAGGGCTCGCCGCGGCATCGTGCGGTGGGCAAGGTCTACCTGGTGGCGATGGCCAGCATTGTGGCCAGCTCGGTGCCGATCACGGTCCAGTTCGCCTTCTTCCGCCAGCAGCCGTTGACGGCCCTGTTCCTGGCCTACCTGATGGCGATCACCGGCAATGCCACCTGGTTGGCCTGGCGTGCGGTCACCGACAAGCGCGACTGGAAGAAGCTGGTGTCGCGACCGGGTTGGCATCTGGCGTTGTGGCCGATGGTGGTACTGGCGCTGGCCGTGGTGGCCACCGGCGTACAGCATCGGCAGGTGTTGTTCTTCGGTTTCTCGGCGATTGGCTTGTGGGCCGGTTGGCGCATGCTGAAGTTTGCCCGGCGTGGCCCGGCGCGGCCGGACTGGGCCTTCCGCCAGCACTACCAGTCGATGCTGGGTGCCGGTATCGCCACTCATGTGGCTTTCCTGGGCATCGGCATGCGCCCGGTGTGGCAGTGGCTGCTCAGCCACACCACCGTGCCGGCGCTGCTGATCGAGTTGTTCCCGTGGGCGGCGCCGCTGGTGGTGGCGCTGATTGCCGCGGCTTGGTTGAACCGCAAATACGGTGGCCGGCGGGTGGCCAAGGTGGCTCCGGTCAAGGCTCAGTGAATTGCAGGTGTGGTGTTTGAGAGCCCCCGGGTGCGCTTCGCTTACCCGGGCTACGGGTACGAGGTATCTGCATGAAGAAGCCGCCCTTGGGCGGCTTCTTTTATTGCGGTGATGCGAGCGGGCTTAGACGTCGCCGCCGTCGGCCCAGCCTTCGCCGCTGCCGCGTTGGAACACGGTATCGGCGGCCTGAACGTCGCCGGCAGGCAGATGCTCGGCATCGGCCAGGCGGGCGTAGATCGGGGTGAAATCCGGTTCGGTTGCGGCCATCAGCTGCTCGAAGCCGTCGATGACGAAGTAACTCTTCTGGAAGGTGTCGATGCGGTAGCGGGTGCGCATGATCCGCTCCAGATCGAAGCCAATGCGGTTGGGCGCGGCCGATTCCAGCGAGTACAGCGATTCACCCTTGGACGAGACGATGCCGGCGCCGTAGATGCGCAGGCCGTCGGCGGTGTTGATCAGGCCGAACTCCACCGTGTACCAGTACAGGCGGGTCAGGTTCTGCAGCGCGTCCGGGCCGATGGCATGCGCCTTGACCCCACCACGGCCGTAGGCAGCCATGTAGTCGGCGAACACCGGGTTCATCAGCAGCGGTACGTGGCCGAACAGGTCGTGGAACAGGTCGGGTTCGGCGATGTAGTCGATCTGCTCCGGGCGGCGGATCCACCAGGTCACCGGGAAGCGGCGGTTGGCCAGGTGATCGAAGAAATCGAGCTCCGGCAGCAGGCCCTCCACGCCCACCAGCGTCCAGCCGGTGGCCGCGCCCAGCACTTCGTTGAGCTGGTCGAAGCGCGGAATCATGTGTTCGCTCATGCCCATCTCGTCCTGGGCATCGAGGAACTCCTGACAGGCACGTCCTACCAGCAGTTCACGCTGGCGCTGGTACAGCGTGCTCCAGGTGGCGTGGTCGTCGGCGCTGTAGCTGTCCCAGGGCTGCTCCACCACGGCGGTGGTATAGACCGGCACGTAGCCCTTGTCGGTGTGCTGGTGTTCGACGCGGCGCGGGTGGGCTTCCATGGCGGCAGCTCCTGAAGGGAATAGATAAGCGCATGGTAGGAAGCCTGCCGCGCAACAGGTGTGCGTAATTGCCAGACGGATGGCTTCTGACGCAATATTGTTGCGTCCATTCCATGCTGCGGAGCAACAAAAATGGCGTCGGTGAACCTTGATCGCACGGATCTGCGGCTTCTGGTCGAAATACAGCAGCATGGCCGCGCCACCAATGCCGAACTGGCAGCGCGGGTGAACCTGTCACCGTCAGCCTGCCTGCGGCGGGTGCAGCGGCTGGAAACAGAGGGCGTGATTGCCGGTTATGGCGCACGCCTTGAGCCACGCGCGATCGGGCTGGGTCTGCAGGCCTTCGTACGCGTGCAGCTGTCCAAGCACGGGCAGGCGGCGATCGATCATTTCGTGCAGGCGGTGCAGCTATGGGATGAGGTGGTGGCCTGCCACGCGCTCACCGGCGACATGGATTACCTGCTGCAGGTCTACGTGCGCGACCTGGATCACTTCTCCGAGTTCCTGCTCGACAAGCTGCTCAATGCGGCCGGCGTGGCCGACGTCAATTCCAGCTTCGTGCTGCGCACGGTGAAGGAGTTCCGCGCGCTGCCGCTGTCGCAGCTGGGGCGGTGAAGTAGCGAAGGCTCCGCAGCTTGAAGCCCCTCTTCCGTTTACGGGGTGAGAGGGGCAGCTTGCGCGAACCATTGGTTCGCTGCCCGTCGAACGCCCTTGCGCAAGCGCAAGGGCCGGGGCGCGGAGCGGGGGTTGGGGTGAGGGCGCTCTATGCTTCAGATTGTGGGAGCGCCGTAAGCCGCGAAGCTGACAATCTGAAACGTCTCCGGCTTCGCGGCTTACGCCGCTCCCACAAAACTACAAAAGCTGCAGCGCTACCGTTGTTCGTCAACGCGCCGGTGCGCTGCAGTTCTTTTCGACACCGCGCAGCTTCTCGATGCGGCTGCGGCTGTCCTGGCAGCGCTGGTGTGCTTCTGCCTGCACGGCGGCGGCACGCGCATCGGCGTTGCGTGCGGTGGCAACACGTGCCTGCTGCAGGCGGGCGATGCCGGCGCGGATCTGCGGCATGGCTGCCATCGCTGCCTTCTCGCCTTCCAGAATGGCGCGGCCGCGTTGTTCAAAATCGGCTGCGCCGATATCCAGCACCGCCGGACGGATCACCACGTCGGCGCGCGCCAGTTCCTGCTCGCCCAGGCGCTGGCCCATGATGGTGATCGACTGGCCCACCGCACCGAGCAGGCCGGTCGGGCGCTGGCCGGTGGCGCGGCTGGAGATATCCACTGCGATAACGAACTCGGCACCCAGCTGCTTGGCCGCATCCACCGGCACCGGGCTGACCACGCCGCCGTCGACATAACTCTTGCCACCAATGATCACCGGCTCGAACACGCCGGGGATGGAACTGGAAGCCCGTACCGCCTGGCCGACATTGCCGCGCACGAACACCGCTCGCTCGCCGGTCTCCAGCTGGGTGGCGACCGCAGCGAACGGCTTCTCCAGTTGCTCGGCGCGCTTGTTGCCGACCTGTGCATTGACGTAGTCCTGCAGCTTCTGGCCCTGCACCAGCCCGCCGGAGAACAGGCGGATATCGCGGATGCTGGCTTCATCCAGCGCCACCGCCTTCTGCTGCATCTGGAAGGCATTCATGCCGCTGGCATACAAAGCGCCAACCACGCTGCCGGCGCTGGTGCCGGACACCACCACCGGCTCGAAGCCATTGGCTTCCAGCATCTTGATCACGCCGATATGCGCAAAGCCCTTGGCCGCGCCACCGCCCAGCGCCACACCGATCTTGACCGGCCGCACCGGCGTGGTCGGCTGCACCGCAGCCGGCGGGGTGGGCTTGGTGTTCTCGCCGCCACAGGCTGCCAGCAGGCCAAACAGGGAGAGGGACAGCAGCAGACGGGCGTTGCGCGCTTTCATGATGAACAGGGGGCTTTGGAAAGGGCGCCAGCATAGCGCTTTGGGCTGGCAAGGCCGCCAGCGGACTCACGGTTGGTTTAACCAAGGCTGCCATCGGCAGCCGGCATCAGCCTGCGTAAAGCGCTGGCGCCCACAACGACACCACTATTCCCAGCAGGACGACTATCCAGAAAAGTGCGCCCAACACCATCCACACCCAGTTGGCAGCGGTCAGCCGGGCGTTGCGGTCGCCATCGGGGTCGCCGCAGGCAAGGTTGGCCGCGCGCTGCGCCTGTACCAGCGACATCATATTCAGCACCAGAAACAGCATGCCGATCCCGAAGCTTGGCAGTGGCGGCAGGACGGCGTCGGGGATGCGGCTGATGATGCGGCCAACAATCGCCGAGATCACGAAAGCGCCGGCCCACATCTCCGGTGACCAGCTATAGCGCTGGCCGGAACGGCGCAGGCGCTGGTCGATTTCCTGGTTCAGGCTGTTGGCGAAGAAGATCGCGAAGATGGCGCGGGGCACCGGCCAGATATCCAGCTTCTTGTCACGCTTGTGCCGGCTCCAGTGCTTCCAGAACCAATACACCGAGTAGAAGCCCAGGGTGGCCACATAAAGCAGCACCAGCTTGGTGATGGAAACCACATAGAACGGCGGCAGGCCAGAGGGTTCTGCGCTTTCCTGCGTCAATGATGCCTGTGGTGGAGCGTAAATCGAGTCCTGCGCATCCATGGCTTCCTGCCTTCCCTGAAAATGAATGCCGCGAGTATGGCGACTGCTCCTGGGCGCGACAAGCAGATACGTCTTCTCTGTATCAAAGACGGCATTTTCCTTGCGCGCAGGGGCGCAATATTCCGTAACCCGGACTTTCCAGCCGGGCTACGGAAACCGTGGCGCCATCAGAACTTGTTGTCACCATCCAGCAAACGCCCCAGCCCACCCAGCACCGAGCCTTCACCGCGGCTTTGGCCGCCACCCTGCGGTGCGGCGGCATACATGCGGCCAGCCAGGCGCGAGAACGGCAGCGATTGCAGCCAGACCTTGCCCGGGCCGGTCAGCGTTGCCAGGAACACGCCTTCGCCGCCGAAGAACATGCTCTTGAGGCCGGCCACGCGGCGCACGTCCATGTCCACGCTGGCGTGGTAGGCCACTACGCAGCCGGTATCCACGTCGATGCGCTCGCCCGCCGCCAGCTCGCGTTCAACCACGCAGCCGCCGGCATGCACGAATACCCAGCCGTCGCCTTCGAGCTTCTGCATGATGAAACCCTCACCGCCAAACAGGCCGGTCATCACCTTGCGCTGCAGGTGCACGCCCACCTGCACGCCGCGCGCGCCGGCCAGGAAGCTGTCTTTCTGGCAGATCAGCTTGCCGCCGTGCTGGTCCAGCTTCATCGGCAGCACCGTGCCGGGGTAGGGCGCGGCGAAGGCGACCTTGGCCTTGCCGTTGCCGGTATGGGTGAACAAGGTGGCGAACAGGCTTTCGCCGGTGATCACCCGCTTGCCGGCTGACATCAGCTTGTCCATGAAGCCGCCGCCCTGGCCCTCGTGGCGGCCATCACCGAACACGGTGTCCATCTGCACGGACGAATCCTTGAACATCAGCGCGCCGGCCTCGGCAATCGCGCTTTCGCCCGGGTCCAGTTCGATTTCCACGAACTGCATCTCATGCCCGATGATGCGGAAATCGATATCGTCAGCCTGGTTGCGGTTGCCAGCCACCGGCGGCGGCATCGGCGGTGGGCTGGTCTGGCCACCGAACTCGGCGATTTCGCTGACTGCCTGCCAGCCCTGCATGCCCTCGCGCCAGGCCAAGGCCTGGCGGTTACCCTGGGCAAAGCGGCGCGCAGCCTCGTCGTCCAAGGGGCCGACGCGATCGGCTTGGCCGGGAATATGGAAATACCATTGGGTCATGGTGGTACGCCTGGGGGAAGTTACGCCCAAGTCTATGCGGCGGAACTGGGTCACACCCCTGACAGTCGTCATGCCGATGAATACCTGAACGATTGCGATACGAATGTTGTACTGCAACAATTCCGTGCTAGGCGCAGTTCCCATTTCTCCTCAACAGGCCCGTCTCGCCATGTCCCCGACCCGTATCGCTCGCCGCCGCTTGCCGGCAGCGCATCCGCTGTTCGTCGCCGTTCTTGCCGTATTGCCCTTCACCGCTGCAGCGCAGGACGCGACCACCGCCCAGAAGGAAGCAGCCACGCTGGATGCGGTGAAGGTCACCGCGGCACGCAAAGTCGAAAACATCCAGGACGTGCCGGTTTCCATCAGCACCGTCAGCGGCGAGAAGCTCGACGCGCTGGCCTCCGGTGGCACCGATGTGCGTTACCTGTCCGGCCGCGTGCCGAGCCTGAACATCGAATCCTCGTTCGGCCGTGCGTTCCCGCGCTTCTACATCCGCGGCTATGGCAACACCGATTTCCGTCTCAACACCTCGCAGCCGGTATCGCTGGTGTATGACGACATCGTGCAGGAAAACCCGATCCTGAAGGGCTTCCCGATCTTCGACGTGGAGCAGGTGGAAGTGCTGCGTGGCCCGCAGGGCTCGCTGTTCGGCCGCAACACCCCGGCCGGCGTGGTCAAGTTCGACTCGGTGCGTCCGTCGCAGGAGTTTGAAGGCTATGGCAAGGTCGGCTACGGCAGCGACAACCTGTGGAACGTGGAAGCGGCCGTGGGCGGCGCATTGAGCGCTCGCTGGTCGGCACGTGTGTCGGCCCTGTACCAGCGCCGCGACGACTGGGTGAAGAACACTGGCCCGGGCCCGAACGACGGCCTGGAAGGTTATGACGAGTCGGCCGTGCGTGCGCAGTTCCTGTACGAAGGCGACAACTTCGAGGCCCTGCTCGGTGCGCACAAGCGCCACCTCAACGGCACCGCACGCCTGTTCCGCGGCAACATCTTCAAGAAGGGCAGCAACGATTTCGTGCCCGGCTTCGACGAGAACAAGGTATCGATCGACGGCCTCAACCACTCCGAGCTGGACAGCAGCGGTGCCAATGCGCGCCTGAGCTGGGACCTGGGTAACTACAAGCTGTCGTCCATCACCGGTTACGAAACCGTGGACACCTTCAGCGTCGGCGATATCGACGGTACCTCGGGCCCGTATTTCACCGCCGATGTGCCGTTCGCATCGGAAACCGCTGACGGCATTCCCAGCCACTCGCAGTGGACCCAGGAACTGCGTCTTGAATCGCAGAACGAAGGCCCGTTGAACTGGCAGACCGGCCTGTTCTACTTCAAGGAAGATTACGACGTCGACAGCGTCAGCTACGACACCACCAACGGCAGCAAGCAGGACGGCTTCCAGCGCATCAACCAGACCAACGATGCGTGGGCGGTATTCGGCGGCCTGACCTTCCAGGCGACCGACAAGCTGGAGCTGCGTGCCGGTGCGCGTTACACCATCGACAAGAAGGATCTGAAGGTAAAGGACTACTGGAACACCGGTTTCTCACCGTGCATCGCGCCGACCCTGAGCAATCCGCCGGGTGTTGCCAAGTGCGATCTGGCCGGTCTGCTCGCCGCGCAGCAGGCAGCCTTCGCCGCTGGCGATGCGGTTGATCCGTACCTGTCGGCCTCGACCAAGGACAAGAAGTTCAACTGGGACTTCTCGGCCACCTATGCCGTCAATGACACCGTCAATGTTTACGGCCGCGTCGCCACCGGTTTCCGTGGCAGCTCTATCCAGTCCGCCGGTGCCTTCAACGACAAGACCGTGGCCGATCCGGAAACCGTGTTGTCGTTTGAAGCCGGCGTAAAGGCCGACTTCTGGGACAACCGTGCGCGCTTGAATGCCAGCGTCTACCACTACCGGGTCAAGGACCAGCAGCTCACCGCCGTGGGTGGCGCACAGGGCAATGCCAACATCCTGCTCAACGCCGACAAGAGTGTGGGCAAGGGCTTCGAGCTGGATCTGCAGGCCTACCTGACCGACAACCTGCTGGTCACCCTGGGCAGTGGCTACAACCACACCGAGATCAAGGACGCCGATCTGAGCGTGGCCGGCTGCTTCTCCTGCACCGTGACCAATCCGCTGGATGCCAACGGCAAGGTGCTGATCAACGGCAATTCGCTGCCGCAGGCGCCGGAGTGGACCCACAACATGACCGCGCGCTGGTCGCTGCCGCTGGCCGATGGCACCCAGCTCTACGTGTTCACCGACTGGGCCTACCGCAGTGAAGTGAATTTCTTCCTGTACCAGTCCAAGGAATTCACCGGCAAGTCGCTGCTGGAAGGCGGCCTGCGCGTGGGTTACCAGTGGAACGACGGTGACTACGACGTGGCCCTGTACGGCCGCAACATCACCAACCAGATCCGCGCTACCGGCGGCATCGACTTCAACAACCTCACCGGCTTCATCAACGAGCCGCGCCTGTGGGGTGTGGAGTTCAAGACCCGCTTCTAAGCCGGCATTGGTTTGTGTGACGAACGAAGAAGGCGCGGAGCAATCCGCGCCTTCTTCGTTTTGTAGTGCCTTGTTCTTCTGTAGTGCCGAGCATGGCTCGGCACTACAGAATCTACGCGCGGCGTTTAGCGCAGCGCGTCATGCAACACATCAAGCAGCTGCTCGTTGTCATCGCCACCCTGCTCCCAGTACATGATGCCGCCCAGGCCCTGCTGCTTCACATAGTCGGCCTTGATCCGCAGCGATTGCGGATCGTCATAGCTGATCATGCGCCGCTCCTTGGCGTTCCACAGCCATGGCACCTGCGCCTCGTCATCCCACAAACGCTGCCACTCCGGCGCGTTGAGGCAGGTGTGGACGATGTCGCGCCAGGTGATGAAGCCGCCCTCCGCAGTGAACTTCTGGAAGCGCCCATTGTTGGCCGTGCCTACATCGCCGAAGGTGCGGCCATAGAACGGCACGCCCACATTGATCTTGGCGGCGGGAACACCGGCATCGAGAAAGTACTTCACCGCATCCACGGTGGTGCGACCTTGCGGCGTGGCCAGCGATGAGCGGGCAAGCCCGGAATGATGACCGGTGGTCTTGGTCAGGCTGCCGTAGAAGTCATACGTCATCAGATTGATCCAATCCAGTGACTGGGCAATGCGCGGCAGCTCCAGGCCTTCGGCGGCACGGCCTTCGGCGGCGGCGATGGTCAGCAGGTAATGGCGCTTGCCTGCACCTTCGCGGTCCAGGCGCGCGCGCAGTTCTTCCAGCAGCAGGGTGAAATTGTGGCGGTCATCCGGGCTGTGGCTGATGCCGGCGTCACCGAGCGTGGGGTACTCCCAATCGACATCCAGGCCATCCAGCTTGAACTGGTGCATCAGCGCGACGCTGCTATCGATGAAGCGCGCGCGTGCAGCTGCGCTGGCGGCGGCCTCGGAGAAATTGCCTGCGCCCCAGCCACCGATCGACAACACGATCTGCAGCGACGGGTTGTCCGCGCGCTTGGCGACGACCGCATGCAGGCGCGCGGGGTCCACATTCTCCGGCAGATGGACGGTGCTGTCGGGCTTGACCACGGCGAAGGCGAAGTTGACCACATCGAGTTTCCGTGCCGACAGCTGCAACGGCGCAGGGCTGTCCATCACATAGCCGATCAAGCGCGGTGACTGCGCCTGCACGGCAAAGGGCAACAAGGCGGCGATCAACAGCGCCTGCAGACGTGGATAGCGAAGGAATACCGGCATGAGAGTCCCCAATGAATGGACCTTGGACTGTACCCGCAGGAGCCACCAGCGTGCCAAGGCGGTGACGTCGGAAACCATCACGGTAGTGCCGAGCCATGCTCGGCAAGGGCATTACCGGTAAAGCCAATCCTGTAGTGCCGAGCCATGCTCGGCAGGGGGCATTACCGGGAAAGCCTCTGCCGAGCATGGCTCGGCACTACCGCCCCCTCCCTTTGCCGCAGGCAAGGGGAGGGCTGGGGAGGGGTTGGCTTTGGGGCCTTTCAAGCATCGCCAGCTTCGCGGCTGACGCCGCTCCTACAAAATCGGGTCGCTTGGCTCCCGATGCCGGGCATGGCTCGGCACTACGGCTTTCAGTGGGCTTCGGGGATGTCCGAGGTCAGTGCAGCTGTCTCTGCTGCGCAGTCGCGTGGCATCGGCAAGTTCAGTGTGCGTGCGTGCACCAGTTCTTTGCGCGCCTGGGCCAGGTCGGCGGCAAATTCCGGGTTGTCATGCAGCCGTGCCACCGTGGCGGCGCCCATGAACTGGCCCTGCTGCACGTCGCTGTACCAATGCACGTTGCAGACCAGCCGGCTATGGCCGTAACTGCGGCCGCGTTCGATCAGCGCGGTGGCATGTTGCGGATCGATCTCCGACAGGATCAAGGCCCAAGCCCAGCCTATGGCGGTATGCCCTGAAGGATAGGAGCCACTGTCGCGCAGGCCCTGCTCATCGTCCGGCGTGCAGGTCGGCGCGTTGTTGACCATGAACGGGCGCGGACGCTGGTAGTGCGTCTTGGCGGCCTTGGTCGCGGCGCTGGCATCGATGCGGCTGCGTTCCAGCAGCTGATACAGCACGGGCGTGGTCTCAGCAGTGACCGCAACGCCGAGCGCGCAGCTGAACTGGTTGGCGCCAGCGGGGAAGCTCAGGTCGGCATCGGTGTGGGCCTGCACGAAACGTGCGCTGCCGCGCAGGGCCATCGCCTGTGTGGCGACCGCTTCATCCAGTTGCGCGGCGACGGAACCGGCGGCGGGCGGTGCAGGGCTCAGCGCCAGGCTGTCAGGGATGGCGCCATCCTGCAGATAGCCGACAGCGCGTGCCGGTGTCAGCGGTTGGCCATCCGGGTGGCTGCCGGTGGTGCTGCAGGCGCCCAGCAGGGCGGCCGTTGCCAGGGCGAGGCCCAGGCGGGAAAGACGGGCAAATCGGAACATTGCGTGTGTGACGTGGTCGATGGAACGGACCGGCATCATGTCACCGTTGCGCGCGTCGTGCCGGGCACAGGTCATGCTGCGCTGCCAGATTGACTTCCATCGCATGTGGAAGACTGTGACGGCACCGTCATGCGCGCTTCGCGATTTTCAGCCAACAATCCAAAGCTTGCGGGCAGCGGCACTCTCCGGTCTGAGGGGGCGCGCATCCCGCGCCGCGGCGGCAGGGGTGCGGGGGCATCCGGCCATCATCGCGGCAATCTCTTCAGGGGGAACACCAAGAGAGGAGCGCTCGCATGAGCATGAAGGGGAAGTGGCTTTGGGCAGGACTGGCACTGGCAGCGACCAGCACCGCAGTCAATGCGGCTGACGTGGTGGGCGTGGCCTTCGTGCATGGCACTGGCAAGCAGACCAATGCGTTGGCCGACTACTGGCAGCCGGATATCGTCAACACCGTGCGTGCGGGGCTGCCCAACAGCGCCAACTACACGGTGATCAATTGTGATTTCACCCAATACATGTGGAAACCGGACGCGGCAGGCTGCCTGGCCGGCCAGCTGACCAGCTTCATCAACAGCCGCGGCATCACCAAACTGGTGGTGATCACCCATTCCAACGGCGGCAACGTGATGCGCTGGATCATGTCCAACCCGACCTGGGACAGCCGTTACCCGGCCATCATCACGCGCCTGCACAAGGTCAATGCGTTGGCACCGTCCTCGGCGGGCACGCCGCTGGCCGATGCGGTGATGAACGGCAATGTGTTCGAGCAGGCACTGGGCTGGTTGCTTGGGTACGAGAGCGACGCGGTACGCATGCAGCAGGTGAGCTGGATGGCCACCTACAACGCCAACAATCTGTATGGCACGGCGGGCCGGCCAGCACTGCCCAAGCCGTTCCGGGCGGTGGTGGGCACCGAGGTGGAATCCTCGCCGTTCGATTCGGACAGCTATTGCGGCGGCTACGCACAGAACGTGGGGCTGGAGGCGACGCAGAACTGGCTGGCCAGCTGCTCGGACGGCTTCCTCAACTGCAGCAGCCAGTCGGCTGCCGGCAGCGTCTGGTTCCGCGACGTCAGCCGCACCCGCGATGCAGAGCCGCTCAGCCATGCGCAGAGCCGGCGCAACTGCTTCAACCTGGACACCATCCTGCGCGCCGACGTGAACCTGTGAGGAGCCATGCAATGAACAAGCAAACGACGTTGATGCTTGCCCTGGCGCTGGCCTGCAACGGCGCAGCGATGGTTGCGGCCCAGGCTGCGGTGGTGGACCGGGTTGCTCCGGCGGTGGTGTCTGCCGCGGTGCCGGCCGGCGAATTCGAACACGCGCCGGTGCAGTTCGCCTGGGCATTGAATCCGGCCGATGTGGTGAGCGCGCCTGAGCCTGAGGTGATGGAAAGCCGCAGCTCCTGGCGCATGGTCGAGGCAGCCGAGCTGCAGAGCGGTGTGGACGTGCCGGTGTCGGCGGCGGGGGCGGTGATCCAGCTCAGTCCCGCGCGTGGCGCCAAGGCCCTGGATGTGCAATCGCTGCAGGTGCGCGAGGGCAGTGCACCGGTGGCCGCGCGTCGCTTTGAACGTGCCGCGTTGAAGGACGCCGGCATGGCGGTGGCGCCCGGCACCGCCATGCTCAAGCTGCAGGACAGCCAGCCCGGTCGTTACCGGGTGCAGGCAACCGACGCACGCGGCAGCTACGTGATGCAGGTGCTGGAACCGGACAGCCCGATGGTACTGCGCGCACGCACCGACCGCAGTGTGGCGCTGGCCGGCGACACCCTGCGTGCGCAGGTGAACATGGATGGCGTGCAATCCACCCGCGCCGAAGTGGCAGCACGTCTGGCCGCTTCCCGTTTCACTGCCGAGGGCCTACTGGTGGCACCGGACGGGCGCACCTGGACGGTGCCCATGCGCAGCGACAAGGCCGGCGGGCTGGTTGCCGATGTGGCAATTCCGGCCGGTGGCAGTGATGTGCAGGGCCTGTGGGAACTGCAGGTGTTCGCCGACCAGGGCGGCATTGCCCGCGATACCCGGCTGGCGTTCGCGGTGGCCAGGCCCACCGCGCGCCTGGCCAGCGCGGTGCGCGCAACCAGCCTGTCAGACCTGCGATTTCCCGTGCAGGTCGGGGCGCCTGGGCGCTACGAAGTGCGCACCACGTTGTTCGCCACCGGCACCGACGGCAAGCTGCGCGCAGTGGCGCAGGGGCATAGCGCGGCCTGGTTCGCCAAGCCCGGTCGCGGTGAACTGGCGTTGAGTTTTGCAGGCGTCAAACTGCCGGCCGGCTATGCCGCGCCGTATGAGCTGCGCGAGGTGGAACTGCACGACCAGACCCGCATGGCGCCGATCGAACGGCGTGCACGCGCAGTGCGCTTCTGAGTGACGGCAGCGGGGTTGGCAGGTGCCGGCCCCGACTGCTCAGGCCGACAGCACGTGCGCCTGCAGGCGGCCATCCTGTTCGGCGACATCGATGCTGCCGCCAAATACCTCCGACAGCGGCGCGGACTGCAGCAGCTCGGCGCGTGTGCCATCGGCGAAGATGCGCCCGCCCTTCATCAACACCACGCGGTTGATCTCCGGGATCACCTCCTCGATGTGGTGGGTGACCAGCACCAAGGTGATGCCCTGCTGGGCCAGGTGGCGCATGCTGTCGATCAGGTGGTGGCGCGAGATCAGGTCCAGCCCGGTGGAGGGTTCGTCCAGCAGCAGCGCCTTGGGCTGGTTGACCAGTGCCCGCGCGATCAGCACGCGGCGGGTTTCACCGGCCGACAGTTCGGCATAGCTGCGGCCCAACAGGGGCAGGGCCCGGGCCAGCTCCAGCGCATGCCGCACGCGCTGGCGCATGGCATCGGTGACGTCACGGTGCGCCGGTACCACGTAACTGGCGAAGAACCCCGAAATGACCGCCTCTTCCACGCTCAGCCCGGGCATGTCGGACAGGTTGCTGGACAGATCGCCGGTGACGATGCCCAGCTGCGCCCGCAGCCGGTCCACCTGCCAGCGGGTCTGGCCCATCACCTTGACCGGCACCTGACCATCGGCGCGCGCCAGTGGATACAGTTCGCGCGTGATCAGCTTGATGAATGAAGATTTTCCGCAGCCGTTGGGGCCGAGAATGGCGGTGTGCTGGCCCTGTGCGATGCGCAGGTTCAGTTCGTGCAGAACGCGCACCTGGCCGCGGATGACGCAGGCATGGTCCAGTTCGATCAACGGGGCCGCGTCGGCGGCAGGGGCAGTGGGCATTCAGGTGGCAGGTGGCAGCTGAGGATTCGACCAACGGACGTACCGCAGGTGGGTGAAGTTTGCGCCGACAGCCCCCATCATGTGTAGCACTGGTTTCATCTGGCACCGACTGCCTGGAGTTCCCGCAATGCCCGACGTTCTGCTCGATTTCCTCACCGGTGGCATTGCCGGCCTGGGCTGGTGGGGCATGCTGGCAGTGCTGCTGGTGTTCACCCAGCTCACCATCTTCGCGGTCACCCTGTACCTGCACCGCAGCCAAGCCCATCGCGGCGTGGAGTTCCATCCGCTGGTGTCGCATTTCTTCCGCTTCTGGGTGTGGCTGACCACCTCGATGATCACCCGCGAGTGGGTGGCCATCCACCGCAAGCACCACGCCAAGGTGGAAACCGAGGACGACCCGCACAGCCCGGTCACCAAGGGCATCGGCAACGTGTTCTGGCGCGGCGTGGAGTTGTACCGTGAAGCCCGCACGCTGCGCGGCGACATCGAACAGTACGGCCGCGGCGCGCCGGAAGACTGGATCGAGCGCAAGCTCTACACCCCGCACGCCAACCTCGGCCCGGTCAGCCTGTTCGTGATCAACACCGTGCTGTTCGGCCTGCCCGGCATCGCCCTGTGGGCGATCCAGATGGCGTGGATTCCGTTCTGGGCGGCAGGCGTGGTCAACGGCCTGGGTCACTGGTGGGGCTACCGCAATTTCGAATCGGCCGACACTTCCACCAATCTCACGCCGTGGGCGTTCTGGATTGGCGGCGAAGAGCTGCACAACAACCATCATGCCTTCCCCTCCTCCGCGCGCTTCTCGATGCGGCGCTGGGAGCTGGATATTGGCTGGCAGGTGATCCGCGTGCTGCAGTTCCTGCGCCTGGCCACGGTGTTGCGGGTTGCACCCAGCATGGACATCCGCCCGAACATCGCCGTGCCCGATGCCGATACCTTGAAGGCGCTGCTGTCGCACCGCTTCCAGGCGATGACCGATTACCAGCGCAATGTCTTCACCCCGGCGTTGAAGGAAGAGGCCGCCGCTGCCGGCGCCAAGCTGCGCAAGCTGCTGCCGCGACGCATGCGCAAGGGCCTGGTCAATGATGGCCGCTGGCTGAAACCCGACTGCCGTGTGCAGTTGAACAACTGGGTGCAGCAGCGCCCGCGCATCCAGTTGCTGGTCGAGCACCGCGCGCGCTTGTCCGCGCTGCTGGAAGCGCGCAGCCATGATGCCGCCGAACGTCTGCGTCAGCTGCAGCAGTGGTGCCAGGAAGCCGAGGCCAGCGGCAGTGCCGCATTGCAGGCCTATGCCGCGCGCCTGAAGGGCTACTCGCTCAGCGGCGCATGAAGACGATTCTTCTGGTCTGTCTGCTGGCTGCGGCGTTGCCTGTGGCCGCGCAGGTGCAGGACACCAACGAGTACCTGCAGCGCATGGACAGCGATGGCGATGGCCGCGTCAGCCCGGACGAATACCTGCAGTGGATGCTCTACGCCTTCGACAAGATGGACCGCAATGGCGACGGTGTGCTGGAAGCCGCCGAGCAACCCGGCGGCCGCGGCAAGCCGATCGGTCGCGACGAACAGCGGCAGGTGATATTGGCCCGCTTCGCCCGCCAGGATGCCAACGGCGATGGCTACCTCAGTGCCCGCGAGCTGATGGCACCCCCGCGCTGAGCTGCATCTGTCGGGTGGCTTGTAGGGGCGGCATAAGCCGCGAAGCCAAGAATCCAGCCGCAGCCAATAACGCAGCGCAGTCGATACAAGCCCGCAGTCCGCCATCTCTTGCTTCACGGCTCCCGCCGTTGCCACAAATACAATTGCCCGAGCTCCGAACCCCGCGTTGTAGGAGCGGCGTAAGCCGCGAAGCCAAAAATCCAGCCGCAGCCAACAGCGCATTGCAGTCGATACAAGCCCGCAGTCCGCCATCACCTGCTTCACGGCTCACGCCGTTCCCACACACAAAAGCAGACACCATCGCCTTGAGGCCCGCATGCCAGAACTACCCGAAGTAGAAACCACCCGGCGCGGGCTGGAGCCGCATCTGGTGAATCGAAGCATCCACGGCGTGATCCTGCGCCGGCCGGACCTGCGCTGGCCCATTCCTGCGGAGATAGAACAACTGCTGCCGGGCCAGCGCATCGAGGCGATCCGCCGCCGCGCCAAATACCTGCTGCTCGACACCGAGCGGGGCAGCGCGGTGCTGCACCTTGGCATGTCCGGCAGCCTGCGCGTACTGCCCGGCGATACCTCGGTGCGCGCACACGACCATGTCGATATCAGCCTGGAAGATGGGCGGCTGCTGCGCTTCAACGACCCTCGCCGCTTCGGCAGCCTGCTATGGCAACCGGCAGGTGAAACACACGAGCTGCTGCGCGATCTGGGCCCTGAGCCGCTGGATGCGGATTTCGACGGCGATTACCTGTTCCAGCGCAGCCGTGGCCGCAAGGCGCCGATCAAGACCTTCCTGATGGACCAGGGCATCGTTGTCGGCGTGGGCAATATCTACGCGGCGGAAAGCCTGTTCATGGCCGGAATCAATCCGTTGCGCGAGGCCGGCAAGGTGTCGCGCGCGCGCTACCAGCGCTTGGCCGACGCGGTGAAGGAAATCCTGGGGCATGCGATCCAGCGTGGCGGTACCACCCTGCGTGATTTCATCAGCCCCGATGGCGCCCCCGGTTACTTCGAGCAGGAGCTGCTGGTGTACGGCCGCGAGGGCGAGACCTGCAAGCAATGCGGTCGCGCGCTGCGCTATGCCAGCATCGGCCAGCGGGCGACGGTGTGGTGTGGGTACTGCCAGCGCTGAGCGCAGGGACTGCAGGCGAAGCTCAAGTGCTACCCCTCCCCAGTCCTCCCCTTGGCTGCGCCAAAGGGAGGGGGCAGCTCACGCGCACGTCCAGATCGCAGCAGGGCCGCTTTTGCCCCTTTCCTTTGGCGAACCCAAGGGGAGGCGGCAGCTCACGCGCACCTTCAGATCGCAGCAGTGCCGCTTTTGCCCCCTCCCTTTGGCGCAGCCAAGGGGAGGGTTGGGGAGGGGTGAGCTTCACTGTTTCTGATGTGGCGGTAGCTTCGCGGCTTACGCCGCTCCTACAGCGTTATGGATTGCTGGTGAAGCCCCTGCCGGGCATGGCTCGGTACTACGGGCAGCTGAAGCGGATGTTCATTCAGTGACGGGTCCAGGCTGTCGATTCACCTAAATCCGCCTACCATGCTGCGGTCCCCTCCCGGCCTGCCTTTCCATGCAACGACGCGACTTCCTGCGCAACGCCGCAGCCGCCTTGGCGGCCTTCGGGCTTCCCACTTTCACCGCCTGCGCGGCCGGCAAGCCGGCACAGCTGGGGCTGCGCCGCCTGGGCCAGCCGCAGACCTTTGATTTCGCCACGCTCAAGGGCCAGGCCCGGGCGCTGGCGCAGGCCCCGTACAAGAGCCACAAGCGCACCTTGCCGGGCGCGCTGGAGAAACTCGACTGGGACCAGTACCAGTCCATCAGCTACCGCCAGGATCACGCCCTGTGGGCGGACCAGCCGGGCAAGTTCCAGGCCAAGTTCTTCCACCTGGGCCTGTACTTCCATTCGCCGGTGCGCATGTTCGACGTGGTCGATGGCAAGGCGCAGGAACTGGCCTATGACGGCGCGGCGTTCAACTACGGCAAGAGCGGTATCCATGACGGCGAATTGCCGGCCGACTTGGGCTTTGCCGGTTTCCGCCTCAACACCCGCACCGATACCGACCGCGACTTCGCCGCCTTCCTCGGCGCCAGCTATTTCCGCGCGGTCGGCAAGGAGGGCCAATACGGGCAGTCGGCGCGTGCCGTGGCCATCGATACCGGCATGGGCCGACCGGAGGAATTCCCGGATTTCATCGCCTATTACCTGGAACAACCGGCCGCCGACTCGGACACCCTGGTTGTCTACGGCCTGCTGGATTCGCCCAGCGTTGCCGGCGCTTATCGCTTCGCCATCACCAATGGCGACGTGCTGCTGATGGATATCGACAGCGCGCTGTACCCGCGCAAGGAAATCGAACGGCTCGGCATCGCCCCATGCACCAGCATGTACCAGGTGGGCGAGAACGATCGCCGCATGGATTGGGACTGGCGCCCGGAGATCCACGACACCGATGGCCTGTCGATGTGGAACGGTGCCGGCGAATGGATCTGGCGGCCGCTGTGCAACCCGGCCAACCTGCGCTTCAACATGTTCGTGGACAACAACCCGCGCGGCTTCGGCCTGCTGCAGCGTGACCGCAACTTCGACCATTACCAGGACGACGGCGTGTTCTACGAGAAGCGCCCCTGCCTGTGGGTGGAACCGAAGGGGCAATGGGGTGAGGGCTCGGTGCAGCTGGTGGAGATTCCCACCGTTGATGAAACCTTCGACAACATCGTCGCGTTCTGGAACCCCAAGGCCAAGCCGCAGCCGGGCCAGGAACTGCTGGTCGGCTATCGCCTGTACTGGGGCGCCGAGCCGCCGGCGCGTCCGCCACTCGCGCATTGCGTGGCCAGCCGCACGGGCCTGGGCGGCATCATCGGCAAGAAGCGTGAATATTTCTCGTGGCGCTTCGCGGTGGATTTCGAAGGCGGCGAGCTTGCCAGCCTGATCGACAAGGGCGAAGTGGAAGCGGTGGTGGAAACCAGCCGCGGCCGAGTGGAAGTTGTATCGGCGCGCCCGCTGCGCGAGATCAAGGGCTACCGCGCGATGTTCGACCTGGTGCCGCCGGAAGGCAGCACCGAACAGATCGACGTGCGCCTGTACCTGCGCAGCGGCGGCAAGACCCTGACTGAAACCTGGCTGTACCAGTACACGCCGCCGGCTGCGGGCGCGCCGGAGCGGACGTTGTATTGAAGCGCTTGAGGGCTTTGCTTGAGGGCTTTGCTTGAGGCTTTTGCTTAAGCCCCTCTCCCGTTCACGGGAGAGGGGTTGGGGTGAGGGGAGGCTTTAAAAGCCAAAGCCAAAGCCAAAGCCAAAGCCAAAGCCAAAGCAGCGCTTCGCGCCTTCCCCTCATCCGCCCCTTCGGGGCACCTTCTCCCGCATGCGGGAGAAGGAAAAGCGTTACAACGGTAGCGGCGCCTGCATCGGGTCAATCCGGCCTTCACCGCGGGTGATCTTCTTGAACTCGGCGCGGCTCACCGACACATAGCGCTCGTTGCCGCCGATCTCCACCTGCGGGCCGTCCTGCACTGCGAAGCCGTTCTCGTCCACGCGCACGGTCATCGTCGCCTTCTTGCCGCTGTGGCAGATGGTCTTGATTTCCTGGATCTCGTCGGCCCAGGCCAGCAGGTACTGACTGCCTTCGAACAGCTCGCCGCGGAAGTCGGTGCGCAGCCCGTAGCACAGCACCGGAATGCGCAGCTGGTCGACGATTTCCGACAGCTGCCACACCTGCGCCTTGCTCAGGAACTGGGCTTCGTCCACCAATACGCAGCCGAGCCTGCCGTGGGCGGCCATGTCCTGCTGGATCAGCTTCTGCAGGTCGGTGTCACGCTCGAAGGTGGTTGCCTCGGCCTGCAGCCCGATCCGCGAGGCGACCACACCGGTGCCGGCGCGGTGGTCCAGGTGCGGGGTCAGCAGCGCCACCCGCATGCCGCGCTCGCGGTAGTTGTGCGCGGACTGCAGCAGGGTGGTGGTCTTGCCGGCGTTCATCGCCGAATAGTAGAAATAGAGCTTGGCCATTGAATCAGGAACTAGGGGATGGGAACCAGGAGCCAGTGAAAACAACATCGGATCCCGAGGGGTGACAGAATACATGCCGCCCTGAAGCCCTGCCTTTACTGGTTCCTATCCCCTAGTTCCTGAATGCTCGATTCCCTCAATCCCCCCCAACGTGCCGCGGCCGTGCATGCCGAAGGTCCTCTGCTGGTGCTGGCCGGTGCCGGCAGCGGCAAGACCCGCGTGATCGTGGAGAAAATCGCCCATCTGATCGGTATTGGCCGCTATAGCGCCCGCCGTATCGCTGCGATCACCTTCACCAACAAGTCGGCCAAGGAAATGCGCGAGCGTGTGGCCAAGCGCCTGCGCGCCGAGGATGCGGCCGAGGTCACCATCTGCACCTTCCACGCGTTGGGCCTGAAGTTCCTGCAGATCGAACATGAACACGTGGGGCTGAAGCGCAGTTTCTCCATTTTCGATGCCGACGACGCCGGCGCGCAGATCAAGGATCTGCTGGGCGGCAGCAATGCCAAGCCCGATGACATCGAGGACATGAAGAACCTGATCTCGCGCGCCAAGAACTCCGGCCTGTCGCCCGAGCAGGCGATGGCGGCGGCGCGCAGCAACCGCGAAAAAGACGCGGCGATGGTCTACGAGCTGTACCAGGCCCGCCTGACTTCGTTCAATGCGGTGGATTTCGATGACCTGATCCGGTTGCCGGTGCAGGTGCTGGAAGAAAATCCGGATATCGCCCTGGCCTGGCGCGAGCGCATCGGCTATCTGCTGGTCGACGAATGCCAGGACACCAACGACGCCCAGTACCGGCTGCTCAAGCAGCTGGCCGGGCCGCGCGGCAATTTCACCTGCGTGGGCGATGACGATCAGTCGATCTACGCCTGGCGCGGCGCCAACCCGGAAAACCTGCAGCAGATGGCGGTGGATTACCCGGCGCTGCAGATCATCAAGCTGGAACAGAACTACCGCTGTTCCAACCGCGTGCTGCGTGCGGCCAATGCGCTGATCGCGCACAACCCGCACGAGCACCTGAAGACCCTGTGGTCGGACCAAGCCGACGGCGAGCGCATCCGCGTATGGGAGTGCCGCAACAGCGAACACGAAGCGGAAAAGGTGGCAGCCGAAATCCACTTCCTGGCGACCAGCCGCAAGATTCCGTGGAGTGATTTCTGCATCCTGTTCCGCGGCAACTTCCAGTCGCGGCCGCTGGAAAAAGCCATGCAGCTGGTCGGTGTGCCGTACCACCTCAACGGCGGCACGGTGTTCCTCGAGCGGCAGGAAGTGAAGGACACCCTGGCGTGGTTGCGGCTGATCGTGAACCCCGACGATGACACCGCGTTCATGCGCGCGGTGCAGTCTCCCAAACGTGATGTGGGCGCCAGCACCCTGGCCAAGCTGGCCGAGCTGGCATCCGAGAAAGATATTCCGATGGCGCACGCCGCCGAGAGCATGGGCGCGCTGGCCCAGCTCACCCCGCGTGCGGCCAACAGCCTGAGCCGGTTCACCGACATCCTGCGTGCGCTGCGGCTGGACATGCGGCAGATGAGTTCGGGTGATCTGGTTCGCCGCGTGGCCAAGGATTCAGGCATGTTGGCCGAGCTGCGCCATGCGGCCAAGGACACGGCCGGCTACGAGCGCCGCGCCAACAACCTGGAAGAACTGGCTTCGTGGTTCGAGAGTGGCCCGCGTGGTGCCAGCGCCGCCGACATGGCCGCGCAGCTGGCGCTGATCTCACGCAACGACAAGGACGACGGCGGCAACCAGGTGCGGATGATGACGCTGCATGCGTCCAAGGGCCTGGAGTTTCCGTATGTGTTCATCGTCGGCTGCGAGGACGGCGTGCTGCCGCACCAGGTCAGCCTGGACGAGGGCAACCTGCAGGAAGAGCGGCGCCTGCTGTACGTGGGCATCACCCGCGCCAAGATCCAGCTGTGGATGAGTTTCAGCCGCTTGACCCGCAAATTCGGCGAGCACATCCGGCTCAAGCCCAGCCGGTTCTTTGATGAAATTCCAGCGAGCGAGATCCAGCGCGACGGCGCCGATCCGGTCGCCGATGCCGCGCACAAGCAGGAACGGGCGAAGGCTGGATTGGCGGCGATTCAAGCACTGTTTGATTGAGGTTTTGCCGCTCCCCTTTGGTGCAGCCAAGGGGCAGGTCGGGTGGGGTAGATTTGGCCCTTGGCTTTGCGGTTTGATTGGGGCTCACTGCTAACAACCCCTCAGCCCTCCCTTGGTAGAAGGGGGGGCGGTAGTGCCGAGCCATGCTCGGCAGGGGCTTTACCGACCAACATCAAAAGCCACCCCTCCCCAGCCCTCCCCTTTGCTGCGCAAAAGGGAGGGGGCTAAAACCGAGCCCCTTATGTCCCTGATCCAGACCGAACGCCTGCAACTGCGCCTGCTGCGTGACGACGACGGCGATGCCGCCGGGATGCTGCAGCTGCTCAATGAGCCCGGCTTCCATCAGTTCATCGGTGACCGCGGCGTGCGCACGCTGGAGCAGGCGCGCGATTACGTGCGCAAGCACACTTTCGGCAGTTACACGGCGCATGGCTTCGGCATGTATGCGGTTGAACGGCGCAGCGACGGGGCCTGGCTGGGCAACGCCGGGCTGGTGCGGCGGCCGGGCCTGCCCACGGCCGATGTCGGCTACGCGCTGCTCTCCCCGCATACGGGGCAGGGCTATGCACGCGAAGCGGTGCAGGCGGTGCTGGCTTACGCTCGCGCCAGCCTGGGCCTGGGTGAGCTGCGCGCGATCGTGTCGCAGGGCAATGCGCGTTCGGTGGCCTTGCTGGAAAAGCTTGGCTTCGACCGCGACGGCACCGTGGTGCTGCCTGGCGAGGTCGAACAGCTGCTGATGTTCGTCCACCGGCCAAACCGGTAATCCGCTCAGCTGCGTAGCCCGGGTAAGCGCAGCTGTAAGGATCCCAGGGATCTCTGATTTTCCGCCAAAGGCGCGGGGTGCGCTGTGCTTACCCGGGCTACGGTCAGAATGCCTTCTGCACCGGCTCAGCCGCCGAGTTGCTCCTGCAACGCTGCCAGCTGCGCCTGCAGGGCGGCCACGGTGGTTTCCAGCTGCTGCACACGATCTTCCAGGGCGCTGTTGTCCAGCGTGGCGGCAGCGGTGGTCGATGCACGGTAGTTTGCCGCCAAGGCCTCCACATCCACCGGGCCCGAGAGCAGATGCATGAAGCGGTCTTCGCGCTGCCCGGAGGCGCGCGGCAGCTGCACCACCAGCCCGCGCTGCTGCATGCGTTCCAGCTGGTGGCGCAGGTCGGCGGCATCGGCGAACCGGGCCATGCGCTCGCTGCGCGTGGCCAGTTCAGCGGTGGTCTGCGGCCCGCGCAGCAACAGCAGGCCGAGCAGGGCGACCTGCTGGCGCGGCAGGTCGAGCTTGATGCCGGCCAAGTGCTCGTAGCGCTCGGCACGCGAGGAGAAATGCTGGCGGGCCAAGCCCATGGTTTCCAGCTGGCGCAGCGCGTGCTGCACCTTGCCGGTTTCCAGGCTCATCACCGGCTCGCGTGCGGTCTTCTGGTTGGCCGCGACCTGGGCGGCATTGACCGTAAGCGGGTAGGCGTCCGGGGTGGTGGCCTCCTTTTCGATCAGGCAGCCGAGCACGCGCGCCAGGGCGGGGTCGAGCACGGGGAAATCGGGGGTCTGGCTGGTGTCGGTCACGGTCCGGGCTCTGGTCTTGCAAGGGGGCGCAAGCATAGCGGAGAGCGGAACACGGGGCTGAAACCCCGGCATTCCGGGCTTTGCGGGCACCGGCCGTGGCTGGGGTTCCGGGCCGTGCCTGCGGCCGGCGGGGCGGGCAGGCCGACGAGCCGGTAAACTTGCCCGGTTTTCGAAGATCCCGGTAGTTTCCATGTCCCGATTCCCCGCCTTTACCCTGCTGGCCGGCGCCGTGCTGTCGCTGGCCGCCTGCAGCTCGACCGCGCCGCTGAGCCGCGTTTCTCCGGCCCCGGCCGACGCCCTGGTGGCCCCGGCCAATGCCCCCAACGACAACCTCAATGCCGTGCTGTGGGTGCAGCGTTCGCAGGAATACCGGGCCAGCGCGCTGCAGACCTGGAAGCTGGCCGCTGCACAGCTGGACGCGGCGCTGGCCGACGGCCGCTGGACCGCGCTGTTGCCGGAAGAAGGCGGCAGTCACCAGGCGGCCACGCTGAAGCCGGCGGTGGTGGTGGACGTGGACGAGACCGTGCTCGACAACTCGCCCTACCAGGCGCGGCTTGTGCATGACGGCGCCAGCTACAACGACGCCACCTGGGAAGCCTGGGTGGATGAGCGCAAGGCCCAGCCGGTGCCCGGTGCGGTGCAGTTCGCGCAGGCCGCGGCTGCCAAGGGCGTGACCATGATCTACATCAGCAACCGCACCGCGGCGATGAAGGACGCCACTATCGCCAACCTGCGCCAGGTCGGCTTCCCGGTCGCCGATGACAGCGTCTATCTGGGCCTGGGCACGCCGGTGCCGGGCTGTACCGAACATGGCAGCGAGAAGGGCTGCCGCCGCCAGCTGGTGGCGCAGCAGTACCGCGTGCTGATGCAGGTAGGCGACCAGTTCACCGATTTCCTGCAGGTCGAGGACAACAGCCTGGCCGCGCGCGACCTGCTGCTGGACAAGTACCAGGGCTGGATCGGCTCGCGCTGGTGGATCCTGCCCAATCCCACCTACGGTGGCTGGGAAGGTGCGGCCATCAACAATGCCTGGTCGTTGCCGGCCGATCTGCGCAACGGCGCCAAGCGTGAAGCGCTGGAGCTGGCCCGATGAGCCGTGCACCGCTGCCCCTGCGCGCCGATGAACGCCTGATCTTCGCGCTGGACGTGCCCGGCAAGGCCGAGGCCATCGAATGGGTGGACAAGCTCGGCAATGCGGTGTCGTTCTACAAGATCGGCATGGAACTGCTGGCTTCGGGCGAGTACTTCGATGTGCTCGAAGAACTGGCCAAGCGCGACAAGCGGGTGTTCGTCGACCTCAAGTTCTTCGATATTCCGGCCACCATCGCCGGCGTGATCCGGCGGTTGTCGCAGTGGCCGGTGAGCTACTGCACCATCCATGGCTGGCACCCGGGCATGATGGAAGCTGCTGCCGCCGCCAATACTTCGGACATGCGCCTGCTGGCGGTGACCGTGCTGACCTCGATGGGGCGGCCGGATCTGGCCCAGATGGGCATCGACCGTGAGCCGGTGGACGTGGTGGTGGAGCGCGCGCTGGCCGCGCAGCGGGCCGGCATTGACGGGGTGATCGCCTCTGGCCAGGAAGCCGCGCCGATCCGCGCGGCTACCGGTCAGGGTTTCTCCATCGTCTGCCCCGGCATTCGCCCTGGCGGCCCGGTGGATGATGACCAGCAGCGCACCGTGGGCGTGGCCCAGGCCTTCGCTGACGGCGCGGACGCCATTGTGGTGGGGAGGCCGATCCGCCTGGCCGCCGATCCGCGTGCCGCGGCCTTGGCCATGCAGTGCGAAATTCTTGATTCAATCAAGTAAAATCAATAACTTATACTATTGTTCATCAAGTATTGCTTTAACTGAATCCGGCAGGTAGGCTACGTCTCGTCCGGTTCTACCGGCGATGCGTCAAACATGTCTACCGGCCTCGTGCCGGTTTGAGGGGTCTGTCACCGGCAACGGGGCGGCCTCTTTTTTTATTGCGGGATCGAATGCCGGCGCAGAGCGGTGATGACCGCGGCCGCGGCCTCCCGCCGTGCCGTGCTTCGACGCCGTGACGGCCGTGCTTGCTGCTGTCACCGGGCAGGCATCAAGATGCTCGGCCTACGGGGAGGATCGAGGCCGCCATGCAACGACGTTCATTACGCAGCTGCCAGACCATCGCCCTGGCGGCCGTCTGCCTGGTGGTCTTGACGGTTGCCTGCAAGCGCACCCCGGAGGCACTGCCCGGCGCCGCGACCGAGCCGGCGGCGGCGGTACGCCAGCTTGTCCAGCACCTGCGCGACAACGATCTGGTCGCCTATGCCCGCGATGCGGTGCCGCCAGCGCAATACGCCGAGCTGGAGGCCGCCTGGGCGCAGGGCCACAGCCGCTGGCCGCTGACCGAGCTGCCGCTGGACGAAAAGCTGCCCGCGCTGCTGGCGACGCTGTCGCAGAAGGATGCCGAACGCCAGCTGCAGCGTGCCTTCAAGGCGCAGCTGGAAGGGCAGAACGCCGCCGTGCGGCAGGCCGCGCACTCGCTGGGCCTGTTTGGTGTGCAGTACATCAGCCATCAAGGTGACTACAACGCCGCCGAACGTGCGCATTACGTGCAGTTGGTCACCGCCCTGAGCGATTGGGCCCAGGCTGCGCCGCTGCCCGATCCCACGCTCGCGCAGACCTCCATTGCCACCCTCACCGCAGCTGCCCGCGCCACCGGCCTGGCCGGCGAACAGGCTTTCCAGGACGCCGGCATGACCGGCACGCTGCAGAAGCTCGGCCCATTCGCCGCCGCCAGCAAGCAGGTGCTGGCCGCCTACGGCTTGAACCTGGATGAAAGCGTGCAGCAGATGCGCACCGGCCTGGTGTCCCAGAACGGCGACCGCGCCACTGTGCGCGTGCAATACCCGCTGGCCGGCAAGGAGCTGGACCTGCAGGTGGCGTTGGTGCGGCGTGACAACCGCTGGTATCTGGCCCGCACCCTGGGCGAAGTGGAGGCGCTGCTGACCGCCGCGCGCGCTGCCGAGCAGGCCAACGCCGAGGCCGAGCAGGCCAAGTCCGATGCGCTGCCGCCGGCCGAAAACCCGGCGTTGGAAAAACCAGACAACGCCGCCGCGACGGCTAAGCCATAATGGCGCCGATGTCGAAACAGAAATCCCAGCCCGACCAGGGTGAACTGCTGCCGCCGGACGCCGCCAACGCGACGCCCGCCACTCCTGCTGCCATCGTGCCGGGCGCCTCCGCGCGGCCGGTGCCCGTGGCCCGTGCTGCCCGTCGTCCGCTGTGGGCGCGCCTGCTGGGCAAGCTGATCGAGCCCTGGCTCGGCCTGAAGATCGAGCCCGACCAGGCCGGCCAGCACAATGACGGCCGCCCGGTGGTCTATGTGCTGGAAGACTACGGTCTGTCCAACGCGCTGATCCTGGACAAGGCCTGCCGCGACGCTGGCCTGCCTTCGCCACTGGTGCCGCTGGCCGGTGACCCCACCGGCCGCAAGCGCGCCTATGTGGCCCTGTCGCGCCGTTCCAGCAACAACATGCTGCTGCCCGAACAGCGCGGCGCCAAAACCCATTCCGACTCGCTGGCCAAGCTGCTGCAGGCGCACCGCGCCAACCCCGGCCTAGACGTGCACCTGGTGCCGGTGTCGATCTTCGTCGGCCGCGCCCCGGACAAGCAGAGCGGCTGGTTCGCGGTGCTGTTCTCGGAAAACTGGGCGCTGGTTGGCCGCTTCCGCCGGCTGTTGGCGATCCTGCTCAACGGCCGCGACACCATTGTCCGGTTCGCGCCGCCGGTATCGCTGCGCGAGACCGTGGACGAAGGCCTGGAGCCCGAGCGCACCGTACGCAAGCTGCAGCGCGTGCTGCGCACCCACTTCCGCCGCATCCGCGAATCGATCATCGGCCCCGACCTGTCCACCCGCCGCCTGCTGGTGGACAAGGTGCTGGAGTCGGACCCGGTGCGCGAAGCCATCGCCACCCAGGCCAAGCGCGACAACTCCAAGACCACCGACGCCTGGAAGAAGGCGCAGGGCTACGCCTGGGAAATCGCCGCCGATTACTCCACCCCGGTGGTGCGTTCGGCCAGCTTCATGCTCAGCCACGTCTGGAACCGCATCTACGCCGGCGTGCTGGTGCACCACCTGGACAAGTTCAAGGAAGCCGCGCCTGGCCACGAAATCATCTACGTGCCCAGCCACCGCAGCCACATGGACTACCTGCTGCTGAGCTACCTGCTGTACGACCGTGGCATCGTGCCGCCGCACATCGTGGCCGGCATCAACCTCAACCTGCCGGTGGTCGGCACGCTGCTGCGCAAGGGCGGCGCGTTCTTCATCCGCCGCTCGATCAAGGGTAATGCGCTGTATTCGGCAGTGCTCAGCGAGTACGTGGCGCAGCTGGTGGCAGGCGGTTACTCGATCGAATACTTCGTCGAAGGCGGGCGCTCGCGTACCGGCCGGCTGCTGCAGCCCAAGGGTGGCATGATCTCGATGACGCTGCGCGCCTTCCTGCGCCAGCCGCGCAGGCCGGTGCTGTTCCAGCCCATCTACGTTGGCTATGAAAAGCTGATGGAGGGCAACAGCTACCTCGATGAGCTGACCGGCCGGCCGAAGGAAAAGGAATCCATCTGGGCGCTGTTGTGGGGCATTCCCAAGGTGCTCAAGCAGAACTACGGCCAGGTGGTGGTGAATTTCGGTGAGCCCATCGCGCTGAATGACGTGCTGGCGAAGATGGCGCCCGAATGGGACGGCCAACCGGTGCCTGAAGACGAGAAGCCGAGCTGGCTTGCTGGCACCGTCGACGTGCTTGCCGAGCAGATCCAGGAGCGCATCAACGCCGCTGCCGACGTCAACCCGATCAACCTGCTGGCATTGGCGCTGCTGTCCACGCCCAAGCACGCGATGGGCGAGGCCGACCTGATCGCGCAGATCGAGCTGTGCAAGAAGCTGCTGGTGGAAATGCCGTATTCGGACCGGGTCACGGTCACCCCGCATTCGCCCGAACGCATCATTGCCCACGCCGAGGAAATCAACGTCCTCAGCCGCATCAAGCACCCGCTGGGCGATGTGCTCAGCGTCAGCGGCGATACCGCAGTGCTGCTGAGCTACTTCCGCAACAACGTGCTGCACCTGTTCACCGCCTCCTCGTGGGTGGCGTGCTGCTTCCAGAACAACCGCCGCATGAGCCGTGGCGGCCTGCTGCGGCTGGGCCGCGGCCTGTACCCGTTCCTGCAGGCAGAGCTGTTCCTGCCGTGGACCGAGGACGAGTTCGCCGCGCGCATTGACCAGACCATCGACGTGTTCGTGCGCGAAGGCCTGCTGCAGCACGTGGGCGAGGACGACGGCGGCATGCTGGCACGCAGTACCGGCCAGACCGACGAGGTGTTCCGCCTGCGCGCGATCGGCCATTCGCTGCAACAGGCGTTCGAGCGTTATTACATCGCCATCTCGGTGCTGGTGAAGAACGGCCCGGGCACGCTCGGCGCCGGCGAACTGGAAAGCCTGTGCCAGCAGGCCGCACAACGCCTGAGCCTGCTGTACGCGCCGGCGGCACCGGAGTTCTTCGACAAGACCCTGTTCCGCGGCTTCATCCAGAAGATGCGCGAACTGCGCCTGGTCTGGCCGGACCAGAACAGCAAGCTGCTGTTCGACGAGCGCCTGGATGCCTGGGCCAAGGACGCCAAGTTCATCCTCGGCCGCGAACTGCGCCACACCATCGAACGTGTGAGCCCGGAAGCGGTGAAAGCGGAAGTGCCGCCAGTAGTCTGAGTGACACCTGTAGCGCGGAGCCATGCTCCGCTGGGACGTTACCGGTACGGCCCCTGCCGAGCATGGCTCGGCACTACCTGCTTCGCTCCCTCCCTTTCGCGTAGCGAAGGGGAGGGTTGGGGAGGGGTAGGTTTTGATGTTGTTTGTGGCCGTGCACGGTGATGGGGCGTGCCGTTGTGGGAGCGGCGTAAGCCGCGAAGCCACTGCTTGCTCAGATTGCAGGCACACCGGTGATTGCAACCCTGCCAGCTTCGCGGCTTACGCCGCTCCTACAGTTCCGGGGTTGCGGGATTGCCTTGGGAAGCCCCCTGCCGAGCATGCCTCGGCACTACCTGCTTCGCTCCCTCCCTTTCGCGTAGCGAAGGGGAGGGTTGGGGAGGGGTAGGTTTTGACTTTGTTTGCGGCCGTGCAGGTTGTGGGAGCGGCATAAGCCGCGAAGCCACTGCTCGCTCAGATTACGGCCATGCCGGTAATTCCAGCTGGGCCAGCTTCGCGGCTTACGCCGCTCCTACAAGCTCTGCGGTGTTGCAGGATTGCCTTGCAAAGCCCCTGCCGGGCATGGCTCGGCGCTACGCCGCGTTCAGGCGGGCTCGTCCGGGATCAGCATGCATTCCAGCCGGGTGATGCAGTCGCGCAGCTGCAGCTTGCGCTTCTTCAGCCGCTTGGCTTCCAGATCGTCGTCGGGGTTGGCGGCCAGGCGCGCGATGTTCTCGTCCAGGCTGCGGTGTTCGGCCCGCAGGACGGCGATGCGTTGGCTGATCTGCTCGGGGGTCATGGTCTCCACGGGGGTTGAGCATACACGTTGCCATCGGCCACGTGAGGGATGCCGCCGACCCGGTAGAATGGCCGGATGAGCGCTGTCATTTCCCTGCCCGATCCCGCCCCGCGGGCCCGTGATCCGCACGCGGCCGAACGTGAACACCAGAAACTCGGCAAACGCCTGCGCCACCAGGTAGGCCAGGCCATTGCCGATTTCGGCATGATCGAAGCCGGCGACAAGGTGATGGTCTGCCTGTCCGGCGGCAAGGACAGCTATACCTTGCTGGACGTGCTGCTGCAGCTGCAGAAGAAGGCCCCGGTGCCGTTCGAGTTGGTGGCGGTGAACCTGGACCAGAAGCAGCCCGGCTTCCCCGAACATGTGCTGCCCGAATACCTGGCCTCGATCGGCGTGCCGTATCACATCATCGAACAGGACACCTATTCGGTGGTCAGCCGGGTGATCCCTGAAGGCAAGACCATGTGTTCGCTGTGCTCGCGCATGCGCCGTGGCTCGCTGTACACCTATGCCGAAGCCAATGGTTTCACCAAGATCGCCTTGGGCCACCACCGCGATGACATGGTGGCCACGTTCTTCATGAACCTGTTCCACCACTCCAAGATTTCCGGCATGCCGCCCAAGCTGCGCAGCGACGACGGCAAGCATGTGGTGATCCGCCCGCTGGCCTATGTGCGCGAAGCGGACATCATCGAGTACGCCGATGCCCGCCAGTTCCCGATCATTCCGTGCAACCTGTGCGGCAGCCAGGAGAACCTGCAGCGCAAGCAGATCGGCCTGATGATGAAGCAGTGGGAGAAGGACACGCCCGGCCGCATCGAGCAGATCTCCCGCGCGTTGGGCGACATCCGTCCCTCGCAGCTGGCCGATCCCAAGCTGTTCGATTTCCTGTCGCTGGGTCGCCGTGAAAACGCGCCGCAATCTGATGCGCAGGCATGGCTCGACGGCAGTGACAAACAACAAGATCAACAAGCCCTTCTCCCATCGGGAGAAGGGTTGGGATGAGGGTAGGCAGTGCTACGGTGATCTGAAGTCAGGTAGCGCGCTTTTCTCATCCGCCCGCCTCGATGGCGGCAAGCTCTCCGGAGCAGCTTCTCCTACGCTGGGAAGCCAGGCCCTGAACCATGATTACGAAATAGGACACCCATGTTTTTCAAGAACCTCACGCTGTTCCGTTTCCCGACCTCCATTGATTTCTCCGACGTCGACACGCTGTTGCCGCAGGTGGTGCTCAAGCCGGTTGGTGCGCTGGAAATGACCTCGCGCGGCTTCATTTCGCCGTTCGGCCGTGAAGAAAAAACCCAGTTCTCGCATCGCATCGGTGACGCGCTGTGGTTGACCGTGGGCGGTGAGGACAAGATCCTGCCCAGCGTGGTGGTCAACGACCTGCTGGCGCGCAAGCTGGAAGAAATCGAAGAGAAGGAAGGCCGCAAGCCCGGCGGTCGCGAGCGCAAGCGCCTGAAGGACGACCTGCTGCATGAGCTGCTGCCGCGCGCCTTCGTCAAGAGCTCGCGCACCGATGCCTTCCTAGACCTGCAGCACGGCTACGTCGCCGTCGACAGTTCCAGCCGCAAGACCGGCGAGAATGTGATGAGCGACATCCGCGGCATGCTCGGCAGTTTCCCGGCGATGCCGCTGAACGCCGAAGTCGCACCGCGCGCCATCCTGACTGCGTGGATTGCCGGCGAGCCGCTGCCCGAAGGCCTGAGCCTGGGCGAAGAATGCGAGATGAAGGACCCGGCCGAAGGTGGTGCGGTGGTCAAGTGCCAGCACCAGGAACTGCGCTGCGACGAGATCGACAAGCACCTGGACGCCGGCAAGCAGGTGACCAAGCTGGCGCTGATCTTCGAGGACAACCTGTCCTTCGTGCTGGGCGACGACCTGATCGTGCGCAAGCTGAAGTTCCTCGATGGCGCACTGGACCAGCTCGAGCACATCGACGAAGAAGGCCGCCGTGCCGAACTGGATGCGCGTTTCGCCTTGCAGAGTGGTGAAATCCGCCGCTTGTTCCTGCTGCTTGAACAGGCGTTCAAGCTGAGCAAGGCTGACAGCTGAATCCGTTGCTGACCTACCCGGTTTCGTAACCGGGTAGGGACTATGCTGGACTCATGGCCAGTCTGCTCCGCCGTTTGATGACACCCGCCGCGCCGGTGATCCAGCGCGACACGGTGCGCCTGCGCCTGGACGATGCCGAGATCGACGTTTTGCGCGTGCGTGACCCGCGCGCGCGCCGGCTCAAGCTCAGCGTCGATGAACGCGGCGCGCGGCTGACCATGCCGCTGCGTGCCAGCCTTGTTTCCGGCGAACGCTTTCTGCAGGCCAACCGGCAATGGCTGCAGCAGCAGCTGGCGCGGCTGGGCGGCGATGGTCTGCTGGCACCGGCGCTGCAGCTGCGCGAACCGGGCGTACTGCCCTTGCGCGGTGAGTTGCTGCCGGTGCAATGGCAGGAGGGACGTTTCACCCGCATCGAGGTCGATGCCGGCGGGGTCAACATCCAACTGCCAGCACGTGCCGGTGAGCCGGCATTGCGGCGTGCACTGCGTGAGTTCTACGAAGTGCAGGTGCGTGCCGATGTCGGCCAGTGGTTGCCGCGTTACCTGCCGGGTCTGTCGCGCGCGCCGTCACGGTTACGGCCCAAGGTGATGTCCTCGCAATGGGGCTCGCTGGCGCCGGACGGCTCGATGGCCCTGGATCTTGCGCTGGTATTGGCGCGTCCATCGGCGTTCGAATACGTGCTGGTACACGAGCTGTGCCACTTGCTGCAGGCCAATCACTCGCCGGCATTCTGGGCGGAAGTGGAGGCGCGTTTTCCTGCCTGGCGGGACGAGCGTGATTACCTGCGCGAGGAAGGGCGCAGGCTGAAAAGCACCCTGCATCAACTGCTGCGCGCGCAGGGCTGAAGCAGAGCCAAAGCAGCCATGTAGTGCCGAGCCACGCTCGGCAGGGGCTTTACCGCAAAACCCAAAGCCCCCTCATCCACCCCTGCGGGGCACCTTCCCCCAAGAAGGGGGCGCAGTCCCGCAAACGGGAGAAGGGCGAAGCCAAAACCAAGCAATGCCTGTAGTGCCGAGCCATGCTTGGCAGGGGCCGTACCGCAAAACCAAAAGCCCCCTCATCCGCCCCTGCGGGGCACCTTCTCCCGCAAGCGGGAGAAGGGACAAAGCCAAAAGCCAAAAGCCAAAAGCCAAAAGCCAAAAGCCAAAAGCCAAAAGCACCCCTCCCCAACCCTCCCCTTGCCTGCGGCAAAGGGAGGGAGAACACCGGTCGCTGCAGGCATTGGAACAGCTGCCAAGTGCATGTTCCGCCCCCTTGCCTGAGGCAAAGGAAGGGAGAACACCGGGTGCTGCAGGCATCGGAACAGCTGCCAAGTGCAAACTCGATCCCCTCCCTTTGCCGCAGGCAAGGGGAGGGCTAGGGAGGGGTGCCTTTGCTTCTGCTTCTGTCTCTGTTTTTGTTCTTGCTTCCACTCTTGCGGATTGTCCTGCTCTCGCTTCTGCAGCAACCAGCAACAGCAAGCAACAACAGCAAGCAACAACAGCAAGCAACAACAGCAAGCAACAACAGCAAGCAACAACAGCAAGCAACAACAGCAAGCAACAACAGCAAGCAACAACCAGCCTCACCCCACCCGCCGCACCCCTTCAGCCCCACCCTCAGCCGAATAACGGAATACCGAAACCGCCTCCGCCAACGCATCAGCCTGCTGCTCCATCGAGCGTGCCGCGGCACTGGCTTCTTCCACCAACGCCGCGTTCTGCTGGGTGGTTTCGTCCATCTGCACGACGGTATGGTTGACCTGCTCGATGCCGACCGACTGCTCCTGCGAGGCGGCGGCGATGCGCGCGACGATGTCGCTGACCTGCTGCACCGAGCCGACGATCTCGCTCATGGTGCTGCCCGCCTGCGCGACCAGCGCGGCGCCGTCATCCACCTTGCCCATCGAGTCGACAATCAACTCCTTGATCTCGCGCGCGGCCGTGGCCGAACGCTGTGCCAAGCTGCGTACCTCTGAAGCCACCACCGCAAAGCCCCGGCCCTGTTCGCCGGCACGTGCGGCTTCCACCGCGGCGTTGAGCGCCAGGATATTGGTCTGGAAGGCGATGCCGTCGATCACGCCGATGATCTCGGCAATTCGTTTGGACGACAGCTCGATCGCGCGCATCGTCGACACCACCTGGCCGACCACATCACCGCCGCGTACGGCCACGTCCGCCGCGCCCACCGCCAGTTGATTGGCATGGCGGGCCGAGGCGGCATTCTCTCGCACGGTCGAGGTCAGCTCTTCCATCGAAGCGGCGGTTTCTTCCAGATTGGCCGCCTGCTGTTCGGTGCGTTGCGACAGGTCGTCGTTACCTGCGGCCAGTTCGCGTGCGGCGCTATTGATTGCCAGCGAGCACTG
This sequence comes from Stenotrophomonas nitritireducens, assembly GCF_001700965.1. Classification (NCBI taxonomy): domain Bacteria; kingdom Pseudomonadati; phylum Pseudomonadota; class Gammaproteobacteria; order Lysobacterales; family Lysobacteraceae; genus Stenotrophomonas; species Stenotrophomonas nitritireducens. Next base: position 2,396,627 of record NZ_CP016756.1, read on the forward strand.
CTTGATCTGGCCGACGATGCCGGTCAAGCGCTCGGCGGTGAGGTTGGCATCCACCTTCATCGCCTCGAAATCGCCGGCATAGTCGCCCTGCACGCGGTGATCCAGATCACCGGCAGCCAGCGCAGAAAGCATCGCGCGCAGCTCGCCGGTGGTGGTGGCAACCACTTCCAGCAGCTGGTTGATGCCGGTGGTCAGGGTCTGGATGAAGCCGGCCTCGCTTACCGACTGCAGGCGCTGGTCCAGGGCGCCGGCGGAAGCGGCCGCGACGATGTTGGCCACGCTGTTTTCCAGCTGCAGCTCCTGGGTGCGGTCATGCCACTCCACCGCAAAACCACTGCGGCTGCCGTCGGCGTTGAATACCGGTGTTACCACCTGGCTGAAATGCACCGGGCCGATCGTGATCTGGCCGTTGTGCACCTTCTTCAACTGGTCGAGCATGCCGCGGATGCGTGCCGGGTTGGCGTGGAAGCGATGGATGCTGCTGCCGATCAGGGTGTCGACGTTGAAATCCGGGAAGGCCTTGCGCAGTGTGTCCTGCTGGTTTCGCAGCAGGGCGACTACCGAGCGGTTCACGTAGCGGATGATGTGCTCGTTGTCGGCAATCATCATGCCGGTGCGCGAGGCGTCCAGCGAGGCGCGGATCTGGGTGTTTTCCCGGTTCAGTGCGTCTTCCTGGCGGTGGCGTTCGCCGAGCTGGTTGCGCATGCGCAGTACGCCCTCGGCCAGGGTGCCTGGCGCAAACCGTGCCCCGCCAACGTCGGTGTGGTGGTCACCGCTGGCGATGGCATCCACCATCGTCTGCAGCTGCGCCGGTGACGCGCCCAGGATCAACACCTGGCGCCGCAGCTGCACCGCCATCGCACTGATGAAGGCGGTTTCGACCAGCACGTACAGCGCATGCAGCGCCACCGTGCCGGCGCTGCCGCCGGCGGCGAAGGCGTGCACCGGCAGGCCGCGGGCCTGCATCCAGTAAAAGGCCAGGTGATGCACGGTTATCGCCGTCGCGGCAACCACCACCGGTATCCAGTCGCGGTAATACAGCAGCAGCGCGATCACCACGAACACGCCGAAGTGCATTTCCAGCAGCCCGTTGGCCTGCTCGATGGTGGCTGCGACCAGCACCATCAACATCAGCGCGACGGTGATCCGGCTGCGCAGGCTGCCCGGCGCCAGTTTGATCTGCACTGCCATCAGCACCAGTGCCGGCACGGTAGCGACGAACAATGGCAACCAGCGTCCCGACCACAGCGCCAATGCCAGCGACGACAGGCCGAGAATCAGGCCGAAGTACAGGAACAGGCGGTCCGCGGCGCGGGCCAGCTGCATGTAATAGGCATCGGAAAGGGGTGGCGCGGCGAGGGGATGAATGGACATCGGGAACTCCTGTTCAACAGGAACAGCGGGGAGAAAAAAGCGGGACGAGGCTGTGGTCAGCCGGCGCAACGAGGGGCAACACGCTGCGGGCAGCGCGGCGGTGATGGGCCAGCGCACTGCGCGGCCGTGAGGCAATGGGGAGCAGGGGGCGACGTAGTGCCATCAGCACACGCCGCCCGGCTGGGCGCGGTTGCTCCGACGTAAAGCGGCCGCTGCGTGCTGGCCGGTGTCCGGCGTAGTGCGTGTGCGGGTGGGCCGCCAGTGCTGGTCGCCGCAGTCGCCCTTCCCACCACGCGCGGACTCCGGTTTCTTCACCGCCGGGGCGGTGGCCGAACACGACGGCGTTGCGCACGGTCCCGGCCGGCGAACGCGCGAGCAGGACCAGGCCGGTGATCAAACCGGGCCGGAGGGCGGGGCAGGGGAGCATGCGATGGTGGGGCGCGCAGCACCCGTCGCGGGGCTGCGGGACATCTTCTCGGTTACGGCAACACCAGCTTATCGGCTGGCGGAGCTACTACTGAACCCGATAGTTCAACTATCGGGTTTTATTTTCAGGTGGCGTCAGGCAATTCCGCGATGAAGTCGCGAATCATTGCGGCGACCGCTTCGGCCTGGTCCATGTGCACGTGGTGATGGCCGGGCAGGGTGTGCAGGCGGCCGTCGCGCAGCAGCGCTGCACGCTGGCTGCGTTCGGGTTCCGGAAAGTAGGCCTGGGCCGGCGTGGCGTAGATCACCTGCGCCGGGCAGAGGATGGCGCTGACCACATCGCAGACCTGTTCCTCGGTCATGCGGATGGCGGTGGGCAGCATCAGCCGTGGATCGCTGCGCCAGCTCCAGCCTCCGTCGACGGGTTTGACCCCGCGTTCGACCAGCAGCCGCGCCGAGCCCTCGCTGAGCTGGTTGACCATCATCCGCGCGCGTACCGGTGCGCTCAGGTCGGGAAAGACCCGCAGCTGCTTGGCATCCAGCTTCAGCATTGCGTCCACATAGGTGCGCAGGCGCTGCACGGTTTCCCCGGCCGGTGCGGTCAGCCCGCCCAGCGCTTCGATCGACACCAATGCCTGCACCCGGTCTGCGGCCACCGCCGCCACCAGGCTGGCAATCGCCGCGCCCATCGAGTGGCCGAGCAGCACGAAGCGGTCCCAGCCCAGCGCATCGGCGATGGCCAGGGTCTGCACGATGGCCTGCGGCGTGGTGTAAGGCGTGGTCAGCGGCAGGTGGTCGCTGTAGCCGTGGCCGGGCAGATCGACCATCACCAGGTCCAGCGTGGGCAACTGCGCGGCCAGTGGCAGAAAGCTGGCCGCGTTGTCGAGCCAGCCGTGCAGGGCGAGTACCTTCAGGCCAGCGGGGTTGCCGGCACGCAGGCCGGCGATGCGCACACCGTCGAGCTGCAGTTCAAACGGGGTTGCCTTCATGCCGGCTGTGCCGACGCCAGCGCCGCCAGCGCGGCGGCATGTGCGGTGCTGTCATTGAGGCAGGGGATGTAACGCATGCGTGCGCCGCGCGCGGCCAGGGTTTCGGTAAAGCCGATCTGCACTTCTTCCAGGGTTTCCAGACAGTCGGTGGCAAAGCCCGGGCAGACCACGTCCAGGGTCTGGATGCCGCTCTCCGCCAGTTCCCACAGGCGCGGTTCGGCATAGGGTTGCAACCAGCGTTCGCGGCCGAAGCGCGATTGATAGGTGAGCTCCCACTCGCTGCTGGCCAGTCCCAGGGCGGTGGCGATGGCCTGGGCGCTGGCGGCGCAGCGCTGCGGATAGGGGTCACCGGCATCGGCCACGCGTTGCGGGATGCCGTGGAAGGAGAACACCAGCTTGCCGCCACGGCCGTGCTGCGCCCAGTAGTCGGCAATGGAGGCGGCGACGGCGGCCACCCAGCGCGGGTCTTCGGCGTAGTCGCGGATGGTCTGCACCAGCACCTTCGGATTGCGCGCCTGCCATTGCTGCACGCGGTCTTCGATGGAGGCGGTGGTGGTGGTCGAGTATTGCGGGTAGAGCGGCAGTACCACGATCCGCTGCATGCCTTCGGCGGCCAGGGCGTCCAGTGCTTTCAACAGGGCCGGTTCGCCGTAGCGCATCGCCTCGCGCACCCGCCAGTGCGGCAGTTGCTGCTGCATGGCTTGCGCCAGGCGGCGGCTGTAGACCGCCAGCGGCGAGCCTTCCGGCAGCCACACCTGCGCGTACTTCTGTGCCGAGCGGCCGCTGCGCAGCGGCAGGATCAGCCCGTACAGCAGCGGCTTCCACAGGATGGCGGGGATCGACACCACGCGCGGGTCGCTGAGAAATTCGGCCAGATAGCGCCGCACCGCAGGAGCGGTCGGGGTCTCGGGCGTGCCTAGATTGACCGCGAGCAGCGCGGTAGTGGGTGCGTCGGACATCCGGGCATTTTCGCAGGTATGCGCGCAGAAGGGAGGTAGTGCCGAGCCATGCTCGGCAGGGGGCTTTACCGGCCAAGGCCAAAAGCCACCCCTCCCCAGCCCTCCCCTTGGCTTCGCCAAAGGGAGGGGGCGGTTCCTGCATATCCGCCCCCATTCCCCCTCTATTCATAGCCGCACTACTAATTTCAGGCACTTGCGCTATCTTCCTACGCATCGACCTACGGAGTTACCCATGCGCCGCCTGCCGTGCCTTGTTCTGCTGCTGTCCGCGAGCCTGTTGTCCACCACTGCCGTGGCCGGTCCGCAGGAAGATCAGCGCGCCCGCAATGCGGTGCGGGTGCTCAATGAAATCCAGGACATCCCCGAGCAGGCCATTCCTGACAAGCTGCTCGATGAAGGCCGCGCCATCATCGTCATTCCGGACACGATCAAGGCCGGGCTGGTGCTGGGCGGGCGCCGTGGTCATGGCCTGATGTCGGTGAAAACAGCCGATGGCAGCTGGTCCAATCCCGTATTCATCAAGCTCACCGGCGGCAGCATCGGCTTCCAGGCCGGCGTGCAGTCCTCCGACGTGATCCTGGTGTTCCGCAACGATCGCAGCCTGGACAACATCGTCAACGGCAAGTTCACCCTGGGTGCCGATGCCGGCGTCGCTGCCGGCCCGGTCGGTCGCAGCGCGGCGGCGGCCACCGATGGCCAGCTCAAGGCTGAAATCTGGTCCTGGTCGCGTGCCCGTGGCCTGTTTGCCGGCGTGGCGCTGGACGGCGCGGCCCTGCAGATCGACGATGCCGCCAATCTGGATGCCTACGGCCAGAACACCACGCCGCGCATGATCCTGGAAGGACGCCTGACGACCGCGCCGTCGTCCGATGTGGTCGCCTTCCGCGACCGCCTGGAAGAATCCACCTATGCCGCGCGTGAAAAGCGCGGCACGCAGGGCAGCGCGGCGCCGGTTGCAGCCAGTGCCGCGCGCAGCGATGCAGTCAGTGTTCAGGCTCCGGCCGCCGCCACGGCCGTCGGCAGCGACACCGCGACCACCGCGCCGTTGCAGCACGTGCCAGCCGAACCCGCGCCACAGCAGGGCTTTCAGCCGGTTTCGGAAGGTGAAATCCGGACCGAAAGCCTGGACGGCGGCAACTGACCTTTGGCATAGCGATCAGGCAATACCTTGTGCGCTATGCTCAACAACCTCCACATAGATAACGCGAGCAGATCATGGGCAGTTTCAGCATCTGGCACTGGTTGGTCGTGCTGGTCATCGTGCTGCTGGTGTTTGGCACCAAGCGGTTGACGAGCGGCGCCAAGGATCTGGGCAGTGCGGTCAAAGAGTTCAAGAAGGGCATGCGTGACGAGGACAAGCCGGCTGCACAGCTGAGCGACGAATCGCGCGATGCCGACAAGAGCGCCGAAAAGCAGGCCGAGCACGAGCGCGACGCGCGCTGATTCCGGGCGCACGACGTGTTTGATATCGGCTTCAGCGAACTGCTGCTGATCGCAGTGGTGGCCTTGGTGGTCCTCGGCCCGGAACGCCTGCCCAAGGCAGCGCGGTTTGCCGGGCTGTGGGTGCGCCGTGCGCGCAACCAATGGGATTCGGTCAAGCAGGAACTCGAGCGCGAGCTGCACGCCGAAGAGATCAAGCGCAACCTGCAGGATGTGCGCCAGTCGATGCAGCAGGCCGAGTCCGGGCTGCGTGATCAGGCCGGGCAGGTACGCGACGAGGCCGATGCGTTCAAGCGCGCGGTGGAGTTGCCCGAATCGGCTGCCGAGCGGGTGATCGAGCCGCGCACCCTCACTCCCGTGGTGGCGGATGAATCGGCCGCGCAGGCCGTGCAGCCGGTGGCTGCGCAACCCGCCGCCGGCAGTGACGAGGCCGCGCCCGGCGAGGCCGGGTTCAACCGCAGCATTCCGCTGGGCGATGTGCCGGCGCTGGATGGGCAATCGGCGGCCAGCCCGGAGCGGACCCCATGAGTGCGGATTTCAACGAAAGCAGCCTGATCGAGCACCTGATCGAACTGCGCTCGCGGGTGATGCGCGGGTTGCTCGGGCTGGGTGTGGTGCTGCTGGCGCTGATGCCGTTTTCGCGCACCCTGTACACCCATCTGGCCACGCCGCTGATCTCGCAGCTGCCGGCCGGGCAATCGATGATTGCCACCAACCCGGCCGGTGCGTTCTTCGCACCGCTGAAGCTGACCTTCTTCGCCGCCCTGTTCGTGGCCGTGCCGTGGCTGCTGTACCAGGCCTGGGCATTCGTCGCGCCGGGCCTGTACGCGCGTGAAAAGCGCCTGGCGGTGCCCTTGCTGGGCTCGGCGGTGGCGTTGTTCTACATCGGTTGCGCATTCGCCTACTTCCTGGTGTTGCCGGCGGTCTTCCATTTCCTCACCACGTTCCGCCCGGAAGTGATCGCGATCACGCCGGACGCCAACGCCTACCTGGATTTCGTGCTGGCCATCTTCTTTGCCTTCGGTGCCAGCTTCGAGCTGCCGGTGGCGATGGTGATCCTGGTCCTGCTGGGCTGGGTGACGCCACAGCAGCTGCGTGAGGGCCGCGGCTATGCGGTCGTCGGCATTTTCGTGCTGGCCGCGGTGCTGACCCCGCCGGATGTGGTGTCGCAGCTGATGCTGGCCATTCCGATGTGTTTCCTTTACGAGCTGGGCATACACGCGGCGCGCTGGCTGCAGCCGCGCGACCAGGGCAAGACCGCCGCGCCCTGAACCAGCGCAGGCAGGCAGCTGCCCGCAATCTGCGCTATTTTCCGTGAATAGAGGCCGCGCGGATGGCAGGCGTGGTGGCACCCCGGGGGACACCTGCATGACGCAACAGAAAGAAAGCTGGATCAACAACGTGCCGCTGCTGACCAAGATGCTGGCGGCCTTCGGTCTGGTGTTCCTATGTTTCCTGGCCGCCAGCGTGGTCAGCTACCGCACCTCGGGGCAGGACGACGATGCACGCCGCCGCGAAGGCGTGCAGATCGAGGTGATCCGCCAGGTCGAGGACGCCATCCAGTCGGTGCGCATGCAGCAGATTGCGATCCGCAACTACCTGCTGGGCGACGGCGAGCGGCACCTGCAGACCATGAACCAGCAAGCCCAGCGCCGTGATGCGGCCTTGGCCGCGGCGCTGGTCGCCGCCGGTACCGGGCCGATGGCCGAGCGACTGCGGCGGGCGCAGCTGCAGGCACGCGATTGGGACAGCAGCGTCGCCTCGGTGCTGCGTCCGGCCATCACGGCGCAGCCGCTTGCCGCAGTGGACCAGCTGCATGCGCTCAGCAACGGTGGCCAGGGCAATGGGCTGGCCGAGGCGCTGGATGAAATCTACGACGCCGAAGTGACCCAACTGCTGAGCGACCGTGGCCAGATGAGCGACTGGATCGCCCGCGCACACCGGATTTCGCTGGTGCTGCTGGTGATGGGCTTCCTGATCATCATCGGTACCTTGTGGATGATCTCGCGCCTGGTGGTCAAGCCGATCAACCGCCTGACCGACAAGATGACGCGCCTGTCCAACGATGACCTGGACGTGGAGATCGACAACCTGCAGCGCAAGGATGAGGTTGGCGAGATGGCGCGCGCGATGGACGTGTTCCGGCGCAACTCGCTGGCTGCGCGTGACGCCAACTGGGTCAAGTTCGGGGTCGGCGAAGTGGGCGCTGAACTGCAGACCGCGCAGACCCCGGACGAATACGCGCAGGCACTGGTGTCGCAGATCGCACCGCGTATCGATGCGCCGATCGGTGTGTTCTTTGCCTGGGACGAAAAGCAGCAGAAGCTGCAGCTGCAGGGCAGTTATGGTTTCCAGCGACGCAAGCACCTGGGCCTGCAATACGGGCTGGGCGATGGCCTTATCGGCCAGGCTGCGCTGGAGCGCAAGCGCATCAGCGTGCAGCAGGTGCCGGATGAATTCTTCGGTGTGCACTCGGCATTGGGCGAGGCGCAGCCGCGCCATCTGCTGGCGGTGCCGCTGTTGTTGAAGGGGCGCCTGCTGGGGGTGTTCGAATTCGGCACCTTCGGCCATTTCAGTGCCACCCAGGAAGCCTTCATCGACAGCGTGCTGCCGACCGTGGCACTGGGCCTGGACAACATCCGCCGCGCCGAGGAAACCCAGCAGCTGCTGGATCACACCCGCGCCCAGGCCGAGGAGCTGCAGCGCTCGCAGGTGGCCTTGCAGACCCAGGAAGAAGAGCTGCGCGCCACCAACGAAGAGTTGCAGGGCAAGACCGTCGAACTGGAGGAGCAGGCCCAGCGCCTGTCCGCGTCCGAAGAAGAACTGCGCGTGCAGGCAGAAGAACTGCAGGCCTCCAACGAAGAGCTGCGGCAGAAGACCGAGGTGCTCAACGAGCAGAAGGACGTGCTGCAGGTATTGCAGCGTGAGACCGAATTCAAGGCGCAGGAGCTGGCGCGCGCCAGCCAGTACAAGACCGATTTCCTGGCCAACATGTCGCATGAGCTGCGCACGCCGCTCAACAGCTTGTTGATCCTGTCCAAGGAGCTGGCCGAGAACGAAAGCGGGCACCTGGACGTGGAGGAAGTGGAGGCCGCCGCGGTCATCCACGATTCCGGCTCCAATCTGCTGCGGCTGATCAACGACATCCTCGACCTGTCCAAGATCGAGGCCGGCAAGATGGACGTGCACCGCGAGGAAGTGAAGGTCGATGCCATCACCCGCGAGGTGACCCGTCACTTCCGCCACATGGCGATGGAAAACCGGCTGGAATTCTCCATCGATGTCGATGCATCGATGCCCGAGGCACTGGTCACCGACCGTTCCAAGCTGCAGCAGGTGCTCAACAACCTGCTCGGCAACGCCTTCAAGTTCACCCGCGAAGGTTCGGTCACGCTGCGTCTGGCGATGGCCGATGCGGCCATGCTGACCCGCATCGGTGCCGCCAGCGACGAGCTGCATGTGGCGCTGACCGTGCGCGATACCGGCATCGGCATTCCCGAAGAACGCCTGGAGTCGATTTTCGAGGCCTTCGAACAGGTCGATTCCAGCACCAGCCGCCATTACGGTGGCAGCGGGCTGGGCCTGGCTATCGCGCGGCGCCTGGCGCAGTTGCTTGGTGGCCAGCTCGTAGTCGACAGCGAGCAGGACAAGGGCAGCAGCTTCAGCCTGGTGCTGCCGCTGCTGTCGGCCGGCCTCACCAATGCCATGGCCGCCAGCCAGGCGGCCGGCGAATACCGCCCGGCGCCCACCCCGGGCCCGGCGCGGGTCGCCACCGCGCAGCTGATCGACTGGATTCCCGATGATCGCCACGCCATCGCCGCCGGCGAAACGGTGATCCTCACCGTCGAAGACGACCCGGCCTTCGCCCGCATTCTGGTCGACCTGATCCGTCGCAAGGGCCACCGCGCACTTGCCGCCGCCGATGGCGAAAGCGGCCTGGAACTGGCGCGCCGCTACCGCCCCACCGGCATCCTGCTGGATGTGATGTTGCCGGGCATGGACGGCTGGTCGGTGCTGCAGCATCTCAAGCATGATCCGGTCACCGCGGCCATCCCGGTGCACTTCATTTCCGCTGTGGATGAGGCCGCCAAGGGCGTGGCGCTGGGCGCGGTCGGTTACCTGACCAAGCCGGTGGACCGCAAGGCGCTGGTGGCCGCGTTCGACCACCTGCTGGATGTGGCCGGCAAGATCGTACGCAAGCTGCTGCTGGTGGACGACGACCCGGATTCGCGGCTGGCCTTGACCCGCCTGCTGCAGGCCGACAATGTCGACATCGATCAGGTCGCCTCGGGTGAGGAAGCGCTGGAGCGCATCGCCACCCACAGCTATGACTGCATCGTGCTGGACCTCAACCTCGGTGGCATCTCCGGCATCGAATTCCTGGAGAAGGCAGCGACGCTGGTGGCGGTGCCGCCGGTGGTGATCTATTCCGGCCAGGACCTGAGCCGCGAGGACAGCCTGAAGCTGCGCCAGTACACCGACAGCATCGTGATCAAGGGCCAGCGTTCGCCCGAGCGCCTGCTCGACGAGGTGAGCCTGTTCCTGCACAGCATCGGCTCGCGCGGCGCCAATGCCACGCCGTCCGACGACAACAATCTGGGCGGCCGCCAGGTGCTGCTGGTCGATGACGACATGCGCAATCTGTTTGCCCTGTCCAAGTCGCTGCGCGCGCGTGGAATGAACGTGTCGATGGCCCAGGACGGCTACAAGGCGCTGCAGCAGCTGCAGGAAAACCCGTCCATCGAGCTGGTGCTGATGGACATCATGATGCCGGGCATGGACGGCTACGAAACCACCCGCGAGATCCGCAAGCTGCCCGAATGGAACAACCTGCCGATCATCGCGGTGACCGCCAAGGCCATGCATGGCGACCGCGACAAGTGCCTGGATGCCGGCGCCAATGATTACCTGACCAAACCGGTCGACCTGGACAAGCTGTTGTCGATGATGCGCGTATGGCTGCAAAAGTAGCGCCCACCACCGCCCCGACCAGCCGTGACGAGGTGGACGACATCGAGGTGGATGCCTTCATCCACGCCATGTCGCGCCGCCACGGTTACGACTTCAGCGGCTACGCGCCGTCGTCGCTGAAGCGGCGCGTGCTGCAGCTGGTGCAGACCCTGGACGTGGCCCATGTCGGCGAGCTGACCGCGCGCGTGCTGCGTGACGACGAGATGGTGCCGCAGGTGATCGCCAAGCTGTCGGTGCCGGTGTCGGAGATGTTCCGCAACCCGGCGGTGTTCCGCAAACTGCGCGACGAAGTCTTCCCGGTGCTGGCCTCCTACCCGCAGATCAACATCTGGCAGGCCGGCTGCGCGCACGGGCAGGAGGTCTATTCGCTGGCCATCCTGCTCAAGGAAGCCGGCTTGTACGACCGCTGCCAGATCTACGCCACCGATTTCAGCGACGAAGCCCTGGCCAAGGCGCAGGAAGGCATTTTTCCGATCCGTGATGCAAGGCTGTATTCGGAGAACTACCTGGCCGCCGGTGGCCGCCACACGTTGTCCGACTATTACCATGCCCGCTACGACTTCATGAAGCTGGATGCACGCTTGAAGGAACGGGTCACCTTTGCCAACCACAACCTGGTCTGCGACGGGGTCTTCTGCGAGGCGCAGCTGATCCTGTGCCGCAACGTGCTGATCTATTTTTCCGACGCGCTGCAGGACCGGGTGCTGGGCCTGTTCCGCAACAGCCTCAGCCGCGGTGGTTTCCTGTGCCTGGGCAACCGCGAGTCGATCCGGTTTGCCCCCAGTGCGCGTGATTTCGCCCCGATCGACGCCGAGCTGCGGCTGTACCGCAATACCGCGGGGCTGCTTTGAGAACCGCTTCCGGGCTGCCACCACAGGCAATTGTGGTTGGCTGCTCGGCCGGCGGGCTGGCGGCCCTGCATCAACTGTTGGGCGGGCTTTCGGGCCCGCTGCCGGTGCCGATGGTGCTGGTCTGCCACAGCGGTTCGGAAGACATGCGGGTGTTCTGCGAGCTGCTGGCCAGCCGCAGCGGGTTGGCGGTCAGCGAGGCCGAAGAACGCCAGCAACCGGAACCTCATCACATTTACGTGGCGCCCTCCGGCTATCATCTGCTGCTTGAACGGACCGGCCGTTTCGCGCTGAGCGTGGATCCCAGGGTGGCGTTTTCGCGCCCGTCGATCGATGTGCTGTTTGAATCCGCCGCCGAAGTATGGGGGGAACACCTCATCGCGGTGCTGCTGACCGGTGCCAACTCCGATGGCGCCGAGGGCTGTGCGCGGGTGCGCAGGGGCGGTGGTACGGTCATCGTGCAGGACCCCCATACCGCGCAGGTCCCGGTGATGCCGCGCGCCGCGCTGCAGCTTGGCGGTGCCGATCATTGCCTGCCGTTGCCTGATATTTCCCTTTTGCTGGAAGCCTTATGTTCGTAGCCAAGCCGTCCCCGCCGCCGCGCCCGAAGATCCTGGCGGTGGATGACAACCCCGCCAACCTGCTGGTGATCCGGCGGGTGCTGGCCAAGCTCGACGTGGAAGTGGTCGAGGCGGCATCGGGCAACGATGCGCTCAAGGCCACCCTCGACGACGAGTTCGCGCTGGTGCTGCTGGACGTCTACATGCCGGACATCAACGGCTTTGAAGTGGCCGAGATCCTGTCGCAGGAAGAATCCACCCGGCAGACCCCGATCATCTTCGTCACGGCTACCTATGCCGATGACGTGCATCGGCTGAAGGGCTATGGCTTCGGCGCGGTCGACTACATGGCCAAGCCGCTGGAAGCGACCATCCTGCTGTCCAAGGTGCAGGTATTCCTGGAACTGTACCGGCACCGGGTGGCGCTGCGTGACGCGCTCAGCGAGTTGTCCGCGCGCAACCGCCAACTGGAAATCGAAGTGGAGCAGCGCAAGCAGATGGAGCAGGAAATGCGCCATCTGGCCATGCACGACATGCTCACCGGCCTGCCCAACCGCGCCTTGTTCATGGACCGGCTGGAGAGCGCGCACCACCGTGCGCAGCGCCATGGCGGCATGTTCGCGCTGGTGTACGTGGACGTGGACCGCTTCAAGGAAGTCAACGACACCTGGGGTCATGCTGCCGGCGATGCGGTGCTGATCGAGCTGTCCGCGCGGCTGCGCGGTGCATTGCGCGAGAACGACACCGTGGCCCGCCTGGGCGGCGATGAGTTCGCCCTGGTGCTGGAAGAACTCGATGACATCAACGACGCCCATCGCCTGATGGAGCGGGTGACGCAGTCCCTGCAGGCACCCATGCACTATATGCGTGATGGTGAAAATCTCACCCTGGCCATCGCGGCCAGCATCGGCGTGGCTGCCTACCCCGCGGATGGCGCCGAGGTGGATGCCCTGCTGCATGCGGCCGACCAGGCCATGTACATGATCAAGCGCAGCCGGGAAGAAGCCAGGAGCTAGAAATCAGGAACGAGAAGTCAGGAACCAGAAACAAGTGAGAGCAACAGCAAAGCAGCAGCTCGCGCGGTGTTGCGTTTACTCGTTCCTCGTTCCTAGCCCCTCGTTCCTAGATACTTCATGCTTCAAACACGTGACCGCTGCAAAGCGCAGACGGGAAGAAGTCAGGAACGAGAAGTCAGGAACCAGAAACAAGTGAGAGCAACAGCAAAGCAGTGGCTCGCGCGCTGTTGCGTTTACTCGTTCCTCGTTCCTAGGCCCTCGTTCCTAGATACTTCATGCTTCAAACACGTGATTGCTGCAAAGCGCAAACGGGAAGAAGTCAGGAACTGGAAGTCAGGAACCAGAAACAAGTGAGAGCAACAGCAAAGCAGCAGCTCGCGCGCTGTTGCGTTTACTCGTTCCTCGTTCCTAGGCCCTCGTTCCTGGCTACTTCATGCTTCAAACACGTGACCGCTGCTTACCGGCGGCGGGGTCGGGCCAGCGGCGCTGGCCGGGGCCAGCATCTGCTTCCACGCCGCGTATACCGCACCGGCGAAGACCGGCATCAGCACGGCCATCAGCAGCAGCTGGGCAATCGCCATGGCCACCACCTGGCCGGCAATCAGGCCAATGATCAAGGCCACGATGATCACCGCGAAATAGATCGCGAAGATGGCGATGAACGCCAACACGAAGAACACCAGCATGGCCGGCAGGTTGTGCAGGCTTGCACGCAGGCTTTCGCGCAGCGCGTGCATGCCACCGGCGCGTTCGAACATCACCTGCGGCGGCATCACGAACAGGGCCAGGGTCAGCGCGACAAAGCTGGCCAGCAACAGCAGCAGCCACAGCAGGATGCGGCCGGCCGGCAGGGTCGCCACCAGCGCCTCGATCTGCGCCGGATCCGGTTGCGCTCCGGACTGGCTGAGCTCATTGATCTTGACCATCACCACCGACAGCTGTTGCAGGCCGTCGGTGCCAACCAGCACCAGCAGCAGCGTGCCCAGCAGCAGCGCGGCAAACAATTGCGGCAGCAGGGCCACCAGCAGTTGCGGTGCGCGCCCTTCCTGCACACCCTGCAGCAGGTGCGAAGGCTTGGCGACGCGGCCTTCGTCGACCTCGCGGATGGCCCACAACAGGCCACCCATGAACAACGGCCCGGCCAGCAACAGCAGCAGCTGCACCACCGTGCCCAATGCCGGCACCAGCATCGACAACGACAGCACCAACGAGGTGCCGACGCCCCACAGGATGCCCAGCGAACCCAGCGCCATGGGCGCACGCTTGAGCAGGCCGAAGCCGGTCAGCAGCCATTCCGCACCGGCCGAGGCAGGTACCTTGCGAATCTCGCTCATTGCAATTCCGAAACGGGGGAGGGCGCAGGCAACAGGCCGGCGCTGTGCGGATTATCGCCTGAAACCCGGCTCGGGTTTATGAGGACAAAGTAACGGGGGGCTGGGCGGCTTCGCCCCCTCCCTTTGCCGCAGGCAAGGGGAGGGCTGGGGAGGGGTGCTGCCGTCGGTAGTGCCGAGCCATGCTCGGCAGAGGCTTTACCGGTAGAGCCCCTTGCCGAGCATGGCTCGGCACTACAGGAGCCGGTTACACACCATCAGCTTCGCGGCTGACGCCGCTCCCACAGGCCCGCAGCCCCGACCGCCTCAGTGCGCTTCGCGCCGCACATGCCGCACAAAGCGGCGCAGCAGCTGGCGGGCCAGGGGGGCGGCGGTCACTTCGCGGGCGACGCTGCGGGCGCAGCCGCCGTGGCGGGCGATGCAGTCGGCGCGGGCGCGCACGTAGCCGCGCATGTGGTGGGTGGCGAATTCGGGGTGGAACTGCAGGCCCCAGGCCTGCTCGCCCCAGCGGAAGGCGTGGCAGTTGTCCTGCACCGAGCGGGCCAGCACGGTGGCGCCTTCAGGCGCGCGCAGTACCGTCTGCAGGTGGGTGGCGTGGGCCGGGAAGCTGGCCGGCAGGCCGGCGAACAGCGGGTCGGCCGCGGCCGGGGCTTCCAGTTCCAGTTGGATGGTGCCGGACTCGCGCCCGGCCGGGTTGTAATCGACCTGCCCGCCCAGCGCATGAGCCAGCAGCTGGTGGCCGTAGCAGATGCCCAGCAGCGGCATGCCGGCATGGGCGGCGTCGCGCAGCCAGTCGGCGCTGCGCTCGCTCCAGTCGGCGCGGTCGGTGACGAAGGCAGCCGAGCCAGTGACTATCGTGGCGGAAAAATCGCCGCGGTCGGGCAGCTGCTCGCCGCGCTCGACGTTGACCACCACGGTGTCGGCTTCTTCCAGGCCGGCGGCGACGCGGATCCAGTGCGGAAAGCGGCCATAACGGCGCAGGGTCGGGAATGGTTGCCCGGTTTCAACGATCAAGAACGGCTGGGGCTTCATTCCGAGGGCGGCAGGACAGACAGGACTTCCTCGATTGTAGTCAGCCCTGCGGCTACCTTTTCAAGACCCGTGCGGCGCAGGGTACGCAGCCCTTCAGCAGCGGCGGCTTTGCTGAATCCGGCCAGATCCATGTCGCGGGTGATCAGTGCGCGCAGCCGCGAACCCAATGGCAGCAACTCATACAGGCCGATCCGGCCCATGTAACCGGTGCGCCGGCACTCCAGGCAACCGACCGGGGCATATGCCGTGACCACATCTGGTAATGCGTCATGGGCATGACGCAAGGGTGCCCAATCGGCGTCGCTCAAGGTGTCTGGCACTTTGCAGTGCGGGCACAGGGTACGCACCAGCCGCTGTGCCAGCACGCCGTTGACGGTAGAGGCGATCAGGTAATGCGGCACGCCCAGGTCGAGCAGGCGGGTGATCGCCGAGGGCGCATCGTTGGTATGCAGGGTAGACAGCACCAGATGGCCGGTCAGCGAGGCCTGCACCGCCATCTGCGCGGTCTCCAGGTCGCGGATTTCGCCGATCATGATGATGTCCGGGTCCTGCCGCAGCAGGGTGCGCACACCGGCGGCGAAATCCAGATCGATATTGGTCTGCACCTGCATCTGGTTGAATTCGGGCGCGATCATTTCGATCGGGTCTTCCACCGTGCACACGTTCACATCCGGCGTGGCCAGCCGCTTGAGCGTGGAATACAGGGTGGTGGTCTTGCCCGAGCCGGTGGGGCCGGTGACCAGCACGATGCCGTGCGGGCGAGCCACCAGCTCGTGCCAGCCGGCGGCTTCTTCCGGGCTGAAGCCGAGCTGCTCGATGCTCTTGAAGGCCGAGTCGGGGTCGAAGATACGCATCACGCACTTCTCGCCAAAGGCGGTGGGCATGGTCGACAGGCGCATTTCCACCTCGCGCCCGCCCGGTGAACGGGTCTTGATGCGGCCATCCTGCGGGCGCCGGCGTTCGGCCAGGTCCATGCGGCCCAGCACCTTGATGCGGCTGACCACGGCGGTCATCACCGACGGTGGCAGCTCGAATACCTTGTGCAGCACGCCATCGATGCGGAAACGCACCCGCCCCATGTCGCGGCGCGGCTCCAGGTGGATGTCGCTGGCGCGCTGTTCATAGGCGTATTGCAGCAACCAGTCGACGATGCTGACCACATGGTGGTCGTCGGCATTGACGTCGCCGGCGCGGCCCAGTTCCACAAGCTGCTCGAAGCTGGGCAGGCCGCTGCTGTTGCTGCCGTCGCGGTTATCGCTGCGGGCGTTGCGCACCGAGCGGGTGACGCCGAAGAACTCCATCGAGTAGCGGTGCAGGTCCAGCGGGTTGACCAGCACCATGTCGATGCGGCGCCGGCTCAGATGCTGCAGGTCGGGCACCCAGTCGCGCGCCATCGGCTCGCTGGTGGCCACCAGCACGCGCTCGCTGTCCACCGCCAGCGGCAGGATGCGGTGGCGGCGGGCATAGGCGTGGGAAACCACGGCGGTGGCGCCGGCCACGTCGACGCGGGTTGGGTCGATGCGCAGGTAGCGGCTATGGGTACGGTTGGCCAGCCACTCGGTCAGCCGCTCCAGGCTGAGCTCGCCAGTACCCTGTGCGGCGGCCAGTTTCAGGTTGGCCAGCAGCACCAGCGGGTGGACTTCGCTGGCATTGCGCGCACCCTGGGCGGAAAAGCGGATCCGCTCCTGGTCATGCGCGGCGACCAGCCCGTCGGCCAGCAAAGCACCGGCGATATTGGAAAACTGCAGCCTTCCCGGGGCGATAGCCACCTGCGGTGATGGTGCCTGAGAGCCCTCTACAGCCGCGTTTTCCACCCCAAACCCCTTGCTGGCGCGGCCATCGCGCGGTCGGTCGCTATACTAACGCACCCCTTACGTACGGCTCAGGCAGCATGTCCGCGACTCCCCCCGTTTCGATAACTTTCCAGGGACTGATCCAGACCCTCAACGATTTCTGGGCGAAACAGGGCTGTGTCTTGATCCAGCCGCTGGACCTAGAAGTGGGCGCCGGCACCTTCCATCCGGCCACCTTCCTGCGCTCGATCGGCCCGGAAAGCTGGAATGCCGCCTACGTGCAGCCCTCGCGCCGTCCCACCGATGGCCGCTACGGCGAAAACCCAAACCGCCTGCAGCGCTACTACCAGTACCAGGTGGCGATGAAGCCGAGCCCGGACAACATCCAGCAGCTCTACCTGGATTCGCTCAAGGCGCTGGGCATCGACCCGCTGGTGCATGACCTGCGCTTCGTCGAGGACAACTGGGAATCGCCAACCCTGGGCGCCTGGGGCCTGGGCTGGGAAATCTGGCTCAACGGCATGGAAGTCACCCAGTTCACCTATTTCCAGCAGGCCGGCGGCCTGGAATGCCGGCCGGTGCTGGGCGAAATCACCTACGGTCTGGAGCGGCTCTGCATGTACCTGCAGAACTGCGACAACGTTTACGACCTGATCTGGACCTACGGCCCCGACGGCACTCCGGTCACCTACGGCGATGTCTACCACCAGAACGAGGTGGAACAGAGCACCTACAACTTCGAGTACGCCGACGTGGAAGAAATGTTCCATCGCTTCGACGCCTGCGAGAAGGAAGCGCAGAAGCTGGTGGAAGCCGGCCTGCCGCTCCCGGCCTATGAACAGGTCTGCAAGGCCTCGCATTCGTTCAACCTGCTGGATGCGCGCCGCGCCATCTCGGTGACCGAGCGCCAGCGCTACATCCTGCGCGTGCGCACGCTGTCGCAGGCGGTGGCCAAGCTGTACGAGGCCAAGCGGCTGGAAGCGGTCGCAGCGAAGAGCGCAGTGGCATGAGCTTTGCCGGAATCGAGGGCCTTGCCAGTGTTGGCTACGTGAACTTCCTGGCCGGTATCGGGCTCGCCGCATGGGCGCGCGCAACCGGTCGCAGTGCGGTTCTCTGGCTGATCTTTGGTTGGGTGCTTGCTCCGGTCGCAGGCTTGGTGATGGTGTTCCTGCAACGACGCCCTGCGCCGGCATCTGAAGTTTCCGTATTCCCCCAAACTGGGCGCAGCGACCTGTTGTCGGTGCGCAAGGACGTCATATGAGTGAGATGAAACCGCTGCTGATCGAACTGGGCGTGGAAGAGCTGCCGGTCAAGGCGCTGCCGGGCCTGGCGCAGGCCTTCTTTGATGGCGTGATCGATGGCCTGGCCAAGCGAGGCGTGGCCTTCGAGCGTGGCGATGCCAAGCCGCTGTCCACCCCGCGTCGCCTGGCCGTGCTGTTGCCGGGCGTGGAAACCGAGCAGCCCGAGCAGCATTCGGAAGTGTTCGGCCCGTACCTGAACATCGCGCTGGACGCCAATGGCGCGCCGACCAAGGCGCTGCAGGGCTTTGCCGCCAAGGCCGGGATCGACTGGACCGCGCTGGAGCGCACCACCGACGCCAAGGGCGAGCGCTTCGTGCTGCGCTCGGTTACCCCGGGCGCGCAGACCGCCAGCCTGCTGCCGGAGATCCTGCGCGAAGCCATCGCTGCGATGCCGATCCCCAAGCCGATGCGCTGGGGCAACCACGACTACGCCTTCGCCCGCCCGGTGCATTGGCTGGTGCTGCTGCACGGCAATGACATCGTGCCGGCCGAGCTGCTGGGCCTGAGCTCGGACCGCTTCAGCCGCGGCCACCGCTTCATGGCCGACAAGCAGGTGTGGCTGAGCACGCCGAACGACTACGTTGAATCGCTGAAGGCGGCCAATGTGCTGGTCGATGCCGACGCACGCCGCGAGCGCATCATGGTCGAGGTCAATGCCGCAGCCGCCCAGGCCGGCGGCGTGGCCCGCATCACCGACGACAACCTCGAGCAGGTGGTCAACCTGGTTGAATGGCCGGCGGCGGTGCTGTGCAGTTTCGAACGCGAGTTCCTGGCCGTGCCGCAGGAAGCGCTGATCGAGACGATGGAGATCAACCAGAAGTTCTTCCCGGTGCTCGATGCCGGCGGCAAGCTGACCGAGAAGTTCATCGGCATCGCCAACATCGAATCCAAGGACGTGGCCGAAGTTTCCAAGGGCTACGAGCGGGTCATCCGCCCGCGCTTCTCCGATGCCAAGTTCTTCTTCGACGAAGACCTCAAGCAGGGTCTGGTGGCGATGGGCGAAGGCCTGAAGACCGTTACCTACCAGGCCAAGCTGGGCAGTGTGGCCGACAAGGTGCAGCGCGTCAGCGCGCTGGCGCAGGTGATTGCGCCGCAGGTGGGCGCCGACCCGGTGCAGGCCAAGCGTGCCGCCGAGCTGGCCAAGAACGACCTGCAGTCGCGCATGGTCAACGAATTCCCGGAACTGCAGGGCATCGCCGGTCGTCACTACGCTGTTGCCGGTGGCGAATCGCCGTCGGTGGCGCTGGCCATCGACGAGAGCTACCAGCCGCGCTTTGCCGCCGATGACATCGCCCTGTCACCGCTGGGGAAGGTGCTGGCCATTGCCGAGCGCCTGGACACCCTGGCCGGCGGCTTTGCCGCAGGCCTGAAGCCGACCGGCAACAAGGATCCGTTCGCCCTGCGCCGCAACGCGCTGGGTCTGGCCCGCAGCATCATCGAGTCGGGGTTTGACCTGGACCTGCCGGCGCTGCTGGCCACGGCCAACGCCGGCCTGGCCGAGCGCAAGGTGCAGGCCGATGCCGGCGAGTTGCACGACTTCATCGTCGACCGCCTGAAGGGCTATTACGCCGACAAGGGCGTGCCGGCCACCCACTTCAACGCCGTTGCCGAACTGAAGCCGGCCTCGCTGTACGACTTCGACCGCCGCATCGATGCCATCGGCACCTTTGCCCAGCTGCCGGAAGCCGAGGCACTGGCCGCGGCCAACAAGCGCATCCGCAACATTCTGCGCAAGGCCGATGGTGAGATCCCGGGCAGCATCGATCCGGCGCTGCTGCGTGAGCCGGCCGAGAGCGAGCTGGCCGAAGCGGTGGTCGCCGCCATCGACGACACCGGCACCGCGCTGGCGCACAAGGACTACGTGGCCGTGCTCGGCCGCCTGGCCCGGCTGCGCCCGCAGGTGGACGCGTTCTTCGACGCGGTGATGGTCAACGCTGAAGACCCGGCACTGCGTGGCAACAGACTGGCGCTGCTGCGCACCCTCGGCGACCGCCTCGGCAGCGTGGCGGCGATCGAGCACCTGTCCAACTGACGCATGGACACCGGCGCCTCCTGGCAGTCCGCTCAGGCCGCTCTGGCCCGGCGTGACATGCCGGAGGCGCGCCGGCATCTGCTGGCAGTGCTGGCGCAGCAACCCGCGCATGCCTATGCGCGGGTGATGCTGGCCGGCACGGTATTGGCGCAGGGCCGGCTGCGTGAGGCCGTGCAGCAGCTGCAGCAGGCTGCCGCCATCGATTACCGCGACCCTGCATTGCTGTTGCGCGTGGCGCAGGCGCTGCTGCGGGTAGGCGACAGCGAGAGCGTGGCGCGCTTGATGCGCAATGCCTGCGTTGCCCAATGCAATGACAGCCCAACCCTGGCGGCATTGGCGCATGTGCTGCAGTCCTTGGGGCTGCATGCCGATGCCCTGCGGCTGATGCAGCGCGCCGCCGCACTTGGCTTCAACAACCCGGATTTCCAGTACTTCCTCGGCGTGCAACTGCAGTTCAACGGTGAGCTGGACGCGGCCGAGCAGGCGCTGACGCGCTGCCTGGAACTGCATCCCGGCCATGGCCGCGCCGCATTGACGCGCGCACGACTGCGCCGCTGGCATGCAGACGACAACCACCTCGATGGCCTGCGCAGGCAACTGCAGGTGGCTGCAGCCGATAGCGAAGATGCGGCCGCGATGTGGTTCGCGCTGTACAAGGAACTGGAAGATCTGGGTGAGTTCGCACAAGCCTGGGACGCACTGCGGCAGGGCAATGCGGTGATGTGGCGGCGCCTGCGTCATGACCGGATGGCGGACCGCTCCCAGCACGAGGCGATGGCAAGGCTGGCAGCAGCGGGCACCTTCAACGCGGCCGGCGCAGCGGAACAAGATGACGGCGCGCAGCCGATCTTCATCATCGGCATGCCGCGCTCGGGCACCACGGTACTTGAGCGCATGCTCGGCAATCATTCGCAGATTGCCTCTGCAGGCGAACTGGGTGACTTCGCCCAGCAGCTGCGCTGGGCTGCCGATCAGGCCGGTCGCGCGCTGCTGGATCCGGCCTTGCTGCAGGCGCTGCCAACGCTGGACTACGCCGCGGTTGGCGAGGGGTATCTCCGGCAGACGCGTTGGCGTTTGAATGGCCAACGGCGCTTCATCGACAAGCTGCCGCCCAACTACCTGCTGGCCGGCCCCATCGCGCGCGCGATGCCACAGGCGGTGATCGTCTACGTCAGGCGCGATCCGATGGCGGTGTGTTTCTCCAATTACCGCGCCATGTTTGGTGATTCCTATGGCTACAGCTATGACTTCGACGCCCTGGCTGCGCACCACGCGGCGCATGCGCAGCTGATGCAGGCCTGGCAGCAGCATCTGCCCAGGCGCGTGCTGGAGATCGACTACGAAGCGATGGTGGCCGACCCCGATGCAGCGCTTGCACGGGTGCTGGAAAGCTGTGGCCTGGCGCCTGAGCAGGGTGGCAGCGACCTGACCCGCAATGCCGCAGCGACCGCGACCTTGAGCAGCGTGCAGGTGCGCGAGCCGGTGCACGCGCGCAACGTCGAGGAGTGGCGGCGCTATGCCGACCAACTTGCGCCACTGCACGAACGGCTACAGGCGGGCGGATGAAACAAGAGCGGCCGTAGCCGCTCCTGTTCCCCTTTCCATTTCCTCTTTTCGTTGCCGGATGACGTTACTGGCTGCGACCAAACCGCCAGTTCATCTCCAGCATGTACGAGCGGCCATAGCCGTTGTAGTTGAAGATGTTGTAGTACGGATAGCTGGTATAGGTGCGATCACGCGGTGGCCGCTCGCCGGTGAGGTTGTTGGCGGTGACGCTCAGTGAGACATCGTCAGTCACCGCATAGTCCACGGTCAGGTTGAAGGTGGTCCATGCCTTGACCTTGCCGGCATCATCAGCGGCATAGCCCTGGGTGGTGTCCTGCGCGGCGAAGTTGGGCGTGCGCCCGTAGCGGATGCCGTACAAGGTGGTGGTCCAGTCACCCATCTGCCAGCCCAGCGTGCCGCTGAAGATGTTCTTGAACTCGGAGGAGTAGTACGGATCGCGCAGCAGATCGATCACCGGGTCCTCCGGGTACTGCTGGCTTTCGTGCTTGAGGGTGACGTTGTAGCGGGCGCCCAGCATGAAGCTGCCCCAGCTGTCGGTGGCCCAGCGATAGTCCAGGTTGGCGGTGACGCCGCTGACGTCTTCCTTGGCGACGTTGATCGGGTTTACCGCCACCGTGTTGATCTGGTTCGGCTGGGGTGCATTGGGCCCGGCGCGGCCGATGCGTTGCAGGGCATCAACGCAGGTGGGCGAGCTGGCATCAAGCTGGCCTTGCCGGCATGCCGATTCATTGCGCAGCAGCAGGTCCAGGTCGAGGTCGGCGACCTTGTTGTCGATCTTGATACGGTAATAGTCGGCGCTGACCGTGAAGCTGCTGTTGGGTGACCAGACCACGCCGCCGCCCCAGGATTTGGCGGTGATCGATTTCAGGTCGCCATTGCCGGAGCGTGAGCCGCGCACCTGCTCATCGTTGAGCGTGCATTGGCTGATCGGCACGCCCGGCTGCTCGGTGGCGCAGCGGTAGTAATCCGGCACGAACGTATAGAAGCCGCTGTCGCCGGCAAATACGTAGGCCATGTCCGGCGACTTGAACGCGGTGGCGTAGTTGGCGCGGAACAGCAGCGCATCTATCGGGCGGAACTCCAGCGCGGCCTTGTAGGTGGCGCGTGAATCGCTGCCGCCACCGTCGTTCTTGTAGTCATCGTAGCGGCCGGACAGGCTCGCGGTGAGCTTGCTGAAGATTGGCACGCGCAGTTCCACCGCTGCCGCCCAGTTGTCACGCTTGCCCTTGCCCTGGGTGCCGCTGAGGCCCCAGAACTGGTCGCTGACCACGCGGGAGTCGGTGGGATTGGTCCATGACTGCTGGCCGGCCTGCAGCACGCCGGCAAAGCCGACATCGCCGGCGGGCAGGGTGAACAGCGAGGTGTTGGTGAACTGCAGGTTGACGTTCTGCGTCCAGGTCTTGGACTTGGTGCGGATCTCGCCCTGAAAGCTGCGGTACTGCTCAGGCGTCAGCGCCTGGTAGAAGCCAGCATCGTTGGGCTCGTAGATCGGGTAGCCGTAGTACTCGCCCAGCTGCGGGCCGAGGAAGTGTTCGCGGAAGAAGTCCTCCATCTTGTCCTTCAACGGCCACCACTGACGGCTGTCGATCTGGTATTCGGAGCGCGCGTAGTAGGCGTTGTAATCCCAGCTCGACTGCCCGACCGGACCCTTGATGCCGATGGCGATGTTGTAGGAGTCGGCGGTCTGGCGCTCGTTGTTGAAATTGAGGTCGCCGGTTTCCTCCGGCGAGAAGATGCGTTGATAGCTTTCCAGGTCGCCGGTGAGGCCGTTGAAGATGTAGCCGCTGGTATCCAGCGATGGCTGCCAGAAGCGCGAGCCCGAGTTGCTCTCGTTCTTGGTGCGGTTCATCAGCAAGGTGGCGTAGATATCGGTGCTGTCGTTGAGCGCGTAGTTCAGGTTGGCGTAGCCGGCCGCGCTGCGTTCCTTGTTGAGGATGGTCGAGTAGCCCGGCTCATAGCGGCTGCCGCAGTAGTTGCCGCGGCCCGGGCGGGTGTCATAGATGGTGGTACCACCAAACAGGCCGGCCAGCGGTGCGCAGGCCGCCGCACCCGGATCGATATAGGCGCCATTGCTGGCGTTGTGCACAAAGGTGCGGCTGCCGTAACGGGCGGCGGTGTCGGGGTTGTCGTTGGTGGAGTCGAAGTGCTTGCGGTTGAAGCCGTAGATCGGGTCCTGGTTGCTCAGCTGCAGGCCGGCGGTCAGGTCGAGCTTGTCCCAGCTGTGGCCGCTGGTCAGCTGGAAGCGCTGGTTGCCGCCGCCACCGCCGTCGTAGCCGCCGATGCGGAAACTCATCTCGGTGCCGTCCAGTCGCTTCTTCAGGATGATGTTGACCACACCGGCGATCGCGCTGGAGCCGTAGACCGAGGACTGGTTGCCCGGCGCGATGTCGATGCGTTCGACCATGGAGGTCGGGATGCTGGCCAGGTCGACGAAGTTGCTCTGGCCGTTGTACAGCAGCGGGTAGTCGGCCATCGGCCGCCCGTCGATCAACACCAGGGTGAAGCCGGGGTCCAGGCCGAGCAGGCTGATCGGCTTGGCCGCCGAGGTGAAGCCGCCGGAGAACTGGCTGTCCTGCACCGCACCGGTAGCCAGCGGCTGCGAGCGCAGCACCTCGTAGACGTCCTTGAAGCCCTGCTTCTGGATGTCCTGGGCGGTAATCGAGGTGACGGGGGTGGCGGTTTCGATCTGTACCTGGGGGATCAGCGAGCCGGTGACGGTGATCTTGTCGAGGGTCTCGACGTTCCGCTTGCTGGCCTCGTCTTGGGTCTGGGCGAACGCAAAGGACGTGTACGCGGCAAGGGCGGTGCACACGGCCGTACTCAGGAGTTGTCGTTTCATCATGGGTACCTGGACTTGTGGAAGTGCCTGGCCCAGTCAACCGGTCGCTCCCTGCAGGAGCGCACTAACCCGGGACAGCTACACCACGTGTTCTAGGAACCGGAGCGGCTGGGTGTTTACGATAATTTAACTGTACCCGTCAACGTGGCGTGATGATCGGCACACTTCGGCAGGGCGGCTGGCCGCCGCTGGGGGCAATGGGCGGTGCCGAGCGATCGCTGGGCTTGCGGCAGCCATGCCGCCTCGGGCGCAGCGCGCCATTCGGCCAGCTCGGGCCATCCCCGCTCCGCATGGGCAGCCATGCGTGCGCCGACGGCGCAGCTTCCGATTACCAAGCACCAGCTTGGCGGCGTGGCCGGTCGATTACCTGTTCGATCCTCGATCGTCCAAAAATCTGCAAAGCGAGTCGATCGCTTTGCGGGCCGGCAAGCAGATCTACAGAGCACGCAGCGCGCCAATGTAGTGCCGAGCCATGCTCGGCAAGGGCGTTACCGGTAGAGCCTCTGCCGAGCATGGCTCGGCACTACAGGGATGGCGGAATGAGGGTCGTGTGATTTTGCGGGTCATGTTCGGACCGGTATGCTGACGCGCATGCAGCTATCTCGAATCACCCCGCTCCTTCTGTTTCTGGCATTGCTGGCAGCAGCTCCGCTTGCCCATGCCCGTGGCACAATCGAAAAAGTCCAGATCAAGGGTCTGGACAAGGGTGATGACGCCGAGATGATCGAAAATATCGAGGTTTCACTCTCGGTCTACGATGCGATCGGCAAGGTGCAGGGCGAATCGCGCTTGGAATACCTGCTGTCGCAGGCCGAGCGGCAGACGCGCACGGCGCTGGAGCCGTTCGGCTTCTACAACCCCAAGATCACCGTGGAAGCGCCGCGCACCGGCGATACCCTGCAGGTGCTGATCCAGGTCGACAAGGGCGAGCAGATCAAGGTGCGTACCGAGGAACTGGCCATCACCGGCCCGGCTTCGCGCGATCAGTACCTGCAGGAAGACATTGAGGCCTTCCAGCCCAAGACCGGCGAGGTCTTCGATTCGGTCAACTACGAAGCCAGCAAGATCAAGATCACCCGGCGCCTGGCCGAGCGTGGTTATTTCGATGCCGATTTCACCCAGCGCAAGGTGGAAGTGACGCGTGCCGAGAACGCCGCCGACATCTTCCTCACCTGGGACAGCGGCCGCCGCTACAACATGGGCCCGATTTCCTTTGAGCAGGATTATTTCCGCCCGGACTTGTTCGAGCCGCTGGTCTACTGGGAGCAGGGCAGCTACTGGCATGAAGGCAAGCTCGACCGCCTGCGCGAGTCGCTGACCAAGCTCGACTACTTCAGCGTCATCGACATCCAGCCGCACCCGGAACAGGCCGATGAAAGCGGCGAGGTACCGGTCAACGTCAAGCTGACCCGCGCCAAGCGCACCATCTACACCGCCGGTCTGAGCTACGGCAGCGAGAGTGGCCCGGGTGTGCGCGGCGGCGTCGAGCGTCGCTACGTCAACCGGCGTGGGCACAAGCTCACCACCCAGCTGGACTACGCGCAGAAGCGCAAGAGCTTCATCACCAGCTACCGGGTACCGGGTTTCCGTTGGCTGGATGGTTGGTATACCTATGCGGTCAGCGCCTACGACGAGCAGACCGACTACATCGACCTGCGCAACATCAAGCTGATCGCCAGCCGCAGTGGCGAGATCAACGAGCACTGGACCGCCATCGTGTCGATGAACGCCCTGCGCGAGCGCTGGCGCTACAGCTCCGGCGATGCGTTCAACGCAGCGGTCTACAACTATTCAACCCTGGTCTACCCACAGCTCACAGCCGACTACGTCGATGTCGATGACAAGAGCTTCCCGCGCCGTGGCCTGAGCGGCAATGCCACCATGCGCGGTGGCATCGAAGGCGCCGGCTCGGATACCAGCTTCATCCAGGCGGACGCCACCTTGCGCTGGTATATACCGGTGGGCGACGCGGATCGCCTGATCCTGCGCGGGCAGGCCGGCACCACCTGGACCAGCGATCTGGTCTCGATGCCGCCCAGCCTGCGCTACTTCGCTGGTGGCGACCGCTCCATCCGCGGTTATGCCTACCGAGAGGTCGGCCCACGCACGCCGGCGCCTGACAAGTTCGCACTCGGCGCCAAGAATCTGGTGGTCGGCTCGGCCGAATACGAGCATTACTTCGGTGGCGGCCCGTGGGGCGGCGCGGTGTTCGTCGACACCGGCAGCGCCTTCGACAACACCATTGATCTGCACACCGGCGTTGGTTTCGGCGTGCGCTGGAAATCGCCGGTTGGCCCGGTCCGCATCGATATCGCGCATGGCTTGAACAGCCCCGATTCGCAGTTCCAGCTCTACCTCAACATCGGAGCGGACCTGTGAGCCGCCGTCCCGACGAGGTGAGCGCGGAAGAACGCGAAGCACGCATCGCCGAGCTGCGGGCCAAGCGCAAGGCGCGCCTGCGCACGCTGGCGATCCGCAGCGGCATCACCATCACCGCGCTGGTGCTGCTGGGCCTGTTTGCCCTGTATTGGCTGTTGCAGACGGTGGCCGGGCGCGAGGTATTGCTGGCCCAGGTGGTAGCGCGGCTGCCGGCGGGTTCCTCGCTGACCTGGAGCAAGGCCGAAGGCCCGCTGGCCGGGCCGCTGATCCTGCACGACCTGGATTTCCGCTACAACGACCTGCATTTCACTGCCGCCCAGGCCTATCTGGATCCGGACATCCGCCCGCTGCTGGGCCGCAAGCTGCGCCTGGATGCACTGCGCATCAGCGACGCCACGCTGGAACTCGGCCCCTCCGAAGACAAGCCGTTCGAGCTGCCGCGCTGGCCCGACGTGCTGCCGGCCATCGAGCTGCCGCTGGCCCTGCAGGCCGACACCATCGTGATCGACGGCCTGCGCATCACCCAGCTGCAGCAACCCATCATCGACATCACCCGCGTGCGCGGTGGGCTGGAAGCGGCCAGTGGCGAGTTCACCGCCAGCCAGCTCAAGGTCAACAGCAACCTGGGTGATTTCCGCATCGACGGCCATTACCTGCCGCGCGAGGATTACGCCACCGACCTGACCGTGCGCGCGCTGATGCCGCCGCGTCCGGGCCAGCCTGCGGCACGCCTGGGCCTGGTCGCTCGCGGTGACCTGGCGCATATGGAAGTCGCCATTGCAGGTTATGCGCCCAAGCCGCTGCACATCAGCCTGGTCCTGGACGGCCGCACCGATCCGATATGGAACGTGGCCGCGCGCAGCGAGCAGCTGGACATCGGGCAAGTGGTACCGGCGCAGTTCCTGGCCGACGCCCCGGCACCGCTGGCGCTGGATTTCACAGCACGCGGGCGCGGTGGCCAGGCCAAGCTGCAGGGCCGCGTACGCCAGGGCGAGAACGAACTGGTGCTGGCGCCGTCCAACGTCGCCATCGAGAACCAGGTGCTGACGGTCGCACCGCTGGTTGCCGAAGCCTTCGGCGGCACCGTGCGGCTGCAGGGCACTGCGGATTTCAGTGATGCGCAGAATCCCGGCTTCCACTTCGCGGTGGTGGCCAACCAGCTCACCTATACGCCCGAGCCGGATCCTAGTTCGCCGGACAGCACGCCGGTGCCACTGCACCTGAAGGAAGCGCGGCTGGGCGTGGCCGGCAACCTCAAGAACTGGGCCGCGGTCGGCAAGGCCGATGTGTCGCGCGAAGCACAGGACGCCAACCTGGATTTCGATGTGCGTGGCAACGACCAGCAGGCACGCATCGAACGGCTCAAGGCGACCACCCCCGGTGGCGCGATGGAATTGAAGGGCTCGGCGGCGTGGGCGCCCGAGCTGGCCTGGGATGTGGAAGCGCGCCTTGCCAAGTTCGACCCGGGCTATTTCGCCCCGGGCTGGGAAGGCAACCTGTCCGGCACGCTGGCTTCCAAGGGCAAGCAGTTGCCGGCGGTGGCTGGCAGCACCCACATGAGTTTTGAAGCCACCCTGGACGTACCGCAGATCAACGGCATGCTGCGTGGCCGCCGGGTTGATGCACGCGCAAAATTGGCGCTGCAGGGCAACCAGGGCGAAGGCAATGTGCGGCTGGTGATGGGCGACAGCCAGATCGAGGCCAAGGGCAAGGTGGGTGACCGCCTGGACGTGGATGCGCGGCTGACGCCGCTGCATCTGTCCGATCTGCTGCCCGGTGGCACCGGCAGCCTGGCCGGCACCGTGCAGCTGCGCGGCACGCCCAGCCAGCCGGACATCAGCGCCGATCTGCGCGGCAACGGCCTGCAGTGGGACGACTGGAAGGCGCAGCAGATCAGCATCACCGGTCGCCTGCCCTGGCGCGGCGACAGCGGCGCATTGCAGGTCCACGGCAGCGCGGTGCAGGTGGGCATGCTGCTGGACCAGGTTAACATCAATGCGCGCGGCAGCGTGCAGAACCTGCAGCTCGATGCCGATACCCGCAACGAACTGGGCGCGGTGGCACTGAGCGGCAGCGTGCGGCAGCAGGGCCAGGCCTGGCGCGGCGAGCTGGCATCGCTGCGCATCGCGCCGGTCAAGGGTGCGCCCTGGCAGCTGCTGCAGCCGGCGGCGTTCAACGTGCAGGGCAACAACTTCAGCCTGTCCGAAGCCTGCCTGGGCGCGGACACCGGCGGTGCCCTGTGCGTCGCCGCCAACTGGCCGCGCGACGGCCTGCAGCTGCGCGGTGACGCGCTGCCGCTTGCGCTGGTGCAGCCCTGGTTGCCGCCCAACGAAGGCCGCCGCATGTACCTGCGCGGCGACCTCACCCTGGATGGCAACATCCGCCCGCGTGGCAATGCCTGGGAAGGCGCCTTCAAGGTGGCCTCGGCCGAAGGCGGCATCCGCCTGGGCGACAACGCGCGCGGCGAACTGGTGCGTTACGACAACTTCTCGTTGAACGTGGACATGCTGCCCAACAGCATCAAGGGCTACCTGGGTGTCGGTTTCAAGGGCGACGGCTTCATCGACGCCAAGGTGCAGACCGGTTGGGAGCCCAACGCGGCGCTCACCGGCGAGCTGTACATGAACATCGCGCGGCTGTACTGGCTGGAGCTGTTCTCGCCCGACCTGGTCCGGCCCCAGGGCTTGATCGAAGGCCACGTCAGCCTGCGCGGCACGCGCTCGCAGCCGACCTTGGGCGGCGAAGCCAAGCTCAGCGATTTCACCGGCGAACTTCCCGCGCTGGGCCTGACCCTGAGCGAGGGCAAGGGGACCTTCACCGCCCAGCCGGATGGTTCGGCGCGCATCAGCGCCTCGGCCAAGACCGGTGGCGAAGGGACATTGCAGGTGGACGGTGGCCTGTCCTGGTTTGGCGATGCGCAGCCGCTGCAACTGCATATCCATGGCGACAAGGTGCTGCTCGCCAATACCAGCGAACTGCGTGTGGTGGCCAATCCGGACCTGAACTTCACGCTGGCCGGTACCGCGATGGAACTGCGCGGCAGCGTGCACGTGCCCGAGGCGGACCTGGACCTGGAACGCTTGGATCGCGGCACTTCGTCGTCGGAAGACATCGTGGTGCTGGACCCGGTGGATCCGGAAGAAGGCCCGTCCTCGCCGCTGGACATGGACCTGACCGTCAGCCTTGGCGACAAGGTCAAGATGAGTGGCTTCGGCCTGAAGGGCGCGTTGACCGGGCGCATGCAGGTGCGCGCACGCCCGGGCCGCGAAATGACCGCCAACGGCGGCCTCGAAGTCAGCGGCCGCTACAAGGCTTACGGCCAGGACCTGACCATCACCGATGGCCAGCTGTTGTGGAACTACGGCGTGGTCTCCGACCCGCGCATCAACATCAAGGCCGAACGCGCGATTGGTGATGTCACCGCCGGCATCACCGTCACCGGCCGCGCGCAGCAGCCGAGGGTGGATGTGTGGTCCGATCCGGCGATGTCGCAATCCGAATCGCTGGCCTATCTGGTGCTGGGGCGCAGCCTGAGCATGGCCAGCAGCGACCAGGCACAGCAGGTCAACGCGGCCTCGGCGGCCTTGTCGGCGGGCAGCGGCCTGTTGGCCGCGCAGGTGGGCGCCAAGCTAGGCCTGGATGATGCAGGCGTCAGCCAGTCGCGCGCACTGGGCGGCTCGGTGATCGGCGTGGGCAAGTACATCACACCCAAGCTCTACATCGGCTACGGCGTCTCACTGGTCGGCAGCGGCTCGGTGCTGACCCTGAAGTACCTGCTGCGTCGCGGCTTCGATATCGAAGTGGAATCGTCCACGGTTGAAAACCGCGGCTCGGTGAACTGGCGCAAGGAGCGTTGAGGTCACGGAGTGTTGTAGGAGCGGCGTAAGCCGCGAAACCAGCACTCCCACCGCAGCCATTGGCGCATAGCGCTGACCGAAGATGCTTCGCCGCGAAGCCACACCTCAGTGGCTTCGCGGCTCACGCCGCTCCCACATGCCCCACTCTTCCGGCAGCCTCCTGACGTAGCCCATGCAGGCTCTGGTTGGCCTTGGTGTGACTGCTGGCGGTTGCCGCTCTTGGCCCGCGCCGCTACTGTCGGCGGCTGTTCTGTAATCCGCTGGAGTTCCGATGACGCGTAAACCGCTTACCGCCGCGCTGGCGCTGGGCATGAGCCTGGCCGCTGTTGCCGCCCACGCCAACGAAGGCATGTGGATGCCGACGCAGCTGCCGGAGCTGGCCAAAACGCTGAAGGAAGCCGGCTTCAAGGGTGATCCGACGCAGTTGGCCGATGTCACCGCGCCGCCGTTGAGTGCGGTGGTACGGGTGGGCGGCGGCACCGGCGCGTTTGTTTCCGACGACGGCCTGCTGCTGACCAATCACCATGTGGCTTATGGCGTTATCCAGTACAACGCCAGCAAAGAGCACAATTTCATTGATGACGGCTTCATCGCCCAAGGCCGCGACGATGAGCGCGCCGCCAATCCCGATTATCGGGTGCTGGTGACGGGGGGTTTCGACAAGGTCACCGATGAGGTGCTCAAAGACGCGCGTGGCAAGACCGGTCGCGGTTACTACGATGCGGTGGAGAGCGCACGCAAGCGCATCGTCGCCGACTGCGAGGCCGAGGGCGGTGTGCGCTGCTCGGTGGCCAATATGTACTACGGCAGCGATTTCTACCGCATCCGCCAGCTGGAGCTGACCGATATCCGCCTGGTCTATGCACCGCCGCGCGCGATCGGCAATTACGGCGACGAAGTCGACAATTTCATGTGGCCGCGCCACACCGGCGATTTCACCCTGCTGCGTGCCTATGTGGGCAAGGACGGCAAGCCTGCGCCGTACAGCAAGGACAACGTGCCTTACCACCCGCCGGCACATCTGAAGATGTCGCTGGATGGTCCCAAGGAAGGCGATTACGCGATGCTGGCCGGTTACCCGGGTACTACTTATCGGCTGCGCACCGCTGGCGAGTTCGCCAACCAGATCGATAGCGTGCTGCCGCGCCGCGTGGAGGTGTTCCAGCAGCTGATCGATGTGATCGAAGCGCAGGGCAAGACCAGTGCCGATGCACGCACCCGCTATGCCTCGCAGTTGCAGTCGCTGAAGAACAACCGCAAGCGTGCCGCCGGTGAACTCGAAGGCCTGCTGCGCAGCGATGCCAAGAGCCAGCGTGCGCAGGATGAGCAGGCGATGCTGGCCAGCGCCGATGGCAAGTACAAGGCGGATATCGACGCGCTGTTTGCCTCGTTGGCGGAGGAGCGCGCAGTTGGCAGCAGCGAATTCCTGGTCACCTTGATGTCCAGCCAGACCCAGCTGTTGCGCTCGGCGCTGCTGCTGGAGCGGCTGCGGGTGGAATCGCTCAAGCCCGACGCCGAGCGTGAGGCCGGTTACCAGCAGCGTGACCAGGCCTTGATTGAAGGCGTGCTCAAGCAGGTGCAGCGCCGCTACGACCCGACCGTCGAAAAAGCCCTGCTCACCGCATTGCTGACCCGCTACCAGCAGTTGCCGGATGCGCAGCGCGATGCGCATTACGACAACCTGTTCGGGCGCACCCCTGCCGAATTGGCCAAGCACTTGGACGAGCTGTACGCACAGACCAAGCTGGGCGACGAGGCGCAGCGCCTGTCGCGCTTCGAGGCCGCGCGCAAAGGCGGTTTCATCGAAGCCGACCCGCTGGTTTCGGTGGCCGCGGCGCTGGTGATGGCCCAGCTCAACGCCGAACGCGACAGCAAGGAGCGCGAAGGCGAACAACTGCGCCTGCGCCCGTCCTATATGCAGGCCTTGTTCGCCTGGCGCGCAAGCCAAGGCAGGGCGGTGTATCCGGATGCCAACAGCACCCTGCGCATCAGCTACGGCAAGGTCGAAGCGCTGCACCCGCGTGATGCGGTCAGCTATGCGCCGGTCACCACCGTGGCCGGCATCGTCGAGAAAAACACCAATACGGTGCCGTTCGACGCGCCCAAGCCGCTGCTGGCGGCCATTGCCAAGGGGGATTTCGGCAGTACCGCCGACCCGGCCCTGAAGACCCAGACGGTCAACTTCCTGACCAACCTGGACACCACTGGCGGCAACTCCGGTTCCCCGGTGCTCAATGCCAAGGGCGAGCTGATTGGCCTGAATTTCGACTCCAACTGGGAATCGGTCAGCGCCAGCTGGTGGTTCGACCCGCGCTACAAGCGCGCGGTGCACGTGGACATGCGTTACCTGCGCTGGCTGCTGGCCAAGGTCTACCCGGCGCCGGCGCTGCTGCAGGAAATGGGCGTGCCGGCGGAGTAAAATCGCAGGCGAGGGGCGGCGCGAAAGTGCCGCCCTTTTCGTTCATAAAACGCCGTGTACCCCCGTTTCAGCGGTAACTGACATTACGCTAAGCTAAAATCCTAGATATACGTGGGCTGTTTACTTGAGCCCGACAGGGAGAGTGTGTGGCATCGGATCTGAACTTTGCGCCTGTTGGCGCAGCCAATCCCATGGCCTTGGCGCCGTTGCGTATCTGGATTGTTGGGAACCTGGAACTGCTGCAGCCGTTGTTGCCCTACGGTGCCCAGATCCAGGCCCTGGACAGCGTCGAAGCGCTGTACCGCGAGTTGGTGATCATCCCCTGCGACATCGTCGTGATCGATACCACACGGGTCCGCACCGGCATGGTCGAGACCGTCGAGCACCTGCGCCGACGTGATGATCTGGGTGTGGTGCTGCTGGTGGACCCGCTTACCCCGCAGTTGATCGCCGATGGCCTGTGGGCTGGCGCCGATGCCTGCCTGCCGCACCGGCCAGACCCCGAGTTCCTGGCGGCCAAGCTGTACAGCCTGCGCCGGCGCCTGCCCGGTGAAGCCGCCCAACTGATGGAAAACGCAGGGCCCGGCGGCGACGCCGCCCCATGCTGGTCGCTGGAATCCGACGGCTGGGACCTGCGCGGGCCCAACGGGCAGGTGTTGGCGCTGACCGAGGCCGAGCGCGCATTTCTCAGTTTGCTGTTCTCCTCGCCGGCTGAAACCGTGGCCCGTGAACGCCTGATCGCCGCACTTACCGACCAGCCCTGGAGCTTCGACCCGCACCGGATCGAAGTGCTGGTGCACCGCCTGCGCAACCGCGTGCAGGCCGCTACCGGCTGTACCCTTCCGGTCCGCGCAGTTCGGGGTGCCGGTTACCGTTTGACGGCCTAGTTCACATTTTTAAATTCAGGGTTGATTCACTGATTTGAAGATGCGCCTGTTCACATTTGTGACAGTCGATATAAGTGAATCCCAAGTTAAATCAACGTGATAGCTGTGTGAGGCGCCATGCCTCAGGTCCGCTGCGCAAGCGAGTGAGAGTTTCCGTCATATAACGGAACTGAATAGGCCCCGGCACGCCGTAAGAATCGCCGCCACCACGAGCACCCCCACGGTGCCGCCTCGGTAGTTCGTTTTTGGGGCGAACTGCCTGACCACACGAATTTTCCCCGGGCTGCCATCTGGCGGCCCGTGCGCGCAGCGTTTGCACGAGGTTTGCACGGTGAACAAGCAATTCAAGCAGGACAGCGACGTCAGTCACTCTTTCGATGTGCCTACAGCGGGACGCCCGTCGCGGAGCTGGCTGCGGAAGGCGTGCCATGGTGGCCTGCGCGGGTTGGCGGCATTGGGATTGATGGCCGGTTTGATGGCAGCAGCACCTGCCGCGCTGGCCTACAACGTCGGCCTGTCCTCGTTCCAGGATTCGACCAGCCCCTGGCTGATGGCCAATGGCGACCCCTCCGGCACCAATGAGGGCAGCAACCTGACGCCGCTGGGCGGCATCGTCGTCTATGACGCGGTGATCGCCAACATCGAGGCCAGCCCTGTTTTGGGCATTGCGGCGGTCTTCGACATGGCGCCGGGCATGACGGTCTACGAAATCCCGTCCAACTGCACCAGCCAGACAGCAACCTCCGGCGCATTGCGCATTGTCTGCACGTTTACCTCCTTGCCTGCATTGGGCACCCAGGCATTCCAGCTGAAGATGGCCACCAGCGGCATGGCCAAGTCGGTCGTCGGCGTGCACGGCGCGGTGGGCCTGGCCAGCCAGGCGCCGACGCTCAATGAAAGTGTGCAGACGCTGGATCCGGCGACGCATGCGTTCTTCCAGGGCGACAGCAATATCAGCAACAACAAGCTGTCCGACAACACCACGTTGACCGATTCGGCCGATCTGGAACTGGTCAAGACCAGCAACCCGGCGGCGCCCGGCAGTGTCATTGGTGGCGGTGAAGTCACTTACACCTTGACCGTCACCAACAAGGGCCCCGGCCCGGCGAGCAATTTCAACGTCCGCGACAGTTTGCCGTCCGGCTTCACTGTGGTCGCCGGCAGTTTCCAGGGAGCGGGAGCAGGGTGGGCCTGGAATGCTGCCACCACCACCGCCACCCATGCCACTGGCTTGGCGGCAAATGCCTCCACCACCTTCAGCTTCAAGGCAAAGGCCGACATCTCGGCCGGTGATGTCACCAACCACGCGCTGGTCACCTCGGTCGGCACCATCGATACGCAGCCGAACAACAACCCGGCCCAGGCTGACACCCGCGTCAGGGCCGGTGCGGACCTGGGCGTGGATATTGCGTGGAGCAAGAGTCCGGCCACCACCGATCAGCCGCTGGATCTGAAGATCACCGTCACCAACAAGGGCCCGGAGACCGTCAACGATGCCGTCATCAAGGGCAGCCTGCCTGCAGGCATGCCGTGGAACGGTGTGGACGTCAGCCAGGCGCCAAGTTGGGCATGCGTCCCCGATGTGGCCGGTGCAGACCCGGTGCTCTTCACCTGTACGCGCCAGCCGGGCTTCAGCAAGTCCGCCAGCGGCGAAGTGATCACCATCAACAGCACGGCGCCGGCCACACCCGGCGATTACACCGCGTCGGCAACGGTGGATTCGGCCCTGCTTGAAGACCCGGTTACCACCAATGACAGCGACAGCGCCACCGTCTCGGTGCTGGCCGATGGTGCCGACCTGGAACTGGGCAAGAGCAAGGTCAACCTGCAATCGTTGACCGATCCCGAGCTGGCACCGAACAAGGTGCCTGCAGGCAATACCGTGGCCAGCGACATGCTGTCGACATTGACGCTGCGCAACAACGGACCGGCCGATGTCATCGGCAACGCCGAGATCCAGGAACTGCTCGCTGAAGGCGAAGAATTCAAGAGTGTCCGCAACGGCAGCTTCGACTGTACCGCCGTACCTGCGGCGTGGAGTAGCGGCGTCCGCCAGTTGGTGACCTGTCGGCTGAAGGCTGCGGCCTATCCTTTCACGCTCGGGCAGACGCAGTCCCTGGAACTGATCACCCGTGCGCGGGAGCTGCCGACAGGCGGCGCCGGCGCTCTGCTGGTCAACAATGCCTGCACCGGAGGCACCATGCCGAACGGCTATGTTGGTTCGGCGATTGCCAATGAACCGACTACCAGCACGGGCGTGAACGCTGACAAGGTCACCGCCAACGACTGCGCCAGTGGTAATGGCGTGGCAGTCACCCAGGGCATCGCCAACCTGAAGGTGAGCAAGGAAACCCGCGCTCCGACCGCCGGCGACCGCGTGCTGAAGGTTACCGACACCGAGATGAGCTACA
This sequence comes from Stenotrophomonas nitritireducens, assembly GCF_001700965.1. Classification (NCBI taxonomy): domain Bacteria; kingdom Pseudomonadati; phylum Pseudomonadota; class Gammaproteobacteria; order Lysobacterales; family Lysobacteraceae; genus Stenotrophomonas; species Stenotrophomonas nitritireducens. Next base: position 2,433,057 of record NZ_CP016756.1, read on the forward strand.
TCATCACGGTCACCAACACCGGCGATGCCACCGCCGGCGTGGTGGTGAACGACAAGATCCCGGGCTGGTCAAACTTCACCAAGGCGTCGGTGACCAACACCGCCGGTTGGGCCTGCACGGCCGCGGAAACCGTCATCTGCCGTTCCAACGCGACGATGATGGCAAGTGGTGCCGTCAACACGATCACCATCAAGCTGACCCATACCGACGACGTTTCACCGGGCTTCCTTGTCGACAGCGTCGGCAAGACTGCCGCGTGCCCGAACGTGCCGCCGGCTGCGACGAACCAACCGCACTTCCATTGCAATACGGTGGGTGTCGGCATCGACGGTACCCAGCCCAACTCCTTGGGCGAAGGTGACTGGACGGACAATTACGCCAGCGACTGGGTCAGTGCCGAGCGCTACGCGAACATGCAGACGCAGAGCAAAACCATCACCACCGGTCGTGATGACGGCCAGGCCGGCGTCAACTCGGTCTACCGCGTCGAATACAGGAATGACGGTCCCTCGGCAGTGCCGGGCGTGGTCATGCGTGACACCTTCCAGCTGCTCGCGGGCGACGCAGGCTTTGTGCTGATCGATGCGAAAACGGCCGGCAATGTGAGCTGCGCTGTTGTCAGCAAGGATGCTGGCATCGTCGAAACCCAGGGGCAGGGCGGCATGTCCTACTCCAACAGCAACGCCGCACTGGAGCAGACCTTGACGGTCGCTTGCCCGGCGACAAACTTCGCCGCAGGCAGCGCGCAGACTCTCAACATCACCATTCGCCCCAACGTCAATACCGGCAACACCGGCCGTCATTTCGACAATACAGGCAATTTCACCATCGCTACCGGTACCGGTGCCGATTACCACGGCAGCGATGCCAATGGTGATTTCATCTACAACAGCAACACCGATGTCCGTGATGACACCAAGGATGCCCAGCTCACTTTCAAGCAGGGCGAGGCTGACCTCGCCGTGCAGAAGAAGGACGTGTTCGACACGTTCAAGGACCCGATCGGCTACGACGGCACCCAACCGGCGAAGAACGTACTGACCTATATGCTGGAGGTCACCAATGGTGGCCCGTCCATCGCTACCAACGTGATTGCCAACGACTGGCTGACCCCGCCGGAAGGCAAGACCGTCAGCTTCGTCGGGGCCTCGGCCACCTCATCGACCAGCGATGCCGCCTACGGCTCGACGCTCTGTGCGGTACAGGGCCCGGCAACCGTGACCGGCAATGCGGCGAAGACCGCCAAGCTGCACGTGATCTGCACCCTGCCTGGCGCGGGATACGGCGGAAACAACGCGTCCGGCGTGATCTCCTCGACCACCGGCCAGAACAAGTCGTACGTCTACCTGCGCTACCGCTATGAAACCGAACCGGGTGCCAGCGGCGACACGGTGAACAACCAGGTCGTGGTCAGTTCTTCGGAGCGCGATCCCCAGGCGGGCAACAACGACGTCACCGAAACCACCACGCTGTACATGACCGCGGACATGGGCGTGGTCAAGACTATGGTCGCCACCGCGCCCAGCCTTGATCCGAGCGTGGCATTGCCCCCCAGCGTTGACGTGGTCAGCATCAAGCAGGATTTCTGGTACGTGCTGACTGCCACCAACCATGGCTCGGGACAGAGCCTTGCCCGCGATCGTGCGAAGGCGAACGGCGGCGGCGGTACCGTCATTGTCGACACCTTGCCTGCGGGTGTGGTGGTCACCGATCCAGCGCAGATCCGTTGGCAGAAGACCGGCCCGGCGTTCACCGGTGCCTCGCAGAACGGCACCGGCCTCTGCACGCTGGCGTCGCGCACCATCACCTGTGAAGTCGGCGATGTGACCTTTGCCAGCGGCAACCTGGGCACCGTGCGCATCATCGTGCCGTCCCGCTGGGACGCGTTGCCGCCAGGCAGCACCGCGCCGCTGGGCACCTCGAACAACACCGCCAAGGTCACCACCGAGCAGATCGATCCGAACCCGGTCAACGACACCACCACCGTTCCGTTGAACGTGGTCAACCTGTCGATTGCCGGCGTCGTGTTCGTGGACAGCAATGGCGGCACCAGCGATGGCATCAAACAGGGCGCCGAAACGGGCATCAACGGCGTCACCATTACCCTGAGCGGCAAGGATTTCAACGGCACGGCGGTGAGCCGCACGCTGACCACCGCGGGCGGTGGCGCATACCGTTTCGACAACCTGCCGCCGTCCGATGCCGCTGGCTACACCGTCACCCAGAGTCACGTGGCCGGTTACAGCAATGGCCTGGTGGCGCCGCCGACCACCGGCAACGATTCGGCAACCTTCAATCCCGGCTCGTACCTGGCTGCGGTGGATTCCACGTATGTAGCCGTGGTTACTCCGGGCGTGGTGGCAAACCTTGGCACCATCGGTACCAAGGGTGCTACGGCAATCAACTACAACTTCCCGAAAGTGCAGGCAGTCACGCTGTCCGGCTATGTCTATGCGGATATCGGCCTGAACAATGTGCGTGATGCGGGCACCGACCCGGCCATCAGCCCGGCCACCGTCGAGCTGCTGGACGCGAGCGGCAACCAGATCGCTTCGAAGACAACCGATGCAAATGGTTACTACGAATTCACCGAACTGCACCCAGGCCTGACCTACAGCCTGCGTGAGCCGTTGCCGGCCGGTTACCAGGATCTGCCCACCGCGATCAATCCGGGCAGGATTGGCGGCGTGCCGTGCACGATCTGCACTACCCAGACCGTTGCGACCAATACCTCGCGCATCGACAACATCAAGTTGGTGGCCGGTAGCGGCACCGAGTTCAACTTCGGCGAGGCGCAGGTGGCATCGGTAGCCGGTGTTGTCTATGTGGACCGCGAAGATCCCACCGGCACTGGTCTGTATGACGGCAACGGCACTTACAACAGTGGCGTGGATCGCGGGCTGGGTGGTGTCCAGATCGACTTGTATGACGCTACCGGTACCACCTTGCTGTCCACGACAACGACCGATGCAACCAGCGGAGCTTATGGCTTCGTCGACTTCAACGTGGCCTCTGGCAAAGTGGTTGCCGGTGCCATGTATCAGATCAGCCAGACCCAGCCGATCGCTCTGCGCAGTGGCAAGGAAGCCACCAGCAATGTGATCAATACCATTCCAGTGCCTGTACTGGGTCTGCGGGCGCAGAACTTCGGTGAGATCGCGGGCAACATCAGCGGCCGGATCTATCTGGATGCCACCAATAATGGCGTCTACAACCCGACCGACGCGGACCTGGACGGCGTAAGCGTCAGCCTGGGCGCCAACACCTTGAACGTGTTTGGCGAAGTAGTAGCTGCGCAGCAGACCGTTGCCGGCAAGTACGTGTTCCGCGACCTGCCCAGTGGCACCTACGCGGTTACCGAGCAGACCCAGCCGCTGTACAACACCGCACCCACCTTGAACGGTGCAACCAACGCCGGCTCCGTCAGTGCCGGTGGTACCGCAGGTCTTGCAACCAGCAAAAGCGTGGTGCCGTCGGCTATCACCGGCATTGCCATCGCTGCCGGTGGTTCCTCGCCGGACAACAACTTCGGCGAGATCCTGCCGGTTTCCGTGGCCGGTACGGTTTTCATGGACGTCAACAACGACGGCGTCATGAGCGGTGCTGCCGAAGTCGGGCTGGACGGTGTACTGATCCAGCTGACGGGTGTGGACGATCTGGGCCCGGTCTCCACCACGATGGTGGTGCCGGTGAATACCGCCAATGGCGGCACCTTCCTGTTTGAAGGCCTGCGTCCGGGCACCTATGTGCTGACCGAGCCGAATCAGCCGACCGGCACCGCCAACGGCATCACTACGGCCGGCACGGTATCGAACATCGCATCCGGCACCGCGACCCCGGTGACCACGCTGCCCAGCGCCATTTCGGCCATCAACCTGACCGAGCCTGGCAGCGCGTCCATCGATAACCTGTTCGGTGAAACGCCGCGCGACAGCAGCATCAGCGGCAAGGTGTGGCTGGATACGAACGATGACGGCATCGTTGGCTCAAGTGAAAACGGCCTGGGCGGGGTGACGGTGACGCTGGAAGGCACCGCTACCGATGGCACCAAGATCAGCGAAACAATTACCACCAATCCAGACGGCAGCTATGCCTTTACCGGCCTGCCGCCGGGCCAGTACACCATCACCGAGCCAACCCAGCCGGCCAATACCGTGGACGGCAAGACCGTGCCCGGCAGCACCGGCGGTACCGCTGGCAAGCAGGGTGATCCGGCGTCGGTGATCAGCACAATCACGCTCGGTGTGACCACCCACTCGGTGGACAACAACTTTGCCGAGCTGCCGTCCGGCAGCATCAGCGGCCGCGTCTTCAACGACAGCAACGACAACGGCGTCATCGAGCCTGATGAAGTGGGTTACGCCAATGTCGATGTGGTGCTGACCGGCACTGACGACATGGGCGTGGCGGTCAACATGACGCTGAAGACCGACAAGAACGGTGCCTACAGCTTCGAAGGCCTGCGTCCGGGCACCTATGCGGTGACCGAACCGACCCAGCCGCCGGCAACGCTCAATGGCTTCACCACGGCAGGCTCCATCGGCGGGCAGCGCGTAGGCATGGCCACCGACAAGGCGACCGTGCCGTCGAAGATCAGCGCGATCACGCTGGCCATCGGCGCGAAGTCGATCGACAACAACTTCGGCGAGATCGGCGATTCGCCGGACATGCTGGTCAGCAAGTCGTCCACCACGGTCAAGTTCACCGTCAACAACGTGGCCACGTACACCATCCGCGTGCGCAACGGCGGGCAGAAGCCGTCCTTCGGCGAGTACATCATCAAGGACCGCCTGCCGGTGGGCCTGAGCTTGGCCGAGATTCCGGCCGGCAATGGCTGGACCTGCAGCGGCGCGGTGGGCGATGCCCGCTTTGAATGCCGCAGCTCGGAAGTGGTCAACGCCGGTGCGACCTCGTTGTCGGACATCACCGTCAAGGCCAATGTCGCGGCGGAAGCGGCCCAGGCCGGCACCGTCAACAATGCGGTATTGATCGAGGGCGGCGGCGAGAACGAGTTCCGCACCCCGACCACCACCGAGCGCAACACCTTTGAAGGGGATGTCAGCACGCTGCCGGTATGCGATACCGCCATCACCCAGAACGTCTGCCGCGTGCCCAACCAGGTACAGCTGTCGGCGTCGGTTGGCGGCACCGTGTGGTTCGACATCGGCAGCGAGGACACCTTGCTCGACGGCGGTGACGAGCGCCTGCATTCGTGGATCGTGGAGCTGGTCGACGCGGCCAGCGGCGTGGTGAGCAAGAACACCACCACCGCCGCCGACGGCAGCTATCGCTTTGGCGACGTGGTGCCGGGGCAGAAGTGGAACATCCAGTTCCGCGATCCGGTCTCCGGTGTGTTGTGGGCATGGCCGGTCAACAAGGAAACCGCCGGTGGCATGGGCGTGGCCTGTGATGCCGACAAGGCCATCAGCGGCAGCAGTGCCTCGGCCTGCCGCATCAGCGAGAACGGCTCCAGCCAGCTGCAGGTCGTGCTGGAAGCCGGTGTGCACATGCCACAGCAGAGCCTGCCGGTGGATCCGTCGGGCGTGGTCTATGACGCCACCACGCGTGATCCGGTGCCGGGCTCGATCGTGACCTTGTCGCCGGTTGGCGTGTGCAATGGCTACGACCCGAAAACCGCAGTGCTCAATGCCATGGCCGGTGGCTACCGCATTGAGGGCAATGCGATCTCGATGACGGTGGGCAGCAGCGGCTACTACCAGTTCATGTTCGGCCCGGCCGCGCCGGCACGCTGTGAGTTCCGCCTGACGGTAACGCCGCCGGGTGGCTACCAGTTCGTGTCGTCGATGATCCCGCCGCAGGACGGTTCACTGTCCCCGGCCGGTGCCGCTGGCAGCAGCCATCTGGTGCAGCCGCAGGCCAATGCGCCGACCGGCGCGGTGGGCACGCCTACCCAGTACTGGCTGAGCCTGTTCTCCGGTTCGGCAACGGCCGGCATCGTGCACAACCACATCCCGCTGGATACCGCCGAAGCCACCGGCCTGGTCATCACCAAGACCGGTGACCGCCAGACCGCTGAAATCGGTGACACCGTGCAGTACACCATCACCGTGCGGCAGACCGCCGGCAGTGCGCTGGCCACGGTCAACATCGTCGACACGCTGCCGCGTGGCTTCACCTATATCGACGGCACTGGCCGCGTGGGTGGGCGTGCGGTGGACAACCCGCTGGGCAAGCCGGGCCCGCGCTTGGGCTTCAACCTGGGACCGATCGATGTGGGTGGACAGCTGGTGCTGACCTACCGCGTGCGCGTCGGTGTCGGTGCGCAGCAGGGTGATGGCATCAACCGTGCGCAGGCACATGGCTGCTCGATCACCGGTGGCTGCATTGATCCGGTCGGCATGACGCCGGTACCGGGCTCGATTCCGTCCAACCGCGCCGAGTACCGCGTGCGAGTGACCGGTGGCGTGTTCACCGAGGAAGCCTGTGTGCTGGGCAAGATCTTCGTGGACTGCAACAACAACCACGTGCAGGACCGCGAAGAGCTGGGCATTCCGGGCGTGCGCATGTACTTCTCCAACGGCACCTGGATGATTTCCGATTCCGAAGGCAAGTACAGCTATTGCGGCCTGACCCCGCAGAGCCACACCTTGAAGGTGGACCCGTCCACCTTGCCGGTGGGCGCCCGCCTGACCACCAGCAGCAACCGCAACCTGGGTGATGCCGACAGCCTGTTCCTCGACCTGAAGAACGGTGAGCTGCACCGCGCCGACTTCGTCGAGGGCAGCTGCTCCAACCCGCTCTTGGAGCAGGTGAAGGCGCGTCGTACCCAGGGTGAGGTGCGCGCACCGGAAACCGAAACCGGGCAGTCGCAGCTGCGTTTTGACAGCAAGCCGGTCCGTGCGCCGCAGCAGGCCACGGACTCGTCCAAACAGGGACCGATCGTGCAACCCCGACCCAACCCGCCGTCCGCGGCGGCTCAGCAGGAGGTGCAGCCATGAGCCGCACCGCCCTGCGCAAGATGCCGCGCGTAAGCCTGCTGGCCTGCGCGCTGGCCACCGCCTCGCTGCCGGTACTGGCCCAGAACGTGGGTAGCAGCAGCCGATTCACGCCGGTCAACGGCGACAGCACCACGCTGTATCCGCGTTCGCTGACCACCCTTGATGCGCCGCCGGAAGTGGTGGCAGCGCGCTCGGGTGAGGTGGATTACAGCCGCAATGCCGGTGTCGACCGTGTCTCGGTGGAAGTGGACCGCGATGGCGTGCCGGCCGATGGCCAGACCCCGGTGCACATCACCGTGCATCTGCTCGGCGCCGACGACAAGCCGCTGGCCGGCAAGTCCTTCGTCACCATCGAGAACAGCGGTGGTCGCATCCGTCTGCCGGGTTCGCGTACCGATGAGTTCGGCCCGGGTGCCAGCGACGCCGACAAGGTGATGCCGGGCGTGCAGCTTGAAGTCGAGAACGGCGTTGCCGAGTTCGACCTGATCGCCCCGCATGATCCGCAGGATGTGTTGCTGCGGATCACTGCCGGTGGCGAAACCGCGCAGGGAACCATTGGCTTCCTGCCGGAAATGCGCGACATGCTCGCCACCGGTCTGATCGAAGGCGTGCTGAACTTCCGCAACAAGTCCAACGCCAGCCTGATCTCGCCGGTGCAGCACAACGATGCGTTCGACCGCGACATCCGTCGCTGGGAGAAGCAGTTCAACAACGGCAAGGCCAGCGCCTCGGCGCGCACCGCGTTCTTCGTCAAGGGGCAGATCAAGGGTGAGTATCTGCTCACCGCCGCCTATGACTCGGACAAGGATGTGCGCGGCCGCCTGCTGCGCGACATCCAGCCGGAAGAGTTCTATCCGGTCTACGGCGACTCCTCTTTGCGTGGCTTCGATGCGCGCTCGGCCGAGCGCCTGTATGTGCGTGTGGACAACAAGCGCAGCTACCTGCTGTACGGCGACTTCCAGACCGGCGATACCCTGGCGACCACCAGCGGCGTTGGCGGCAGTGGCCCGATCCCGCAGCGCAGCCTGAGTACCTACAACCGCACCGCCACCGGCCTGGGCTGGCACTTTGAAAGTGAGCGCGTGCGTACCAATGTGTTCGCCATCGAGGATTCGCTGCGGCAGATCATCGAGGAGTTCCGCAGCCAGGGCAGCGGCCCGTATGCGCTGCGCAACAACGCGGTGCTGGAAGGCAGCGAGCGCGTCGAAATGATCGTGCGTGACCGCAACCAGCCCTCGCGCATTGTTTCGGTCAAGTCGCTGGCACGGTTGGTGGATTACAGCTTCGAGCCGTTCTCCGGGCGCATCCTGCTCAACCAGTTCCTGCCCTCGTTCGACAGCGATCTGAATCCGGTCTCGCTGCGCATCACCTATGAACTCGATCAGCAGACCGAGAAATTCTGGGTGGTCGGCGCCGATGGCCAGTACAAGCTGACCGACAAGCTCGAAGTCGGCGCATCGGCGGTCGAAGACCAGAACCCGTATGCCGAGTTCAAGATGGGCAGCGTCAACGCCGGTTATCGCTTCGGCCAGAACACCATGCTGGTGGCCGAGTTCGCGCGTACCCAGAGCGAGGTCAACACCAACTCGCTCAACCAGGTGACGTCGCAGGGTTTGAAAGATGTCACTGGCCAGGTTGAAGGCGACGCATGGCGCGTCGAGTTCGCCCATGATGGCGACAAGTTCGACGCACGCCTGTTCGGTGCGCGTACCGATCCGGAGTTCAACAACCAGGCCTCGCCGCTGTACGGCGGCCGTGGCGAATACAGCGGCCGCATGTCCTACGCCGTTGGCCCGCGCCTGGAGCTGTACGTTGAAGCCCTGCGCAGTGAAGACCGCAACCCGGATGGCGGCAAGCGTGATGCCGGCGGCGCCGGTGTGCGCATCGGCGCCACCGAGCGCCTGACCCTGGACTTCGGCCTGCGCAGCATCCGCGAAACCATCGGCATCACCTCGCCGTGGTCGAACACCGGTTATGGCCAGCTTTCGGGCCTGACCGGCGGTTTCGCCACCGGTTCGGGCGGCGGCGCGTTGGGCTATGGACAGCAGGCGCTGGACCCGGCCACTGGCTTGATGGTGATCAACAGCGGCAGCAACGGCGACACCATGACCAGTGACCTGCCGGTAGGCACCAAGCTGGAATCGGACAGCGCCCGCGTTGGTATTGGCTACCGCTTCAACGACAAGTTCAGCGGCGGCGCCGAGTACGAACAGAGCGTGAGTGGTGAAGACCGCAACCGCGTTGCCGCCGGCATGGACTACCAGGTGTTCGAGCGCAGCCGCATCTACGGCCGCTATGAAAAGCAGACCGGCCTGACCAGCGCCTACGGCATCACCACCACCGACCGCGAGGCCGATGCGCTGGTGTTCGGTATCGACAGCAGCTACATCCGCGACACCCAGGCATTCTCCGAATACCGCCTGCGTGATGCGGTCAGTGGCCGCGATGTGCAGGCGGCCTCGGGTATCCGCAACAACTGGGATATCGCCAAGGGCCTGCGTCTGAGCAGCTCGATCGAACGCGTCAATGTGGTGGCGGGCGATACCGGCGACAGCACCGGCCTGGCGCTGGCCCTGGATTACAGCGCCAATCCCTTGTGGCGTGGCGCGATCCGTGCCGAGCACCGCATCTCCGAGGACGTGCCGGGCACCACCGATGCCAATGAGGCCTTCAAGACCTCGTTGCTGCAGTTCATGGTTGCCCGCAAGCTGAGCCGCGATTGGACGTTGTTGGGCCGCAATTACCTGCTGGCCACCAACTACGAAGAACGCGGTGACGTGCTGCAGGACCGCTTCCAGCTCGGCCTGGCCTACCGCGACACCGACCGCAACCGGGTCAATGCTTTGATGCGTTACGAGTACAAGCTCGAGCGCGACGAAAGCGGCCTGACCCTGCTCAACGGCAACGTCGTGGATGGCACCAGCCAGGATGTACGCACGCGTGCGCACATCGTCTCCACCCACGCCGACTGGCATCCGTCGCGGCCGTGGTGGCTGACCGGCCGCATTGCCGGCAAGTGGCAGCGCGACCAGTTCGCCTATGGCGACGGCAGCCGCGTCAACAGCAGCTTCAACGCAGTGCTGGTCTCTGGTCGTGTCGTGTACGACATCACCGAGAACTGGGATATCGGCGTGCTCGGTTCCACCTTCCGTGGCCAGTACGGCGCCAACCAGTTCGCCTACGGCATGGAAGTGGGCCGCCTGCTGCGGCAAAACCTGTGGCTGTCGGCCGGTTACAACTGGACCGGTTTTGAAGGCGACAGCGATCTCAATGGCTACGAGTACACGCAGCAGGGCGTCTTCCTGCGCCTGCGCTTCAAGTTCGACGAAGACCTATTCCGCCGGGACCCGGTCCGCTACCGCGACCCGGCCCGCTGAGGACGACACCATGACCGTTATGCAAACCAAGAACCGTCCGCTGCGCTGCGTGCTGGCAGTTGCTGTCTTCGCTGTTGCCGGTACCGCCGGCGCCCAGCAGACCCAGCTCAACCCGCAGGCCAAGCGCATCAGCGACGAAGCCATCCACGCCGATCTGCAGTCCTACGAAGCGACCCAGGGCCGCATCCAGGCATTGAACGATGGCGGTCGCCCGATCCGCGACTACCACCTGTCCAAGGCGCAGTGCTGGCTGGATGTGTCCTTCCACGAATACACCCGCAACGACCGCAGCGCCTTCCCGCAGGAAGCACTGACCGAGTCGGAGAAGCTGATCGTGGACATGGAGAACGGCGTCTCGCCGATCCCCACCGACACCGCCCTGGTCAACGACGCCAAGTACCTGCGTGCCGACCTCTGGCAGCGCCTGAAAGTCATCCACGGCACGCCGGGCTTTGCCTGTGCATCGCAGAAGGTGGCCTGTGGTGAAGTGGAGCTGGTGCACGCCGGCAACGAGTTCAACCAGCAGCAGTGGCGTCACTCCAAGCCGTATATCCAGATCGCCGAAGACCTGGTCAACGAGGCCGAGACTGCAGCCCGCCTGTGCGGCGTCGATCCGGCCGGCCCGGCGGTTGCACCGCTGGCAGCAGGCCCGCTGATCGCCAACGTGCTGTTCGAGTTCGACCGCGACGGCTACAAGGACATCCGCACCTATTCGCTGGAAAGCGTGGACCGCGCTTTGGCCACCATCGGCAACGAGAAGCGTGAACTGGCCGGGGTGACCCTGGTCGGCCATGCCGACCGCATGCAGGGCAATGGCTTCAACTACAACCAGGCGCTGTCCGAGCGTCGCGCCAAGACCGTGCGTGAGTTGCTGATCGGTCGTGGTGTGGCCGCTGACAAGATCCGCTACGAGTACCGCGGTGACACCCAGCAGGTGCAGCAGTGCGACGGCGTCAAGCCGCGTGCCGCACTGCTGGAATGCCTGCTGCCGAACCGCCGCGTGGAAGTGCGGTTCGAGCTGGCGCAGTAAGGTTTAGTTTGAAGTGCTGATCGACAACGCCCCGGCAACGCCGGGGCGTTGTTTGTTTGGGGGAGCCAAACACGCGTCGCCAACCGTGCATGCGCCAGGCTTTGCCCCCTCCCTTGCGCCGGAGGCGCAGGGGAGGGCGGGGGAGGGGGAGGCGAGCGCAGCTCGAAGCTTTGTGCTTCAGAAAGTACGTGGCGTGCCAAACGACAAGCGCGTCAACCGCCATCGCGAACAACACCCCTCCCCAACCCTCCCCTGTGCTGCGCACAAGGGAGGGAGCCAAGCCGCAGCCGAAGTAATCTCCTCGCGCTCGCAATCTGCCCCCGCCCTTGCGCAAGGCGCAGGGCAGGGCGGGGAGGGGTAGACGAGCGCAGCTCGAAGCTCCTTAGCTTTGGACAGCTCGAGTACGTCGCTCGCCAAGTCCGCCCAGCTGCCTCAAGAAGCCCCGATCCATCGGAATGGCTACACTGGCCCGGCTAAGTCGCATGGGAACTACCCTTGGTCTCCAGCTGGATCCTGCTCCTGGTCTCACTGTGCTACGCCGCGCTGCTGTTCGGCGTGGCCTGGTGGGGTGACCGCCGCCCGCTGTATCCGGACCGCCCGTGGCTGCGCCCGGTGGTCTACAGCCTGGCGTTGGCGGTCTATTGCTCGTCCTGGACCTTCTACGGTGCGGTCGGCTCGGCAGTGCGCTATGGCATCGGCTACCTGCCTATTTATCTTGGCCCGCTGCTGCTGCTGATTTTCGGCTGGCGCATCATCGAGCGGCTGGCGCTGATCGCGCGCAGCGAGAACGTGGTCTCCATCGCCGACTTCATTTCCTCGCGCTTCGGCCGCTCGCGGCGGCTGGCCGCGCTGGTCGCGTTGATCGCACTGATCGGCGTGGTGCCTTATCTGGCCTTGCAGTACAAAGCCGTCGCAATGAGCCTGCAGGTGCTGACCGGTGATGCCGCCGGCAAGGGCCTGCTGACCGATCCGGCGCTGTATGTGGCGCTGCTGATGGCCTTGTTCGCCATCCTGTTCGGCACCCGCCAGGTCGATGCCACCGAGCACCATTACGGCATGATGCTGGCCATCGCGGTCGAGTCGCTGATCAAGTTGCTGGCGATGGTGGCCATCGGCATATTCGCCTACGTCTGGCTCACCGACCGTGGCGATTCGGTGGTGCAGTCGGCACGCGCCTTGTTTGAAGGCATGCCGCCGGTTGGCTTTGTATCGCAGACATTGCTCAGTTTTCTTGCATTGATCTGCCTGCCGCGCCAGTTCCACGTTGCGGTGGTCGAATGCGGCAATGCCGGCGACGTACGCCGTGCGCGCTGGATGTTCGGCGGCTATCTGGTGCTGATCTCGTTGATGATCGTGCCCATCGCCACCGCCGGTGCGGCGCTGTTCGGCACCGGCCTGGCCTCGGACGACACTCTGGTGCTGGCCTTGCCGATGTCCGCCGGCAGCACCACCCTGGCGCTGATTGCCTATGTGGGCGGCTTCTCCGCCGCCACCGGCATGGTGATCGTGTCGTCGATCGCACTGGCGACGATGATCAGCAACGACCTGGTGATGCCGCTGCTGCTGCGCCGCAGTGGCGACCACAAAGAGGCTGCCAATGTCGCCTCGCGGGTGCTGTGGATTCGGCGCATGGCGATCGTGCTGCTGGCGCTGGTGGCCTATGGCTATTACCGCGGCAGCAATGACGACACCATGCTGGCCGCCTATGGATTGATGGCGTTCGCGGCGGTGGCGCAGTTCGCGCCGGGCCTGCTCGGTGGCCTGTACTGGCGCGGTGCGAGCCGGCGCGGTGTTGAAACCGGCATGTTGGTCGGCTTCCTGGTCTGGGCTTATACGCTGCTGTTGCCGGCGCTGAGCCACGGTGGCTGGTTGGATGCCAGCCTGCTGACGGAGGGGCCATTCGGCATCGGTTGGTTGCGACCACAGCAGTTGTTCGGCCTCACCGGTTGGGACCCGCTGACCCACGGCACCTTCTGGTCGCTGCTGATCAACACCGTGACGATGCTGGTGGTGTCGATGCGCTGGCGCCCTGATGTGGCCGAACGCCTGCGTGCGGCGCCGTTCCTGGATCCCTATGCCAAGCGCCCGGTGGTGGCGGGCGACTGGCCGGCGCACGTCAAGGTACGCGATCTGCTGGCCCTGGCCACGCGCGTGATCGGCGACAACCGTGCGCGGCGCTCTTTCGGCGAACAGGCGCAGTTGCTGGATCGCGAATTCCAGCCGGCCGCCGCCGCCGACCGCGTCTGGGTGCAGTTCACCGAGCGTTTGTTGGCCGCCTCCATCGGTGCCGCCTCCGCACGCCTGCTGCTGACCAGCCTGCTGCGCGGCTCGGGTATGGACCTGGGCGAAGTGGTGGCGGTGCTGGACGAGGCCGGGCAGGAACTGCGCTTCAATCGCGAGATTCTTTCAACCACGCTGGAGAACATCAGCGCCGGCGTCAGCGTGGTCGATCCGGAAATGCGGCTGACTGCATGGAACCGCCGTTATCAGCAGATGTTCGGCTATCCGGACGGCATGCTTTATGTGGGCCGCCCGGTTGCCGACCTGATCCGCTACAACGCCGAACGCGGTGAACTCGGCTCGGGTGACACCGAGGTGCAGATCAATCGCCGCATCGGCTATATGCGTGCCGGTTCGCCGCACGTGTTCGAGCGCACCGGTGCCGATGGCAAGGTGATCGAGCTGCGCGGCCAGGCATTGCCCGGCGGCGGTTATGTCACCAGCTACAACGACATCACCGATTTCAAGAACGCCGAGCAGGCGCTGCTGGAAGCCAACGAGAACCTGGAACAGCGCGTCGCCGAGCGGTCGCAGGCGGCTGAAGCGGCGCAGCAATCGAAGACGCGCTTCCTTGCCGCCATCAGCCATGACGTATTGCAGCCACTGAACGCGGCGCGCCTGTTTGCCTCGGCGCTGCGCGACAGCCTGCACGAAACCGACGAGCAACGGCATCTGGCCGAGCGTGTCGATGCCTCCCTGCGTGCGGCCGAAGAGCTGCTCGATGGCCTGCTGGATGTGTCACGCCTGGATGCAGGCGGTTTGCGCCCGACCATCACCGAGTTCGATGCCAGCGTACTGGTGCGCGAACTGGCGGCGCAGTACACGCCGGTGGCGGCGGGCCGTGGCCTGCGCCTGCACGTGTTCGCGCGCGCCGCCTGGGTGCGCAGCGACCGCCGCCTGTTGCGGCGCGTGCTGCAGAACTTCATGGCCAATGCACTGCGTTACACCCGTAGCGGCCGCATCGTGCTGGCGTTGCGCGTGCGCGGTGATGAGGTTGAACTGCAGGTGTGGGATACCGGCCCGGGCATCCCCGAGCACCATATGCAGCAGATATTCAAGGAGTTCCATCGCTACCAGCAGCCCTTCGACTGGGGCGAGCAGGGCCTGGGCCTGGGCTTGTCGATCTGCCAGCGCATCTCGCGCCTGCTCGACCACGGCTTGAACGCACGCAGCCAACCCGGCCATGGCAGCATGTTTTCCATCACCTTGCCGCGTGTGCCTACACCCACGGCGCCGGTGCCGGCCCCGCGTCAACAGACGGCATTCGGAGGCGATGACTCGCTGGCCGGCATGCGTGTGCTGTGCGTGGACAACGACCAGGAAATTCTCGACGGCATGCGTGCCTTGTTGGGCCGCTGGAAGGTGGAAGTGATCGCCGCCAGCACGGTTGACATGGCGCTGGAGAAATTGAGCGAGCAACCCGATGTGATGCTGGTGGATTACCACCTGCACGACCGGCTCGACGGCCTGGATACCCTGGTCGCCCTGCGCGAAGCCGCGCAACGGCCCTTGCCGGGTGCGCTGCTGACCGCCGATGGCCGGGACGAGCTCAAGCGCATGGCCCGCGAGCGCGGCTACCGCGTACTGACCAAGCCAGTGAAGCCTGCCTCACTACGCGCCTTCCTCACCGCGTTGAACGATCCACGCCGCCGCTAGCAGCCGAAACGGTAGTGCCGAGTCATGCTCGGCAGAGGCCTTACCGGTAGTGCCTCAACGCAGCATCGCTGCGCTCTGCCAAAACCACCCTCACCCCAACCCCTCTCCCGCAGGAGAGGGGCTTAAAGCGGAGTGCCGAGCCGTGCTCGGCAGAGGCTTCACCGGTAATGCCCCAGCGCAGCATGGATGCGCTCTGCCAAAACCACCCTCACCCCAACCCCTCTCCCGCAGGAGAGGGGCTTAAAACGTAGTGCCGAGCCATGCTCGGCAGAGGCTTCACCGGCAATGCCTCAACGCAGCATCGCTGCGCTTTGTCAAAACGACCCTCACCCCAACCCCTCTCCCGCAGGAGAGGGGCTTAAAGCGGAGTGCCGAGCCATGCTCGGCAGAGGCTTCACCGGTAATGCCCCAGCGCAGCATGGATACGCTCTGCCAAAGCCACCCTTACGCCAATGCCTCTCCCGCAGGAGAGGGGCTTAAAGCGTAGTGCCGAGCCATGCTCGGCAGAGGCTTCACCGGTAATGCCCCAGCGCAGCATGGCTGCGCTCTGCCAAAGCCACCCTCACCCCAACCCCTCTCCCGCAGGAGAGGGGCTTAAAACGTAGTGCCGAGCCATGCTCGGCAGAGGCTTCACCGGCAATGTCCCAGCGCAGCATCGCCGCGCTCTACAGGTTCGCGGCTTACACCGCTCCCACAACCTCGGCTGCCGCATGCAGGTGTTCGTACAGGATCGCGCAGCCGATGACGATCAGGATCACACCGCCGATGATTTCCGCGCGCTTGCCGACCAGTGCGCCCAAGGCGCGGCCGAGCATGATGCCGATGGTGACCATGGTCATCGTGCACAAGCCAATCACCAAGGCCACCACGCCGATATGCACATCCAGGAAAGCCAAGCCCACGCCGATGGCCATTGCATCGATGCTGGTGGCGAAGCCGGTGGCGGCCAGCGTCCAGAAACTCTTGTGCTGCTCGCCGGCCTCGTCGTTGGCGCTGTCAGCCTCGGTTTCGTCGTCGGGTTTCAGGCCGGCAATGATCATGTGCGCGCCGAGTACCCCCAGCAGGCCGAAGGCGATCCAATGATCGAAGGCCTGCACGTACTGCGACGCGGCGCGGCCCAGCAGCCAGCCGATGATAGGGGTGATGGCCTCGATGACGCCGAATATCAAACCTGCACGCAGCGCATCAAGCAGGCGTGGTTTGCGCATGGCTGCGCCCTTGCCGACGGCTGCCGCGAAGGCGTCGGTGGACATGGCGAAGCCGATCAGAACAATGGAGAGTGGTGACATCAGGATTACCGGGTCGGGCGGACACAAACGGCACACGCCGCGCCCAACCGTAGTTGCGCACGCATGCCGCTGGTCTCGCCAACCGGGTCTGGCTGCCCACACCACGGCGCAATGGCCGAGTATGTTGATGTGGGCGCTTCCATTGCTGGAAGCAGGCTACTCCCCAAGGGAGCGCGGATTGTAGCAGCAAGCTGCGGCGGTGGCAGGTCGTCCGGCTTGTAGGAGCGGCGTGAGCCGCGAAACCGGTGGATTCTGGGTGCCGGACACAACGCTATTCAGGAAGCTGGCTGTTGGGGGGGAGTTCCGCAAGCACGCTAGCTGCAGGTTCAGTGGTTTCGCGGCTTACGCCGCTCCTACAAAGACCGGGGGTTCATGCAGCGCTGTATGGCTGGCTGTTTGTGGGAGCGGTGTGAGCCGCGAAGCTGATGTATTCGGGTCGCCTGACACAGCGCCATTCATGAGTCTGGCTGTTTGATGATTGCCTGGAGAGACCATCTGCTCGCCATCTGCAGGTGCGGTTGCTTCGCGGCTTACGCCGCTCCTACAAAGACCGGGGGTTCATGCAGCGCTGTATGGCTGGCTGTTTATGGGAGCGGTGTGAGCCGCGAAGCTGATGTATTCGGGTCGCCGGACACAGCGCCATTCATGAGTCTGGCTGTTTGATGATTGCCTGGAGAGAAGGCCAGCCCGCTATCTGCAGGTTCAGTTGCTTCGCGGCTTATGCCGCTCCCACAAACTGCGGGGCTTGCCTTGCCTCGGCGCTCAGTCTTCTTCCGGCGGCAGCACGATGGCGTCGTCGTCGATGGCCAGCTTACCGGCCATCAGCACCGCCTGGGTGCGGTTGGTCACGCCGAGCTTGCGCAAGATGGCGGTGACATGGGCCTTGATGGTGGCCTCGGAGACGCCCAGGTCGTAGGCGATCTGCTTGTTCAAGCGGCCCACGCCCAGCATCTGCAGCACGCGGAACTGCTGTGGAGTCAGCTCGCGCAGGCGCTGGCCGACTTCGCGTTCTTCATTCGGGGTGGGCGGCACGTTGTGCGCCTCGGCCGGCGCCCAGCGCTCGCCATCGAGGATGGTGCCCAACGCATGGCCGATGGTGTCCGAATCGGCGGACTTGGGGATGAAACCAAAAGCGCCATGATCGAGTGCGCGCCGCATCACGGTGGCTTCCTCGCGTGCGGACACCACCACGATGGGCAGCTGCGGGTGCAGCGAACGCAGGTGCACCAGCGCGTTGAAACCTTGCGCGCCCGGCATGTTCAAGTCCATCAATACCAGGTCGGCGTCGGGGTGCTGCTCGGCGAGCGCGTACAAGGCCTCGACGCTATTGGCCTCCAACAGCTGCACGCCGGGTATGACGCGTTGCACCGCGCCCTTCAGGGCTTCGCGGAACAGCGGGTGGTCATCGGCAATGAGCAGGGTAGGCATGGGGGCAGGAACTAGGGGACAGGAAAGTAGGAACCAGAGAGAGCTGGAGCGGTGGAGCGGTGGAGCAGGAACTAGGGGCAGGAAAATAGGAACCAGAGAGAGCTGAAGCCGTGGAGCGGTGGAGCAGGAACTGGATGAAGCGGTGGTGCAGGGAACAGTCAGAGCCTACTCCCCGCACGAACCAGGAGCGAGCGGGGCCTGCTTTGGCCCGCACTCGTTCCTGGTTTCTGTTCACTGGTTGCTGGCCTTATCTGACCTTGCGCTCTTCCACCAGCGAGGCGACCACCGACGGATCGGCCAGCGTCGAGGTGTCGCCGAGCTGATCAGGCGCGTTCTCGGCGATCTTGCGCAGGATGCGGCGCATGATCTTGCCCGAGCGGGTCTTGGGCAGGCCCGGCGCCCACTGCAGGTGATCAGGCGCGGCGATCGGGCCGATCTCCTTGCGCACCCATGCCACCAGTTCCTTGAGCAGCTCATCGGTCTGCGCTTCGCCGGCAATCAGGGTGACGTAGGCATAGATGCCCTGGCCCTTGATCTCGTGCGGGAAGCCGACCACAGCCGCTTCGGCCACCTTCGGGTGCGATACCAGTGCGCTTTCCACTTCGGCCGTGCCGATGCGGTGACCGGAGACATTCATCACGTCATCGACGCGGCCGGTGATCCAGTAGTAACCGTCTTCATCGCGACGGCAACCGTCGCCGGTGAAGTAGCTGCCCGGGTAGGTGCGGAAATAGGTGTCGATGAAACGCTGGTGGTCACCGTAGACGGTGCGCATCTGGCCCGGCCACGAATCGCGGATGATCAGGTTGCCCTCGGTGGCGCCTTCCAGCGCTTCGCCATCGGCGCTGACCAGCGCCGGCTGCACGCCGAAGAACGGCAGCGTTGCCGAACCCGGCTTCAGGTCGGTTGCACCCGGCAGCGGCGAAATCAGGATGCCGCCGGTTTCGGTCTGCCACCAGGTGTCCACGACCGGGCAGCGTGCATCGCCCACTACGTCGTAATACCAGCGCCAGGCTTCCGGATTGATCGGCTCACCGACGCTGCCGAGCAGGCGCAGGCTCTTGCGCGAGGTGCGCTTGACCGGCGCTTCGCCATCGCGCATCAGCGCACGGATGGCGGTGGGCGCGGTGTAGAAGATGGTGACCTGGTGCTTGTCGATCACCTCCCAGAAACGCGAAGTGTTCGGATAATTCGGCACGCCTTCGAACATCACCGAGGTGGCGCCGTTGGCCAGCGGCCCATAGACGATGTAGCTGTGGCCGGTGACCCAGCCGACGTCGGCGGTGCACCAGTAGATGTCGTCCTCGCGCAGGTCGAACACCGCTTCATGGGTATAGGCTGCATACAGCAGGTAACCACCGCTGGTGTGCAGCACGCCCTTGGGCTTACCGGTGGAGCCGGAGGTATAGAGGATGAACAGCGGATCCTCGGCGTTCATGCGCTCCGGTTCGCACTCGGTCGGCTGGGTGTCGACCACATCGTGGAACCAGCGGTCGCGCGGTGCCTGCATGTCCACCGCGCCGCCGGTGTGGCGCACCACCAGCACGGTTTCAACGGTGTTGGTGCCGGGCAGCTTCAGCGCGGCATCGACGTTGGCCTTCAGCGGCACTTTCTTGCCACCGCGCAGGCCTTCGTCGGCGGTGATGATCAGCTTGCTGGCGCAGTCACCGACGCGGTCGGCAATGGAGTTGGCGGCAAACCCACCAAACACCACCGAATGGATGGCGCCGACACGGGCGCAGGCCAGCATCGCCACCGCCGCATCGACGATCATCGGCAGGTAGATGGTGACGCGGTCACCCTTCTTGATGCCGAGATTGCGCAGGGCGTTGCCCAGGCGGCAGACGCGCTCATGCAGCTCGCGGTAGGTGACCTTCTGCGCCGGGCTGTCCGGGCCATCGGGCTCGAACAGGATGGCGGTCTTGTCACCGCGCGTGGCAAGCTGCCGGTCCAGGCAGTTGACGCTGACATTGAGCTCGCCGTCCTCGAACCACTTGATGCGGAAATCGTCGAGCTTGTAGCTGACGTTCTTGATCCTGGTCGGCTTCTTGAACCAGTCCAGCCGCTCGGCGGCCTTGGCCCAGAACACATCGGGGTTTTCGACCGATTCGCGGTACAGCTGCTGGTACGTGTTCTTGTCGATCCGTGCCTTCGCGGCGAATGCGGGATCAACGGGATATACATCAGTCATGGCAACCCTCACCTTTGCACTTGTAACCAATGAATGAGCCATGTCGTGGGACAGGGCCGGACACCCCAAGTGTGCCGCATCCACCCCACGTCGCGCTGCATCTTCTGTTAGACGATGGTCGAACAGACGCCTGCTTACGACTAATGGCGAATAGCCGCACGCCGCCCTCGCCGCGCACGCTGGCTGCGACCGTGCAACCGGTGCGGCCCGTTCGCCAGCCTGGAGAGAGGCAGTCCCAATGAATCGAAACATCTTGAAAACGGCCCGCCGGCCGCTCGCCGCCGCGCTGTTTGTCGCGCTGGTTGCGCCAGGTATGGCGTTCGCTGAAACCGCCAAGGAAAAGGCACTGGAAGCGCGTGTAGCCGATCTTGAACGGCAGGTGCAGCTGTTGCTGTCCACCCAGCAGCAACAGCAGGGCGCCATTGCCCAGACCCAGAGTGAAGTGGTGCAGGTGCGCAGTGCACAGGCCGAGCGCGTTGCCGCGCCGGCGGTGCCGGCCGGCAAGCAGCCGATCCAGATCACCACCATCACCCCGGGCGCGGCGCCGGGCACCACCTTCAAGGTGGGCGGCTTCATCAAGGCCGATTTCCTGGCCACCCGTACCGGTGACGGCCAGCTGGCCGACGATGCCACCGGCCGCGCGCTGTACCTGCCGGGGCAGACCCCGGTGCACGGCGCAGGCGGCAGCGGCAAGGCATCGTCCGTGGATTACAACGCGCACGCCAAGTTCTCGCGCTTCAACCTGGGCGTGGACCATGTGGCCGACAACGGCGACAAGGCGGGTGCGTTCCTGGAGATGGATTTCTTTGGCAACTCACTGGGCAACCAGACCGCCACCAACACCTATGGCGTCACCGTCCGCCACGCCTACATGTACTGGAACAAGTGGCTGGCCGGCCAGACCTGGTCCAACTTCATGGATGCGGCCTCCATTCCGGAAGCCGCTGACTTCGTCGGCCCCACCGATGGCGTGGTGTTTGTGCGCCAGGCGCAGATCCGCTACACCACCGGCGGCCTGAGTGTTGCCCTGGAAAACCCGGAAACCACCACGCTTACCGGCGCCTACAACCCGGTGACCGGCAAGTGGAACGTGCCGGGGGTGGCCAACTCCGACCGTGGCTCGATGCCCGACCTGACCGTGCGTTACGGCTGGAAGGGTGACTGGGGCACCTTCGGTGTGGCCGGCCTGGTGCGCCAGCTCAAGCTCGACAACCAGCTCACCGGCGCCGACGCCAGCAAGGTGGGCGGCGGTGTCACCGTCGGCGGCAAATGGCTGATGGGCGATACCGACACCCTGCATTACCAGCTGACCGGCGGCGAAGGTATTTCCCGCTACATCGGCCTGGGCATCACCGCCGATGGCGGCTATGACGCCCTGCGCGACGAGATCGACCCGACCGGCGTGATTGCCGGCTACGTGGGTTGGCGCCACGCCTTCACCCCGAAGCTGCGTACCAACCTGATCTACGCACGCAGCGACTACGACAACGATGCCTCCATCACCGGCGACCTGGTGACCAAGAGCGTGCAGTCGATCCGCGGCAACATCTTTTACACCCCGATGCCCAAGGTCGATGTCGGTGCGGAGTTGATGTACGGCGTACGCGAGATCGAGAACGGCAAGAAGGGCGATATCAGCCGCGTGCAGTTCACCACCAAGTACAGCTTCTGAGCCATACGTTGCCGGCGGTGTGCAACCGCCGGCAACGCGCCTGAAAACGCAGCACGCCCCATCTCCCTACCCCCACGGGGAGCACTCATGTGACCGTCAAGGCATGTTCCGCATGCCGTGGCGTTCGTATTCCCAACACCTGGAGAATTCCGATGAATGCTTCCGTCGATCCCCGTGTAGAGCGGATCGCCTCCAACCCGAAGTACCAACGGTTGCGCAGCACGCGCAACAAGCTGGGCTGGTTCC
Source organism: Stenotrophomonas nitritireducens (assembly GCF_001700965.1). Lineage (NCBI taxonomy): Bacteria > Pseudomonadati > Pseudomonadota > Gammaproteobacteria > Lysobacterales > Lysobacteraceae > Stenotrophomonas > Stenotrophomonas nitritireducens. The sequence goes on from NZ_CP016756.1 coordinate 2,455,185, forward strand.
TGACCATCCTGATGTTGCTGGGTTACTACGGTTATATCGGCCTGATCGCCTTCGACAAGGCCTTCCTGGCCACGCCGATCGGTGCCGGCAAGATCACCACGGTCGGCATCCCGATCGCGTTGGGCTTGATGGTGTTCACCATCGCCATCACCGGCTTCTACGTGCGCCGTGCCAACAAGGAATTCGACAAGTTGACCGAAGAGATCGTGGAGGAAGCACAATGAACCACTCCGTCCTCCGATCGGGCGCGCTGCTCGGTCTGCTGATCGCCAGCGGTGCGGCCATGGCCGCCGGTGGCGACATCGGCCAGACCGTGCGCCAGCCCACCAACTGGACCGCGATCATCATGTTCGCGACCTTCGTGCTGTTCACCCTGGGCATCACCAAGTGGGCTGCCGGCCGCACCAAGTCCGCGTCCGATTTCTACACGGCCGGTGGCGGCATCACCGGTTTCCAGAATGGCCTGGCCATCGCCGGTGACTACATGTCGGCGGCCTCGTTCCTGGGCATCACCGCTGCGGTGATGACCAATGGTTACGACGGCCTGATCTACGCGCTGGGCTTCCTGGTGGGTTGGCCGATCCTGACCTTCCTGATGGCAGAGCGCCTGCGCAACCTCGGCCGCTTCACCTTTGCCGACGTCGCCGGCTACCGCTTCCAGGCCAAGCCGATCCGCATGTTCGCGGCCTCCGGCACGCTGGTGGTGGTGCTGTTCTACCTGATCGCACAGATGGTTGGCGCCGGTGCGTTGATCAAGCTGCTGTTCGGCCTGGACTACTGGATCGCAGTGGCGCTGGTCGGCGTGTTGATGATGGTCTACGTGCTGTTCGGCGGCATGACCGCAACCACCTGGGTGCAGATCATCAAGGCCTGCCTGTTGCTGTCCGGCGTGACCTTCATGGCCGTGATGGTGATGTGGCACTTCAACTTCAGCTTCGAAGCGCTGTTCAGCGAGGCGGTGCGGGTCAAGACCCAGATCGCGGCCAACGGCGGCAAGAATGCGGAGGAAGCGGCCAGTACCGGCTTGGCGATAATGGGGCCTGGCGGCTTCGTCAAGGATCCGATCTCGGCCATCTCCTTCGGCATGGCGCTGATGTTTGGTACCGCCGGCCTGCCGCACATCCTGATGCGCTTCTTCACCGTTCCCGATGCCAAGCAGGCGCGCAAGTCGGTGCTGTGGGCAACCACCTGGATCGGCTACTTCTACATCCTGATCTTCATCATCGGCTTCGGTGCGATCGCACTGGTGCTGACCAACCCGGAGTATGCGGACCCGGTCACCGGCACCATCCAGGGCGGCCCGAACATGGCAGCCGTGCTGGTCGGCAAGGCCGTCGGCGGCAACCTGTTCATGGGCTTCATCTCGGCCGTGGCGTTCGCCACCATCCTGGCCGTGGTCGCTGGCCTGACGCTGTCCGGTGCATCGGCGGTGTCGCATGACCTGTATTCCACGGTCATCAAGAAGGGCAACCCGGAGCCGGGTTCGGAGCTGCGTGTGTCGCGCATCACCACCTTGGCATTGGGCGTGATCGCGGTGCTGCTGGGTATCGTGTTCGAGAAGCAGAACGTGGCCTTCATGGTGTCGCTGGCCTTCGCCATCGCCGCATCGGCCAACTTCCCGGTACTGATCCTGTCGCTGCTGTGGAAGGACTGCACCACCCGCGGCGCGGTGATTGGTGGCTCGCTGGGCCTGGCCTCGTCGCTGATCCTGACCCTGCTGTCGCCGTCGGTATGGGTGGACACGCTGGGCAATGCGGCCGGCAGTGCGCCATTCCCGTACACCAGCCCGGCGTTGTTCTCGATGACGATTGCCTTCGTCAGCATCTGGTTCTTCTCGATCACCGACAAGAGCAAGAATGCACAGGCCGAGCGTGCCGCCTACCCGGCACAGCAGGTGCGTGCGGAAACCGGCATTGGTGCGAGCAAGGCTTCGTCGCACTGATTGGATAAGTAGTGCGTAATGCAAAGGCCGCCTCCGCAAGGGGGCGGTTTTTGTTTGATGCGAAGAGAACCCTTCCCAACCCTCCGCTGCGCGTTGCGCAAGGGAGGGGGCAAAAGCGGCGCGCACGGGGGGCTGACAGGTCACGCGCTTCGCTTCCTTCCGTGCGCAACGCGCAGCGGAGGGTTGGCGAGAGGTAGCAGCTCCACCGCCTTCGCTCCCGACGGCGCGCAGCCCATCACGCAAGCCCAGCAAGCTTCGCTTCACCTCCCGTCGCGGCTCGGTTTACAGTGGCCGCTGACCTTGGGGAGGCACCATGGATCCACAGACCGACGGTTCGACCAATCTGCAGCGGCAGCTGATGCAGCTGCGCGAAGCCTGGCAGCAACACAAGCCGGACTACGACCAGCGCCGCGACGATCTGCGCCGCTTGCGTGCGGTATTCAAAACGCGCATTCCGGCGATGACCGAGGCCATCGCCGCCGATTTCGGCCACCGCTCCAGACACGAATCGGTGATTGCCGATGGCATGACCGTCACCGGTGAAATCGACCATCTGCTCTCGCACCTGCGTGGCTGGATGCGGCCGGAGCGGATTGGCGTGGGCTGGCGCTTCTGGCCGGCGCGGGCGCAGGTGCGGCCGCTGCCGGTGGGCGTGGTCGGGGTGATTTCGCCCTGGAACTACCCGGTCAATCTGGCATTGGTGCCGCTGGCCACCGCGATTGCCGCCGGCAACCATGTGATGCTCAAGCCGTCGGAACATACGCCGAACAGTTCTGCCTTCCTGCAATCGCTGCTGGCCGAGGTGTTTCCCGCTGATCGCGTGGCGGTGGTGCAGGGTGACGCCGGCGTGGCCTCCGCGTTCTCGGGCTTGCCGTTCGACCATCTGGTGTTTACCGGCTCCACCGCGATCGGTCGCAAGGTGATGGCTGCCGCCGCGCAGCACCTGACCCCGTTGACGCTGGAGCTGGGTGGCAAGTCGCCGGCACTGATCGCCGCCGACTATCCGCTGGACGGCGCCGCCGCACGGCTGGCCACCGGCAAGTGGTTCAACGCCGGGCAGACCTGCATCGCGCCGGACTATGTGCTGATCGACGAGGGCCGGGTAGATGCACTGGTTGCCGCGTTGCGTGCGCAGGTGCAACTGCGTTATGGCGATTTCAGCGATGCGGGTGATTACAGCCGCATCATCAACGAGGGCCAGTACCAGCGCCTGCAAGGCTATGTGGACGATGCGCGCGCGCGCGGCCTGCAGGTGCTGCCCTTGGCCGACATCGATGCGGAACGCTCGCGGCGCGAGCGCCTGTTCCCGCCGACCTTGATCCTGCAGCCGGGTGATGACGCCACGGTGATGCAGGACGAGATCTTCGGGCCAATCCTGCCGATCCGCAGCTATCGCTCGCTGGATGAGGCCATCGCCACCATCAATGGCCGTGACCGTCCGCTGGCCTTGTATCCCTTCAGCCATGACAAGGCGACGGTGGAGAAGATCGTCGGCCAGACACTGGCCGGTGGTGTCACCGTCAACGACACCTTGCTGCACTTCGCGATCAACGGCCTGCCATTTGGTGGCATTGGGGCCAGCGGCATGGGCGCGTACCACGGCAAGGCCGGGTTTGATGCGATGAGCAAGCGCTTGCCGGTGCTGTGGCAGACGCGGCGCGCGGGCAGTGATCTGCTGCGTCCGCCGTATTCCAGGGTGGCGCGTTTCATCGAGATGATTTCGCGCTGAGGTAGAAAATCCGCAGCCCGGCACAGGGGGCCGGCTGCGGTGACACCGGCACGAGGGAGAGGGAGCCGGGTGTCGAAAAGATTGGTGAAGCCTGAAGTGTGAAGCCTGCAAAAAGCATGCGATCTGAAAGCCCCTCTACCGTTCACGGGAGAGGGGTTGGGGTGAGGGCGCTCTTAAAGCACGTGGAGCAAAAGCTTTTAAAGCTCTTAAAGCTCTTAAAGCTTCCCCTCATCCGGCCTTCGGCCACCTTCTCCCGCAGGCGGGAGAAGGGAGTGGTCAGGCGTTTTCTATATCTGCTGGCTTCGCTCAGCCGCCCAGCTCATCCGCAATCCGCTGACGCAGGGTCTGCAGATCCTTGGCAAACGCTTCAATACCGGTAGCCAGCTTTTCCGTAGCCATCGGATCGACCGCCATATCGGCATCAAACTTCGCTTCATCAATCGCCGCCACGTTCACTGCTTCGGCAGCACCGGCCACCAGCTTGCGCGGCAGCTTGCCGAAATCAGCGTCCAGCTTCTCCAGCAGGTCCGGCGAAATCGTCAGACGGTCGCAGCCGGCCAGCGATTCAATCTGCGCGGTCGAGCGGAACGATGCGCCCATCACCACCGTGCTGGAGCCGCGGCGCTTGAACTCGGCAAACACGCCGCGCACGAACTGCACGCCCGGGTCTTCGTCGATGCTGGCCGGGGTTTGGCCGTTGGCCACGTACCAGTCCAGGATGCGGCCGACGAACGGCGAAATCAGGAAAGCGCCGGCTTCCGAACAGGCCAAGGCCTGGGTCGGGTTGAAGATCAGGGTCAGGTTGCAGTCGATGCCCTCGGCCTGCAGCACGCGGGCGGCTTCCACGCCGGCCCAGGTGGCGGCAATCTTGATCAGCACCTTGTCGCGCGGCACGCCGGCCGCTTCGTACATGGCGATGAATTCGCGCGCCTTGGCAATCGTCGCCTCGGTGTTGTGGGCCTGGTCGGCATCCACTTCGGTGGAAACACGGCCCGGCACCAGCTCGGCCAGCATCGTGCCGACGCCGACAGTCAGCCGATCAACCACGGCGTTGGCAACAGCTTGCTTGTCACCGGACTGGGCCCGGCCCCACTGCAGCTCGCGCTCGATCAGGCCGGCATAGACCGGCAGGTCGAGGGCTTTCTTCACCAGCGTCGGGTTGGTGGTGCAGTCGACCGGGCGCAGGCGCTTGATGGCGTCGTAATCACCGGTGTCGGCAACGACGACGGACAGTTCGCGCAGCTGCGCGAGCTTGGATGCATTGCTCATGATCTGCTCCGGATCAGGCGGGGGTATCGCCATCATCGACGGCGGCGATGACAGCGGCGGTGTCCTGGTCGAAGGTCGGCGCAGCGAAGGGCTGCGGGCCGGGGGTGCGACCAAACACGATGGGACGGGTGATGCCGCGGTAGCTGCCCAGCAGCGGGTGCGGCAGCGTGGTGATCATTTCCTCGGCCAGCACCTGCGGGTGGTCGAACATGTCTTCGACCTTGCGCGCGGCCGCGCACGGCACGTCCTCGCCAAACAGGGTTTCCCACTCCAGCGCGCTGCGTGCGGCCAGCGCGGCGTGCAGCTTGGCCAGCAGTTCGTCGGAATGTTCGGCGCGCTTGCGCACGGTGTCGTAACGCGGATCGCTGCCCATTTCCGGCAGGCCGATCTTGTCGCACAGCGCCTGCCAGAAACGCGGCGTATTGGCCGAGATGTAAAGGTGGCCACGCGCGGTCGGGTGGATGCCGGTGACACCACCCGAGCGCATGTCGCGGCCCACGCCTTCCGGCTCGCCTTCGGCCCAGATCATCCGCGCAGACTGCATGGTCAAGGCGCTGCGCAGCAGCGATACGCCCACATACTGGCCTTCGCCACTGCGTTCGCGTTCAAACAATGCCGAAGACACACCGGCGGCCACCAGCGCCGCGGCGTAGTAGTCAACCACCGAGCCGTACAGGATCTCCGGCGCGCCGCCGGGCTTGCCCTGCATCGCGCACATGCCGGTCATGGTCTGCAGCACCTGGTCGTAGCCGGCCTTGTCCTTGAGTGGACCACCCTCGCCATAACCGGTGACCGCGCAGTACACCAGGCGCGGGTTGATCTTGTTCAGGCTTTCGAAGTCGATGCCAAGGCGGGCCGGAACGCTGGGGCGGAAGTTGTGCACCAGCACGTCGGCTTCGCGCACCAGGCGCATCAGCACCGCGCGCTGGTCGGTTTCCTTCAGGTCCAGCACCACGCCGCGCTTGGAGCGGTTCACGCCGAGGAAGGCGCGGCTTTCCGCTTCCAGCGTGGACGGGTACTTGCGCAGGTTGTCACCAACCGGCGGCTCCACCTTGATCACTTCGGCGCCCTGGTCGGCCAACAGCGTGCAGCCGTAGGGACCGGCGATATAGGCGCTCAGGTCCAGCACGCGCACGCCGCTGAGCGGGCCGCGGGCGCCTTCGCGCTGGGCGATGTCGAACGGTGATGGGTTGTGACTTGCTGACATGGGCTGCACTCGAATCCTTGATTGCAGTTTCCTCCCGGTGGCTGGGAAGAAACATATCGTGCGGGTATTTTCAGCGAGGACAAAAAACAGGTATCGCCTTGTCATCGCCTTCATCATTGCCGCTGTCCGCACCGTGCAGGGTGCCAGACAGCGGCGAGACAGGCTTACTGCGGTGCCAGTGACAGCCAGCTCAGGCGCCACACATCGTGTTCGCGGCCACCACAGCGGTAGTACGGCTCGAACACCAGCGGTGCGCGGCATTCCAGCTGCATCGTCACCGTAGCGCCTTCACCGGCGTCTTCGCCCACCTGCAGCCAGCGCGACGGATCACCTGCAGGCAGCTTCACCGTTTCATCGGTCTTGAAGCCGTCGATCAAACCGGTCGCATACACCAGCGGGCCGTAGCTCAGGCCGACGTATTCCCAGCGCAGCACTTCCTGCGCCACCGGCGAACCGTCCGGTGCGCGCGATTCCTGCACGTTGATGTTGGCCGCACGGTGCAGCTGTGGCTGCATCGGCAGCTGCAGGCTGACCAGATCACCGGCCTGCCACTGGTGCTGCAGCTGCACGTAGCCATCGGCACCGGCCTGCACCGGCACGTTGACGCCATTGACCTGGATGCGCGCATCCTCTGCCCAGGCCGGAATGCGCAGGCCGATGCCGAAGCTGGCGCTGTGCTCGGGGCTGACGCGCAGGCTGATCTCGCCACTGAACGGATAGCGGGTCTGCTGCTGCAGCACCACCGCGCCGGCATCGGCATGGTTGAGCGTGGCTTCGCCGGGGCCGTACAGGTTCACCCGCAGGCCGCCGTCGGCGGCGATGCCATAGGCGATCTGCGGCAGCTCTTCCACCGCCATCGCGCCGGAGGATTTGCAGCAGCGCCAATACGTGGTGTGCACGCGCTTGCCGTTGGGGAAGGTGTAGTAACACCAGTCCTCGCCGTTCGGCGCCATCGCTGCCAGCAGGTCGTTGTAGGCGGTGCGTTCCAGCTCGTCGGCATAGCGTGCGTGGCCACTGATGGCCAGCAGCTCGCGGTTGAGCTGCATCCACGCCAGCACCGAGCAGGTTTCCACATAGGCCTGCGGGAAGAACGTGCGCGGTGCGTTGAACACTTCGCGTGAGCGATGCGCCACGCCGCCCCACGGGCCGCCACCCAGGGTCAGGTGCTGCTCGCGGATGTTGTTCCACAGATTGTCGATGGCCAGCTTGTAATCCGCCTTGCCGGTGGCCTTGTACAGCTTGGCCAGGCCGACCAGGTTCCACGACAGCTGGTAGGCCTTGCCTGTGGCGATGAAGGCCGCGTCTTCGTTGGCGATGCCCTTGTCGAGCAAGGCCAGGCGCGGGTTGGCGTTGGCCTGCTGCAGGATCTTTTCGGCCAATGCGAGATAACGCGGCTCGCCGGTGACCAGGTACAGGTCGGCGGCCGGGTCCAGCAGCACCGTCGCCGACATGCCGTGGTGGTTGCCCAGGGTGGTGATGTCGATGCCAGATTCCAGCGCCTGCCAGCACAGGTCGGCGATGCGCCGCGCGGCTTGCAGGTAGCTGTCGTCACCCAGCGCACGCCAGGTTTCGAGGAAGCCGAGGATCAGGTAACTGTGGGTCCAGATGTCCCAGGTGCGCAGCGCCGGTTCGCCGTTCCAGCTTTCAGGCTTGGGCGGCTGCGGCACGGTGAAGCGGCGGTCGGCGGCGTAGTTGCCCAGATAGCCATCCTCGTCCTGCTGGCTGATCAGCCAATCGGCGACGCGGCGCAGATTGGCTTCCAGCTCGGGCTGGCTGCCTTGCGCCACTGCGCGTGCGGTGGCCGACAACCACTTGCCGGCGTGCTCGCCGTACCAGTCGCCTTCCTGGTTCTGCTGCTTGTGGGCCTGGCCGAAGATGCTGATCGACGGGCTGTGCTCATCAACGATGAAGTGGCTCAGGCGGCCGCTGCGGTTGGCTGCCAGCATCTGCCCGAACATGCCATCGAGCTTTACCGCCGCCGGTGCGATCAACTGCTGGCCGCTGCTGATGGCCGCACTCATGCCGCGTCCACCACGCAGCGGAAGCCGAGCATGCCGCTGCGGTCCTTGGCCGGTGCCATCAGCAGGTATTTGCCGTGCTGGTCCAGACGATAGGCCTGCGGGAAGTACCAATGCGAGGTCTGCGGCTGGTAGCTGGAGCCGCCGCGCAGGATCGCCGCACGGGTGTGCTCGTCGCTGAATTCATCGGTCCACTGCCACACATTGCCGACCAGATCCTCGACGCCGAACGGGCTGGCGCCCTGCGGATGTGCATCGACATCGGCCGGTGCCAGCAGGCGGCGGCCACGGTTGACCTGCGGCACACGGGCGGCATCCCAGTCGTTGCCCCACGGATAGCTGCGGCCATCGTTGCCCTGTGCGGCGTACTGCCATTCCCATTCGTGTGGCAGGCGCTTGCCGGCCCACGCGGCGTAGGCGCGTGCGTCTTCCAGCGACACCCAGATCACCGGTTTGTTGTCCCAGCCGGCACGCGGTGCGCCATCCACCCAGTGTGCGAGGAAGTTGATGTCATCGGCCGGGTGATAGCCAGTGGCGTCGATGAAGGCCTTGAACTGCGCGTTGGTGACCGGATGGCGGTCGATATGGAACGCGTCCATCTGCATCAACTTGCGGTGATGGCGACGCGGGCAGTCTTCCCACGGGAACTGCACGTCCTGGCCAGCCCAGTTGAAGCCTTCGATTTCCACACCGCCAACGGCGAACACGAACTCGCCGGCCGGGATGGTGACCATGCCGGCTGGTGCTGTGGCCTGTACGGTGGTGGCGGGAATCTCGCGCAACTGCTGCGGGATCGCCTTCCATGCGCCGGAGAAACTGTTGAGCGGCTGCGTGGCGCGCTTGGCGGCGGCAATCAGGAAGGCATCCAGACCCTCGACAGCAGCGCCCGGCTGCACGCTCAGCACCGCGCCAAAGCCGCGGGCTTCCATCGGCAGCTCGATGATGGCCAGGCCATCACGCACCGCCGGCGACAGCTCCACGCCGTGCCAGACATCGTAGTAACGGGTGCCGTCGACATGCGGCAGACCAATCTGCTCGCCATTGACTGCGTATTCGTTACGGTTGATCAAGGTGTGCAGGCACAGGCCGTCGACCGGGAACTTGCTGGCGAAGATGCCGCCCTGGTAGCAGACCTGGTAGGGCTCCCACTCCATCGCGACAATCAGCGCCGGGAACTGGCGGTAGATCGCGGCGATGCGGCGCAGGGTTTCGCCATCGCGCGCGGTGAACTGGTTCCAGATGCCCCAGATGTTTTCCCAGGCGTTGTAACCGATGCCGTTGAAGAAGCAGTACTGCAGGTCGTGGTTGCGGTTTCGCCCCCAGCGGTTCTCGTAGTTGACCATGTGGCGCGGCTCCAGCCACTTCCACTTGGACACCGGCGGCACCGGGCCATCGGGTGCCTTCTTGCCCCAGCTCTGCACGTTCCAGATCAGCTGCTCTTCGGAGCTGATGGTGGATTCGGGCTGCACCACCACCGGGTTGCCGTTGGCATCGCAGGCGTCGAAGAACGCGCGCGGCACGCCGTTGAAGGTGTCACCGTTGATGCCGTCGGCACCGGTGGCCTTGATAATTTCAGCCAGGCCATCCCAATGCGTCACGCCCGGATCGCGGGTGCCGTGATCCCAGGGCTTGGCCGGCAGGAACACGCGCACGCCACGCTTCTGGAATGCCTTTACGGCAGCGGTCAAACCTTCGAGGCCGCCCGGCAATGTGTGCGCCAGATCGAACTGGTTACGGTCGTCGATGCCGATGTTCGGGTAGATGTACCAGATCAATACCGAGTCCAAACCGCCGAAGCGTTTGATCAGATCGTCCAGGTACTTGTCGACGGTGTACTGCGCGGTTTCCACGTCGAAGAAATAGCGGTCCTCGACCATCATCTGCGCGTGCACGAAGTTGCGCTGCGCCCATTGCAGTTCCGGGCGGCGGTAATTCACATCGGTATAGCCGATGCGCACCAGGTGTTCCTGGCGCCAGTCCTTCAGCTCGGTCAACCAATCCGCAGCGCTGGCATTGGCGTCGATCATCCAGCTGCCGATATCGGCGAACGGCCACGCCGGTGCCTTGCCCGGGGTGGGCAGGTAGCGGCCGGTGGTGACGTGCGAGAACTTGTACTCGGTATGGATCGCCTCACGCCCGTGATCGGGGGAATCGTTGTCGTAATCGGGTGCGGGGTAGGGCGAAGTCATGGCAGTCATCCAACAAAAACGGGGAGGGCGTAACAGTTACAGCGCGCACCATGCCGCAAGCGCGGCATGGGCGTCGGTGCCGGGCAGGCGGCTTGCGTCTTCCAGCAGCGCCTGCACTTCGGCATGTGCGGGAATGCTTGATTGTGCACCCAGGCGGGTGCAGGCCAGCGCGGACGCGGCGCTGGCAGCAAGCAGCGCCTGCTGCAGCGGCGCGTCCTGCGCCAAACGCGCGATCAGCGTGCCGCAGAAGGTGTCACCGGCGGCGGTGGTATCCAGCGGTGAAATCGAGAACGCCGGTTGCAGCAGGATCTGGCCATCGATGCGGGCCAGGCAGCCACGCGCACCGAGGGTGACGATCACGCAGGGCACATCCAACCGGGCCAGGCCGCTGGCCAGATCCGGCGGATTGCCCGCCACCACGGCCAACTCGCCTTCGTTGACGATCAGCATGTCCAGCAACGCCAGCAGCTCGGCCGGCAACACCTGCGCCGGTGCGGCGTTCAAGGCGACTTTTACCCCGGCTGCGCGTGCGGCGGCGGCATAGGCCTGCACGGCAGCCAACGGCGATTCCAGCTGCAGCAGCAGCCACTGCACGCCGTCGAGCGATGGCAGGTGCGTGGGCAGCAAGGCCATGTTGGCGCCGGGTGCGACGGTGATCGCGTTCTCGGCATCGTCGGACAGGCAGATGAAGGCGGTGCCGGTAGGCAGCTGCGCATCGCGCACGGTGTGCAGCGTCACCCCGGCAGCGTTCAACGAGACCTCGATCGGCTTGGCGAAGTCATCATCACCCAAGGCCAGCAGCATCTGCGTGGCGGCGCCACCGGCGCGCGCGCAGGCCACGGCCTGGTTTGCACCCTTGCCGCCGGGGAAGGTGCGGAACTCACGGCCGAGCACGGTTTCGCCCGGTGCCGGCACATGCGCCGCACGCACGACGAAATCAAGATTGGCCGAGCCGGCGACAAGAACGGTGGAGGTCATGGAATGGCCTGGTAAACGAGGTTGTAGAACGGGGTAGCCAGCGAGGGCAGGCGTTTGTCGCCTTCGGGCAGGTATTGCAGCAGCACGATGGCGATCAGTTTTTCGCTGCGATCCACGGTGAAATAGGTGGACGCTGCACCGGACCAGCCGAACTGGCCCACGCTGCCCAAGCGGCCGCGCAGTGCCGGATCGGTGACCACATAGCCACCCAGGCCGAAGCCTTCGCCGTCGCTGAAGCCCTTGATGGCCGGCGTGAAGCCACCGAGCTGGTCAGTCATCATCAGCTCCACGGTCTTGCGTGAGAGCAGGCGCACGCCGTTGCTTTCACCATTGCCCAGCAGCATGCGGGCGAACTTCAGGTAATCGGCGGCGGTGGAATACAGGCCGCCGGCGCCGCTGTCATAGCCTTTCAGGCGCACGCCGGGGCTGCGCGCGCTCAGTGTGTCGGCGATGTGCAGCGTGCCATCGGCAGCACTGGTTGGCAGATCGACCACGCGTGCGCGCTGGTCCACGGCCACTTCGAAGCCGGTCTCACTCATGCCCAGCGGCTGGAAGATGTGCTGCGCCAGGAACTGTGCGAACGGTTGCCCGCTGACGATTTCCACCACGCGCGCCAGCAGTTCGGTGTTGCTGCCTTCGTAGTGGAAGTGGGTGCCGGGCGCATCGGCCAGCGGCAGGGTCGCCAGGCGTGCGGCGACATCTTCCAGCGAGGTAGCGCTGTCGACGTCGGCGCGGTTCAACAACGCGGTGGCGACGGCATGCCCGTCCGAATCCGCAGCCAAACCGCTGGTATGGGTAAGCAGGTGGCGCAGGGTGATCGCGCGCGTCGCAGGCGCCAGCAGCGGGTGTGCGGCATCGCCACCGGTGACTACCTGACGGTCGGCGAAGGCGGGGATGAAGCGCGACAGCGGGTCGTCCAGCGACAGCTTGCCCTGTTCCAGCAGCATCAGGATCGCGGTGGAGGTGACCGGCTTGGTCATCGAGTAGATGCGGAAGATGCTGTCTTCGCGCATCGGCCGGGTGCGGGCGATGTCGGCATGGCCCCACTGGCCGTGGAATTCAGTGCGGCCGTTTACTTCGACCAGCGCGACTGCGCCGGGATAGCTGTTGTTGATGGTTGACTGTGCGAGGAAATTGTCCAGGCGTTGCCAGCGGTCATTGTTGGTGGCGTTGGCGCTGCTGATGCAGGCCAACCAGGCAGCGGCGCCCAGCAACAGGCCGCGCGCGATGTGGCTGGGGCTGTTGTTGCGGAACATGGGCAAGCCTCCGTTTTCAGGGTCTTGGGCAGCAAGCGTTGTAGGAGCGGCGTCAGCCGCGAAGCAGGCAAAAGTAACGGCTACGAAGCGGCTGCAATTGCTGGCCCTGCGGGAGCGGCTGTTGCCCTGGCTTCGCGGCTGACGCCGCTCCTACAGCTATCAAACCAAACGGCGCCACAGTTGCCTGTGGCGCCGTTTGTCACACGTGGATCAGAACTTGAAGGTGTGGGTCAGCGACACCATCCGGCCGCGGCCGGAGAAGTAGTTCTGCCAGCCCGGCAGCTGCGACCAGGTCAACACGTACTGCTTGTCGAACAGGTTCTCAACGCCCAGTGCCAGCTGGCCGTAACGGCCGATGTCGTAGTTCACGCTCAGGTCCCACAGCGCATAGCCATAGGTGTTCTCTTCGTTCTTGTAGACCGCGTTGGTAGCCGGATTGACGAAGGTCTCACGCAGGTCGCGGCTGAAGGTCTTGCTCACACCCAGCGTTGCATTGAGGTTGTCGGTCGGGGTCCAGGTCACCGAGGCATTCACCTTGTCCGGCGAGATGTCCAGGATGCCCATTTCCTTCTTCAGGCCCGAGCCCGGGTAGTACTGGGTCTGGCCACGGATGCGCGAGTACAGGAAGCTGGCCTTCCACTGCTCGTTGAAGGTCCAGGCGCTGTTCAACTCGAAGCCTTCGATCTCGACCGGTGCACGGGTCAGGATGAAGTCGTCGGTGGCCTTGTCGATGGTCAGGGTGGAGCCGAAGTCCGAGGTCGAGCGGTACACGGAGGCACCGATCTGGCCCTGCGCGCCACGCCAGTTGAAGCCGATTTCCTTGTTCTCGGTGATCAGCGGCTGCAGATCAGCGATGCAGGACACGGCCTTGCACGGGCTGCTGGCCTGGATGTTGCGCAGCGGAATGCCGACGTTGGCGATGCCGAAGCCTTCGGAGTACGAAGCGAACACCGACCACTGGTCGGTGATGCGCCAGATCGCACCGAAGTTGGGCATGTTGGCCTTGTAATCCATCTTGCCGCCCTGCACCGGGGTGTGGTCGCGGAAGGCAACGGTGGTGTAGCTGTCGATTTCCAGCTGGCCGTCTTCGCGGCGGATGCCGGCGTCCAGGGTCACCGGGCCGATATCCCAGCTCAGCTGCGCGTACGGCGCAATGCTGGTGTACTTCATCGGCGGCACCCACAGGCGGTTGGTCAACGCCAGGCGCTGCTCGGCGGTGTCTTCCACCAGGTCCAGGCCGGCACGCAGGCGCAGGCCTTCGACCTTGAACAGCTCGCCGTAGGCATAGCCGAAGCGCAGGCCCTTCTTCTCGCTGTTGATTTCCGACTGGTCCCAGATGCGCAGGGCGTCATCGGTCGGGGCCGGCTTGGTCAGCTGGCGGTCGTCGCCGTTCTCCGGCACGTAGCGCATGGCTTGCTCGGCCCAGTACGCGTCAACGCTGAGGTCGCCGCCGAAGAAATCGGCGTTTGTGTACTTCACCGCGAACTGTTCGAAATCATTGAACTCGGCCAGTGCACCGGCGATGGAGCCCTTTTCAGCGGTATTGGTGGTCGGCTTGGTGCAGCCGTCATCACCGGCACGGCAACCTTCCACCGGAATGTAGTTGTGCTTGCCGCCGATGTGGAAGTTGCTGTAGCTGGCCTGGATGCGCTGCATCTGGCCTTCGCCGAAGTTGTAGCCACCCTTCATGAACAGGTTCTTGCTGTACGAATCGGACAGCGAACCGGAGGTGTTCAGGCCAACGCGGCGGCCGTCGCCGTCATAGGAGATGCCACGGTCGATGTAGGCGCCGCTGATCAGGTAGTCGACCGCGTCGCCCTTGAAGGCGTGGGTGACGCCGATCTTGGACTGTGCGCTGTCGTCCTTGAACTGGCTGCTGTAACGGGTGGTGACGGTGGTTTCGTGGCCAGCCACGTCCGGGTTCTTGGACAGGTAGTTGATCACGCCACCGGCGCCGCCGATGCCTTCAGCGGCGGACGGGCCGTTGATGACTTCGATGCGGCCGATCACGCCCATGTCGGTGAAGGTGCCGTTGCGGCTGCCTTCGCGCAGCGGCGAACCCTGTGGCACGCCGTCGAACAGGCGCAGCGCGACGCGACCGCGCAGGGTCTCACCGGAGTTGCTCATCGCCTGCGAGGATTCGGAATAGCCCGGCACCATGCGTGCGAGCACGGCGGTGGCGTCTTCGGTCAGGTTCAGCGTGCGCTGCACCTGCTCCGGGCTGATCAGGGTGACCGCACCGGGGACCTTGTCGATGGCGACCGGGGTGCGGGTACCGGTGACGATCACCTGGTCCAGCGTGGTGGCGGCGTCGCCGGTGGCGGCATCCTGTGCAAAAGCGGGGCTCATCGCGCTGGCGAGCAGCACCGCGCTGATGGCGGCCGAAAGTGGCTTGATCATGTTGTTCTCTCCCCCAGGTTTGAATGTGTGACGCAACCGGACTGGGAGCCGACAACGCCAGAAAACGGTGGGGACTAGCGCCCCTTTGATTCTGTCGTTTACCGGCGTCAGCACCCGCGAAAGCGGGCGCCGGGCGCAGCTCCGACGTTGGGCGAAGCCTAGGCGGCGCCCCGGCGCGATAGAAGCGCACCTGTGTATGTTCAAAGCCTAGGGTTTGTTGCGATTGGCGTTTGAACCGGTAGTGCCGAGCCATGCTCGGCAGGGGGCCTTGCCGGAATGTGTCCGGCACACGGCGTCCGGGGTAGGAGCGGCGTAAGCCGCGAAGCCAGGGTTGAATCAGAGGCGGAAGGGCCAACCCCTCCCCAACCCTCCCCTTTGCTGCGCAAAAGGGAGGGAGCGGTAGTGCCGAGCCATGCTCGGCAGAGGCCTTACTGGTAATGCCCCAGCCGAGCATGGCTCGGCACTACAGGGAGATCGCCCCTGCCGATCATCGGCATTGCGCTCAATCCGTTGGCTGCAACAGCGCCGTGCGCGCCTCGTCCAGCAGCACATTGACTTGGCGCAGGCGCACCGAGGCGCGTGACCAGACCATGCCGATACGGCGCGGCTCGCTGGCTTCTGGCAGGGGCAGGCGCACCACCGAGATGCCTTCCGGCCACGGCTTGGCCCAGTCCGGCACCAGCGACACACCCAGGCCGCGATCAACCATCACCGCAATCGCGTTCAGGGCGTTCAGTTCGAACCGTTCGCGCGGCACGATGCCCGCCTTGCGCAGGTATTCGTCAGCCTGGCGGCCGCCCCATTCGTGACGGTCATAGCGGATCAGCGGTTCCTCGCGCAGCAGCTGGTGCGGGTCGGCACCGGCCATGCGTGCCGGCGCCAGCACCACCAGCGGCTCTTCGCGAAGCAGCTGCCAGTCGCAGGTCTTGGGCAGCGAGAACGGCGCCTGCAGCACCATCGCCGCGTCCAGGTCGCCCGATTCCACTGCGCCGTACAGGTCGGCCGAATAACCAGGCTTGATGAAGACGTTGATCTCGGGGAACTTGGCCACCATCCGCGCCAGGATGTCCGGTACCAGTCCGCCCAATGCAGTGGGGCAGGCGCCCAGCCGCAGCTCGCCGGCCATGCCGCTTTCATTGGCGACGCTGCGCAGATCCGCCACGCCGCGCAGCAGATCGCGCGCGCGCTGCAGGATGCGCGCACCTTCTTCGGTGACGCTGACGGTGCGCCCGGCGCGGGCGATCAGCGGTGCGCCCAGCTCGCGTTCCAGCGTGCGGATCTGCTGGGCGACGGCGGCCGGGGTGATGTGCAGCAGGCGGGCGGCCGCGGCCATGGAGCCACGGTCGACCACGGTAACAAAGGTATTGAGAAACTGGGTTTCCACGCGATTAGACCTCTCAGCTGCGCGCCAAACTACACCAGCGGGCGCGCCGGCGCGATGCGACCAAGGTCCTCGGCTTTGCCGAATCTGTCTTCACGCCGCTGCGGTTCAGGTCCGCAGCGGCATGCGGGCAGGTTTTCACACTGCGTCCTGCTTGTAGATGGTCAGGCCCTTCAGCGAGCGGTTCGGCGCTGGGAAGAACAGGCTGGCCACATAGCCGATCACGATGCACAGGAAGATCGAGATGGCCAGGTAGAAGTACGGGTGGACCAGATCCATTGACCAGCACAGCAGGGTCAGCGCGATGCTGCCAGCCACGCCAATCGCCACACCCTGCGAATTGGCGCGGCGGGTGAACATGCCCAGCGTGTAGGCACCAGCGAAGCCACCACCGAGCAGGCCGGCCAGTTCGATCGAGACGTCGAACAGCGAGTGGATGTCGTAGCGGCTCATCACCAGCGCAATGCCGATGGCGATCAGGCCGACCAGCACGCCGATCCATTCGGCGAAGCGCACGCTCTGCTTGGGCGTCGCATCCTTTTTCAGCTTCTCGTAGAAGTCGACCGAGGCCAGCGTAGAGACACTGTTGATGATGCTGGACAGGGTCGACATGGCAGCGGCGAAGATGCCGGCGATGATCAGCCCGGTGACGCCGGCCGGCAGCTCGGCGGCGATGAACAGCGGGAAGGTCGCGTCGATCGGCAGCAGCGGATTCATCCGCTCCGGGTTGTCGCGGTAGTAGACCCACAGCGCGGTGCCGATGCCGTAGAAGATGAAGCCGCCGGGGATCATCATCGCCGCGAAGGTCCATACCGAACGGCCGGCTTCCTTGTCGGACTTGGTCGACAGCACGCGCTGCATCAAGACCTGGTCCTTGGGGAAGGTGAGCACCACGTCGAACAGCACCAGGAAGATGAAGCCCCAGACGGTGGCCTTGGTCAGGTCGAAGCTGAAATCAAACAGCTGGGTCTTGTTCTCGGAAGCGGCCGCGGCCAGGAACTCCGGCACGCCGCCGTTGATCTGGTAGAGGATGAAGCCGATGGCGAAAATGGCGCCGCCGAACATCACGAAGACCTGCACGAAGTCGGTCCAGATCACCGCCTTCATGCCGCCCATGGTGGTGTAGATGATGGTGAAGATACCCATCAACATGATGCTCCACGCCACATCCAGACCGGTGATGGTGGAGATGGCCAGCGCCGGCAGGAACAGGATCACGCTCATCCGGCTGCCGATCTGCATGACGATGCACAGCGCGCTTGCGAGCATGCGGATGGCCGGGTGGAAGCGGGTTTCCAGATAGGAGAACACGCTCATCAGGTCCAGCCGGCGCAGCAGCGGCACGATCCAGATCGCCACGAAGATCAGGCCCGCCACCGCGATCAGGTTGTTGGTCAGGTACTGCCAGTTGGTTTCAAAGGCCTTGGCGGGGATGGCGATGAAGCTGATCGAGCTGGTATTGGTCGCGTACAGGCTCACGCCCGCCGCCCAGAACGGAATGCTGCGGCCACCGACGAAGAAGTCCGAAGTGGTGCCGTGTTTTTCCTGGAAATAGAACCAGGCGCCGATGCCGAGCATGGCGGCCAGGTAGACCACGATCACCGCCCAGTCCAGCCAGCGCAGCAGGTGCTTGCTGCCCTCTACTTCAAACGTATGCACGCTGCCATCGGCCGCTGCCCAGGCCAGGCCGGTGCCCCAGGTGGTGGTGCTCAACGGGGCAGTGGCTTCTGTATCGGGCAGGTCCAGCCAGGCACTGGTGATGCTGTGGAAAGTACGCGCGTGGCTGTTGCCGTCGGCGTCGCGTACCTGCATCAGCAGATGCGCCTGGCCGAGCGAGCGCAGCGAGCCGGGTACTACATCGCCGCCGATCGCCGGCAGGTTCTGCCAGCCCTTTTCCGCGCTCCAGCGCAGCAGTTGTTGCGCCCCGTTGTTGCCGACGACGACATACAGCGCCGCTTTCTGGCCCTGCATGGCGACCACGGCGGCGGCCCCGGGCCATACCGGCTGCGGTTGCCATTGCGCGGCCGTGGCCGGCTTGCGGTACAGCTGGGTGACGCCGCTGTCGTCCACACCGGCGACGAACAACGTGCCGTCCAGCGCCGCAGCCTGGGCGTTGGCCAAGCGCGTCGGCAACGCCAGCGCCGCGCCCTTGGCCAGGTTCTCGCCCTTGAGTGTGAGCTGCTGCAGCTGATCGCTGTGGCTGGCGTCCGGTCCAGTCAGCAGCCAGGTGCTGGCGCCATTGCGCACGACACCCTGCACGAGCTCGTTGCCGATGCCGCTGGCAGGCGTCCACGCCTTGCCATCTTTGCCGAGCAGCCAGGCATGCTCGCCGGAACGGGCCAGCAGGCGGCCGTCGACATCCAGCAGCTGTTGAACGGGCTGGGCATCGGGCAGCGCCGGCAGCGTGCCGGTCTTTACCGAGGTGAGGCTGTCACCGGCCAATGCCGTGCCGCTCAGCGCCAACAAGGTGGTGACGACAAGCAGGCGGAAGCCGAGCGAGAAGCGATGCGACAGCGCGGCGAGCGCGGTGGCCAAGGGCTTGGGCATGGATGGAATCCCGGTAAAGAACAGTGTGGCGACGAACCGCCAGGTGGAAAAATCAGGCGCGTTGGGCGCCGGCGAGCAGGGCTTCGGCCCGGCGCAGATAGGGCACATCGATCATGCGTCCCTCGAACAGGAACGCACCGCGGCCCTGCCCGCTGGCCTCGCGCGCGGCCGCAACAATACGCTGTGCCTCGTCCAGTTCGGCCTCGGGCACGCTGAAAATCACGTTGGCCTGGCCGATCTGGCGCGGGTGGATGCAGCTCTTGCCGATGAAGCCCAGTTGCTGCGACAACACCGCCTCGACGCGGAAACCTTCCGCATCGGCCACGTCCGGCCAGGCACCGTCGCAGGCGAACACGCCGGCTTCGGTGGCCGCCATTTTCACCGCGAACAGCACCGCATGCACATTGGCCGGGGTGCGGGCAATGCCATTGGGCGCGAACAGATCACCCAGCCCCAGCTGCAGGCCGGCCACGCGCGGGTGCGCGGCGGCCAGTTCAGCGGCCAGGCGCAGGCCGCGCGGGGTTTCGATGTTCAGCAGCAGGCCGATCGGGCGGGTCACGCCATTGGCGGCCTCGGCCCGTTCCAGTGCAACGACAACCTGCCGCACCTGCGCGGCCGATTCCACCTTGGGGATATTCAGCAGCCAAACCCCGGGCAGCGCCATCGCGGCCAGATCGGCGGCGAAGTGCGGGCTGTCAGTGGCATTGGTGCGGACGATCAGCAGCTTGTTGCTGGCAATCACATCGGTGCGGGCGAGGAAGCTGGCGAGGTTATCGCGCGCCGCCTGTTTGCCGGCCTCGGGTACGGAATCCTCCAGATCGAAGGACAGGGCATCGGCCGCACTGGCCAAGGCCTTGTCGAACAGTTCCGGACGTGCGCCGGGCACAAACAGCTTGCTACGCATGGCTTCCCCTCACTTTGAAGGGCAGTCTGCGCGAATCGGAAGGCTGAAAAAGTGTATTCCCCGACATTCACCCGATAGGTTTTGTTGTGGTTTGCGGGGTTTGGCGGGATGGTGGAAGTACTCAACAAGGCGTCTAGCCGCACGCTGTCCCTTCCCCCGCCAGCGGGGGAAGGTGCCCGAAGGGCGGAAGGGGGGCGCTTTTGACGTTGCTTGTGCTATTGCCGACAAGCCAAGGCAGCGGGAGGGCCAAAGCCAAAGCCAAAGCCAAAGCCAAAGCACCCCTCACCAACCGCCCCTTGGCCTACGGCCAAAGGGAGGGAGCAGATTGCCGCGGCACCCGGCGATGCCAGCCCGCAAGCAATACCTCAGAACCCCAGTGCCGTCCCCTCTCCCGCCTGCGGGGGAGGGTGCCCGAAGGGCGGGTGGGGGGAGCTTTTGATCTTGCTCATGCTGTTGCTACAAAGCCAAAGCACCCCTCCCCAACGCGCCCGGCCCGAAGGCACAGCCTTCGGTCGCTCATCAGGCCGCGCGCCAGTGGCGCACAAGCAGGCCTTCTTCACCCCCTTGGCCTGCGGCCAAAGGGAGGGAGCAGATTGCCGTGGCATCCGGCGATGCCAGGCAGCAAGCAATACCGCAGACCCCAGCGCCGTCCCCTCTCCCGCCTGCGGGGGAGGGTGCCCGAAGGGCGGGTGGGGGGCGCTTTTGATCTTGCTCGCGCCCCAAAAGCCAAAGCCCCCACCCCAAGCCTCTCCTGCGCTGGCGCGCCATAGAGGGGGCCGGCGCTGAGCGACGCTGTGGATCTCAGAGCACTACGGCCTCTTGGACCTGACCATCACGTACAGAAATCAATAGTTCCACGGGCTTTTCGTTCTCCAGCATCAATGAATCAAATTCGCGCTGAAGTTGCAGGGCGTCCTGCTGAAGTGGAGGCAGTGTTGCCATCTGGATGATCTTGAGGGTTTCGCGGCTGGCCTGCAGTTCAATGCGGCTGTCGCCATATGCGGAGAATGCTCCAAGATGCGCGTTAAGCGCAGTCTCGATAAGCCCGGCAAGCCCATGCTCGCCCAACATCTGATTGAGGTCCTCCCGGATCGCCTTTTCGCGAACCTTCACTGTGAGCGCGGTGCCCGGGAAGCTGCACAGCAAACGGCACGCCATCATGCGCGCCGCCAGACAAAGCTTCCATTGATTGGCAGACTCCTGGAACTCAGTCTGCAACTCGATCAGCTTGTCGCGGAATGTCCCCATTCCGAACTTTCCTTCATCCTTCGCGTTTTTGACCTGGTCAAGAATGGCGTCAAGCTCGGCCTTCAAATGCTTCTGCTTGGCAAGAAGCTCCGACTCGTAGTCCTCCAGCTTCTGTTCAATAGCCGGCCTCAAGTCGCCCTCAAGAACCACGGGGGCCACCTGCTGGAGGTACTCGATGGCGCCCTTCATGACACTGTCACGTTCCAGCTTCTGGAAGCTGGCGATCTTATCCACGTCCTTCTTGATCTGGTCCAGTCGCGCGCTGATATCCGCCAAATGCTTCTGTGCAAGCGCGAAGGAGGCGACGTTGAATAGGGCGCCAGCATTGACTACATCGCTGATGTTGCCCTCAAACAAACGAGCATGTTCGGTAATGTGCTTGCCATCGTGGCTGAAGCCGCGGAACCCGTTGCCATCCCGCGCGAGTTGCAATGGGCCGTTGATAACGACCTTCATATAGTTTTCGCCGCTGATCGCGTTGGCGGCCAATGCGGTCGGGGCTGCCTGCATCAACGAGGAAAGCCGGCTGATGCCCTGCTTTTTTGGATTGATTCTGCGGCCATGTGCCGGCATGCCAGTGATGGCGGCCTGCATTATCGAAATTGCATGCTCGCCGTGGCCGTCCTCCACTACCAGGGATTCAGTGGTAGGAATTTCCAATGGTTCGAAGGCCTTGCCGGCAGTGCCCGGCTCAGCTATTGCTTCGTTAGACTGTTGAACAAGCCGCAAGCGAATAAGATGATTGATACAGGGCAGCGTTACACGGTGAGAAGAAACCATGTTGTTCAGCTTGCCCTTCATGCTGGGTGGAAGCTTGCTCGCTGCTACCTTGCCTACAGCAAAGCCGAGAAGGCCACCTATGGCTCCACCCGCTCCTCCACTTGCGTTTTCCACGGGGCTTGAGTTCTGGTGTAGCGCTGCAGTATCGAAATCGCTGCTGCAAAGAAGTTGAGCGAGTCGCAGCAACCCTGCTTTTCCATCAAGCGCCGTATTTGCAGCTGAGAACGATGCTTCACACTCAAGGGTGGTCGCAATTTTTTCCTGGTCTACCGCAGTTCCGTGCTCCCAAAGTATCTTCAACTGCTGGCGCAGAAGGGTCTCCTCCAGTAGCTGCACTTTCTTGTCTTTGGGACCGGTATGGCCGAGATAGGTGAGCGTGTCCTCAAGCAGTTGCTCATACGATATACCAGAGCCGCGAACCACATTGGCCAGGGCATTGCCACCATAGTGTTGAAGCTCGGCGACCAATACCTCGGCGGCGCCTCTGGTCAACGTGTCGTGCTTCAGAATCGTCTGGCATAGCTTTTTGACAGCGGACCCGGTAGCCAGCCGCCCATCCTCGCCATCTGTCAGGTTGAACAGAAGTCCGCGAACATCGCTGGGCAATGCTGCCAAGATTCGATCGACGAGGTAATCGTTGCCGCAGATGTCCAGCGATTGCGTAGTGCTTTCCATGCTCATGGTGAATTCTCTTTACGTGAGTCGTGCCAGTGACGGAGCTGCGGTGAGCGCGACGCTCACCACAGTTGCCGACATCAGTAATCTTCAGTTGGAGCCAGACGGCTGGTCGTTCGCGCTGGTCTTGGCCATCGCGGCCTTGATCAGCGACATCAGGCCTTCGGAACGTTGCGCATAGAATCCATCGAAGTCGTCGCTGCGCATGGCTGCACTTGGAATGCCATGGCTTTGAAGCACGGCATCCATCTCGGTGTCGCCGAGCTGCACTTGTTTGTCCTGCTGCAGGGAACTGAGGTACTGCGAGGGTGCCGCGCCGCCAATCTTGCGGTTGGCGCGGTAGGAGATCGCGGTCTTGTTGATGATGGAGTCGTATACCTTGGCTTCGATGCCCTGCTTGATGCACCAGTCGCGCGGGAAGATGTGGTGGATGTCCAGCGCCACATCATCGGCATCCAGTTCGCGGATGCTGGACTTCCAGTAGAAATCCTTGGCACCACCGCGTTGGACCAGAACATTGACCCCTTTGTAGGCCGCGCTTTGGCGGCTGCGCAGGGACTTGAGCCGGTCGGCCTGGAAGTTTGCATCCTGTACGGTGCGCGGCACCTGGCTGTCGTCGTCCAGCCAGGCCAGTACATCTTCAACATCGTTGGCGACGCGGGTTTCCACTGCGCCGCCGTAGAGCTCACCCAGCACGCCGCACCAGTACCAGGAGGCCAGCTTCTGGTAGATGCGCGGCTCGCGCCAGCGGTTGGGCCCAAGTTCGGCCATGACCGCAGCCAAAGGCGCCAGCTGGGTGCGATAGGGAAGGTCGCGGGTCTGCCTGACGCATTCATCGCGCAGGAATCTTGCAGCCTGGACGAAGCCACCTTCCAATGCATCGGCGCGTTGCTTGTAGGCATCCAAGGGCAGCTCCAGCACGGCGGAGCGCTTTGCACTTACCGGCGCGATGCTCTTGCCCTGCTTGTTGGCAGCAATGTCTTCGCGGCGGCGCTGCAAGGTGTGCAGCAAGGTTATCGATTGCAGGAAGTCGGTGTTCTGCACGGTTTCAAGCAGCGCTTCGGCGTTCTTCATGCGCTTGTAGCGTGACGGCGTCTTGCGTTGCGCGCTGCCGTACCAGTCATCGCGCAGGTTGTAGCCGTCGGCGGCATAGCTGGCGGTAACCAGTTCAAACACCGACAGCGGAACGCCGCCGGTGTTGACCTTCTCGAACACCAGGCATACCGCTTCCTTGCTGGTTTCCTTTTTCAGCACGATCAACGGCAGCTGGTACTCGTTATAGGCATCCAGCACGGCGTCCTTGAATTCGAAGAACTGTGCAACCGCGCCAGGATTGTGCTGGTACAGATCCTTCAGCCAGCTCATCGGATCGAGGATGGCTGAGCAGGGGAAGTACAGGTGTTGGCACTCCAGCTCGCGGGTGGACAGGTCCAGATCCAGCTTGCGCTTGAATTCGCTGCGTTGCTGGCGGGTCTCATCGGTGGTGATGATGGCGTCGTCCAGCCGGTCCGGGCCATCCAGGGCGGTGGGGATGTGGATGTAGTAGTAGCGCTGGACGTCGCGTCCCTTCTCGTTGCGGGTCTGCACCGGGCCATCGAGCTTCAATACCTGGGTCAGCGTGGTCAGGCGCTGCTGGCCGTCGAGGATCAGTTGCTCGGGTGCAAGCAGCCCTTGCTCGGGCACGTTTTCCACCGGGCGTACCTGGAAGCGCACCTGGCCGCCGGTCTCCAGCAGCATCACCGCGCCTACCGGGAATGAGCGACCAAGGCTGACCAGCAGGCTGCGGACATGTTCGTCATCCCAGACCCAGCCACGCTGGAAATCCGGCAGCTGGATCTTGCCTTGCACGATGTCTTTGAGCAGCTCTTTGAGCGGCAGTTTGGTGCTGTCGAATGTAGTCATGGTGGCTCCCCTCAGCCTGGTTGATGTGGTTAGTGTGCTGCCGTCTTGCGGCCGCGCTTGGGTTTTGGTTCGGCGGCGCGCTGGGCGGCAATGCGCTCCAATAGCACGCTGGCCGGTTCGTCATTCGGATCCTGCGGTACCAGCTCGCCACGGAAGGCTTTGGCCAGGATGCTTTGGGTCAGCGCGTCGACGCGCTGGCGGGCATCAGCCAAACGGGCTTCTAGTTGGTCGGCGAAGACGAAGAGTTGTTCGACGCGGCGGACGATCTCGTATTGTTCATCGCTAGGAGGAAGGGGAATGATTAGCGGGGCTATGTCGGAATTGTTGATTTGAGGAATTGCAGTTCCGGTATTGAGTTTTGCGAGATCAATGGTCTCGAGCCAGCGGTAGACGTAAAGCACTTCAACGCCGGTTGGGACTATCAGTCCCATTACGTTCAAGTCGACGAATGATTCCTCTTTCAGAATCCTTTTCTTATTCGTCGCGATGGCTCCCCCTCTTTTGGGAAATACAATGGATCCAGCTGGTAAGAGAGCTTTCTCTGAGAAGTCATCCAAGGAGAGATATCGACCAGTTTCATGGAGGTAGAGCTCATTCCCCTTGAGGTTCATCTCTCCAACTTTGAAGTACTTGTGACTTCCCTCGTGGTGCTCTAGGTCTATAGAGGCGGCGATACCGCTTTTCAATCTGCATAGTTCGCCGACAGCGATGCTTTTCCATTCGCGATTGCCATAGTTCTTGCGCCAATTTTCGGTAAGTTTTCCCGATGTAGCTGTTTCAAGCACTGATTCTCGGAAGTGTTTTATCAGTGCAGGCAGGGTGTCAAGGCGGGCCTTGAGGGTGTCCACCTGAGCCAGTAGACCGTCGAGCGCCTGTGCGATGCGTGCTTGCTCAGCTACCGGTGCAACCGGCACCTTCATTCCACCCAGAGTCTTTAGATAAATCCCTTTCTGCGCAGTTCCTTTCGCATTCTTCTCAAAGAAGGATTGGGCTTCCGGAGATTCAAGAAGGTAGCTCAGATACTTTGATGCAATTGCGTCCGGCTTGAGGACTGCCACGCTTCGCTGCAAGGTGAATTTCTGATGCGAATCAAGAGCTATTGCGGTTCGACCAATTGCGCCGACTATAGTTAGTAGTACGTCGCCAGGGGTGATGCTTGTCCGCTTGTCCTCATGGTCGAACGCATCTTGGCTGATCAAACGATATTCGTCGAAGCTTATTTTTCGTGCCTTAATGTTTTTAGCGCTAAGCATCGGCAAGCCCGAGGGCATGCCCGCGGGTGGATTGTGCGATCCATCAGTAATTCGATTGCAAATTGTGTCGAGATCCACGACGCACCAGCTTTCAGGAATTTTCCAGTTCACAGAACAGAGCCCTGATTTGTCATTTCGCCAATTTCCATCCCCAGTACCTGTGCCAACAGTTGCTTCTGCTGATTGGCCTCATCGCCCGCGCCCAAGGCCTGCATCAACGCATCCAGCTCACGCAGCGCCTCGCTCAACTCCGCCATTGCCTGCGCGGCCAGCTCTTCCGGCGGCGGCAGATTTGCGGCATCCACCGCATCGGCATCCTTCAACCAGCTGATATCCAGCGAGTCACCCCGCTCGGCGATCTGGGCGCGGGTAAAGCAACGGAAGCGGCCTTCTTCGCCTTCATCTGCGCGCGGGCTGCCGCCATCGCGGTCAGTACCATAGGCATCTTCAAACGGCTTGAGGTGCGTGGCACCAAACGGCGTGCGCTTGCCAAAGGACGGCATATTGCTGCGCAGGTCATAGACCCACACGTGCTGGGTGCAGCCGGTGTCCTGTTTGGAATTGGTAGCGCTGCCCTTGCGGAAGAACAGCACATTGGTCTTTACACCCTGTGCATAGAAGATGCCGGTAGGCAGGCGCAGGATGGTGTGCAGCTCGCATTTGTCCATCAGGTCGCGGCGCACATCGGTGCCGACACCGGCTTCAAACAGCACGTTGTCCGGCAGCACGACTGCGGCGCGGCCATGTGGTTTCAGGTTGCGGTAGATGTGCTGCAGGAAGGCCAGCTGCTTGTTGCTGGTGACAAACGGCAGGTCGTCACGGCTTGGCCCGCCGCCGCCCTTGGCGGTGCCGAATGGCGGATTGGACAGGATCACATCGGCGCGTGGCAGCTTTTCGCCCAGGCTGCCGAGGCTGCTACCCAGCCGCACCACGCCTTCGTCTTCACCGTGCATGCCGTGCAGCAGGCAGTTCATCAGCGCCAGGCGGCGGGTGCCGGGTACCAGCTCTACGCCGGTATAGGCTTTGTTGCGCTGGAACTTGCGCGCCTTGTCGGTGACCTTGGGGCCATACAGATCATCGTGCTCGGCCTTGATATAGGCGTCGGCGGCGATCAGGAAGCCCGCAGTGCCTGCAGCCGGGTCCTGGATGATTTCGCCCAGCTGCGGTTGGATGCAGCGCACGATGCTGTCGATCAAGGGGCGTGGGGTGAAGTACTGGCCGGCACCGGACTTGGTCTCGCCGGCGTTCTTTTCCAGCAGGCCTTCGTAGAGATCACCCAGCCCGTCCTGACGGGCGGAGAACCAATCCAGCCCGTCCAGGCTCTTGATCAGCTGCTCCAGATGGCGCGGCTCTTTCAGGCGGGTCTGCGCATCGGTGTAGATGGCGGCCACCATCGGGTCGCTGTTCTGGCTCAGGTTGAGCAGCATCTGCTTGTAGAAGGTATGCAGCGGCACGCCCGACTTGCTGGTCAGGTCGGGCCAGCGGGCACCCTTGGGCAGGCGGTGCTCGAAGTTGTCGTTGGACTGGGCCTGTTCGTATTCCATCTTCACGAACAGCAGCAGCACCAGCTCGGTGACGTAATCGCTGTAGTTGATGCCGTCATCGCGCAGGATGTCGCACAGGTTCCATAGTTTGGCGACGATGTCGTTATTGGTCATTGGCTGCCGTCTCCTGACGGAATTGCGTTGCCGGCGTGGCCGGGCAGGTTGATTTGATAACGGGTGCTACGACCGCCGCCGGGCAGGCGCCGCAGGCAGCCCTTGTCCAGCAGGTCGGTCAGGTGGCGGGTAGCGGTGGCTTTGGAGACCTTGGCCACGGCCTGGTATTGGGAGGCGTTGATGCCGTTGGCAAAGCCGCGCTCACCGCCATCGAGCAGGCGGTTGAGTACCTTGGCCTGCTCGGCGCTCAAGGCCTGCTGTGCATGCAGTTGCCAGAAGCGGGCCTTGTCGATCACACGCTGGATGCGGGCCAAGGCCTGCAGCAGGCTGTGCAGCAAGGTTTGCAGAAACCAGTGCAGCCAGGCGCTGATATCCAGGCCGCCGCGCTGGCTGGTTTCCAGAATGCGGTAGTAGCCTTTGCGGTCGTCCAGGATGCTGGCCGACATGGCGTATAGGCGGGCGATGCGGGGCGCGGCCTGGGCCAGGGCCAGATCGGTGATGGCGCGGGTGAGGCGGCCATTGCCGTCGTCGAACGGGTGCAGGGTGACAAACCAGAAATGGGCGATGCCGGCGCGCAGCAGCGGATCCAATGCCGGATCGTCGGTGCTGGCCGCAAACCATGCCAGGAAGTGCTGCAGCTGTTCGTCCAGCCCTTGCCGCGGCGGCGCCTGGAAATGCACGGTCGGCCGATCGATACGGCCGGATACGACCTGCATGGGCTCGTCGCCGCGCAGTTGGCCAATGCGGATCCGCAGTGGCAGCAGGCCGTCGTGGCCGGCAAACAGCAAGGCGTGCCAATGCAGCAGGCGCGGCAGATCCAGTGGTTTGCCCGTATCGCCGGTGGCATCAAGCATCAGTTCGGCCACGCCCTCGGCGCGGGCGCTGTGCGGGGCCGGTTCGGCGGCGTCGGGGATGCCCAGGCGCCGGGCCAGTGAGGAGCGCACCGAGCCGACATTGAGGTTTTCACCCTCGATGGCGGAGGAGGTGACGATGTTCTGCAGCAGGGTATCCAGTGCCTGCCGCCCATCTTCGGGCAGCACCCCGGCCAAGGCGCTCAGCTGGCCTTGGGCCTGCTGGCACTGGCGTAGCAGCGGCGCCAGTGCAGCGTCCTGATGGACAAAGGCTGGCCAGCTCGGCTGTTGCCAGATCCAGAGCGGGGCAGTTGGGGTTGGATTGGAGTCCATGAGCCGAATAATAACGCTATTCGGCTCATATTGTGAGCCGAATAAGCGCCTTCAGCGGTCGGATTCGGCTCACTCGCTCCGGCGCGGGGCTTATGCCACCTGCTCCCATACCGCCTCTTTGAGCTGGTCGATAAGTTGGTCCAGTTCACCGGCAAACACGGTATCGAGCAATTTGACCCCGCCATCCGGTGCGCAGGCGCTCTGGATGCTGTCGCGGTCGATTACCACCTCGGTGACCAGCTGGTTGGCCAGACGCTTGAGCCAGCGTTGCTGCACCGGGGTCCAGTTACGGCGGCTGAGGATGCGGTCCAGCGCCTTGTTGACCCGTTGCTCGTAAGGCAGCAGGGGCTCGCCGATGGCAGCGCGGCGGATGTAGCCGATGATGCCGGCGGCAATGTCGCGGTTGGACTGCTGGCGTTCGGCGCTGTGCAGGTGGGCCTCGCTATAACCTTTGCCGTCCAATAGCAGGCGCACCTCGCGTAGTTGTTCGCGGGTGAGGTCACGCGGGCGGTTGACCACAGCTGCGAGCGCGGCGGACTGGTTGAGCTGGGAGCGGATGAAGTCGTTGAAGCTTTCCAGGTAGTCGTCCGGCTTCTGGTTGTTACCGCCGTAACTCACCTCGCGCACCAACAACTTGTCCGTGTGGTGGGAAATGATGGGGTATTGCTCGCTGGCCAGCAGCGCACGCAGCTCGTCGATCTGTGCTTCCAACGCTGGCAACCGGGTGCTGATGAAGCTGGCGGCCTGCTCTGGACCGAGCGCGTGCAGATGTTGGTGCAGTTTGGCCGGCTCAAGGCCCCAGGCGGTTTCAAGCTGCTCCAGTTGCTTGCGTAGCGGCTCGCGGTTCTGCGCCTTGTGGTTGGCGCGGCGCAGGACGCGCATCAGCTTCTGGCTCAGCTGATCCAGCACATCCTGGGCATGGCTTGGGGCATCGGGACTGGAGCCTGGCTGATGGCTGCGCGGATCCTGCAGCTCGTGCAACAACTGGCCGACGCTGATATTGGGGTCCTTTACCAGCGGCCGCATGGTGTCCACCGGTTCCAAGGCTTCGTATAGGCGTACCGGGTCGTAGATGCGGAACACGGTCTTGCCGATGTCATCGCAGCGGCGGGTGGCGCGGCCCTTCATCTGTTCGTAGAGAATGCGCGAGCGTACCCGGCGCATGAATACCAGGTTGGTAATGGCGGGTACGTCGATGCCGGTGGTCAGCAGGTCGACAGTAATGGCTACGCTGGGCAGGCGTTCGGTCTTGTAGCGGCGGATTACCTTGGCCACATCGTCGGTGCGGCCGGTGATGACCTGCACGGCGGCCTGATTCCACGCCTCGCCATAGACCTGGTGGAAGGCATCGTTCAGCAGGTTGCATACACGTACGGCATGCACCTGGTTGACGCAGAACACCAGGGTCTTTTCATCACCCAGAGGGTCCAGCTCATCTGCCAATGCCTGGCAGATGACCCGGTCAAAATCGGCGGTGATGACGCTGCGGTTGAAGGATTCGATATCGAAGGACAGCTCGTCGTCCAGCTCGGCACTATCTACCTCGCCGGTCAGCGCGTTGACCACCTCGACCAGTTCGCCCTTGTCGAAATGGATGCCGTTGCGGCTGAGCTGGGTTTCGAAGCGGATGGGTGGTTCGTGGTCGATCAGCCAGTCATCGGCTACGGCTTCGCGGTAGCTATAGGTATAGACCGGGCGGCCGAAAATCTCAGTGGTCTGGCGCGCTGGGGTGGCAGTGAGGCCGATCCGGCAGGCGTCGAAGTACTCCAGCACACGCCGATACTGGGACAGGTATTGGGCGTGGTCGCGCAGGGAGAGCTCGCCCTCGGTCATTTCCTGATCAAGGGTGTAACCGCGGTGCGCCTCGTCGACGATGATGCAATCGAACTGATCAATCGGTGGCGGTGCATCGGACTGGAAAATGCGTCGCACCATGGCCTGCACGGTGGCGACCTGCACGCGGGTTTCGGCCTCGGCGGCCATGTCGCCCAGATCGTTGACGTTGTAGATCTGTGACAGGCTCTGGCCCTGCTCCAGGGACATGTCGTCGAAGGCCTCGCGCGCCTGCGTGCCCAAGCTGGTGCGGTCGACCAGGAACAGGACGCGGGTGAAACGCTCGGCCTTGAGCAGGCGGTAGATCAGGCCAATGGTGGTGCGGGTCTTGCCAGTGCCCGTGGCCATTGCCAGCAGGCAATGCCGCTGGCCTGCAGCCAACGCCCTCTCAACAGCCGCAATGGCGTCCTGTTGGTAACCGCGGAGCTTGAGGTAGCCGTAAGGCTCGGTGCTCAGGCGCTGCTCTGCCAGTTCCCGGTCACGCAACATCAGCTCGGCCAGGCCTTGAGGGGTGTGGAACTGCTGCAAAGGACGCTTGAGATTGGCAGGGCTGCGCAGGTCGCGGAACCAGATGCCGGATTGCTCGGCCAGCTGTTTGATCCAAGGCCGGCCATTACAGGCATAGGCAAACGGCACCTGGAACTGCGTGCCCAGACCATCAGCCCAAGGGCCATGGGCGGGGCCGATGCCGGCGAGTTGCAAGGGCGCGGCAATTGGGAACTCGCGGGAATAGCGCTCGGCTTGATCGATGCAGCCGGCAATATTCACCCGCCGGCGCTTGGCTTCGACGATGGCTACCGGCATCAAGCCATCAAACAATACGTAGTCGGCGCAAGCTTTGGCGCTGCGGGTAGGCCACTCGGCAATTGCCATGCAGCGGCCCTTCTCGGGGCGGGTGCCTTTGCTCCAGGTCAGCTGCAGCGAATCTGCCTCCCAGCCTGCATCGCGCAATTGCTGGTCAATCAGGATGCGGGTGAGCTCCTCATCCGGGTCGAACGCGGCGGCGGCCTGGCGGCTGCGTTTGGCTAGTGCGCTGGTTTGCTGTTGGTCGGCGCTGCTGGCCTGTTGCAGGGCGTGCAGCTGTGCGTGGAATTGGATGCGTTCCTGCTCGAACTGCACCTGGCGTTCATCCAGCTGGGCCTTCAGCGCACGGGCCTCCTCATCCATGGCTTCTGCCAAAGCCATGCTCTGCTCGCTCTCTTGAGCGCGGAGTTCACTCAGTTTGCGGCTACCTTCCAGGGCGGTATCACGCTGACGGAGTTCCTGCTCCAAGGTGTCGATCTGGCCGTGCAATGCACGCAGCGCGGCACTTGGGTCGGCCGGGGCAGTGAACGCGCCAGGCCGGAACGTGCTGTCGGCTTTGCCGGAGGCACGGTGGTACCAGACGCTCAGCTCGCGGGCGACACGCAGCCCGTCCATGGCTTCACGGTGCTGGGTGGAAAAG
The DNA here is from genome assembly GCF_001700965.1 of Stenotrophomonas nitritireducens. NCBI lineage: Bacteria > Pseudomonadati > Pseudomonadota > Gammaproteobacteria > Lysobacterales > Lysobacteraceae > Stenotrophomonas > Stenotrophomonas nitritireducens. The sequence continues at coordinate 2,486,982 of NZ_CP016756.1, forward strand.
CCATGGGTGGCGCGATTGCCTTCGACTCGTAGGGTATGGAACAGGTTGCGGATGCCCGGATCCAGATCCAGATGCCGGCTGAGTAGCTGGATCAGGTCCAGTTGAGTCGTCTGGGCATCAAATTTGAGGCCAGCTTGTGATGCTAACGCTTGGGCCAACGCTTCGCCGAGCTGGCGCAGCTTGATGAGGGTGGTGTTGGGGTCGGACGCGAAAACCTGCTCGGCGGTTGTCGCCAGCCGCAACAGGACCGGATCGTGTTGGCCGAGGAAGGAGAAATTACCCTGGTTTGCGGACATCCATTTGTCTCCGGGGCTCCCCCCTGGAGCACAGACCTGCATGGTATGCGTTAGCTGGCGCCGCAGCCAGCCAACCACGCCAGCGTATACAGGGAAAGTGTGCGTTTTTGGTAGGCGCCGTCCCCTCTCCCGCCTGCGGGGGAGGGTGCCCGAAGGGCGGGTGGGGGCGCTTTTGATCTTGCTCGTGCTGTTGCTTCAAAGCCAAAGCACCCCTCCCCAACCCTCCCCTTGGCCTGCGGCCAAAGGGAGGGGGCTGATTGCTGCGGTCTTCAGCTTGGGAGGGGCCTTTGTCCCCAGCCCCGGCTAGAATCCCCTCATGAAAATCGCTTCGTGGAACGTCAATTCGCTCAACGTCCGCTTGCCGCATCTGGAACAGTGGCTGGCCGACTTTGCCCCCGACGTGGTCGGCATCCAGGAAACCAAGCTCGAGGACCACAAGTTCCCCGACACGCGCCTGCTGGAGCTGGGCTACCGCAACGTGTTCGCTGGGCAGAAGACCTATAACGGCGTGGCGCTGTTGTCGCGCCATCCGATCGAAGACGTGCAGATCGGCATCCCCGGTTTCGAGGACGAGCAGAAGCGGGTGATCGCCGGCACCGTCAATGGCGTGCGCATCATCAATCTGTACGTGGTCAACGGCCAGGACGTGGGCACCGACAAGTACGCCTACAAGCTGCGCTGGCTGGACGCGGTGCACGCCTGGGTGGCGGCCGAACTGCAGAAGCATCCGCAGCTGGTGGTGATGGGTGATTTCAACATCGCCCCGGATGACCGCGATGTCTACGACCCGGCAGTGTGGAACGGTGACCACATCCTGACTTCCACCGCCGAGCGTGGCGCGCTGCAGAAGCTGCTGGATCTGGGCCTGCACGATGCTTTCCGCCTGCACAATGATGCCGCCGGCATCTTCAGCTGGTGGGATTACCGCGCTGCCGGTTTCCGTCGTGATCTGGGCCTGCGCATCGACCTGACCCTGGTATCCGACGCGCTCAAGCCGCGTGCTGCGGCTTCCGGCATCGACCGTGAGCCGCGTACCTGGGAACGCCCCAGCGATCACGCCCCGGCCTGGGTGCAGCTGGCGCAGGGTTGAAACAACAAGGCCCGGCTGTTGCCAGCCGGGCCAGGGTCGAACCGGCGCCAGAGCGTTTAACGCACGCTTTTGCGGGTAAACAGATTGACGATTGCCAGCAATACCACCGCGCCAACTAGTGACAACAGGAAGGAGCGCACGGTGATTGCGCCATTGATGCTGCCGCCGCTGAAGAAGAAGCCGGCAATCAAGGCCCCGATGATGCCCACCACGATGTTCAGGATGATGCCCTGCTGCGCATCGCGGCGCATGATGATGCTGGCCAGCCAACCCACGACGCCACCAACAATCAGCCAGATGATGATGCCCATGCGCGAACCTCCCTGCCAAAATGCACCCCGTAAGGTGCGGTGGCGACAGTCAACCCGCAATGGCGTTAAGAACGTGTTTGTCTGTGATAGAGCGTGTGAAGCATGAGCCAGGCGGATCGCAACTGGCGGTTTGGTCCGGTCGAGGTCTGGCTGCTGCCGCACACCGCCGGCGCCCGTGGTGAGCCGCAGGCGCGTGAGCTGCTGGCCGGCGTCTTCGGCACCACGCCGCAGGCCTTGCCGCTGACCCGCGATGAGCGCAGTCGCCCTTGGTTGATTGGTGAGCTGGCGCATTACGGCACCGGCTGGAGCCATAGCGGCGGCCATCTGCTGGTCGCGTTGGGCGAGGGTGCGCGGCTGGGCGTGGACTTGGAACGGCAGCGCCCGCGCCGGCAGATGCGCGAGGTGATCCGGCGGTTCTTCCACCCTGATGAGATTGCGTGGCTGCAAGGGTTGGATGACGCTGGCTGCGAGCACTGGTTTTTCCGTGTGTGGTGCGCCAAGGAAGCGCTGCTCAAGGCGCACGGGCACGGTATCTCGTTCGGGCTGGAGAAGCTGCGTTTTGCGCCGGATGCGGACGGCGTACTGCAGCTGGTGTGGTGCGATCCGGGCCTGGGCGATGCCGCCCGCTGGCACCTGCACGAGTGGCAGGCGACCGAGGATTTCCGCGCCGCACTGGCGTGGTACCCCTTGTGAGCAGGAACGAGTGAGCAGGAACCAGTAACCAGAGAAGGCGCTGCGTCTGACCTTGCTCCTTCTCGTTCCTCGTTCCTGCGCCCTAGTTCCTGGCTCTTTGCGATAATCCCCGCCATGAATGACACCACTCTCCCGCGCGAAGTCGCCAGCGACCTCGACCACGGCCTGAAGGCCATGGGCCTGGATGCCGCCTTGGCCCAGCCCCTGTTGGCCTACCTGACCCTGCTGGTGCGCTGGAATCGCACCTACAATCTCACCGCCATCCGCGACCCGCGCGAAATGGTCACCCGCCATCTACTCGATTCTCTGGCCATGGCCGAGCATGTCAGCAGCGGCAGCCTGGCCGATCTGGGCACCGGCCCCGGCTTGCCGGGCATCCCGCTGGCCATCACCCATCCGCAGTTGCAGGTCACCCTGGTCGAAAGCAATGGCAAGAAGGCCCGCTTCATGCGTGAGGCCGTGCGCCAGCTTGGCCTGGGCAATGCCCGCGTGGCCGAATCCCGTGCCGAGGCGCTGGACGAGCCGGGCGCCTATGACAACCTCACCGCCCGCGCCATGGACACGTTGGCTGGCATCATCGAGGTCGGCGGCCACCTGCTGCGCCCCGGCGGCCAGCTGCTGGCGATGAAGGGCGTCTACCCGCACGAAGAGATCGCCCAGCTGCCGCCCGGCTGGCAGGTACTGGAAGTGCGCCCGCTGCAGGTGCCAGGCCTGGTCGGCGACCGCCATCTGGTGGTTGTGGAGCGCAAGTAAGCAGGCGGGGGCGTAGTGCCGAGCCATGCTCGGCAAGGGGCTTTACCAGCCAAAGCTGCCCTCACCCCAACCCCTCTCCCAAAGGGAGAGGGGCTAAAACGGTAGTGCCGAGCCATGCTCGGCAGGGGCTTTACCGGCCAAAGCTGCCCTCACCCCAACCCCTCTCCCGCAAGCGGGAGAGGGGCTTTGAGCAAGAGCGGGGCGGGTAGTGCCGAGCCATGCTCGGCAGGGGCTTTACCAGCCAAAGCCAAAAGCCACCCCTCCCCAACCCTCTCCTTGGCTTGGCCAAAGGGAGGGGGCAGCCGCAAAAGCGGAGCAAATCAGGGCGACTTCCCGGCCCAAAGCCGCCTGTTGCCCGGAAACCGATTTCCGCCTGCGCGCCGCTACCCCCATAATGACCAGTCCAACTTCGCCAACGAGGCTCTCCTGCATGGCTCGCATCATCGCCATCGCCAACCAGAAAGGCGGCGTCGGCAAGACCACGACGGCTGTCAATCTGGCTGCTTCCCTTGCCGCCGCACCCAAACGTGTGCTGCTGGTCGACCTGGACTCGCAGGGCAACGCGACCATGGGCAGTGGCGTGGACAAACGAGAAGTGGCAGCGTCCACCTGTGACCTGCTGCTGGGCGAGAACACTGCAGCCGAGGTGCGTGTCACCACGCCCGAGGGCTTCGACCTGCTGCCAGGCAACATTGACCTGACCGCCGCCGAGATCCAGCTGATGGACCAGAGCGAGCGCGAGCAGCGGCTCAAGCGCGCGCTGGCGCCCATCCGCGATGAATACGACTACATCCTTATCGACTGCCCGCCGGCGCTGTCGCTGCTGACCCTCAATGCGCTGGCCGCCGCCGATTCGGTGATCGTGCCGATGCAGTGCGAGTACTACGCGCTGGAAGGCCTGAGCGCGCTGGTCGAGACCATCGACGCGCTGAAGATCAACCTCAACCCGGCGCTGGAAATCGAAGGCGTGCTGCGCACCATGTTCGACGTGCGCAACAACCTGGCCAATGCGGTGTCGGCGCAGCTGACCGAATACTTTGGCGACCGCGTGTTCCGCACCATCGTGCCGCGCAATGTGCGCCTGGCCGAGGCGCCCAGCCATGGCCAGAGCATCGTCGGCTACGACCGCGCCTCGCGCGGTGGCGTGGCCTACCTGGGCCTGGCCGGCGAGATCATCCGCCGCAACAATGAAAGCAAGCAGCCCTCCCGGGCCGTGGAGGCTGTCTGATGAGTGCGGCGAAAAAGCGCGGTCTTGGCCGTGGTCTTGATGCATTGCTGGGCCCCAAGGGCGCAGTAACCCCGGTCACCGTCGCTGCGGTTTCCGAGCCGCAACCGGGCGAAGTGCTGCGCAAGCTGCCCATCGACCAGCTGCAGCCGGGCAAGTACCAGCCGCGTCGCGACATGGACGAAGGCAAGCTGGCCGAACTGGCCGAGTCGATCAAGGCACAGGGCATCATCCAGCCCATCCTGGTGCGCCAGATCGAAGGCGGCCGCTACGAAATCATCGCCGGTGAACGCCGCTGGCGCGCCTCGCGCCTGGCCGGGCTGGACGAAGTGCCGGCCGTGGTGCGCGAGCTGGAAGACCGCACCGTCATCGCGATGGCGCTGATCGAGAACATCCAGCGCGAAGACCTCAATCCGCTGGAAGAAGCCGAAGCGCTGGCGCGGCTGGTCAGCGAGTTCTCGTTGACCCACGCCGAAGCGGCGCAGGCGGTTGGCCGCTCGCGCGCCTCGGTGTCCAACCTGCTGCGCCTGATCGATCTGCCGATCGGCGTGCGCGTGCTGCTGGAAACCCGCCGGCTGGAAATGGGCCATGCCCGCGCGCTGCTGACGCTGGCGCCGGAACTGGCCACCAAGCTGGCCGAAGAGGCCGCCGAGCAGGGCTGGTCGGTGCGTGAAGTGGAACACCGCGCGCAGCAGTTTGCCGCCGGCAAGGTGCCGGGCGCGCGCAAGGCCAAGCCGTCGCCGAGCGCGCCGCAGGCCGATATCGCATCGCTGGAAACCGAGCTGTCCGAATCGCTGGGCGCCAAGGTGGCGATCAGCCACGGCCGCGGCGGCAAGGGCAAGCTGGTCATCCATTACACCGATCTGGACACGCTGGACGGCGTGCTGGAGCGTCTGCGCGTCCGCCAGAACGGCTGATGCAGTTCTTCCCCAACGAGGTGAACGCAAGGCAATGAACCCCACCAAGGTCGACCGCAATCATCTATTGCGTCTGACCGACCTGCCGAATGTCGGGCCGGCCTGTGAAAAGGATCTCCGTCTGATCGGAATCCGAGTCCCCGCGCATCTGCGCGGGCGTGATGCCTACGATATGTACGCGCAGCTGTGTCTGAAGACCGGCGTGGTGCATGATCCGTGCGTGATCGACGTGTTCCTGTCGGTGCTGCGTTTCATGGGCGGCGAAGCGCCGCAGCCATGGTGGGCGTACAGCAAGGAACGCAAGGAAACCCTGGCCAAGGAAGCGCCGCTCACCATGTGGTGAGGCAGGGGCGATGCTCGTGGCCACCAACCGGAGCAGTGCATGGGCAAGGTAAGCGAACAGATCAGCCCGGGCGGCAGCCGCATCCTCAGCCATGCGCAGGGCAGCGACTTCGCGCCCGCGCGTGGGCATGCCCATGCCGATGCGATCAGCGCGCATGTCGAGCACCATCTCGGGCCGGTTTCGAATGTGCTGCACGAGATCGTCGCCGATACCGTGCAGGTGGATGTGCTGGTGGTGCCGCCGGGCGCGGACTGCCCGAATACCCGTCTGGTCACCTGCGGCATGAGCGCGCTGCCGATGCAGCTGCCCGATGATGTGGACGCCTCGCCCTTTCTGGAGCTGATGCTGACCCTGCCGGGCCACTGGCCGCTGGAGCATGCCCAGCTGCAGGACGAGCGCAATTACTGGCCCATCCGCCTGCTCAAGACGCTGGCGCGGCTGCCGCACAGGCACAACACCTGGCTGGGCTTGACCCATACCGTGCCCAATGGCGATCCGGCGCAACCGTACGCGCCCCGCGTGGCGTTCGATGGTGCGATTCTGCTGCTGGCGCTGTCGGCACCGGAGGATTTCGACACCCTGGTGGTCGATGACGACACCAGCATCGAATTCCTTTCCGTGGTGCCGCTGTACCCGCAGGAGATGGCCTTGAAGCTGCGCGAAGGTGCCGATGCGTTGATCGACCTGCTGAGTGACCACGACATCGGCGATGTCATCGAACCGGGCCGGCACAATCCGGCCCGTGAATACCTGCCTGGAATTTCTGCATGACCATTCTTGTCACCGGCGCCGCCGGCTTCATCGGCGCCTACACCTGCCAGGCACTGGCCGCACGCGGCGAGCGTGTGGTCGGGCTGGACAACTACAACGACTACTACGACCCGCAGCTCAAGCGTGACCGCGTTGCGGCGCTGTGCCCGCAGCTGGACATCCGCGCGCTGGACCTCACCGACCGCGACGGCCTGGCTGCATTGTTCGACGAAGTCCAGCCGACCCGGGTGATCCACCTGGCCGCCCAGGCCGGCGTGCGCTATTCGCTGGAAAACCCGCACGCCTACGTCGAAAGCAACCTGGTCGGCTTCGTCAACATGCTGGAGCTGTGCCGGCACCGTGGCGTACAGCACCTGGTGTATGCCTCCAGCAGTTCGGTCTATGGCAACTCGGCCACGCCGCCGTTCTCCGAAGACCAGCGTGTGGATCAGCCGCGCTCGCTGTACGCCGCCACCAAGGCCGCCAACGAGTTGATGGCCTATACCTACGCCCAGCTATACGGCCTGAAGGCCACCGGCCTGCGCTTCTTCACCGTCTACGGCCCCTGGGGCCGGCCGGACATGGCGCCGCTGCTGTTCTCGCGCGCGGTGCTGGCCGGGCGCAGCATCGATGTGTTCAACGACGGCCATATGCGGCGCGACTTCACACATGTTTCCGACATCGTCGCCGGTATCCTCGGGGCGCTGTCGCATCCCTCCGCCCAGGCCACACCTCACCAGGTGTTCAACCTGGGCAACCACACCCCGGTGGAGCTGGAACATTTCATCGACGTGATCGCCGCCGCCGCGGGGCACCCAGCGCACAAGGTCTACAAGCCGATGCAGCCGGGCGACATGGTGGAAACCATGGCCGATACCTCGCGCGCACAGGCGGCCTTCGGCTATGCGCCGAACACGCCGATCGAACTGGGCCTGCCGCCGGTGGTGGAGTGGTGTCGCAGTTACTTCGGGTCGCGCGCCTGACTCACCTTCCGCTAAGTTGAGGTTTGGAAAATGCGTGACCTTTCTTCAAATGCACAACCTGCGGAACCAGCAATGAACCAACCCAGCCTTTCAGTGGTTGTTCCGGTCTTCAACGAACGTGACAACGTCACCCCGCTGGTCAACGAAATCACTGCCGCCCTGCGCGGCCTGGTCGATTTCGAGATCGTCTATGTCGACGACAATTCCAAGGACGACAGCCTGCAGGTACTGCAGGCGCTGAAGACCGCCAACCCGGAACTGCGGGTGCTGCACCATGTCAGCCAGAGCGGCCAGAGCACCGCAGTGCGCACCGGCGTCAAGGCCGCGCGCGCGCCGTGGATCGCCACCCTCGATGGTGATGGCCAGAACGACCCGGCCGATATTCCCAAGCTGCTGGCCGCACGCGGCGGCGCCGAGGCGCAGGTCAAGCTGTTTGCCGGCTGGCGCGTCAATCGCCAGGATTCGGGCAGCAAGCGTTGGGCCAGCAAATGGGCCAATGCCATCCGCGCGCGCATGCTGCGCGATGACACTCCGGATACCGGCTGCGGCATCAAGCTGTTCGAGCGCGCCGCGTTTCTCGACCTGCCGTACTTCGACCACATGCACCGTTACCTGCCGGCGCTGATGCAGCGCGCCGGCTGGAAGACGGTGAGCGTGCCGGTCAACCACCGCCACCGCACCGCCGGCGTGTCCAAGTACAACAACCTGGGCCGCGCGCTGGTCGGCATCCGTGATCTGCGCGGCGTGGCCTGGCTGATCACCCGTTCCAAGCGCACGGCTGTGGAAGAGGTCTGAGCATGGAGTTCATGAACCAACCGCTGGTGTGGCTGGAGTGGACCGGCCTGCACATGTCGCCGTGGAAGCTGATCGGCCTGACCGGCGCGTTGATGTTCGGCGGCCGCTGGCTGGTGCAGTTCGTGGCCTCACGGCGCGCGGGCAAGCCGGTGATCCCGCGCCTGTTCTGGTACATGAGCGTGTTGGGCAGCCTGATGACGCTGAGCTACTTCCTGTTCTCGTCCAAGCAGGATGCGGTGGGCGTGGTGCAGAACCTGTTCCCGGCATTCACCGCCTTGTACAGCCTGCGCCTGGATATCAAGCACCGTGGCTGGCAACGTGACAAGGCCGGTCACTGAGCGGGCGACTGTGCCCAAATCCGGCGGTTTGCCGCCCGAATCCGTCTAGGTCGGGCGGCGGCTTCAATGCGATGATCGGGGTGAATGAATCACCTGGGGAATACCGATCGTGAAATCGCCGTTGACCGTTGCGCTGCTGCTCACCCTTGGCCTGAGTGCCACCCCTGCCTTTGCCGCCACAGCGTCGGCCCCGGCCACGTTGGCCACGCAAAGCCTCGATGATCAGTTCAAGGCGATCTACGAGAAGGAATGGGCCTGGCGCCAGACCGGCGGCGGTGAAGCCAGCGAGGACAGCGATGCCTCGGCCAACAGCACCAGGCTGCCGGATGTGAGCGCCGCTGCACAGCAGGCGCGGCTGAAGGTGTGGGACGAGGTGCTGGCCCAGCTCAAGGCCATCGACCCGGCCAAATTGTCGGCCGAGAACCAGGTCAACTACGCCATCTACAAATACCAGGTTGAAAGCTTGGCCGAAGAAGTGCGGCTGCGCAGCTACGAGATGCCGTTCAACTCGGATTCCTCGTTCTGGTCCAACCTCAGCTTCATGGCCAGGGGCGAGATGAAGACCGCCACGGAGTACCGCAACTACATCGCGCGCCTGAACGATGTGCCGCGTTACTTCGACCAGCAGATGGTCAACATGCGCGCCGGGCTGGCGCGGGGTTTCAGCGTGCCGCGCGCGGTGCTGGAAGGCCGCGATGTGTCCATCTCGACCGTGGCCGAATTGAAGGACCCGACCGAGTCGCCGTTGTATGAGCCGCTGAAGAAGCTGCCTTCCAGCATTCCGGCCGCCGAGCAGGCCAAGCTGCAGGCCGAGGCCCGGCAGGCCATCAGCGGCAGCGTGGTACCGGCCTTCGGCAAGCTGCTGACCTTCTACCGCGAAGAATACGTGCCGCAATCGCGCACCACTTTGGCGGCCGAAGCCATGCCCGGCGGCAAGGAGTTCTACCAGGCGCAGATCCGCGAATACGTCACCCTGGACATGAGCCCGCAGCAGATCCACGCGCAGGGTCTGTCCGAGGTCAACCGCATCCAGCAGCAGATGAACGCCATCATCGACAAGCTGGGCTTCAAGGGTAAGAGCGAGCAGACCCGCTTCGCCGACTTCCTCGAGTTCCTGCGCACCGACCCGCAGTTCTACGCCAAGACACCGGATGAACTGCTGTGGCGCGCGGCGTGGATTTCCAAACGCGTGGATGGCGTGATCGGCAAGTTCATGACCCTGCCGCGCGCGCGCTTCACCATCGTGCCGGTGCCGCCGGATATCGCCCCGTTCTGGACCGCCGGCCGTGGCGGCATGAGCACCTATTGGCTCAATACGTACAACCTGCCGGCGCGCCCGCTGTACAACCTGCCGGCACTCACCCTGCATGAGTCCGACCCGGGCCATGCGCTGCAGGGCGCACTCGCGGCCGAGCAGACCGGCCAGCCCGAGTTCCGCCGCAGCGCCTATATTTCGGCCTATGGCGAAGGCTGGGGCCTGTACACCGAAAAGCTCGGCATCGACATGGGCATCTACCAGACGCCGTACGAAGACTTCGGCCGCCTGACCTATGAAATGTGGCGCGCCTGCCGCTTGGTGATCGACACCGGCGTGCACCACTACGGCTGGGATCGCGACCGTGCAATCGCCTACCTGCGCGACCACACGGCACTGAGCGAGCATGAAGTGACCACCGAGGTGGACCGCTACATCTCCTGGCCGGGCCAGGCACTGAGCTACAAGCTGGGCGAGATCACCATCGTCAAGCTGCGCGAAAAGGCCGAGAAGGAACTGGGCGACAAGTTCGACATCAAGGGCTTCCACGACGCCGTGCTCAAGCAGGGCTCGGTACCGCTGCCGGTGCTGGAGCAGCAGATCAACGCGTATATCGCCGAGCGCAAAGCGGCGAAATAAGTGCTGTGCCCCCTCCGTAAGTGCTGTGCCCCCTCCCTTTGGCGCAGCCAAGGGGAGGGCTGGGGAGGGGTGCTGTTCGCAGAAATCTGAAGCGACAAGCCAAAGCCACCCCTCTCCCCAACCCCTCTCCCGCAAGGGGAGAGGGGCTTTGATCCAGCAGTTTGAAGCACCGCTCGGAACTGCAGCTTTGCTTCAAGCCCCTCTCCCCTTGCGGGAGAGGGGTTGGGGAGAGGGGTAGCGCCGAAGACGCAATTACCCGCACCCCACCTGAACCACCGCCCCCGCTCTGCGATTGTGTAACCCAAGCAGCACCGGCTAACCTGCGCCGATGCTGCAATCCCTGCGCCACCGCCGCCTTTACCTGTTGCGCCTGCTGATGCTCGCGCTGGTTGGCCTTGGCGTGTTCTGTACCTCGATGGCCGCCGCACTGACCGACATCCACATGCTGGCGCATACCGACATCGGCGCCGATGTGCACGAACACGATGACGCCAAGCTGGCGATGGCCCCGGATGCCGAGGACAGCGCCAACGCGCTGCTGCACGCCCTGGTGCATTGCGTGGACTGCCATGGCCACGGCGGCGTGCTGCCGACCGTGACGCCCGCCTGGATCCTGTCCTCGCCGCCGGGTCAGCAGGCTGTGGTGGCCTTGGGAACGCAAGCGGTCTCGCACCCGACCGAAAGTCTGTTCCGCCCCCCGATAGCCGTTTGACGTCCCGGCCGCTGGCCGAGCCTCACGTCCTACCTGCTATCTGGAGAAACCCATGTGGATGCGCCTGGCGGCTGTTGTCGCCTTTGCGCTGGTGCCGCGCGCGTATGCGCAGGTGCCGGCGTCTGCTGTGCCGCTGACGCTGGACGACGCCATCGTCCGCGTTGCACTTGATCACCCCGACCTGCGCCTGATCGATGCGCAGCGCCCCGTACTTGAAGCCCGCCGCGATGCCGCGCTGCTGCGTCCGCCCATGCAATTGGGTGTCGAACTCGAGAACCTGCTCGGCAGCGGTGATACCCGCGGCGTGCAGGGCGCCGAAGCTACGGTCAGCCTGTCCGGCGTACTGGAACGCGGCGACAAGCTCGACGCCCGCCGCATGCTGGCGCAGGCCAATATCGATGCGCTGGCGCCACAACGTGCCACCGCCAGGCTCGATCTGCTGGCCGAAACCGCACGCCGTTACCTTGCGGTAGCACAGGCGCAATCGGCGCTGCAGATCGCCAATACCGATATCGAACAGCGCCGCCGCGCGGTCGATGCCGCGCGCCTGCGCCTGCAGGCCGGCGCCTCGCCGGAGTCGGTGCTGTTCACTGCGCAGGCGATGCTGGCGCAGGCCGAGCTGGACCGTGACCGCGCTATCGAACAAGCCCGCACTGCGCGGCTGTCGCTGGCCGCGCTATGGGGTGCACGCTCAGCCGATTTCACGGTGGTGAGTGGCGATGCCCTGCAATTGCCGGCGCTGCGGGAGTTCGCGCAGCTCGATGATGAGCTGAAACGCGCACCCGAACTGGCCGAACTGCTCGGCGAGCAGCGCATCCGCGAAGCCCAGCTGCAATTGGTGCGCACGCGCAGCCGCCCGGATTGGAGCTGGCAGGCCGGGGTGCGCAACAGCCGCGCTGACAACGCCACCTCGCTGGTTGGCGGCTTCAGCATTCCGCTCGGCAGCGCCCGCCGTGCCGCACCGGAAATCCGCGAGGCCGAGGCTGACCTCGCGCTGTTGCCTTACCAGCGCCAGGCGCGCCAGCAGCAGCTCTACGCCACCTTGGCCGAGGCCCACGGCCGCTACGTCACCGCACGCCTGGAAGTGCAGCGCATGCAGGCCGATGTATTGCCGCAGCTGCAGAAGGCCGAACGCGCCGCAGAACGTGCATGGCGCGCCGGTGCCGCCAGTTACATGGAGTGGGCACAGCTGCAGGCCATGCGTATCGAGGCGCGCCAGCGCCAGTTGGATGCGGCCATCACCGCACACACCGCGCTGATCGAAATCCAGCGTCTTACCGGCCAGGGCATGTTGGCCACCGATGTAACCGTTGCCGTGGAGAACGCACGATGAGCCGTCCGATGAATGTTGTAGCTGCCGGCGTGCTGGCAATGAGCCTGTTGTTGGTGGGTTGTGGCAGCAAGCCCGAGGCTGGCGCCGCCACCACGGCAGTCGAAGCAGATCACGGCCATGACGAAGAGAAGGCCGGTGTTGAGGCCGCCGGTCACGCCCACGAAGAAGGCGAAGAAGCCGAGGCCGACAGCACCACCATCAAGGCAGCGATGGCTGAACAATCCGGCATCCGCAGCGCGGCCGCGCAGGCCGGCACCATCGCCGATGAGCACGAAGTGCAGGGCCTGCTGACGCCGGTGGATGGGCGCGTGGCGCAGGTGATGGCGCGTTTCCCGGGGCCGATCCGTGCGCTGCGTGCAAACGTGGGTGATCGCGTCAGCGCCGGCCAGACCCTGGCCAGCATCGACAGCAACCTCAGCCTGACCACCTACAGCGTCAGTGCACCAATCAGCGGCGTGGTGTTGTCGCGGCAGGCGCAGGTGGGTGCAGTGGCGGGCGAGGGAACGCCCTTGTTCGAGATCGGTGACCTGTCCGAGCTGTGGGTGGACCTGCATATCTTCGGCAACGACACCCAGCACATCACCGCCGGCGTACCGGTCACCGTCACCCGCATGACCGATGGCGTCAGCCAGAGCACCACGCTGGAACGCGTGCTGCCAGGCACCGCCACTGCAAGCCAGAGCACCGTGGCCCGCGCCAGCGTGCGCAATGACGATGGCCTGTGGCGGCCAGGTGCCGCAGTGAAGGCCCGCATCGTCGTGGCGATGCAGCCGGCAGCAGTGGTTGTGCCCTTGTCGGCCTTGCAGACCATGGAAGGCCGCGATGTCGTGTTCGTGCGCGATGGCGATACCTATACCGCGCGGCCGGTGACGCTGGGCGCACGTGATGCGGGCAAGGTCGAGATCAAGGACGGCCTGCGAGTTGGCGAGCAGGTCGTGGTCGAGCAGAGCTATGTGATCAAGGCCGATCTGGGCAAGGCGGGGGCCGCGCATGAGCATTGATTGCCGTAGCCAACGCGGAGGGCGCCAACATGCTTGAGCGCATCATCCGCAGTGCCATCGCCCATCGCTGGATGATGATGGTGCTTACCCTGGCGCTGATCGCGATCGGCAGCTGGAGTTTCACCCGCCTGTCCATCGATGCCACGCCGGACATCACCAACGTCCAGGTGCAGATCAATACCGCTGCCGATGGCTATTCGCCCTTGGAGAGCGAGCAGCGCATCACCTATCCGGCGGAAACGGTGATGGCGGGCTTGCCCAAACTTGAACAGGTGCGCTCGTTGTCGCGATACGGTCTGTCGCAGGTGACCGTGGTGTTCAAGGACGGTACCGATCTGTACTTCGCCCGCCAGCAGGTAGCCGAGCGCCTGCAGCAGGTTAAGTCGCAGTTGCCCGAAGGCCTGGACCCGCAGCTGGGGCCAATTGCCACCGGCCTGGGCGAGATATTCATGTACACCATCGACGCCGATCCAAAAGCGCGCAAACCCGATGGTTCGGCGTATACCGCCACCGACCTGCGCACGCTGCAGGATTGGGTGGTGCGGCCACAGCTGCGCAACGTGCCGGGCGTTACCGAGGTCAATACCATTGGTGGCTATCAGCGCCAGATCCATATCACCCCGGATCCGGCCAAGCTGCGTGCGTTGGGCTTCACCCTGGATGATGTTGCCGAAGCGGTGGAAGGCAACAACCAGAACATCGGTGCCGGCTACATCGAGCGCAACGGCCAGCAGTTCCTGGTGCGGGTGCCGGGGCAGGTGGCCGGGCTGGAGGAGATCGGCAATATCGTGCTGGCGCGGCGCGAGGGCGTGCCCATCCATGTGCACGATGTGGCCGAGGTGGGCGAAGGTCCGGAGCTGCGCAGCGGTGCCGCCACCCAGAACGGCCACGAAGTGGTGATGGGCACGGTGGTGATGCTGGTCGGTGCCAACAGCCGCGAGGTGGCGCAGGCCGCTGCGGCCAAGCTGGAACAGGCGCAGCGCAGCCTGCCCGAAGGGGTCACCGTCACCGCCAGCTATGACCGCACCGCGCTGGTTGATCGCACCATCCAGACCGTCGCCAAGAATCTGCTGGAAGGCGCGTTGCTGGTGATCGTGGTGTTGTTTCTGTTGTTGGGCAATTTCCGTGCGGCGTTGATCACCGCCGCGGTGATTCCGTTGGCGATGTTGTTCACCCTGACCGGCATGGCACGCGGCGGCGTATCGGCCAACCTGATGAGTCTGGGTGCGCTGGATTTCGGCCTGATCGTCGATGGCGCGGTGATCATCATCGAGAACTGCCTGCGCCGCTTTGGCGAACGCACGCACGCGCTGGGCCGCGCCATGACCCGCGAGGAGCGCTTTGCTGAAACCGCCAGCGCCACCGCCGAAGTCATCCGCCCCAGCCTGTTCGGCCTGGGCATCATCACCGCGGTGTACCTGCCAATCTTCGCCCTGACCGGCGTGGAAGGAAAAATGTTCCACCCGATGGCGATCACCGTGGTGTTGGCGCTCAGCGGCGCGATGCTGCTGTCCTTGACCTTCGTGCCGGCGGCGATTGCGATGTTCCTCGGTGGCCGCGTCGAGGAGAAGGAAAATCGCTTGATGGCCTGGCTGCGTGCGCGCTACGAACCCTTGCTGGCTTGGGTGATGCGGCGCGGACGCTGGGTGGTTGCCGGTGCCTTGGTGTTGGTGATCGGCTGCGGTGTATTGGCAACGCGGCTGGGCAGCGAGTTCGTGCCCAATCTGGACGAAGGCGATGTCGCCATGCATGCCATGCGCATCCCCGGCACCAGCCTGAGTCAGTCGGTGAACATGCAGAAGCAGGTGGAAGCGCGCCTGCAGCAGTTGCCGGAAGTGGACAAGGTGTTCTCCAAGATCGGCACGCCGGAGGTCGCCTCCGATCCGATGCCGCCGTCGGTGGCAGACACCTTCATCATGATGAAACCACGCAAGCAATGGCCGGACCCGCGCAAGCCGCGTGCGCAGCTGCTGGCCGAACTGGAAGCCGCAGTAGAGGAGTTGCCGGGTAACAACTACGAGTTCACCCAGCCGATCCAGATGCGCATGAACGAGTTGATCTCCGGCGTGCGTGCCGACGTGGCGGTGATGCTGTTTGGTGACGACATGGACATGCTGGCGCAGGTAGGCCAGCGCATCGTCGCGGTCGCCGGCAAGGTGCCGGGTGCGGCCGATGTGCGGCTGGAGGAAACCAGTGGCCTTCCCTTGCTGACGGTCACGCCGGATCGCGCGGCCTTGGCCGGCTACGGGCTCAATCCTGGCCAACTGCAATCCACGGTTTCAACGGCGGTGGGCGGGCGTGTGGCCGGGCAGCTGTTCGAAGGTGACCGACGCTTCGACATTGTCGTGCGCCTGCCCGAAGCCATCCGCCAGGACCCGGCGGCATTGGCGGATCTGCCGGTATCGCTGGAACCGGCGCTTGCCCAGGACAGTGCCGACGAATCCAGTCGCGCAGGGGGTTGGCGCAGTGGCGATGCACGCACGGTACCGCTGCGTGAGTTGGCGCGGATTGAAAGCAGCGAAGGCCCGAACCAGATCAACCGCGACAACGGCAAACGCCGCATCGTCATCACCGCGAATGTGCGTGATCGCGATCTTGGTGGCTTCGTCAGCGAGCTGCAGCAGGCCATCGACGCACAGGTCAAGGTACCGGCAGGCTACTGGGTGGAATACGGCGGCAGCTTCGAGCAGCTGATCTCGGCCAGCCAGCGCCTGGCGGTGGTGGTGCCGGTGACCTTGCTGCTGATCTTCGCGCTGCTGTTCTGGGCATTCGGTTCGGCCCGCGATGCAGGCATCGTGTTCAGTGGCGTACCCCTGGCACTGACCGGTGGCGTGCTGGCGCTGGCACTGCGTGGCATTCCGCTGTCGATCTCGGCCGGCGTCGGTTTCATCGCGCTGTCCGGCGTGGCGGTGCTCAACGGCCTGGTGATGATCAGCTTCATCCGCCACCTGCGCGAACAGGGCCGCAGCCTGGACGTGGCCGTGCGCGAAGGCGCACTGGGCCGCCTGCGGCCGGTGCTGATGACTGCACTGGTGGCATCGCTGGGCTTCGTACCGATGGCCTTCAACGTGGGCGCCGGCTCGGAAGTGCAGCGGCCACTGGCAACCGTGGTGATCGGCGGCATCGTGTCCTCGACGCTGCTGACTCTGCTGGTATTGCCGGTGCTGTACCGCTGGCTGCATCGCGACGGCAGGTGACGCGATGGGTTTGTAAGGTTCTCCCTGACATGTGCGTACCGCATGTCTTGGAGGACCGTGCCCAAACTGATAACGTCGCCCTGGCAATGAATGCGAAGGTAGGAACAGGGGAATGGTTCGACGATTTTTGACCGGCACGGAGGCTGTTGTTTCCGCAGCTCCATTGCTGGATCGCAGCCGCGCTTCGGTCGGCACAATGCAGTCGCCGCAGGTGCGGCTGCATTCATTGCGGCAGCCGCGCTCCGCTGAGTACGTAAAGGCTGTGGCCGGATTGGACACAGGCGGACACGTACATGATCGCCAGGCGCTGGATGCCTTGAAGGCGATCATCGACAAGGAGCTTGGGGCACTGGTTGCCGACGAGCAGCTGCTTGGCATCGTGTCGCGTTGCTATCTGGGCTATCCCTACGAGGTGCATACCCTGGCGCTGGGCGGCTTCATCATCGATCACTTCAAGATTGGTCAAGCGCTGCCGCTATCTCTTGAAAGAGCACGGACGCTGGCCTTGCACCGTTCCTATGCGTTCATCGAGGTATACGCAGCACGCATGGTGGCGGTCAGTGAATCCGGAACAACGGCAATCATCGAAGGAACGTAATGAGCGGGCAGAGGATCATTCAGATGGCGGACCTTTCCGCCATCAGCAGCAACCTGCGGGCAATCAATGGCGACATCCAGTCGTTGAGCAACCAGGTGGGCTATGTCCAGTCGAATGTCGAAGACACGCGCGACAGACTGGAGCAGTTGCAGCGGGCATTTGATGCCTTCGTGGCTGCCGATGCCAAGGCCAAGGAACTGGGGCTGGCGGAGACACGCCATGTCAAGATCCGCCAGGAACTGGAGGCGCGGTTTGGCCATCATGGTGAGGTGAGGCGGCAAACGACCGGCATTCTGCAGGCCGCGGACATCAGGCTGGTCCGGCAGGACACGATCCGCGCGGCAACCGAGCAGCTGATGCTGGCAGCACCGGGGTATTGGCTGGCGCCGGCGCTGGTGGCCCTGGCTGCGTGGCTCAACGACAATCGTGATTTGGCCGAGCGTGGTTTGGCCGAGGCGGTACGCCGTGACGATGAAAAGACCAGTCTCCTGTTTGCACTGGTCTGCCGCCGTGCCGGACGTCTCGGTGCGGCCCAGCAATGGATGGAGCGCTATCTGGCGCAGCAGAATCCGGTGCTTCTGGATCGTCAGACGGTGATCTTGATCGACGCCATTGCCGGTGGTGTCTTCGGGTTGGAGACGGCACAGGCTTGCATCAAACGCACTGCGGAGTGGGTGGATGAGCTTTCCCAACGGGCGGGCTTTGTCGAGGAACAACGTACCCAATGGATAGATGCGCTGCGCTTCAAGACGCCCAATGCAGATGATGGCGAACGCTTTGCAGCGCTGAAGGAACACAGTGTGACCTGGCCTGCGCTGCAGGCGTCGCTCAATGGCTGCGCCACCCATGCAGTGGTCACCGAGCATTTTGATGCGGTGTTCTCGGGGCCTGCAAAGGCCACCAACAGTCTTGTCGCCGACGTGGACAGGCTGTTGGAAAAGCTGGTTTCGCATTTTGACGATGATGAACTTCCGCTTCGCCGGGAAGAGGAGATGTGTCGGCTCATCATTTCCGAAAGTGGTGACCGGGCCATTGCGCAGAAGCGCTTTGATCTTCAGGAAAAGACGTTGGAGGAGCAGGTCAGCTTCACCCAGCTCCTGACCAATGCAGCGATGCATCCGGAGACCAGCCATGCATCGCGCGCGACGCAGCGCTTTGCCACGGCACAATCGCGCGACTGGATTCTGGATGCTCATCAGGACTTGACCGCACAGATTCGCGCGCAGGTGCCGGTGGATATCACCCTCAAGGTGTTGGACTGGACGGGAGTGACACGCGACGGCGGCAACCAGCAGGAGTTGGAGGCTGCACTCGGTGCGCATATCGACCAGCAGCTGCAGGCTGCATTGGCCAAGGTGAAACTGGGCGTGTTGCATTGGTTGGGTGTCGGCTTGGCGGCCCTGTTGTTGCTTGCCGGTTTTGGTGCACTGGTACCAATGGCCATGGGTGCTGGCTTGTTGTTGTGGGTGGGCTTTGCCTATAAGAACCTGGATAACGTGCGCGCACGGGTCAAGGCGCAGTTCCAGCAGACACGCGAACACGCGCTGCAGGTATTGAAAGCCTGCATGGCCGAAGTGGTTGAGGTTCGGCGTGAACTCGCCAAGCGCGATGCCCAGGCCGAGTCCTTGCCTGCCCTGCTTGAATCCATCAGTCCGGAGCAGTTCGCCCTGAGCGGACACGACAACACCCGCCGCGTACTGGCGACTGCCTGAGGAATACCGAATGACACGTCAATTGCTTGATGGCACCTTGCCACCGCCGCTGCCACTGGAAGGGGCGGCCCCGCCCCTGCCGAAGTCAGAGTCCGCGCCTGTCACAGCAGTGCAACCGGCCGCACCGGTAATGGACGCACTCGCGGGTGCATTGCCTGGGTGGGACCTGCTGCCTGCCAACGGCTTTGTCCGTCGCCGGCGCTGAGTGGTGTGATGCCGGTTTTGGCTCCCCATACTTATGCCGACTGGAGCATCGCCCTGGAACGGTTCGCGCAAGGTGATGACGATGACGCCGTGTTGCTGTCGATGGCGCAGGGTCGGCTTGACTGGACGCCAGGCGTCGCCACGTTGTTCAGTGAGCGCATTCATGCCGTGCTCGACCTGAGGGTGCAGGCGTTGTCGACGCGACTGGATCGCAGCTTCAGCTACAGCCGGGATGAGGTCGAGGTGGTGCGTGCGCTTCTGGATGCGCGTCGTCACCTTGGGCTGCTTCATAGGTTGGCAAGCGTGCCTGCTTTGCCGGATGTGCTGCGCAAGCACCTGTTGGAGCTGCTCGAAAAGGTCGCCCAGCGGATGCAGCAGTCGCTGGAGGACAGTGCCCGCAGGCAGAATGCCGAGGCATTGCTCAGAACGCTGCGCCACCACGACCTGCGGCATTTCCATTCGAGCACCGTAGCTGCACCGGCCGCCGCCGGCGCATCTGCGAGTGATGCGGCACCCTTGCCAGCGCCGTCGCGACGGCGCTCTTTCCTGGTTTGAAAATGACAGACGCAGTTGAGTTCAAAGCAACATTGACCCGCTACCTGAAGGCGCGGGTGCCGTTCATCTCGATCCGCAGCACCGAGCGGGCACGTGTGTTGGATATCCTGCGCGAAGTGGCGGGGAGCCTGAGTGCTCCCTTCTACGTGCATACGCTTTCGCAGGGCACCCGCGAGCTGGCGACCGGGCGGGTGGTCAACGAGGACCGTTCGGTCATTGGCGCGGTGGATTTCGCAAGCCAGCAGATGGCTCAGCGGCAGAACCTGAGCTTCGTTTTGACCGAGGTATCGGATATGGAGGATGACACCGCGTCCTCAAGGCAGTTGATCGATGTGGTGATGCTGGCTGCCGACCACGGTGGGTCCTTGGTGGTTGTGACCAGCAAGCCGATCTTCGGGCAGTTGCAGCGGCTGGGCATGTCCGCACAGTTGTCGGCACCGAATGAAGACGAAATGGCGGCGATCATCCGCGAGCAGCTCGACCCCTATCGGGGGCAGTTCGTCATTGAGTGGGATGATCAGGACGTTGCCCGCGCAGCGGCGATACTTGCCGGTGTATCGCGGCTGGAGGCGGAGAACATCATTGCCACGCTGCTGGTGAATGGTCGTATCAGCAAAGCCGACATGGTCGAACTGATGTCAGCCAAGGATCGGATTTTCGCCGATATCAGCGGCATTGAGCGGGTCTCGGTGCGTAGTGCGGAGATGACCGTTGGTGGTCTGGGCGGGCTCAAGGCCTGGTTGCAGCGCGAGCGGCCGTTGCTTACGGCGGATCTGCGTGAGCGCGGTATTCGGCCACCACGCGGCGTGCTGTTGGTGGGGGTGCCGGGCTGCGGCAAATCCTTGTCGGCCAAGGCCATTGCGCATGATTGGCAGCTGCCCTTGTACCGCCTGGATCTGTCCACCATCCATGGGCAGTACCTGGGGCAGAGCGAAGGCCGCCTGAAGGAAGCCCTCGCCACTGCCGATCACGTAGCGCCTTGCGTGCTGTGGATCGATGAGATTGAAAAGGGTTTGGCGGGCGCGGGTGGCAATGGCGATGGCGGCACGTCTACCCGCTTGGTAGGTCAGTTTCTGTACTGGTTGCAGGAAGCGCGTACCCGTGTGTTCGTGGTCGCCACGGCCAACGACGTGTCGCGGTTGCCACCGGAGTTGTTGCGCCGCGGACGCTTCGACGAGTTGTTCTTCGTGGACCTGCCTACTGCCGAGGAGCGCCGCGACATCATTGGCATCTATGCACGCAGGGGGTTGCAGGAAGGAGTCCTGGAGGAAGCGTTGCTGGACGAGCTGGTGGAGATGTCCGATGGATTTGCAGGCTCTGATCTGGAGTCAGCGGTACGCGAAGTGGTCAAGGAAGCCTACCTGCGCGGCGACGGCGTGGTTAACGACGAGTTGTTCCGCCGCAGCTTCCAGAACGTGGTGCCACTTTCGCGGACTGCACCGGAGCAGATCGAAGGTATTCGCGCATGGGGCAGGGAGCGTGCGGTGCCGGCATCGGGTGAGCCGATTGGCTCGGGTATCGCCCCCGCGACCCGTCCGCGCCGCGCAGTACTGGCTTAACCACAGCAGGCGTTCGCCCTGGCCTGGCATGTCGGCGACTGGTTCGAAAGCGTAGCGTGCCGTTCTGGTGCCGAGGGCAGCAGAGCGGCATCAGCCTCTCCACCGGAAAATGAATGCGCCGGCATGGATGACTGCCGTGGTAGCACTATGGGCATCGAGCGCACCATTCTTCAGTGATGCCAGCTCCACCCATTGCGGGCAATCAATTTGGTCGCGCTGGTGACGTTTGCCGCTTGCCACTGCTCGGCATCATCGCAGCGCGGCGGCCTGGGAAATTATGGTGCCGCACTCTTTGCGCACTCACCGCCGCAGCAGTACTTCGATCTTCCGCACCGCGTTCGCCACCCCGTTCTCGCTCATCATCTGCCTGCCCAGTGCGGCCGCACGTGCGCGGGTCTCTGCCTGCTCGGCAAACGCCACGGCGGCAACGAGTTCGTCGTGCCGCAGCCGCTTTGCAGACAATGGGGCCGGTGCCACCCCCAATTTCTGCAGCCGGTCGGCCCAGAAGAATTGATCGGCAGCGAAGGGCATCACCAATGATGGAACACCGGCGCGGCAGGCCGAATGGGTGGTGCCGCTGCCGCCGTGGTGGATGACCAGCGCGGCAAGTGGGAACAAAGCTTCATGCGGCACGTGGCCGATGACGTGCACGTTGGCAGGCAATGACTGGGTGGGCTGTCCAGCCCAGCCAGGAGACAGCAGCACGCGGCGCCCATCCAATGCCCTCATCAACGCAGCCAATACCGCTTCGCGGTCGAAGCCCATCATGCTGCCGAAGCCGAGGTATACCGGGGGCTCACCGGCCTCCAGAAATGCCTGCAAGGCCGGTGCCGGTGACCATGCCTGCGCTTCGTCGAGGCGCCATTGGCCGCAGACATGATGGTCGCCGGGCCAGTCGTTGATGGCCGGCAGCAGGCTGGGCGAGATGCCATACAGCATCGGCACATCACGCCACAGCGAACGTCGTGGCGGCATGCCCAGCACCTGCGTGCGTGCCTGGTTGATCGGGCGCCGGAACTGGCGCCAGATCAATTGATTCACCAGTTGGTAGCTCAGCCGGTTGAACGCGCGCGGCACGCGGTTTGGTGGCAGGAACGGCGAGGCGAAGGCCTGGGTGGGGGTGATGGGAATCATGCCGGTGCCGATCAACGGCAGCTGCCGGTGTTCGGCCACGCTCATGCCGATGAAGGCCGCCAGCCCGCCAGTGAGGACGGCATCGCACCCTTCGGCGGCGGCATTGGCCTGGCGCATCCAGCTGGCGGTATGGCGCATGGCGATGCCGGCCAGGCCGCTGCTGGCCGCGCGCATGCCGTTGCCACTGGCTACCAGCGCGGTCACTTCCGATTGAATGTCGCCTTCCAGTCCCTGATGGGGTACGCCCAGGGCTTGTGCACTGCCCAGCGTGCCGGCGTCGGCCAGCAGGATGACCTCGTGGCCGGCATCGATCAGGCCGCGGCACAACATGGCCAGCGGTCGGGTATCGCCTTCGGTGCCATAGGTCAGGGCCAGCAGTTTCATGGTTGCCCTCCATGGGCGCGGTGCCTTGGTCCGGATAAGCGTATCCGCAAGGCAGGCAGCCGGGGGGTGTTGGTGGTTTGCGCGAAATGCGCCGGGGCGCTGCGCTTGGCTGGGCTACAGCAGTTTTCGGCCATTCTGGAACCAAGCCGTGTTACCCGGCTGGTCTGGGCCATGGACGTGGACCCGCTGGGTAGGGTTACCCAGGTCGAGGTGGAAGTGGCCGAAGGGGTGGGTGAGCGCCTGCGTGAACGGGCCATCGCCGCAGGCTACCTGACCCTGTTCCCGCCCGACCCGGGCAGGGCGCTGCCAGGCCGCTGCGCTGGCGCCGCGAGCTGTCTTTTGCCCCCGATTGAGCCATTACTGGGGGCTTGGCTTGCGCTGATGGGGGCTGGCGGGCATAATACGCGGCTCGCTGTGTCCGGAATTCTCCGGATCGGTGGCCGGGAACACGTCATCTGGCCATCCTCGTCGGCGTAACCTTTTGCATCCCATGACGCGTGGCGGGTAACCGCCGGGGCCGCCGTCTTCCTGGCTAAGGAAGTCATCAACATTACCGAGGTGCGCAATGTCCCGCGTATGCCAAGTTTCCGGCAAGCGAGTGCAGACGGGTAACAACGTCTCGCACGCCAACAACAAGACCCGTCGTCGTTTCCTGCCCAACCTGCACGAGCGCCGTTTCTGGGTTGCCAGCGAAAACCGCTGGATCAAGCTTCGTGTTTCCGCGCATGCACTGCGCACCATCGACAAGAACGGCATTGATTCCGTTCTGGCTGAGCTGCGTGCGCGCGGCGAAAAGGTCTGAGGAGTAAACGATCATGGCAGGTAAGCGCGATAAGGTCCGTATGATTTCCTCGGCCGGCACTGGCCACTTCTACACGACCGACAAGAACAAGAAGAACACCCCGGGGAAGATGGAATTCCTCAAGTACGATCCGGTTGTTCGCAAGCACGTGATGTACAAGGAAGGCAAGATCAAGTAATCCTTCGGGGTTGTTTGAGCGCCGTTCCAAGCAGAACCCGCCGAAAGGCGGGTTTTGTGTTTCAGCGGCATGAAAAAAGTTCCCGCTCTGCCAGCATGAATACATGCATTGGCAGCATCAGGCAGGGGTACTGCATCGCCTACAATCGGGCGGATGAGTGTTATCGATACCCCTGCATTGTGTGATCTGGCCATCGTTGGTGGTGGCGCCGCCGGCGTGCTTGCCGCCATTGGCGTGCTGCGCGGCGCAAGCCGGTCGCTGCGCCTGGTGGTGATCGAGCCCAGGCTGCCGCTGGCGCGTGGCGTGGCCTATGCCACTCCCTGCGAGGAGCACGTACTGAACGTGCCGGCCGCCAAGATGAGTGGCTTTCCTGAACAACCCCAGGACTTCCTCGACTATCTGTGTGACACGCAGGCCTTTCCTGCGTTGTCGCGGGAGCAGCTGGCCTCGCAGTTCGTGCCGCGCCGCCATTACGCCGACTACCTGCGCCTGCGGCTGCAGCAGGCGCTGGATGCCAGTCCGGCGCAGCTGGAAATCCTCGCGGTGCGGGTGCAGGCGCTGCAGCCCAATGACGCCGGCGTACTGCTGACCCTGGATAACGGCAGCTCATTGCAGGCGGGGCAGGTGATTCTGGCGGTGGGCAACGCGCTGCGGCCGTTGCCGGCACGCGGCGCCGGCAGTCTGCCTGACAGCCTGC
The DNA here is from genome assembly GCF_001700965.1 of Stenotrophomonas nitritireducens. Classification (NCBI taxonomy): domain Bacteria; kingdom Pseudomonadati; phylum Pseudomonadota; class Gammaproteobacteria; order Lysobacterales; family Lysobacteraceae; genus Stenotrophomonas; species Stenotrophomonas nitritireducens. The sequence goes on from NZ_CP016756.1 coordinate 2,511,436, forward strand.
GGGTGGAAGCCTGGGATTACCCGGCGCTGGGCGGCATTGCCGACACGGCGGATGTGGCGATCATTGGCTCCGGCCTGAGCATGACCGACGCCGTGGCGACCCTGCAGGCCAACGGCCACCGCGGCCGCGTCCACGTCCTGTCGCGGCATGCACTGCTGCCCTTGCCGCATGCCAAGGGTGCGGCGGCCGACTACGATCCCGAGCCGCTGCTGGCGATGAATCTGCGTCAGCGGATGCACGCGCTGCGTGTCTATGCGGCCGAGGCGGCAGCCCGTGATATTCCCTGGCAGAGCGTGATGGAGCGGATCCGTCCGCTGGGGCAGCGGCTGTGGCAAACCCTGTCGTTCGACGACCAGCGCCGCTTTCTGCGCCATGTGGTGCGTTATTGGGATGTGCACCGGCACCGGATTGCCGCGCCTGTGCACGCACAGCTGCTGGGGTTGCAACAGGCCGGCCGTCTGCAGCTGCATCGCGGCCGGCTGGAAACCGCGGTCGCCGAAGGCGCCTGCGTCTGCCTGAGTGCACAGGACCGCCAGCGGCGGCCGCTGCAGCTGGAAGTGCAGTGCGTGGTCAACGCCACCGGCGTGGAAATGCGTGCGCAGGCCATGCGCAACCCGCTGCTGCAGCAGGTGCTGGGCAGCGGCGTGGGCCGGCCCGGGCCGCACGGGATTGGTCTGGATACCGCGGCGGACGGCAGCTTGATCGATGCCGAAGGCCGGGTGGAATCACGCATCCGGGTGCTGGGCAGCCTGCGCATCGGCAATCTGTGGGAAAGCCTGGCCATTCCTGAATTGCGAGGGCAGGCCGCGGCCGCGGCAAAGCAGGCGCTGCGCTAGGCAGTGGCAAGGAGGTTTGATTCCCTGCCTTGCTCAGGTGCTTTTGCCCCTAGTAGCCGGTGGCGTTCCACCGTTGCCTCCGGAGGGGCCGCCATTGTTGGGAGGCGAAGACCCGTTCTGGGACCTGTCCGAGGGTTCACGCTGCATGCGACTCACCGGGGGCAGGTTTCGGTTGACTAGGGCTAGGCGTCGGCCATCGGTATGCGCCCAATACCAGTTGCCGATGGGCACCGTTTGGGTGGAAACCAAGGCAAAGTGCACGGTTTGTAGATACTCTGAGCCACTTGGCGTGGCAACAGTGGTCATATTGGCGACGAATTGACGGCTGCTGTCGCTATCGCCGGGAGCCGCGGTGTTGGTGGGGCCGCTAAAGAGTTCGTTGATGTTTGCCCGTAGCAACCGATCGATCTTTGGAGGCAAGCGCAAAGCGGGGTTTACGTCGGTCACCCGGCCTTGGGTGTTGAGTTTCACTAGTACCGGCAGCACGCGTTGGTGCGACGGGACTGGGTTGTCTGCTTGGGCGATACCCGCCAGCATCGCAAGCGCAATGCCTACCAGAGCCACACTCTTGTTCCTTGCCATTTCACACTCCTCGGATAGTGAGAATTGCGCGTGCGTAAGAGAAAGCCGTAATTCCAGTTACGCCTGAGCATTGCGCTTGGCTGCCTGGATGTCAAATACGCAGTCTTGGGTACACCCCTGCCGGATTCTTTAGTGTTGCCGGTTCACGGCGCGTAACCACACTACAGGAACCATTGCGCCGCATCCCGTAAAATGGCGGCATGGATGTTTCCCACTTGCTCGACGGGCTGAACGCAGCCCAGCGCGAGGCCGTTTCCGCGCCTCTTGGTCACCACCTGATCCTTGCCGGCGCCGGTTCCGGCAAGACGCGTGTGCTTATCCATCGCATCGCCTGGCTCACCGAGGTCTGCGGTGTGCCTGCGCACGGCATTTTTGCTGTCACCTTCACCAACAAGGCGGCTGGCGAAATGCGCCACCGCATCGATCTGCAGCTGAGCCGCGGCAGTCGTGGCATGTGGATCGGTACCTTCCACGGCCTGGCCCACCGCCTGCTGCGCCTGCACTGGGCCGATGCCAAGCTGCCCGAGGCCTTCCAGGTGATGGATTCGGACGACCAGCTGCGCATGATCAAGCGCGTGGTGCAGCAGTTGGAACTGGACGACAGCAAGTACCCGCCCAAACAGGTGATGTGGTGGATCAACACGCAGAAAGATGAAGGCCGCCGTCCGCAGCACATCCAGCCCGAGCCGCATGACCAGTGGGGCGAAACCCTGCGCCAGGCCTACGCGGCCTACCAGGAGCGCTGCGACCGTGCCGGTCTGGTCGACTTCGCCGAGCTGCTGCTGCGCGCGCACGAACTGCTGCGCGACAACCCGGCGTTGCTTGCCCATTACCGCGCCCGTTTCCGCGAGATCCTGGTGGACGAGTTCCAAGACACCAATGCCATCCAGTACGCCTTCGTACGCGTGCTGGCCGGTGACAGCGCGCATGTGTTCGTGGTCGGTGACGATGACCAAGCCATCTATGGCTGGCGCGGTGCCAAGGTCGAGAACGTGCAGCGTTTCCTCAAGGATTTCCCGGGCGCGCAGACCATTCGTCTGGAACAGAACTACCGCTCCACCGCCAATATTCTGGGCGCCGCTAATGCGGTGATCGCGCACAACCCGGACCGCATCGGCAAGGAGCTGTGGACCGACAGCGGTGACGGCGACCCGATCGATCTGTTTGCTGCCTACAACGAAATGGACGAGGCGCGTTATCTGGTTGAACGCGCGCGGCAGTGGGTGCGCGATGGTGGCAGCTACGGCGATGTCGCCGTGCTCTACCGCAGCAACGCACAGTCGCGTGCCTTCGAAGAAGCACTGCTCAGCGAGCAGGTGCCGTATCGCGTGTATGGCGGCATGCGCTTCTTCGAGCGAGCTGAAATCAAGGATGCCCTGGCCTATCTGCGGCTGATGACCAACCGCAACGACGATGCGGCTTTCGAGCGTGCGGTGAATACGCCGACGCGCGGTATCGGTGAGCGCACGCTGGACGAAGTGCGGCGTATCGCCCGGCAGCAGGCGCTGCCGCTGTGGGAAGCGGCGATGCTGGCCACGCAGGGTACGGATCTGACCTCGCGTGCCAAGAATGCGCTGGCTGGCTTCATCAACCTGGTGCAGCAGATCACCGCAGAAACCGGTGAGATGGACCTGTCCGAACGCATCGATCACGTGCTGTCGCGCTCGGCCTTGCGTGAGCATTGGGGCAAGGAAAGCCGCAACGCGCTGGATTCGGAATCGCGCACCGACAACCTCGACGAATTGATCTCGGTGGCCTCGCGCTTCGTGCGCCGCGAAGACGATATCGAAGAAGGTGCCGAGGACATGAGCGAGCTGGTCGCCTTCCTGTCCTATGCCTCGCTGGAAGCGGGCGAAGGCCAAGCCCAGGCCGGCGAAGAGGGCGTGCAGTTGATGACGCTGCATTCGGCCAAGGGCCTGGAGTTTCCATTGGTGTTTCTGGCCGGCATGGAAGAAGGCTTGTTCCCGAGCGCGCGTTCGCTGGAAGAAAGCGGACGGCTGGAAGAGGAGCGCCGGTTGGCCTATGTGGGCATCACCCGCGCGCGCCAGAAACTGGTGCTGGGCTACGCCGAATCGCGCCGCATCCATGGCCAGGACAACTACAGCCTGCCGTCACGCTTCCTGCGCGAGATCCCGCGCGAGCTGCTCAATGAAGTGCGCCCCAAGGTGCAGGTCTCGCGCCCGGCTTCGCTCGGTGCCAACCGGGTGATGGGCGGCCACGCCAATATCGAGGCGCCGCCGATCAAGCTCGGCGCGCTGGTCAATCACCCGAAGTTCGGCGAAGGCATGGTCACCGACTACGAGGGCAACGGCCAGCACGCGCGCGTGCAGGTCGAGTTTGCCGACGCCGGCAGCAAGTGGCTGGTGATGGCGTATGCGAATTTGACGGTGATTTGATGTTTGGTGAGTACCGGTGATGTGCCGGGACTCATGGTCTGCACCAAGGGCTGCCGAGCATGGCTCGGCACTACAGGGTAGGACCACACTGGGAGGTATGGGCCAGCCGTTGATCGGCCCGGTTTGATCTTGCGCAAGGCATGGGGGCAACATCGGGTGTGCAATGGTGTCCCCACCACCCTTCAACCAAGGAGAACTGCCATGTACAAGCGCATCCTGATCGCCACCGATGGTTCCGAGCTTTCCGCCAAGGGGTTGGCCAAGGGCCTGGAACTGGCCGCCCAGCTGGGCGCGCACGCCGACATCGTCACCGTTTCCGAGCCGTGGGCGGTGGGCATGTACGACGCCATGGGCTGGAGTGCCGGCTATGAAGCCAGCCCGGAGTACAAGAAAGACCGTGAGGAAGCCGCGCAGAAGATCCTGCGCCCGGCGCTTGAAGCCGCACACGCGGCCAATGTGGCCGATGTACAGACCCACCACGTGCTTGACCGCTACGCCGCCGACGGCATCATCGATACGGCAAAGGCCTGCAACAGCGACCTGCTGGTGATGACCTCGCACGGCCGCCGGGGCGTCACACGCGTCCTGCTGGGCAGCCAGACCGCCGAAGTGCTGGCCCGCAGCACGGTACCGGTGCTGGTGATCCGCTGAGGGCTTTTGCCCCCTCCCTTTTGCCGCAGGCAAAGGGGAGGGTTGGGGAGGGGTGCTTCTAGAGCAAAAGCCAAAAGCTCCCCTAATCCGCCCCTTCGGGGCACCTTCTCCCGCTTGCGGGAGAAGGGAGGTGTCAGGCTCCGCTTTGTCCACTGGCACTCGCCGGCAGTCAGATCACCAGCTATACAGCTTCCAGTACACCGGCTTGGTGCCGTCCTTGTCGCTGTCCATGCGGCCGTCGCCATCGCGGTCGTACATGTAGAACGGTGCGCCCCGTGACGGGGTCACCTTGACCATGCGCAGGGTGCCGCCGACGCGGTATTCCTCGATGGTGTCACCGTTGTCCATCGCCTTGCGGGTGACATCCGCACCTTTGACGTCGACCGGCGGAGCGCCGTCGCCCAGGGTGGCACAACCGGCCAGGGCCAACAGCGGGATCAACAGCAGGGATTTCATGGGTGCTTCCTTCGGTGGGAATGGTCCGATTATGCCTGTCCACATGCAGCAGCGGCCCGCCGCGTAGAATCAGCGCATGAGCAGATTAGTCCTTATTGACGGTTCCAGTTACCTGTACCGCGCGTTCCACGCGCTCCCGCCACTGACCAACGCCAATGGCGAGCCCACCGGCGCGCTGTTTGGCGTGGTCAACATGCTGCGTTCCACGCTGAAGGAAAAGCCCGAGTACGTCGCCTTCGTGGTCGATGCGCCGGGCAAGACCTTCCGTGACGACATGTACGCCGAGTACAAGGCCAACCGCCCGCCCATGCCCGATGAGCTGCGCTCGCAGGTACAGCCGATGTGCGACATCGTGCAGGCGCTGGGCATCGACATCCTGCGCGTGGAAGGAGTGGAAGCCGATGACGTGATCGGCACGCTGGCGCTGGCCGCCGCTGCCGACGGGCTGGAAGTGACCATTTCCACCGGAGACAAGGATTTCGCCCAGCTGGTGCGCCCGGGCGTGGTGCTGGTCAATACCATGACCGGCAGCCGCACCGATTCGGACGCGGCGGTGATGGACAAGTTCGGCGTGCACGCCGGGCAGATCGTCGATTACCTGGCGCTGATGGGCGACACCGTCGACAACGTGCCGGGCGTGGAGAAGTGCGGTCCCAAGACCGCTGCCAAGTGGCTGGCCGAATACAACGACCTGGACGGCGTGATTGCCGCCGCATCGACCATGAAGGGCAAGATCGGCGAGAACCTGCGCGCCGCGCTGCCGCGGCTGCCGTTGAACCGTGACCTGGTCACCATCCGCACCGACGTTCCGCTGCCGCAGGGCCCGCGTGACCTGCAGCTGCGCGAGCAGGACGTGGAAGCGCTGCGTGGCCTGTATGCACGTTACGGCTTCACCCAGGCCCTGCGTGAGCTGGGCGGGGTGGCCGCACCGGATGTAGCCAGCGACACCACGCCCAGCCTGCGCGGCACCGCCGCCGGCTATGCCAAGGCTGCCGACAATGAGCCGGTTGTTGGCCTCGACCCGGCCATGGCGGTAAAGGGTGAATACGAGACGGTATTCACCATCGAGCAATTGCAGGCCTGGGTACAGCGGCTGCAGGCCGCCGACGAGTTCGCCTTCGATACCGAAACCGATGCACTGGATGCGATGCGTGCCAACCTGGTTGGTATCAGCCTGGCGGTGGAGCCGGGCAAGGGCGCCTATATTCCGGTCGGCCACACCTACCCGGGCGCGCCGGCCCAGCTGCCGATGCAGCAGGTACTGGATGCGCTGCGTCCGCTGTTGCAGGACGCCAGCAAGAAGAAGCTCGGCCAGCATGGCAAGTACGACATCCATGTGCTGCGCCGCCACGGCGTCGACGTGCAGGGCTATGCCGACGACACCATGCTGGAAAGCTTCGTGCTCAATTCCACCGCTACCCGCCACGACATGGATTCGCTGGCGCAGCGCTACCTGGGCTACACCACCACCAAGTTCGAGGAAGTGGCGGGCAAGGGCGCAAAGCAGATCTCCTTCGCCCAGGTCGGCATCGACGAAGCCGGTGCCTATGCGGCCGAAGACGCCGACATCACCCTGCGCCTGCACCGCGTGCTGGGCCCGCAGCTGGCGGCGGTGCCTTCGCTGGAAAGCGTGTACCGCGATATCGAAATGCCGCTGGTGCCGGTACTCGCACGCATCGAGGCCAATGGCGTCAGCATCGACATGGCCGAGCTGAAGCGGCAGAGCAGCGATTTGTCCGCGCGCATGCTGGCCGCACAGCAGAAGGCCACCGAGCTGGCGGGGCATACCTTCAACCTGGACTCGCCCAAGCAGCTGCAGGCAGTGCTGTTCGATGAACTGGGCTTGCCGGCGCTGGTGAAAACCCCCAAGGGCCAGCCCAGCACCAACGAAGAAGCGCTGGAAGCGATTGCCGAGCAGCACGAGCTGCCGCGCGTGATCCTGGAATACCGTGGCCTGGCCAAGCTGCGCAGCACCTATACCGACAAGCTGCCGGAGATGGTCAACCCGGATACCGGCCGCGTGCACACCAGCTACCACCAGTCGGGTGCGGCAACCGGGCGGCTGTCCTCATCCGATCCCAACCTGCAGAACATCCCGATCCGCACCGACGATGGCCGCCGCATCCGCCAGGCGTTCGTGGCGCCGCCGGGGCGCAGGCTGATGGCCTGCGATTACTCGCAGATCGAGCTGCGCATCATGGCGCACCTGTCCGAGGACCCGGGCCTGGTGCGCGCGTTCGAGCAGGGCGCCGACGTGCACCGTGCCACCGCCGCCGAAGTGTTCGGCCGCGCGCTGGAGGACGTCACACCGAACGAGCGCCGTGCCGCCAAGGCGATCAACTTCGGCCTGATGTACGGCATGAGCGCCTTCGGCCTTGCCAAGAACCTGGGCATCGACCGCGGCCAGGCACAGGATTATGTAGCGCTGTATTTCAGCCGCTATCCGGCGGTGCGTGATTTCATGGAAAGAATGCGGGTGCAGGCGCGTGAGCAGGGTTATGTGGAAACCCTGTTTGGCCGCCGCCTGTATCTGAACGATATCCACGCCCGCAACCAGGGCCTGCGCGCTGGTGCCGAACGCGCCGCGATCAACGCACCGATGCAGGGCACCGCAGCGGACATCATCAAGCGTGCGATGGTCAGCGTGGATGGTTGGCTGCAGGGGCACAGTGACAAGGCCAAGATGATCCTGCAGGTGCACGATGAACTGGTGTTCGAGGCGGATGCGGACTTCATCGACACGTTGCGTGGTGAAGTCGAGCAGCGGATGGCGTCGGCGGCGAGCCTGCGTGTGCCGCTCGTGGTTGACACCGGAATCGGGGAAAACTGGGATCAGGCGCATTGATTTTCCAGTTTCTTAACCAGAAAGTATTAGTTATTGAAACAATGCGTCGCGTTACATCGTATTTATAAAGTACGGGCACAGTTTGGCTTATGAATCTCTCCTTAATCTTTCTGGATGGAAGACGGAATCTTCACGAACCATCAAGGTTGAGGATGCTCATATAGCCCTCGACAGACGCAATGTCTGTCACGGATCTCTCCCATCCCCTGGAGCAGATCTCGGAGCGGGGATTCCTCCCCAAATGCCCGCTCCCCGGCCCCGTCGACCCCCCCCTGGTCGGCGGGGCTTCTTTTTGCGCGAATGAAAATGCCGCAGCGTCATTGTCGGGCCAGGTTTTCTCGCATCATCTTTATCCGTCGTGATTGACGATGGGCCGTTGCCAATGAGGGAGGGGCGTCATGTCGGATCTGTTTGCACTGGCCATGCCGTGGTGGGAGTTCGTGCTGCGTGCGGTGCTGGTCTATGTCGTGGTGCTGCTGATGGTGCGCGTCGCCGGCAAGCGCACGCTGGGCCAGTTCACGCCGTTCGACATGTTGTTGCTGGTGTTGTTGGGCAACGCGGTGCAGAACGCCTTGCTGGGGCAGGACACCTCGCTGGGCGGCGGCTTGTTGCTGGCCGCCACGCTGATCGCGCTGAATTATTTCGTCGGCTGGATCACCACCCGCAGCCCAGCCGTGGAGCGGGTGATTGAAGGCGAACCGGTGGTGCTGGCGCGGCACGGCCACGTACTGCAGAAAGTGCTGCAACGCGAGTTGGTAAGCAAGGCGGATTTCGCCAAGGCAATGCGCGACGCCGGTTGCGACGACGTGGATGACGTGGACCTCGCGCTGCTGGAAACCAACGGCCACATCACCATCATCTTGAAGAAAGAGCAGCGGTAGTGCCGAGCCATGCTCGGCAGGGGCCTCACCCCAGATCCAAGCTATGTGGGAGCGGTGTCAGCCGCGAAGCTAGTGGTCGATCCGATTACACGCACCATCTCGATTTCATTGTTGTCGGCTTCGCGGCTTACGCCGCTCCCACAGCACCACTTGCAGCCCCTGCCGAGCATGGCTCGGCACTACGGGGCTATGCGCCCAGCCAGTCTCTTGGGACCAGGTATTCGGCCAGGCGTGCTTCGTCGCTGCCGGTGTCGGGCTGGTAGCCGTATTCCCAGCGCACGCGTGGTGGCAGGCTCATTAGGATGCTCTCGCTGCGGCCGCCGCTCTGCAGGCCGAACAGGGTGCCACGGTCGTAGACCAGGTTGAACTCGACGTAGCGGCCACGGCGGTACAGCTGGAACTCGCGCTCGCGCTCGCCGTGAGGCGTGTCCTTGCGGCGTTCGACGATGGGCAGGTAGGCGTCCAGGAAGCCATTGCCGACTGCCTGCAGATAGGCGAAGTCGGTTTCGAAATCACCGTGCAGGTCATCGAAGAACAGCCCACCAACGCCGCGCGTTTCGTTGCGGTGCTTGATGAAGAAGTATTCATCGCACCAGCGCTTGTGCGCGGCGTAGCGATCGGCGCCGTAAGGCGCGCACAGATCGCGGGCAACCGCATGCCAGTGCTGCACGTCCTCGTCGAACGGATAGAACGGGGTCAGGTCGAAGCCGCCACCAAACCAGGCCGCGACCGTTCTGCCATCCCGCTCGGCCTGGAAGTAGCGCACGTTGGCGTGGGTGGTGGGCAGGTAGGGGTTGTTGGGGTGGAACACCAGGGACACGCCACAGGCGCGCCAGGAGGCGCCTGCCAGCTCCGGGCGGTTGGCCGAGGCGGATGGCGGCAGGCGGGTGCCGGCAACGTCCGAGAAGCCGATGCCGGCCTGCTCGAACACCGCGCCATCGCGCAGGATGCGGGTGCGGCCACCGCCACCTTCGGCGCGCTGCCAGCGGTCTTCGATGAAACGGGCCTGGCCGTCGGCCTGCTCGATGGCGGCGCAGATGCGGTCCTGCAGGGCGGTCAGATAATCGCGTACGCGGTCGAATTCGTTCATGTGCGTACTGTAGCGCAGGCCACCACCGTGGCCTGCGCCCCAGGCCTTACTTGCGCAGCGACTTGCCCTTGCTGGGCGTTGCCGGTGCTTCGGCTTCTTCCTCGTTGTCGAGGTCTTCGGCGGCGCGCGTCAGCTGCGCGCCGAGCCCGAGCATCGCCCAGTCGCTGGTCTCGTACACGTCGCAGGCCACGTGCGTACCCTTGCCATCGCGCTTGCAGAGGGACAGCAGCTTGCCGGGGATGTCTTCATCACCGGTGTTTTCGTAAACCGTGCGCAGGTTCTCGCAGCCGACGCGGACGCCGGCCTGGCACAGCTTCTGGTAATACGGTGCGGCCGCCTGCCAGTCGCCGGCCAGCGAATGGCGGTGGCCGAGCGCATTGCAGCCCTGCAATTTGCCACTGTCGCAGCAGGCCTGCGGGTCATTGCCCAGCGGGCAGTCCTGCGGCAACGGCAGTTCGACGAACACTTTGGGTGCGCTGCACTGGCTGCTGCCGCCGGTACGCTGGTAGACGGCGTAGCGGTTCCACTCGTCGATGCCAAGCAGGCCGCCAGTGCGCAGCGGCTTGAACACGAAGTCGCCGCCCTTGTCGTGGCGGATATGGATGCGGCCGTCCTGCAGGCGTGCGCGCAGCTCGCTGCCCATGCCGACGCTGACCCGGCCTTCATCGCCGAAGCCAAGCTCGTCCATCAGGCCGGTGCTGGCCTTGTAGTCGCCGCAGGGCAGGCTACCGGCTTGCCCACCAGCGAGATCGGCAGCGCTCAGCGCGGCCAAGCCCTGTGCGCGTTTGCAGGTCATCTCGTCGGCGCCGGCCTTGCAGGCCAGCTGCAACGCATCGCGTGCAGGCAGGTAGCGCCCGGCATCCCATTGCGCGTCGGCAACCTTGCCGCAGAAATTCGCGTCCGGATGGCTGCGGCACAGCTGCTGCAGTTCATCCAGACGAGCTGGGGGCAGGACCACCGTGCTGCTGTTCAGCGCGCCGGCCAGTGCCTTGGCCATGGCGATGCCCACCACTTCCTTGGCCGCTGCCAGGCAGGCTGCTTCGTTGTACTGCCGATTGCCTTCCTTGCAGACGGCAGGCTCTTCCAGGTCCGGATCAGGTTCGGCCGCCTGTTGCGCAGCCTGGGCTTCATCACGGTAGCTGGACAGCAGGCGTTCGCAGGCGAACGGCAGGTCTTCCTGGCACCACTGGGTCAGCTGCTGCGGCGTCGCTGCGCTGGCGTTCTCGATGCAGCTGTCGATATCGGCACGGCAGCTGTTCGCGGGCGGCGTGGGCGCGGTCCCGCAGCTGCTGGGTGCATCCAGCACATAGTCGCCGAGGCTGCCGGTGATGCGCTTGCCGTCGCGGCTGAGGCTGTACTCGGTGCTGAAACCATTGGATACGTCGGCGGCATGCAGGGTGTTGCCCTGCTGGCGGATCACGTACTGGGTGGGGGCCAGGCCTTCATAGCGCATCGAAGCCTGGCTGCTGCTCTCAATCACGAAGCGGGCCGAGCCTTCTTCGGCGGTATAGCTGCCGCAGTTCAGGGTGGCAGCGGCGGCCGGCAGGGTGGCAAGAGCCAGCAGGCCGCTGGCCAGTGCAGGCAGTAAACGTTGGAACGACATGAAAACTCCGGAGTAACTCAACGAAACAGGGCGCGAACGTCAGGGCGGCACAGTTTGACCACCAACCAAGCGTGCAGGCCGGCCAATGCCAGCGCGGCGGCAGTGCCGGTGATCAGCGAAGTCCACAAGCCCATGCGCAGTTGCGTGCGTATTTCCTGGCCTTGCGGGGAATTGAGGAAGTCGGCAGGCACCATGGCCTGCATGCTGTCGAACATGGTGTGGATCAGCGGCAGGAAGGCGAAGTTGGCCAAGGCCACCAGCACCAGGAAAACGATGAAGCCGATCCGGCCCCATTCGCGGTGCTTGAGCAAGGCCCAGGACACGGCAAGGAACACGATCGACAGCAGTAGGCCCAGCACGCTGAGTGAGAACGCATGCTCAGCGAGCCAGAGCATGCCAGGTGTTACCGGCAGGCCTTCGCTCTGCATCACGCTGATGATGTCGAGTCGCCCCATCAGCGCTACCACCAGCAGCTGCAACAGGCTCCAGACAATGGCCAGCGCTGCCATCACCAGCGACAGCTTGGCGGTGACCGCGATGAACGATGCGGCGGCGGAAGGATGAGGCGGGAGCTGGGGCGGATTCACGAGGGCTCGCTACGGATGTGTTGAGGGAAGAGTGCCGGAATCACTCGGCTTCCTCAGTGGGAAACAGCGCAACGCACGCTGCGGGCAGTACATGCTGCGCACTGAGCGGCGCCAGCTTCACACCGTGTGGTGGCTGCAGCGGTATCCAGGCCAGCTCGGCGATTTCTGCCTGCACCTGCGGGTTGCCGGTGATGCTTACCAGGAAGGATTCGCCCTGCACGCGGCGCCCGGGTTCATTGACGGCAACGTCCTCGAAGCTGCCGAGTGCGACTGCGTTGCTGCTGTCGATCTGCACGCCAAGTTCTTCGTGCAGCTCGCGGCTGAGGGTCTGCAGCGCGTCTTCGCCGGGTTCGCGCTTGCCGCCGGGCTGGATGAAGGTATCCGAGCCGTGCTTGCGCACCACCAGCACGCGTTGCTGTGGATCGAGGATGACGGCGGTGACGATGCGGATGGGGGCTTCAGTGGTGGACATGTGCTTCCTGCGGGTAGGGCTCCGTGATGGGAATGGTACTGGAGGCTTGGGGGGGTGTTGGGTAGAAGCAAGGGCAAAGGAAAAATCAAGATCAAGATCAAGAGCACCCCTCCCCAGCCCTCCCCTGCGCTACGCGCAAGGGAGGGGGCAGAAGCGGCGGCGGCTTTGCTCCCTCCCTTTGGCGCAGCCAAGGGGAGGGTTGGGGAGGGGTGCTCTTCGCTGTTCGCAAAAACCATCCACCACGCGCACAAACAACAAGGGCGCCTAACGGCGCCCTTGTCGGTGCTTACTTCAGTTCCTGCTCGAACAATTTGAGGATGCGCTTGTACTGGTCCAGCCAGGAATCAGCACGCGTATAGCTGTGGCGTTCCAGCGGGTAGGGCGCGATCGACCAGTTGTCCTTGTGCAGCTCGATCAGCTTCTGGGTCATGTTGACCGAGTCCTGGAAGAACACGTTGTCGTCCATCATGCCGTGCGCGATCAGCAGGTTGTCCTGCAGGCCTTCTGCGTATTCGATGGGCGAGGAGATGCGGTAGGCCTCCGGGTCGATGTCCGGGGTGTTGAGGATGTTGGCGGTGTAGGCGTGGTTGTACTGGTGCCAGTCACCGACCGGGCGCAGCGCGGCGCCGGCCTTGAACGTACCCGGCGAGCGGAACAGCGCCATGTAGGTCATGAAGCCACCATAGGAGCCGCCGTAGATGCCGGCATGGGCGCGGTCACCCTGCTTGGTCTCGACCAGCCAGTCCAGGCCGTCCAGGTAATCCTCAAGTTCGGGATGACCCATGTTGCGGTAGATGGCGGTGCGCCAGTTGCGGCCATAGCCTTCGCTGCCACGGTAATCCATGTCCAGCACGATGTAACCCTTCTGCACCAGCAGGTTGTGGAACATCTGCTCGCGGAAGTAGTTGGAATAACGTGCATGCACGTTCTGCAGGTAGCCGGCGCCGTGCACGAACATGGCGATCGGATACTGCTTGCCCGGCTCGAGCTTTTCCGGGCCGTAGTACTTGGCCCAGACGTGGCCGGCACCGTGCTTGGACGGCACCTGCACCATCTGCGGCTGCACCCACTCGCGCGCCTTGAACTGGGCGCTGCGGGTGTCGGTCAATTTGCGCGCTTCGCCGCCGGCAACCGGCAGTACGGCGACCTGGGCGGGCAGGTACGGTGCGGAGTAACGCACCAGCAACTGCTGACCATCCGGTGACAGGCTGAAATCTTCCACGCCATCGAGCGCGGTCACTTCGCGCACGGCACCGCCGTTGGCGTTGACGTTGCACACTTCGTAGTCGCCGGGCCATTTCTGGTTGCAGACGAAGTAGAAACTGCTGCCATCGGCGCTGACTACCGGTGCCGAGGTTTCCCAGTTGCCGGAAGTGATGGCCTTGGGCTTGCTGCTACCGGTCTGCGTGTACAGGTGCGAGTAGCCGGATTCTTCGGACAGCAGCCACAGGGTGCGGCCATCGGGCATCCAGCCGTAGTCGTTGAAGGCCCAGTTGATCCAGCCGGCATCGCTCAGCCGATGACGGCTTTCGAGGCGCGGGCTGCTGACGGGGGTGGTGGCGATCCAGCGGTCCTTGTTGTCATTGGCGCGCAGCATAAGCGCGGCCTGGCTGCCATCGCTGTTCCAACGGATGCCGCCACCCATGAAGTCGCTCATCAGTTCCAGCGGACGGTTGCCCTTGAGCGCGTCCTTGCCGGCCTTGCGGCGCAGTTCGGCCAGCGGATCGGTAGCGATGCCGGGCAGGTTGTCCAGCGACAGCGCTTCCACCTTGCCGGTGATGGCATCGGCCAACCAGAACGCGTGCGGTTCCGGATCGTTGCGGCCAACGCGGGTGCGGGTGTCCTCGGCTTCTTCATAACCGGATTCGGTCACGTACAGCGGCATCTTGCCGCCGCGGCCTTCGTCGTAGCCCTTCGGCTTGGTCACCACGATCAGGTGGCGGGCATCGGGCGAAAGTGCGCTGTTGACGATCTCGACATCGGCACCGAGGAAAATCGGCGCCGGTGCGCGGGTCGGATCGGCCTGGCGCCAACGTTCGCCCTGCTCGCGCAGTTCATCGCGCTGGGCGCGGTCGCTGCGCAGGGTGGACAGGGTGCGCATCTGCTGGTCACGCAGTACGTCGGCCTTGGGCGCATCGGCGGGGTTCTTGTCGGCCTTGAGCTGGGCAACCTGGCTGGTGATGCTGCTGCGCGGATTCCAATGGAACCAGTTGTTGCCCACTGCCCAGATCACGCCGCCATCGTTGGCGAAATTGACGCCGCTGGCGCGTTCGTTGCTGCGGGTCAGCTGGGTCAGGCTGCCGTTGCGCAGGTCGCGCACGAATACATCGCCATTGCGCACGAACGCCATGCGCTGGCGGCTGCTGTCATAGACGCGGTCGGCCGCATCGAGGGTGCCGCGCTGGTCGTCGGCAACCTGCTGGGCAACCCCACCGGCCAGCGGCTGGCGGAAACTGTCGCGCACCGCGCTGCCCTGGCGCTTGAGCGTGTATTCGACCTGCTGGCCGTTCCACGACCACCAGGCGGACTCCACCGGCGGCCCGATCCAGTCCGGGTCGGCCATCGCCTGTTCGATGGTGATCGGCGTGGGCGCAGCATGGGCGTTGCCGAAAGCGGTCAACAACAGCAGGGACAGGGGCAGCAGCTTGGGCATCATTCGGCACCGGTGTAGAGAACCGGGCAAGGGTAGCAGCAGGCCCGCGCGGCGGGCTGGGCCACAGGTCATGGGCGCAGGGTTCGGCGGGTGAGCTGCCGGAATCGGCAATGTTTGTGGTCCCGTACTACGTGCGCGGAGGGCGGCTCTGCCCCCTCCCTTGCGCCATAGGCGCAGGGGAGGGTTGGGGAGGGGTGCTTTTGGGCTTTTGCTGTTCTGGCTTTGAAATGTTGCTGTGGAGCCAAGGCAAATGCGTACCCCTCCCCAACCCTCCCCTTGGCTTCGCCAAAGGGAGGGAGCTATAGCCGCTGCGACTTTTTGACGCACTGCGACATCCGGTCACATCCGTTCTTAACCAATACAGGACCAGAATCGCCCCAATTAATGCGATAGCGGAGAAGCGGCCGTGGAAGCGCTGCTGTTGTCCCGGATCCAGTTTGGGTTCGTTGTCAGTTTTCATGTGCTGTTCCCGGCCTTCACCATCGGCACGGCCAGCTGGTTGGCGTTCGTCGAATGGCGTTGGCTGCGTACCCGCGATCCGGTCTGGCGCGAGCTGTTCTTCTTCTGGCAGAAGATCTTCGCGGTGTCGTTCGGCATGGGCGTGGTCAGCGGCATCGTCATGGCCTTCCAGTTCGGTACCAACTGGCCGCGTTTGAGCGAAGTGGCCGGCACAGTGATCGGCCCGCTGCTGACCTACGAGGTGCTGACGGCGTTCTTCCTGGAAGCCAGCTTCCTCGGTGTGATGTTGTTTGGTTGGGAAAAGGTTTCGCCGCGCCTGCATTTCTTTTCCACCTGCATGGTAGCGCTGGGCACCTTGTTCTCCACCTTCTGGATCCTGTCTTCCAACAGTTGGTTGCACACGCCGGCCGGCTACACGCTGGTCGATGGCATCGTGCATCCGCAGGACTGGTGGCAGGTGGTGTTCAACCCGTCATTCCCATACCGGCTTACGCACATGGCGCTGGGGTCGTTCATCACCACCTGCTTCGTGATCGGTGGCGTGGGCGCCTGGTATCTGCGCCGTGGCGTGCATGTGGAAGCCGGTCGCAAGATGCTGGTTGCCGCCGTTGCATTTGCGGCATTGACGGTGCCGGTGCAGATCTTCGTCGGCGACATGCACGGCTTGAACACGCTGGAACACCAGCCGATGAAGATTGCCGCGATGGAAGCGCACTGGCATGAGACCGCGCCGGGCGAAGGTGTGCCGCTGGTGGTGTTCGCGGTGCCCAACGAGAAGGAAGAACGCAACGATTACGAGATCGCCATCCCCAAGCTGGGCAGCGTGATCCTGACCCACAGCCTGGACGGCACGTTCGCGCCGCTGACCTCGGTGCCGGCCAGCGAACGGCCGCCGGTGGTGCCGGTGTTCTACGCGTTCCGCATCATGGTCGGGCTGGGCTCGTTGATGCTGGTGCTGGCGTGGATCTCGGCGTTCCAGCTGTGGCGTGGGCGCCTGCTGCAGTCCAAGTGGCTGCTGCGCGGCTGGAACTGGATGCTGCCAAGTGGCTTCATCGCGCTGGTGTCGGGTTGGTTCGTCACCGAGATGGGCCGGCAACCGTGGGTGGTTTATGGCTTGCTGCGCACCGCCGATGCGGTGGGCAAGCAGAGCATGTGGATGACCGTGTTGTCGTTGACGGTCTATGTGGTCGGCTATGTGTTCGTGTTCGGCTGGGGCATCTGGTACCTGGTCAAGATCATGCGCAGCGGCCCCACCCCGCACGAGCTGCCACCGCCCGACGACGGCATGCATACCCCGGCGCGGCCGCTGTCCGGCGTCAATGAACCGCTGGAGGAGCGCTGACATGGAACTGACAACCTGGCTGCCGGTGGCATGGTTCGCGGTGATTGGCTTCGGCGTGCTGATGTACGTGGTGCTGGACGGCTTCGTGCTCGGCATCGGCATCCTGGCGCCGTTTGCCGAGGATGAGCAGCAGCTCGACGTGATGATGAATACCGCCGCGCCGATCTGGGACGGCAACGAAACCTGGCTGGTGCTGGGCGGCGCAGGGCTGATGACGGCGTTCCCCAAGGCCTACGCGGTGCTGTTGTCGGGGCTGTATCTGCCGGTGCTGCTGCTGGTGATGGCGCTGGTGTTCCGCGGTGTGGCCTTTGAGTTCCGCTTCAAGGCGCATCGTTCGCGGGCGATCTGGAGCGTGGCCTTCGCACTGGGCTCGCTGCTGGCCGCATTCGCGCAGGGGGTGATCCTGGGCGCGCTGGTGCAGGGCCTGCCGATGCAGGACGGGCACTACAGCGGCGGCGCGTTTGGTTGGTTCAGCCCGTTCTCGATGCTGACCGGGGTGGCGGTGGTGACCGGCTATGCGCTGCTCGGCAGCACCTGGCTGATCCTCAAGACCGAGGGCCGTGAGCAGGCGCTGGCGCGTTCGCTGACCCGGCCGCTGATGGTGGCGGTGATCGTGTTCATGGGCCTGGTCAGCACCTGGCTGCCGTTCCTGCAGTCGCGGGTGATGGAGCGCTGGTTCAGCGACGGCAACTTCTGGTGGCTGTCGCCGGTGCCGCTGCTGACCCTGGCGGTGGCAGTGGCGCTGTGGCGCAGCGCCATGCATCCGCGCCGCGACCTGCCACCGTTCCTGCTGACCCTGGCCTTGTTCGTGCTGGGCTTCATCGGCCTGGTACTGGGCATGTGGCCTTACCTGCTGCCGCCCACCCTGACCCTGTGGCAGGCGGCTGCGCCGGTCTCGTCGCTGGCGTTCAGCCTGGTCGGCCTGGCCCTGCTGCTGCCGGTGATCCTGGGCTATACGGTGTGGTCCTACAGGGTTTTCCGCGGCAAGGTGACCGCAGACACCGGCTATCACTGATCCCGCTCCTGCTTAACCACAATGCCCGTTCCGGCTTGCCAGCCGGGCCGGGCAGCCCCAAGCTGGCCGCCCTGTCGTGGCTGCGGCCGCGATGGATACTCCATCGAACGAGGTCGCCACAGTCGCATGTCGGTTGTTTCAGAGCAGTTGCCTTCCACCACGCGCCATCCACTGGCCCACGGCCCACTGCACCGCTTGCTGGTCAGTGGCGGCGGCCAGACCGTCGATCTGCAGACTTTTTTCGCGCATGTGCGCGGCGTGGCGGCGCTGCTGCCGGCCGGGCAGCATGCGGTCAACCTGTGTGACGACCGTTACCGCTTTCTGGTGGCGTTCTGCGCCATCGCGCTGCGCGGACAGGTGAATCTGCTGCCGTCTTCACGCGCCCATGCGGTGGTGGCCGACGTGCAGCAGCGTTACCCGCAGACCTATTGCCTGGGCGACGATCCACAGCAGCCATTGCCGCCGGGCGGGTTCCTGTTGCCGGCGGTACTGCCGCGCCTGGCCGGTGAAGTACCGACCCTGGGCGAGGAGCAACGGGTGGCGATCGGCTTCACCTCCGGCAGTACCGGCACGCCCTGCGCCAACAGCAAGACCTGGGGCTCGTTCCTGGCCAGCACCGCGCAGAACCTGCAGGCGCTGCGCAGCCTGTGGGGCGATACCCAGCCGGCGCTGGTGGCAACGGTGCCTTCGCAGCATATGTACGGCATGGAGATGGCGGTGCTGCTGCCCTTGCTGGCGCCGGCCACGTTGCAGGCGGGGCGTCCGTTCTTCCCTCAGGATGTGGCGCTGGCATTGGCTGAAGTGAGCGCGCCACGGGTGCTGATCACCACCCCGGTGCACCTCAAGGCGCTGGTCGAATCCGGCGTGCAGCTGCCGCCGCTGGCCGGCATCGTCACCGCCACCGCGCCGCTGACGCAGGAGCTGGCGGCAGCGGCCGAGCAGGCCTTCGCCACCGAGGTACGGGAGATGTTCGGTTCCACCGAGACCTGCATCTTCGCCCGTCGCCGCACCGCGCTGGAGACGGCCTGGACGCTGCTGCCCGGCGTGCGCCTGGAGCCGCAGCCGGACGGCACGCGGGTGCATGCAGCGCACCTGCCGGCGCCGGTGGTGCTGGCCGATCTGGTGGAACTGCTGCCGGATGATCGCTTCGTGCTGTGTGGCCGCCGCGCCGATCTGCTGGAAATCGCCGGCAAGCGCGCTTCGCTCGGCGACCTGACCCGCAAGCTGCAGGCGGTGCCCGGCGTGCGCGATGCGGTGGTGGTGCAGCTGGCAGCCGAGCCGGGCCATGCCGTTGGCCGCATCGCCGCGCTGGTGGTGGCGCCGGATCGCGAGGAGGCGGAAATACTGCGCGATCTGCGCGAGCTGATGGACCCGGTGTTCCTGCCGCGGCCGCTGCGCAAGGTGGCGGTATTGCCGCGCAACGACACCGGTAAGCTGCCGCGCGATGCGGTGCTGGCGCTGTTGCGGCACTGACCGTCGAGGTTGTCGAGGCTGCCGGCGTAGCTGTCGCCGGCGACCAGCTCAGGCGTCGTGGACGCCGTCGATCTCCACCCGCAGATCGCGCCGGCACACGGCCGCGTGCAACACGATGTAAGGCACCTGCGGCGGCAGCAGTTCGGCCAGCATCGCGCGCACGCTGGCAACTTCGGCCGCGTCGCGCACATACACCTTGAGCCGGCTGCCAGCGCCGAAATGCGCAGGCAGGCCCGGCCGCTGCGCACGCGCCGCGCCGATCAAGGCATC
Source organism: Stenotrophomonas nitritireducens (assembly GCF_001700965.1). NCBI lineage: Bacteria > Pseudomonadati > Pseudomonadota > Gammaproteobacteria > Lysobacterales > Lysobacteraceae > Stenotrophomonas > Stenotrophomonas nitritireducens. The sequence continues at coordinate 2,531,047 of NZ_CP016756.1, forward strand.
GAAATTGGCAAAGGTTTCCTGCAGCTGGCGCTGCGTGCAGTCGCCATGCAGGGTGGCGTGGCCAACCACGCTGGCGGTGCCGGACAACAGCAGCGGCAGGCGGCTGCCGGCAGCGGCCAGCATGGCCCGGGCAAAACTGGGCGACTGCCGGCCGTACTGGCGCGGGTAGCGGTAGGCACTGACCTGGCGCGGGTTTTCCAACGGCGTGCCGGCGTTGCGCGCCGCCAGCCAGTACACCTGCAGCACGCGCACCCCATCGAGCCGACCGATCGCGGTGGCCGCCGGCAGGGTGCCGGTGTCGATGTCGCCGATGCCCCGTGCACGGCCCACGCAGAATTCACGGTAGCGCTCGTTGTCGCCCTCGCCATCGGTGATGGCGTCCAGGTAGTTCCAGATCCGCAGCAGGTGCGGGTAAGCGTGCGCCGGCAGCGTCTGCAACAGCTGCGCGTAGGCGTGCTCGGCGGCACCGACAATGCCGCCATGCGCGTCTTCCTCGACCTGCAGCGCGCCGAACATCAATGCCCCGTCGCTGGCCCAGGCCACGCCATTGGCGTCGCGCCCGCAGCTGACCGGCTTGTCGCTGCGCCACACTTCCAGCTGCGCCGCGCCATCGGCCTGCAGGCCTACCTGCAGATAGCGCGGGTCATCGCTGGGCGGTGCCGCGGTGCCGGCGTGGAAGCCGAAGATGGCCAGCACCTGCGGGTCGGCCAGCAAGGTGGGCAACAGGGCCGGGTCGGCATAATCGACCTGCAGCGAGGCGGCAGCCGCCGGTGACGTCTGAGCGTTCATCTCAGCCCCCCGTGACATTGGCAGGGCAGGCGGAGTGTGGATTCGGGCGGGGGCGGAAGTGGAGCGGGAACGTCATTGCACGGCGTATCGGGCATCGCAGAGACGGCAATGATACCCCGCGTACCCAAGCTGTAATGCTTGCGCAACAGTCGGCGATGCCGGATCGTTGCGGCTCTATTTGCCGTAGGTATGGAAATGTCGCAACAGAATGAAGCCGAGCGCGAGCTGGCCGGGTTGCTGGTCGAAAGCCTGAACCTGGAAGACGTGGACCCGGCCCAGATCGACCCGGAAGCCGCCTTGTTCAACGAGGGCCTGGGGCTGGATTCGATCGATGCGCTGGAACTGGCGCTGGCCATCAGCAAGCGCTATGGCTTCCAGCTGCGCTCGGACAACGAGGACAACCGCCGCATCTTCGGTTCCCTGCGCGCCCTGTCGGCGCACGTTCAAGCCAACAAGACGAATTGAGCGCGGTGACCGCTGCCCGCCCTGAACCCGGGCAAGGGCCGCTTGCGCTGGCGTTGCGGGTGATCCTGCTGCTGGCCTACCCGGTGCTGTCGCACGTGGCCAGCCTGCGCAACGAGGGCATGTGGGCGGCGGCGGCCTTGGCCGGGCTGGTGCTGTTGTGCCTGCTCGAACCGCTGGCGCGGTTGCGGCCATGGGCTTGGGCGGTGCTGGCGGCGTCGTGCGCGCTGCTGTGGTGGCTGGGCGGCTCGGTGTGGGCCTGGATGCTGTTGCTGGCCCCGCCGGTGGTGTTCCCGTTGCTGGTGGCCTGGGGCTTCGCCCGCTCCCTGCTGCCTGGGCAGGTCCCGCTGATCACCCGCATCGTGCGCGCGCTGTATGCGCGTGCCGGGATGCCGCTGACGGCGCCGCTGGAGCGTTACAGCCGGCGCCTGAGTGCCGCCTGGGCGGGCGTGCTGGTGGTGCTGGCGCTGATCAACCTGGGCCTGGCGATGAGCGCCGTGCCGGATGGCCTGCTGGCTGCGTTCGGCGTCCAGCCGTGGTGGCCGGTGACCCATGAACAATGGTCCTGGTGCGCCAACATCGCCGATTGGGGGCTGATCGGCGGCTTTTTCGCGCTGGAGTATGCGGTGCGTTCGCGGCTGTTTCCGCAGCGCCCGTACCGCAATGCCTGGGATTTCATGCGCCAGATGGGCCAGCTGGGCCCGGCGTTCTGGCGCGACCTGCTGCGCTGACACGCAGCGCTGCCGGTATCCTGTCGCCCAAATTTGCGGATATAGCACGCCATGCGCTTCACCATTCCTTCCGACCACCCCTGTTTACCCGGGCACTTCCCGGGCAGGCCGCTGGTGCCCGGGGTGGTGTTGCTGGAGCAGGTGCTGCTGGCGGTCGCCGCCGAGACCGGGCAGGCCATCGGCGCCCTGCGCCTGCCGCAGGTCAAATTCATGGCGCCGTTGCTGCCCGATGAGGAGGCAAGGGTGGAGCTGGAAGGCCAGGCGCCGCGCTGGAAGTTCCGCGTGCTGCGTGCAGAGCAGCTGCTGGTGCGCGGTGAGCTGGTGCTGGCCGGGGCTGGTCTGCCGGCATGAACGACACCGACTGGAAACATCGCCCCGAGGGCGGCGGGCGCTTTGCGGTCCGTCTGATCGGCGGCATTGCCCGCCATGGCGGGCGCGGCATCGCCCGTGCCTGCCTGTATCCGATCACCCTGTACTTCTTTTGCGTGCGCGGCGCCGAGCGGCGCGCCTCGCGCGACTACCTGCAGCGCCTCCGGGGCCACCGCGTGGGCGCCTGGCAGGTGGCCCGGCATATCCACACCTTTGCCGCCACCATTCTTGACCGGGTGTTTCTGCTGGCCGGCCGTACCGCGCTGTTCGATATCCGCAGCAGTGGCACCGAGCCGCTGCTGCAGCTGCTGGACGAAGGCCGCGGCGTGCTGGTGTTCGGCTCCCACCTGGGCAGTTTTGATGCCCTGCGGGTGCTTGCCAGGATGCGCCCGGACCTGAAGCTGCGGGTGCTGATGGACCGCTCGCACAACGCCGCCATCACCGAGCTGTTGGCCGAACTCGACCCCAGGCTTGCGGACTGCATCATCGATGCGGGGCAGGACGGCACCGCGGTCGTGCTGGCCATCCAGCACGCGCTGCAGGAAGGTGCGATGGTGGCCCTGCTGGTGGATCGGGCGCGGCCCGGCGAGCCCAGCATCGCCGCGCCGCTGCTGGGTGCCGATGCCGCGTTTCCCGCCGCGCCATGGCTGATCGCCAGTGCGCTGAAGGCCCCGGTGATGCTGGCATTCGGCCTGTATCGCGGTGGCAACCGCTATGACCTGCGCTTCGAATCGTTTGCCGAGGTGGTGGATATCCCACGCCCCCGCCGTACCGAACTGTTGTCCGCGCTTATCCACCGTTATGCCGGCAGGCTGGAGCATCACCTGCGGCAGGCCCCCAACAACTGGTTCAATTTCTATGATTTCTGGCATTCCCAAGCTCCTGCGGCAGCGGCTCGCCGGCCTGCTGACCGCCCTGCTGATCAGCAGCCCGGCCCTGGCCAGCGGCATTGATGCGGCCTGGATCCTGCGCCAACTGGCGCAGCCGGCGCCAAGCCAGACCAACTTCGTCGAGCTGCGGGGCTCGGCACTGCTGAAGGAACCGCTTCGGGTGGAAGGCCAATACCGCCGCCCCGATGCCGGCACCCTGGTGCGCGAGGTGCGCGCGCCGTATGCCGAAACCACCACCATTGCCAATGGCCAGGTCAGCATTGCCCGTGCCGGCAAGCCGCCGCGGGTATTCGCGCTGCAGCGGGTGCCCGAGCTTGCCGATCTGCAGGCCAGCTTTGGCGCCATGCTGTCCGGTGACCTGGCCGCGCTTGAACAGAGCTACCGGCTGCAGGCCTCGGGCAGCGCACAACACTGGCAGCTGCAACTCACGCCCAAGGCCGATGCCTTGGCCCGGCGCGTACGTGCGGTGACCCTGCATGGACAGAACGCGGAACTGCGCTGCATTGAAACCCAGCCAGCCAAAGGCGATGTGCAACGCACACTGCTGGGCGGCGCCGCCACGGCTGCGGCCACTGTGACGCAAGCCGCTGCACTGAACGGCCTGTGCGCTGCCGGTGCCACGCCTTGAAGCTGACTTCCACCGGCCGCATCGGCCTTGCCATTGTCTGGTTGCTGCTGCTCGGCGTGCTGGGCATGTGGGTCAGCAGCCGCATCCAGGTCAGTGGCGACCTGCGCAAGTTCATGCCCGATGCGCGCACGCCGGCGCAGAAGCTGCTGCTGGACGAGCTGGGTGAAGGCCCCGGCGCGCGCCTGTTGCTGGTGGCGCTGTCCGGCGCCGCACCCGAGCAGCTGGCGCAGCAATCGCGCGCATTGCGTGAGGCCCTGGCCAGCGATGCCCAGTTCGAGCTGGTCGCCAATGGCGAGCAGGCCGGGCTGGAGGCGTTTCCGGAGCAGCTGCTGCCGTATCGCTACCTGATCGATGCATTGCCGGCGGATGCGTTTTCCAGCGCCACCCTGGGCGAGGAACTGCAGGCACGCCTGCAGGACCTGGGTTCACCTGCCGGTGGCCTGATCGAGCCGCTGCTGCCCTCCGATCCCACCCTGCAGGTGCTGCGCGTGGCCGAAGCGCTGCAGCCGGCCAACGCGCCGCAGCGTATCGACGATGTGTGGTTCGACCGCGCCGGCAAGCAGGCCCTGCTGCTGGTGCAGACCCATGCCGCAGGCTTTGATCCCGGCGCGCAGCAGTTGGCAGTGGACACCATCAACGGCAGCTTCACCGCAATTGCCGGTGACAGCGGCAGCCGCATCGAACTCAGTGGCCCGGGCGCGTTCTCGGTGAAGATCGGCAACCGCACCGCCAGCGAGGCCGGCATGATCGGCACGCTGGACACCATCGGCATGATCCTGCTGCTGTGGTTTGCCTACCGCAGTTGGAAGATGCCGATCCTCGGCTTCCTGCCGCTGGCCAGCGCCGGCCTTGCCGGCCTGTGCGCGGTGGCGCTGGGCTTTGATGGCGTGCACGGCATCACCATCGCCTTTGGCTTCACCCTGATCGGCGTGGTGCAGGATTACCCCATCCATTTCTTCAGCCACCAGCGGCCGGGCCGCTCGGCGTGGGACAACGTGCGCGCGCTGTGGCCGACCTTGGGCACTGGTGTGATCGCGACCTGCATCGCCTATTTGACCTTCCTGTTCTCCGGCGTGGATGGCTTGAAGCAGCTGTCGGTGTTCACCATCACCGCGCTGGCCACGGCCGCATTGGCCACGCGTTACCTGCTGCCGGCGCTGATCGATCCGGCCACGCGTGATTTCGCCGATTCCGTGCGGTTGGCGCGTCTGTGGCAGCACACCCAGCGGCTGCCACGGCCGCGCTGGTCGTTGGCGGTGCTCGCCGGCCTGGCGCTGGCGGTGATGGCGCTGGCGCCCGGCGCGTTCTGGCAGAACGATCTGGGCCGGCTGACGCCAGTGGATCCGCAGGATCTGGCGCGCGATGCGCAGCTGCGCAGTGAGCTGGGGGCGCCGGACGTGCGATACCTGATCACCGTGCGCGGCGATGACGCGCAGTCCGCACTGGCCGCCAGCGAGCAGCTGCGGCCTGCGCTGGACGCGCTGGTCGCCAATGGCGAGCTGGAGCGTTACGACATGGCGGCGCGTTATCTGCCCAGCGCGGCCACCCAGCGCCAACGCCAACAGCAGCTGCCCGACGAGGCGAGCTTGCGTGCGGCATTGGCCAGCGCGGTGGCAGGCACGCCGTTCATCGATGATGCCTTCGCACCCTTCGTCGCCGACGTGATGCGCGCGCGCACTGCGCCACCGCTGCAGCCCGCCGACCTGCACGGCACGCCGCTGGCCACCGCAGTCGACGGCCTGCTGGTGCAGGGCGAGGACCATGCCATCGCACTGGTCTCGCTCAGTGGCCTGCGCGACGTGGCCGCAGTTGCAAGCACCGCACGCCTGCATGGCGCGCAGCTGCTGGACATGAAACAGGCCTCCGAATCGCTGGTGGCCGACTATCGCAGCCGTGTGCTGCTGGCGCTGGCCGTTGCCGTGCTGCTGCTGGCGCTGACCGTGGGCATCGCATTGCGCTCACCACGACGGGTGCTGCGGGTACTGCTGCCGATGCTGCTGACCACCTTGCTGGTGCTGGCGGTACTGCGCGGGCTGGGCGTGGAATTGAACCTGTTCCATCTGATTGGTCTGATCCTGGCTGCCGGGCTTGGCCTGGACTACGGCCTGTTCTTCGAGCATGCCGGCGACAGCCATGCCGACCAGCTGCGCACGCTGCACGGCCTGCTGGTGTGCAGCGTGATGACGCTGCTGGTGTTCAGCCTGCTTGGTCTTTCATCGATCCCGGTGCTGCGTGCGATCGGCAGCACGGTGGCGCTGGGCGTGGTCTGCAATTTCGTATTGGCCTTGTTGATATCGCGGCATCCGCTGCAGGAGGGTGGCAATGCTGGGGCGTGAGCAAATCCTGCAATTGGTCCCGCACCAGGGCGGCATGTGCCTGTGGGACGAAGTAGTGGACTGGTCGGCGCAGGACATCGTGCTGCGGGCCTATAACCACCGCGATCCGCAGCATCCCCTGCGCTGCGACAACCAGCTGCGTGCCATCCACCTGTGCGAGTACGGTGCGCAGGCGATGGCCGTGCACGGTGGCCTGCGCGGCCGCGAACACGGCGGCGCGGTGCGGCCGGGCGTGCTGGTGGCGCTGCGTGATGTGCAGCTGCACGTGGCCCGCATCGATGACCTGCCCGATGCGCTGGAGGTCAGCTCGCAGGTGCTGGTGGAAGGCGAGGGCAGCCAGCAATACGCCTTCCGCATCCATCATCGCGGGCAGCTGCTGGCCGAGGGGCGTGCGGCGGTGATGCTGCAGTTGCCGTGAACCTTCAATGAGACATAGCGGAGCAGACCACGCATGAGCAAGCAAAGACGCGCCCTGGTAACCGGCGGCAGTGGAGACCTTGGCGGAGCGATCTGCCAGAAGCTGGCTGCGGACGGCGCGCATGTGATCGTGCATGCCAACGCGAACCTGGCGCGTGCCGAGGCGGTGGTGGCGCAGATCCTTGCCGAGGGCGGCAGTGCGCAGGCGGTGGCCTTCGATGTCGCCGATGGCGGGGCGGTCGGCGCCGCGCTGGAAGCGCTGCTCGCCGATGGCCCAATCCAGATTGTGGTCAACAACGCCGGCATCCATGACGACGCACCGATGGCCGGCATGGACGCGCAGCGCTGGCGGCGGGTGATCGACGTCAGCCTCAATGGTTTTTTCAACGTCACCCAGCCGTTGCTGCTGCCGATGGCACGTACCCGCTGGGGCCGCATCGTCAGCGTCTCCTCGGTGGCGGCGGTGCTGGGCAACCGCGGCCAGACCAACTACGCCGCCGCCAAGGCCGGCCTGCATGGCGCCAGCAAATCATTGGCGCGGGAAATGGCCAGCCGCGGCATCAGCGTCAATGTGGTTGCGCCCGGTGTGATCGAAGGGCAGATGGCGGCCGATGCATTTCCGCCGGAGCTGATCAAGCAGACCGTGCCGGCCGCACGCGCCGGCAAGCCGGAGGAAGTGGCTGCGCTGGTGGCATTCCTGTGCAGCGATGCGGCCGGCTACATCAACGGCCAGGTGATCGGCATCAACGGCGGCATGGGCTGAGTGCGCTGACTCAGCTGCCGGCGTCGGTGCTGTCGATGACCGGCGGATTGCGGCGGATGCTGCGGTAGACGCGCCAGATATGGCCGTGGCGCAGGGCCAGCAGCACGATGTGGCTGGTGATGCGGTACAGGTCCTGCAGCGGTTTGAAGTGGCTGGGACGGAACTGCTCGTCGCTGTCGGCGGAGCTGTAGCGCGATTCGATCGGCACCGACACGCAGCGCGTGCCCAGCTGCCGCGCCGCCGAGATCACCACCTGCGCTTCGAACACGAAGCCTTCAGCGCTGATGTCGCGCAGGGCGATCACGCCGGCCGGGTAAAAACGCTGCCCGCTCTGGCTGTCGGCCACCTGGTAGTGCGTGCCCCAGGCGATGCCCCAGTCGCCGAATTCGTTGGCCAGGCGCCGGTACAGGGGCTGCGAAGCGCGCTTGCGCAGGCGCGCACCGATGATGATGCAGCCCGGGTGGCGGTTGGCGCTGGCGAGCAGCCGCGGCAGGTCCGCGGCAACATGCTGGCCGTCGCCATCCAGGGTCAACACGCCCAGCAGGCCACGGCGGCTGGCTTCGGCAAAGCCGCTGCGCAACGCGTGGCCCTTGCCCATGCGCTGCGGGTGCCGCAGCACGCTGACCGGCAGGTCGGCGATGCAGGCGGCAGTGCGGTCGGTGGAGCCATCGTCGACCACGATCACATGCGGGAAATACTGCAGCGCGCCTTCGACGACCTGGCGGATGCGCAGTTCTTCGTTAAGCGCCGGGATGACGACGGCGACGTTTTCCGGGGTGAGCAGGCGTGGCTCATTCATGGTGGATGCCGATCCTCAGCCATTGCGCGACGCCGGCGCGTAGCCACAGCGCCTGCTGGTCCATGGCCAGGGCTTCCAGCAACGGCAGCGCCGGGTGCATGGCGTTGTCGCCGAACAGCTGCCCAAGCGGGCCTTGTTCGTTGCGCTGCTCGGTTGCCGGCGGCGGCTGCGTGTGCACGCTGAGCTGCAGCGTGGGCAGGCCCACGCAGGCGCTGCGTGAGAGCACGAACGCGGCACCGAGCAGGCCGGTGCTGGGCGAAACCTCGGCTGCCGGGCCGCTGGCGTTGCCGTCATAGGCGACCAGCAGCACCGCTTCCTCGCCGGCGTGCAACTGCACCATGGCTTCGAGCAGGCCCTGCGCAAAGCTGTAGCTGCCGGCGCTGATCGCGGTGGCGGCGACATGCGCGCCTGCACCGATGGTCCAGTAGCCGGCGGCGGCGTTGTGTACCGAATTGTGGAATTTTGTGGGCGAGATCGCAGCCGGGTCGATAGCCAGCGTGGCGCACATGTAATCGGTGATGGTCAGCTCACCGTGGGTGGAGGTGAACACCGCCGGCAGCACGGCCGGTGCACGGTCGGCGGCCTGGCAGGCGGCCAGCGCCGCTTCCAGTGCGACCGCCACGGTGCCGGGCGCGCGGCGCCGCTCGTTGGCCGCCAGCAACTGCGGCGAAGGGCGCGCCGGCGGATCGAGCGGGCGTTCACCCTTGCGCATCCAGGCGCAGGCGCTGTCCCAGTCGGGCAGGCCGCTGCCCCAGAAACCAATACCTTCCAGCGTTGCTTCCAGCATCTGCGTCATCCTGCCCTGCCAAACACCAGCGAGCAGTTGTTGCCGCCGAAGCCAAAGGAATTGTTCATTGCGTAATCGATCTGCGCCTGCGCGTTTTCAAAACGGATCTGCGGGCCGCAGGCGGGATCGGGTATCTCGCTGTTGAGCGTGCCCGGCAACAGGCCATCGCTCAGCGCCAGCAGTGCGAACACCGATTCGACGATGCCGGCCGCGCCCAGGGTGTGGCCGGTCCAGCCCTTGGTCGAGCTTGCATGCAAGGTGGCGGGAAACAGCGCGGCCACCGCTGCGGCCTCGATGCTGTCGTTGGCCGGGGTCGAGGTGCCATGCAGGTTCAGGTAACCCACCGCGCCGGCGTCGATGCCGGCGCGCTGCAGCGCGGCCTGCATGGCCAGGCGTGCGCCCAGGCCTTGCGGATGGGGCGCGGACATATGGTGCGCGTCGCTGGATTCGCCATAGCCCGACAACTGCAGCGGCGTGGCCGGGCCTGCGCCGGCACGTTCCAGCACCGCGTAGCCGCCGGCTTCCCCCAGCGACAGGCCGACCCGGCGCGCATCGAAGGGCTGGCAAGGGGTAGGTGCCACCAGCTGCAGGGCGTTGAAACCGAACAACACGCTGCCGCACAGGGTGTCCACGCCGCCGACCAGGGCGGCATCGGCCAGCCCGGCGTTGATCAACCGCGCGGCCTGCGCGAAGACCTTGGCGCTCGAGGAACAGGCGGTGGCGACGGTCACGCAGGGGCCGCCGAGGCCGGTGGCCGCCTGCACGAAATCGCCCAGCGAATGCGGGGTATGAATGCGCGGGCGCTTGAGTGCCTGCGGAAAATGCAGGCTGCCATCGGCAGCGGTTTCCAGCTGGGTATAGGCTTCTTCGGTTGCGCCGATACTGGACGTGGAGGTGCCCATGACCACCGCCACGCGGTCGGCGCCGTGACGCATGCGCACCTGCTGCACGGCCGCCAGCACGTCGTCCTGCTGCAGCGCGTGCCACGCCAAGAGGTTGTTCCTGGAAGAGAATTCCGCAAGTTCCGGCGGCAGTTCCAGGTGGTCCAGGGCGTCCACCCGGCCGATCCAGCAGGCCAGCGACGCGTCGCCGAAGTCATTCGGTCGCAGCCCGCTGCGCTGTTCACGCAGCGCCTGCCGTTGTGCGTCCAGCCCCGCACCCAGCGCCGTGGTGGCGGAATGGGCCAGGATGTTCAGCGGCGCCAGGCGCGGCGGTGATGCAGATGTCACGGCATCTTCCATGGGTTCGACGGGGCGCGAGTATATCGGCAGGCGGCAGCCAGGCCATCGGACAATCGGCGGGTGGGGCCGTATGTCCACAAAATCTTGATGTAAATGAATGTATAAGGACCCTGCGAATTCATTTGCTTGTTGACGCTCCGCCTTTCAACAGCGCCGGATTTCCGACACAATCTCCGACTCCCGATGCAGGGCCAAGCCCGCTGGCATGCAAGCTTACGTCTATAAAAGCCAACGCAAGCAGGACACCTACGTGTACCTCGCCAAGCGTGATGATTTCGATGTGATCCCGGCGTCGCTGGGTAACACCTTGGCCCCGTATACCTTCGTGCTGGAGGTGGCCCTGACCCCCGAACGTCGCCTGGCCCAGGCCGACGCCGCACTGGTGCGCGCCAACCTGGCCGAGCGCGGTTTCCACCTGCAGGCGCCGCCGTTGCCATTGGCACCGGTGAAGATCGCCCGTATCGACGGTCGCGATGACTGAAGCATTACGTAGCCGCGTTGTAGCCGCCGCGCTGGGCCTTGGGGTGTTGTTGACCCTGGCCACGGCGTTCGGCGGCGTGGCCGCGGCCGTATGTGGCGTGCTGGCCCAGCCGGCGTTCGCCTTGGCGGTGTCGTGGTGGCGGCGCAGCCGCACCGTGACGCCGACGCTGGCTACCTTCAAACGCGAGCTGCCCGGCTTGCTGGGGCTGTGGGCTGGCGGCGCGGCGGTGGTGGCGGTGCTGGTGTCCTGGCCATTGGCCGCGCTGCATGACAGCGGCAGCCTGGCGGCGGTACTGGCGCTGAGCATCGCGGTCAGCGTGGCCCTGCTCGCCTTGTGGCGTACCTGGCCGTTGTGGCATGCGATGGAGCGTGAAGACAGCTCGCTGCGCACGCAGTGGCAGTCGCTGAGCGGTCGCAGCCTGGATTCCTGGCATGGCCTGGGCGCGGCCGCCATCGTGTTGCTGTTGTGTGCGGCCATCGTCGCGCCGGCCTGGCCTGGCCTGATTGGCGCTGGCCTGCGCTGGCCGCTGGCCATTGCCACCGCCGTGGCCGCACCGCTGCTGCATCACCTGCTGCAGTCCATGCGCAGCGCGCCGGTGGCAGCGGCCGGCAAGGGCAGCACCGTGCAGCAGCCGGCGTTTGATCCGTTCGCCGAAGCGCTGGCCGAGCCGGCACCGCTCGAGCCTATCGCCCAGCACGAACTGGTGCCGCAGCTGTACGATGCCGCCCGCAGCGGCCGGATCGACCGCGCGCTGCAGCTGCTGGATGCCGGTGCCGATCCGCATGCACCGGCCCCGGCCGGGTCGCGCGACCAGCGCAGCCTGGCAGTGCTGGCGGCGGTATTGCCGGACCTGCGCCTGCTGCGTGCGCTGATCAGCCGTGGCGTTGATGTCAACCAGGCCCATCGCGGCATGACCCCGTTGCTGGCGGCAACCCGCGACAGCTGGCATGGCCGTCCCGAAGCGGTGATGACCCTGCTGGCCAATGGTGCCGATCCGCGCACCCCGGATGCCGATGGCAATACGCCGCTGCATCACGCCGCACGCAGTTCCGATCCGGGTGTTGCCGCGCTGCTGCGCGATGCTGCTGCCGAGATCGATGCGCTCAACAATGATGGCCATAGCCCGCTGGCGGTGGCCTGCCAGGCCGGCAACTGGCGGCTGGGCAAGTTCCTGCTGGAACGCGGTGCCAAGGTCGAGCCGGCCGATGGCGTGCCGGTGCTGGTACAGGCCGCAGCCACCGACGACGACGACCCGGCCGGCGTGCAGCTGCTGCTCAAGCACAAGGCGCGGCTGGATGCGCGCGACCGTCAGCGCCGCAGCGCGCTGCACGAGGCCGCATTGGCCGGCCATGTGGATATTGTCGAAACGCTGATCAACGCCGGTGCCAATGTGGAGCCCCGCGATGCCGCCGGCCGCACGCCGTGGCTCGACGCGGCCTCGCAAGGACATGCCGCCGTGCTGGAACGCCTGCTGGCGCACAAGCCCGATGTGCATGCCGTTGATGGTGAAGGCAGCAACGCGGTGCTGCTGGCCAGCCGCGCAGAACATGTGTCGGCCGCGCTGATCCGGCGCCTGCTGGACCTGGGTATCGCCGCTGATGGGGTTGGCAGCGATGGCCGCCGCGCCATCGAGCATGCTGCTGCGGCGGGGCGCTGGAGCATTGTCTCGCTGCTCGACCCGAGTTATCCGTTGCCGGTTGCGGTCAGTGATGCGGCCAGCAATGCCGAGGGCGCAGATGGCGATGCCGCGCCGGTGCTCAATGACCGCGCACCGTTGGCGCTGCTGCGCGAGGCGCTGGTGTTCGGCAATGTCGATGGCATGGCGCCGCTGGCCAAGCTGTGCGTGGCCGATGAACTGGGCGGCCTGCTGCATGATCCGGAGCTGGCGCTGCAGCCGCGCGTGGTGGAATGGCTGCTGGGCCAGGGCGCTGCGCCGGAAGTGCTCGACGCCTGCGGGGATACCCCGATGTTCGCGTTGCTGTCGCGCGGCGTCGATGCGATTCCCACCTTGCAGGTATTGCTGCAGCACGGCGTGTCGCCGGCCGGTCGCGGTGGCCTGACCCGCTTCCTGGCCGCCTGCGCGCAGCACGACCACGGCGCACGCAGCACCGAACAGTTCGCCCTGGAGCTGCTGGAGCGTGGCGCCGATCCGTTTGCCGCCTCGCCGGCCGGTGATCCGGCCTTGTCGCTGGCCGTGCGCCTGGGCTGGTTGAAGCTGCAGCAGACGCTGCTGCTCAACGGGGTTGATCGCGAGGCCCGCGACAGCCACGGCATGACCGCCTTGCACCTGGCCACCGCGCTGGCCCGCGAATCCGCCCTCAAGCAGCTGGTGCTGCAGGGTGCATCGCCCGATGCGCGCGCCGCCGATGGGCAGACGCCGCTGGGTGTTGCGCTGTCCAGCGGCCGTCGTGATCTTGCCGATCTGCTGGACTGGCGCGGCTGGCAGCTGCCGCTGCGCCCGCTGCGCGACGCCGACGTCGCTGCGGCGGCAATGGCCGGAGATGCCGATGCGGTGCGTCGCCTGCTCAATCTTGGTTTCGCCGTCGATGCGGTCGACGCGCAGGGCTGCACCGGCCTGTTGCGCGCGGCTGGCGGCGGTCATGGCGCGGTGGTGGACCTGTTGCTGTCGCGCAGTGCCGATCCGCAGCATGCCGCGGCCAGTGGTGCCACGCCGTTGTCGGCGGCGGTGAGCATGCGCCAGACCACGATTGTGGCGGCGCTGCTCAATGCCGGTGCCAAACTCGAACATCGCCTGCCCGGTGGCGTCACCGTCTTGATGCTGGCGGCCGCGCTGGGCCTGCCGGATATCGTCGCGCGCCTGCTCACCGCCGGCGCCGATGTGCACGCCGGTGACGACCAGCAGCTGGCGCCGCTGCATTGCGCCGCGCTCTATGGCTTCACCTCGCGTGATCGCTCTCGCCTGCTGGCCCTGCTCGACACCCTGCTGCTAGCCGGCGCCGAACCGGACCAGGCTTCGGCCGGCACGGTAACGCCGCTGCTGTTGCTGCTGGGCGCACGCGCCGAGCCGGGAACGGCCTGCGACGAGAGCGTCGTACTGGCCGCCGTGGAACGCCTGCTCGACGAGGACGTGTCGCTGGAGGTACGTGATCCGCGCGGCTTCGGCCCGCTGCATCTGGCCGCGTTGCACGGCCTGCCGCAACTGGTGCAGCGCCTGCTGCGCGCCGGTGCCGATCCGGAAATGCGCGACGCGATCAACCGCACCCCGCGCGACATCGCCATCATGCGTGGCTTCATCGACGTGGCCGGCGAGTTCGAGCCGGCAGTGCCGGGCGTGTCGTCAATGGCGCGCTTCCTGCGCGATCGAAGCTGATCGTATTACGTGGGCTGGTTGCAGCCCGCGAGCGACGCAGTTCCTGCAACGTGCAATGGCAGCAAGCAACGGCACTTCAAATGCAGTTAAAAACAAGGGCGCCAATCGGCGCCCTTGTTGTGTCAGCTCACGCGCCAGACTTACTTGCCCGCGCCCGGCGGCACCCAGATCGCCACGCCGGCGGCGCGCTTCTGCTGGGTGGGGATGCCAACGCTGAGGCCACCGGCGGTATGGCGGCCAAAACTGCCCGCGCCCACCGACATGCCGACCGGCGAACCACCGGCGCCCACACCCATCAGGATCACGCCGTTGGCGCCGAGTGCGGCGGCTTCGCGCTTGAGCCGGGCGATGGCGGCGTCAGTCTGGCCCTGGGTACCAAAGCCGACCGCGCTGGAAGACTCCAGCTGGGCGATCTCCACCGAGCCTGCCGGCGGGGTGGAATAGATCTGCACAGTGGCCGGGTCCACCGGTGCGCGGGCCTGGCCCAGCATGACCTTGGAGGTGCTGGCGCAGCCGCCTGCAGCCAGGGCCACGCCGAGGGATAGAGCGATAGCGAACGCAGTTTTCATGGTTTCACTCCCCGGTGATCGGTAATTGCGGATGATCCATGGCATCGGCTGAATCTGTCGAGAACTTCCGGCCAGGGGGGAGGGCCTTTTGCTCGGCACCTGTTCCCGGCTATCTTGCAATCTGTATTTGGTGGAGGAAAGCACATGGGGCTGATCAGCCTGATTTGGGGAATTATTGCCCTGCTGTGGATGATTCTGGCTTTTATTCCGCTATTGGGCTGGGGGAACTGGGTTCTGATCCCGTTCGCGGCGGTGGGGGCGATCATTGCCGCCGTTGGCCTGCTGTTCACCCACGCCAGCAAGCGCGGCCGGGCCAAGACCGGCCTGCTCCTCAACGCCATTGTCATTGTTGTCGGGGTGATTCGTTTGAGCCTGGGCGGCGGCTTCATCTGAGCCTGGGCAGGCCCAGGCCGGCGGGGTACGGCCAGGGGGCGTAAAATGACGGGGCTGGCCGGAGGCCCTCCGGCGCTGTTGGCCTGTTGCAGGCCCGTCCCGTCTCCCGATGATCATCCGTCCCCGCCCTACCGGCTGGCAGCTGCTGTACATCCTGCGTGGCTCCATCGTGCCGGCCATCGCCCCCAAGGTGCTGGCCATTGGCGTGTTGGCGGTGGGGGTGGCGGCGTTCAGTCGCAGCTGGCACCCGCTGGGTGGCAGCGGCCTGTCGGTGGTGCCGTTCACCCTGCTGGGCCTGGTGCTGTCGATTTTCCTGAGTTTCCGCAACAACGCCTGCCACGACCGCTGGTGGGAAGGCCGCAAGCTGTGGGGCCAGTTGCTGATCGAATCGCGCAGCTTCGCCCGCGAGGCCGCCGCGCTGCTGGCCGCCGAGCCGCAGCTGCGCCAGCGCAGCACGCGGCTGGTGATCGGCTTTGCCAGTGCGCTGGCGGCGCGCCTGCGTGGCCGCGATGAGCTTGCTGCCTGCGCGCCGTGGCTGCAGCCTGACCAGGCCGCGGTACTGGCGCGGCGCAATGTTCCCGATGGCGTGTTGAACCAGCTGGCCAGCGAGCTTGCCGTGCCGCTGCGCGAAGGCCGCTTGGATCCGTATCTGTACGCCCAGTTCGAAGCGCGCCTGCATGGCATGGCCAGCGTGCAGGCCGGCTGCGAACGCATTGCCGGCACGCCGCTGCCGTTTGCCTACACCTTGCTGCTGCACCGCTGCGCATGGCTGTTCTGCGTGCTGCTGCCGTTTGGTTTGGCCGGTGCACTGGGCTGGGCCACGCCGGTGGTGTCGATGCTGCTGGCCTATGCCTTCTTCGGCCTGGACCAGCTCGGCGAGGAGATGGAAGACCCGTTCGGCACCGAGCCCAACGACCTGCCGCTGGACGCCATGGTGCGTACCATCGAAATCGATCTGCTCGACGCACTGGGCCACAGCCCGCTGCCCGAGCCATTGCAGCCGCAAGGCTACCGGCTGCAATAACCCTGTTTTCAGAATCAAGGAGTACCGCGATGATCCATCCCCAGTACCGCCCGCGCCGCATGCGTCACGATGAATTCTCGCGCCGGCTGATGCGCGAAAACACGCTGACCAGCAACGACCTGATCTGGCCGGTATTCGTGCATGAGCTGGATGGCCGCACGCCGGTAGCCTCGATGCCGGGCGTGGACCGCATGTCCATCGATGAACTGCTGCGCGAAGCCGAGCAGGCGCTGGAACTGGGTGTGCCGGTGATCGATCTGTTCCCGGTGATCGACCCGTCGCGCAAGTCGCTGGACGCGGCCGAAGCCTGGAACCCGGAGGGCCTGGCGCAGCGCGCCGTGCGCGCGCTCAAGCAGCGCTTCCCCGAGCTGGGGGTGATGACCGACGTGGCACTTGACCCCTACACCACGCATGGCCAGGACGGCATCATCGACGACACCGGCTATGTGCTCAACGACATCACCGTCGAGGCGCTGGTCAAGCAGTCGGTATCGCATGCCGAAGCCGGCGTGGACATCATTTCGCCGTCGGACATGATGGACGGCCGCATCGGTGCCATCCGCACCGCACTGGACGACGCACGGCATATCAACGCGCGCATCATGGCCTATTCGGCCAAGTACGCCTCGGCCTTCTACGGCCCGTTCCGCGATGCGGTGGGCAGCTCCGGCAACCTGGGCAAGGCCGACAAGAAGACCTACCAGATGGACCCGGCCAACAGCGACGAAGCCATGCGCGAGATCGCGCTGGATCTGGACGAGGGCGCCGACATGGTGATGGTCAAGCCGGGCATGCCCTATCTGGACATCGTGCGCCGGGTGAAGACCGAGTTCGGCGTGCCGACTTTCGCGTATCACGTCAGTGGCGAGTACGCGATGTTGAAGGCAGCCGCGGCCAACGGATGGCTGGACGAACGCAAGTGCGTGCTGGAGACGATGATCGGTTTCAAGCGGGCCGGTGCCGACGGCGTGCTCACCTATTACGCACCGCAGATCGCGCGTTGGTTGAAGGAGGCGTGAGATGAATGTTCCCGGCCTTGAAGGCTACAACTGGGCGGTGTGGCTGATTGGCGTGCTGGTGTTTGCCGTGGTGATCGGCGTGTTCATTGCCGCCATCGTGCGCGCCGGCAAGCGACCGCCGCAGCTGCATTCCGCCGCCGAGCGGCTGCAGCGCGAGGCAGGGCAGGGTACGGATTTGCAGGCCAAGCTGCGCGAGCTGGATCTGCGCAGGCAGGGCGGGCAGATCAGCGAGACCGAATATGAGGCGATGCGCGCGGCGGTGTTGGCGGGGAAGTAGGGTTTGTTGGTTTGCGGGTGCTGAAAGCTTTGGGGCAGAAGCACCCCTCCCCAACCCTCCCCTTGGCCTGCGGCCAAAGGGAGGGGGCTGATGCCGCAGGCTGCCAAATTGCCGGGGCTGATCGCTTGTCTCCCTCCCTTTCGCGTAGCGAAGGGGAGGGCCGGGGAGGGGTGAGCTTTGTTGCAGCCCACCGCCTCAACGGCAGGAATCATCTCCATCAACCACCGGCGCCTTCATCCGGTACAGATCCATGCCACCTGCACGTGGCGAACGAGCCTTGCCGCTGACCACCAGCTCGCCCGGCTTGTTGGCATCGATGAGTGCGCCACGCGTGTGGCTGTCGGCGGTGTTGAACGATAGATCCAGCAAGTACGGCTCGGCCCACTGACCCTGCAGGCACTGTGACAGCCACAGCTGGGTTCCACCCTGCGCATTGCTGCGGGCGACGACCACGCCGCGTCCGCCGCCCAACCAGCTTGCATCCACTTCGTCGCCAGGCGTGTTGATGCCGGCCAGGGCGGTCACGGCGGCAAAGCCGTTACCACTGGCCCGCGCCTGCCACAGATCCCAACCGCCGCTGCCACCGCCGCGATTGCTGGCAAACAACAGCCGGCCATCGTCGGCCAGTGCCGGCGAGCGCTCATCCTGCCGGGTATTGGTGGTCGGGCCCAGATTCTGCGGCGCACCCAGGCTGCCATCGGCCGCCACTGCCGCCCGGTACAGATCAAACCCGCCGTGCCCACCCTTGCGGTTGGAGGCGAAGTACAGCCAACGGCCATCGCTGCTGAGGAAGGGGTCCAGCTCATCGGCGCTGCTGTTCAAGGCCAGTGGCTGCGGGCCGGTCCAGCGCTTGTCCTGCAGCCGTGCCTGCCACAGGTCCCAGCCGCCGGCGCCGCCGGGGCGGGTGCTGGCCCAGATGATGCGTTGCCCATCCGCCGACAGCGTTGCGCGGATTTCATCGGCGCCGGTGGAGACTATCCCCATGCCTTCGATGCCGAACTCGGAAAGCGCCGAGGCGATCGGGGTAAAGGGTAAACTCAGGCTCAGCGCGAGCAGCAAACGTCGGGTCCGCATAAGGGTCCAGCCAGTAAAGTCGCGTCCAGTCTAGGTCATGCAGAGGATCCCAATGAGCGCTCCACGCTACGCAGTGTTCGGCCAGCCCATCGCCCATTCGCAGTCGCCGCGCATCCAGTCCGCGTTTGGCAAGGCGCATGGCATCGACGTGGATTACCGCGCCATCGAGGCCTCGCCGGAAGACTTCGCCGCCGCGCTGGAGGCCTTTGCCGCCGACGGTGGCGTTGGCGCCAACGTGACCTTGCCGCACAAGGAGGCCGCATTTGCCCTGTGTGCCACCACCACCTCGCGCGCGCACCGCGCCGGCGCGGTCAACACCCTGCTGCGCAAGGGCGAGCGCTGGCACGGTGACAATACCGACGGCATCGGCCTGGTGCGTGATCTCACCGGCCGCCACGGCCTGGATTTGCGTGGCCGCCGGGTATTGCTGCTCGGTGCCGGTGGCGCTGCACGCGGCGTGGCACCGGCGTTGCTGGATGCCGGCATCCTCGAACTGATCGTGGTCAACCGCTCGCCGGAACGCGCCGACGCGCTGGTCGATGCGATGAGCGAACCCGGCCGCGTCATTTCCGCGTACTGGGATGCGCTGCGCGAACAGGGCGACTTCGAACTGATCATCAATGCCACCTCGGCCGCACGCGGCGAGGGCAACGGTTTCAACCTGCCGCTGTCGCTGGTCAACAGCATGACCACGGCGGTGGACCTGAACTACGGCGAGGCCTCGATCCCGTTCCTGGCCTGGGCGCGCGCGGCCGGCTGCCGCAACAGCTTCGATGGTCTGGGCATGCTGGTGGAACAGGCGGCCGAGAGCTTCCAGCAATGGCATGGCATGCGCCCCGAAACCGATGCGATCTACGCCGAGCTGCGCGGCCGCGACGCGCTGCTGGTCACCGCGGACTGAGGCCGGCCATGGACAGTTCGCAATTACTCAGCACCCTGCTGGTATCCGTCGGCTACCGCCTGCCGATCCTGATCGCATTGGCGGTGGCACTGATGATGGTGCTGGACACGCCGCGCGGAAGTATCCGTACTGCAGCCTTGTCCGGCCTGTCGCTGCTGCTGGGCTGCGGTATCGTTGGTGGCCTGCTGGCGGTGTGGCCGCTGTTGCTGATCGCCAAGGGCAGCTATGGCAGCCTGGGAGCATTCAGCACCTTGATGAACATTGCCCAGTTCGCGGTGGCGTTGGTGCAGGCCGCCGGTTTCGTGTTGTTGGCCTGGGCTTTGTCGCGCGCCCTGCGGCTGGCGGGTCAGCAGGCAAAACCCTGAGTTACAGGCAGTTTCAGTGAATGCGGGCGGGTATGGGAAAATACCCGCCTTGATTGAGCTGCGGGCAGGTTGGCGTGACGGAAAAAGTAGAAGCACCGCGGGCGCTGACCGAGGACATCAAAACCGGCATCCGTGACGCTTACAGCAAGCTGCAGGCGAATACGCCCGGTTTCAGTACGCGCCGTTCGCAGAGCCAGATGATCGGCGTGGTATCGCGCGCGCTGGGCACCGGTGGCGTTGGCGTGGTGGAAGCGCCCACCGGCGTCGGCAAGAGCCTGGGCTATCTGACCGCAGGCGTGCCGATCGCATTGGCCAGCAAGAAGAAGCTGGTGATCAGCACCGGCACCGTGGCCTTGCAGTCGCAGCTGGTCGAACGCGACATCCCCAACTTCCTCAAGTCCACCGGCCTGCAGGCGACGGTGGCGCTGGCCAAGGGCCGCACCCGTTACCTGTGCACGCGCAATGCCGCCGAAGCACAGGGCGAAGGCGTGCAGGAAGGCATGTTCGGCGACGACGTGCAGCTCTACGACCGGCCGTTGGCACCGATTGAAATGGACGTTGCCGAGAAGCTGACCAAGGCCTTCATCGAAGGGCGCTGGAACGGTGACCTGGACAACGCCCCGGAAAACGTCACCCCCACGCTGCGCATGCGCATCACCACCCCGGCTTCGGCCTGCGCCGGCCGCCGCTGTGCGTATTCGGCGCAATGCCCGGTGTTGCGCGCGCGTACCGAAGTGCGTGATGCACAGATTATCGTCACCAACCATGCGCTGCTGCTGTCGGCGCTGTCGCTGGGTGACAGCGACAGCGGTCAGCCGCTGATCGCGCCGCCCGGCGAAATGCTGCTGGTGCTGGACGAAGGCCACCATATCGGCAACGTCGCCATCGATCAGGGCGCGGCCAATCTGCCGCTGGACGACATGGCCAAGCGCACCAGCCGCCTGCAGATCCTGATTGCCGGCGCCTACCGCGCGGTGGACAAGGACAAGCTCGGCAATCTTTTGCCCAACGAAGCCATCGATGTGGCATCGCGGGTCAGTAAGCTGCTCAAGGCCTTCCGCGACGAGATCGGCAGCGTGTGGATTCCGCAGCCCGATGACCGCGAACCGATGTGGCGTGCCGCAAATGGCCGCCTGCCCGAGTCCTGGCGGCAGCCGATCGAAGTGCTGGCCGATGAAACCCGCACTCTGCTCAACTGGGCCACCGCAGCTGCGTCGGCGGTCGCCAAGGGCAAGCAGGACGATCCCGCCGTCGAGCGCCTGCAGCGCAACCTGGGCATGGCCCAGGAAATGATCGAGCAGCAGTACAACCTGTGGGCCGGTTGGCGCCGCGAGGACAAGGAAGGCCAGCCGCCGATCGCGCGCTGGGTGACCCTGTCACGCGATGGCGACTACATCCTGCATTGCTCGCCGGTGTCGGCGGCGATGGTGCTGCGCAAGCTGCTGTGGGACGAAGTGGACTCGGTGGTGATGACCTCGGCAACGTTGACCGGCGGTGGTGATTTCCAGTCGCTGGCCATCGACAACGGCATTCCGGAAGAAGCGGAAATGGTGTCGCTGGCTTCGCCATTCGACCTGCCCAACCAGGCCGAGTTGATCGTGCCGCAGTTCCCGGTGACGCCGGATGACCGCGAGCGTCACCCCAAGGAAGTGGCCAAATACCTGGCCGCCGAACTGGATTGGGACAAGGGCAGCATGGTCTTGTTCACCTCGCGCTGGAAGATGGAAAAGGTAGCCGAGCTGATGCCGGCGACGCTGCGCAAGAAGGTGCTGGTGCAGGGTGACGGCGCCAAACAGAAGATGATCGACGAGCACATCCGGCGCACCTCGGCGGGTGAGGGTTCGGTGCTGTTCGGCTTGAATTCGTTTGGTGAGGGCCTGGACCTGCCTGGTGAAGCCTGCACCACGGTGGTGATCACCCAGGTGCCGTTCGCGGTGCCGACCGACCCGCAGACCTCGACCTTGAGCGAGTGGTTCGAGAGCCGCGGCTTGAACTCGTTCAACCTGATCGCGATCCCGCATGCGCTGCGCACCTTGACCCAGTTTTCCGGGCGCTTGATCCGTACCTCGACCGATACCGGGCGGGTGATCATTCTGGATTCGCGCTTGCTGACGCGCAGGTATGGCAAGCGCATCATCGATTCGCTGCCGCCGTTCAAGCGGGTTATTGGCTGAGCCAGGAGGCTGCGCCTCCGTTCCCTCTCCCCAACCCCCGCTCCGCGCCCCGGCCTTCGCTTACGCAAAGGCGCTCTGAGAGCAGCGAACCAATGGTTCACAAGCTGCTCTCAGTCGCCCCGTAAGGGGAGAGGGGCTCGAAGCAAAGCTGCAGTTTCAAATGATGGTTCAACCTGCAGAATCCTAGCTCCTCTCCCCTAGCGGGGTGAAAGGGGCCGGCTGACGAACCGGAGGTTCGTGGCACCTTGAACGACCTTGCGCTGGCGCAAGGGCCGGGGCGCGGAGCGGGGGTTGGGGAGAGGGGGGAATCTCCCAGCTGGCGCAACCCTCCGCCAACCCGTAAAGTTCGCCGCCTTTCCTTGAATCCGACCCCCAATGGCCACTCCCCACGCAGCCTTTCCCTGGACTGCACAGCTACAGCGCCTGCAGCAGCGCGACAGCGCGCTGGCCATGCCGGCGGCGCTGCCCATGTTCGCCGCCGAAGACAAGGCGTTGACCGCTGCAGGGCAGGCACTGGAGCTGCTGTTGCTGGCCGGTGAACATCTGCTCAAGGCAGATGCGGACGTTGGCTTGGTCGCTGACGAGTTGCGCCGCTTCCAGAAGTTCGCGCCGCCGGGACGGCCTTCGGTACAGATCGTGCAGTTGCGTCGGCAGCAGTCGACGGTGCAGCAGGCACAGCGGATCGCACGCCAGACATTCATTCGCAACGCCGATGGTTTTGCACGCGCGATCGCGCTGGACGTGCCGCAGAAGTTGGGCGTGGTGGAAACGGTGATGCGCTGGCTGCGCGCAAATCTCGCGTAACGCAGTTCTTCAGCTCCCTCCCTTGCGCAAAGCGCAGGGGAGGATTGGGGAGGGGGGCCTTGGCCGTGGCTCCAGCTTTCGCAGTTGCAGTTGCAGTTGCTCTGGACTTTGACTCACCGGGCCCCTTCTGTAGCGACGGAGCCGGCAGACAAGACCCCGAACGGGGCGACGTGCAGGACGCACGTCGTTTTTCGACGATACAGGGATGTATCGTCGAAAAATCCTGACGGCGAAGTGGACCCGCGTCGCGTAGCGGCGCGGGCGCGGAGGCAGGGTGTGCTTTCTTTTGGTTATCTTTTCTTTGCACAAGCAAAGAAAAGTGACTCGCTCCCCGAAGGGGAGAGAAAGCCTTGGCATTGGCTTCAGTTGTTGCTGTTGCTGTTGCCAAAGCCAAAGCAAAGTGCAAGTGCAAGTGCAGAGCTTTCGCCCACCTTCGGTGCGCGAGCACACCTTTCTTTGCTTGTGCAAAGAAAGGTGGCCCAAAGAAAGCACACCCTGCCTACGCGCCTTCCGCGCTACGCGCTCCAGGTTCACTCCGCTGCCGGGATTTTTCGACGATACATCCCTGTATCGTCGAAAAACGACGTGCGTCCTGCACGTCGCCCCATTCGGGGTCTTATCCGTCAGCTCCGTCGCTGCGGAAGGGGACCCGGTAGATCAAAGGCCGGAGCCACGGCAAAAGCCAAAGTCAAAGTCAAAGTCGGAGCCGAAGCTGAAGCTGAAGCTACCCCTCCCCAGCCCTCCCCTTGCCTGCGGCAAAGGGAGGGGGCTAAAGCAACAGCAGGGAGCTTCGCTACTGTCTCAGTGCCTTAATGCCACAAGCCCAGGATCAGACCGAACAGCACGAACTGTACGGCGTGGTAGCCACCATCGATCGCCCACAGCTTTCCGCTGCGCTGCGCGAACTGATAGTTGATGCCGAAGCTCGCCGCGACCATGCCCAAACCCGCGACCAATCCGCATATCAGCGCCTTGCGCAGTTCCGGTGCCGGGCCGATGAACCAGGCGAACGCGAACGCCGCCAGCAGTGAAAACACGAGCGCAACCCCAAATACCTTGCCAGGATGCCCCTGTGGTACTTCGCCACCGTTTTCGCGGTTCCATGCACGGCCAAACAGCAGCGGTGAATACCACAGGCCGCCCAGCAGAAAGCTCGACACAGCGGCCAGCACCACGGCATAGACGTTCATGCGTTTCCCCTGAAGCAGTGAGCGATGCCGCATCCTAGCGCCGGCGCAGGTGCTTGCGTAACAACAGCGCAGCATGTGTCGCGACGGCAATGTAGGAGCGGCGTAAGCCGCGAAGCAGGCGCTGCATCAATCCGCGAAAAGCCATCCCTCCCCAACCCTCTCCTTCGCTGCATGAAAGGGAGGGCGCAGCGTAGTGCCGAGCCATGCTCGGCAAGGGGCTTTACCGGCAAGTCCAAGCCGAGCATGGCTCGGCTCTGCAACAGCGCAGCATGTGTCGCGACGTCGGTGTAGGAGCGGCGTAAGCCGCGAAGCAGGCGCTGCATCAATAACAGCGCAGCATATGTCGCGACGGCAATGTAGGAGCGGCGTAAGCCGCGAAGCAAGCGCTGCATCAACACGCGGAAAGCTACCCCTCCCCAACCCTCCCCTTCGCTGCGCGAAAGGGAGGGCGCAACGTAGTGCCGAGCCATCCTCGGCAAGGGGCTTTACCGGTAAGGCCCCAGCCGAGCATGGCTCGGCTCTACAGCAGCGCGGCGCCGCGGCGCTGCGGTTGCACCAACCCTGCGAAACCTCAGTCCGCTTCGGGGCGGTTCAACGCCGAGGTCATTGCTGCTGCATCCTCGCGGTTGAGGAACAGATACTCCAGTTCGGCGTTGCCGAACTTGTCTTCCAGTTCCTGCTTGCGCACCGGGTGGTTGCCGAAGCGGAAATGGGTGCTGCCGTCATCGACGTTTTCGATGGCATACACGCCGAAGGACGGCGGATTTGTCAGGGTGCCTTCCAGCTTCACGGAGGCCGGGTCGATGGCACGCTGGATGAGGTCTTCTAGGTCGATCATGGCGTAGCAACAGGACTTATGGGGGTGTTTGGAGGAAGTGGAATCGCTGGCGCGTCCCACGTCAATGCGTTTGATGTTTCAAGTTGCGTCACTTGCCATCGGATAACCACCCGATGGTCAAGGCAATACGCGGTTGTCGGGTACGGTCACGGCTGGTCTCACCTATCCATTCCACAACATCGCGTTGGTAGCGGGGTGTGAAACCGCCAACGGCTGCCTTGGGCGCCGGTACAGTTGCCAGGGCCCCGGTGGCCGCGCCGCGGTCGCTGTGCACACGCCGGCGGAGCACGCGCAGCAGGGGCTGGGCGAAAGCAGCGGCATGGGCGATGTAGGCGTCGACGCGGGGTTCGGCTGTGGACATGACTGGCCTCGGATGGGCGCAGCCTGCCGTCACTGGCGCACTAAAACAAGCCCATCGTGACGATGGGCTTGCATGCCAGCTGATTTGGCACGGTCAGGCGCGGCGGGCGTGCCTTGCCAAACCACTGCACAGTGCGATGAAGGCGGTGAAGGCGGCCATCGACAGGAACTGCAGGCGGGTTTCCGGGGTGAGCAGCAGCAGCGCGAAGATCAACGCCAGGATCGCCAGCGCCAACACCGTCAGGAACGGGAAACCGGCCATGCGGAACGGCAGCGGTGTACCCAGCCGATCGGCGCGACGGCGCAGGATGAGCTGCGATACCAGGGTGATGGTCCAGACCAGCAGGCAGGTGGAACCGACCACGTTGAGCAGCACCGGCAGCACCTTGTCCGGGTAGATCAGCTCCAGCACGGTGGCGGCGAAACCGAACAGCACGCTGGCCAGCACCGCCACCACCGGCACCTGGCGGGTATTGGTGACGCCCAGCCAGCGCGGGGCCTCACCACGTTCGGCCAGCGAATAGATCATCCGCGAGGCGCCGTACAGGTTGGCATTGAGCGCCGACAGCAGGGCGATCACCGCGATCAGGGTGATGGCAGTGGCCGCACCCGGGATGTTGGCCACCTGCAGCACCGCAGCAAACGGCGATTTGAGGGTGGGGCTGTTCCACGGCACCACCGCGATGATCACGCCGATCGAGCCGATGTAGAACACCAGGATGCGCCAGGCCACGGTGCGGATGGCACGCGCCAGGCTGCGCTCCGGGTCCTGGGTTTCGGCCGCGGCCACGGCCACGATTTCGGTGCCGCCAAAGGCGAAGATCACCACCAGCAGGGCCGCGCCGATGCCGGCCAGGCCCTTGGGCATGAAGCCGTCATGGCCGGTGATGTTGGCCAGGCCCGGCGAGGGCACGTCCGGCAGCAGGCCCAGCAGCAGGGCGATGCCGATCAGGATGAAGGCGATGATGGCGCCCACCTTGAGGATGGCGAACCAGAACTCGAACTCACCGTAATTGCGCACGCCCATCATGTTGATCACGGTGAACACCACCATGAACGCCAGCGAGGTCAGCGGCACTGAAAGCTGCGGCCATACCGTACTGAGCAGGCCGGCCGCGCCCACCGATTCGGCGGCGATCACCACCACCAGCTGGGCCCACCACAGCCAACCCACGGTGGCGCCGGCAGTGGCGCCCAGCGCATCGGCGGCATATACCGAGAACGCGCCGCTGGCCGGCCGTGCGGCGGCCATCTCGCCCATGGCGTGCATCATGATGATGACAAGCGTGCCGGCCACCAGATAGGAGATCAGTACCGCCGGGCCGGCGGCCTGGATACCGACGCCCGAGCCCAGGAACAGGCCGGCGCCGATGGCGCTGCCCAGGCCCATCATGATCAGCTGGCGCGGCTTCAACGCACGTTCCAACTGCTGCGACGGTGCCGGGGCCGGGGCGGAAGAAGGGTTGGGCATCGGCTGTGTTTCGGTGTTGAGAAGGGCGACACGATACCGCGTCCGTCCCTTGTCGTGTCCCCCGGCATGCCTGTGGCGGCCGACAAATCGCTACGATGATCGCCTCGGCGCCGATGTGCGCCTGCAGCAAGTGGTGCTGGCATGCGTGGTCTGGATTTCAGCTCTTGGCAGGGTCTGCTGTCGACCTTGTTTGGCCTGGCGATCATCACCCTCATCGGTGTCGGCATTCGCCTGCTGGTGATGCAGGTGGTGCAGCAAAAGCGTGAGGCGGCCAACCGCCAGATCAACGAACGGCTGAAAACCCTGATAGCCGCCTACAAGACCCTGGGCGGCTCGTTCACCGGTGATCTGAGCGTGGACCCCAGCCATCTGCGCGACGTGCGCCGGCGCGCGGCCGAGCTGGCCGAGGGGCAGGCCGTGACCACCGCCGAAGGCACCGTGCTGCTGCCCGTGGTGGACCCGGGTGAGGCCGGTGAGCGCGCCCGCCGTACCCGTGATGCGGTGGAAGCGGCACTGTCGGATGTGATCCTGCTGGGCACCGAGCAACAGGTGCGGCTGGCCGCGCGCGCTGCCAGCGACATGGTCGAGGGGCGGCCGATCCATACCGCCGAACTGGTGATTTCGCTGCGCGATTTCATCCGCAGCGTGCTGGACCTGGAGGTGATCCCGGCTGCCGTCGCCATTCCGCGGCAAGGCCCGCTGCGCCCGGCCAGCAGTGGCGGAGGCGGCAAGGGCAGCAAGGCGGCAGACCGGGAGGGTGGTGGTGCCGGCGGCAAGGGCGGTGGCGGCGCCGGCGGTGGCATGGGTGGCATGGGGGCCGGCGTGGGCATGGGCGCCGGGCTCGGCTACGGGGCAGGGCGCAGCGGGGAAGACGACCCCGAGCGCGCGCCCTGAGCATTCGCCGCCGCTACTACAGCAGCGCGGGGATCAGCATCCTCGTGCGCGCCGCATAGTCGGCGTAGGCCTGCCCGAAATGCGCAGCCAGGAAACGTTCCTCCTGGCGCAGCTTGGCCCAGAACGAAGCCAGCACGATCAGCACGGCTACCACCCCGCGCCACTCGCCAACCACCAGCGCGTTGCCGCTGAACATCAACAGCACGCCGCTGTAGATCGGGTGGCGCACCCGCGCATAGGGGCCGCTGGTGATCAGCTCATGGGCCTGCTTGATCTGCACATTGCCGCTCCAGTTGCGGCCCAGCCGCCAGCGTGCCCAGATCGCCAGGATCAGCCCGCAGAGGCATAACAGCAGACCGGTGGCGTAGATCGGCAACGCGTGCGGCACGAACTGCTCACGCAGCCAGCCCTGCCCGAACCACGACCCCGGGCCGAGCAGCAGCACCGCCACCAGCAGCGGCAACCAATACACCAGCAGCTGTTTCCAAGGCGATTCGGTGCGCGTCACCGGCTTGGCCTGCGCCGCGCTTGCACCCCAATACACCAGCAGTATCAGCCAGCACAGCTTCACGCCCAGATCGAAGGCAAGTGGCATTGCGTATACCGAGTGGGTAAACGGATCGAAAGGCCACCTTATACCGTTGCCCGAACGCAGGTGTCACAGCGGGATGAACGCAGCACGTCAGGCGATGCGTTCCACCCGGCACAGCCGGCACAGCGGGTAGCTGTCCAGCAATGGCAGGATCGCCGCATGCATGCGCTGGAAGCTGTCGCCGTACATGTACAACGCGGTTTCGGTAGGGCCTTGCCAGTGACTGTTGACCATGCCGATGCCGTCCAGGCGACGTTCGCATTCGTCGTGGACGTGGTTGGAATCGCAGATCTCGTAGATTTCCTCGGGCAACGCAGTGCCGTTGAGGTACAGGGCCAGGCCTTCATGCTGGCCCAGTGCGATGCGTTCACTGTCGTTGCCCACCGTCATGTACGAGCCCTTCGGCGCCAGCATCGCTTCGAACAAGCGCCCGACCATGGCGATCCTGTCGGGGCTGAGGTCATCCACGCGCACTTCGATGTCGCAGGCAGCCACCTCGCCGTTGTCGGCAAGCAGGGTGCCGCCGCCGACCACTTCCGCACCCAGGTCGTGCCCGTTGCAGGCATCACTGAATGCGTCTTCCAGCTCGGCACGATGCATGGGCTGCAGGCGCGCATTGAGCCTGACGATCACGATGCCCGTTCTTTTTTTCTTGAACATTCCCAGCATTGCAGACTCCGGCACCAAGGAACGGGCGTTCCCAGCCATGGCCGGTCAACATCCCCCTGGGCGCAGTATCGGCAGCGGGATGTGCAGGGTAAGTGCAGATTCTGCGAGCACGATCACACTTGAAAGGGCCGCTTCTGTTCAGCAATGCATATCGCGCGCTGCGCGGGCGGGGCCCTGCGACAGGCGCATCGGACCTTGCCGGCCCGATGCGCGCATGTGCTGGCAGCCGTGCCTGTTACTTCCAGCGCGACTTGCCGCGGATGTAGCGGGCGGCGTCTTCCAGCGAGGTGGGCAGGTATTCCGACCACAGGTTCGGCGGGTAGGCGTTCTGGTAGGTGTCGTAGACGTCGCGGAACAGGTCCATGTGCACCACCGGCTGGCGCTTGCGTGCACGCAGTTCGGCGATCGGCACGCGGCCCAGCACCAGGGTTTCTTCCTTGCTCTGTGCCTCGGCGATGGCCTTGCCGCTGGGGTCGTACAGGGCGGTGCCGCCTGAACCCGGGTCATCGAAGTAGGGGCCGTTGTCTGGCGAGATCGAGTTGTTGACGATGGACGAGTAGACGCCGTTGTACATCGCGCAGGCGGCCACATCCATGTCCGAGAAACCGCCCGATGCGGTGCGCAGGAATATTTCCGCGCCCTTGAACGCCATCGCCCGGAACAGCTCCGGCTCGCGCTGGGTGGAGCTGGTGCAGATGTTGCCCAGCGGCGTGCGGGTGACCGGTACCACCGCATCGCGGCCGTACATTTCAACGTAGCGGTCGAGCACGTCGTAGGTGGTGGTGGTGAACAACTCGAAATCCGGGAAGGCGCCCTTGAGGTTGCGCGCCTTCCAGTGCTTGTCCACGATCTCGCCCTTGTCGTTCATGATCGTGGTGATCGACAGCACGTGGCCCGGCCAGTCCGGATCGGTGGCGTAGGCGCCGAACACGATCCAGGTACCGTACTGGCGTGCCTTCCTGGCGATGGCCTCGGTTTCCTCGCCGGGAATGGTGATGGCGAACTTGAGGATTTCCTCGCGCGTCCACTTGCGCCAGCCGGTCAGCGGGAATTCGTGGAACTGCAGCAGGTCGGGCTTGGCGTGGTAATGCGCCTTGTCGATCAGGTCCAGCATGTGCGCCAGGTTGCCCTTGGTGGCCGACTTCCATTCGCGCGCATCGAAACTGTGTACGCGCGACTGCACCAGGCCCAGGGTCCAGGCCGGCTTGGCCAGCTCCACCGTTGCATAGGTGCCATCGGTGCGCACGTTGAGTCCATCCGGGCCCTTGCCCATGGCCGCCTGCACCGGTGCCGAGGCACCCAGCAGGGACGGGCCAACCGCGCCCAGTGCGGCCAGGCCGGCGGCACTGCCCAGGAAATGTCTGCGGGTGTTGCTCATTGGGTACCTCGGTGGTTGATGGCGTGGATCATGTTGGTTGCGGTTGCGGTTGCGGTTGCGGTTGCGGTTGCGGTTGCGGTTGCTTGTGCAGTTGCTCTGGCTCCGGCTACTGCTTTCGCTTTTTGCTTCTGGCTTCTGGCTTCTGGCTTTAGGCTTTTGCAATTGCTTCTGCTTTTGCTTCTGCTTTTGCAGTTTCCCTTCTCCCGCTTGCGGGAGAAGGTGCCCCGAAGGGGCGGATGAGGGGAGCTTTAAAGCTTTAAAAGCTTCCCCTCACCCCAACCCCTCTCCCGCGCGCGGGAGAGGGGCTTCACAGCTGCAGCTTTCAGGCAGCACTTGCAGCGTTCAAACAAACGCGGGGCGCCATGGCGCCCCGCGTTGATCGTCGTTGCGGAGGATCAGATCGGGTCGCCGTTGAAGCTCTCGCCCTTGATCTTCTGCCAGTCGCGGCTGACGAACTTCTCGTCGATCAGCGTGCGCTGCACCAGCACGCCGTTCTTGTACCAATGCCAGATGCGGTTGCGCATCTGACCGCAATCGGAGAGCTGGATCATCTCGTACAGTTCAAGGCCTTCCTCGCCCTTGCGCTTCCAGTACAGCATGACGGTGCGGTGATGGTCGTCCAGCGGCACTTCGGCAGCCCAGCCGTAGATCAGCTCGTTGTCGAAGATCACCCGGCCAAATTCATAGCGCGTCGGGAAGTCGCGGACTTCCACCTTGCCGTCCGCCCAGCTGTAATGATTGGTCTGGTGGTAGGGCAGGTTCTCGTCGCTGGTGAAGCGGCAGATCAGGCGCGACTTGTGCTCGTCGATCTTGTCGCCGTTGGCATCGTAGTAACGGTACACGCCGTCCCAGACGCCTTCGTGGCGGGCCAGCAGCGGCATGTGCAGTTGCATGTTCGGCATTACGGTTTCCCTTGTGGTCGTGTTGATGTCATCAGTTGAGGCCGGGCCTCATTCGTTGCGAAGTGCATCCATCACTTCTTCCATCGGCACGTCCATAGCACCGCCTTCCAAGGCCTCGGTTTCCTGCTGCACGATGCGCAGTACCCGGGCGATGTATTCCTTCATCCACAGCGTGCGCTGGGCTTCGGCCTCACGGTCCGGTCGGAACTGGTCCAGTTCTTCGCGGCTGAGCAGGCCTTTGTTTTCGATCAAGCGTTCCAGCGCATCCAGCCGCTGGTGGGTCACCGCGTTCTCCATGGCGATGGCCATGGCGATGGACAGCACACGCTCCACGTCCGGGTCCTTGAAGAAGTACGGACGCTTGCCACGGGCGCGGCTGCCGGCCAGGGCGATCGGATCGATGCTCATGCTTTCCAGGCTCCAAACATGGTCCACAGCGCAGCACGGCCGTGGTCTTCGCCGCTTTCGCTGGCGACCGGGAAGATGTCCCGATCGACCACGCCACGGACCTTGGTTTCGAAATAGCGCTCCGCCTCGAAGCCGGCCGCGGCCATCATCTGGCGCAGGTCGTATTCGTGCATCACGCTCCAGAACGGCTCGTTGTTGTTGTACGCATCCCAGTCGCGGATGAACTGCTCGTAGGGATCCATGCCGTGGTACTGCGGCTGTTCCAGGTGCGCGGTGAGGCCGCCGGCGGCAAGCAGGCGGTGGATTTCGCGCAGCTTGCGTGGCATCGCCGTGGACGAGCTCTCGTGCCAGAACATCGAGGTGGTGATCAGGTCGAACGTGCCGTCGGCATAGTCCAGTGCTTCGCCATTGGCCTGGCGGAAGCGGATGTTGTTCACGCCAAGCGCGCGGGCACGCGCATGCGCATAGCGCAGCATTGGCGCGGCCACGTCGATGGCGATGACCTCGGCCTCCGGGAACGCCTGCGCCAGCGGCACGATGTTGTGGCCAACCGTGCAGCCGATGTCGAGGATGCGGCGTGGCTTGAATTCGGGATGCTGTTCCTGCAGCCACTGCGCAAGCGCCTGGCCACCGCCATCGTTGTAGCGGCCGAGCATGCCGCCGGTGGTGGCGAAGATGCCGCAGTCGTAGTTGGCCGCTGCCGACACGTCATCGGCCAGCAGCTCGGTGTGGTAACCGCCGGGCATGCAATGGATGTCAACGGCGCTGGAATAGCGCGGCACCTTCACCGAAGCGTCCAGCTGCAGGCCGTCGTCACTGGCATTGAGTGCGCGTGCCTTTTCGATCAGTGCATCCACCTGCTTGAGCACCAGGCCGCGGCCGGCCTGCTGGCGCATCTCCATGCTGCTGCGACGCAGGGCGCTCCAGGTCTGGTAGATGCCATCGGCGGCCATTGCCTTGCGCACTTCGTGGCGGGTTTCCGGGGCGCGGCCTTTTTCCTTCTCGAACGCCGGCTTCACCCGCTGCTCGTAGGCCAGCTTGACCTTGGGGCTGAGCTGGGTGGCCAGGTAGCCGTTGAGGTTGGCGAGGAAGTCGAAGCGGGCCGTGTCATCCAGCGCGCTATCGGGGAACACCGCGTGGCGGCCTACGTGCTGCCAACTCGGCGGCAGGGCTTGCTGGCTCATGGCAACTCCTCGGAAGGCTTCAAGTTCTAAAGTTATATCTATATGTCATGCGGATCTGGTCAGGGTCAAGCGTCCATTGGTACCAGTGTCCTGCTGCCGCCCCAAGGGCCTGGAAAACCCCGCCGCCAGCTGCTGCAGGGGCGTCGCGCATCTGCCGCTTCCCCGAATTTCTCAAATGTCCGGACAAAAATCCAGTGCCGTTTTTCACGGCATCGCCCGGTGAAATTTTGTTGCAAAGCAGCATCTTGCGCAGTCTTGCCAAACGCCGCTGCAGCAGGGTTTTCGCCCGCCCCAGCACTGCCACGGGATCTGCGACATAGGTTCTACAAATGATTGGACAATCATGTACTAATGATATAGCTATATGACATCTTTGACGGGTCGAGAGGCTCGTCTTCCGTGGTCGGAGCGCCGCAGGGGCTCCACTTCAACCGGGGGGTTGGACGTGATTCGAATGTCATCGGTTTTGCTGGCTGCCGCAATTGCACTTTCGCCACAGGCAAAAGCGCTGGATCTGCAGTCCGAACAGGGCAGCGTTGAGGCAATGGTCAAGTTGCGTTGCTCGCTGGACCCGAAGCAGGAGGAGATCCTGTGGTGGGCCGGCACCCTGTTCTCGCAGGAGCCGGGGCAGAAGCCGGCACCGCTGCTGGGCTTCGAGGGCTACAACATCTGCCGGGCCGAAAAGCAGGCCGATGGCGTGTGGCGTCTGTATACCCGCGAGCTGACCTTCTACCGCGACCTGAAGACCGGCAAGATCATCGACAGCTGGGACAACCCGTTCTCCGGCGAACGCAACGACGTGGTGCAGGTTGCCAACGACCCGGTCAACACCGTGCTCAATGCACCGGGCCGGCCGCTGCACCTGCCGTGGGTGGAAGCAGGCGACCAGGTGATGCTGACGCTCAACATTCCGTTGGCCTATCCCAACCCGTTGCAGCCCAGCGAATTCCCCGCTGAATCTTCCGGCCCGACCTACATGGGATCGGAGCACTTCATGTTTTTCGCGCCCCGCGCGGACCTCGAAAACCCGGCGCTGAAGAGCGTGCCGGTCACCTACGGCTGGACCCGTGTCGGGCCGTGGCTCCCCTGGATGAAGCTGGGCACACGCCCGGGCAATCTGCTGTACGTCGCGCAGGGCAACAAGCGCGCCTCGGTCAGTGAACTGCCTGCCGATATCCAGGAGCTCGTCCGTACCCGCTACCCGGAGTATGCACGCGCACCTGCAACCTGGGTGCAACCCAACGTCACCAGCTGGAGCTACTACAAGCAGCTCAAG
Organism: Stenotrophomonas nitritireducens; assembly: GCF_001700965.1. Lineage (NCBI taxonomy): Bacteria > Pseudomonadati > Pseudomonadota > Gammaproteobacteria > Lysobacterales > Lysobacteraceae > Stenotrophomonas > Stenotrophomonas nitritireducens. Next base: position 2,564,833 of record NZ_CP016756.1, read on the forward strand.
CAGGGTGCGGCGGCGAAACAGCAGGACTGAAGTACGGAAACACTGGACGGAACCCTCCCCCAAGACGGCGCATCCATCCTCCCAATCCATTCCGATCAAACTTTCCAGTCGGGAAACAAATGAAAATCATCAAGCCAGACCTGCTGTGCTCCTCGATCGCCTTTGCACTGATGTTGTGCGCAGGCAACGCCGCGGCCCAGGCCGCCGACGAATCGGCTGCACCGCCGGCCGCCAACAGCGATGCCGTACAGAGCCTTGACCAGATCACGGTAACCGCGCGCGGTGTGTCCGAACCGCTGCAGCAGATGCCGCTGCCGATCACCGCCATGTCCGCGCAGACCATCGAGAAGAAGGGCCTGGTCGACGTGCGCGACATCGCCAATCTGTCGCCGAGCTTCTCGTTCAAGTCCGGCTACGGCCGCGGCTTCGACCGCCCGGTGATCCGCGGCATGTCCAACATCCAGGGCGAGTCCAACGCCTCGTTCTTCATCGACGGCATCTATGTCGAAGGTGATATCTCCAGCTACGGCCTGGAGAACATCCAGCGTGTGGAAGTGATCCGTGGCCCGCAGTCGGCGGCGTTCGGTCGCCGCACCTTCTCCGGTGCGGTCAACTTCATCACCAAGCGCCCGGGCAGCGCACCGGGCGGCAAGGTCACCCTGGGCGCCGGCAACTACGGCCAGGAGAAAATGGGCCTGTTCTATTCGGGCGCGAATGAAGACGGCTCGTTCGGTTACGACCTGAGCCTGAACAAGCGCGGCAACGATGGCGTGTTCTACAACAGCGCCTCGGGCAGCAAAGACCTCAACGGCACCGAAACCATCAGCGGCATGGCTGCCATCGCGTGGTCGCCGACCGATGCGCTGGATATCACCGCACGCGTGATGCAGCAGAAGAGCCGCGACCAGCACTTCGCCGTTGCGCGCCTGGGCAGCGACAACCTCAACTGCTACCTGCCTGAGTACAGCGGTGTTTCGGCCGGTGGTGTGCCGATCCTCGAGTCGCGCCGCCGCGGCTACTACTGTGGTGAGCTGAAGGCACCGGCGGGATACGCGTTGAACACCAAGGAGTTCGAGAGCGCCGGCTACTTCCCGGGGCGCAAAACCGACCTGCTGCGTACCAGCGTGGTGGTGGACTATCTGTTCGCCAATGGCTGGAACCTGACCTCGACCTCGGCCTACAACAAGAGCGATACCTATTCGGCCAGCGACCAGGACTACAGCGCCATTCGCGGCTACGGCGGTGGCTTTGAAAGCTTCGCCGACACCGGCGTCAAGAACTGGTCGCAGGACATCCGCCTGACCACCGACCAGAGTCTGGCCGTGTCGGGCATGCTTGGTGCGTATTACTACAAGCAGCAGGCGCTGCCCGGCTGGGGTGGCGACCTGACCGGCTACACCATCGGTGGCAACAAGGTGGTCACCTCGGTGCCCACAGACCCTGATGACCAGACCGTCAACAAGGCGCTCTACGGCCTGATCAACTGGCGCATCAACGACCAATGGACCACCTCGCTGGAAGGCCGCTATGCGCGCGACGAAATCAGCAAGGGCGGCACCGACATCCGTGTGTTGGCCGGCAGCACCTATCGCCAGCCTTATGCATTGGCCAAGACCTTCAGCAGCTTCACCCCGCGCTGGACCTTGAGCTATCAGGCGCAGGAAAACGTCAATCTGTATGGCCTGGTGTCCAAGGGCAACAAGCCGGGCGGCTTCAACACCGACGTCTACCGTGCGGACTTCCTCGAAACCGAGCGTGACGCGCTGATCGCGCGTGGCTTGAACACGTACAAGGAAGAAGAGGCTTGGAACTACGAGCTGGGCATGAAGAGCGATTGGCTGGACGGCACCCTGCGCGTCAACGCCAACATCTACCAGATCGACTGGACCAACCAGCAGCTGACCGAAACCGGCCCGGTGATCCGCAAGAACGGCTCGCTGTTCTCGACCAGCTACACCACCAACGTCGGCGAATCGCGCATCCGTGGCTTCGAGCTGGAAAGCCAGTGGGCGTTCGCGCAGGGCTGGCTGGCCAGCCTGGCGTATTCGTACACCGATGCCGAGATCCTGAAGTTCATCAGCCAGGACCAGGCCGATCTGTTCTCCAGCAACAGCGCACCGACGCTGGCTGACCCGGCCGCCGACGCTGCCGGTGCCACGCTGCCGCGTGTACCCAAGCACAAGGCGACGCTGGGTCTGATGTATGACGGCGCGCTGTCCAATGGTTGGGAATACACCGCCAACATGGATGTGAACTACGAAGGCAAGCGCTATATCCAGGTCGACAACCTGGCCTATATCGGCGCTTCCACCCGTACCAACTTCCGCTTCAGCATTCGCCCGACCGAGCAGCTGCAGGTCTCGGCCTATGTCAACAACGCGTTCAACGACCGCACCCTGGAAGACGCACAGCGCACGATCAATCCGGACGCTTACGTCGCCGTGCCGGCAGTGCCGCCGTTGACCGGCCTGGCCGTGACCAACCTGCGCGACTTCGGTCTTACCCCGTCGTTGCCGCGCATGTACGGCGTGGAAGTCAGCTACAAGTTCTAAGTGGTAAACGCGGGTTGGGAGGGCGCGCTGCGTCCTCCCAGCCCTCGGTTGGTTGGCTTTACCGGTGCACCACCCGCTCGTCATTCCCGCGCTCGCGGAGATGAGGGCATTTCAAGCAAGAGCAACACCGCAACCTCCGTACCTCCGCAGGCAGCCCCAATGCAACGACGCGATTTCATCAAGGGAGTTTCAGGCATGGCCGCACTGTCGTTGCTGCCGGGCATGCTGCACGCCAAAGTGCCGAGCAGCGATGTCATCGTGGTCGGTGCCGGCCTGGCCGGTTTGGCTGCCGCGCATGCGCTGGAAGCCGGTGGTGCACGTGTCACCGTGCTGGAAGCCAATCCGTGTGTTGGCGGCCGCCTGCAGACCGTGGTGCGCAATGGCATTCGTTTTGAAATCGGCGGTGTGGAAGTGGGCACCGGCTATACGCGCGTGCATGCCCACGCCAAGCGTGTTGGTGTCGGCATCGAGCCGCCGTCGGCGGCACTGCCAAACGCTGCCGGTCTGGGCTTGGCCATCGGCGATGTCCTGGTGCCGGCCACGCAATGGGGCCAAAGCCCCCTCAATACACTGCAGGGCCGCGAACACGCTCTGCTGCCGCCGATGCTGCTGGCCACCGCGATCGGTGAGCTGGGCCTGCCGGCGCTGGACAGCTGGCGCGACCCCAACAATCTCTCGCTGGATATCCCGCTGGCGCAGCTGATCGCCAGCAAGGGCTGGTCGCCGCAGGCGCTGCAATGGATGGATATCGGCAATAGTTTTTCCTCGTTGCAGACCATCAGCGCGCTCGATGCCCTGCGCCGCGATGCGTTGCGCCGGTTTGGTTCGAAGGGCACCGGCTGGGTGCAGGGCGGCAGCCAGGCGCTGCCGGAGGCCATGGCCGCCTCGTTGGCGCAGCCGCCGGTACTCGATGCCCAGGTCACCCGCGTGGAGTCGGTGCGTGGCACGCTGGAAGTGCGCTGCGCCGATGGCCGCCGTTTCCGTGCCGCGCACCTGGTGCTGGCCCTGCCCAGCGGGCCGCTCAGCCGCATCGCCATCGATCCGGCACCGCCGGTGGCGCAGCAGGAAGTGTGGTCGGCACGCAGCTCCAATGCGGTGACCACCGTGCACCTGCATCCCACCTGCAAATTCTGGGAAGACGATGGCCTGCCGCTGTCACTGTGGGGCGATGGCCCGTTGCAGCGCGTGTTTGCCGTGCCGGGCGCTGATGGCCAGATCAACCTCCTGATCGTCTGGCTCAATGGCGCCATGGCCCGGCAGGCCGACACGCTCGACCGCGAGGCGCGCTTTGCCTGGGCCATCAACGCCATGGAGCGCCTGCGCCCGGCGTCCAAGGGCGCGTTGGTGCCGCTGGAGACCCGCAGCTGGGGCAGCGATCCGCTGGCCGATGGCGCGTTCTCCGAAATCGCCCCGGGCCGCTTCGCCGAAACCCTGCGCTGGGCCAATACCCCGTTCGGCAACATCCACTTTGCCGGCGAACAGACTGAACTGCAGGTTCCGGGCATGGAAGCGGCCGTCAGCTCGGGCGAACGTGCAGCTGCAGCAATTCTTTCGGCCTGATTGAACTACCTTATCCCCTACCTTCCGGGCGCGGATGCGCCTTCCAGAGACAGTAATGAGCCTGAAGACACTGAACCCCTACGATTTGTTCGACGTGCGTTCGCTGCTGAGCGAGGAAGAACGCGCTGTACAGGATTCCGTCGCCCGTTTCACCGATGAGCGCGTGTTGCCGATCATCGGCGACTGCTTCGACCAGGGCCGCTTCCCCACCGAGCTGATTGGTGAAATCGCCGACATGGGCCTGCTTGGCAGCTCGCTGCCGGAACAGTACGGCGGCGCCGGCTTGAACAGCGTCAGCTACGGCCTGATCTGCCAGGAACTGGAGCGCGGTGATTCCGGCATTCGCAGCTTCGTCTCGGTGCAGAGCTCGCTGTGCATGTACCCCATCTACGCCTATGGTTCGGAAGAGCAGCGCATGCGTTGGCTGCCGGACATGTCGCGCGGCAAGGTGATCGGCTGCTTCGGCCTGACCGAGGCACACGGCGGCTCCGACCCGGCCAGCATGAAGACCCGTGCCGTGAAGGACGGCGGTGACTGGGTGATCAACGGTTCCAAGATGTGGATCACCAATGGCTCGGTGGCCGATATCGCCATCGTCTGGGCTAATACCGACGAAGGCGTGCAGGGCTTCGTCATCGAGAAGGGCACCCCGGGCTTCACCGCCCAGGAAATCAAGCACAAGATGAGCCTGCGCGCCTCGGTGACCGGCGCGCTGTTCTTCGACAACGTGCGCGTGCCCGATGCCAACCGCCTGCCCAACGTGAAGGGCCTGAAGGGTCCGCTCGGCTGCCTCACCCAGGCCCGTTACGGCATCACCTGGGGCCCGCTGGGCGCGGCCATCGCCTGCCTGGACGAAGTGCTGGCTTACACCAAGGAGCGCATCCTGTTCGGCCGCCCGGTTGCCGCCACCCAGAGCGCGCAGATCAAGATGGCCGACATGGCCCGCCGCATCACCGCCGGCCAGTTGCTGGTACTGCAGCTGGGCCGTCTGAAGGACGCCGGCCAGATGCAGCCGCAGCAGGTGTCGCTGGCCAAGTGGAACAACTGCCGTCTGGCGATCGATATCGCCCGCGAATGCCGCGACCTGCTCGGCGGTGCCGGCATCACCACCGAACACGGTGCGATCCGCCATGCGCTGAACCTGGAGTCGGTGATCACGTATGAAGGCACCGAGACCGTGCACCAGCTGGTGATCGGTCGCGAGCTGACCGGCATCAACGCGTTCTGATCGATGGACGGCTTGCACACGACAATGCAGGCCGTCTGCCTGCGGCAGGTTCCCCACGGCATGCCGCAGGTGCAGGACTTTGAACTGCGCCAGCTGCCGCTACCGCTCATCGGTGACGGCCAGCTGCGGGTGCAGGTGCAATGGTTGTCGCTGGACCCCTTCCTGCGTGCACAGCTCGGCGGCCGTTACGCGGTGCCATGCCCGCCGTTGGGCAGCATCGTGCCGGGCTACGGCATCGGCACGGTGGTCGAAGACCGCAGTGGCCGCTTCCAGCCAGGTGACGTGGTTACCGGCATGACCGGCTGGGCCGAGTTCGCGGCAATGGATGCAAACGCCACCTCACTGGTTGATGCGGCGCTGGCGCCAGTCAGCACCGCCGTCGGTGTGCTCGGTGTTCCGGGTCTCACCGCCTGGGCCGGTGTGCGCCGGATTCTGCAGCCCAAGGCCGGCCAGACCATCCTGGTGTCCACCGCCGCCGGTGCCGTTGGCAGCGTGGTGGGCCAGCTGTGCAAGGCCGCCGGTTGTCGCGTGGTCGGCATTGCCGGCAGCGCGCAGAAGTGCGCCATCGTCACAGACGAATTCGGCTTCGATGCCTGCGTCAGTTACCGCGATGCGGATTTCGCAGCATCGTTGCGCGCGGCCTGCCCGGGCGGCATTGATGGTTATTTCGACAACGTCGGCGGCGCCGTGCTGGAAGCGGCGCTGTCACTGCTGCGCCTGCATGCACGGGTAGTGCTGTGCGGGCTCAGCGATCAATACAACCGCGCCGAACGCCCGGCCGGCCCCAACCTGGGCCCGGTGATTGGTGCGCGCGCACGGCTTGAAGGCCTGGTGGTTTACGACCATCTGGGCGACTTCGCGCAATGCCGCAGCGAACTGGCGCAGATGATCGCCGCCGGCACGCTGCGCTACCGCGAACACATCCACGACGGGCTGGCCACTGCGCCGGCTGGTTTCATTGGCCTGCTCAATGGCGACAACCTGGGCAAGGCGCTGGTACGGCTCTAAGGAATACGCATGACCCAGATCCAACGGCGCTTCCTGTCCGTCAACGGGCGGCAGGTGCATTACCGCATTGCCGGCAGTGGCCCGGCGCTGGTGCTGATCCACCAGTCACCGCAGAACTCGCGGATGTGGGCGGCGATGATGCAGCGCTATGCCGACCGCTACACCCTGATTGCGCCGGACACGCCGGGCTTCGGTTATTCCGATGCCTTGCCCGGCAACCCGATGTCGATTGCCGATTTCGGTGCCGCCACGCTGCAGTTCATCGATGCACTCGGCCTGCCGCGCTTCGCCGTATTCGGCATGCATACCGGCGGCCTGATCGCGACCTGGTTGGCCTGGGCCGAGCCGGCGCGGGTTGCCGCGCTGGTGGTCGATGGCTATGCCGCCTTCACCCCGGAAGAAAGCGCGCTGTACGGCGATGCCTATCTGCCGCCGTTCGTGCCGCAGTGGGACGGCTCGCACCTGCGTTGGCTGTGGTCGCGCATGCGCGAGCAGAAGTATTACTTCCCCTGGTACGACGGCCGCGCCGAAGCGGCGATGGCGATTGCACCGCAGACCACCGACAGCAGCCGCGAGACGGTGATGGACGTACTCGACGTGGGCGATACCTACCGCGCCGGCTATGCCGCCGCGTTCCGCCACAACGATCACTTCTGGGTGCAGCAGCTGCAGATGCCGTCCTGGCTGGTGTACCGCCATGGCGATCCGCTGTTGGCGCATATGCCGCGCCTGCGCGACCTGCCGGCCAACGTGACGGTGCTTGAAGAGCCCAACGGTATTCCCGCCATGCACGACAGCATGGACGGCTGGTTGGCGCAGAGTCTGGCGAACGAGCCGGCCTTTGTCGAAGCTCCCACCTCTCCCGCCGCATCGAACAACTGGCAGCGCCGCATCATCGCCACCGCTGCCGGCGACATGGCGGTGTGGGAGCGCGCAGGGCAGGGGGCATTGCGCCTGTGCCTGCACGCGCCGGGCACGCGACCGTTGTCGCCACAGCAGATCGATGCCGGTGACAGCGCGTGGTTGCTGCCGGACCTGCCCGGCCATGGCGCCTCCTGCGAAAGCGACAGCCCGCTGGACGCCGCGACGCTGGTCGCCGCACTGTGTGATGTCATTCCCACAGACAAGGCCTTGCCGCTGGTGATCGAAGCGCATGGCGCGGCCGCTGGCTACGTGCCCGCATTGGTGGATGCGCTGGGCACGCGCGTTGCCGAGGTGGTGCTGCATTCGCCCTGGCTGCTCACCGCCGAGGAACAGGCACTGCTGCTGCAGAGCCTGCCGACCACGGTCATTGACCGCGCTGGCGGCTACCTCTGCGATGCATGGCAATGGGAGCGCGAGCGTCACCTGCTGTGGCCATGGCTGCCGCCGAGCGCTGCTGCACGCCGTCGCGTCAATGCACCTGCACCGGCCTTGGTGCACGCCAACGTGGTCGAGCTGCTGCGCCTGGGCGCGCGTCTGCATCCCTTGTTGCGCGATGTCACCACGCCCGATCTGAGCGCACGTCTGCGCGCCCTGCCAGTGCCGCTGCGCGTGCTGACCGACGCCGAATCCGATTACCAGGGGCGCGCCGCCGCCCTGTCTGCCTGAGCTGAAGGACCCCATGAGCAACGACACCGCACACGCCGTCATCGACCGCCTGCAATCCAACTGGGGCGGCAGCATCGTCACCGATGCGAGCGAGCTTGAGTACTTCTCCACCGATGTCTATTCGCAGGGCAAGCCGCTGCTGGCGGTGCTGCGGCCGAATGATGCGCAGCAGTTGGCCGATGCGGTCAAGCAGCTGACCGAAGCCGGCGTGGCGATGATCGCCCGTGGCGGCGGCATGAGCTATACCGGCGGCTATACCGCCGCGCAGAGCCCGGCGGTGCTGGTTGATACCGGCGCGCTGGACAAGATCGTCGAGATCAATCTGGAAGACGCCTACGTCGTGGTCGAGGCCGGCGTTACCTGGCGCGCCCTGAAAGAAGCACTGGATGCCAAGGGCGTGCGCACGCCGTACTTCGGGCCGATGTCCGGTTCGCACGCTACCGTCGGCGGCGGCATGTCGCAGGGCGCGATCTTCCATGGCAGTGCCCGCTATGGCTGCTCGGCCGACGTGGTGCTCGGCCTGCAGGTGGTCACCGCCAATGGCGACATTCTCACCACCGGCTCGGCGGCTGCGGCCAATACCTCGCCTTTTTTCCGTTGGTACGGCCCGGACCTGACCGGCTTGTTCCTTGGCGATTGCGGCCTGCTCGGCATCAAGACCCGCATCGTGCTCAAGCTGATTCCCAGGCACGCGCATATCGACTACCTGTCCTGGCAGTTCCCCACCGCTGAAGGCCTGTTTGCCGCGCTGGGCGTGTTGGCGCGCAATGGCCTGGCCAGTGAAACAGCGGCCTTCGACCCGGCGCTGACGCGTGTGCGCATGCGCCGCGCCGGCCTTTCCAGCGACGTCAAGGCGCTGACCAATGTGATCAAGAAGGGCGGCCTGATCTCCGGCCTGAAGCTGGCGGTGAAGGGCCGCGACATCGTCGATCAGGAGCAGTTCTCGCTGCACATCACCCTGGAAGGTGACAGCGCCACCGAAGTGGCCGACCGCGTCGCCCGCGCGCGCAAGCTGGTGGGCGAGTTCGGTGAAAGCGTGGAGCCGTCCATCCCCAAGATGATGGCGGCCAATCCCTTCGCCGCATGGAACTCGATGCTGGGCCCGCAGGGCGAGCGCTGGGCGCCGGTGCACGCGCTGGTGCCGCACTCCAGGGCTACCAGCATGTTCAAGGCGCTGCAGGAACTGTTCGCGCGCGAGCAGGAAACAATGGACAGGCACGGCATCTTCATTGGCACGCTGCTGTCCAGCGTGGGTGCACAGACAGTGGTGATCGAGCCGTGCATCTACTGGCCGGACAGCCACAATGCCTTCCACCAGCGCACCGTCGATGCCGACCATCGCGAGCGCATCGGCTGCCAGGGTGAACACCTGGAAGCGCGCGCCGCGGCCGATGTCCTCAAGCGACAGATCGCCGACACCATGCGCGCGCACGGTGCGGCCAACCTGCAGCTGGGCAAGTTCTACGACTACCGCGCCGGCCGCGACCCAGCCGGCCTGGCCCTGCTTGATGCGATCAAGGCTCAGCTTGACCCCAAGGGGCTGATGAACCCGGGTGTGCTCAGCCGCTGAGGCTGGCAAAGCACCCCCTCTCCCACCCCCGCGTTCGCGGGGGCACGCTCTCCCGCAAGGGGAGAGGGGTTTGGATCCTGCAGGTTGAGGCACCACTCAAAGCCGCAGCCGAGCCGCTTTAGCCCCTCTCCCCTCGCGGGAGAGGGGTTGGGGAGAGGGGGGGGGCAGGCGAAGCCTGCCGGACCCCCGGCAATAACCCCAACCCAACGGCCAGGCCCAACGCCTGGCCGTTCGCATATAGGTCACCGCAACTGTCCAGCCTGAACCCTGTTTTGCTTCCATGGCTGGCTCGTTTACGTACCATCGGCAACAATATGCCCGCCTGATCCCACCCGGACGGCCCACGTTCGATGCAGATCGGACCGCCACCCGCATCCACCGAGACATTGTGAAAACACCCCAACAACTGCAGGTACTGATAGACGACGGCGTCATCGACGAGGTTCTGCGTCCGCTGAAAAGCGGCAAGGAAGCGGCGGTTTACGTCGTCCGCAGCGGCGGTGAAGTCCGCTGTGCCAAGGTCTACAAGGACATGGCACAGCGCAGCTTCCAGCAGCGCGTGCAGTACCAGGAAGGCCGCAAGGTGCGCGGCAGCCGTGAGGCCCGCGCCATTGGCAAGGCCAGCAACTACGGCCGCAAACAGCAGGAAGCGGCCTGGAAGAACACCGAGGTGGACGCGCTGTACCAGCTGCGCGACGCCGGCGTGCGCGTCCCCGAGCCCTTCGGCTATTTCCATGGCGTGCTGGTGATGGAGCTGGTGACCGACGCCGACGGCTTCAGCGCCGCGCGCCTGGGCGAGGTGGAACTGAGTGCCGAGCAGGCGCGGGAGTTCCATGCCGTGCTGGTGCAGCAGGTCAAGCTGATGCTGTGCTGCGGCCTGATCCACGGCGATCTGTCGCCGTACAACGTACTGGTCGGGCCGGATGGCCCGGTGGTGATCGATTTCCCGCAGGTGGTCAGTGCCGGTGGCAACAATGCCGCGCGCACCATGCTGCTGCGTGACGTCAACAACCTCACCGCCAACCTCGGCCGCAGCGCGCCCGAGCTGCTGGACACCTGGTACGGCGAAGAGATGTGGGAGTTGTTCGAAGCCGGCGACCTGCTGCCCGATACCGTATTGACCGGCCAGTTCACCCCGGACGAACGCGCCGTGGACCTGGACAGCGTGCGCCACGCCATCAACGACGCCCGCGAAGAAGCGCTGATCCGTCAGCAAGGCCGCGAAGCCGCCGCCGAAGAAGACTACTGAGCGTAGTGCCGAGCCATGCTCGGCAGAGGCTTTTCAAGCCACCCCTCCCCAACCCGTCCGGCCCGAAGGCACAGCCTTCGGTCGTTCATCAGGCCACGCGCCAGTGGCGCGCAAGCAGGCCTTCTTCACCCCCTTTGCTGCGCAAAAGGGAGGGAGCAGATTTGTAGTGCCGAGCCATGCTCGGCAGGGGCTTTCCAAGCTACCCCTCCCCAACCTCCCCTTTGCTGCGCAAAAGGGAGGGGCGTGCAGCTCTCACTCCTCCCCAAGCGACGATTCCTCACGCGGATCCGCCAGCAGGAACGAATCATCACCCGCCGCGGAAGTAAGCCGCGCGGTACCACCGTTGCGTAGCTCCCACTGCCAGGTGTCATAGCGCGTGGTCAGCGTTCCACGCGCATAACAGGGCCCGTGCAGGAAAAAATCATGTTCCTGGCGCGGGGTGATCAGCACCGCATTGCGCAGGAAGGCACGCAGCTGCAGCGGGCCGGGTTTGAATTCCTGGCACAGCGGCGCATCGCGCGCGCTGTCGACGCCGCTGCCAGTCACCACGATGTCGGACACTGCGCCCAGCGGGCCGGGGTGCGTTGCGCATGCGCCCAGCAGCAAGATCGCCAGCGGCAGCAGGCAGCGGCCGGCCAAACGGGAAGCGCGTGCTGCTGGGGTGAAGATGCAACGTATTCCATTCGTCACTGCGATCTGCTCCTTGGGTCATCAATGCAGGCGGGCCGAGTGCAGGTACCCGCAGCACGGTTCGGCGATCTTGTCGGTCAGGGCTGCGCTTCGGCCTGCAACTGGTAGTGCCCGGGCGCACCCAGAGCCACGTTGAACCTGCGCGGCGCCAGCGAATAGGCATGAACCAGGTTGAGCTGCAGCGCGGCCTCACTCAACACCACGGTTTGGCCGCGATCGGGGCAGGACCAGAAGCTGTCCGATGCTTCGACCAGTGGCACCCGGGCGACTGTGCGCAGTGGCTGGCCCGCCGCGCTGGCGGTCAGCCATTCAATCCAGACCCTGCAGGAAACATGCTCGAAGCCCACGTTCTCCAGCCGCACCCGGTAAACGCCTTGCTGCTCTTCAGACTGCCAGTGACCGGCAGTGACGATGGCCACGGTGGCAGCTTCGTCAGGTGCATCGGCTGCGACAACGGGCGTGGCAGCAAACAGCAGGCACAGCAGCATGGCGTGACGTTTCATGTCGGATATCGTCCTGGGTGGAAGCAGGTGCCATCACGCTGCGATGTACCTGTGCAGGTACCGATCATATCGAAACATGTTTTCAATCGCCGCAGTCCAGGCCTCACCTGTAGTGCCGAGCCGTGCTCGGCAAGCAGCCCACGCGAACCGTCAGCAGCGCTGCAGCAGCATGAAGCATGAATCCGCCAATGCGTCGGGCCAGAGACTACAACCGGCTGATCATCTTCAAGCGCACCTGCGCGGCAACAACATCATGTCGTTGAGCAGCCATCGCACACAGATGATCCAGCAAAGCCTGCGGTTGCAGCAGCAGCGGATCGGCATCTTCCAGTTGCACGGCCAGGTGCCACCACCAGAAAGGATGGCCATCCACATAGATTTCGTAGCCGGCGATGTAGCGATGCGCGTCCATCTCAGGTGCCCACGTGCACGCGTTCGCCTGCATCGCTGCAGCACAGGTGCTCCAACGCCAGCTCCAGTGCCAATGCATAACTCTGTACGCAGTAGCCCTGGGCAACGCCAAGACGATGGCCGAGATTGGCCGGCAGCCTGGCTTGCGGTGCGTGCGGATCGTCTTCGTGTACTTCGACATAGGCGTTGTGCAGGCGAGGTAGCAGGCGTTGCAGGCGCGGGCTGTGCACGCATGCGGCCGGTGCCAGCAGGAGGATGTCGCCCGGGCAATGATCGGCCGCGCACAAGGTGTCCAGCAGTTCCTGTTCGGAACGGCAGCTGCGCTGTGCGACGCTGATGCCGGCGTCCAGTGCCCGCAGCACCAGCGCTGTCATCAGCGGCCCTGGCAGTGGCCTGCATCCGGGCACCTGCACGTCACATGCTTCCGGCCCGCGCACGATGAAGATGGCCATGACTCAGTTCTCCTGGCCGCGCTGGAGCAGGCGCGCGGTGATTGCCAGCGACAAGCGCCGGGCATCGTCATCGCCGCTGCTGCAGACCACCAGTGCGGTAGCTGCATGGCTGGGGTGCAGGTGCGCTTCCAGGGTGTCGGCATCGTGGCGTGCGATTTCGATGTACGGCACCGGCAGCAGGTCCAGTGCGTTGCACACTGTCGCGCCGTGCGTGGCCCATTGCGCCTCGTCAGTGCTGGCATTTTCAATCAGCACCCACTGTGGGCGGCGGGAGCCGGCTTCGCGCAGGCACGCGGCCAGTGCTTGCAATGAACTGCAGTGACAGCAGTCAAGGCGATGGCCGGCGATCTCCGCCGGCAGTTGGAAGGTATCCGGCAACACGGTTTCCCGGCTGTGTCGGATCAACAGAAGGCTCATGCAACACCACGATCAAGCACCCTGCGGCGCGGTGAGGACACGATGCGCCGGGCCGGCATAAACCTGCCATGGCGCAGGCGCTGCCGGGCGTAAAGTCTGCGTAGCAATCCGTGTGCGCGGGGGATGGCCCGGCGGCGCGGGAACTTAGCCGCTCGCCATCGGTCAATCTGCCTATCTCCCGCTTGGTGACCGGATATGAATGAGACCGCTTCTGCCGCATCAGCCCATCCCGTAGTCGATTGGCTGCGGCGCGAAGCGCTGCCGTTGCTGGTGATGTTGTTGCTGCTGTTTGCGGCCCGTGACAGCCTGGCCAATCACTACCAGGTGCCCAGCGGCTCGATGCAGCCCACCTTGCAGCCCGGTGACCGGGTGGTGGTGGATATGCGCGCCTACGGCCTGCGTATTCCATTCACCGATGTGCAGCTGCTGGCCGGGCAGGCGCCGCAGCGCGGCGATGTGGCGGTGTTTGATTCGCCCGCCGACGGCACGCGGCTGATCAAGCGTGTGGTTGCGGTGGGCGGCGACCACGTGCAGCTGCACGATGGCTACCTGTCCATCAACGGCAAGCCGCTGCGGCAGGAGGTTGCGCACGAGTTGTTCGGCAACAAGCAGGTGCAGTTGGACCTGGACGATGGCGGCGGCCCGGATATCAATGGCATCCGCATTCCCGCCGGCAAGTTGCTGGTGGTAGGCGACCACCGTGGTGACAGTTTCGACGGCCGTTTCTTCGGCTTGGTGGATGCCGATACGGTCTACGGTAAGGCGGTGGCGGTGTACTGGCGGCGCGGTGACGGGCCGGAGTGGCTGCGGCTGTAAACCAACACATCGATGCAAAGAGCCGGCGCGGAAACGTGCCGGTTTTTTTTTGCCTTTCGGCCTGTGCTTGTGGGAGCGGCGTCAGCCGCGAAGCTGGTAGTGCCAGCGAACTGCATTGATGCATTGGCAAACAGGGGGAGGGCTGTATTGAGGCCGGCTTCGCGGCTGACGCCGCTCCCACATACGCCCGGCTTATTGGTATGACCAATTTCCTTTAATAACCCTATGGTCTAATAGGATCTTCGTGGGAAAGGCGATTGAATCGTGTCTCGCTGGGCGGTCTGCATGAATATTGGTAATACCAATGATGCGATCGCCATTTCCACCTGCGGGTGGGCCGCCTTCCGCCTTTGACGAGATCCTGCATGCAGCCCTGGGAACAACTGTACGACCCCGCTGGCAACCTCTGGCTGTCCAGCCTGATCGCGCTGTTGCCGATCGCTTTCTTCTTCGTCGCCCTTACCGTGCTGCGCATGAAGGGCTGGTTGGCCGGCACCCTTACCGTCGCCATCGCCTTGGCGGTTGCGCTGCTGTTCTACCGGATGCCGGTGGCGCAGGCCTTGGGCGCGGCCGGGTTCGGCTTCCTGTACGGGCTGTGGCCGATTGCCTGGATCATCATCGGCGCGGTGTTCCTGTACAAGATCGCGGTCAAGACCGGTCAGTTCGCCATCATCCGCGCCTCGATCCTGTCGGTGACCGAAGACCAGCGGCTGCAGATGCTGATGGTCGGCTTTGCCTTTGGTGCCTTCCTGGAAGGCGCGGCCGGTTTCGGTGCGCCGGTGGCGATCACTGCTGCGCTGCTGGTCGGGCTGGGTTTCAAGCCGTTGTATGCGGCCGGCCTGTGCCTGATCGTCAACACCGCGCCGGTGGCGTTTGGCGCGATGGGCATTCCGATCATCGTCGCCGGCCAGGTCACCGGCCTGGATGCCTTCGAGATCGGGCAGATGGCAGGACGACAGTTGCCGTTTCTGACCATCATCGTGCTGTTCTGGATCATGGCCATCATGGATGGCTGGCGCGGCATCAAGGAAACCTGGCCGGCGGTGCTGATTGCCGGTGGCTCGTTCGCCATCGCGCAATACCTGACCTCCAACTTCATCGGCCCGGAGCTACCGGACATCACCGCGTCCTTGGCGTCGCTGGTGTGCCTGACGCTGTTCCTGCGCCGTTGGCAGCCCAAGCGCATCTTCCGCTTTGAAACCGAGGCCAGCAGCGAGGCCGCCGCACAGGCGCAGGAAGCACCGCGCTACAGCGCCGCGCAGATCACCAAGGCGTGGTCGCCGTTCCTGATCCTCACCGCGATGGTGACGCTGTGGAGCATCAAGCCGTTCAAGGCCTTGTTTGCCGCCGGTGGCCCGCTGGAACACTGGGTAGTGAAGCTGCCGGTGCCGGGCCTGGACCAGCTGGTGCAGAAGATGCCGCCGATCGTGAACGCGCCTACCGCCTACGAGGCGGTGTACAAGTTCGATGCGTTCTCGGCCACCGGCACTGCGATCATGCTGGCGGCGGTGATCGCCATCATCTACCTGCGCATGCCGGTGCGTGCGGCAGTACGTACCTTCGGTGAAACCGTCAACGAACTGAAGATGCCGATCTACTCCATCGGCATGGTGCTGGCATTCGCCTTCATCGCCAACTACTCCGGGTTGTCGGCGACGCTGGCACTGGCGCTTGCCCATACCGGCAAGGCCTTCACCTTCTTCTCGCCGTTCCTGGGTTGGCTGGGGGTGTTCCTGACCGGTTCGGATACCTCGTCCAATGCCTTGTTCTCGGCGCTGCAGGCAACCACCGCGCAGCAGATTGGTGTGTCCGAGGTGCTGCTGGTCGCCGCCAATACCACCGGTGGTGTCACCGGCAAGATGATCTCGCCGCAGTCCATCGCCATTGCCTGCGCGGCCGTGGGCCTGGCCGGCAAGGAATCGGACCTGTTCCGCTTCACCGTCAAGCACAGCCTGATCTTCACCGTGATGGTCGGCCTGATCACCACCGCGCAGGCCTATTGGCTCACCTGGATGATTCCCTGAGCCATGGCCGCGCGCATCCGCCAACGCCGCGCAGCTTCGGGCCACAATGTCGGCATGAGTACGCAACGTATTTCCGACAAGGTGGCCGCGCAGTTGCGCGTGCTGGTGGACGAACAACAACTGCAGCCCGGTGACCGGCTGCCTTCCGAGCGCGCACTGGCGGTACAGCTTGGGGTCTCGCGCACCGCGCTGCGTGAGGCGATTGCCCAGCTCGGCAGCCAGGGCCTGCTGGTGGCGCGGGTGGGCGGCGGCACCTATGTGGCCGAGCCGGCCGCGCGCGCCCGGCTTGCCCTGGATGAGCCGCTGGCGCCGTATCTGCCGCTGTTCCAGGGCGATCCGGAGTACCGCTTCGACGTGCTGGAGATCCGCCACGCGCTGGAAGGCGCTACCGCCTGGCACGCCGCGTTGCGGGCAACCGACGAAGACCGTGTGCGCATCGCGCAGGCCTTCCAGACCATGATGGATGCGCATGGCAAGGATGATCCGGCCGGCGAGGCGCGTGCCGATGCCGCCTTCCATCTGTCCATCGCCGAGGCCTCGCACAATCTGGTGCTGCTGCAGGTGATGCGTGGCTTGTTCGAGCTGCTGCAGACCAATATCTCGCAGAGCCGCGAGAAGCTTTACACCGCCTCGACCACCTTTTCCCCCTTGTCCGACCAGCACCGCGAAATGATGGATGCGGTACTGGCCGGCGACCCCGTGCGTGCGCGTGCCGCCGCGCATACCCATCTTGAGTTCGTGCACACCACGCTGCGCACGCTCGATGAAGACGAAGCCCGGCGTGCCCGTGCTTCGCGGCTTCCTTCCCCCCACGGTTGACCCATGATCATCTCCGCCTCCACCGATTACCGTGCGGCCGCGCAGCGTCGTCTGCCGCCGTTCCTGTTCCACTACATCGATGGCGGCGCGTATGCCGAACACACGCTCAAACGTAATGTTTCCGATCTGTCCGACATCGCGCTGCGCCAGCGCATCCTGCGCAACATGTCCGATCTCAGTCTGGAAACCGAGCTGTTCGGCGAAAAGCTGGCCATGCCGGTGGCGCTGGCGCCGGTCGGCCTGACCGGCATGTATGCGCGCCGCGGCGAAGTGCAGGCCGCGCGTGCGGCGGAGAGTCGCGGCATTCCGTTCACGCTGTCGACGGTGTCGGTGTGCCCGATCGAGGAAGTGGCGCCGGCCATCAAGCGGCCAATGTGGTTCCAGCTGTATGTGCTACGCGACCGTGGCTTCATGCGCAACGCGTTGGAGCGCGCGCAGGCAGCAGGCGTGACCACGCTGGTGTTCACCGTGGACATGCCGGTGCCGGGCGCGCGCTATCGCGATGCGCATTCGGGCATGAGCGGTCCGAATGCCGGCATGCGCCGCATCGGCCAGGCCATTACCCATCCGCGTTGGGCCTGGGATGTGGGCTTGCGTGGGCGCCCGCATGACCTGGGCAACATCTCCGCCTATCGCGGCAGCCCGACCGGATTGGAGGACTACATCGGTTGGCTGGGCAGCAACTTCGATCCGTCGATTTCGTGGAAGGACCTTGAGTGGATCCGCGAATTCTGGAAGGGCCCGATGGTGATCAAGGGCATCCTCGATCCGGATGACGCGCGCGATGCAGTGCGCTTTGGTGCCGATGGCATCGTGGTCTCCAATCACGGTGGTCGCCAGCTCGATGGCGTGCTGTCCACCGCGCGCGCCTTGCCGGCCATTGCCGACGCGGTGCAGGGCGATCTGAAGATTCTGGCCGACTCCGGCATCCGCACTGGTCTGGACGTGGTGCGCATGCTGGCGCTGGGCGCCGACAGCGTGCTGCTGGGTCGCGCCTTTGTCTATGCGCTTGCCGCCCAGGGCGAGGCCGGCGTCGCCAATCTGCTCGACCTGATCGCCAAGGAAATGCGCGTGGCGATGACGCTGACCGGTGCACGCCGCATTGCCGATATCAGCCGGGACTCGCTGGTCAATCTGGCATGAGTACGAATGACACGCTGTTGGCGCAGTTGCGCGCCGCGGTTGGCGATGCGCACGTACTGACCGGCGACAAGGCGACGCGACGTTTCCGCAAGGGCTATCGCTTCGGTGATGGCGCGGTGCTGGCGGTGGTGCGTCCGGGCACGCTGCTGGAAATGTGGCGCGCCCTGCAGGCAGCGGTGCAGGGCGGGGCGGCGATCATCCTGCAGGCGGCCAATACCGGCCTGACCGGCGGCTCCACGCCGGATGGTGACGACTACGGCCGGCCGATTGTATTGATCAGCACCTTGCGGCTTAGCGGCGTGCAGCTGCTTGATGAGGGGCGGCAGGTGGTGTGCCTGCCAGGTGCCACCCTGGATCGGCTGGAGCAGACCTTGGCGCCGTTGGGGCGCGAGCCGCATTCGGTGATTGGCTCCTCCTGCATTGGCGCCTCGGTGCTGGGAGGCGTGTGCAACAACTCCGGCGGCTCGCTGGTGCGGCGCGGCCCGGCCTATACCGAGATGGCGCTGTATGCGCAGGTCGATGCGCACGGCCAGCTGCAGCTGGTCAATCATCTCGGCATCGCCCTGGGCGATACGCCGGAGGAAATCCTGCAGCGCCTGCAGGCAGGCGACTACACGGCTGCCGATGTGCAGGTTGATGGGCAACGTGCGGGCTCCGATCCGCGCTACGCCGAACAGGTGCGGCAGGTGGATGCGGCAACGCCGGCGCGCTTCAATGCCGATCCCAGCCGCCACTATGAAGCGGCCGGTTCGGCCGGCAAGCTGGCGGTGTTCGCAGTGCGCCTGGATACCTTTGCCAAGGAAGCGGCCGAGGTTTTCTATATCGGCAGCAACCGCACCGACAGCCTCACCGCCATCCGCCGCCAGCTGCTGACCGGCTTCGAGCGGCTGCCGATTTCCGGCGAATACATTCACCGCGTTGCCTATGACATTGGCGAGCGCTACGGCAAGGACACCTTCCTGCTGATCGACAAGCTGGGCACCGCGCGGGTGCCGGCGGCGTTTGCGCTCAAGAGCAGGGTCGATGGCTGGTTCGAGCGGCTGGGCCTGCGTGCGGTCACCGACCATGCACTGCAGCTGTTGACTGGCTTGTTGCCGTCGCATCTGCCCAAGCGCATGGGTGAGTTCCGCCAGCGTTATGAGCATCATCTGCTGGTGAAGGTATCGGCGCAGGATGCCGCGGCAACCGAAAGCTGGTTGCGTGGCTTCTTCGCCGAGCACGAGGGCGGCTATTTCCATTGCACACCGGACGAAGGCCGCAAGGCCTTCCTGCACCGCTTTGCGGTGGCAGGTGCGGCGGTGCGTTACCGCGAAGTGGACCGTGCACAGGTGCAGGACATCGTTGCCCTGGATATCGCGCTGCGGCGCGATGACCGTGATTGGTTCGAGCAGCTGCCAGCCGAACTGGATGCACGGCTGTTGCACAAACTCTATTACGGCCACTTCCTGTGCCATGTTTTCCACCAGGACTACATCGCCCGCAAGGGTGAAGACCCGATGGCGATCGAGCATGCCATGTGGAAGCTGCTGGATGCGCGTGGCGCCGAGTACCCGGCCGAGCACAATGTCGGCCACCTGTATCCGGCCAAGCCGGCGCTGGCGCAGTTCTACCAGCAGCTGGACCCAAGCAATACCTTCAATCCCGGCATTGGCCAGACCAGCAAGCAGCCGGGCTGGAAAGGCTGTGATTGCTGAGGCGCAAAGCGCCTGCTGAGGCTTTTGATCGGGCTGGGGCTTTTGCTTTTGCTCAAGCTCTTGCTCGGGTTTTTGCTCAAGCTTTTGCTAAAGCCCCTCTCCCGCTTGCGGGAGAGGGGTTGGGGTGAGGGGAAGCTCTTGGCTGATGAAGCCAGAAGCCAAAAAGTGCAGAAGCAAATGCCAGAGCCAAAAGCTCCCCTCATCCGCCCTTCGGGCACCTTCTCCCGCAGGCGGGAGAAGGGATGCTTCTCGCCCAGCTGCTTGACTGCGGCGGCTGTGCAGTTCCATGCAAGTTCTTCCAGCAGCGACCTCCTTACCCGCTGAATCAATACGTAAAAAGTATCAATCAGTACACAGCAGGTTATGGATCGACTCGATCCGCAGGTTCAAGCTATCCCGCATCCCACTCAAGCGGCCCGCCAACGCAGGCCAAGATGCAATGCAACGCGAACCGAACAACACACCCGCCTGCAATGAATCCCTCGCGCCGGTCACGCCGCCAAACGCGATAAGCGAACAAACCCACATCCGCCAAGGCAGCCCCGAATTCCGGCGGGCGGTGCTGGCGCTGTTCATGGCCGGCTTCGCTACGTTCGGCGTGTTGTATTGCGTGCAGCCCTTGCTGCCGGGCTTCAGCAGCCACTTCGGTATCAGCGCCGGCAACAGCGCGCTGGCCTTGTCGGCAAGCACTGGCGTGTTGGCGGTGGCCATGCTGTTCGCGGGCATGGTTTCCGATCGGGTAGGGCGGCGGCCGGTGATGGTGGTTTCGCTGTTGAGTTCGGCATTGTTGACGCTGGCCATCGCCCTGGTCGATGACTGGAGCACGCTGCTGGTGCTGCGCACCTTGCTGGGGTTGAGTTTGAGTGGCGTACCGGCGGTGGCGATGACCTGGCTGGTCGAGGAAATGGACAGCCGCTCGCTGGGCCTGGCCATGGGCCTGTATATCGGCGGTAACGCGGTCGGCGGCATGAGCGGCCGTTTGATTGCCGGTGTGGTGGCGGACCAATGGGGCTGGCGTGCCGGCATTGCCGCGGTCGGTGTGATCGCGTTGTTGGCGACCCTTGCGTTGTGGACGCAGCTACCGGCATCACGCCACTTCCGCGCGAAGCGCGCCGAGCCGATGCGGATGCCCGCGCGCTTTGCCGGCTTGTTTGCCGATGCAGCGCTGCCCTGGCTGTTTGCCTGCGGCTTCCTGCTGTTGGGCGTCTTCGTGACGCTCTACAACTATCTTGGCTATCACCTGTTGGCGCCGCCGTATGGGCTGAGCCAGACCGTGGTGGGATTGATCTTCAGCGTCTACCTGGTGGGCAGTGTCAGCTCGGCGTGGATGGGGCAGTTGGCCGGGCGGGTGGGGCGCGGGCCGGTGTTGGCATTGTCATTCGGCTTGGTGCTGGCGGGCATCGTGTTGCTGGCGATGCCGTGGTTGCCGGCGATGGCGGCGGGTATCGCGCTGGCCACGTTTGGATTCTTCGGCGGCCATTCGGTGGCCAGCAGTTGGGTGGGTGTGCGTGCCGGCGCGCTGCGTGCGGAAGCCTCGGCCTTGTATCTGTTTTCGTATTACCTGGGTTCCAGCGTGCTCGGCGCCGCAGGCGGGGTGCTCTATACGCAGTGGGGCTGGGCGGGAGTTTGTGTTTTCTGCCTGCTGCTGACGCTGGCTGGGTTGGCTGCGGCTTGGCGTTTGTGGCATCTGCTGGAAGGAGATGCGCGTTCGGAGCTGCTGGAGGCGAAGGGCTGAGCGCTGAGAGCTGAGGCTAAAGCTAAAGCTAAAGCTAAAGCACCCCTCCCCAACCCTCCCCTGCGCTACGCGCAAGGGAGGGGGCCAAGCTCAGCCCCCTCCCTTTGCCGGAGGCAAGGGGAGGGTTGGGGAGGGGTGCTTTCGTACCTGGCTGTTGTTGCTCTTGCTATTGCCTTGGCCCTCAACCGGCCACTTCCCGCTTCAACAAGGCAATGAACTGCCGCAACAACGGCGTCACCGCCTCGCGGCGCCAGGCAAGTTGAATCTCCGACGCAGCACCGCGGTCGGCCAAGGCGACAAAACATGCGCCATCAACCTGGATATGGCTGCACGAGGAGGGCAGCACGCAGACACCCAAGCCTGCTGCGACCAGACTGATCAGGGTCGAGGACTCGCCGGCCTCCTGCACGATGCGCGGGCTGAAGCCGGCGTTGCGGCAGAGGCTGATCACATGGTCGTGGATGCCAGCGCCTGAGTCGCGCGAGAAGCCGACGAAGGGATCCAGCGCGAACGGCTTCAAGGACAGACGCGCCGTTGCCGGGTCCTTGCCGCGCAGTGCCGGGTGGCTGGCATGCACCACCAGGGCCAGCGGGTCATCGAACAGATGCTGTGCAACCAGTTCATCCGGCAGTACCCGTTTGCGGATGATGCCAACGTCCAGCTCATCGGCCAGCAGCGCGTCGATCTGGCGCAGGCTGTTCATTTCGCGCAGCTGCATCTGCACCTGCGGGTGCTGCTGGCGGTAGGCGTAGATCGCGCGCGGAATCTGCGGTGACAGCGGGGTGGCGCGGGTCAGGCCAATGCGCAGTTCGCCGCTCTCGCCGCGTTGTGCGCGTTGCACCGTGTCGACGGCCTTGTCCATGCGCTGCAGGATGTCGCGGGCCTGTTCCAGCAGGACTTCGCCGGCGGGGGTGAGCTGCACGCGGCGATGGCTGCGTACGAACAGCTGCGCGTCGAGCAGGCTTTCCAGCTGCCGGATCTGCTGACTGAGTGGCGGCTGCGACATGCCCAAGCGCTCGGCGGCGCGGCCGAAGTGCAGGGTGTCGGCGACGGCCAGGAAGTAGCGCAGGTGGCGGAGTTCCAGAGACATGGCGGCAGTCTAGGCGGCTGCGGTGTTGTCGACCAACTGCTGTGCTGCCCGCTGCCGATGCAAGGCCTAGCGCTCCGAATGCCCGGTATCGTCGTACTGCCGTGGCGCAAACAGGTCCGGCTGGATCAGCTCCACAAATGCCCGCGCCTGCGGCGACAGTACCTTGCCTCGCCGCACCACCACGCCGTAGCTGCGCGACGGGAAGTAATCGCTCATCGCCCGCGTGGCCAGCTTGTCGCGGTCGCCATCGTTCAAGCACAGCGCGGTGACGATGCTGATGCCCATGCCCATCGCCACGTATTGCTTGATCACCTCCCAGCCGCCCACTTCCAGCGCCACGGTGTAGGGCACGCGGTGCTGCTGGAACACCAGATCGACCAGCCGCCAGGTGATCTGCCGGCGCGGTGGCAGGATCAGCGGCCACGGCGACAGGTCTTCCAGCGTCAGGTTTTTCTTCTTGGCCAGCGGGTGGTCGGGCGGGGTGATCAGCACCTGGTCGAAGCGGTAGACCGGCGCGTAGCTGAGGTCGGCTGGCACATCCATCATCGAGCCGATGGCCAGATCGGCGGCATCGCTGCGCAGCAGGTCGGTGCCGTCGGCGCTGATCGCGTTGTGCAGGGTCAGGCGCACATCCGGATGCAGTTTGCGGAAGTTTTCGACGATCTTGGGCAGGAGATACAGGATGGTCGACGAATTTGCGGCGATATTGAGCTCGCCCGCGTCCAGCCCGCTGACCTTCTCGCGGAACCGAGGCAGCAGCCCGTCCAGGCTTTCCACCAGCGGTTGGGCCATGTCGTACAGCAGCTGGCCCTCGCGGCTGGGCACCAGGCGGCGTCCGCTGCGCTCGAAAAGCACCACCCCAAGCTCCCGTTCCAGCGCCTGCAGCTGCAGGCTCACCGCCGGTTGGCTGACAAAAAGCGCCTCCGACGCACGTGAAACCGAGCCCAATCGCACCGTCTGCAGGAACGCCCGCAACGGCTTGAGCCGGTCAGACTTGTAGGAAAAACGCGGGGTTACGGGCGGCTTGCTGGGCATGATGTGGCAAGTATTAGCACAACTTATAGATAACATTGCAAAAACTGTTTTGTTAAATATATGCCTGTGGCCGCAGGTTGGAGTCCCCGACACACGCAGGAACTCCCATGTCCGCCGTCGCCCACGCTGTCGCTACGCCGCAGTCCGCCCCCCGCCCGACCCCGGGCATCACCCTGACCACCCAGCTCGCCGGCCAGTCCGCGCTGCTGCCGGCCGGCGTGCTGGGCCTGCTTGTATCGCTGCACCGTGCGGTCGAGCCGGGTCGCCAGGCCCGTTTGGCCGCCCGCCGCGAGCGGCAGGCCTTCTTCGACCAGGGCGGCCTGCCGGATTTCCGCGCCGATACCCGCGCCATCCGTGAAGAGGACTGGAGCGTGGCGCCGATCCCGGCCGCGCTGCAGGACCGCCGCGTCGAGATCACCGGCCCCACCGATCCGAAGATGGTCATCAACGCGCTGAACTCCGGCGCCAAGGTGTTCATGGCCGACTTCGAGGATTCGACCTCGCCGACCTGGCGCAACGTGCTGGCCGGCCAGCAGACGATGAAGGCGGCGGTGCGCGGTGACCTGGACTTCACCGCGCCAGCCACCGCCAAGGGCCCGGGCAAGCACTACACGCTGCGCCCGGCCGACGAGCAGGCGGTGCTGATCGTGCGCCCGCGCGGCTGGCACCTGGACGAGAAGCACGTACTGATCGATGGACAGCCGATTGCCGGTGGCCTGTTCGACGCGGCGCTGTTCGCCTTCCACAACGCGCAGACCCTGATGGACAAGGATCGCGGCCCGTACTTCTACCTGCCCAAGCTGCAGTCGATGGAAGAGGCGGCGCTGTGGGAGACCGCGCTGTCGCATATCGAGGGCATGCTGGGCCTGCCGCATGGGCAGATCAAGGTCACCGTGCTGATCGAGACGCTGCCGGCGGTGTTCGAGATGGATGAGATCCTGCATGCGCTGCGCGAGCGCATCGTTGGCCTGAACTGCGGCCGCTGGGACTACATTTTTTCCTACCTGAAGACCTTCCGCCGGCACGCCGACAAGGTGTTGCCGGAGCGTGGCCAGGTGACCATGACCCAGCCGTTCCTGAAGGCGTATTCGGAACTGCTGATCAAGACCTGCCACCGCCGCGGTGCGCATGCGATGGGCGGCATGGCCGCGCAGATCCCGATCAACAACGACGCTGCCGCCAACGAGCAGGCGATGGCGCGGGTGCGCGCCGACAAGCTGCGCGAAGTCACTGCCGGCCACGACGGCACCTGGGTGGCGCACCCGGCGCTGATCCCGGTGGCCCGCGCCATCTTCGACGAGCACATGCCCGGTGCCAACCAGCACAACGTGCTGCGTCGTGACGTGCAGGTCAGCCGTGATGACCTGATCGCGCCGTGCAGCGGCACCGTCACCCGCGCCGGCTTCGAGAACAACGTTGAAGTCTGCGTGCGCTACCTGGCCGCCTGGCTGGACGGCAATGGCTGCGTGCCCATCCACAACCTGATGGAAGACGCCGCCACCGCCGAGATCAGCCGCAGCCAGATCTGGCAGTGGCTGCATGCCGGCAACCAGCATCTGGACGACGGCACCGCGATCGATTTCGCGCTGCTGGCAGCCACCCTGCGCGCGCTGCCGGCGCGGCTGGGCGACACCTCCGCGCTGCCCGGTGGCGGCCGCATCACCCAGGCCATCGGCCTGCTCGACCAACTCAGCCGCGCTGATGACCTGGCCGAGTTCCTGACCTTGCCGGCCTACCGGCAGATCGATTGACCCTCCCCTTGGCACCGACTATTTCTTTCGAGGACGACACGATGAGCACCTACCAGCAACAGATCGACGCCCTGCAGCAGGACTGGGACACCAACCCGCGTTGGAAGGGTTTGGAACGCACCTACAGTGCCGCCGACGTGGTGCGCCTGCGCGGCAGCGTGCAGCCGGAACACACCCTGGCCAAGCGCGGCGCCGAACGCCTGTGGGAGCTGGTCAATGGCAGCTCGAAGAAGGGCTACGTCAACGCCTTCGGTGCGATCAGCGCCGGCCAGGCCATGCAGCAGGCCAAGGCCGGACTGGAAGCGGTGTACCTGTCCGGCTGGCAGGTGGCCGCCGATGGCAACACCTCTGAAACCATGTACCCGGACCAGTCGCTGTACGCCTACGACTCGGTGCCGACCATGGTTCGCCGCATCAACAACACCTTCCAGCGCGCTGATGAAATCCAGTGGAAGAACATCATCGACGGCAAGGTCAAGGCCGAGGACGCGATCGACTTCTTCTTGCCGATCGTCGCCGACGGCGAGGCTGGCTTCGGCGGCGTGTTGAACGCCTATGAGCTGATGAAGAACATGATCGTGGCCGGCGCTGCTGCGGTGCACTTCGAGGACCAGCTGGCGGCGGTGAAGAAGTGCGGTCACATGGGTGGCAAGGTGCTGGTGCCGACCCAGGAGGCGATCCAGAAGCTGTCGGCCGCGCGCCTGGCCGCCGACGTGCTGGGCGTGCCGACCATCGTGCTGGCCCGCACCGACGCCGAAGCCGCCAACCTGCTGACCAGCGACTTCGACCCGAACGATGCACCCTTCATCACCGGTGAGCGCACCGCCGAAGGCTTCTACAAGGTCAAGAACGGCCTGGAGCAGGCGATCAGCCGCGGCGTCGCCTATGCCCCGCATGCCGACCTGGTGTGGTGTGAAACCGGCACCCCGGACCTGGGCTTCGCCCGCGAGTTCGCCCAGGCCGTGCATGCCGCCAGCCCCGGCAAGCTGCTGTCCTACAACTGTTCGCCCTCGTTCAACTGGAAGAAAAACCTGGACGACAAGACCATCGCCAGGTTCCAGGACGAGCTGGCCGCGCTGGGCTACAAGTACCAGTTCATCACCCTGGCCGGCATCCACATCAACTGGTTCAACACCTTCAAGTTCGCCCACGACTACGCCCGCGGCGAGGGCATGCGCCACTATGTGGAACAGGTGCAGGAACCGGAGTTCGCCGCCCGTGAAAAGGGCTATACCTTCGTCTCGCACCAGCAGGAAGTGGGCGCGGGCTACTTCGACGATGTGACCACGGTGATCCAGGGCGGCGCGTCCAGTGTGACCGCGCTGACCGGCTCCACCGAGGAGGAGCAGTTCCAGGCTGAAAAGGCTGCCTGAGGGCGCTTATAAGGTCGTTTCAAAGGGGCTCTTACGAGCCCCTTCTTTTTTGCGCCCCGACCTAGTGTGAAATAGTGGCCTGGCGCACAAATTGATTTATTTTGATGATAGGCTCGCGAGATTACTCGTCTGGCATGGACGGGCGGTCCATGAGGCAGGGAATGAGCGGCATGGGAACAGGGGGTCTGGCACTGGAGTCTGAGCTTCCCGCCGCTATGTCGGCCGGGGATGCCGCGCTGCGCGCGCAATTGTCGCCGGTGGAATTTGACCTGTTTGCCCAGTACGGGGTCCGCCGCACGTTGCAGGCCGACGAACTGCTGTTCCGCCGTGGCGATCTGGGCAGCTCGATGTTCATCATTGTCAGCGGCACCGTCAGCCTGGACTTCGGTGCCGGCCTGGCGCCCAAGCCCATGGGCAGCAGCGACTTCTTCGGCGAGCTTGGTCTGTTGATCGAGCGCCACCCGCGCTCCTGCGACGCCCGTGCCAACTGCGACAGCGTCCTGCTGGAAATCACCCATGCCAACTTCCATCGCCTGATCGACCAGGACCCGGCGATGGTGGTGTTTTTCCTGCGGCGCACGCTGTCGCGGGTGGTGTCCAGCGAACAGCGGCTCATTGCCCAGCTCAGCCGCCGCAACCACGAGCTGGAATCCGCGCTGGGCAACCTGTACAGCACCAACCACGAACTGCACCACACCCGCGAGCTGGTCTACAGCGATGACCTGACCGGGCTCAGCAACCGCCGGGCGCTCACCGCCTACCTGAAGAAATCACACCGTTCCGGCCATCGCCCGCGCGGCCTGCTGCTGATCGACTGCGACGACTTCAAGGGTTTGAACGACTCTTACGGTCACCTGGCCGGCGACCACGCATTGCAGTGCTTCGGCCGCATCCTCGCCTCGGTGGCCGGCAAGGACGACATCGCCTGCCGCCTCGGTGGCGATGAATTCTGCGTGCTGCTGATGGACGCCGACGCCGACGGCCTGCAGCGTACCGCCGACTTCGTGCTGGACGCGGTGCGCCACCTGATCGCCTATCCCGGCGCCACGGTGGGTGCATGCTCGCTGAGCATCGGCATGGTGTTGATTGATGAAGACCATCACTGGAACGATTCGTATTCCCGCGCCGACAAGGCGCTGTACGAAGCCAAGCGCGATGGTGGCAACCGTGCGCAGTGGTGCCGGGAAGGATTCGAAGGCCTTGAAGCATTCGGTGTAGATCATGTCCAGCGAGACTGACGCCGCCTCATCCGATCGTCAGCTCAAGACGCTGGTGCTGACCGATCTATGCGACTCAGTGGCGCTGACCGCACGCATTGGCGATGCGGCAGCGGCCGAGCTGTTCCGAAGCCTGGATGTGCGCGTACTGCAGCTGCTGCAGCGCTGGAAAGGACGTTTGATTGATCGCTCCGATGGCATGCTGCTGCTGTTCGATGTGCCTGTGCACGGCCTTGGTTTTGCTCTGGATTATCTGGACGCGCTGGCGGAGATCGGCAAACAGCGGCAATTGCCGCTGCAGGCACGGATCGGCATCCATGTCGGTGATGTGCTGTTCTGGCGCAATGATGACGATGCGGTAGCGGCGGGCGCCAAACCATTGGATGTGGAGGGCGTAGCCAAGCCAACCGCCGCCCGACTGATGGCGCTGGCGCGACCAAACCAGATCCTGCTCTCGGCAGTGGCCGAAGGCCTGCTGCGTGCCAGTCAACGTGAGCTGGGCGAACGCGGTACCGGCTTGCAATGGAAGTCACACGGCCGCTGGTGCTTCAAGGGCCTGCCAACACCGCAGGAAGTGTTTGAAGTGGGTGTTGCCGGCCGCGCTCCATTGCGCGCGCCGGCACGTTCGAGCAAGGCCTGGCGTATGTTGCCGCTGTGGCGGAGGCCAGTGGCCTTGGTCGCTGAGTTGATGCTGGTCGTGGTTGCTGTTGCCGTGGTCTGGATACTGGTACGTCCAGAACCAGCCATCGCCTTCACCGAGCGCGATTGGATAGTGGTGGGAGATCTACGCAACCTAACCGGGCAGACGGTTCTCGATGAATCGCTGCGGCAGGCGTTCCGGATCAGCCTGGAACAATCGAAGTACGTCAACGTACTCAGCGACTTGAAGGTCCGCGACACGCTGTCGCGGATGAGGAAGGACCCAGAGAAGGTTCTGGTTGATCGCGCGGTTGCCTCCGAAGTCGCGTTGCGGGATGGCGCGCGTGCAGTTGTGCTTCCGCTGGTGTCGGAGGTGGGCGGGCGCCTACGTGTCACCGTGGAGATCGTTGACCCGGTTACGCAGAACACGGTGTATACGGAATATGCCGACGGACGTGGACTCGATTCTGCCTTGGCTTCGGTAGACCAGGTAACTGCGCGTCTGCGGGGCCGTCTCGGTGAGGCGATTGCATCGATCGGGCGTGACTCCAGGCCGCTGCCAGAAGTCAGTACTCGCGATCTAGACGCTTTGCGAGCCTATGCGATGGGTCAGGAGGCCTTTGGCAAAGGACAGTACAAGCAAGCATTGGGGCTGTATGAGCATGCGGTTTCCTTGGATAAGGATTTCGCGCTGGCGCACCTGGGGATGCTGCGTGCACTCAACGCAACCGAGCAGCTTCCCAAGGGATTGCTGAGTCTGCAGAAAACCCAGGCGATGACCAGTCGCCTCTCGCCCAGGGAGGCCATGTACATGCAGGCTTGGGAAGTACAGATCAACAACCCTGGTGACGCATATCAAAAATGGCGTCAGATGTCCGACCTCTATCCAGACTTCTACGCGGCTGCTGCCAACGTCGGGTATGCCTTGGAAATGGAGAACCGGTACCAGGAAGCACTTCCCTATATCCGTCGCGCTTCGGAGTCGCGCTATGAGTTCGCTCCGCTCTCGCAGGAAGCGCTTGGGCGCATGTCCTTGGCGTTGGGAAACTATGGAGATGCAGCAACCGCATTTTCAAGAGCGTCAGAAAGTGGATTGGTGACCGCCGCGGTGTGGCAGGCCAACCTGAATGCTGCCCAAGGTAATTTCCAAGAGGCGGAGCGCTTGTGGCCGCGAGATACAAAGCTGGCAGCGCCCCACTTTGATCACGTCTCTCATTTCCTGGACAAGGGTGAGCTGCAAGCTGCTTCCTTGGAGGCGCAGCGGTTGCTGCAGGCATTGCCCACCGATGGCAGTAGATTCCGGCAAGGGCAGATACAACTTGCTGTGTTGCAGTGGATGTCCGGTAATCGAAGGGGTGCCTTGGGCATTACTCGGAATATTGTTCGCGATTCGATGGTAGCGCTTGATGGGGCTGCAGGTCTTACCGCGCGTGGCGAGGCCATTACTGCGGCTTACGGTGCGATCCTGGCGCAGCGTCTCGGCGATCACGAACTGGCCCGGCAGCTGATTGTGCGCCTGGAGCAGTCGCCGCAGATTGTAGCCATGCAGCCGGTGGGCGGGTTCCTGCAGGTCCTCAAGGCACGCGAATCCATGGCTTCCGGTAACGCAGGGTTGGCGCTGGAGGGGTTGGTTTCCACTCTCGGACAGCATGAGTCATTCCAGCTGCGGGAAGCATTGATGGAAGCCTACGTGGCGGAGGGCAAACCCGAAGCTGCTTTGCGCCAGGCTGACTGGATGGTGTCGCACCGGGGCTGGGCATATGTCGAGCATGGCGGATGCGGATGGTGTGGCCAGAGCCTCAACATCGCCGATTCCAATCTGGCACGTCTCAGGAAAATTGAGTTGCTGGCACAACTTGGGCGCCGCGAAGCGGCGCTCAAGGAACTCCAGTCGTTTGATGCCTACTGGAAAAATCGGACATTGCCCGACTACTTGCGGGTCCGCCGCGAAGCGCTGCCTTCCACATTCAGTTGAATGGGGATCATGGAAAGGCCATCTGTCAGCATTTTCCTGATTTCTTTACGGGACTTGGCGATGCTTTCTTTAGTTGCCAAGCGTTCCACTGAGAGACTGGCGCGCAGGTAGTCAAGCTCAGCGGTGGGATCATTCCCGGCTGGCGCATGCCCAATTTGGAGAAGGGCGGCGGCAGGGTCTTTTTTGAAGGCGCGCCTGAAGCCGTTGTCTGTGCTCAAAAGGTCGAGAAGATGATCGGCAATGGTGGGTTTGAGTGCGATATGTGTTGTTGGCATGCCGGGTTTCTTCGTTGCCACGTTGTTTCCTTCGCTGCAGACTTCTGGTTGTGGTGAGGGGGCGCGGGAGTGGCGTCTGACCGGCTTGTTCCGCTCTCATTCAGGAATCTTGCAACTATACGACTGAGGAGCGGGTGTGTGAAGGTGAGGCGTTGTTCAATCCTGCATCTGGAGCCGCGGGAGCAGGTCGAGTTCAATCTGGCTGCATTGCTGTCGGGCGGGGATGGCTTGAAACGCAACTGTTATTGGGTTGCTCTTGCCCCGCATCTTGACAATGAGGTGATCGTCGATGAGGCCGAGTGCATACTGCTTGGGCGGCTCAGTCCGGAGGCGTGGACCGATGGCGCCGACTTCAGAAAGAACGCCGGCGCATCGTTGCGCTCATTGTTGCGGAAAGGTCTGGTTATCGGCCGGCACGCACGCTATTTGGCGTTCCGCCGGCAGGACGAGCGGATAAGGAATGCTCATTGGCACCCGCTTGCGGCAACCTTCAATGCATTCACGCGGTGGAGGGATGCCGATGCCGTACAGGCGATGGTGGATACCGGAACTTCCACTGCAGCGGAGCTGAGGCAGCAGCTCGGATCGCCCCCGGCAGAAGTCGTAAACCGCGTCGCGGAAAGCGAGCGCCTTCCGCTTCCTGATCATCAGGGAAACGCGTTCGATCTTTTGTTGGGACAGCGCGTTACCTGCCGCAACTTCGATTCGTTGCGTCCACTGCCAGCGACGATGCTGTCGCGCCTGCTCGGGCGGGTCTTCGCCGCACGTTCCTCGGTGAGGGTGACGGAAGATACCGTCTTCCTGAAGAAGAGCAGCCCTTCGGGTGGTGGCTTGCATCCTATCGAGGCATACCTATTGGTTCGCAACGTTGATGGCCTTGCAGATGGTCTGTATCACTATCATCCGCTGGCACATGCGCTGGAACCCCTTCCTGCACCAACGGTACCAGTCCAGCAAGTGATGCTGGACGCTGTCGCGCAGCAGCACTGGTTTGCGGATGTGCACGTGATGGTCGTGCTGTCGCCGCGCTATACCCGCAATTTCTGGAAGTACCGGCACCATGCCAAGGCCTATCGTGCCGTCGTGCTGGAAGCCGGGCATCTTTCACAGACGCTCTACATGTCGGCGACCGAGATGGGGTTGGGCGCCTATGTCACGTGCGCGATCAACGAAGCGCTGCTCGAACAGTTGCTCGGCCTCGACTCGATGACGGAAGGCGTGCTGGCCGTGTGCGGATTTGGATGGCGAGGACCGGAGATGGTGACGATGGAGCTCGATCCTGCCGAACAGATTTGGCACTCACTGCCGGCCGAGGCTTGAGGGCATGCCGCCGGCGAATCTAGTAAGTTCGCCAGCGCTATCTCGATGGATCAAGTGACCGGGGTGGCCTCGAAATCCACCAGCACCGCGCCGTCGGCCACCTGATCACCGGCCTTGGCGCGGAAGCCGTGCACGGTGCCGTCGGCTGGCGCCTGCAGGGTGTGCTCCATCTTCATTGCTTCCATCACGACAAGTGGCGTGCCGCGGCTGACGGTGCTGCCCGGCTGTACAAGCAGGGTGACGACGCGGCCGGGCATCGGTGCCAGCAGGCTGCCGCCGTGGTCGTTGCTGCTATCGGCTTCGGCGACCGGGTCATGGATGTTGAAGCGTTGTTGCTGATCGGTGCCGAACACGTACAGCGCATTGCCTTCGCGCATGGCCTGGCCGCGCTGCAGGCGCTGACCAAGCTGCAGGGCGTAGCCGTCCTTGTCAGCCTTGCCGACAAGCTCGATCAGCGCGTCGCCGAGCCGTACCTGCCAGCCCTTGGCGGTGTCGCGGACCTGCAGCTGCTGGCGCTGCTCCAGATGTTCGAGCGTCACCGCCCGTGCCGCCGGTCCGGTCAGCCGCCAGCTGTCGGCGATTGCCCAGGGCGAAGTGTCGTTGCTGCGCGGCTGCTCGCTGCTGACGGCAAGCACGGCGGCCAGCGCCCAGTCCTCGTCGCTTGCCGCGATGTGATGGATATCCAGCGCCTCACGCTCGCGCTCGATCAAGGCGGTATCGAGGTTGGCGGTGCGGAAAGAATCGGTCAGTACCAGCCGGCGCAGGAAGGCGGCATTGGTAGTCACGCCGACCACCTGGCACTGCGCCAGTGCCAGCTGCATGCGCTGCAGGGCGCTGTCGCGGTCCACGTCCCAGACGATGAGCTTGGCGATCATCGGATCGTAGTACGGAGTAATTGCGTCGCCTTGCTCAACACCTGCATCCACACGCACATGGGCGCTGGGCTGTGGCAGGCGCAGATGGCGCAGCGTTCCGGTCGAGGGCAGGAAGCCGCGGTCGGCGTCTTCGGCATAGAGGCGCGCTTCGATCGCATGACCATGGATCTGCAACTGCTGCTGGGTCTTCGGCAGCGGCTGACCTGCGGCCACGCGCAGCTGCCATTCGACCAGATCGGTGCCGGTGATCAGTTCGGTGACCGGGTGCTCGACCTGCAGGCGGGTGTTCATTTCCATGAAATAGAAATCGCCATCCGGCCCGGCGATGAACTCAACCGTACCCGCGCCGACATAGCCAACCGCACGCGCCGCATCGGTAGCGGCCTTGCCCATCGCAGCGCGGCGTTCAACGCTCATGCCGGGCGCGGGTGCTTCTTCCAATACCTTCTGGTGACGGCGCTGCACCGAGCAGTCGCGTTCGAACAGATAGACCACGTCACCGTGACTGTCGCCGAACACCTGGATCTCGATATGACGCGGCCGCTCGACGTACTTCTCAACCAGTACATGCGCATTGCCGAACGACGCCTGCGCCTCGCGCTGACAGCTGGCCAGCGCGGCTTCGAAATCGGCACTGGCCTCGACCTTGCGCATGCCCTTGCCACCACCACCTGCGCTGGCCTTGATCAGCACCGGATAACCAATCGCATCGCCCTGCGCCCGCAGAAACTCCGGCTCCTGCCGTTCACCGTGGTAACCCGGCGTCAGCGGCACGTTCGCCGTCTGCATCAGCGCCTTGGCCGAACTCTTGTCGCCCATCGCATCGATGGCGCTGGCCGGCGGCCCGATGAAGACGATGCCTGCAGCATCACAGGCACGCGCGAAGCCCGCGTTCTCCGAGAGAAAGCCATAACCCGGATGGATAGCCTGCGCACCACTGCGCCGCGCCGCATCGAGTATGACCTCGGCGCGCAGATAGCTTTCAGCAGCCGGCGCTGCGCCGATATGGATGGCCTCATCAGCCAAACGAACATGCCGTGCATTGCGGTCGGCATCGGAGTATACCGCCACGGTGGCGATACCCATACGGCGGCAGGTGGCAATAACGCGGCAGGCGATTTCACCGCGATTGGCGATCAGGATCTTGTTGAACATTGTCTTATCCACGATGTGCCGCGCGGGCAGGGGAGGATCCGAGGGCTTTCGCCGTTGCTGTTGCGGTTGCTCTTGCATTGGTTGTACGGGCCCCTTCCGCAGCGACGGAGCCGGTGGGAAATACCCGAAGGGCGACGTGCAAGGATGCACGTCGTTTTTCGCCACGACAGGGATGTCGTGTCGAAAAATCCCATCGGTGGAGTGAACGCGGCACGCGTAGCGTGCTGGGCGCGGAGGCAGGGTGTGCTTTCTTTTGGTTACTTCTTCTTTGCACAAGCAAAGAAAAGTGACTCGCTCCCCGTAGGGGAGTGAAAGCCTTTGTTTCTGACCTTGAATTTACAAGGGATCCCATGTGCACTACATCCGGAACACGCCAAACCGCGTGTCCTGCACCGGCGCATTGAGACTTGCCGCCAGCGCCAAGCCAAGAATGCGGCGCGTATCCGCCGGATCAATCACCCCGTCATCCCACAAGCGCGCACTCGCATAATACGGATGCCCCTGCTGCTCGAACTGATCACGGATAGGCTGCTTGAAGGCATCCTCTTCCTCGGCCGACCACGCACCACCCTTGGCCTCGATCCCATCGCGCTTGACCGTTGCCAGCACACTGGCCGCCTGCTCACCGCCCATCACCCCGATGCGCGCATTCGGCCACATCCACAGGAAGTGCGGCGAATAGGCCCGCCCGCACATGCCGTAGTTGCCGGCACCGAACGAACCGCCGATCACCACCGTGTACTTGGGCACCCGCGCATTGGCCACCGCCATGACGAGCTTTGCACCGTCCTTGGCAATGCCGCCGTGCTCGTACTTGCGGCCGACCATGAAGCCGGTGATGTTCTGCAGGAACAGCAGCGGGATGTTGCGCTGGCAGCACAGCTCGATGAAGTGCGCGCCCTTGAGCGCCGACTCGGAGAACAGGATGCCGTTGTTGGCGATGATGCCGACCGGGTGACCGTGCACATGCGCAAAGCCGGTGACCAGGGTATTGCCGTAGCGCGGCTTGAACTCATCGAAGTGCGAACCATCGACGATGCGCGCAATCACCTCGCGCACGTCGTAGGGCTTGCGCGTGTCGCTGGGGATCACCCCGTACAGTTCCTGCGCATCGAACAACGGCGCCTCGCTGGCCTGCAGCGCAACGCCTGCATCCGGCTTGCGCCAGTTCAAATTGGCGATGATGGCGCGCACTCGCGCCAGTGCCTGCAGGTCGTTGTCGGCCATGTGGTCAGCCACGCCGGAGATGCGCGTATGCACATCGGCACCGCCCAGTTCTTCGGCGCTGACCACTTCACCGGTCGCTGCTTTCACCAGCGGTGGGCCGCCGAGGAAGATGGTGCCCTGTTCCTTGACGATGACGGTTTCATCGCTCATCGCCGGTACATAGGCGCCGCCGGCCGTGCAGCTGCCCATCACGCAGGCAATCTGCGGGATGCCCTGCGCCGACAGATTGGCCTGGTTGTAGAAGATGCGGCCGAAATGATCGCGGTCGGGGAAGACTTCATCCTGCAGCGGCAGGAAGGCGCCGCCGGAGTCGACCAGATAGATGCAGGGCAGGCGGTTCTGCTGGGCGATTTCCTGCGCGCGCAGATGCTTTTTCACCGTGACCGGATAGTAGGTGCCGCCTTTGACGGTGGCATCGTTGGCGACGATCAGGCATTCAACGCCGGATACCCGACCAATACCGGCAACCATGCCGGCGCCGGGTACCGGATCGGCGTACATGCCGTGCGCGGCCAGTGGCGCGACTTCCAGGAAGGCACTGCCGGGATCGAGCAGGGCATCGATGCGGTCGCGCACCAGCAGCTTGCCACGCGCGGTGTGCTTGGCTCGGGCAGCATCGCTGCCGCCGCGGGCGGTGGCATCCAGGGTGTTGCGCAGATCATCTACCTGCAGCTGCATCGCGGCGCGGTTGGCTTCGAAGCTGTCACTGCCGGGTTGCAGCTGGGAAGTGAGTATGGTCATGGCCGAAGTCCTGGGTTCTGGAGCTTGCCTGCGCGCGGAAACATGGCAGCAGGGCTGTTGCTTATGTTTTTTGCAGTTGCAGTTGCAGCTGCTTCTTGCCGTTGCCGTTGCTTCTTGCTCTTGCTGTTGCTGTTTTGTTGCTGTTGCTCTTGCTGTTTTGTCCCTTCTCCCGCCTGCGGGAGAAGGTGCCCCGAAGGGGCGGATGAGGGGAGCTTTTAAAGCTACAAAGCAATTGGGTCTGCTTGCTAGAAGCTTCCCCTCACCCCAACCCCTCTCCCGGAGGGAGAGGGGCTCAAGCGGTATTTACGCGGTCTTCTGGAACAACTCCCGCCCGATCAGCATGCGGCGGATTTCCGAAGTGCCTGCGCCAATCTCATACAGCTTGGCATCGCGCCACAAACGGCCGGCCGGGTACTCGTTGATATAGCCATTGCCGCCAAGGATCTGGATGGCTTCGCCCGCCGCCCAGGTCGCCTTCTCGGCCGAATACAGGATGGCACCGGCGGCGTCCTGGCGCGTGGTGCGGCCCTGGTCGCAGGCCTTGGCCACCGCATATACATAGGCGCGGCAGGCATTGAGGCCCACATACATATCGGCCAGCTTGGCCTGGATCAGCTGGAAAGTGCCGATCGCTTCGCCGAACTGCTTGCGCTCATGCACATAGGGCAGCACCACATCCAGCGCTGCCGACATCAAGCCCAGCGGGCCGCCGGACAGCACCACGCGCTCGAAATCCAGCCCGGACATCAGCACCTTGACCCCGCCGCCAACGCTGCCCAGCACGTTCTCGGCCGGCACTTCGCAATCCTGGAAGACCAGCTCGCAGGTGTTGGACGAACGCATGCCGAGCTTGTCCAGCTTCTGCGCGGTGGAGAAACCTTTCATGCCCTTTTCGATGATGAAGGCGGTGATACCGCGCGAACCGGCGTCCGGGTCGGTCTTGGCGTAGACGATCAGCACATCGGCATCGGGACCATTGGTGATCCACATCTTGTTGCCGTTGAGCACATAGTGATCGCCGCGCAGATCGGCGCGCAGCTTCATCGACACCACATCCGAGCCGGCGCCCGGTTCGCTCATCGCCAGCGCGCCGACGTGTTCGCCGCTGCACAGCTTGGGCAGGTATTTGTGCTTCTGCGCTTCGCTGGCATTCTTGCGCAGCTGGTTGAGGCAGAGGTTGGAGTGCGCGCCATAGGACAGGCCAATGCCACCGGAGGCGCGCGAGATTTCCTCCATCGCCACCACGTGCGCCAGGTAACCCATGCCGCTGCCGCCGTATTCTTCTTCCACGGTCATGCCCAGCAGGCCTTGTTCGCCGAGCAGGCGCCAGAGCTGGTTGGGGAAGTGGTTGCTGGCGTCGGCTTCGGCAGCGAGCGGGGCGATGTGCGCGGCGGCAAACTGCGCCACGCTCTCGCGCAGCATGTCGATTTCTTCGCCCAGATCAAAGGACAGGGTGGGGACGTGCATGGCTGGCTCCGGTACGGCGTGGCAATAAGGGGCGCACCGGGTTGGGGTGACGGGCAGGCCGTCGGCACGGGCGTTTGCCCGCAGCCTAGCGGCTCCCGGGCAAAAAGTGAATACAAATTCAAAAATTGAACATAGAATCAACAAATGGCTTACAAGCGCTCGGAATTGATGGAAAAACGGCTGGCGGGCAACCGCGAGCGGATCCTGGTCGCGGCCCGCCGGTTGGTGGCGGCCGGTGGATACAGGAATGCGCCGATCACCGCGGTGGCGGCCGAGGCGGGGGTGTCTACCGGTCTGATCTATCGGCATTTCCCATCCAAGGCGGAACTGTTCGTCGAGGTGCTCACCTTCGCCGTGGAGCACGAGTTGGAGATCCTGGCCGCCATCGCCGACGAGCCCTCGCCGGCACCGCAGCGACTGCAGCGGGCGGTGGCCTCGTTCGTGCGCCGCGCCATGGCCGGCCCCGGGCTGGCCTATGCCTTCATCGCCGAGCCGGTGGACCCGGAAGTGGAAGCCGAGCGTATCCGTTGCCGGCGTCTGTTCGGCGATGTGTTCAAGCGCATTCTCGAAGACGGCGTGCGCGCAGGTGAACTGCCGGCGCAGGATCTGGACATCAGCGCCGCCTGCATCGTCGGTGCCTTCACCGAAGCACTGGTCGGCCCCACTGCGCCCAGCCGTGATGGCCTGCGCGATGGCGAACACCTGGTCACTGCGATCAGCGCACTGTGCCTGCGCGCTGCAGGTGCCACGCTGCCGCACTGAGTGCCCGCATCGGCACAGCATGTTGCGTTGCCGCAGATGTGCGCATCTTGATGGGCATTGCGGGGGCGGGCAGACGCTGGTCTATACTCGCCCAGCAGCTGCTGGTCCACCGACAACTCGCCCGGGGTGATGAGACGTGCGGAATTACGACCTTGAATTTCTGAAGCGCTTTTCCATCGTGATCGCCACCCTGGCCATCATCACGATTGGCTTGATCATCTTCGCGTCTTACCTGCAGCACGCCATTCCAAAGGAAGTCTCGCCGACCGCGACCAAACGCATCGAGCAGCGCATCGCGCCGATCGGTGCGGTATACGCCGGCGCCACCGGTGCCTCCGCGCAGGCCGCCGCCTCCGCAGCGGCCGCCGCTGCAGCCGCAGCCAGCGGTGCCTACGGCGGCACGCTGGACGGCAAAACCATCTTCGACAACCTGTGCACCGCCTGCCATACCAGCGGCGTCGGCAACGCACCCACGCTGGACCACAGCCACTGGGACAAGCGCCTGGCGCAGGGCAAGGACACCCTCTACAAGCACGCCATCGAGGGCTATACCGGCCCGGATGGCGGCATCATGCCGCCCAAGGGCGGCAACGCCGGCCTCAGCGAGGAGCAGATCCACGCCGCCGTGGATTGGATGACCTCCAATCTGAAATAGAAAGCCGCCAGACTCACGCAGCTGGCAACCAACCCGATTGCTGCAGAATAGCCAGCGCCGCCCGAGCAGGGCGGCGCTTCTGTTTCCGTCTTTCCCGGAGTGCGTCCATGCGTTGTACCCGTACCCTGCTTGCCCTGGCCTTGGCTGCCGCCTGTTCCGGCGCGGCGCTGGCTGCCCCTTCCAAGCCCGTCGTGCTGCCGATCGGCAGCGTGCAGGGCGCCACCGAGCGCAGCCCCTACGCGGGCAAGAACGTCACCATCGAGGGCGCAGTGACCGCCGACATGCGCGATGGTCTGGGTGGTATCTTCGTGCAGGACGCCGGTGACGGCGATAGCAGCACCTCCGACGCCGTATTCGTGCGCGTGCCCAAGGAACAGGCGCTGCAGGTAGGGCAATGGCTGCGCATCACCGGTACCGTCGAAGAGCAGGCCGCCGGCAAGAGCGAGCAGAGCCTGACCACGCTGCAGGCGCAGAACATCCAGCCGGGCACCGCGCGGCCGCTGCCGGCAGCGCTGGTGTTGAGCGCGGCGCCGGCCAACTGGGAGGCGCTGGAAGGGATGCAGGTGCGCATTCCTGGCGGGCTGACCCTGGCCGGGCAGGACCAGCTGTCGCGTTACGGCGAGCTGACCGCGGCCTTCGGTGGCCGCCTGTGGCAGCCCAGCGAAGTGGCCGCCGCCGGCAGCCCCGAGCAGGCGGCGGTGATCGCCGACAACAACCGCCGCCGGCTGCGTTTGGACGATGCCAGCGGCAAGCGCGAGCCGGGCGCGGTGTCCTATCTGCCGGCGCAGGCGCTGCTGCGCAGCGGCGCCCAGCTGCGTGACGTGCAGGGCATCGTCGACCAGCGTTTTGATGGTGGCTACCGGCTGCAGCTGACCGCGCCGCTGCAGGTGGATGCCCAGCGTCCGCAGCAGGCGCCGAGCGTACCGGGCGGCCTGCGCATTGCCGCCTTCAATCTGGAGAATTATTTCAATGGCGACGGCAAGGGCGGCGGCTACCCGACCCTGCGCGGCGCCAAGACCGCCGAGCAGCAGGCCGCACAGCAGGCCAAGCTGATCACCACCATCGGCAGCCTCAATGCCGACGTCGCCGCGCTGATGGAACTGGAGAACGACGGCTACGGCCCGGGTTCGGCGATCGATCAGCTGGTGCGTGCGCTCAATGCCGCCCAGGGCAAGGACGGCGACTGGCGCTTTGTCGACGCTGGCCAAGGCCCCGGCGACAATCCGATCCGGGTCGGCATCATCTACCGCGCTTCAAAAGTGAGCCCGCTCGGCAAGCCGGCGGTGCTGGAACGCGAGCCGTTCGGTGAGCGCAGCCGCGTACCGCTGGCGCAGGCCTTCCGCATGGGCCGCAAGGGCACGCCGTTCGTGATGGTGGCCAACCACTTCAAGTCCAAGGGCTGCTCGGAAGCAAGCGGCGCCGACGCCGATCAGAACGATGGCCAGGGCTGCTGGAACGCGACCCGGGTGGAATCGGCCAAGCTGCTGCACAGCTGGTTGCAGGGCGACCCCACCGGCAGCGGCAGCCGCGACGCGGTACTGCTGGGCGACTTCAACGCTTATGCGATGGAAGACCCGATCCGCACCTTGAATGCCGACGGTTGGCAGGATGCGTTCAAGGTGGCCGGCGTGCAGCAGCCTTACAGCTATGTCTACAACGGCCTGACCGGCCGCCTGGATCACGCCTTGTTGAGCCCGGGCATGGCCGCGCGGCTGAAGGGCGCGGCCGAGTGGCATATCAATGCCGACGAGGCCGACGAGATGGGTTACCAGGGCCGCAACGTGCCGGGACCGTGGCGCAGCTCGGATCATGATCCGCTGTTGCTGGGGTTTGAGCCTTGATGGCAGGAAGTAGAGGGTAGGAACCAGGAACGAGTGGTGATTCTGGCGACGTGTTCGTTTTCGCTGGCTTGAGGTCGCCGGAACTGGGAGTGCAAGGAGAGGGTGGCCAGAGGGGGTTCTGCCCCCTCTCCCCTTGCGGGAGAGGGTTGGGGAGAGGGGGGCTCTTGGCGAACAACCAAGCAAGCGGCTACGCCGCCCCCTCTCCTGCCTTCGGCATTCTCTGCCACAAGGGGAGAGGAGAAGAGCCGCAGCTGCAGTCCCTCAGAGCGTCCCGCGCGCAATCAGGGCAATCGC
Source organism: Stenotrophomonas nitritireducens (assembly GCF_001700965.1). Classification (NCBI taxonomy): domain Bacteria; kingdom Pseudomonadati; phylum Pseudomonadota; class Gammaproteobacteria; order Lysobacterales; family Lysobacteraceae; genus Stenotrophomonas; species Stenotrophomonas nitritireducens. Next base: position 2,605,986 of record NZ_CP016756.1, read on the forward strand.
CACCACCGCCAACGCCAGACCAAACCGGTTCCATGCGCTGGTCTTCTCACCGAACACCAGCACGCCGACCAGTGCACCCAGACACACCACGCCGATGTTCATGCTGGCAAAGATCGTTGCCGGGCTATCCGGCAGCGCCTGGTGCGCGCGCACGTAGAACAGGATGTTGCCGAAGTTGAGCAGGCCAAGCAGCAGGCCATAGCCGAGATTGGCCAGCGTCATCCGGCTTTTGCCGATGAAATGCCGCTGCAACTGCCAGCCCAGCATCAGCACGAAGGCGATGCCGAAGCTCACCAGCAGCGCGGCAGTGGAAGGCGTTCCGGCTGCAGCCACCTGCTTCAGCAGGATGTCGATCAAGGCAAAGCCTGCCCACACACCCAGCAACCAGCCCCAGCTGGTACGCGAATGCTGCTTGGTATCGCCATCACGCGCGCTCACACCAACAATGGCCAGCAGGCCCAGCCCGAGGCCGGCCAGCTTCCAGCCATTGGCCTGTTCGCCGAACAGCAGGAAGGCGGCAGCCAGCGACAGCAGCAGGGACAGCCGCTGGGCCACGTCGCTGCGTACGATGCCGGCCTCGCGCACCGCCCGTGCCAGCACCAGGAAGATGCCTGGCAGCGCCACAGCCAGCCCTAGCAGTGCCAGCCACGGGGTATGCCCGCTCTGCAGCGACTGCAGCGAAGGCTTGAGCAACAGCAACGACAGCACGCTGGCGGCAAGGTAGTTCCAGGTCACCGCCTGGGCGATGTCGATGCCGCGGCGCGGTGCCAGTTTCAGCAGCACCGATACCAGAACGCTGCAGATCACACTCAGGACAAGGAAATGCATGGAGTTGGACAGTTGTGAAGGCCGGGCGTGAAGCCGCCGGACGGGGCCGCTATTATGGCCGCATGCAAACTCTCCCATTCCCCCACGAATCGGCGACGCTGATGTTGGACGGCCCGGCCGGTCCTCTGGAAGTCGGTGTCGACCTGCCCGAGGGCGAGGCCGCTGCCCGTCCCATCATCGCGGTCATCTGTCACCCGCTGTCCATCGAGGGCGGCAGCATGCACAACAAGGTGGTCACCATGGTTTCGCGCGCGCTGCGCGACTTGGGTATCACCACCGTGCGTTTCAACTTCCGCAGCGTCGGTGCCTCGGCCGGTACCTACGACAACGGTGAAGGCGAAGCCGACGATCTGCGCGCCGTGGTCAACTGGGTGCGCAGTGAGCGCCCGGACGCCGCGCTATGGCTGGCCGGCTTCAGCTTCGGCGCCTATGTGTCGTTGCGCGCCGCCGCACAGCTGCAGCCGCAGGCGCTGATCTCGATCGCGCCGCCGGTCGGCCGCCGCACCTGGGATTTCTCGGAAGTGCAGCCGCCGGCCAACTGGTTGGTGGTGCAGGGCGATGCCGACGAAGTGGTGGATGCGCACAGCGTGTACCAATGGCTGGAGTCGCTGCCCAATCCGCCGCAGCTGGTGCGCATGCCCGATACCTCGCATTTCTTCCACCGCAAGTTGATCGATCTGCGTGGCGCGATCCAGCATGAAGTGCGGCGTTGGCTGCCCGACGGCAGCAACTGAGCATGGATGCAATGATCCCCTCACAACGCTACGCCGCCGGCGTGGCCCGTGGCGATTGGCGCGATGATGTTGCCCAGCATGCGGCCCTGGCCGAGCTGGACCGCATCCACCTGGCAATCGTCGACAGCGCGCAGGACGGCTGGCTGGACCGGCTGTCAGCCTTCTGGAAAAAGCCCGAGCCGGTAAAGGGGCTGTACTTCTGGGGCGGCGTAGGCCGCGGCAAGACCTTCCTGGTCGACCTGTTCTATGACGGCCTGCCGATCGAGCAGAAGTACCGCACCCATTTCCATCGCTTCATGCGCGGCATCCACGAGCAGCTGCACCTGCACCAGGGGCAGAGCGACCCGTTGGCCAAGATTGCCCAGCAGTGGCGCGACAAGTTGCGCGTGCTGGTGCTGGATGAGTTTTTCGTCACCGACATTGGTGATGCGATGTTGTTGGGGAGGCTGCTGGAGCGCCTGTTCGCCGAGGGCGTGACCCTGGTGACGACGTCCAATACCGCAGTGGAAAACCTCTATCTCAATGGCCTGCAGCGCGACAGTTTCCTGCCGGCCATCGCGCTGCTGCAGAAGCATTGCGTCGAGTTGTATGCCGAAGGCACCGAGGACTACCGCATGCGCGCGCTGACCCGCTCGCCGGTATACCGCGCCCCGCTGGATGCGGAGAGTGATGCCTGGTTGGCCGGGCGCTGGAAGGAGCTGAGCGGTGCCGAGGAGGCACGTGGTGGCAACATCCAGATCGAAGGCCGCAAGATCCCGGTGCGTGGCCGCGGCAAGAGCATCGCCTGGTTCGATTTCGCCGCGCTGTGCGAAGGCCCGCGTGGTCCTTCGGACTACATCGAGATCGCACGTGAGTTCACCACGGTATTGCTGGGTGGCATCCCCCATTTCGATCGCATGAACGAAGACGCGGCGCGTCGTTTCGTCAACCTGATCGATGAGCTGTACGACCGCCAGGTCAACCTGGTCTGCACCGCGCAGGACGCACCGCCCCTGCTGTACAGCGGCACCCGCCTGGCCGGCGCCTTCGAGCGTACCGCCAGCCGCCTGATCGAGATGCAGAGCGCCGAGTACCTGGGCACCGCCCACCGCCACTGAGCCGGTAGTGCCGAGCGATGCTCGGCAGGGGGCCTTACCGATAAAGCATCCCTGTAGTGCCGAGCCATGCTCGGCAAGGGGCATTACCGATAAGGTCCTCTGCCGAGCATGGCTCGGCACTACGGAGGAGGGGTTTAACCCCACTCCGCATCCCCATCCGTTTCCATCTCCGTACGCCGCATCACGCGGCCCGCATGGAGCAGGAATCATGGGTAGCTCGAAGCTTGTAAACAGGCCGGCAGTTCGCAGCATGGCGCTGGCCGCCGCAGTGACGTTGTTGCTCGGCCTGCCGGTGGCAGCGGAGGTGCGCCACACGCCGTTCCCGGTCGCGGAGGGCAGGGGGGATCTCAAGGCGCCGGCCACGCAGCGCATGCGCCAGACCCAGCCCAACTTCCACGCGCCCGCCGCCACCATCTGCAGCGATACACCGGTATTGCGTGAAGTCGCCGATCCCAGCCCGAAGCCGCAGCAGCACAACATCGCTGGGGGAGAAGCCCGGCTGCGACGCGGTGATGGCTCCCGTGCGGAGGCGAAGATGATGGCGCCACCGTCCCCGCCGGCGCCGGTTGCACCTTCGCCTGATGCAGCCGTTGCCGAAGCGGCCGCCGACGGGAGTTACGCTGTTGCGGAAATGCCGATGGCGCCGGCTTCCAGCAGCACTGCCGTGCGCCAGCAGCAGGAAGTTGTTACCGCCGGTGGGTCGACGACAACGCCGACTTCGCGGCCTTCCAGCAGTTCCTGCAAGGTCACGAGGAAGCCAACACCCTCGGCCGTGATATCAGCGTGCGCCACCGCTTGCAGTTGGTGGATGCGCAGGGCCGGCCGGTTCCGGATGCGGAGGTGGCGGTAAGTGCACGCAATGGTGCGCGGATGTGGGCGCGTACCGACGCCGGTGGCCAGGTGTGGGTGCACCCCAACGCCTTTGATAACCGTGATTCGGACAGCTATCAGGTACAGGTACGCCGCGCCGGCAGGACCGTGAGCGCAGCCCTGCAGCGCGGGCAGAAGAATGCCTTGCAGGTGGTGGTGGCCGATGCAGCGCTGCCGGCGCGGGCAAAACTCGATCTGGTGTTCATGGTGGATGCCACCGGTTCGATGGCCGATGAGATCGACAAACTGCGTGACTCCCTGCAGGGGATCGTGCGCGATATTGCCAAGCTGCCGTCCAATCCGGATATCTGCCTGGGCCTGGTGACCTACCGCGACCGTGGCGACGAGTACTTCGTGCGCGGTTGGGACCTGAGCAACAACGTGTCTGCCTTCCAGAAGGTGCTCGATGGCGTGCAGGCCAATGGCGGTGGCGACTATCCGGAAGCGATGAACGAGGCTTTTGATCATGCGGTGCAGGCGATGAACTGGCGCGGCGCCTCGACCACGCGCCTGCTGGTGTCGCTGGCGGACGCGCCACCGCACATGGACTACCCGCAGCCGCGCTATGAGCAGACCATGCTGGCGGCGCTGGGCAAGGGCATCAAGGTGTTGAGTGTGGCTGCATCGGGCCAGGACACCACCGGCGAGATCGCGCAGCGGCAGATTGCCCAGTACACCGGCGGTCGTTTCATCTTCCTCACCTACAAGGATGCCAATGATCCTTCCAGCGGCCCAGGCAGTGAGACCGTGCATGAGGTGGATAACTATTCGGTCGATACCCTGGACAAGCTGGTGGTGCGGCTGGTGCGCGAGGAACTGGCGCAGCTGCCGAAGGGGTGATGCTACGACCCCCTCCCTTTGGCGAAGCCAAGGGAGGGTTTGGGGAGGGGTTGGCTTTTGCGGCCGTTCAAGCAATGCCAGCTTCGCGGCTTACGCCGCTCCCACAAGACCATGCCCTGTAGTGCCGAGCCATGCTCGGCAAGGGCTCTACCGGTAAAGCTCCTGCCGAGCATGGCTCGGCACTACGCCGCCTTCCATTTGGCGAAGCGTAGGGGAGGGGGTTGGCTTTTGCGGCCTTTCAAGCAATGCCAGCTTCACGGCTTACGCCGCTCCTACAAGACCATGCCCTGTAGTGCCGAGCCATGCTCGGCAAGGGCTCTACCGGCAAAGCTCCTGCCGAGCATGGCTCGGCACTACCAATATCAGTGATTTTTAGCGTGCAGGCAGCGGGATGCTGCGGTCAGTGGCATCTTCGCGTGCCGCCATCGGGGCGTTATCGTCGCTAACCCACATCATCTGCAGTGGCTGGCCGTTGAAGCGGAACTCCAGTGCCGACTGCAGGCGATCAAGTCCTTGGACCTGTGTGCAAAGGGATTGTGCATGTTGTTCCAGTGCAAGCGCGCGGGCTTCCAGGCGCTGGTCCAGCTCCTCGCCGAGCTGGTCTGCATGCGCGTCCAGCTTGTCCTCGCGACCGGTAAATACCGCCCACAGAACGCTGCGGGCGATGGAGCCGCTCAGGGTCTCGGCAGCATCCTGGACCCGCGCTTCGAAGCCCTCGTTGAAAAGATCCCGCTCCCAGCGGCCGCGGCCAATGGTCTGCTCGACAAAATGTTCGGCCTCCCTGCGCAGCTTGCGGACCTTGCGGGAGTTAGCGTGGCCTGTCAGACCCTCATACACCGCATCCAGCGTATCGAAGCTGATGCCCACCGATTCGGTGGCGATGCCGGTGACCGCCGGCATCAACTGGCGTACCCCGACTTCCAATGCGCGCAATCGCTGGGCATCATCGGGTGACACTTCCTGCATGTGGCCATCCACGCTCAACTGACCATCGTGGAAAACGATTTCGCGCAAGCTGGCAGTGTCGCGGCGCAACCAGATACCGCCGCCATCGACCAGCACGTCGTAGTCGGTTTCGACGCCGCATTGGGCGGCCGACAACCGCGGGGACTTCATGTTGGCGGCGTGTCCGGCAGCAGGTAGCAGCAACAGCAAGGCGGTGAGTCCAATCGCGCGCATGGTGTGAGTTCATCCTTGAGGGTAAGGCCAGCTTCATCGCCCGGGCGGTGTTTGGCCTCGGCCGAAAGTCATGCCCTGTTGGGCGCGCCACTGGCCGGTCCGCTTCAAATCCACGTTTTGCCTCAATAAAGTGCTCGCCACCTACTTGACTGCGCAGTCTTTTCGGACAGTTCCAATCACCAATATCCGTACAGTTGCAGCGCAGCCCTTATGCCCCAAGGCTCGCCATATTTTTACTAGATTTGGTGTTGACCCTGCCATGTACCCACACTATCTTGTGTCCCGTCGGTTCCAACGGGGCGTGCCTCGTTGGATTGAAAGGGAAGCCGGTGACGCCGTTAAGGCCATTCCGGCACTGCCCCGCAGCGGTAATTGGGAACGACCCCGCCACACAGCACTGAGGCAAGCGGCCTTGGGAAGCGGCGGAGTAGGAAGAAGGCCCTGGCCTTCGCGCCCATGAGTCCGAAGACCTGCCGACAGCCACGCGATGCACACCGCGTGGTGCCGGCTGCGGTGTCTTCGAGGGGAAGACGGCTGGTGACGTGGTGCCGTGGCTGCTGCGACCGTCGGGTCGTGGGCTGTCGCGGCTGCTGCGACGCCGTCCTTCCATGCTCGCGCCTCCGTACCGGCTCTGCTTTCTGCGCGGGCAGGAGCTGCGTGCATAACGTTTGCAAGGACACCATCGTCGTGACTGCCACTCATACTGACGTCGCTCCGGCTGAAGCCGGTTTTGAACTGACCCCGCCGCCGACCGCCACCGCCATGAGCGTGACCAAGCGCAATGGCAGCACCGAGCCGGTAGACCTGAACAAGATCGTCCGCGCCATCCAGCGCTGCTGTGAGGGCCTGCATGCGGTGGACCCGATGCGCGTGGCCACGCGCACCATCTCCGGCCTGTACAACGGCGCCAGCACCCAGGAACTGGATGAGCTGTCGATCCGTACCGCCGCGCTGCTGATCGGCGAAGAGCCCGAATACGGACGCCTGGCCGCGCGCCTGCTGGCCAACTTCATCGGCAAGGAAGTGTCCGGGCAGGAGATCCATGCGTTTTCGCAGTCAGTCGGCCGTGGCCACGAAGTGGGCCTGATCAACGACCGCCTGCTCAATTTCGTGCAGGTCAATGCACGCAAGCTCAACGATGCGATCGATCCGGGTTACGACCTGAACTTCGATTACTTCGGTCTGCGCACCCTGTATGACCGCTACCTGCTGCGTCACCCGCATACGCGCAAGGTCATCGAAACGCCGCAGCAGTTCTTCCTGCGCATCGCCAGCGCGCTGAGCGAAGACGTGCCCGAAGCACTGGCGCTGTACCAGCGGCTGGGCAGCCTGGACTACCTGCCGTCCAGCCCGACCCTGTTCAACGCCGGTACCAGTCACGAGCAGCTGTCCTCGTGCTTCCTGCTGGATTCGCCGCAGGATTCGCTGGAATCCATCTATGACCGCTATGCCGATATCGCGCAGCTGTCCAAGTTCAGTGGCGGCATCGGCGTCAGCTATACCCGCGTGCGCTCGCGCGGCTCGCTGATCAAGTCGACCAACGGCCACTCCAACGGCATCGTGCCGTGGCTGAAGACGCTGGATTCCTCGGTGGCTGCGGTCAACCAGGGTGGCAAGCGCAAGGGCGCGGCCTGCGTGTATCTGGAAACCTGGCACGCCGACATCGAGGACTTCCTCGAGCTGCGCGACAACGCCGGTGACGATTCGCGCCGTACCCACAACCTCAACCTGGCCAACTGGGTGCCGGACCTGTTCATGCAGCGCGTGGAAGCCGACCAGGAATGGTCGCTGTTCGACCCGCGCGTGGTGCCGGAGCTCACCGACCTGTACGGCCCGGCGTTCGAGCAGGCCTATGTGCAGGCTGAAACCCAGGGCAAGGCGCGCAAGAGCGTGTCCGCCCGCAAGCTGTATTCGCGGATGATGCGCACCCTGGCCGAGACCGGCAATGGCTGGATGACGTTCAAGGACAAGTGCAACCTGGCCAGCAACCAGACCCTGCGCGCCGGCAACGTGATCCACCTGTCCAACCTGTGCACCGAGATCCTGGAGATCACCTCCAACGATGAGACCGCGGTCTGCAACCTGGGCTCGATCAACCTGGGCAACCACCTCGACGCCCACGGCGACTTCGATTTCGAGAAGCTGGCCGAGACCGTGCGCCTGGCCGTGCGCCAGCTTGACCGCGTCATCGACCTGAACTTCTACCCGATTGAAACCGCCCGCCGCGGCAACCTGCGCTGGCGCCCGGTCGGCCTGGGCTGCATGGGCCTGCAGGACGTGTTCTTCCGCAAGCGCATGGCGTTTGATTCGGACGAAGCCCGCGCGCTGTCGGCCAAGATCGCCGAGGCCATCTACTTCCACGCACTGGAAGTGTCCTGCGAACTGGCCCAGGAACGCGGCAAGCATCCTTCGTTCAACGACACCCGTGCCGCCCATGGCGAACTGCAGTTCGACGCCTGGAACGTGGTACCGGAAGATACCGCGCGCTGGGACGCGCTGCGTGAGCGCATCAAGCAGCACGGCCTGCGCAACTCGCTGATGATCGCCATTGCGCCTACCGCCACCATCGCCTCCATTGCCGGTTGCTACGAATGCGTGGAACCGCAGGTGTCCAACCTGTTCAAGCGCGAAACCCTGTCCGGCGATTTCCTGCAGATCAACCGTCATCTGGTGACCGAGTTGAAGCAGCTGGGTATGTGGACGGCGGAGATGCGCGATGCGATCAAGCTGGCTGACGGCTCGATCCAGAACCTGCCGCAGATCCCGGAAACGCTGCGGCATATCTACCGCACCGCCTGGGAACTGCCGATGCGTTCGCTGATCGACATGGCTGCTGACCGCGGCGCCTTCATCGACCAATCGGCTTCGCTCAACCTGTTCATGGAAAGCCCGAACATCGGCGCAATGTCGTCCATGTACATGTACGCGTGGAAGAAGGGCATCAAGACCACCTATTACCTGCGCTCGCGTCCGGCCACCAAGATCGCCAAGACCACGGTCAGCAGCTACACCCCGGTAGAAGCCGTGGCCTGCTCGCTGGAAAACCCGGAAGCCTGCGAAGCCTGCCAGTAATTGCTCAAGCCCCTCTCCCGCGCGCGGGAGAGGGGTTGGGGTGAGGGCGCTCTGCAAGCAAGCAGACCCAAGCCTCCCAGTACCAACCCTCATCCGGCGCTGCGCGCCACCTTCTCCCGCAGGGAGAAGGGAATGGAGATCCAACATGTCCGAGTCCCCCCGTCAAATGCTGCTCGATCCCGGCTTCGAGCTGACCCTGCGTCCGATGCGTTACCCGGACTTCTACGAGATGTACCGCAACGCCATCAAGAACAGCTGGACGGTGGAGGAGATCAATTTCCAGATCGACATCACCGACCTGCACCAGAAGATGTCGCCGGCCGATCAGCATCTGATCCACCGCCTGGTCGCGTTCTTCGCCACTGGCGATTCCATCGTGTCGAACAACCTGGTGCTGAACCTGTACCAGCACCTCAATGCGCCGGAAGCGCGCATGTACCTGTCGCGCCAGCTCTACGAAGAAGCGCTGCACGTGCAGTTCTACCTGACCCTGCTGGACAACTACCTGCCGGACCCGGAAGAGCGCTTCAAGGCCTTCGCGGCAGTGGAGAACATCGACTCGATCAAGAAGAAGGCCGACTTCTGCTTCAAGTGGATCGACTCGCTGCAGGAAACCAAGCGCCTGGAAACCCGTGAGGACCGCCGCCAGTTCCTGCTCAACCAGATCTGCTTTGCCGCCTGCATCGAAGGCCTGTTCTTCTTTGCCGCCTTCGCCTACGTGTACTACTTCCGTTCGCGCGGCCTGCTGCCGGGGCTGGCCTCCGGCACCAACTGGGTGTTCCGCGACGAGAGCTGCCACATGGAATTCGCGTTCGAGTGCGTGCGCAAGATCCGCGCCGAGGAACCCGATCTGTTCGACGCGAAGATGGAGCAGGAGGTCTACCAGATGCTGGAAGAAGCCATCGACTGCGAAGTTCAGTTCGCCGAGGACGTGCTCTCCGGCGGCGTGGCCGGCATTTCCACCCGCGACATGCGCCAGTACCTGCAGCACTGCGCCGACAACCATTTCCTGAAGCTGGGCATGGCCAAGAAGTACAACGTGCGCAACCCGCTGCCTTTCATGGAGCTGCAGGACGTGCAGGAACTGACCAACTTCTTCGAACGCCGTGCATCTGCCTACCAGGTCGGCGTGCAGGGTGAAGTAGCGTTCGATATGGCGTTCTGATTTTCGCCTGCGCCAAGCGCGCTTGGCTCCCTCCCTTTCACCGCAGGTGAAGGGGAGGGCTGGGGAGGGGGGCTTCAGGCTCTACACGTAAAGCCTGTTCGCTTTTTTCAGGATGCTCAGGCAACAGCAACAGCAACAGCAAAGGCACCCCTCCCCAACCCTCCCCTGCGCGTTGCGCAAGGGAGGGAGTAGAGCGGGGCGTCGCGGCTGTGCTTGTCTCCCTCCTTTTCACCGCAGGTGAAGGGGAGGGTTGGGGAGGGGGGCCTTTGCTGTTGCTGAGGCTTTATCGGCTTCGCGGCTTACGCCGCTCCTACAAAGCCTTGGCTGCGTACACAAGCTGCACAGCCGGGCGGGCGTATCATCGGCGTGAACTTACAGGTGATCGCCATGACCCCCATCCTCGAAACCAATCCGCCGGTTGAAGTCCGCATGGCGGAAATCGTATTCCCCAACCACGCCAACCATATGGGCACGCTGTTCGGCGGCCAGGCGTTGGCGTGGATGGACAAGGCTGCGTTCCTGGCTGCTGCCCGTTATTCGCGCTGCACGGTGGTTACCGCACGCTCGGACCAGGTCGATTTCAAGCTGCCGATCCGCATCGGGCAGATGGTGGAAACCATCGGCCGGGTGGTCCGGGTAGGGCGCAGTTCGATGCATGTGGAAGTCGAACTGATTGCCGAAGACCTGCACAGCGGTGAACGCAAGCTCTGCACCAAGGGCAGCTTCGTGATGATCGCACTCGATACCGAAGGCCACCCAACCAGCGTGCCGGCACTGCCGACACCGGCCTGAGTGATGCGGCGATGACGACTTCTTCGGTCCAGCCCGGGCGTTTGTCGCCGGCGGTGATCACCGAACTGCCGGAGTTCATTGCCAGCCATCGGCGCCTGTTCGTGGTCACTGGCGCCGGTTGCAGCACCGACTCCGGCATTCCCGATTACCGCGACAGCGACGGCCAATGGAAGCGCACGCCGCCGGTGACCTACCAGGCCTTCATGGGCGAGCAGGCAACCCGCCAGCGTTACTGGGCGCGCAGCCTGCTGGGCTGGCCGCGTTTCGGTCAGGCGCGGCCCAATGCCAGCCACCATGCGCTGGCGGCGTTGGAGGCGGATGGCCGCGTCGAACTGTTGTTGACGCAGAACGTGGACTGCCTGCACCAGCGTGCCGGCAGCCATACCGTGATTGATCTGCACGGGCGGCTGGACCAGGTGCGCTGCATGGGCTGCGAACGGCGCAGCCCGCGCGAGCTTCTGCAGCAACGCCTGCTCGCTGCCAACCCGGGCTGGGACGCGTTGCACGCGGGCATCGCGCCCGACGGTGATGCCGATCTGGAAGCCGATTTCTCCAGCTTCAACGTGCCCGCCTGCGAGGCCTGTGGCGGCGTGCTCAAGCCGGATGTGGTGTTCTTCGGTGAGAACGTGCCGCGCGAACGTGTGGCGGCGGTGCATGAGCACCTGCAGCGCTCGGATGCGGTGCTGGTGGTGGGCTCGTCGCTGATGGTGTATTCGGGTTTCCGCTTCGTCGATGCCGCCGCCAAGGCCGGCCTGCCGATAGCAGCGGTCAATCTGGGCCGGACCCGCGCCGATGCCTTGCTGTCGTTGAAGGTGCAGATGCCGTGCGCGCAGGCGCTGGCCTTCCTGCTTGATGGTGCCAAGACGCAGTGATCCATCACACCGGTTGAATCGGCGGCTGCGGCAGCGTGCAATGGTCGCCTTTCCCGTTTGATGGAACGCCCCACGTGAGTCAGCTTTTCTCACCGTTGTCGCTAGGCCCGCTTGCCCTGTCCAACCGTATCGTCATCGCACCGATGTGCCAGTACTCGGCCGATGAGGGCGATGCCACCGATTGGCACACCATCCATCTTGGCCAGTTGGCGCAGTCAGGTGCCGGCCTGCTGATCATCGAGGCCACTGCGGTGTCGCCACGCGCACGCATCAGCTGGGCCGATCTGGGCCTGTGGGACGATGCCACCGAGGCCGCGTTGGGCAAGGTGCTGGCATCGGTACGGCGCTGGTCGCCGATGCCGATAGGCGTGCAGCTGGCGCATGCCGGGCGCAAGGCGTCCACCGCAAAGCCGTGGCAGGGCGGCGCGGCCATTGCTCCTGGGCAGACGCACGGCTGGCAGGTGCTGGCGCCGTCCGCACTGCCGTTCAAGGCCGGTGACCCCACGCCCGAAGCGCTGGATGCGGCCGGCATCGATGCGGTGATCGAGGATTTCGTTGCAGCTGCACGGCGCGCTGTACGGCTCGGGCTGGAGTTGATCGAACTGCATGCCGCGCACGGCTACCTGCTGCACCAGTTCCTGTCGCCGTTGAGCAACCAGCGCAATGACCAGTACGGCGGATCGCTGGAAAACCGCATGCGCCTGCTGCTGCGCGTTTTCGATGCAGTGCGCGCGGTGGTGCCAGGCAATGTCGCGCTGGGTGTGCGCATTTCCGCCACCGATTGGGTGGAGGGCGGCTGGGACGTGGCGCAGAGCATCGTGCTGGCCAAGGCGCTGGAAGCGCGCGGCAATGATTTCCTGCATGTGTCCAGCGGTGGTCTGGACCCGCGCCAGCAGATTCCGGTTGGCCCGGGTTACCAGGTACCGCAGGCGGCGGCGATCAAGGCCGAGATCGACACGCCGGTGATCGCGGTGGGCCTGATCACCGAACCGGCCCATGCCGAAGCCATTCTCAACGAAGGCAAGGCCGATGCGATCGGCATTGCCCGCGGCATCCTGTACGACCCGCGCTGGCCATGGCATGCCGCTGCCGCACTCGGCGCCCAGGTGAGCGCATCGCCGCAGTACCTGCGCTGCGAACCGCACGAACTGCGTGGCCTGTTCAAGCCCGCCGAGCAGGGCTGAGCTGGATTCCCCTTTGAGCGTCAGCGGGCAGGCCGCTGACGCTCAGGCGGGGTCGCTGTCCGCGCGCCACGCCGGGGGCAGCGACTCGACGATGTGCTGCAGCAACGAGCGTACTTTCGGGGTCAGATCGCGGCGGTCGCTGACGCACAGGAACAGCTGCATCGGCTCGGGCGAGGCCTGTGCGGCGCCGGCCACCTCGCTCTGGAACAAGGCCTGCAGCTCGCCGCGCGCGATATAGGGTGCGGCGACGAAAGCGGTCAGGCGGGTGATGCCGCCGCCGTTCGCGGCCATGGCCGCTAGCGCATCGACATCGTCGCTGACCATGGCCGGCCGCACGTCGGCACTGAAACGCAGGCCGTCGCGGACGAAGCGCCAGGGCAGATAGCGGCCATCGGTCGGATAGCGGAACAGCAGGCAGCGGTGTGCGTGCAGGTCTTCCGGCGCCTGCGGGGTGCCGGCACTGGCCAGGTAGGCGGGCGAGGCACAGAACAGCAGCGGCACCTGGGCGAGTGGGCGTGCCACCAGTCCTTCCTCCAGCTGTGGTTCGATGCGGATGCTGACATCCACGTTTTCATGCGCATGGTCGACGGTGCGGTCGGCCAGCAGCAGTTCCAGTTCCAGCCGCGGATAGCGCTGCTGCAGGGCCGGCAACAGGGGCGCAAGCACGTGCCGCCCGAAGGCGGCGGTACTGGCGATGCGCAGGCGGCCAGCCGGGGTTGCATCCGGATCGGTCACCGCTGCCTGTGCCCGTTGCAGGTCGCGTTCGATATGGCGCACCTGCGCCAGGTACAGTGCGCCGCGCTCGGTCAATGCCAGTTGGCGGGTGGTGCGGTTGAACAGGCGCACGCCCAGGTGGGTTTCCAGCCGGGCGATGTTCTGGCCCACTGCGGCGGCGCTGATCCCCAGCGTGCGCGCTGCGGCGGCAAGGCTGCCGGCATCGGCGGTGCGGATGAAGCTGCGGATGGACTGGAGAGTGTTCATGCTTGCCGGTATTTTCCGGGGTGATTGCAAAGGAATTCTTTATAAAGTGCCAAGCCGGCTCAGCCTAGCCGAGCGTCGGGCCGCTGCCTATGATGCCGGCCCTGCAATCGCCTGATTGCGTCGATGAATGGAGGCCGCCGAATGATCGAGTCCCGTCCCGCTGCCATTGGACGCAGGAAACTGCATGTCCGTGCCACGCCTTATGTGTTCGCCTTCTTCATGTCCTCGATCATGGCCATGCTGATGTGCATCGTGATCACCGCCGCCAATTCCAATATTGATGGGCAGTTCGTGCGGCGGGTGTTGTCGTCCTACAGCCTGGCGATGCCGATCGCCTTCTTCTGCGTGCTGCTGGTGCGCCCGCTGGTGCTGCGGCTGGTGGCACTGACCGTGCACCCGCACTGAGCCACAGGCGACGGTGTCAGCTGCAACTGTCTTGGCGGGGAGTGGCCGGAACGGTTACTTTCCACGGCCCGCCTGTTAGATGTCGTTGACCATGCGTCCTGATTTCATCCTCACCCTTTCCTGCCCGGACCGTACCGGTATCGTCTACGGCGTGTCCGGCCTGCTGTTCGAGGCGGGCTGCAACATCCTCGATGCGCAGCAGTTCGGCGACGATGAAAGCGGCCGTTTCTTTCTGCGCGTGCATTTCGACATGCGCAAGGCCGGTGATGAGCCGCAGGTGCGCGAGCGCCTGCAGGCGCTGGGCGCGTCGTTCGCGATGGATTGGCAGCTGCACGATGCGCGCCGCCGTGCGCGGCTGCTGGTGCTGGTCAGCAAGCAGGGCCACTGCCTCAATGATCTGCTGTTCCGCACCCATAGCCGCCAGTTGAAGGTGGATATCGCCGCGGTGGCCTCCAACCACAACGATTTTTCCGCGCTGTCCAGTTCCTATGGCGTGCCGTTCCACCACCTGCCGGTGGACGCCGACAACCGCGAGCAGCAGGAACAGCAGATCATCGACCTGGTCGAACGTGAGCGCATCGATCTGGTGGTGCTGGCGCGCTACATGCAGATTCTGTCGCCGCGGCTATGCCAGGCGCTGTCCGGGCGGGCGATCAACATCCACCACAGCTTCCTGCCCAGCTTCAAGGGTGCGCAGCCGTACCACCAGGCGCATGCGCGCGGGGTCAAGATCATCGGCGCCACCGCGCATTACGTGACGTCCGATCTGGACGAAGGCCCGATCATCGAGCAGGACGTGGCGCGCGTGGATCACGCCATGACGCCGCGTGATCTGGTGCAGCTGGGCAGTGATACCGAATCGCAGGTACTGGCGCGTGCGGTGCGCCGGCACGTGGAGCACCGCATCCTGCTCAACGGGCACCGCACGGTGGTGTTCCGCTGATCAGCCGATCTGGATCCCGCATTCGCTCAAAGCGATGCGGGTGACGGCATCGTTGTCCGCGCTTACCGGCCGGGTCAGATCCCACAGAAAGCGCACGGCAAAGCCGCTGATGGCGGCATCCTGCGCGCTCCACAGCACGCAGTAGTCGCGCGCCAGCCCGCACACATGCACTTCGCGGATGCCGCGTTCATGCAGCCAGCCGGCCAGCCCGGTGGGCGCACGCGTGGCCTGCGGGCCGATGTTCTCGCGGAACGCGCTGTACGAATCCACGTCGCGCTGCGTGCCTTTGCGCAGGATCAGGTCGGCATGCTTCCAGTCCACCCGTGCGTCCAGGCCGGCACCGGCGCTGCCCTGCACGCAGTGATCCGGCCACAGCGTCTGCGCCTGGCCATGCAGCGCGATCGATTCGAACGGTTTGCGGCCTGCATGCTGACTGGCGAAGGAAGCATGGTCGGCCGGGTGCCAATCCTGCGTGGCGACAACGGTTGCGTAGTGGCGTGCTTCCAGCAGCGCGGCGATGCCGGGCACGATCGCATCACCCTGCTGGCAGGGCAGCGCGCCACCAGGCATGAAATCCGGCTGCAGGTCGACGACCAGCAGCGCAACGTCTGTTCCGTACATCGGCAGCTTCCTGACGCGGGGGATGCACAGTTTACGGCAGGGCCAACGCAGTGCCGAGCCACACTCGGCAGAGGCGTTCCACACAATTCTTGTGGGAGCGGCGTAAGCCGCGAAGCAGGTAGAGCCAAAGCACCCCTCCCCAACCCTCCCCTTCGCTACGCGAAAGGGAGGGAGTCAAGCAGGTAGTGCCGAGCCATGCTCGGCAGGGGCGTTCCACACGCACGTGCAGGAGCGGCGTAAGCCGCGAAGCAGGTAGAGCCAAAGCACCCCTCCCCAACCCTCCCCTTCGCTACGCGAAAGGGAGGGGGCAAAGCAGGTAGTGCCGAGCCATGCTCGGCATAGGCGTTCCACACAATCCTTGTGGGAGCGGCGTAAGCCGCGAAGCAGGTAGAGAGCCAAAGCACCCCTCCCCAACCCTCCCCTTCGCTACGCGAAAGGGAGGGGGCAAAGCAGGTAGTGCCGAGCCATGCTCGGCATAGGCGTTCCACACAATCCTTGTGGGAGCGGCGTAAGCCGCGAAGCAGGTAGAGAGCCAAAGCCCCCCTCCCCAACCCGCCCGGCCCGAAGGTACAGCCTTCGGTCGTTCATCAGGCCGCGCGCCAGTGGCGCGCAAGCAGGCCTTCTTCCCCCCTTCGCTGACGCGAAAGGGAGGGGGCTAAAGCCCCCCTCCGTCTGGCCTGAACGCACCGCTCTCAAACCGCAGCATGCTCCCTGCGCAGGGTGCGCGCCGCATCGACCATCGCTTCCAGCGCGGCGCGGGTTTCCGGCCAGGCGCGGGTTTTCAGGCCGCAGTCCGGGTTGACCCACAGCTTCCCGGCCGGCAGCACCGCCGCGGCCTTGCGCAGCAGATCCACCATCTCCGCGCTGTCGGGTACGCGCGGGGAATGGATGTCGTAGACACCCGGGCCGATCTGGTTTGGATAGTCGAAGCGGGCGAAGGCATCCAGCAGCTCCATCCGCGAGCGCGAGGTTTCAATCGAGATCACGTCCGCATCCAGTGCGGCCACCGCTTCGATGATGTCGTTGAACTGGGCGTAGCACATGTGGGTATGGATCTGGGTGGCATCGGCCACGCCGCTGGCACTGATGCGGAAGCTCTGCACGGCCCAGTCCAGATAGTCCTGCCAGTGCGCGCGGCGCAGTGGCAGGCCTTCGCGCAGGGCCGGCTCGTCGATCTGGATGGCGGCAATGCCGGCTGCCTCCAGGTCCTGCACTTCATCGCGCAGGGCCAGTGCGATCTGCCGGCAGGTGTCGGCGCGGGCCTGGTCATCGCGTACGAACGACCACTGCAACACAGTCACCGGTCCGGTCAGCATGCCCTTCATCGGCTTGTCGGTCAGTGATTGGGCGTACTGCGACCAGCGCACCGTCATCGGCGCCGGGCGGCTGACATCGCCGAAGATGATCGGTGGTTTCACGCAGCGTGAGCCGTAGCTCTGCACCCAGCCGTTGCCGGTGAAGGCGAAGCCATCGAGCTGTTCGCCGAAGTACTCGACCATGTCGTTGCGTTCGAACTCGCCATGCACCAGCACGTCCAGGCCGATCTGTTCCTGGGCGCGCACGCACAGCGCGGTCTGTTCGGCCAGGAAGGTGTCGTAGTCGGCATCGGAGAGCTTGCCGGCCTTGTTCTGGGCGCGCGCCAGGCGTACGTCCTGGGTCTGTGGGAAGGAGCCGATTGTTGTGGTGGGGAAGGCCGGCAGGCGCAGTGCATCGGCCTGCAGCAGCTGACGTTGCGCGTGCGGCGTGTCGCGGCGGGCATCGGCTGCGGACAATGCAGCCAGGCGCGCTTTCACCTTTGGGTTGTGCACGCGCGGCGAACGACGGCGTGCATCGATGGCCTCGCGTGCCCGGCCCAGCGCCTGTTCGGCGTCGGGTTTGCCGTCCAGCGCATCGGCCAGTACGCGCAGTTCCTGCAGTTTCTGCCGCGAGAACGCCAGCCAGTCGCGCAGTTCGGCATCGAGCTTTTTCTCCAGGCCAAGATCCACCGGGCAGTGCAGCAGCGAGCAGGACGGCGCCAGCCATAGTTTGTCGGCACCGCGATGGCCGAGCGCGTAGCGCGCCAGGATCAATGCGTTGTCCAAGGGGCTGCGCCAGATGTTGCGGCCGTTGACCAGGCCCAGCGACAGCACGCGTTCGGCCGGCAGCGCACGCACCACCGCATCCAGCTGCTCGGGTGCGCGCACCAGGTCCACGTGCAGGCCTTCAACCGGCAGCGTGGTGGCCAGTGCAAGGTTGTCCTCGAGTGCGCCGAAGTAGGTGGCCAGCAGGATGTCCGGGCGCGGCAAGGCGCTGAAATAGGCGTAGGCACGTTCGAACGCGGCCTTGCTGGCGGCATCCAGGTCCTGCACCAGCACCGGCTCGTCCAGCTGCAGCCATTGCGCGCCTTCCTGCTTCAATGCGGCCAATAGCTGCGCGTAGACCGGCAGCAGGTTGTCCAGCAGGTCCAGCGGGTTGCTGCCATCGCTGGTCTTGGACAGCAGCAGGAAGCTGACCGGACCCAGCAGCACCGGCCGCGTCTCGATGCCCAGCGCCTTGGCTTCGCGGTATTCGGCAAGTGGCTTGTCGCCGCGCAGGTGGAAGCTTTGCCCGCGCTGCAGTTCCGGCACCAGGTAGTGGTAGTTGGTATCAAACCATTTGGTCATTTCCAGCGCATGCAGATCCAGCCCGTCACGCTGCAGCCCGCGCGCCATCGCGAAGTAGGCGTCCAGTGGCGTGCTGTGCAGCAGGGCGCGGTAGCGGGCGGGAATGGCATCGAACAGGAAGGCGGTGTCCAGCACGTGGTCGTACAGGCTGAAGTCATTGCTGGGTGGCACGTCCACACCGGCATCGCGCTGCAGCTGCCAGTGGCGGGCACGCAGCGCGGCGGCGCTGGCCTGCAGCTGTGCGGCATCGGTTTCGCCGCGCCAGTAGCTTTCCAGCGCGTGCTTGAGTTCGCGGCGCGCGCCGATCCGGGGGAATCCCAGGTTGGTAATGATGGTCATGTTGTTTCCTCATTGCTTGGGCATTGAGGAACGAAGGAACCGCGCGGTGCCGCGCGCCTTGCAGCCGCTTCCACCCCGCCAGCGACCTTCGCCCCCGCGGGCGAACCGGTCTCTTGCGTGGAGGCAGCGCAGCACCCGACCGCCTGCCTGTGGCAGACGGCGGCACCGGCAAGCTCCCCGCGGAGATTCCAGGTCGAAACAGGGGACGACACATCCCCTGGCCCAGGCCGGTATTCGGGCTGATGGACACGGGTGCGCCTGCACCCACCTAGTAGCCGTCGCTTCCCGGGTATCACCCCAGTGCTGTTGACGGCGGTCGTTTCCATTCACCGCTGCGGGGCAGCTCCGGAATGGCAGCCATGTGGCCTGCGTCACCGGATTCCCGTTTAAATACATCCCTTCATTCGGATAAAGAGATGTATACCTTGGCGACGCACAAAATAGGCCGCAACCACGGGCAGGTCAAGTGCGGCGCTGCATACCGCCGCTGTATCGCGCTGCACCAGTACCCGGCTGCGTATCAATGCGCCGATGCGCGCGAGAACAGGTTGATCACCAGTACCCCGGCGCAGATCAGGCCGATGCCGATGATGGCGGCCAGGTCGAGCTTCTGTTTGAACACGAACAGCCCGATCAGCGAGATCAGTACGATGCCGACACCGGACCAGATCGCGTAGGCGATGCCGGTCGGGATGGTTTTCATCACCAGCGCCAGCAACCAGAAGCACAGGCTGTAACCCAGCAGCGCGCCGACCGTAGGCCATAGCCGGCTCATGCCGTCGGAGGCCTTGAGCAATGAGGTGGCGGCCACTTCCAGGGCAATGGCGCAGGCCAACAGGACATAGGGATTCATCGGGCAGGCTCAGCGGGGCAGGGGGCATGGATTCTAGCGGGCACGCGCTCGCGCCCGGGTGAGGCGACCACGCTGGCGTCTTACGGTGCGTGGCTACACTCCGCGCACATTTGTCGACGCCGTCAGCCGGGCGCGCGAGGCAGGAGGCCATTGTGGAATCATGGAACGTGCGTGGTTGCAGTATTCGTAGCAGGTACTGTCGTGCGTGCTGGCAGTACCTGTCAGCATGATGCCGATGCTGCTGTTTGACAGCCGCGAAAAGGTTTCCTGTGCTCGGCGTTTTTGCGCTGTCTGTCGCCGAGCCTTGCGGAGTGCATGCCACATGCTGCGCAGGCGTTGCATCTTGCAGATGAAGCGCGGCACAGCTCTGAAGTGCCTGAGAACATCAGCCTCGATGCATTGGCCACGTCACTTGCCCCGATGAAAGTATTGCGGCTTGCCCACGAGACCAACATCGACATGTGCATCGGCGCCGCCAGCATGGCGTACTGCAATGCGCCGGTGGATATCTACACACATGTTGAACGCCTGGCCAAGCATTGCGGCATGACGTTGAAAGCGAGCGGAGTAGTGCACGCCGAAGCGGCCGACCTGGCCTGTATCGAAGTGGACCGCGTATATGTGTTCGCGCGTAGAGCCACTGCAAATGCATGGGTTGCCAGGTGATGCGCGGCCTGCGCAACAGGCTGAGCTCGCAATGCTGGCGCACGTGTCTACGCTGCACCATGGCGGTGATTTCTGTGCGGCGCTGGATGGGCTGCAGCCGCCGCAAGCGCAGCGCCGTTTCACTTGGCGCACCGCATGCGCTTGATGTGCAGCGACTTGAGCCCTTGATCATACATCCGCCGATGCAAGGGGATGGCATCTTCACGGCGACCTCAAAGTAGTGCCAGACTCCCTCCCAGACTTCAAACCTGCCAGCACATGTCCCTGATGCCGTCGTTGTCCATGTTTGTGCTGCTGATCGTCGGCCATGCGCTGGCGGACTACCCCTTGCAGGGCGAGTTTCTGTCCAGGGCAAAGAACCGCTTCACCCCGATGGCCGGCGTGCCTTGGTACCAGGCACTGGGCGCCCACGCGGTGATCCATGGCGGCGCGGTTGGCTGGGTCACCGGCAGCATGTTGCTGGGTGTGCTGGAAGTGCTGGCGCATGCGCTGATCGACGATCTCAAATGCGGCCACCGCATCAGCTACAACGTCGACCAGCTGTTGCACGTGCTGTGCAAGCTGACCTGGGTGGCCCTGCTGCTGGTGTTTGGCCCACTGCCGTAAGCGCGAAAGGCGCAGTGCCGTCGTCGAGCCCGGGTATCACTTCGCTCTGGCGGGGCCGGAACAAGGGCCGGGTAGGGCGCACCGGCGCGCTGAGCGATACCAAAACTGGCCCGCTTTGCTCCGCTCTGCGGACTTTTTCCTGGGTAAACGGCGAGATTCAAGACAGCGCACTGGCGGCCCCGGCACGGCGGGGTTCAGCCCGGTCGTTTACTCTTTGCAGCCCGTTCCCCCGCCGGCGCCCGTTGCGGCCGCGCAGCCACCTGACTTCCGACCCGATCATGTCCCTGCTTTCCGCCACGCCCGACACCCGCTACGCCGACTCCCTGCGCCTGTCCGTTGCCCCGATGATGGATTGGACCGACAGGCATTGCCGGGTTTTCCACCGGCTGCTGGCGCCGGGTGCGCGGCTTTACACCGAGATGGTGCATGCCAATGCGGTGATTCATGG
Organism: Stenotrophomonas nitritireducens; assembly: GCF_001700965.1. Taxonomy (NCBI): domain Bacteria; kingdom Pseudomonadati; phylum Pseudomonadota; class Gammaproteobacteria; order Lysobacterales; family Lysobacteraceae; genus Stenotrophomonas; species Stenotrophomonas nitritireducens. Next base: position 2,627,123 of record NZ_CP016756.1, read on the forward strand.
CGACCGCGAGCGGCTGATCGGTTTCAATCCGGTGGAACAGCCGCTGGCGCTGCAGCTCGGTGGCAGCGACCCGGCCGCGCTGGCGCAGGCCGCGCGGATTGCCGCCGATTGGGGCTATGACGAGGTCAACCTCAACTGCGGCTGCCCCTCGGACCGGGTCCAGGCCGGGCGCTTTGGCGCCTGCCTGATGCGCGAGCCTGAACTGGTGGCCGACTGCGTCGCGGCGATGGTGGCGGCGGTGGATATCCCGATCACGGTGAAATGCCGCCTGGGCGTGGACGAGGACAAGGACTACGAGGTGTTTGCCGGCTTTGTGGATCGTCAGGCCCAGGCCGGTGCCGCGATGGTGGTGGTGCACGCCCGCAATGCCTGGCTCAAGGGGCTCTCGCCCAAGGAGAACCGCGAGATCCCGCCGCTGCGCTATGAATGGGCCTACCAGCTCAAGCGCGAGCGCCCGCAGCTGCCGGTGGTGATCAACGGTGGCATCGCCACGGTCGAGGCCGCCCAGCAGCATATGCAGCACCTGGACGGAGTGATGCTTGGCCGCGCCGCCTACCACGACCCCTACGTGCTGCACGCGCTGGACTGTGCCCAGACCGGCCAGCCATTGCGCGGGCGCGAGGAACTGCTGCTGGCGCTGCGCCCGTACGTGGAGGCACAGCTGGACGCCGGGCTGGCCTTGAAGCACATCACCCGTCACCTGCTTGGCCTGTTCCACGGGCAACCCGGTGGGCGTGGCTTCCGCCAGGTGCTCAGCGAGGGCGCGCACCGGCCCGGCGCCGGCTGGGCGTTGCTGGAGCAGGCACTGCAGGTCACCCGCAGCCACGCCGCGCGGGTGGCCTGAACGCCGCACCCGGATGGCAACAAGCTATTTGTCCGGTCATTTTGCTGAACAAGTGCGCATGGCAGGGGCAGGGTTCAGATCGGATTCACCCCTAAAAATCAAGAATTTGGGTCAATTTCGTAAGGTCCGTGGAAAATCTCTCCGGGCCGCCGTTTACGAATTTTGAACGTTGCCTCGCTGTCCGCTAGGATCTGTCACATGCATTCGTTTTCCCGTCGTCGTCTGCTCGTCGCTCTGCTTGCCGCGCTGGTCGTGGCCGGTCCGGGCGTGGTCGTGGCGTCGGCCCAGCAGCCGCAGCCGCCGCGCGCCGATACCGCCCGCGCTGGCGACGGTAGTGAGCGCTTTGCACGCGCGGGCCGGCAGGGGAATGACCGTTCGCTGTCCGATGCGGTGCGGCGGGTGCAACGAGAGACCGGTGGGCGCATCCTTGGCGCAGAACGCGTGCCGTATGACGGCCGCGACATCAATCGTGTCAAATACATGGATGACCGTGGGCGCGTACGCTACATGGACGACCCTTCGCCTTCACGAGACCACCCGCGCGACCAGCGGGCGGAGCTGCCACCACGCGGCGATAACTCCTGAACAGCGATAGTGGTTGTGGGTTTTTGAATACACACGCTGGCCCCTTGGCCGGCCCAAAGTACTAGGGAGAGTTCATGCGTATCCTTCTGGTTGAAGACGAAGCCCCGCTGCGGGAAACCCTTGCGGCCCGCCTCAAGCGCGAAGGTTTTGCCGTGGATGCCGCTCAGGATGGCGAGGAAGGCCTGTATATGGGCCGCGAAGTGCCGTTCGACGTGGGCATCATTGATCTGGGCCTGCCCAAGATGTCGGGCATGGAACTGATCCGCGCGCTGCGTGACGAGGGCAAGAAATTCCCGGTACTGATCCTGACCGCGCGTTCCAGCTGGCAGGACAAGGTCGAGGGCCTGAAGCAGGGCGCCGACGACTACCTGGTCAAGCCGTTCCATGTCGAAGAGCTGCTCGCCCGCGTCAACGCGCTGCTGCGCCGCGCCGCTGGCTGGTCCAAGCCGACTCTGGAATGCGGCCCGGTGGCGCTGGACCTGGCCGCACAGACGGTGAGCGTGGCCGGCAGCAATGTCGACCTGACCAGCTACGAGTACAAGGTGCTGGAGTACCTGATGATGCATGCCGGTGAGTTGGTCTCCAAGGCCGACCTGACCGAGCACATCTACCAGCAGGACTTCGACCGCGACTCCAACGTGCTGGAAGTGTTCATCGGCCGCCTGCGCAAGAAGCTGGATCCGGACGGTGAGTTGAAGCCGATCGAAACCGTGCGTGGCCGCGGCTACCGTTTCGCGATTCCGCGCAACGAGGGCTGAGCCCCGTAGGGGCATTGCGTCATGACGGGCCGTCAGTGGCTATTGAAGCGTTGGCGGCCCCGCTCCCTGCAGGCCCGCCAGCTGCTGGCTGCCTCGGTGGGCCTGGTTGCCTTCCTTGCGTTGGCCGGCTATGCGCTGGATGCCGCGTTCGGCCAGACCGCGCGCGACAACCTCAGCGAGCGCCTGAAGAATTACGCCACCGCCTATGCCGGTGGCATCGATTTCACCCGTGATGGCTCGCTGTACATCCGCGAACAGCCACCGGATCCACGCTTTGATGTGCCCGGCAGCGGCCTGTACCTGCAGGTGGTGATGCCCGGCCATGTCGCCAATTCGATGTCGGCCGAGGGCCCGATGCTGCCGGACGTGAGCGACCACACGCTCAAGCCGCGCGAGGAAGTGTTCGAAGGCCCGCTGCCCATCACCCAGATCGACGGCACCCCGGGCGAGGTCTACCGCTATGGCATGGGACTGGTCTGGGGCGGTGATGGCGCACCCGAATCCGAATTTCCGTACACCATCTACGTGCTCGAGGATTCGCGCGCGCTGGGCATGCAGCTGCGCAGCTTCCGTGCGGCGGTGTGGTTCTGGCTGGGTGTCACCGGCCTGATTCTGCTGCTGCTGCAGACCCTGGTGCTGCAATGGAGCCTGCGCCCGCTCAAGCGCGTGATCAACGAACTGACCCGCGTGCAGCGCGGCGAACGCGAGCGCATGAGTGAACTGCACCCGCGCGAACTGGAACCGCTGACCGAAAGCATCAACGCCTTCATCGAAAGCGAGCGCGAGAACCTTGAGCGCCAGCGCAACACCCTGGCCGATCTGGCGCACAGCCTGAAAACACCTCTGGCAGTGCTGCGTACCCAACTGGAAAGCGGCGCCAGCAACGACACCGAGTTGCGCGAGGAAGTGGGCGTGCAGCTGCAGCGCATGAACAACCTGGTGTCCTACCAGCTGGCGCGTGCCGCATCGTCGGGGCACAAGCTGTTCTCCGCGCCGGTGCCGATCGAGACCACCGCCGAGGAGATCGTGCGCGGGCTGGAAAAGGTCTACGCCAGCAAGGGCGTGCTGTGCGAATTTGAAGTGACGCCGGGCGTGAGCTTCTACGGCGAGCCGGGCGACCTGCAGGAACTGCTGGGCAACCTGCTGGAAAACGCCTTCAAGTGGGCCAATCGCAGGGTACTGCTGACAGCTCGTCCAATCACCGCAGGCAACGGCAAGCGCGCCGGCCTGATGCTGGCGGTGGATGACGATGGCCCCGGCATTGCCGAGGACAACATCGCCAAGGTGCTGCAGCGTGGCGTGCGTGGCGACGAGCGCGTGCAGGGCCATGGCATCGGCCTGTCGATCGTGCAGGATCTGATCAAGGCCTACCGCGGCCAGTTGCAGGTCAAACGTTCCGAGGAACTGGGCGGCGCCCGTTTCGAAGTGACCCTGCCGCCGGGTATCTGATCCCGGAAGGGCTGGGGTTCGCCGGCTGTGTGTGTGTTCTTTGCGCTGGCTGCGTGAGGGGAGCACTAAAGCAAAAGTCAAAAACAAACCCCTCCCCAACCCTCCCCTTGGCTTGCGCCAAAGGGAGGGGGCGAAAGCGCGCGCACTGCTCTCTCCCTTGCGCAGGTGGTGCGTGGGGGAGAGCTGGTTGGCTACGTCAACGGGAGGAGCGAAACACGTGCTTCTGCACCCTCCCTTGCGCACGTAGTGCGTAGGGGAGGGCTGGAGAGGGGTTGGCCGTTGATCCTGCTCTACCGCAGACCACCGTCAACCGGCCCATAAAACCGCCGCAGGTGCGCCGCCACCTCTGGCATCGTCTGCACCAGCAGTTCCGGCGCGGTGAAGTGGTACTCGCTGACCACCGCGAAAAACTCTTCCGGTGCTTCGGCCGCATACGGGTCGATCACGGTCTCCACATCCGCATCCACCTGCGCGCAGAATGCGTCATAGGCCTTCTGGAAATCCCGCGCCCATTGCCGCTGCCATTCGCGTGGCAATGGCGGGGTGCCGTCGATGGCGCCATCGAGCGCATCGATCTTGTGCGCCATTTCATGCACCGCCACGCAGTAGCCGGCCTGCGGTTCGGCGAGGTCGGCCTGCACATCGGCCCACGACAGAATCAGCGGTCCGCTGCCCCAGGCCTCGCCGATCAGTTCGTCGTCCCACTCATGCAGCACGCCGGCCGCATCGGTATGGCTGTGGCGCACGCGGAACGCATTCGGGTAGACCACCAGTTCGGACCAGCCATGCAGGCCTTTGCGGCCGAATTCGATCAGCGGCAGGCAGCACAGCGTAGCCAGCAGCATGCGCTGGCCATCATCCAGTTCCAGCCCGGCAACCGGGGTGATGGTCTTGCGCTGCAGGAACAGTTCCACCAGGGCGCGCAGCCTGCGTTCGCGCTCTGCCGAGACGCCGTGCAGCCACGGGCATTGCCGGCAGGTCTGCTGCCAGAGAGCGTCATCAAGCGGCGGAGGTGTGCGCTGCCACCAGCGCAACAACGACTGGATCAGCGGAACATCCCGGGCAGCAAGCGGTGCCAGCGCGGTGCGCGCAGGCGTGGCAGCAGGTCGTCGTCGCTGCCGCCACCAGCAGCACGCGGGGTAGCGGTTTTGGCCGGGGCTGGGGTTGCAGGTGGGGTGTTGGCGATGCCAACGGCGGCGGCCGGGGCCGCGACCCGCTCCACTTCGGCCGGCGCATAGCTGCACGCACTTTGGCCAGCGCCACCGAGCGCGTCCGAAGCCTGCGCTGCAACTGGCGCCAGCAACAGGATCAGGCAATGAGCGAGGTGGCGCATCGTCAACATCCAAGAGCGGGCTAATTCTCGATTCTAGCCTGCTTTTTCTTCCGGTTTGGGTGGCCGGTGCTGGGCGGCCTGTGAGCCTTGCCGCATAATTTCCCGGTCTGTCGTGAGGAAACTGCTGTGGATGACCGCCAATTGCTGGCCAAGCTGGGTGCCGGGGCGTTGTCCGGCGACGCGCTGGCGCGCGAACTGGGCCTGACCCGGGCGGCTGTCTGGAAGCGTATTCAAGGGCTTCGCGCCGCTGGGGTGCTGATCGAGGGCCGAGCCGGCGACGGTTACCGCCTGGCCCAGCCGCTGGAATTGCTGGACCCGGCAAAGATCCGCGCTGGCCTTCCGGCGGCAGTGCTGGCATTGCTGTCCGATCTGGAAATTGGCTGGACAGTGAGCTCTACCAACACCGAATTGCTGCAGCGCAGCGCGCCTGAGCGCGGAACCGCGGTCCTGCTGGCCGAACGCCAGACCGGCGGCCGCGGCCGCCGCGGCCGGCATTGGGCCTCGCCGTTGGCCGCACATATCTATCTGTCGCTGTCGCATGGCTTCGGCGGCGGCCTGTCGCGGATGGGCGGGCTGAGCCTGGCGGTAGGCGTGGCGGTGGTCGAGGCCCTGCATGCCTTGGGTTTCACCGGCGCCGGCCTGAAATGGCCCAACGACTTGGTCGTCGACGGGCACAAGCTCGGTGGCCTGCTGGTGGAGGGCGGTGGCGAATTTGCCGGCCCGGCGCGGGCGGTGATCGGGCTGGGCTTGAACGTGCGCATGCCTGCGGCCAACGCCGCCGATATTGGCCAGCCATGGACCGATCTGGATACCCTGGCCAAGGCCGAGGTGTCGCGCAATGCGGTGGTGGTGGCCTTGCTGGCTGCCTTGCTGCCGGCCTTGCAGCAGTTCGAACAGCAGGGTCTGGCACCGTTCCTGCCGCGCTACGCGGCGATGGATGTGTTGCGCGGGCGCGCGGTGCGGGTGGAGGAAGCGGGTGTGCTGCACGATGGCGTGGCCTGCGGGCTGGCCGAGGACGGTGCGTTGCGGGTGAGCATTGCGGGGCAGGAGACCTGTTTCCATGCCGGCGAAGTCAGCGTGAGGGCGGCATGAGCGATTGGTTGTTTGACCTGGGGAATTCGCGGTTCAAATTTGCGCCGTTGCAAGGCAACCGTGCCGGCAGCGTGCAGGCCTGGGCGCATGGCGCCGAGGCCATCACCGCCAGCGCGCTGGAGGCCCTGCCGAGGGGCGACACCGCCTGGGTAGCCAGCGTGGCGGCGCCGGCCTTGACCGAGGACGTCATGCAGATCCTGCAAGGCCGCTTCGACAAGGTGCAGGTGGCCAGAACCTTGCCGCGCTGCGCCGGCGTGACCGTGGCCTATGCGCGGCCGGAGAAATTCGGGGTGGACCGCTTCCTCGGCTTGTTGGCCGTCGCGCCAGCGCAAAAATCGGTGCTGGTGGTCGGTGTAGGCACCGCGCTGACCATTGATCTGATCGATGCGGACGGCCTGCACCATGGCGGTCGAATTGCTGCCTCGCCCACCGTCATGCGTGAAGCCTTGCATGCGCGCGCTGTGCAACTGCCTGCCAGCGGCGGCGACTACGCCGAATTCGCCAACGACACTGCCGATGCCTTGGCGTCCGGCTGCGACGGTGCCGCGGTGGCGCTGGTCGAACGTAGCCTGCGCCAGGCGCAGATCCTGCTGGGGGCGCTGCCCGAGCTGGTGATACACGGCGGCGGCGCATTGCCGTTGCTGCCATTGCTGGCCGATGCCGATTACCGGCCTGCACTGGTGCTCGATGGGCTGGCGCGCTGGGCGGTTCACCATGGCGCGTGCGACCGGTAGGATCACCCCATGCTGACCCGTCTCCTTATCGTCCTGCTGGCCATCCTCAACGTGGGCGTCGCGCTTTGGTGGATGACCCCGCGTGCCGAGCCGGTAGCTGCCGTGCCGCGCGCCGAGCCCGGCGTCGCCACTCTTGAAGTGCTGCCATCGCCGGCGGCGGACAACGCTGCCGTCGCCGCTCCGCCCGCTGCCAATGCGGTGGCCGCAACGGCGGAGGCAGCCGCGCTCATTGCGGCTCCGGTTGCCGCCGCCAAACCGGCAGAAGCAGCACCAGCGCCTGTAGCAGCTGTCGAAACCAGCACTGTCCAGGCACCGCCCGCCGAGGCCAAGCCGGCCGAACCGAAACCGGCTGCCGCCGTGCAATGCGCCAGCCTTGGCCCCTACGCCAGCCAGGCCCAGGCGCAGGCGGCGCTGACCGCGTTGGGCGCGGATGTCGCCCGCCCGCGCCTGCGCGAGGTGCCCGGCAAGGCTGCCAGCAGCTACCGGGTGATGATCGCCCCGGCAGCCTCGCGTGAGGAAGCCCAGGCCACGGCCAAGCGCATCGTCGATGCCGGTTTCAGCGATTACTTCATTGTTTCCCAAGGCGAGGAAGCCAATGCCGTCGCCCTCGGCCAGTACCGCAACCGCGAAGGCGCCGAGCGCCGCCTGGCCAGCCTCACCGCCGCCGGCTTCCCGGCCAAGCTGGCCGCCAGCGGCACCGAAATCGCGCCCAGCTGGTGGGTGGACACTGCTACTGCTGGCACCGCCACCCCGGCCAGCTTGAAGCAGCGTGCCGCGGCCGCCCAGCAACAGTCGTTGGATTGCGCGCGTCTGCGGTAGAATGGCGCGCCCCGCCACGGCAGGGTTCGGGAAGCGCCGGGTTCAGAACCGGCTTCCCACCGGTTGCAGCGCCACCATCGCGCAACCGCAGCACGCAATACGTCTTGCCGCTTTAGCTCAGTTGGTAGAGCAACTGTCTTGTAAACAGTAGGTCATCCGTTCGATTCGGATAAGCGGCACCATCGCCTGATACCAGGGCGTCCAAGCAAGTCCAGAATTCATACTAAGCCCGCAGAAATGCGGGCTTTTTTGTGCGAGTTGGTCCGAACTTTTCCACGGACATCCAGCGACGTTGTGGGTAGAAGTGGGGGTACATTTCGGAAAGTGGCGCGGCCAACGCTAACGCTGCGCTGAGCCTGCCTGGAAAGAATCTGCCGGTAGGTACACGAGCTGTAATCCGGGTCCAGACGGGTAGCCTTGTACTCGTTCAACACATTCCCCGCTCCAGCCGTGATGGCCAGCTTTACGGCCATGGGCGCCCTGACAAAGGTTGGGCGTCCCGGTCATGACTTGGAGCGTGCCGCTGTTACTGCACTCCGGAATGCTGTTCCCCGGTTTTTGAGTATCCCTGCATCTGCAGTCGTGGCGGGGTTGGGGCAGACCGGCATGCCAGCCACTCACTGCCATAGGTCAATTTGCTTGTGCAGGCGGACCAGTAGCAGCTGTCGGCTCCGCTTCCTGCTGATCCCAGTAGCGCCTTATTTTAAGGATTTCCGGCAAGCATTTTCCGAAGGCGTCCACCATGTGCGGATCGAAGTGAGTGCCGCGACCTTCCAGTATCTTCTCGACGACGGCATTCATCGGCCACGGCTCCTTATACGGGCGCCTGCTTGCCAAGGCATCGAACACATCTGCGATTGCCACGATGCGGGCCGATTCCGGGATGCAGCTGCCGGTCAGACGGTGTGGATAGCCTGTTCCGTCCCAGCGTTCGTGATGATTTAGGGCGATCTCCGCTGCCAGTTCGAACAAAGGAGCTGTGCTGCGGCTGAGAATCTCAAACCCGATAAGCGTGTGACGCTGCATGATCTCCCACTCACCGGCGTCCAGCTTGCCCGGCTTCTTCAGGATCGCGTCAGGAATTCCGATTTTGCCGGTGTCATGCATCGGTGCGGCCTGTTCGAGGAGCTTTGCCTTGGGAATCTCCCAGCCCACTGCTTCGGCAAGAACACGGGCATAGGCGGCCATGCGCCAGATATGCGCGCCGGTATCCGAATCGTTGTAGTGTCCGGCCACGCTTAGCATCTGAATGGCATCCTGGTAGCTGCTGCTCAATGCGGAGGCACGAACAAGCGACAGGTGCGTGTTCACGCGCGCGCGCAGGATGAACGGCGAAACGGGCTTGGTGATGTAGTCCACACCGCCACAGGCGAAGCCCGCGCGCTCGTCCACTTCGCGGTTCAGCGCGGTGACAAAGATCACAGGTATATGTTCAGTGGCGGCATTCGCTTTGAGCGCGGCCGCCACTTGGTAACCATCCATGCCTGGCATCTCCACGTCCAGCAATACCAGGCTTGGTGCATGCTTGCCGGCAACATGCAGCGCCTGTTCGCCATCACGCGCAAACACCAGTTTGTAATCGTCACCAAGGATTTGGCGAAGAAGCGCCAAATTGTTGGGTTCGTCGTCCACACAGAGGATGGGTCCGCTGGGCATGTCCATCAATCCTGGGGTGATGATTGGATAGAAGTTGAATTGGGTTTGATGTTCTTCAACAAGGCGCGGACATCATGTTCGGCAGCGCGGTAATCAAATTCCTCGATGCACAGCAGGATGCGCTGCCGGACATCTTCGGGCAGCCCGGCAGGTAGGCCGGTGAGTGCGCGTTCAATCGCTTCGGGGCTGTCGCTGTCCAGTGCAGCAAGCAGTTCCTCAAGCGCGCTGACAGGATTGATATCTGGATAGGGGCTGGAGGGGTGAAGATCGATAGCACCGGCTTGCATGTAGTGCTGCAGGCTTTCCAGTGTTTTTGCGAGCACGGATGCCATTCTCTGTAGCGCATCGGCGGCGTCTGATCTCTGTGCCAGACATTCCTCGACTTCGGCGCATGCGGCAGCCAGGCGCAACATCGCAAGCACTGCGGCCGCGCCACGCATGCGGTGCAAGTCGGCGCCTGCCTGTTGTATGTCATGCCGGGCCAGGCAGGTTTGGACTCCCTCCACCGAATTTTCGTAGCGCCTTGCGAACAACGCCAGATTTCGCTTGTAAGGGCCTGTCTCTCGCCAGTAGGTCAGGCCTTTGTCGACGTCGAGCAGCGGAATGCTGGCTGGATCTGACACCGATCCGGTCGTCAGGTCCGGAACCGCTCGCAGCCGGTCTGGACGCGGCATGCGCAGCTGCAGAGCAGTATGTGTAGATCGCAGGATGGCCGCGATCAAATCAGGTACCTCGAAGGGCTTCGCCACGAAGGCATTCATGCCCGCCGACAGCGCAGCATCCTGCTGTGATTTGAAGGCCCCCGCGGTCAGCGCGATGATGGGCATCCCAACGAGCATGGGCGATGCCCGGATATGGCGGGTAGCTTCATAACCATCCATCACCGGCATCTGCACGTCCATCAGCACGGCGTCGCAACGCTCGGGCCTGTCGCGCAGCAGGTTCAGGGCCTCGCGACCATCGCAGGCCTGCTCCACAACGGCACCCTCGTCTTCCAAGATGCGTTGTGCCACTTCACGGTTGATCTCGCTATCGTCGACGACGAGGAGACGATAGCCCTCCAGTCGATGGCTGGAGGGAGCTGCGCTGTTTCGCGTACGCAATGCGGGATTTCGTAAGGAGAGTGTTTCGTTGATTGTGTTGTAGAGCACCGATGCGGTGACCGGTTTGGTCAATACAACGTCAACCGCAGCACGGTCTACCTCATCATCAACCAGTTTTCGTTCGAAGGCAGTGACCATGATGATGATGGGTTGCTGTGCGGTTTTTACCCGACGGCGAATGTCTGCTGCGGCGGCAAGCCCATCCATTCCGTGCATCTGCCAGTCCATCAGGACGACATCACAGTGTTTGGCGTTAGTCGTCGTGACACGCTCGACTGCCTCTCCGCCGGATACGACCTCCTCGGTTGTCCAGCCGAATCCGTTGATGAGGGTACTCAGGTGCTCCCGCGCCAGATCATGATCATCTGCCACCAGCACATGCCAAGGGCCCTGTATCGGTAGTTTGTCGCCCGGCGCGCTTGCCAGCGGAAAGTCGAGCGTGAAGAAAAAGGTGCTGCCTCGGCCGGGGCTGCTTTCTACTTCGAGAGTGCCTCCCATCAATGTCACCAGCTTCCGGCAGATACTCAAGCCCAGGCCAGTGCCACCAAAACGTCGAGTGGTCGATGAATCGACCTGCGAGAACGGAGAGAAGACCATGGATTGCTTCTCCTGCGGAATGCCCATGCCGGTGTCGAAGACGGAGAAGCGCAGGCGGATCTTGTGTGCGTCACTGCAGGGAAGCCGCGAGACGCGCAGCCCGACCTCGCCGCGCTCGGTGAATTTGATGGCGTTGCTGACCAGGTTCACAAGCACCTGGCCCAAGCGCAGGGCGTCGCCCCGCAGGTAGCGTGCACCCTCCGGCGTCGGCGAAACCAGCATTTCCACTGACCGCGTATCAACTGCAGATGCCATGAGCGTGGCGACGTTGTCGAGCACCTCGGCCAGATCAAAGGGGGCATGCTCCAATTCGATCCGCCCGGCTTCGATCTTCGAGAAATCCAGCACATCGTTGATGATGCTCAGCAACGAGCGCGCCGCCACATTGATCTTGCGAGTCATGTCCTTTGCGGCAACAGGCAGATCTGCGCGGTCCAACAGGTAGAGCATGCCCAGGATGGCGTTCATGGGTGTGCGGATTTCATGACTCATGTTTGCCAAGAAATCGCTTTTGGAGCGATTGGCCTGCTCCGCTGCGGTGATGGCATGGTGCAATGCTGAATCGCGCTGCTTCTGCTCGGTTAGGTCCGAGGCCATTATCAGGAAGCCGGATGCCTCATCCTGGTCGTCCTGTAACGTACTCACATTCAGCGCGACGGGAAGTCGGCTGCCGTCGGCACATACATACGTCCACTCGGCAATGTCGCTTCCCTTGCACGTGGTGAGGGCGGCAATCTGCGCAAAGGAGGCGCTGACTTTGCTGTGGTGCTGCGTCGACAACGCGGAAGCGCGGGAGCGGAGTTCTTCTCGGTCATGCAGCCTATCGGCGTTGGTATCGCTGGAGGTGACTTCGTTGGCTTCATACCCCAGCATGCGTTCTGCGGCGGGATTGAAGAGCGTAATACGACCCCGCAGGTCAGTTGCGATGATGGCATAGCCGGCATGCTGCAGGATGGCTCCCAGACGTGAGGAGTAGGTACGTATCTGCTCGGTTCGCTCCAGCACCTGCTGTTCGAGCGTAGCATTGAGGCGCATGATGCCTTCCTCATGCCGTTTGCGCTCGGTTATGTCGATGATGAAGGCGAGCGCGAAACGACCTTCTGCGGTGTTTATGGGGTTCAGGCCTATCTCGACCGGTACCCGCGCACCGTCGCGCCGGAGCCCGTAGAGGTCGCGGCCCGCGCCCATCGCGCGTGCCTGAGGTTGTTGGAAGTAGCGTTCAATGTAGCCGGCGTGGTGGCCACGCGTCTCAACGGGCAGAAGACGATCCATGGTCTTGCCCAACAGCTCTTCTCGTGGATAGCCAAACAATTCCTCGGCTTTTGCATTAGCCAGTTGGATGCCGCCAGCTTCATTCACCATCAGAATCGCACTGGGGGAGGCCTCCACGACCCGCCTGAACTGCTCCTCCGCGCGAAGATGGTGCGAGATGTCGTGCAGGAAGAATGACGCGCCCTGCATGTGGCCGGCCGGGTCGCGGATGACCGAGAGGCTGGCGAGCACATCGGCCAATCCTAGGTCCTTGCGGCGCAACTGATGCGGTTCACCGATGATGTCCGTGGAAAGATCATCGAAGACGGGGTCACCTGCTTCGTCAACGAGCATGCCGTTGACATTCCGGCCAAGCGCTTCGCCCGGTGTATAGCCCAGGGTTTTCTCTGCGGCCGCATTCCATAAGGTGATGCGTCCGAGAGGATCACAAGCGATGATGGTCTCACTTGAGCCTGACACCAGCGCCAGCAGCTGTGCGTGATCGAGGAACGCCGCGCGTCGACGCACGCGTGCCGTGGTCACCAGGTACCAGACCGCGACGCTCAGCAGCCCCAGCCCGGCGGCCACAAGCGAAACCAGCCAAGGCGTAGGGAGGCCAAGGCCGGGGACGAAGGCCGTTCGCGCCTTGAACTGCACGCGCCAGTCACGCCCATAGATGTTCATGTGGCGTACCGACTGCGGCGCAGCGGAGTCCAGCGAGTCAAAATCGGGGCTGGTATAGAACGGACCGCTACTGGCATTTTCGCCAACATCCGTAAGCGCAATCGCGTAGGGGCGTTCTTCATGCTCCAAGCGATCGAGGACGGCATCTATCGTCAGCGGCGCGACCACCCAACCTCGCACGTCCATCCATCGCTCCTCTGCCGTTCCCGGGGTGTTGTGTGAGGCGTAGATCGGCAGCAGAAGCAAGAAGCCATGCCGTTTCAAGCCTGCCTCCTGCACCAATGTGATTGGCGGAGTGAATGAGGCTTGGCCACTTCTTGCCGCAAGTTCCGCCGCCGCACGTCGCACAGGGTCGGAAGCAATATCCAAGCCGAGAGCAGCCTCGTTGTTCACCATCGGCTCCATGTAACGAATGACGAAGCGTTCGCCATCGTTGGGAGCAAGTGTGTGCACTTTGAAATCCGGCATGCCGTCGGTGCGGGCGGCCTCGATGAACGCGTTGTGGTCCTCCGCTGCTACACGCTGGATGTATCCATAACCGCGTATGCCTGGGAACTCGCGTGCATAGTCACGCGAGGCGCTGTAGGCACGGAAGCGGTCCCGGTCCAGTTGGGGGCCGGCGGCAATGATTGCTCCCCTGGCACCGCGCAGCCCTTGGTCGAACATCGCGAGTTGTGTCTGCAGCATGGCGGTGGCTGCATCGGTGACCTGATCGAACCGTTTGCGTTCGTGTTGCTGGTTATCGCGATGCTGCATGACGCCAACAAGCGCCGACAGTGCAATGCCCAACAGGCCTAAGCCACAGGCAAGCCACCGACGATCCAGGGATCGCCGGGTAAAAGGTTCGTGCGCCTCTCCCTCTTCCATGTACTCCCCCCTCACATGTCTCCAAGACAGTGGCCCTTCTGACGCAAAGGGCGCGGCAAGCACGCTCGGCGCACTCTATGACAGTAAGGAATGAGTCTCAAGGGACCACGGCCAAATACTTCCAATACCGCTGTTCATGCGCAGAAGCCTTGCGAATGCGGGAAGGTATGGGCGGTCCGAACGCCACGGCCGGGGGATGCAGGGGTCCCTTGAGGGCGGGCTCCCCGCGGGTGAAGGCTTCACGGACGGATCAGGAGTCCTGGTTAGCCGCTCCTTGGCCGGCTCTTACGTTGCGAAGCGACGAAACCAAGTCCCCGGGGGCCGTCTCTGGATGTTCAAAGCTGCTCCCTTCCAACCGCAGGCGCCCTGCCGAAGACCGCGCTCTTGTGTATACGCAGTGTTTCGTCGATGAGAGGCATCCATTGTCCGGCAAGGTCCGAACGCATTCATTCAATCAGGCGTAGATGTGGGGTATTTCATTTCCAAAATTAAATATTTATTCAATAGAAAATTTGGTTGTATCGACCGATTTGGATCGAATAAGCGCCATCGCAATCGCGCCACGCTTGAACGCTGCGCCGAATTTCCCTGGCTTCGACATGAGCACTCCGCAAGGCCTCGGCCGGGCTTCTCGCAAGTGCCCGTGAAGCGAGTTGAATCCCTTCGTCAACGGCAGCTCAGCCGCACCCGTTACGCGCCGTGGCTTGCGATAGAACCCGGCGGGGTCGACGCCGGGGTATCAGCTCAGGTCGCTAGCTTGGGTTCTGTTGGCTTGGGAGCGGCTGGCCCATCGGTTGTCGCGGGGTAAGGCATGCGGCCATTGGTCGCGGGCTTCGCAACAGGTGGTTTCCACCGGAAGGGTGTGTTGCCGAGTACTTCAATTTTGCCGCCGGATGTTTGAAATTCCGCGACATCTTCCGCGATGCGGTCGCGGCTTAGATCATTGGTATGGATCTTCGGCGCGTAGACGGAGTCCGATCTTGTAGCAGGGTAGGGGCCTTTAGTACGCTTTGGTGCCGTCATGACGTGTTCCTCCGATGAGTTTCATTTCGATGAGGCGAGCTGTCTGCTGGGCATGTTCATCACGTTCAGCGCGACAGTAAGGCCCGCCTACAGCAAAGGACCTGCAGACGGCGGGTCTGCTGGCGTAAATGCGACAATTCATCTTCTGCCCATCCAGTGCCACGCACCATCCGTCCTGATCCTTGGCCATCACGCGCAAGCCGCCGGCCTGATGGGTTGTCAGATGGGCAGGCACTGAATCTTCCTTACCCAAAATTACGGTGAGCCTGCAGCACAGTGCATCGCAGGAAGTGCATGTGATCTTGGCGTTGCTTTCGCGCTCTGCACGGTTCATGTCGCAGCACAGCTCATGTTGCGCGAGTAGTGCAACAGCTGGCCGCGATAGGGCTCCGGGTCGGCGTCGTGCATTCGACATCTTGTCGATTTGAGGGCGAAGCGTTGCTTGCCCAGCATCCGGCTGAATTCCTCGCTGCTACTCAAGCCCGGGTCTATTATCACCACCTCGGCGCTGGGCTTGGCATGGCGCAATACGACGTTCGCCATGACCTCGGCCTGTGATCGATCCTGTAGAACGTCACTGGCTATGAACAGGTCAAAAGTGCCGAGTGCGGAAAGCTCCTGTCCATGACGAAGCTGATGAAACCGAACCGGCGGCAATCCGTTGAGGGCGGCATTGTGCGCCAGGAAGGGCTCGGCCAATGGATGTTCGTCGCAGGCAATCACCTCGACGCCGCGTCGCATCAGCACAATGCTGGCAAGCCCGATTCCACAGGAAAACTGAAGTATGCGTTTGCCCTCGATGTCGAAACGGCACATTGCCTGGGCAAGCAGTTGGCCCGATGGCCAAAGCTGGCCGAACAAACCCCATTGCGCCGAGGAAATATGGAGACGCTTGCCATGCCCCTCCAGGTCGCTGAGCTGTTGTTTGTCGCTCAGCACGCGTAGCAGGTAGGAGTCGCCACCGATGGTGACTTTCACGTTGCGTGTCTTGAAGCCGGGCATTGCGCACTCCCGTCGAGCGACCACCCATGGATCTGGGCAGGTAACGCATGAGAAGGAGCGATGTGCGCAACCAACGAAAGGGCTGCGCCGAGCGCGAAGCAGGCTGAGCCTGTGCTCCGATCCTAGCACGTCGAAGGATGGCTCAGCTGCCCGCCAAGGTGTTGCAGCACTGAATTCAGCACGCGGGCTCGGCATGGGGCCATTCATTGTCTTTGACGATCACCCCGCTACGCCCTGGTGGATATGGGCGATTCGTGGAGATGAAGGCAGCGGTTATCTCAAGCAGGATGAAGCAGGTTGAGAAATATGCCTGCGGCGCGCTTTCAGCGCACGAAGAAGCTTTGGACCGGCGAAACCAATCTCACCGCGGGTAAGGTCTCAGTGCGCACTGAATTCGTGGCTGATCCGTGCGCGAAGTGCGCGGTTGAGCCGCCGCTGTGGACGCTTTCCAACTTTGCCTGTGTGACGATGTTGGAGAGGGCTGGGCGTCGGTGCTTCCACGACGTCCACGCCTGAATTTTTCGGTTGCTTGTGCGGGAATCGATTTCGTCATGCCGTGGCCCGCGGAAGATTGGATCGAGGCGTTGCGGCGCAGTGCCGCTCGTACCCAATCGCCGACGGACAACCATTACGGAGCTGGCGAGCGTGGTTGCGCTGATGCCCGTGCATATTGTCTGCACGGGTCGGCCTGCACGCTCGCCCTCGGCTCAGTGTGCGGCGGTGTAGATGTCCTGCAGCACCGCTTTCTCGAGCTCCAGATCGCTCAGCAGGTTCTTGACGATATCGCCCAGGCTGAGCACGCCGACCAGCTTTGAGGCCTCGGTCACCATCAGGTGGCGGTGGCGCGAGTACGTCATCAGCGCCATGGCCTGCTTGAGGGTAGCGTCGGGTGAGATGACCTCAAGGCCGGTCGAGGGCAGGCTGGAGATTACCCGGCGTACCGCTTGCGGGCCATCGTCGGCCACGCTGCGCACGATGTCCTTTTCGGAAATCATGCTTACCGGTGCGTCGTCCTTCATCACCACCAGTGCGGCGATCTTGTTCGCACTCATTTTGTGTGCGGCGGCGCCGATGGTGTCTTCAATGTCGATGGTGATGACGGTTTGCTTCTTGGACTGCAGGAGTTCGCGGACGTTCATTGATGTTTCCTGTTGCAGGTTGCTCAATCGGAAAAGTTCGCTTGGCTGTCAGCAGGGCTGGCCGCCGTGATGCCGTGATGTCCTCGGCGCTTCGATTCTACGAGCGGGAAGCTCGCGTGGTATTTGCGTGGTTGGGATGGTTCGTCATGGATATGGGGTGATTGGCAGCATCTCAGTTTCAGCAAAACCGGTGCTGAACGTCGCGGGGCTGTGCCTAGCGGATGGGCTGCGTACGCGCTACCGCCATCGCCTGCATGCCACACGCAAGGGGACAGTGACGGCGACTGGTTGACCTTCCGCGCGCCCGTCGCACCCTGCACCAGGCAGAGTGCTGCCGACTGCAGTTGACGCGGCATCCAAGTGGTTGCACAGAGCACCAACCGGCACGACCACACATGGCGAACGCATCCCGACGCCGGCAGCCGCAACGACGCTGTCCAGCGATGCGGCCAGAGCTGTCAAGGAAGTGCCATGGCTGCGCCGCGCGAGCGGTTCCCTGCTCATGTCACCACCGCGCCAGCCCGCGATGATTGACCCCGGGCACAGCTGGCGTACCTTGCTCGTGTGGGCGGGGCCGGGCTGGGTTGTGTTTGAAAGGGCGCTGGGGCGCTGCATCCGTCCAGCGGGTAATCATCTCTTCGTGCGAGGTGGCAGAACGATGTCCCGAAACAGTCGCGGTGTGCGTGCCTTGTTCCGCCGGGTGGGCTGCAGTGCGCTGGCGCTGGTGGCAATGTGCCTGCTGTGCTTGTCTGCGCCGTTGCCAGCGCGCGCCGCGGACACCGTGGCCACGACCGATGCGCCGGCACCGGCAACCGTGCGCTATTACAACCGTGACATTCTCACCTTCCGTGGTGCCTTCATGGGGCGCTCGCCACTGCAGCGTGCCGACGTCACCGAGTTCAACATCAAGCGGATTGTCGATGAGCCGGGCCTGCCCGGCATCAGTTTCAAGGACACGGTGGACGGCACGATCCTGCTGCTCGGCGGTGAAGTGGTCACCATGATCACGCCTGAGGATGTAGACAGCGCGCAGGGCCAGAGCATGGCGCAGGTGCGTGACGAGGTGCGCCGCCGGCTTGCCGACGCGGTAGCCGCCGCCGAGCGGGAGCGGGCGCCGGGCAGGGTGCTGCGTGGGGTAATGCACAGCCTGATGGCCACCGTGCTGGCGGTCGCGCTGATCTGGTTGATGGCGTGGGGCGCGCGCCGGCTGCGTGCATTGATGCTGGCGTGGGTGGGCGAAAAAGCCGGCACCCTGCGCAGCGCGCCATTGCGGCAGGTGCTGACCGGTGCCAACGCCGTGGCCGACTGGTTGTCCCGTGCAGTGTTGCTGGTGGCGGTATTGGTACTGGCTGAGGAATGGCTGCGCTATGTGTTCCGCCAGTTCGATTACACCCAGCCCTGGGCCACGGCGATGACGGCATGGCTCGCCGCGCAGGCCAAACTGTGGCTGGTGGCGGCGGTGGGGGCGATACCGGGAATCGTCACTGCGGTGATCATCTTTCTGCTGGCAAGGCTGTGCAGCCAGATCGTCGGCATGCTGTTCCGTGGCGTGCAGAATGGCCGCTTCAAGATTTTCGGCATTGACCGGCAGTTGGCCGAACCCAGCCGCAAGCTCACTGTGGCCGGCATCTGGTTGTTCGCGCTGGCGATGGCCTATCCGTATCTGCCCGGGTCCAGCAGTGATGCCTTCAAGGGTTTGAGCGTGCTGCTGGGCGTGATGATTTCGCTGGGCGGGTCGAGCGTCGTCGGTCAGGCCGCGGCCGGCTTCACCCTGCTCTACGCACGGACCATGTCGGTGGGTGACCTGGTCAAGGTTGCCGATGTGGAAGGCCAGGTGCTGCAGATCGGCTTGTTCACCACCCGCATCCGCACCATCACCGGGGTGGAGGTCAGCATTCCCAACATGCATGTGCTCAACGACAAGCTGCTCAACTATTCACGTGACCCGCAGGCCGCCGGCATGTGGCTGGAGACCAGCGTCACCATCGGCTACGACACGCCATGGCGGCAGGTGCACCGGCTGCTGCTGGAGGCGGCCGGCAACACCGCGCACGTGCAGCGCATCCCTGCCGCCCATGTGTTGCAGACCGCCTTGAACGACTTCTATGTTGCCTATGTGCTGCGCGTGCACACCATTCAACTGCCGCTGCGGGCACAGATACTCAGCGAGCTGCATGCCAACATCCAGGATGCCTTCAATGCGGTCGGGGTGCAGATCATGTCGCCCAACTACATCGCCGACCCGGAGCTGCCCAAGGTCGTGCCACCCGACAACTGGGACCCGAAAACTCCGGCCGACTGACGCCGGCACACCGCCATGGGAGTCGCGGTGCGGGGATGGACTGGAAGCGCGCAGGGCTGACATCTGACGGCGGTAAGCTGCCGCCCGGTCGCACCGGCGCCTGCATGAATACAGTGCTGGGTGATGCGCACTGCTGCGTTGCCGCAAGGCCTTTGTGCGGCCGCTCGCTAAACTGCTTTCATTTGCAACGGAGGTGGTATGACTGGTTTTCGTCCGGTGTCGCTGATTGGCGTACCCACCGATGTTGGCGCCGGCGCGCGTGGCGCGCGGCTGGGGCCCGAAGCCCTGCGTATTGCCGGGCTGCCCGAGGCCTTGGCCGGGCGTGGGGTGGACGTGCGCGATGTCGGCAACCTCGATGGCCCGCGCAACCCGTGGACCGGCCCGGTGCAGGGCTACCGCCATCTCGATGAAGTGGTGGCATGGAATCACGCGCTGATGGAAGCCACCTATGCCGAGTTGAGCGAAGGACGCCTGCCGATCATGCTCGGCGGCGACCATTGCCTGGGCGTGGGCTCGATCACCGCCGTGGCGCGCTGGTGCCGTGAGCAGGGCAAGCAGCTGCGCGTGCTGTGGCTGGATGCCCACTCGGATTTCAACACGTCCGACGTCACGCCCTCTGGCAATATCCATGGCATGCCGGTGGCCTGCCTGTGCGGGCTTGGCCCGCAGGGCCTGACCCACCTGGGCGGTTCCGCGCCGGCAATCGCGCCGTGGCAGGTGCACCAGATCGGCATCCGCTCGGTCGATCCGGAAGAGAAGCGGCTGATCAAGCAGCACCGCGTGGATGTGTACGACATGCGCCATATCGACGAGGCCGGCATGAAGCGCACGGTTGAAGCGGCGCTGCACGGCATCGACGCCAACACCCATCTGCACGTCAGTTTCGACGTGGATTTCCTCGATCCAAGCATCGCTCCGGGCGTCGGCACCACCGTGCCGGGTGGCGTGAATTACCGCGAAGCGCAGCTGGTG
Source organism: Stenotrophomonas nitritireducens (assembly GCF_001700965.1). Classification (NCBI taxonomy): domain Bacteria; kingdom Pseudomonadati; phylum Pseudomonadota; class Gammaproteobacteria; order Lysobacterales; family Lysobacteraceae; genus Stenotrophomonas; species Stenotrophomonas nitritireducens. The sequence goes on from NZ_CP016756.1 coordinate 2,647,333, forward strand.
ATGGAGATGATTGCCGACACCGGTTTGATGGGCTCGCTGGACATCGTCGAGCTCAATCCGCTGCTGGATCACCAGAACCGCACCGCCGAGCTGGCCGTGGACCTGGTGGAGAGCCTGTTCGGCAAATCCACCCTGATGCGCGATTGACGCAGCGGCGACATCGCTGAACGCGGGCTGCGCGGCTTCACGCGGAGCACACAGCCCAGCCGCCAGATTCGTCTTCACGCGGAGTGTCTGCCGCCGGTCACCGGCCACGGCAGCCGTATTCAAGGGAGGAGACAAGATGATGAAGCGAGTGATGATGTTGGCCCTGGTGGGCGCGTTCTCGGTTGGCATGCTCAGCGGCTGCAATACCGTCGCCGGCGCCGGCAAGGACATGCAGAAGGCCGGTGAGAAGGTCGAAGACAAGGCCCAGGATTGTAAAGACGGCAAGTGCTGATGAATATGCGGTCCCACGCGGACCGTGTCGATGAAAACCACCACAGGAGAATCCTATGAAGCGTTTGGTCGCCCTGATGTTGTTGTCGCTGTTTTCGGTTGCGGTGCTGTCTGGCTGCAATACCGTGGCCGGTGCCGGCAAGGATGTGCAGAAGGCTGGTGAGAAGGTTGAGGGTGCTGCCAAGGGTCATTGATCCGGCAGCCTCTTGCAGATGAACGAAAAGGCCGGCTTTTGCCGGCCTTTTTCATGCGCGTCTTTCAGCAGCGGCTCAAGCTGAAGCGATGTTCATGGAGGTCAGCACATCTCAACGAAACATGGACCCTGCAGCAACACCCTTGCAGAGATGATGGCCCCACGCGAATCAACCGCGTATCCCACAAGGAGCAACGTTATGAACAAAGACATTATTTCCGGCAAGTGGACCCAGCTCAAAGGCAAGGTACAGGCCAAGTGGGGTGACATCACCGATGACGACATGAAGGTCGCCGAAGGCAATGCCGAATATCTGGCTGGGCGCCTGCAGGAGCGCTATGGCTGGGCCAAGGATCGTGCTGAAACAGAGGTGCGCGATTTCCAGAAGTCCCTGCACGATGAGTATCCGGACTACCGTTGATCAACCTCGGTTGAACGGTGAAGGATTGAGAGCAAAGGGCCGCGAAAGCGGCCCTTTGTTTTTTGTTTTTTCTCAGGTTTCCACGGCCTGTCGGCTGCGGCAGCCTCAAACACCGCCGGCACCGTGCACTCCGGGCGCGACGTCAGTCTTGCATCGGATTGTTTGGGGGTGCTTTGTGGGAGCGGCGTAAGCCGCGAAGCAGGGGAATTATCAGATGGCACAACTGGCTAGGGCCTTGGCGTGGTCAGCTTCGCGGCTTACGCCGCTCCCACAAACACAAACACAGACGCAGACAGTCGGGTCAGCGACCTGCCAAATCAGCGCCCGCGCGCCGGCGGATCCGGCACGAAGCCACTCGGGAACGCTTGCGGCGCGTTATCCACCCGCGGGTAACCGCGCGGCAGGATGCCCATTGCCACCAGCCGCTGCCGTGAGTCATAGCGGATTTCACTTGCCTGCATCGGCGTGCGGCTGGCACGTTCGAAGTTGGTCAACGACGAACTGGACCACTCGCGCTCGCCGTGGCCGGTGCCCAGCCGCTGCCGCGACTCGCTTTTGGCCATCGCGCTTGGCGCCGCGGCTTCGGCGGCACGGCTGCTGGCATTGGCACTGGCCTCGGCGCGGTCTTCATACTGCGGCAAGGGCCGCGGTGTCGGTCGTGGCATCGGCAGCGGGCGCACGTCATACACCGGCCGGCGCGCCTCGTTGAACACCGCGATGCCGATCACCCCCACATTGGCCGGGCGGCCGGTGCGGCTGGCGTAGCTGTCACTGGAACGGGTGAAGACGAACTGCGCCACCTCGGCATTGGATTTGCGCCAGCCGGTGATCTCGCTGCTCTGCCAGGGCTCAAGCACGTAGCCGGACTGGCTGGGCGAGGCGGTCTGGCCGGTGATGGCGTTGACCCCATCCACCGACAGCACCACCAACACCCGCTGGCCGCTGCGGTTTTCCATGCGCACGCTGTAACGGTGGCCCGGCTCGCCGGCCACCCACTGCTGGCCACGGTAGGGATGGGTTTCCAGCTCGGTATCGCGGTCGCGGTCGATCACCGACAGCAGCACCGGGCCTTCATCGGCCGGCCGGACCGGGCTGAACCCGCAAAGCGCAACAACCGACAACACACTGGCAATCAAACGGTACATGGCTGGCTCCTGGGCGGGGTACGAGGCCTTGAACGGCCGGACGCGGGCAACGGGGTTGAGGGCGGGGACAGGCGAGGGCGGTTACACTGGCCCGGTTCATCCGCTCGTCAGCTTGGTTTTCATGACTACCCGCGTCCTTACCGGCATCACCCCTTCCGGCACTCCCCACCTCGGCAACTACGTCGGCGCGATCCGGCCGGCCATTGCCGCCAGCCGCGCCTCGGATATCGAGAGCTTCTTCTTCCTGGCCGACCTGCACAGCCTGATCAAGGCGCAGGAGCCCGAGCGCACCCAGCGTTCGACCCTGGAGATCGCGGCCAGCTGGCTGGCCTGCGGCCTGGACCCGGACAAGGTGTGGTTCTACCGTCAGAGCGACATCCCGGAAACCACCGAGCTGATGTGGTTCCTGACCGCAGTGGCCAGCAAGGGCATCCTCAACCGTGCCCATGCCTACAAGGCCGCGGTGGACAAGAACCGCGAAGAGCAGCTCGACGACGATGCAGGCGTCAGCGCCGGCCTGTTCATGTACCCGGTACTGATGGCCGCCGATATCCTGATCTTCAACGCCAACAAAGTGCCGGTGGGTCGCGACCAGATCCAGCACATCGAGATGGCGCGTGATTTCGCCCAGCGCTTCAATCACGTCTACGGCAAGGAATATTTTGCCCTGCCGGAAGTGGTCATCGACGAACAGGTGGCCACCCTGGCCGGCCTGGACGGTCGCAAGATGAGCAAGAGCTACAGCAACACCATCCCGCTGTTTGTACCGCGCGATGAGCTGAAGAAGTTGGTGTTCTCCATCCTCACCGACTCGCGCATGCCCGGCGAGCCGAAGGAAACCGAAGGCTCGGCACTGTTCCAGATGTACCAGGCCTTCGCCAGCCCGGAGCAGACCGCCGCATTCGCCAAGGCCTTTGCCGACGGCATCAGCTGGGGCGACGCCAAGCAGCAGTTGTTCGAGCGCATCGATGCCGAGTTGTCGCCGCTGCGTGAGCGCTACAACGCGCTGATGGCAGAACCCGAAAAGATCGAAGCCATCCTGCGCAGGCGTGGGCAGCAGCTGCGCGAGCAGTTCGCCATCCCGCTGCTGAAGGAGCTGCGCTACGCCGTTGGCCTGCGCGATCTGTCCGCCGCCGGTGACAAGCCCAAGGCCGCAGTCGCTGCCAAGGCGGCGTTGCCGTTGTTCAAGCAGTACCGCGAAAAGGACGGCCGCTTCTACTTCAAGCTGCTCGATGGCGAAGGCGAACTGCTGATCCAGAGCGAAGGCTTTGATTCACCGCGCGATGCCGGCCAGCTGATCGCCGTTCTCAAGCAGGCCGAGCAGGGCGATGCGCTGCAGAGCGAGCTGTTCAAGGTTGAAGTGGAAGTGGAGCCGGTGCTGGCAGCATTGCGCGAACTGCGCGAGGCTGCGGCAAAGGAATGATCCCCCGGGGAGGAGCACGTCGATGGCCTGGTTGTCGTTGTTGTTGTTTCTCCCCTGGTTCTGCGTGATGGGGGCGCTGTACTGGTGGTTTCCGCGCCAGCCGCGTAGCCGCAGGCGCAGACTGTTTGATACCGCCATGCTGGTGCTGGCCCTGGTGGCCAGCATCGGCTTCATGCTGTGGGGCTATCAGGTGGGTGCAGCCGAGGTCCCCGAGGGCCTGTGGAAGCAGATCCTGGCGGTGCTGTATGCCTATGGCGGCTTCCTGGCGGTGATGGTGCTGGCGCTGCTGCTGCGCCCACGCGTGCTGCAGCCTTAGGCCGACGCGGCTGCGACAAAAGTCCGGGTTGAGTGCGGCGGTGGAGGCTGGCAGGCTGGAAGCCAGTATCTGCCGGAGTTCTTGCATGTCCATTGCCCATGGCATCCACACCATCGATACCGCGTTCCAGCGCGATCACTTCGATGCGGCCTATCTGATCGTGCAGGACGGGCGCGGCGCGTTCGTTGATTGCGGCACCAGCCACTCGCTGCCGCATCTGCTGACCTGCATCGCGCAGGCCGGCCTGCAACCTGCCGACATCGACTGGTTGATCCTCACCCACGTGCATCTGGACCACGCTGGCGGCGCCGGCGCGTTGATGCAGCAGCTGCCCAATGCCAAGCTGCTGGTGCACCCGCGCGGTGCCCAGCACATGATTGATCCGGCCCGGCTGATTGCCGGTGCCACCGCGGTGTATGGGCAGGACGAGATGGCGCGCAGCTACGGCGAGATCGTGCCGGTGCCGGCCGAACGGGTGGTGGTGGCCGAGGACGGGCACAGCGTTTCGCTGGCTGGCCGTACGTTGGTCTGCGTGGATACGCCGGGGCATGCACGTCATCATTTCTGCGTCTGGGATGCGACCAGCCGCAGCTGGTTCAGCGGCGATACCTTCGGCCTGTCCTATCGCGAGCTGGATCATGCCGGTGGTGCTTTCATCATCCCAACCTCCTCGCCGGTGCAGTTCGAACCGGAGGCGATGCATGCCTCGATCGAACGGCTGATGCGCGAGGCGCCCGAGGCCATGTACCTGACCCACTACGGTCGAGTCGAAGGCACGGCGCGCTTGGCGAAGGAACTGCATGAGCAGATTGATGCGATGGTCGCCATCGCACTGCGTTGCAAGGGCGAACCGGAGCGGCATCGCCTGCTGGTGGATGCGCTGGGCGCGTTGTACGTGGCCCGGCTGAGGCTGCAGGGTAGCCCGCTGGATGCGGCGGAAGTGCTGCGTGTGCTGGCGATGGATATCGAGCTCAACGCGCAAGGCCTGGCCTGCTGGCTGGACCGCGAAAAACGTTGAAGGCCGGCGGTTTTCCGGTAGTGCCGAGCCACGCTCGGCAAGAGCTTTCCGTAGTGCCGAGCCATGCTCGGCAGAGGCTTTCCAAGCAATGCCGCAGTGCAATGTAGGAGCGGTGTAAACCGCGAAGCAACGATCAGAACAGAAGCGGTGGAGCTCACCCCTCCCCAACCCTCCCCTTCACCTTCGGTGAAAAGGGGGGGGGGGGCGGTAGTGCCGAGCCATGCTCGGCAAAGACCTTCCGTAGTGCCGAGCCAGGCTCGGCAGGGGCCTTCCAGGCCATGCCGCAGCTCAATGCAGGGGCGGTGTAAGCCGCGAAGCCAACATTGCCGGAATCACGGATTGGCCCGCAATCTGCCAGATCCCTGGCTTCGCGGCTTACGCCGCTCCTACAAGGCAATGCCGGTTAGAATTTGCCATTCATCCTGTCGTTGGTAGTTGCCTTGAATCCGATGCGCATCCTGCTGCTTTCTTCCTGCCTGTTCGTCGGCGGCGTCGCGTCGGCGGCCAATGACCTGCCGGGCGGTGGCATCGATCCGGAAGCGCTGTCGCGGCATGTGCGCATTCTTGCTTCCGATGAGTTCGAGGGCCGTGCACCCGCAAGCAAGGGCGAACAGCGTACCATCGACTATCTGGTCGAAGAGTTCCGCAAGGCCGGCCTGCAGCCGGGCGGCAAGGACGGCAGCTGGGTGCAGGAAGTACCGCTGGTACGCGCAACGGTGAACGGTGAGGTCGCTGCCAGTCTGTCGTTGAATGGCAAGGCCCAGCCGCTGGTCAACGGTGAAGACATCACCTTGCAGAGCCTGAGCCCGTTGGGTGTGGTCGACCAGCAGGACGTGCCGCTGGTATTCATCGGCTACGGCATCTCGGCACCGGAGCGGCACTGGGACGATTACAAGGACATGGACCTCAGCGGCAAGATCGCGGTGGTGCTGATCAACGATGCCGATTTCGAGAGCGAGGCGCCGGGCGCGTTCGATGGCAAGGCCGTTACCTACTACGGCCGCTGGACCTACAAGTTCGAGGAAGCCGCGCGCCGCGGTGCCGAAGGCGTGCTGATCGTGCACGAGACCGCACCGGCCGCGTATCCGTGGGCGACGGTGAAGGCATCCGGTACCTCGCCGCTGTTCGATATCGAGCGCAGCCAGGAAGAAGCGCTGGCGGCGCATACGCCGGTGCGTGGCTGGATGCAGCGGGCCTTGGCCGAGCGCATCTTCAGTGCGGCCGGCTTGGATTTCGAGGCCGAGAAGCGCAAGGCGATGCGCGCCGATTTCCAACCGGTGGCGCTGGGCGATGCGCAGCTTTCCACCAGCTTCTGGGTGGACCGCGAGCGCGTGGTGAGCCGCAACGTGGTGGCCAAGCTGGAAGGCAGCAGCCATCCGCAGGAATCGGTGATCTTCTCCGCCCATTGGGACGCCTTCGGTATCGGCCAGCCGGATGCAAACGGCCAGACCGTGCGTCATGGCGCCATCGACAACGCCACCGGCGTGGCTTCGGTGCTGGAGCTGGGCCGGGTGTTCGCGGCCGGCCCGCGCCCGCAGCGTTCGCTGTACTTCATCGCCCTGACCGCCGAAGAGAAGGGCCTGCTGGGTGCCAGCTATTACGCCGCGCATCCGCTGGCACCGCTGGAGACCACCGCGGCGGTATTGAACATCGAGATGTTCAGCCCGGATGGCGAGACGGCGGATATCGCCACCTGGGGCAATGGCCGCGTCTCGCTGGAGAACGATGTGCAGCGCGTGGCGCAGGCACGTGGCCGACGCTGGTCGCCGGATCCCAATCTGGAAGCCGGTTTCTTCTACCGTGCCGATCATTTCGCGTTTGCCCGCAAGGGCGTACCGGCGATCACCGTCGGCGCTGGCCTGGACAAGCTGGACGGTGGTGTTGCCGCCGGTCGCGCGCTGCGCGATGCCTACTTCGCCAAGTGCTACCACCAGGCCTGCGATGCGTGGACTCCGCAGTGGGATGCGCGTGGCCTGGCCGCCGATACCCTGCTGGTCTACGACCTGGGGCTGGAACTGGCCAACAGCCGGCAGTGGCCGTCCTGGCAGAAGGGTGCGGAGTTCGAGGCTGCGCGCGAAGCCAGCGATGCAGCCCGGCGCTGAGTGATGGGCGACGGGCTGCTCTGTGCAGCTCGTTCCTGCCGATCTGGCGCTGCCGCCTTTGCGGTCTGCGCTCGTTCCCGCATCAGCAGGAACAAGCGCGCAGGCCGGAAATCAAAACGCTGAAGCAGGCCCTGCGGACTTACTGGCGGGTACCGTCCAGCCAGTTTGGTCCCTTGTTCTTCAGGAAGAACACGTAGACCACCAGCGACACCGCGATCACCGCGGTCACGTAGATGGCAAACGTATCCACGTGGCCGGTTTTCAGTGCGCCCTGGTAGAGCAGCGGCGCGGTGCCGCCAAACAGCGAGTTGGCCATCGCATAGCCAAAGCCCACGCCCAGGGCGCGGACATGGGTGGGGAACAGCTCGGCTTTCACCACGGCGTTGATCGAGGTGTAGCCGGTGAGGATGACGAAACCGATTGCCAGCACCAGGAAGGCCTTGAGCGCATCATGCTGCTGCGGCAACGCGGTGATCATGTACCAGCTGTAGAGCACGCCGCCGACGCCGAAGAAAACCAGCAGGCTCTTGCGCCCGACGATATCCGACAACCAACCGCCGACCGGCTGCAGCAGCATCAGGAAGGTCAGCACACCGAGGTTGATCAGCGTGCCGGTCATCACGTCATTGCCGGCGAAGGCACTCTGGATCATCTTCGGCCCGTTCACCGAGTAGGTGTAGAACGCCACCGTGCCGCCGGCGGTGATCAGGAAGCACAGCAGCAGCGGCCGCCACTGGTGTACGAACAATTCATACATCGAGCCGGAGGCCTTGGCGCGGCCTTCCTTCGCGGCCTCGATCTGGTCCTGGTTGAGTGACTCATCCATGCTGCGGCGCAGCCAGAACACCACGATGGCGGCAATGCCGCCGATGCCGAAGGCAATGCGCCAACCCCAGGCCGAGATTTCGGGTTTGTCCCACAACAGCAGCATGGCCAGCAGGGTGAGCTGGGCCAGCACATGGCCGCCCACCAGCGTCACGTAGTGGAAGGAGGACAGGAAGCCGCGGCGGCCGGGGATGGCCGCTTCGGACATATAGGTGGCGCTGGTGCCGTACTCACCACCGGTGGCAAAGCCCTGCGCCAGTCGCGCGATCAGCAGGATCAGGGCCGCTGCGCCGCCAATCTGAGTGGCGGTCGGGGTAATGGCGATCAGGAACGAACAGGCGGCCATCACTGTCACCGACACGGTCAAGGCGCGGCGGCGGCCGTAGCGGTCGGCGAAGCGGCCGAAGTACCAGGCACCGATCGGGCGCATCAGGAAGGTGGCGGCGAAGATCGCCCACACATAGATCGTGGAATTCTTGTCGGCGGCCGAGAAGAACTGTGATTCAAAGTAGACCGCGAACACCGAGTAGACATAGACGTCGTACCACTCCACCAGGTTGCCGGCAGAGCCTTTCAAGGTGTTGGAAATGGAACGGCGCAGCGCGGCGCGATCGGAGGCTGCCGGTGCGGTGGCGGTGGGGGTGTTCATGCAGTCGGTGTCCTCGCGGGGTGGCCAACGGCCCGGCGATGCATGCATCGGGCCTGACGGATGGCTTCACCCTACCGCAGCCAGCGTCTGCATGACGTAGGCGATCTTGCCAGGCGAATACAGCATGCTGTTTTTCAGACTGATCTCTGTGCCTGTGTGGCCTAGAATCCACCTTCCCCCGAATGGTGGCACCGCCTCATGTCCTCCCCCGAATCCGCGCCGGCTGCTCCTCCCAGGGGTGGCCTTGTCGTTCTGGCCCTGTTCCTGGTCTACGTGGTGTGGGGGTCGACCTATCTCGGCATCCATCTGGCGCTGGAAAGCGGCCTACCACCGTTGACGGTGATTTCCGGTACGCGCTTCATCATCGCCGGCAGCGTGCTGTACGCCTTGCTGCGCTGGCGCGGTGTCGCCGCGCCCACCCGTGCGCAATGGAAGACCCTGGCGGTGATGGGGCTGTGCCTGCTGTTCCTGGGCAATGGCATGGTGGTGCTGGCCGAGCGTGACGTGTCATCCGGACTGGCCGCGGTGGCGGTGGCCTCGGTGCCACTGTGGATGGCGCTGTTCTCGGCCATCCGCGGCGAAAAAGTCACCGCCGGCGAATGGCTGGGCATCGCCGTTGGCTTCGTCGGCGTGGTCTGGCTCAATGCCGGCAGCAGCCTGACCGCCACCCCCACCGGCTTGATCCTGCTGCTGATCGCGCCGCTGGGCTGGGCCGCCGGCTCGATCTGGTCGCGCGGCCGTGACCTGCCATCGCCGTTCATGACCGCTGCCGGGCAGATGCTCTGCGGCGGGCTGATCCTGGTCAGCGCCGGCCTGTTGCGTGGCGAACGCATCAACGCCTGGCCCAGCCTGCAGGGCCTGTTGTCGGTGAGCTACCTGACTGTGTTCGGCTCGATCATCGCCTTCACCGCCTATGTGTGGCTGCTGCATAACGTGCGGCCGGTTCTGGCCAGCAGCTATGCCTACGTCAACCCGGTGATTGCGGTGGCGTTGGGTGTGTGGATAGCGCATGAGCACTTCAGTGTTTCCGATCTCGGCGCGATGGCGGTGATTCTTGCCGGCGTCGTGGTCATCACGCTTGCAAGGTTGCGTCGCGCATGAACACCAACAACGACACCCGCAATGGCCTGTGGGCCACCACCCTGGCGTTCGTCATATGGGGGCTGTTCCCGCTGTACTGGCACCTGCTCAAGGAGGTGCCGTCGTTCATGATCATTGCCCACCGCATTGTCTGGAGCGCGGTGCTGCTGGTCGGCGGGCTGGGGATCGTGCGTGGCTGGGGCTGGTTGCAGGAGGTGTGGGCAACGCCACGGCGGTTCTGGCTGCTGGGTCTGTCCAGCCTGCTGATCGCGCTGAACTGGAGCCTGTACATCTGGGCGGTGAATGCCGGCCACGTCGTGGAAACCAGCCTGGGCTATTTCATCAACCCGCTGTTGAGCGTGCTGCTCGGGGTGATGGTGCTGGGTGAGCGGCTGGGCAAGCTGCAGTGGCTTGCGGTGGCACTGGCCGCCCTCGGCGTGGCCTGGCTGACCTGGCAGAGCGGGCGCCCGCCGTGGATCGCCATCGGCCTGTCCATCACCTTTGGCCTGTACGGCTTGCTGCGCAAGGTGGTGGTGGTGGATGCGGTGAGCGGGCTGGGCGTGGAAAGCCTGTTCATGGTGGCGCCGGCGCTGGCCTATGTGATCTGGGCCGAGAACGGTCATGGCGGCGGTTTCATTTCCGGCTGGGGGCTGGGCAACGACGCGTTGCTGGTGCTGGCTGGCGCGGTCAGTGCGATACCGCTGATTGCCTTCGCCTTTGGCGTGCGGCGGGTTCCGCTGACGGTGGTGGGCTTGCTGCAGTACATCGCCCCGACCCTGCAGTTCCTGGTGGGCGTACTGGTATTCCGCGAGGCCTTCAATGCCAATCAGCTGGTCGGCTTCTGTCTGATCTGGGCCGGCCTGGTGGTGTTTGCGGTGGCCGGCGTGCGCAAGGCGCGGATGGCGCGCGCGGTCTCGCCGGCGGCATAAACAGCGCCGCGGTAGCCCGGGTAAGCGAAGCGCACCCGGGGCCGTTGGCGCACAGCTGATCCGTCTGTCCCGGGTGCGCTGCGCTTACCCGGGCTACGCTGCTGTTGGCAGTACAGCGGCCGGCTCAGCGGTTGATGACAGCCTCGATGCGATGGCCATCCGGGTCGATCAGGAACGCTGCGTAGTACTGCGCGCCATAGTCCGGGCGCAGTCCCGGCGCACCGTTGTCACGGCCACCGATGGCCAGTGCCTTTGCATGGAAGTGATCGACAGCCGCCTGATCGGGCGCGGCGAAGGCCAGGTGAAAGCCGGCGCTGGGCGCACTCACCTCGTTGCGCAGTTTCAGGCAGAACATGTCCTGGTCGTCGACCAGGCCATAGCCGATGGCGGTCTCATCCTCGAACACGCGACGGAAGCCCAGGGCACCCAGCGCCGCATCGTAGAACGCACCGCTCAGTGCAAGGTCGGTGACCGGGAAGGAGACGTGATGCAGCATTGGAACCGACCTGCCGATTGTTGAGGATGTGCTGACGTTAGCGGCTCGGCGGCGATGTGTCTGCTGTTGGCTTGCGCAGCCGTGGAATCTCGGTAGCCCGGGTAAGCGCAGCGCACCCGGGGCTTTTGGCGCACAGTCTTAGTGAAATCGTATCGCTGGCTCCTGTAAGCCAACGCCCCGGGTGCGCTGCGCTTACCCGGGCTACGGTGATGCCGGCGGATCCCGCTGGGACCTGCACTTATCTCTGAAGAATCAAAACAAAAACGGCGCCCAAAGGCGCCGTTCCTGTTTGCTACCAGCAGCGGCTTACTTGGCCGCGTTGCTGTCCTTGTTCTTCATCATCGCGTCGCGGTTGGCCTTGAACGGATTGCCTTCATACCAGTTCGGCCAGGCATCGCCGCCGGCCAGTTGCTGGCCAACGCCGTACAACAGCTCCAGGTCTTCGATGGTGCCATCGAGCTTCCAGGTGGCCGGGTCGTACTCATCCTTGGGGCTGTGGTAACGATCCTTGCCATAGGCCTCGGCCGCGCGCTTGCCGGCTTCGACGCCGCCATCGAGCAGGTCTTCGCCGCCATCGGCATACAGCGCCGGCACGCCGGCCTTGGCGAAGTTGAAGTGATCGGAGCGGAAGTAGAAACCACTCTGCACCGAGCTTTCCGCGTGCAGGCTACGGCCCTGCTTGGCGGCCAGCGGCTTGAGCAGGTCTTCCAGCTCGGAGCTGCCAAAACCGGTGACGGTGAGGTCACGCGCGCGGCCATTGACCGACATCGCATCGATGTTGATCACGCCGGCAATCTTGTCCAGCGGGAAGGTCGGGTGGTTCACGTAGTACTGCGAACCGAGCAGGCCCGATTCCTCCAGCGTCACCGCCAGGAACACCACCGAGCGTTCCGGCGGTGTCTGCTGGTGGGTCATGGCGTCGGCCACTTCCAGGATGCCGGCCACGCCGGTGGCGTTGTCGACTGCACCGTTGTAGATGTTGTCGCCGGTTTCACCCTCATGCTTGCCCAGGTGGTCCCAGTGCGCCATGTACAGCACGGCTTCGTCGGCGCGCGTGCTGCCCGGCAGGACGCCGACCACGTTGCGCGACTTCTTCTGCGCGATGGTGCTCTTCAGGTCCAGCGACAGCTTGGCCTTCAGCGGCACCGGCTTGAAGCCACGCTTGCTGGCGTCCTTGTAGGACTTGTCCAGGTCCAGCCCGGCATCGGCAAACAGTTTGCGTGCAGCCTCGGCGCTGAGCCAGCCCTGTGCCTGCAGGCGCGGCTGCTTGTCTTCAGCAGCCGGCAGGTCGTACTGCGCGCCGCCCCACGAGTTCTTCACCACGTCCCAGCCGTACGACGCGCCGGCGCTGTCGTGCACGATCAACGCGGCGGCGGCGCCCTTGCGTGCGGCTTCCTCGAACTTGTAAGTCCACCGCCCGTAATAGGTCATGCGCTTGCCATCGAACAACGTGGCGTCGTCGGTGTGGAAGCCGGGGTCGTTGACGAACATCACCACCGTCTTGCCCTTCCAGTCCTGGCCGGTGTAATCGTTCCAGTTCTGCTCGGGCGCATCCACGCCGTAGCCGACGAAGATCAGGTCGCTGTTGTCGATCCTGATTTCCGGCTGGCCGCTGCGGGTGCCGATCACCATGTCGGTGCCGAACGCCAGGTCACGGCTGGTGTCGCCCTGCTGGATCTTCAGCACGGTGTTCGGATCGGCCGTGGTTTCGGTCATCGGCACTTCCTGGAACCAGCTGTCGCCGTTGCCCGGCTGCAGGCCGATGCGCTGCATCTGGTCGCGGATGTAGTTGACCGTCAGCTCCTCGCCGTTGCTGCCTGGCGCGCGGCCTTCGAACTCATCGGAGGCCAGGTGCTTCACCAGCTCGCCGAAATCGGCCGCGTTGATGCCACCGGCAAAGGTATGCGCCGGGGCCGGTGCAGGGGCGGGTGCGGAGGCCGCCGGTGCCGGGGCCTCCTGCTTGCAGGCGGCCAGGGCCGCGGTAGCGGCCAGGCACAACAACAGTTTGCGTTGCATGAAAACTCCGGGTTGCAAGGTCGAACCCGGATTCTAGGCAGGATTGGCCTGCAATGCGCGTTCAGCGCGGCGCGGTTTCACTGTCGAAACGCTGCGGCGTGGCGCCGGTGACCGGGCCGATCTTGGCCGAGTCGTGCACCAGCAAGGTGACTTCGCGCTCGAACACCAGCTGGCCTTCGACCACGGCGTTCGGGCCGATCACGATGCGCGGCTTGCGCGGCGCGGTCAGCGAGATGCCAAAAGAAGGGCGATTGACCTTGATGCCGCCTTTGACCACCGAGTCGATGCCGACGGTGATGTCGCCATTGACGGTTTCGATGTCGCCGTCCAGCTGTACGCCGACCAGGCCGATGCTGCCGTTGACGGTTTCGACATCGCCGCCGATGCGGCTGCCACGGTCGACATAGATGCCGCCGTTGACGGTGTCCAGGCCGCGCGCCAGCACCAGGTTGCGGCCGGTGCGGATGCCGCCGTTGACCGTCTCGATGTTGCGCGCCTGCACATTGTCTTCGGCGCTTACGCTGCCGTTCACGGTTTCAACGCCGCGCGCCTGTACCCCGGCGGCCAGCTTGATGCTGCCATTGACCGTTTCCAGGTCGCCGTAACTGGCGCCGGCATCGGTCTGGATGCTGCCATTGACCTTGCTGATGTCGTCAGCGGCCACCGCCAGCGGGGGCGCCGCGCTCAGCAGCAGGAGCAGAAATATACGTTTCATGAGATCTCCGGGATGGAAATACTGATGGACAGGCCGGCATAGCATCATGCTTGGGTACAATCCGCATCTGCCTGAAGTCACTGGAACCTCTTTGCGCCAGCCCAGTCACCAGCCTCGCCCCCAGCGGCTTGCGGCCCAGCCGCAATGGCGCGGCAGTTGCCTGCTGGTCCTTGCGCTGCTGGCCGGGCCGCTGTTGGCACAGAACAACCCGCGCGAGGCCGAGAAGAAGCTGCAGCAGCTGCGCGGCGAGCTCAAGAGCGTGGCGCAGGAGCGTCGCCAGCTGGAAGGGCAACGTGGCGAGGCCAGCCAGCGCCTGCGCGAGGCCGACCAGAAGGTGGCCCGCAGCGCCCGCGCGGTGGCCGAGGCCGAGGCTGCCGTGCAGCGCGAACAACAATCGCTGAGCGCCCTGCAGCAGCGCCGGGCCACCCTTGAAAGCGGCCTAGCCCAGCAGCGCCAGCAACTGGCCACGCTGCTGCGCGGCGCCTATCAGCTGGGCAATCACGCGCCGCTGAAACTGCTGCTGTCGCAGGACACCGTGGCCAACGCCAACCGCGAACTGGCCTATCACCGCTACCTGCAACGCGAGCGCGCCCGCGCCATCACCCGCCTGACCACCGATCTGCAGGCGCTGACCACCACCGAGCAGCAGATTGCCGCGCGCAGCCTGGAGTTGCAGCAGGCCCGCGAACAACAACGCCAGCAGGCCGCCGCGCTGGCCCAGGACCGTCGCCAGCGCGCAACCGTGCTGACCGAGCTGGATAGCCGCTACCAGGACCGCAGCCAGCGCGAGCAAGCTCTGGGCAAGGATGCGCGCGCGCTGGAACAGGTGCTGGCCAGCCTGCGCGCGGCCGCCGCCCGCGCCGAGGCCGAGCGCCGTGCGGCCGCCCGTCGCGCCGCCGAGCAGGCACGCCAGGCCGCGGCCGCCAGCAGCGGTTCGACCCGCAGTCCGGCCCGCGCCGCACCGGGCAAGACACCGCCACTGGTCGTGGCCAACGCCCCGGCACCACGGGTAGGCGGGCTGGGCTGGCCGCTGTCGGGCAATCTGCTGGCCCGTTACGGTGGCCGCCTGCCGGATGGCCGCAGCAGCGCCGGTGTGCTGATCGGCGCCCCCGCCGGCAGCACGGTGACCGCCGTGGCCGATGGCACCGTGGTGTTCTCCGACTGGATGACCGGCTACGGCATGATCCTGATCGTCGACCACGGCAACGGCTACATGAGCCTGTACGCCCACAATGACACCCTGCTCAAGGATGCCGGTGCCACCATCAAGCGCGGCGATGCGGTGGCCAAGGTCGGCAATTCCGGTGGCCAGGGCGTGACCGCGCTGTACTTTGAACTGCGTCGCAACGGCCAGCCGGTGGACCCCTCGACCTGGCTGCAGCGGCAGTAACCGCGGCTGAGCGCTGCTGCCGTCGTTCGCGCGGATTCAACGGGAATTTAGCCATGCTTCGCGCATAATCGGGGCCTGCGTGATTGCTGCGCATCGGTTTTCTCATGGAGTGGTTCATGCGTGTAGCCCGTCTTGCTGCTGCCCTGCTGTTGGCCCTGTCACCGGCCCTGGCACTTGCCCAGAGCGCCCCGGACAAGGCGTCCAAGGCAGACGACCCGGATGCCAAGGAATCGGTCACCTCACGCGTGCCACTGGATGAGATCCGGCGTTTTGTCGGCGTCTACAACGCCGTGCGCGCGGCCTATGTGGATCCGGTCGATGACAAGAAGCTGATGCAGTCGGCCGTGCGCGGTCTGCTGCTGGAGCTGGACCCGCACAGCACCTACTTCGACAAGGAAGACGCCGAAGCCTTCGATGAGCAGACCAGCGGTGCCTACGAAGGCATCGGTGTGGAGGTGCTGCAGCAGAAGGACAACACCTTGAAGGTGGTGTCGCCGATCGACGGTACACCGGCGGCCAGGGCCGGGCTGCAGGCCGGCGACCTGATCGTGGCCATCGATGGCACCCCGATCAATTCCATCGACGCCAGCGAACCGCTGCGCGGCAAGGCCGGCAGCGCGGTGGTGCTGACCATCGCCCGTGGCGACCAGAAACCCTTCGATGTCAGCGTCATGCGCGAGACCATCCGCGTCACCAGCGTGCGCAGCAAGATGCTGGAGCCGGGTTATGGCTATATCCGCATCAGCACCTTCCAGGCCGACACCGGCGCGGACTTCCAGAAACAGTTGAACCAGCTGCAGAGCCAGGCCGGCGGCAAGTTGAAGGGGCTGGTGCTGGACCTGCGCAGCAACCCCGGCGGCCTACTGACCGCCGCCGTGCAGGTGGCCGACGACCTGCTGGAGAAGGGCGGCATCGTCAGTACCCGTGGCCGCATTTCAATCAGCGACGCCAAGTTCGATGCCACCCCCGGCGACCTGCTCAAGGGCGCGCCGCTGGTGGTCTTGGCCGATGCCGGCTCGGCCAGCGCCTCCGAAGTGTTGGCTGGGGCCCTGCGTGACAACGGCCGCGCCCGCGTGGTTGGCAGCCGCACCTTCGGCAAGGGCTCGGTGCAGACCGTGCTGCCGCTGGACAACGGCGATTCGGTCAAGCTGACCACCGCCCGCTACTACACCCCCAGCGGCCGCTCGATCCAGGCCACCGGCATCCTGCCTGATGTGGAACTGGCACAGGATCCGGCCGACGTGCCGAGCGATCTGCCGGCCAGCCTGAGCGATTACAGCGAGGCCAAGCTGCCCGGGCACCTGCGTGGTGATGACGAAGCGGTAGGTAGCAAGGCCGGCGTGGTATTGCCGGGCGATGCGCCGATCCAGTCGGCGCTGCAGGAGCTCAAGCAGCCCGGCTCGGTCGCGGCAGCGCAGGCGGCGGCGAAAGCCAAGGCCAAGCCCGCCAGCGCCGAAGTGAAGCCAGCGGCGCCGGCCGAGGCTGCGAAGCCGGCAGCACCGGCAGAAGCTGCCAAGCCGGCAGCTGTCACGCCGGAAGCAAAGCCGGTCGAGGAAGAAAAGCCCCTGTAGTGCCGAGCCATGCTCGGCAGGGGCCTCACCGGCAATATCGCAATATCGCCGCGTAGTGCCGAGCCATGCTCGGCAGGGGCTCTACCGGTAAGGCCGCAGCCGAACGTGATTCGGCTTTACCCCGGCGCCCCGCTGCCTGCGATCTGATGGATCGCCGGCTTCGCGGCTGACGCCGCTCCTACAGAACAACAAGCCGGCTAGAAACCC
Organism: Stenotrophomonas nitritireducens; assembly: GCF_001700965.1. NCBI lineage: Bacteria > Pseudomonadati > Pseudomonadota > Gammaproteobacteria > Lysobacterales > Lysobacteraceae > Stenotrophomonas > Stenotrophomonas nitritireducens. Next base: position 2,664,267 of record NZ_CP016756.1, read on the forward strand.
TTGCGCTTGCGCAACCGCCGGGCGATGGCGGCGCGGACGTACAGGCCGTAAACAACGCCAAACAGAAAGCCGGCCACATGCGCCGACCAGGCCACCATGCCGAAGCTCGGGCCGATATAGGCGAACACCACCTGCAAGGCGGCCCACACGCCGATCAACAGGAAGGCCGGCGCCCGCACGAACTCCAGGAAGAGGCCCAGCGGCAGCACCACGCCCAGCTTGGCGCGCGGGAACAAGGTCAGATAGGTGCCCATCAAGGCCGACACCGCGCCGCTGGCACCGATGATGCTGCGCTCCGGCGAACCGATCACGTATAGCGCGGCGAGGTTGGCGCTGGCACCGCCGAACAGGAACAGCAGCAGCAACCGCCACGGCCCCAGCACCCGCTCGGCGGGCAGGCCGAAGATCAGCAGGAACACCAGATTGCCCAGCAGGTGCGACCAGTCGGCGTGCAGGAACAGCGCGGTGAACAACCTTAATACGCTGCCATCACGCAGCGCCGCCCACCAGTCATGGCTGCTGCCCAGGCCGGTTGCCAGCGCTCCCCAAGCCAGCCACAGCGAGCGCCGCGCTTCATCCGGGCGCGAGGTTGACCATAGAAACGCCGCAAGCAAGGCCACGCACAGCAGCGGCACGGCCCAGCGCAGGCCTGTCTTATTTCTGGAAGGAATGGAGACGAACATGAGTCCGGAAGCCTAACCCGGGACCGCCCGGGAGGGGCTGGGAATATGTCTTTCGTCGTTATTGTTTAGTTAACCAGCGTGGGTGATACTGCATACGGCGTCGTATGTCGGGAGGGGTCTCCGGCGCACCGTCAAGCGGCTCGGCTGCTTGGTGGTGCAGGCGCAAAACGACAATTACCGTTTACGGAGAGAGCTTCCACTATGACCGCTTCTGCTATTGCCCGCGTAACCGCACTTGCTGTCGGCATCGCCGGCACCCTCGCTTTCAGCCACGCCAATGCTGCTGCCTTCCAGCTGAAGGAAAACAGTGCCAAGGGCCTAGGCCGCGCTTTTGCCGGTTCCACCAGTGCATGGGACGACGCTTCGGTGGTCGCCACCAACCCGGCCTCCATGCGCTTGCTCGATGGTCGCCAGTTCCAGGCTGACCTGAGCGCGATCAGCTTCTCGGCTGATTTCAAGAAGGCCTCCGGCCGCAACTCCGGCCCGGGCGGCCCGGGTACCGGCACCGAGATCACCGGTGGCAACGGCGGCGACGCTGGCATGATCGCGCCGGTCCCGGCTGCGTACTTCCACCTGCCGTTCGGCGAGAACGACAACATGCATTTCGGTCTGTCGCTGACCGCGCCGTTCGGCTTCAAGACCGATTACGACCGTAACTGGGTTGGCCGCTACAGCGGCGTGACCACCGACCTGAAGGCCATCGACCTGGGCGCGGCGTTCTCTTACGATGTCAACCCGTACGTGTCGTTCGGCGCGTCGGTGTTCGTTGAGCACCTGACCATCGAGCTGTCCAATGCGCTGGACATGGGCGCCGTGGTCAACGGTGCCGCCCAGCAGAAGGCCGCAGATGCCGCCGCTGCCGCTGGCCGTACGCCGGCGCAGATTGCCGCCGCAGCAGCAATGGCTGGCCAGGCCGCTGCAGCGGGTGGCTTCTTCCCGGGCAGCGCCGATGGTTTCGTGACCATCGAAGGCGACAACAACGCCGTCGGCTACGTGCTCGGCACCACCCTGAGCCCGACCGAAAACACCAACATCGCCTTCAGCTACCGCTCCAAGGTCGAGCACAAGATCACCGGTGGCAAGGCCAACTTCACCGTGCCGCAGAACGTGTCGGTTGCTCTCGGCCAGCCGGGCAGCGGCCTGTTCGTGGACACCTCGGGCAAGGCCACGGTGACCCTGCCGGCCTCGCTCTCGATGAGCATCACCCACCGCATCAACGACCGTTGGACCGTGATGGGCGACGTGTCGCGTACCGCATGGAAGACCGCGTTCGACAAGGTGACCGTCGACTTCGCGTCGAACCAGCCGGACAACACCCTGGGCTTCTACTACAACGACACCACCTTCGGCTCGATCGGTACTGAGTACAAGCTGTCCGACACCATCACCCTGCGTGGCGGTGTGGCCTATGACGAGTCCCCGACCAGCATCGAGCACCGTGACGTGCGCGTGCCGGACGTGACCCGCAAGTGGCTGTCGGTTGGCCTGGGCTGGACCCCGTCGGAGAAGACCGAGTTCAACTTTGGTTACACCCACCTGTTCACCAGTGAGCCGGGCATCAATGTCACCTCGGCCACCGGCAATGTGGTCAAGGGCAAGTACGACGTGGGCGGCGACATCCTCGCTGCTTCGGTCAACTACAAGTTCTGATCGAACCTGTAGCTGATGCATGCAGAAAGCCCCGCGCAAGCGGGGCTTTTTGTTTGTGGGCGCAGCCTTGTAGGAGCGGCGTAAGCCGCGAAGCTGGCGTCGATGAAATCATCGGTTCCATTGCAACCTGATGGTCCATCTGCTTCGCGGCTTACGCCGCTCCTACAAGGCACGGGAGTGATTGGTTGCCGGGAAGGCCTCTGCCGAGCATGGCTCGGCACTACATGCTCCCTCCCTTTCGCGTGGCGAAGGGGAGGGTTGGGGCGGGATAGTTTTTGACTTTGTTTGTGGCCCTGCAAGGTGATGAGCTGTGCACTTGTGGGAGCGGCGTCAGCCGCGAAGTCGGCATCAATCAAGCTGCGAGCGCCGCTGCAGTCTGATGGTCCATCTGCTTCGCGGCTGATGCCGCTCCCACAAGCCACTAGGCGGATGTATTACCGGGAAAGCCTCTGCCGAGCATGGCTCGGCACTACACGCTCCCTGCCTTTCGCGTGGCGAAGGGGAGGGTTGGGGCGGGATAGTTTTTGACTTTGTTTGTGGCCGTGCAAGGTGATGAGCTGTGCATTTGTGGGAGCGGCGTCAGCCGCGAAGTCGGCATCAATCAAGCTTCGAGCGCCGCTGCAATCTGACGGTCCATCTGCTTCGCGGCTGACACCTCTCCCACAAGCCACTAGGCGGATGTATTACCGGGAAAGCCTCTGCCGGGCATGGCTCGGCACTACACGCTCCCTCCCTTTCGCGTGGCGAAGGGGAGGGTTGGGGCGGGGTAGGTTTTTCGCAGTGCAAAGAAAAACCCCGCTTTCGCGGGGTTTTTCTCGCTCACCAAGCGGCTGGAATCAGTCGCCCAGGGTCAGCAGCGAGGCGTTGCCGCCGGCTGCGGTGGTGTTCACCGTCACCGTCTTCTCGGTGGCGAAGCGCAGCAGGTAATGCGGGCCGCCGGCCTTGGGGCCGGTGCCGGACAGCCCTTGGCCGCCGAACGGCTGTACCCCGACCACCGCGCCGATCTGGTTGCGGTTGACGTAGACGTTGCCGACGTTGACGCGCGAGGCGATGCGGTCAACGGTTTCGTCGATGCGCGAGTGCACGCCCAGGGTCAGGCCATAGCCGGTGGCGTTGATCTGGTCGATGACTGCATCGAGCTGATCGGCCTTCCAGCGGATCACGTGCAGCACCGGCCCGAAGATCTCCTGGTGCAGCTGGCCCAGATCCTTCAGCTCGTACGCGCGCGGTGCGAAGAAGGTGCCGTGTGCGGCAGCCTCGGACAGCGGTGCGGTGGCGATCAGGCGGGCTTCGCGGTCCATGCGCACGGCATGGTCCTTGAGGATCTGCAGCGCGTCGGCGTCGATCACCGGGCCGACGTCGGTGGACAGTTCACCCGGGTCGGCAACCTTCAGTTCGGCCATCGCGCCGGCCAGCATGCCCATCACCTTGTCGGCGATGTCGTCCTGCACGAACAGCACGCGCGCTGCCGAGCAACGCTGGCCGGCAGAGGTGAAGGCCGAGCCGATGGCGTCCTTGACCAGCTGTTCCGGCAGCGCAGAGGAGTCGGCGATGAAGGCGTTCTGGCCGCCGGTCTCGGCGATCAGCACGCCGATGGCGGCATCACGCGCGGCCATGGTGCGGTTGATCAGGCGGGCGGTGTCGGTGGAGCCGGTGAAGGCGACGCCGGCCACGCGCGGGTCGGCGGTCAACGCGGCGCCCACCACCGAGCCGGAGCCCGGCACGAACTGCACCACGCCTTCCGGTACGCCGGCATCAAGCAGCAGCTTGACCGCGTAGTAACCGATCAGGTTGGTCTGTTCGGCCGGCTTGGCGATGACGCTGTTGCCGGCGGCCAGGGCGGCAGCCACCTGGCCCATGAAGATGGCCAGCGGGAAGTTCCACGGGCTGATGCAGACGAACACGCCACGGCCGTGCAGCTGCAGCTCGTTGCTTTCGCCGGTGGGGCTGGGCAGCTTCTCGCCGGCGCCGAACTGGTCACGCGCCTGCTTGGCGTAATAGCGCAGGAAATCCACCGCTTCGCGCACTTCGGCGACGCCGTCGGGCAGGCTCTTGCCAGCTTCCTTCACGCACAGCGCCATGAACTCGGCGATGCGGGCTTCCAACTGGTCGGCGGCGTGCTCGAGGATGGCAGCGCGGCTGGCGGCCGGGGTGCGGTTCCAGGCCGGCTGTGCGGCCACGGCATTGGCCAGCGCCTTCTCCACGGTGGCGGCATCGGCAGCCTGCCAGTGACCGACGACCTGGCGGTTGTCGGCCGGGTTGGTCACTGCCTGGGTGGCACCGCTGGTGCTGGCGCCGGGTACCAAGGGGGCGGCCTGCCATGGCTTGATGGCGGCGTTGAGCTGCTCGGCCAGGGCGCGCAGTTCGTTGTCGTTGGCGAGGTTGATGCCCATGGAGTTGGTCCTGTCGTGGTTCTGGCTGCGCAGCAAATCAACCGGCAGCGGGATCTTGGGGTGAGGAATGGAGGCGAACGAGGACACGGCTTCGACCGGATCGCGGATCAGGTCGTCGATGGACACGTCTTCATCGGTGATGCGATTGACGAAGCTGGAGTTGGCGCCGTTTTCCAGCAGGCGACGTACCAGGTAGGGCAGCAGGTCTTCGTGCGAACCGACCGGCGCGTACACGCGGCAGGGCACGTTCAAGCGGTCGGCCGGAATCACTTCGGCGTACAGGTCATCACCCATGCCGTGCAGCTTCTGGTGCTCGTAGATGCCGCCCTTGGCGATCTGTTTGATCGCGGCGATGGTGGCCGCGTTGTGGGTGGCGAACATCGGGTAGATCGCGTCGCTGTGGCCGAACAGGCGCTTGGCGCAGGCGATGTAGGACACATCGGTGTTCTGCTTGCGGGTGAATACCGGGTAGCCGGGCAGGCCCTCGATCTGCGCGCGCTTGATCTCCGCGTCCCAGTAGGCGCCCTTGACCAGACGCACCTGCAGCTTGTGGCCGATACGACGTGCAAGATCGGCCAGGTAATCGATCGTGTACGGCGTGCGCTTCTGGTAGGCCTGCACGACGATGCCGAAGCCTTCCCAGCCCTTCAGCGAAGGATGGCTGACCACGCGCTCGATGATGTCCAGCGACAGTTCCAGGCGATCGGTTTCTTCAGCGTCGACCGTGCAGCCGATGCCGTAGGACTTGGCCAGCTGCGCCAGTTCCAGCACGCCCGGCACCAGGTCCTTGAGCACGCGCTCGCGCTTGGCGTGCTCGTAGCGCGGGTACAGCGCCGACAGCTTGATCGAGATGCCGTGCGACTTGGTCACGTCACCGTCGGCCTTGCCGCCGCGGGCGATGTTGTCGCCGCCGATGGCGTGGATGGCGCGGCGATAGTCTTCCAGGTAACGCAGCGCATCCTTCATGGTCAGCGCACCTTCGCCGAGCATGTCGAAGGAATAGCGGTAGTTGCTGTTGTCGCCCTTGTGCGAGCGCGACAGCGCTTCGTCGATGGTGCGGCCCATGACGAACTGGTGGCCCATGATCTTCATGGCCTGACGCACGGCCAGGCGGATCACCGGCTCACCAACGCGGCCAATCAGCCGCTTGAAGGCGCCATGCACGTCGCGCTTGGTGGCATCGGCCAGATCGACCAGGTGGCCGGTCAGCATCAGGCCCCAGGTCGAAGCGTTGACCAGCACCGAGTCGGACTGGCCCATGTGGCGTTTCCAGTCGGCTTCGCCGAGCTTGTCGCGGATCAGTTTGTCGGCCGTTTCCTGGTCCGGAATGCGCAGCAGGGCTTCGGCCACGCACATCAGCAGCACGCCTTCCTCGCTGCCCAGGTCGTATTGGCGCATGAACGCCTCGATCGCGCCCTGGTTTTTTGCGCGCGCACGCACGCGCTGTACCAGGTCGGCGGCTGTTGCCTGTACCTGCGCCTGCTCGGCGGCCGGCAGACGGGCCTGCTCCAGCAGTTCGCGTACATGGCTGGCTTCATCTTTCAGCCAGGCATCGGTGATGGCCTGGCGCAGCGCTGGCGGTGCCGGCGGAAGCTCGGGCGCCAGCAACGGCGGGGCTGCTGACGTTGGGGAGGCGACTTCAGGAGAAGGTGTTGCGTTCATGCGCTCGGCCACGGTTGGATTCGGCCATTTTAATCTTCGCCGGCCGTTTTCCTAGTCCCATGTGGACATCCTTTAGTGGGGCGAAAGCACTGGCCTGTGGGCGCTTGCGCAATATTCAGCAAGCCGGTTTTTATTGTGCTGATTCCGGCAATTAAATCGACGTGCTTGGGCGATATCAGGCGACTTTTGGTGTGCACTGCAGCATTGAAGACGTTGATGAATGGAAGCTTGCCGGGCGTGCGCAGGCAGGGCTACCATCGAACTCGATTTCCGCGATGGACGCGGCTGCGATGATCCAGGTGCTTCGGCAAGATTCCGATGGCTCAGGGACGCAGTTGTTACTGCACCCCCCACGGGCGCTTAGTGCCCGGCAGTTCGTCCAGTTGTTTGCGGCGTTGGCAGGATTGATGGTGTTCGCGGCCGGCCTGGCTTGGCTGGCCGGCAACCGCCTCGCTCCGGTCTTCGCGTTGTTGCATGGCTTGCTGGTGGCTGCTGCCCTGCGCGCGTGTTGGCGCAGCAGCAATCGCCGGGAAGAGATCCGGGTAGGGCCGGACTGCGTGGAAGTGATTCCCGCAGCCGGAGTTTCGCCGGTATTCCGCGCACACCCGTATTGGGTGCGGGTGGTGACCGGGAAGGAACGGGTCCTGCTGGTTTCCAGCGGCAAATGGGTGGAAGTGGGGAGTTTCCTCGCGCCCGTGGAACGTCGGGAACTTGCGGTGACACTTGAAGGCTTGCTCGCTGCCAGCAGTGGTGGCAACCGATGACGTCAAGGGTCTAGGCAATGAAGCAAAGCAGCGTGTGGGGCGCGAAGTTGAAACACGGTTTGGCAGCGGCAGCGATGATGTTGTCGGCGCAGGCAGCATGGGCGCAATCGGCCGATCCAAAGGAATGGCAGCTCAACATGGGCAAGGGCGTCACCCATACCTCGCGTATGGCGTGGGACGCGCACATGGTGGCGTTGTGGGTGTGTACCGTCATCGGCGTGCTGGTATTCGGCGCGATGGCCTACGCCATCTTCAAGTTCCGCAGGTCCAAGGGTGCGGTGGCCAAGCAGTTCAGCCATAACACCAAGGCGGAAATCATCTGGACCGTCATTCCCATCCTCATCCTGGTGGTGATGGCCTGGCCGGCCACGGCCAAGCTGATCGCCATGTACGACACCCGCGATTCCGAGATGACGGTGAAGATCACCGGCTATCAGTGGATGTGGAAGTACGAATACCTCGGTGAGGATGTCGCCTTCACCAGCCGCCTGGACCGCAAGTCCGACGAGGTGCGGCAGAGCGGCAGCGTGCCGACCATGGCCAGCGACCCGCATTACCTGCTGGACGTGGACAACCCGCTGGTGCTGCCGGTGGATACCAAAGTCCGCTTCGTCATCACCTCCGACGACGTGATCCATGCGTGGTGGGTGCCGGCACTGGGCTGGAAGCAGGACGCCGTGCCCGGTTTCATCAATGAGCGCTGGACCAATATCGAAACCGAAGGCGTGTACCGCGGCCAGTGTGCTGAGCTGTGCGGCAAGGATCATGGCTTCATGCCGATCGTGGTCAAGGCCGTGTCCAAGGACGAGTTCAAAACCTGGCTGGCCTCGCGCAAGCCGGCGCCCGCTACGCCTGCCGAAGCGGCGCCCGCACCTGTTGCCGAACCGGCACCGGCAGCGACGCCTGAAGCAACCCCGACTGTCGCTACACCCGCCGCGCCTGCGGCGGCCGGTGCCTGATACCACTGCGTGCCGGTGCTGCCGGCGCGATGCCTGAAAACGGATAACGAGGTGTAGTTGCAATGGCGAATACCGCAGTGGACCACTCCGATCACCACGGGCACCAGCAAGGTTTCTTCGAGCGTTGGTTCTTCTCGACCAACCACAAGGACATCGGCACGCTCTACCTGCTCTTCAGCTTCACGATGTTCATCGTCGGCGCGGCGATGTCGGTGCTGATCCGATGGGAGCTGATGGAACCCGGCCTTCAGCACATGAAGCCGGAGTTCTTCAACCAGATGACCACCGTGCATGCACTGGTGATGATCTTCGGTGGCGTGATGCCGGCCTTCGTCGGCCTGGCCAACTGGATGATCCCGCTGCAGATCGGCGCGCCGGACATGGCCCTGCCGCGCATGAACAACTGGTCGTTCTGGCTGCTGCCGGTGGCCTTCGGCATGCTGCTGGTGACCTTGTTCCTGCCCGGTGGTGCACCGGCCGGTGGCTGGACCTTGTACCCGCCGCTGTCGCTGCAGGGCGGCTACAACGTGGCCTTCAGCGTGTTTGCCATCCACGTCGCCGGCGTCAGCTCGATCATGGGCGCGATCAACATCATCGCCACCGTGCTCAACATGCGCGCACCTGGCATTGATCTGCTGAAGATGCCGATCTTCTGCTGGACCTGGCTGATCACCGCCTTCCTGCTGATCGCGGTGATGCCGGTGCTGGCCGGTGCGGTGACCATGCTGCTGACCGACAAGTTCTTCGGCACCAGTTTCTTCAACGCCGCCGGTGGCGGTGACCCGGTGATGTACCAGCACATCTTCTGGTTCTTCGGGCACCCCGAGGTCTACATCATGATCCTGCCGGCGTTCGGCGTGGTCAGCGAGATACTGCCCACCTTCAGCCGCAAGCCGCTGTTCGGCTACCAGGCGATGGTCTACGCCACTGCCGCCATCGCCTTCCTGTCCTTCATCGTGTGGGCGCACCACATGTTCACGGTGGGCATGCCGCTGGGTGGCGAGATCTATTTCATGTTCGCCACCATGCTGATCTCGATCCCGACCGGGGTGAAGGTGTTCAACTGGGTCAGCACGATGTGGGAGGGCTCGCTGACGTTTGAAACGCCGATGCTGTTCTCCATCGCCTTCGTGATCCTGTTCACCATCGGCGGCTTCTCCGGCCTGATGCTGGCCATCGTGCCGGCCGACTACCAGTACCACGACACCTATTTCGTGGTGGCGCACTTCCATTACGTGCTGGTGACCGGCGCGGTGTTGGCATTGATCGCGGCGGTGTATTACTGGTGGCCGAAGTGGACCGGCCGGATGTACAACGAGTTCTGGGGCAAGGTGCATTTCTGGTGGACGATGGTGTTCGTCAACCTGCTGTTCTTCCCGCAGCACTTCCTCGGCCTGGCCGGCATGCCGCGGCGTATTCCGGACTACAACCCGGTATTCGCCGACTGGAACCTGATCAGCTCGATTGGTGCCTTCGGCATGTTCGTCACCCCCTTCATGATGGCGGTGATCCTGCTGTCCTCGCTGCGCAACGGCAAGCGTGCCGAAGCGCGCGCCTGGGAAGGTGCCAAGGGCCTGGAGTGGACCATTCCCTCGCCGGCACCTGCACATACCTTCACCGTGCCACCGGTGATCAAGCCGGGCGATCTGGCCCATGACGACGTGAGCCACTGAGGAGGCCGGCGATGAACAGCAACGAGCATTTCCAGGCTGAGGAGATGGCGCTGCGCAAGCGCCGTTCGCGCCGTACCGCGCTTATCGTCGGTTTGATCGCGGTCGCGGTCTATGTCGGCTTCATCCTGTCCGGGGTGCTGGCGAGTTGACCACGCCGGCGCCCGCACCCAAGCCCAAACCCAATGCCGGCCTCGGCCGGCTGATCGGCGTGGCCTTTGCGGTGTTCGTGCTGACCTTCTCGCTGGTGCCGCTGTACCGCATCGCCTGCGAAAAGGTATTTGGCGTGCGGCTGGAGCGCGGCGCCACCACGCATGAAACCAAGGCACATGCGGCCAACAGCAAGCGCACGGTGCGGGTGGAGTTCGATGGCGGCGTCAATTCCAAGCTGCCCTGGGCCTTCCACCCGGAAAAGCTGACGATGGACGTGGTGCCGGGCGAGTTGAACGAGGCCCTGTACTTTGCCCGCAACGACAGCGAGCGCGCATTGGTCGGCAGCGCGGTGCCGTCGGTGGCACCGGCGCGGGCCTCGGGCTACTTCAACAAGACCGAATGCTTCTGCTTCACCGCGCAGACCCTGCAGGCGGGGGAGAAGCGCGAGATGCCGGTACGTTTCATCGTCGACCCGGACCTGCCGGCCGACGTCAACACGATCACCTTGTCCTACACCTTCTACAAGAATGATGCGCTGACCGAGCAGCTGGCCCCGGCAACCGCCGCGACCGCTGCCCACGCAGCTCCCTGATCACGGACCCGGAAGCAACGCCATGGCCCATAACGCCCCTGATGCCAACGTCTACTTCGTGCCTAGCAGCAGCAAATGGCCGTTTGTAGGATCGATCGCGATGCTGGTGATGATGGTCGGGGTAGCCAGCTGGCTCAACGACGCCAGCTGGGGCCGTTGGACCTTCTTCACCGGCGTGGCGATGCTGGTGTTCACCCTGTTCCTCTGGTTCGGCGATGTGATCCGCGAATCGGTGGGCGGCAACTACAACCGGCAGGTGGACGGCTCGTTCCGGATGGGGATGATCTGGTTCATCTTCTCCGAGGTGATGTTCTTCGCCGCCTTCTTCGGTGCGCTGTTCTACACCCGCAACATGGGCCTGCCATGGCTCGGTGGTGAAGGCCATGGCGTATTGACCAACGAATACCTGTGGGACGGCTATTCGGCTGCCTGGCCGACCAACGGCCCGGCCGATATCGGCGGCGCTTTCCAGACCATCCCGGCCTGGGGCCTGCCGCTGATCAACACCCTGATCCTGCTGACCTCCGGCGTCACCCTGACCATCGCCCATCACGCGCTGAAGGCGGGCAACCGCAAGCAGCTGCTGATCTGGCTGGGTCTGACCGTCGTGCTGGGCTGCGTGTTCCTGTTCTTCCAGGCCGAGGAATACATCCACGCCTACAAGGAATTGAACCTGACCCTGGGCTCGGGCATTTACGGCTCGACGTTCTTCATGCTGACCGGCTTCCACGGCGCACACGTGCTGCTGGGAACGATCATGTTGACGGTGATGTGGTTCCGCGCCGCCAAGGGCCACTTCACCCGCGACAACCACTTTGGTTTTGAAGCAGCCGCGTGGTACTGGCACTTTGTCGACGTGGTGTGGCTGATGCTGTTCCTGTTCGTCTACGTGCTGTAACCACGATCAGCGGCCGCGCTGCAGGGCAGTGCGGCCGTTGCGATGCTCAGCCGCCCACGCCGTGCGGTCTGATCCAGCCGGTATAGATGCCCAGGGCGACCAGCAGGATCAGCACCACTGACAACGCGATACGCCGCGTCAACGCATTGACCGTCCGTTTGGTCTGGCCGCGATCGATCATCAGGTAATAGAGGCCGGCTCCAAGATTCCAGACGATGACGATCAAGAACGCGATCACCAACAGGGTCTTCAACGAATCATTCATGCGTCGCTCGTTCGGTGGGAAGGCAGTGCTATATCACCCGCTTGGCGGCAGCTTGTCATGACGCGACAGCACACGGCCATCTTCGGCTGGAGCCTGGCGCTGCTGGTAGCGGCGGTGTTCTGCGCGCTGGGCGGTTGGCAGCTGCAGCGCATGCACCAGAAAGAAGCCCTGCTTGCGCAGCTGCCGCCCAGCCGGGCCGCGGCCGTCAGCCTGGCCCAGGCCGCCGCCGCGCCGGACGCCCTGCATTGGGTGGCGGACCAGTTGCAGTTCCTGCCGGCCACGGTGCTGCTGGACAACCAGCTGCGCGAAAGCCGCGCCGGCATCAAGGTTTACCAGCCGGCGCGCGCCGCCAATGGCGCCGTGGTGCTGGTGGATCTTGGCTGGCTGCCGATGCCGGCAGACCGCAGCCTGCCGGCAATCACTCCGCTGCAGGGCACGCAGGCCGTGCAGGGGCTGTGGGCGCCGGCACCGGCGAGCGGCATCGCCCTGGGCCCGGCCTTGACCGCAACCACGCAGCCGCAGACCTGGCTGGCGACGCGTATCGACTTGGCCGCGATTGCCGCGCAGTTGAAGCTGGGCAACAGCGCGCTGGCGCCGAGGGTGCTTCGCCTGGATCCGGCAATGCGGCTGGGTTATGCGCGTGATCTGGACCTGCTGCCCAATACCCTGCCGCCGTCGCGGCACCTTGGCTATGCGGTGCAATGGTTCGCGATGGCCCTGGCGGTGTTGTTGATTGCGTTGGTGTTGCAGTTCAAGAGGCGCAGGAAGGCGGGAGTTGGGAATGGGGGGTAGGTTGGAGCTAGGGCAGAGCCAAGGCCAGAGCCAGGGCACCCCTCCCCAACCCTCCCCTTGGCTACGCCAAAGGGAGGGGGCAGATCGCCATCGCTTTGGCCTTGGCCTTTGCCGTTGCCGTTGAGTTCCCCCTCCCTTTCACCGAAGGTGAAGGGGAGGGCCGGGGAGGGGTGCTTTCAGCCTTTGCTCCAGTTCCTGCACCAGCACCAGCACCAGCACCAACTCCAACTTTTGCTCCCAGCCACTCCCCATTGCCAGCACTAAAAGACCCCAGCCATGAACGCACTCACCCCCGACCAGCTCGCCACCCGCAATCGCGGCCGCAGGGTGTTGCTGCTGATCTTCGCCATGTTCTTCGGGTCGATGGCGCTGGCCGGCATCCTGCGCTTCTCCGGGTGGACACCGCAGATCAATCGCCACCATGGCGAGCTGCTGCAGCCGGCGGTCGACCTGCGCAGCGAGCAGCTGCATCTGGCCAATGGACAGGCTTATGACTGGAACCCCGGCGAGCGCCACTGGCGCATCCTGCTGGCGCCGCCGGCAGATTGCGCACCTGCCTGCGTCACTTTGTCGCAGCAATTGGACAAGGTGTGGCAGTTGTTCGGGCATAACGCGGATAATGTCGAGATATTGTGGCTGGGCACGCCGCCTGAACAGGTGGCCGCCACGCCGGCACTGAAGGTGCTGCAGCCCCAGCCTGCGTTCCGGGCCAAACTGCCGGGTGTTGATGACCCGGCCGGTACCCCGGTGTATGTGATTGATCCCAATGGCTTTGTGGTATTCCGCTATGCGCCGGGTTTTGAACCGGGTGGATTGCGGGCTGATCTATCCAAGCTGTTGAAACTGATGTGAGTTCCGTTCGATGAATGCCACTGCGCGTCCTGCGCTGTACCGCAATTTCCACCGATTGGCGTGGTTCGCACTGATCATGACGGCGAGCACGATCATGTTCGGCTCGTTCGTGCGCCTGTCCGATGCCGGCCTGAGCTGCCCGGATTGGCCTACCTGCTATGGCCGCGTGACCTGGCCGCAGACGCAGATGGAAGCGGCACAGCACGTGGCCAGCGAGATCCGCCCGCTGGAAACCCACAAGGCCTGGCGCGAGCAGGTCCACCGTTTCCTGGCCGGCCTGCTCGGTGTGGAAGTGTTGACCCTGGCGCTGCTGGCGGCACGCAAGCGCAAGCGTGGCATCGCCCAGATCGTCACCGCCTCGGTGCTGGTGGCCATAGCCATACCGCTGTACATGCGCGGCGAGCACGTCGCCGCGAGCGTGCTGGCCATCGGCGGCGAGGCGATCCTGCTACTGGCGGCGCTGCGCTGGTCCAACATCGATCTGGCGCGCGCGGCAGTGCTGACCCTGGCGGTGGTGATCTTCCAGGCCCTGCTCGGCATGTGGACGGTGACCTGGCTGCTCAAGCCGATCGTGGTGATGGGGCATCTGCTGGGCGGCATGGCGATGTTCTCGCTGCTGGTGTGGATGGCCTGGAAAGCCACGCACCTGCCGATCACCCTGGCCGAGGCACCACGCCTGCGCTGGTGGCTGCGCGCGGCGGTGGCGATGGTGGTGCTGCAGATCGCCCTCGGCGGCTGGGTCAGCGCCAACTACGCAGCCTTGGCCTGCGGCGGCGGCAGCGCCTCGCTGGACAACTTCCCGCGCTGCGTCAGCCAATGGTGGCCGCAGCAGAACTACAGCGAAGGCTTCACCCTGTGGCGCGGCATCGGCGTGGACTACGAAGGCGGCGTGCTCGATGGCGCCTCACGTATCGCCATCCAGATGGCGCACCGGATGTTCGCGGTGCTGGTGGCGCTGTATCTGCTGGTGTTGTCGGTACGCATGTTCCGTTTGCCGGGCATGCGCGGTTGGGCAACTACGCTGATCGCGTTGGTGCTGTTGCAGGTCACGCTGGGCGTGCTCAACGTCAAGCTGGCGTTGCCGCTGGCAGTAGCCGTGATGCACAGCGGCGGCGCGGTTGCCCTGTTGTTTGTATTGGTCACGCTGCTGGCGCGGCTGCGCGCTCCGGAGTGAATGATGCGTACAACATGGCGTGATTACTGGGACCTGACCAAGCCGAAGGTGGTGGCACTGATTGTTTTCACCGCCCTGGTCGGCATGTGCCTGGCCATTCCCGGCCTGCCGACCACCGCGCAGGTGGTGACCGGTCTGCTGGGTTTCCTCGGCATCTGGTTGTCGGCATCGGCGGCGGCAGCCATCAACCAGCTGCTGGATGCGCGCATCGACGCACAGATGGCGCGTACATCATGGCGCCCGCTGGTGGTCGGCAAGGTCTCGCCGCGGCAGGTGCTGGTGTTTGCCGGCGCGTTGACCGCGTTGTCGATGACCATCCTGGTGCTGTGGGTGAACGTGATCACCGCGGTGCTCACCTTCGCCTCGCTGATCGGCTATGCGGTGATCTACACCGTCTACCTGAAGCGTGCGACCTCGCAGAACATCGTCATCGGCGGCCTGGCTGGCGCAACGCCGCCGCTGCTGGGCTGGGCGGCAATCACCGGCATGCAGGGCAGCTCGGATTGGGCCTACGCCTCGCTGCTGGTGCTGATCATCTTCATCTGGACCCCGCCGCATTTCTGGGCACTGGCGATCTTCCGTCGCGTTGATTACGCCAAGGCGGAGATCCCGATGCTGCCGGTAACCCACGGCGTGCCACATACCCGCAAGCAGATCCTGGCGTATTCGGTGGTGCTGGCGGTGGTGACGCTGCTGCCGGTGGCGATCGATATGAGCGGCATGTTCTACCTGGGCGGTGCCACGGTGCTGAACATCGTGTTCCTCTGGTACGCATGGAAGATGCAGGACCCGCCGGACGAGATGTTCAACATGAAGATGTTCGGCTATTCCATCGTCTACCTGATGGCGCTGTTCGCCTTCCTGCTGGTCGACCACTGGCTGCTGCCTTGGTTGTGATCCAGTACTGAAAAGGCCGGCGAATGCCGGCCTTTTCATTTAAACACCAGCAACTGCGATTGTAGGAGCAGCCGTGGCTGTGGGAGCGGCGTCAGCCGCGAAGCTGATGGCGTTTCCGTTTGCGGTTGGATCTGCAACCGCAGAATGTTTGATTGCAGCTCGCGCGTGCATCGAACGCATGGCCAGCTTCGCGGCTGACGCCGCTCCTACAAAGCTGGTGCCGCTTATTGTTGCGTTGTTCCTGCGTTCTGCTTCGCATACCGCTGCGCCACCACCGAGCAGACGATCAGCTGGATCTGGTGGTAGATCATGATCGGCAGCACGATCGCGCCGAGGCTGCCGCCGGCAAACAATACCTTGGCGATCGGTACGCCGGTGGCCAGGCTCTTCTTGGAACCGCAGAACACGATGGTGATTTCATCCGCGCGGTTGAAGCCCAGCTTGCGGGCCAGCCAGGTGATGCCCGGCATGGCAATGGCCAACAACACCACCGCGATCAAGGCCGCCGCCAGCAGGGAAAGCGGCGGCGTCTTGCTCCACAATCCTTCGCTTACCGATTCGCCAAAGGCGGCGTAGACCACAAGCAGCACCGTGCCCTGGTCGGTATAACGCAGCAGTGGCCGTTGCCGGTCGACCCAGCGGCCTATCCACGGCCGCAGCAGGTGGCCGAGCACGAACGGCACCAGCAGCTGCAGCATGATCGCGCCCACCGCATGCAGCGGGTTGGTCATGCCGCCCTGCGAGCCGGCCAGCACCGTCATCAGCAACGGGGTCAGGAACACGCCGAGGATGCTGGACAGCGACGCCGCACAGACCGCAGCCGGCACGTTGCCACCGGCCATCGAAGTGAAGGCGATCGAGGACTGCACGGTGGATGGCAGTGCGCACAGGAACAGCACGCCGATATACAGCTCCGGCGTCAGCACCCAGCCGGACAGTGGTTTCATGGCCAGCCCGAACAGCGGGAACAGCACGAAGGTGCAAGCCAGGATGGTGATGTGCAGGCGCCAGTGCAGCAGGCCGGCGATGATGGATTCACGTGGCAGGCGCGCGCCGTGCAGGAAGAACAGGGCGGCGATGGCGACGTCGGTGAAGCGGTCGAAACCCTGGGCGGCGGCACCGCTCAGCGGCAGCACGGTGGCCAGGGCGACGGTGGCAAGCAAGGCGAGGGTGAAGTTGTCCGGTCGCAGTCGCGACCACCAGCGGGTCATGTCGGCAAAGCCTCCTGATCAGGGTGTGGGTACTTCCAATGCAGCGCGTGCAGCCGGTTCCAATGACGTCATGCCGGCGTCACGGCCGAGTTTGAGTGCGTTGTCTACCGATGCGCCATTGATGCGGGCATCAATCAGTGACAGCAGTGCGCCGGCGCGGTTGGATGAGGCGCAATGCAGCAACGTCTTGCCGCTGTCCTGCTTGAGCAGGCGGTCCAGCGTGCGTGCATTGGCTTCGGTGATGTCGCCGGCACCGGCGATGGGCAGGCGCACATAGCGCAGGCCGAGCTGCTCGGCCAGGGCGGCCTCGTCATAGCCGCGGTCCTCATCGGGGCGGCGTAGGTCGATGACGGTGGTCACGCCATTTGCGGCCGCTTCACGCAGTTGCTGTGCGCTGGGCTGGCCAGCGGTGATCAGGCCGGGGCGTGGTTGATGCAGGGTGGCGTCGCCGGCGAAGGCATGGGCCGGGACCAGCAGGGACAGCAACAGCGGCAGATGATGGAAGCGCATGCCTTGCTCCGTTGATGGCGGCTACAGACGTAGCGTGGCGCGCGTCTTGAGCAGCTCGCGCAGTTCGTATTTGTCGGTGTCGTCCAGGCCTTGCTGGCGTTGCTTGGCCTGCAGTTCGTCCAGGCGCTGCTGCAGCAGTTGTTTTTCCAGCTGCAATACGGCGTCCTGCAGTTCCTGCGCCCACATCGCTTCATCGCCGGGCAGCGCCTGCGCGGCCAGCTTGTGCAGCGCGGCCTGTTCCTCGCGCTCGTTGAAGTGTTCGAGCAGGGCGCCGGTGCTGATGTCCGGGCGCTGCTGGACCAGGTTCAACAATTCGACCAGCAGTTCGATGCCGGGCAGGCGCAGCCCGCTGAGGGCGTGGTGACCTTCCAGATTCATTGCCAGCGACGGTTGCTGCAGCAGGATGGCGATGGCCGCGCGTACCAGGCTGCGCTTCTGCGCCGGCACCGCGTTGTTGCGCATCGGCGGGCGCGGCGTGGCTGCAGTCGCGTTGGCGGGGCTGCCGATGCCGGTCAGGCGCGCCAGTTCCTGCTTCATCAGGTCGCCGAAGGCACCGTCGGGAATCTGCGCCAGCATCGGTTTTGCGCGTTCGGCCAGGCGTGCCTTGCCGTCGAGCGTGCCCAGGTTGATCTCGCGGCTGAGCTCGTCGAAGAAGAACTGCGACAGTGGCGTGCCTTGCTTGAGCCGCGCATCGAAGGCCTCGGCGCCTTCCTTGCGCACGATGGTGTCCGGGTCCTCGCCATCGGGCAGGAACAGGAAGAAAGCCTGGCGGCCATCCTTCATGCGCGGCAGCACCGACTCCAGCGCGCGCCAGCCGGCGCGGCGACCGGCGGCGTCACCGTCGAAGCAGAAGTACACATCCGGCGCATTGCGGAACAGCAGTTCGGCATGGTCGGGGGTGGTGGCCGTGCCCAGCGTCGCCACCGCCTGGGTGACGCCGAACTGGAACAGGCTGACCACGTCCATATAGCCTTCAACCACGATCAGCCGTTCGATCTTCTGGTTGGCCTGGCGTACCTGCCACAGGCCGTACAGTTCGCGGCCCTTGTGGAACAGCGCGGTTTCCGGCGAGTTGAGGTACTTGGGGCCGTCGTCCTTTTCCATGACCCGGCCGCCGAAGGCGATGACCCGGCCACGGCGGTCGAAGATCGGGAACATCACCCGGTCGCGGAACTTGTCGTAGACGTGGCCACGGTCGTTCTTGGAGAACAGGCCGACGCGTTCGAGCAGCTTCATGCGCCGCTCGTCCTTGCCCAGTGCATCCTTCAGCGCGCTGTAGCCATCCGGCGCATAGCCAATTGCAAAGCGCGCACGGGTATCGGCATCGACGCCACGGCCATCGAGGTAGGCGCGGGCCTTGTCGTTGCCTTCCAGTTGCTTCTGGAAGAAGCGGGTAGCGGCATCCAGCGCGGCGTACTGCTCGCGGCTGTCATCCTGCTGTTGCGGCGTGCGTGCATTGGTTTCGCGCGGGATTTCCATGCCCACGCGCTTGGCCAGCTCATCCACCGCATCGAGGAACTCGAGGCGGTCGTAATTCATCAGGAAGCTGATCGCGGTGCCGTGCGCGCCACAGCCGAAGCAGTGATAGAACTGCTTGGTTGGCGAGACCGTGAACGAGGCCGAGCGCTCGTCATGGAACGGGCAGCGCGAGGCGTATTCCTTGCCCTGGCGCTTGAGCGGCACACGTGAACCCACCACTTCGACGATGTCGGTGCGGGCCAGCAGGTCGTCAATGAACGCGTCGGGAAGTCGGGCCATGCGGCAAATGAACAGCGCCGCCGGTTGGCGGGGCGCGATGAAAAGGGGAACGGGGAGTGTACTAGGCTCGGCTGCTGCTGGTTGCGGGTTGTGCTTGATGGTTTTCAGTCAAAGGCTTGAAGCTACCCCTCCCCAGCCGCAGAGCTACCCCTCCCCAGCCCTCCCCTTGCCTGCGGCAAAGGGAGGGGGTAGGAGCTGCAGTTCGCAAAATGACGAGGGCTGCAGCCGTTGCCCCCTCCCTTTCGCGCAGCGAAGGGGAGGGCTGGGGAGGGGTAGCAGCTGTCGCCCTTGCTTCTACCTCACTCCACAGCCCCAGCATCAACCTCCGCAGCCGCCTTCAGCTTGCGCCGCGCATACACACGCTCATCGATCACCGCGGTGATCAGCGCGCCGCCAAAGAACACCACGCTGGCGTAGTAGATCCAGATCAGCATGATCACCAGCGTGCCCATCGAGCCATAGGCGCTGCCCGGCGCGGCATTGGCGATGTACAGGCCGATCGCATAACGGCCCAGCGCGAACAGCACCGCGGTGATGGCGCCGCCGAGGAAGGCCTGGCGCCAGTCCACCGGCCGGTCCGGCAGGTAGTGGTAGAGAAAGGCGAAGCCCAGCGCATACAGCAGCAGGGTGGTGATGTAGCCCACCGCCGGCAGGGCCGAAGGCAGGTGCGAGAAGATCACCTGCAGGGCGGTGGTCGCCACCATCGACACGATCAGCAGGAAGCCCAGCGCCAGCACCACGCCGGCGGAGAACACCCGCTTCTTCAGCCAGCCCAACACGCCCTCGAAGCGCTTGGAGTCGCTGCGGAAGATCAGGTTCAGCGCCGCCTGCAGCTGTGCGAACACCACGGTGGCGCCGATGAACAGCAGCACCAGGCTCCAGATGCCGGCGAACGAGCCCAGGTCCGGCTGCGCGCTGGCATTGGTGATCACCGTGCGCGCCACCTCGGCCACGCTGGGGCCGGCCAGCGAGCCGATCTGGTCGATAAGTGTCTGCTGTGCTGGCGGGTACAGTGAGGCGGTCAGCCACAGCAGCAGGACCAGCAGCGGCGCCAGCGACAGCAGCGTATAGAAGGCCAGTGAGGCGGCCTGGGTCATCACGTCGGTTTCGACGAAGCGGCGGACCAGGGCGGCCGGCAGGCTTTGCTGGAGCAGCTCCAGCCGGGATTTGAAGGTGTGCAGGCTAGGGCGGGTGAGGGGCATCAGGGTTTGATGGGGCGTGAAGGCAGGCCTCTGTTCTAGCAAAGCCGGGCTTCGGAGCAGGTGAATGGGGGAGGGCTTCGCAGGCTAAACCGGCCCGGAACTGTAGTGCCGAGCCATGCTCGGCATGGGCGTTACCGGCAATGCATAACGATGTGGTGTGGGAGCGGCGTAAGCAGCGAAGCTACATCCAGATCAGAAGCGGTGAAGCTCAACCCTCCCCAGCCCTCCCCTTGGCCTGCGGCCAAAGGGAGGGGGCAGAGCAGGTAGTGCCGAGCCATGCTCGGCAGGGGCTTTACCGACAATGCCCAAAATGTAGGAGCGGCGTAAGCCGCGAAGCCACATATTCCTCAGATTGCAGGCAGGCCGGTGATTCCAGCGCTGCCAGCTTCGCGGCTTATGCCGCTCCCACAAAAAAATGCAGAGGCAGAAACAACAAGGCCCGCACGTGGCGGGCCTTGTCGGTACAGGCTTGGCAGCTGGGATCAGCCGGCCAGGGCCTGCTTGACCAGCTTGGACACCAGGCCCATGTCGGCCTGGCCAGCCAGCTTGGGCTTGAGCACGCCCATCAGCTTGCCGATGTCGGCAGCGCTGGCGGCGCCGGTTTCAGCCATGGCGGCGGCAATCGCGGCCTGGATCTCGGCTTCGCCCATCTTGGCCGGCACGTAGCGTTCGATCACCACGATCTCGTCGCGCTCGATCACGGCCAGGTCTTCACGGTTGGCGGCTTCGAACTGGGTGACCGAGTCCTTGCGCTGCTTGACCATCTTGTCCAGCACGGCAATCACGTCGGCATCGGTCAGCTCGATGCGCTCATCCACTTCGCGCTGCTTGATGGCGGCATTGATCAGGCGGATCACGCCCAGCGAGTGCTTGTCGCCGCTCTTCATGGCGGCCTTCATGTCTTCGGTCAGCTGTTGCTTCAGGCTCATGGAGCACCTCTTTGGGTCGGGAATACGGGGAAGACGCCAGCTTTGCTGGCGTCTGGAACGCAAAAAGCCGGCGACGCTTGCGCGTGCCGGCTTTCACTCCAGTACGGAAGGCCGGAGCCCCCCGTTCAGGAGTTGCGTACGATCAGTACAGGCGCTGACGCTTGGTGACGTCGCGCGAGGAACGACGCAGCTGGCGCTTCACGGCAGCAGCGGCCTTGCGCTTGCGTTCCTGGGTCGGCTTTTCGTAAAACTCGCGCTTGCGGGTTTCGGCCAGCACGCCGGCCTTTTCGCAAGTGCGCTTGAAGCGGCGAAGAGCAAACTCAAAGGGTTCGTTCTCGCGGACTTTAACGCTGGGCATGGAATCTCCGGGGACTCAGTAGAAAAACCGGGTCATACCCGGTGAGCCGCGCATTATAGTCCCTTTGAACAGACGTGCAACCCCCTTGGATTTGGCGGGGGCGTCAGACAGGTCCACAATACGCCTTATGAAAGTCCTTGGCATTGAATCTTCCTGCGATGAGACGGGCGTAGCCGTCTATGACACCTCCCTTTCCGGGGCGGCCGCGCTGCGTGCGCATGCCGTTTACAGCCAGATCGCGCTACATGCTGAATACGGTGGTGTGGTGCCGGAGCTGGCCAGCCGCGACCACGTGCGCAAGACCCTGCCGCTGATCCGGCAGACCCTGGACGAGGCCGGCATCGCCATTTCCGAGATCGAGGGCGTGGCCTACACCGCCGGCCCTGGCCTGGTTGGAGCGCTGCTGGTGGGCGCCGGTGTGGCCCGGTCGCTGGCCTGGGGCCTGGATGTGCCGGCCATCGGCGTACACCATATGGAAGGCCACCTGCTGGCCCCGCTGATGGAAGACGACCCGCCGGAACCGCCGTTCGTGGCGCTGCTGGTCTCCGGCGGTCACACCCAGCTGATCGCGGTGGACGCCATCGGCAAGTACCGCCTGCTCGGTGAGACCCTCGACGATGCCGCCGGTGAGGCCTTCGACAAGACCGCCAAGATGATGGGCCTGCCGTATCCGGGCGGCCCGCAGCTGGCCAAGCTGGCCGAGCTCGGCACCCCCGGGCGCTACAAGTTCACCCGGCCGATGACCGACCGGCCCGGCCTCGATTTCAGCTTCTCCGGTTTGAAGACCCAGGTGTTGATGGCCTGGCGCGACAGCGACCAGACTGACCAGACCCGGGCCGACATCGCCCGTGGCTTCGAGGATGCGGTGGTCGATACGTTGGTGATCAAGTGCGGCCGCGCGCTGGATGCGGCCGGTTGCGATGTATTGGTGGTGGCCGGCGGCGTCGGCGCCAACAAGCGCCTGCGCGCCAAGCTGCAGGACGCCGCCCAGCGCCGTGGTGGCCGGGTCTGCTTCCCGCGCCCGGAGCTGTGCACCGACAACGGCGCGATGATCGCCTTTGCCGGCGCCCTGCGCCTGCAGGCCGGCCAGCACAGCCCGGCCGAGGTGAAGGTCACCCCGCGCTGGGATATGGCGTTGCTGCCGCCCTTGCAGGGCTGACAAGCAGGCTGCCGTGTTCGTCCACTGCAGGCTCAGTCTGCTGCCGTTACCATGTCGTATTCATTCAAAACGACAGATGCAATGGACAAGGTATTCATCGAAGGGCTGGAAATCGACGCCCTGATCGGCATCTACGACTGGGAACGGCGCATCCGCCAGACCCTGGTGTTCGATCTGGAAATGGGCTTCGACAACCGCAAGCCCGCCGCCAGCGACGACATCGTCGACACGCTGAACTACAAGGCCGTCAGCAAGCGCTTGATGGAGTTCGTGCGCGCCTCCGACTTCGGTCTGGTGGAGACGCTGGCCGAGCGCTGCGCGCAGATCGTGCTGGACGAGTTCAACGTGCAGTGGCTGCGGCTGAAGCTGAGCAAGCCCGGTGCGGTGCGCGGCGCGCGCGCGGTCGGGGTGATCATCGAGCGCAGCCGCGCTGCGGCTTGATCCCGCGCGTATCAGGCCGCGCGTCGTGTCGCACGCGGCCTGGGTGGTTTCCTGTTCGCACATTCCCCCGCTGCGGGGCCGGGCAGGGTGTTTCTGCAGTACATGTAAAAGGAAGCGAGCACGATGGCGGTAATGGGAATTCGTTGGCTGGATCAGCTGGAGAACATGCTGGCGCCGTATCCAATGGCCTATCCGGCGGTGGTGCTGGCAGGCCTGGTGCTGGTGGCGTGGTTGGCCAACTTCGTCACCAAGCGTGTGCTGCTGCGCGGCCTGCGTTCGATGATCGAACGTTTCTCCGGCCCCAATCACAACGCCAGGCAGCCGCTGCGGGTAATCGCGCGGCTGTCCAACATCGTGCCCTCGGTGGTGCTCGCCGCCGGCCTGGACATCGTGCCCGAGCTGCCGCCGGGGCTGGTCCACACCTTGAAGGCGCTGTGTCATGCTTGGACGGTGCTGACCATCGCGATGGCGGTGTCGCATGCACTGGACGCCTTCAACGATTTCTACGAACGCCGCGCCGACGCGCGCAACAAGCCGATCAAGGGCTACCTGCAGGTCGTCAAGATCGTGGTGTTCGTGTTCGCCGGGTTGTCGATCGTGGCGATCCTGGTCGGCGTGGAGCTGCTGCACCTGGTGACCGGCCTGGGTGCGGCCACCGCGGTGTTCATGCTGATCTTCCAGGACACCATCCTGTCGCTGGTGGCCAGCGTGCAGATCAGTGGCGATGGCCGCGTGCGCATCGGTGACTGGATCGAGATGCCCAGCCAGAACGCCGATGGCGACGTGATCGACATCGCGCTTCATACCGTTACCGTGCAGAACTGGGACAAGACCGTCACCACCATCCCGACCAAGAAGCTGGTCACCGAGTCGTTCAAGAACTGGCGCGGCATGCAGGAGTCAGGCGGGCGGCGGATCAAGCGTTCGATCTACCTGGACCAGCACAGCGTGCGTTTCCTCGATGGTGCCGGGCTGGAGCGGCTGGGCCAGATTGCGCTGCTGGATGATTATCTTGCCGGCAAGCAGCAGGAGCTGCAGCAATGGAACGCGCAGGTGGCACAGGCGCACCCGGAGCCGGTCAATGCGCGCCGGCTGACCAATCTGGGTACTTTCCGTGCGTACGTGGAGCTGTACCTGCGGCACAACCCCGGCATCCATCAGGACATGACCCTGCTGGTGCGGCAGATGGCACCCACCCCGCAAGGCCTACCGCTGGAGATCTACTGCTTCACCTCCTCGACCGCCTGGGCAAAGTACGAAGCCATCCAGTCCGACATGTTCGACCACCTGCTGGCGATCCTGCCGGAGTTCGGCCTGCACGTCTTCCAGGAATCCAGCGACGCGATGCTGATGACCGCACGCGATCAGCGTGACCGCCAACCGTAATGGCAGCCCCGCACTGTAGTGCCGAGCCATGCTCGGCAGGGGCCGTACCAACAAACCCGAAACACCAAACCTGCACTGTGGTGCCCAACCATGCTCGTCAGGCGAGAGGACGCACTGTAGTGCCGTGCCATGCTCGGCAGGGGCCGTACCAATAAAACCCCAGCACAGCAAAACTCAGCTCCACCACCGCAACCCGCGCGCCAACCGCTTAACGACCGGGGCGCTAGAATTCCCCGCCTGCTTGTGTATACCAAGGAACACCGGTGTCCCCCGACCGCATTGAATCCCTGATCGCGCGCATGACCGTCGACGAGAAAGTCGGCCAGCTGAGCGTATTCGCCGACATGGTCCGGCCGTTCGCGCCGGACGTGAACCCCGAAGCCAACGCAAGCAATGCCGAGCAGGTGCTGGAACAGGTGCGTGCCGGCCGCGTCGGCTCGCTGTTCAACGGCGTCGGTGCCGAACTGGGCCGGCGCTTGCAACAGGTAGCACTGGAAGAAAGCCGGCTGGGCATTCCGCTGATCCTGGCATCGGACGTGATCCATGGCATGCGCACGGTTTTCCCGATACCGCTGGGCGAAGCCGCCAGCTTCGAGCCCGAGCTGGCCCGCCGCACCGCGCGCGCCACCGCCGTGGAGGCCACTGCCGCCGGCATCCACTGGACGTATGCGCCGGCGGTGGATGTCGCCCGCGATCAGCGCTGGGGCCGGGGTGCCGAAGGTGCGGGCGAAGACGTGCTGCTGAGCTGTGAATTCGCCGCAGCCCGTGTGCGTGGCTTCCAGGGCGATGACCTGACCGCCGCCGATTCGCTGCTGGCCACACCCAAACACTTCGCCGCCTATGGCGCGGTTGCTGCGGGCATGGAATACGCGCAGGTCGATATCTCGCCGCAGACTCTGCGCGATGTGCACCTGCCGCCGTTCAAGGCCGCGTTGGATGCCGGCGCCTTGTCCCTGATGAGCGCCTTCAACGACATCAACGGCGTGCCTGCCAGCGCCAACCGCGCGCTGCTGACCGATCTGCTGCGCAACGAGTGGAAGTTCGAGGGCGTGGTGGTATCCGACTACACCGCCGACATGGAGCTGATCGCGCACGGCTATGCGGCCGATGAAGTGGACGCCACCCGCAAGGCATTCCTGGCCGGGCTGGACCTGAGCATGCAGAGCGGTTTCTACGATCAGCATCTGGCTGCGCTGGTGCACGCAGGCGAAGTACCGATGGCGGTGCTGGATGCCTCGGTACGGCGCATCCTGCGGCTGAAGGAGGCGATCGGCCTGTTCGACAACCCCTACCGTTCGCTGGACCCGGAACGCGAAGCCGATCAATCGCATATCGCCGAACATGATGCGCTGGCGCGCGATGCCGCACGGCGCTCGGTGGTGTTATTGAAGAACGAGGGTGAGCTGCTGCCGCTGAAGAAGCAGGGGCAGAAGATCGCCTTGATCGGTCCGTTCGTGC
This sequence comes from Stenotrophomonas nitritireducens, assembly GCF_001700965.1. Classification (NCBI taxonomy): domain Bacteria; kingdom Pseudomonadati; phylum Pseudomonadota; class Gammaproteobacteria; order Lysobacterales; family Lysobacteraceae; genus Stenotrophomonas; species Stenotrophomonas nitritireducens. The sequence continues at coordinate 2,690,083 of NZ_CP016756.1, forward strand.
AGGACCGGGAGAATATTGAAGGTTGCTGGACGCTGTTCGGCGACAAATCGCGCTACGTCACGCTGGAAAGCGGCATGCGTGCCGCGCTCGCCGACCACGCCGGCTTGGAAGTCGTCGCCGGCTGTGACCTGGAAGCGCCACTGGACGGTGGCATCGAGGCGGCAATGGCTGCCGCACGCCGCGCCGACGTCGTGGTGCTGGCGGTTGGCGAGCCGCAGCGTTACAGCGGTGAGGCGCAGTCACGGGTGGAGATCACCTTGCCGCCGGCGCAACAGGCGCTGGCCGAAGCGGTTGCCGCTACCGGTACGCCGCTGGTGGTGGTGTTGCGCAATGGTCGCGCGCTGGCACTGCAGGGTGCGGTACGTCATGCACAGGCCATCGCGGTGAGCTGGTACCTGGGTACGCAGAACGGCCATGCGCTGGCCGACCTCCTGTTCGGCGACTACAACCCGTCGGCACGTCTGCCGGTGAGCTTCCCGCATGCGTCGGGCCAGCAACCATATTTCTACAGCCACCCGCGCAGCGGCCGCCCGGAACTGCCGACCATGTCGGAGTTCAAGTCACGCTGGCGCGAGTTTCCCAATACCGCGCTATATGCCTTCGGCCACGGCATTGGCTATACGCGTTTCGAATATGAAGCGCCGCGCCTGAGTTCAGCGCAGTTGGATTGGGATGGCGAGCTTGTCATCCGCACCCGCATACGCAACCTTGGTGCGGTGGCAGGCGAGGAGGTGGTGCAGTTGTACGTGCACGATCGCGTCGCCAGCAGGGTGCGCCCGGTGCGTGAGTTGAAGGCCTTCCGGAAAGTGGCCGTGGCAGCCGGTGAGGCGGTCGACGTGGAATTCCGGCTGGACCGACATCAGCTCGCCTTCACCGGTGTGGATGGCGAATACAGCGCCGAGCCGGGGCTGTTCGATCTCTGGGTATGCGCCTCGTCGGTAAGCGGGGAAGCTGTGAGCTTCGAGCTGCTGGGCCGCTGATCCAAACCGCCGCAGCAAGGTAGTGCCGAGCCATGCTCGGCAGAGGCTTCACCGGTAGAGCCCGCTGCCGAGGTTCTGGGCATGGCCAGCTTCGCGGCTTACGCCGCTCCTACAGGCATTCTCCCCGTCCTGCGCGCTAAGCTCCGCAGGTGTAGTGCCGAGCCATGCTCGGCAAGGGGCTTCACCGGTAAGGCCTCTGCCGAGCATGGCTCGGCACTACGGACGTTGGATGCATTGTCGGTTTCTACAACCTGGGGAATGATTGATGCCTGCAGCACCGCCTGTCTATATGCCGTGGTTGATGACGGCCGGCTTCGGCTGGTTGTATTACCGGCGTATTCGCCGCCACTTCGGCTGGCAGCCATGGCGGCCGCTGCGTAATGGCATTCGCATCGGCGTCCTGTCGCTGGTGAGCGTGATGCTGGTGTTCGCCGCGCTGTATATCCCGCATGTTGCGCTCGGTATCGGGGCAGGTGCGGTTGCCGGGATTGGCCTGGGAATATTCGCGCTCAGACACACCATGATCAGTCCGCGTGATGGTCGTCTGGGATATACGCCCAACCCCTGGATTGGCGGTGCGCTGGCGCTGTTGCTGATCGGGCGACTGGCGTGGCGCTGGTATGGCGGCGCTTTCAGCCAGGGCATGGGGCAGGGCATGGGCAATGCCAGCCCGTTGACCTTGGCCTTGGCGGCGGCCTTGATCAGTTATGGGTTGGTGCAGGCCATTGGCTTGGCCCTGCGCCTGCGCCAGACAAACGGGTAGGGGGGGGCTGGTTGTGGTGCCGAGCCATGCTCGGCAGTGGCCTTACCGGGAAAGCCCCTTGCCGAGCATGGCTCGGCACTACAGCTTCGCTGGGAAAGCCCCTGCCGAGCATGGCTCGGCACTACAGCTTCGCTGGGAAAGCCCCTGCCGAGCATGGCTCGGCACTACGGCTCAGTTGCCTTTTGGCGTCAGCTTCAGCAGCTTTGCATTGCTGCCGTCTTCCAGCAGCCACAGGGCGCCGTCCGGGCCTTGCTCCACTTCGCGGATGCGGTTGCCCATGTCGAAGCGTTCGGCCTCGCGTGCCTTGTCGCCGTCAAAGGCGACGCGAACCAGCGACTTCGACGACAGCCCGCCGATGAAGCCGCTGCCCTGCCACTGCGGGAACAACGTTCCGCTGTAGATGATGAAGCCCGCCGGGGAGATCACCTGGCGCCAGGTCACTACCGGGGCGATGAATTCCGGGCGGGTGTCGTGGTCCGGGATCGGGCGGCCGTCGTAGTGGTCGCCGTTGGAGACGATGGGGTAGCCGTAGTTACCGCCGCGCTGGATCAGGTTCAGCTCATCGCCGCCCTTGGGGCCCATCTCGTGTTCCCACAACTTGCCGTTGCCGTCGAAGGCCAGGCCGAGCACGCTGCGGTGGCCCAGCGACCAAACCTGGTCGGCGGGTGAGCCCTGCGCCACGAACGGATTGTCCGCCGGCACGCTGCCATCGTCGTTGAGGCGGATGATCTTGCCCAGGTTGGTCTTCATGTCCTGCGCCGGGTCGAACTTCTGCCGCTCGCTGGAGCTGATCCACAGCTTGCCGTCCGGGCCGAACGCCAGCCGGTGGCCGTAGTGGCCGCGGCCGCTCACCTTTGGGGTCTGCCGCCAGATTACCTGCGTGTCGGTCAGCTGGCCGCTGCCATTGGCGTCCAGCACCAGCCTGGCGCGGGCCACGGCGGCGCCGCGGGTGTCATCCTCGCCGTCTTCGGCATAGCTGTAATAAACCAGCCCGTTGCTGGCGAACTGCGGATGCGCCAGCACATCACCCAAGCCACCCTGGCCGCCATAGGCCACGGTCGGCACGCCGCTGATGTTGCTGCGCTTGCCGCTGGCCGGGTCGAAGTGGACCAGCTTGCCGCCTTTTTCGGTGACCAGCAGGCTGCCATCGGGCAGGAAGGTCATCGCCCACGGCTCGTTGAAACGGGCCACTTCGGTGGCCTTGAACGGCCATTGCGCGGGCTTTATCGCCGCTTCGGCAGCCGGGTCCGGGTCAGCGGCACAGGCGCTGGTGAACAGGGCCGGGGCCAGGGCCAGGGTCATGCTGAGCAGAAGGGTACGGGGCATGGGAGTCTCCGGAAGCGGGATGCGATACCAGTGCAGGGTTGTACACCATGCCAGCCGGTGCTGTCCCTTTGAGGTATGGGACTGGCGCACGGAATCGCTTACCGTAGCGGCCGGGCGCCCGCGGATGTTGGGCCGCTACATCCACAAAAGGGAGTTTTTAAAAGATGAGAGCACAGATCTATCGCCCCTCGGCCGCGTTCATCGCCGCCGCCTGGACCGCATTGTTGCTGGGCGCGGCAGCTTATCTGGTCGGCCTGTTCAACGCGCAGATGCTGCTCAACGAGAAGGGCTATTACCTGACCCTGCTGCTGTTCGGCCTGTTCTCGGCGGTATCGCTGCAGAAGAGCGTGCGTGACCGGCTGGAGAACATCCCGGTGAGCAGCCTGTATTACAGCCTGTGCTGGTTTGCCCTGCTGTGCGCGTTGTTGCTGCTGTTGGTGGGCTTGTGGAATGCCACCCTGCTGCTCAGTGAGAAGGGCTTCTATGGCATGTCGTTCGCGCTGTCGCTGTTCGGCGCGGTTGCCGTGCAGAAGAACACCCGCGATGTGATGGCCGCCGATGCCGCTTACGGCACCCCGCCGCTGCCGCCGCAGGAATGATCCCAAGGCCACTCCCGTCTGGCGCGGGAGTGGCTGCAGTCAATCAACTGTCGCTGGCTTGATCCTGCTCCGGGTGCTGCGCGGTGTGGCGGGCAACGATGCCGGTTGCGGTGACCCCGCCGGTGGCGTTGCCAATCGTGCAGAACACATCGGGAATGGTGTCCACCGCCAGCAATACGCCCAGCGGTTCCACCGGTAGGCCCAGGCTCTGGGTGATCGGCATGTTGTTGGTCATGAAGTTGGCCTGGCCGGGCAGGCCGGTCGAGCCCATGCTGATCGCCGCCGCCAACAACACTGCTACCGCGTACTGCGAGGCATGCACGTCGATGCCGTACAGCCAGGCGATGAAGCTGGCCACGGCGATGTACTGCGCCGGGCTGGTGATGCGGAACAGCGACACCGCCATTGGCAATACCAGCGAGGTCAAGGCGGGCGGGTAGCCCAGCCGGTTGCGCGCGCTGTCGATCATGGCCGGCAAGGAGGCCAGTGAGGACTGCGTGCTGCCGGCAATCACCTGCACCGGCACCAGCGCACTGGCGAAACGACGGATCGGCTCGCCGGCGGCGAAGCGCGCCACCACGTACAGCAGCAGGGTGATCAGGATGTAGATTACGCACATCAGCACGATGTAATAGCCCAGCACGCCGAGGATGCTCATGCCCACTTCGGCGCAGACCACGAAAACCAGCGCGAACACGCCCACCGGCGCCGCCCACAGCACCCAGCGCACGATGGTGATCATGGTGTCGGCGATGATGCGGATGATGTCGAGGATGCGCTCGCGGCGCTCGGGCTGCTGGCGGCTCAGCGCAAAGCCGAAGAACATCGCAAACGCCACCAGCGGCAGCATCGCGCTGGAGGCGGCGGCCGCCAGTGCATTGCTGGGAATCAGCGAGCTGATCCACTGCGCGGCACTGAGCGGGGTGGCGGCCGTGGTCGGCGAGCGCAGCGCATCGCGGAAAGCCTGGATGTTGTCGGCATCACGCGGCAGCAGGTCCAGCAGCAGCGGGGTGATCACCGCGGAGAACGCCGCCGAACCCACCAGCAGGATCAGGAACACGATGATCGCGTTGCGTGCGGTACGCCCGGAGGCGGCGGCATTGCTGGCGGTATTGACGCCGACGATGACCAACGCGGTCACCAAGGGCACCACCGTCATCTGCAGTGCATTGAGCCAGAGCCGGCCGATCGGGCGCAGCACGTCGGCAATCTGCAGCGCCAGCACCTGGTCATAAGCGGTCAAGGAAAGGCCGACGATGGCGGCAAGTACCAGCGCTATCAGCACCTTGACCGGTGCAGAGACCTTTGGGGATTTTGCGGGTGCGCTGTCGGTCATGAAGGGAAGGCTTGGCTAAAGGAAGGGAAGATGCCCTGAACGGGACAAATGCTCAACGAGCGGTTTCTGAAAGTGGCGGCAGGCCCCAGCTTTTCTGCAGGCGCTGGTACTGCGCAGCGGGCAACAGCACGAACAACGGCTTGGCCTGCGGCGACAGCCACGACAGCAGCGCCGACATGCGCTCGGGCTCCATCGCGGTGCAACCGGCGGTGGCTTCGCCCGGCTGGCGCCACAGGTGGGCGAAGATGCAGCTGCCCTGGCCGGGCACCGCGGCAGCGTTGTGTTCGATGACGAAACCTTCGCGATAACGGCGGTCGCCATTGTTGTGCAGGTCCAGCCGCATGGCTTCGGTAGAGCCTTTCACCGCGTCCTCGCCGACCTTGCTGACGTCGACGATCTGGTTGTACAGCGGCGAGGCGGGCACATCCATGCAGTAGCTGCTGGCCAGCATCGGCTGGTAGGGCATCTGGCTGCTGATGTGTTCGGCATAGCCAAAGGCCGGGCCGATGTTGAAGATGCCTGCCGGGCTGCGGCCATCGCCTTCGCGCTTGTGCGGGCCGTCCTGCTGCTGCGGATGCACGCCAACACCCCAGGCGCTGCCGCTGCGGCCCAGGGCGACATCGAAGCCGGCGTCGTGGGCTTTCCAGCCGCCGTCAGTACGCTCGAATGCCTGCAAATGCCCGTTGGTCGCATCCCAGCCGGGAGAAGTGACCACGATCAGTTGGCGGGCATTGTGCACCGGTGTAGCGAACGGCGCAGCGATGCTGAGCGGTGCGATGACCATCAACATGCAGCCCAGCAGTTGACGGATGTTGCGTTGGTGGAAGCTGGACATGAGGTTGGTTCCTGCGCTCAGTTGTCGATCAGGTGCTGGATGCGTTCCTGGTTCATCGCCAGCTGCCGTTGCCGGTCCGGATTGGCCTGGCACAACAGTACGAACACGAAATCCAGCAGGTACTGCAGCGAGCTGCGGTAGAGCAGTTGGGCCACAGGGGGTTGCGGGTCGTGTGCGCAGATGGCCAGCGAGGCATCGGCATGTGCACGCAGCGGATTGGCGGTGTGGCGGGTGATCGAAACCACCTTGCCGCCCACTTCCTGGAACTGCCGCGACAACTGCCACAGTTGCGGCAGCTTGCCGAATTCGGAGAACACCAGCAGCGCGTCACCGGCCCGCGCGGCGGACAGGTTGGCGGTCATCAGGATGGGATCGGCCTGCTGCACGGTGAGGATGCCGAGCAGCGACAGGCGCATGGCGAATTCGCGCGCATACAGGCCGTCATCGCCCAGGCCATAGATGAAGACTTTGGGAGCGGTGTCGACAAGTGCGATGACCGCTTCCACGTCCGCCTGCGAATTGGCGGCCATGGTTTCTTCTTCGGCCGCTGCCTTGGCGCGGCGCAGGGTTTCGGCCACCAGCAGATAGCCGCCTGGCTGGTCTTCCGGCGGCCAATGGGTGCTTTCACCGTTGCCGGCGGCAGCCACGGCGGCACCGACCGAGTACTTCAGGTCGGGATAGCCCTTGAAGCCGAGTTTCTGGCTGAACTTGACCACGCTGGACTGGCTGATATCCAGCGCGTTTGCCAGCTGCTGCGAGGAGTAGTCGCGCAGCAGGTGGGCGTTGTCGAGGATGAAGTCGGCAATGCGACGTTCGATGGCCGACATCTGTTCGCGCTCGGAGCGGATTTTTACCAGGGGTGGCATGGGCGTGTTGGTATTTATCTGCTGAAGACTTTAAGGGATTGCACTGGTGAGCGGAGCAGCGCGTCACCCCCGACCTTGCACGAAGCACCAGAAAGGGCCAGGGAGCTGCAGCTTTGGCTTTGCTTCTGCTCCAGCTCCCTCCCTTGCACGAAGTGCAGGGGAGGGTTGGGGAGGGGTAGCTCCTGCAGTTGGTTCGGTTCCAGCTTTTGCCGTCGCTTCTGCTTTTGCCGTTGCTTCTGCCCTTGCCTTTGCCCTTGCTCTACCGGGTCCCCTTCCGCAGCGACGGAGCTGGCAGACAAGACCCCGAATGGGGCGACGTGCAAGGAAGCACGTCGTTTTTCGACGAGACAGGGACGTCTCGTTGAAAAATCCTGCCAGCGGAGTGGACCTGGAGCGCGTAGCGCGGAAGGCGCGTAGGCAGGGTGTGCTTTCTTTTGGTTATCTTTTCTTTGCACAAGCAAAGAAAAGTAACTCGCTCCCCGAAGGGGAGAGAAAGCCTTTGCTCTGGCTTTTAATGTTTTCTGCAAGTCGGAGCGAAAACTGAAGCCAAGGCCAAGGCGAAGGCGAAGGCGAAGGCAAGAGCTTTCGCTCCCCTTCGGGGCGCGAGCACACCTTTCTTTGCTTGTGCAAAGAAAGGTGGCCCAAAGAAAGCACACCCTGCCTCCGCGCCCACGCCGCTGCGCGACGCGGGTCCACTCCGCCGCCGGGATTTTTCGACGAGACGTCCCTGTCTCGTCGAAAAACGACGTGCATCCATGCACGTCGCCCCTGCGGGGTCTTGTCCGTCGGCTCCGTCGCTGCGGAAGGGGACCCGGTAGGGCAAAGGCTGGAGCAACGGCAACGGCAACGGCAACGGCAACGGCAGGAGCAGGAGCAGGAGCAGGAGCAAAAACTACCCCTCCCCAACCCTCCCCTGTGCTGCGCGCAAGGGAGGGGGCTGAAGCAGATGCCGAAGGCTGGGCAACTCCACAAAACAAAACAGCGCCGGGCGTTGCCGGCGCTGTATCAGTTCGTTCCGCATGCGCGACCACGGCGGCGGCAACCGGGGAGAGAACGGTTGCCGCCTGCGTGATCACGGCTTGATCATCTCCAGCCCGCGTACCTCGATGATGCCCAGGCCCGGCGCGTCGGTGATGCTGATCTCCGATTCATTGAAGATCACCCCGCCTACCACCGGATTGAACTGGCTCAACGAGGGCCCATCCAGATCCACCTTGCTGATCGCGCCCGACTTGGCCACACCCAGGTGCACCGCCGCCGCCACGCTGATGCTGGATTCCAGCATGCAGCCGATCATGCATGGCACGCCGTACAGCGAGGCAATATCGGCAATCTTGATCGCGTTGGAAATGCCGCCGGTCTTCATCAGCTTGATGTTGATGATGTCGGCCGCACCCTGTTGGATGAGGTCAAACACCTGGTGCGGGCTGAACACGCTTTCGTCGGCCATCACCGGCGTGTTGACGCGCTCGGTGACGTACTTCATGCCGGCGATATCCGCCGCCTTCACCGGCTGCTCCAGCAGCTCCAGCACAACGCCGGCGTTCTCCAGCACGTTCATCGCGTACACCGCCTGCTTGGCGGTCCAGCCCTGGTTTGCATCCAGGCGCAGCAGGGCGCGGCCTTCGACGGCGGCGTGGATCGCCTTGACCCGCTCGATGTCCAGGCCGATGTCCTTGCCTACCTTGATCTTCAGCGACTCGAAGCCTCGGTCCAGCGCGGACAGCGAATCGGCCACCATTTTGTCGATGTAATCCACGCTGATGGTGATGTCGGTGGTGATCACCGGATCGCCACCGCCCAGCATCTGGTACAGCGGTGCGCCGTGCAGCTGCGCCCACAGATCGTAGATGGCGATTTCCACCGCCGCCTTGGCGCTGGTGTTGCGCTCCAGCGAGGTCTGTATCAAGCCGCAGATGCGGTTGAGGTTGCTGATGTCCTCGCCGATCAGGCGCGGCTTGATGAAGCTGTTGATGGCTTCGATGATCGAGCCGTGCGTATCGCCGGTGATCACCGCCGTGGCCGGGGCCTCGCCGTAACCGGTGTTGCCGCTGTCGGTGCGTACCAACACCACGATGTCTTCCACCGTTTCCACGGTGCGCAACGCGGTTTTGAACGGGGTTTTCAACGGCACGCGGAGCATGCCCAGTTCGATATCGGTGATCTTCATTTGGTGTCTTGCAGGCGGATGCGCTGGATGTTGGTCATGCGGTCGATGTAGCTGGCGCTGTCGCTGGCCATCATCGGCTGTAGCGGGGTCACCGATACGCCGTTGAGGCTGGCATGCACGCGCTTGCCGCTGGCGTCGAACCAGCTGCCACCGGAAGTATCGTGGATCACCCAGGTCATGCCATTGGCCTGGCCGAGCATCATCATCACGTGGCCGGGGATGTAGATCAGGTCGCCCACCTGCAGCTTGGCGATGGCCTCATTGCGCGTGGCCTTGTTGTCCTTGTCGGTAAACGGCACGCGGTTCAAGGCCGGGCTGATTGCCTGCGCGCTGGTATTGCGCGGCAGCAGCACGCCAAAGCTGCGGTAGATCTCCGAGACGAAGCCGCTGCAGTCGCGGGTGTCGTAGGAGTGGCCCCAGCCATAGCGCTCGCCGAGGAATTTGAAAGCCTGGGTGATCAGGTTGGCCTGGGTCAGCGGCAGGTAGTCGCTGGCCGATTCCTGCGAGCGCGGCAGCAAGGCCGGCACCAGCGCCAGGCTGCCATCGACATTGCGAACCGGCAGCTGGATGACGTGACCGGCGTGGGCCTGTTGGCCATTCACCGGATCCATCACCGGCCAATCGGCCAGTACCGGCACGCGCACGCCCATTTCCAGCTGAAGGTCGGACACGCGCGGCTCTTCTGGCGTATGCGCGGTGAAGGCCTTGCCGGCCGTGATCACCCGGTACGGGCCCTTGGCGCCGTAGCCGAACACCTGCTCGGCGCTGCCGACGCCGACGAAGCGCTTCTCCATCCACGCCGCATAGCGTTCGCTGGCGATGAATACCCACTTGCCGTCGGCGCTTTCGTGCAACACCGCCACCGCGTCGCCGGGGAACAGCGCCGACTCCTGGAAGCGGTCGATATCGGTATCGCCCTGGCTGCTGAACACGCGCAGCTCGGTGGGGAAGGCACGCAGTGCGGCGCGGTGCACGACCAGGCCGTACTGGATCGGCCGGCTGGCCGGAACCGCGTCCAGACCAAGGTTGGCGGTAACCGCCTGCAACTGGGCGGCGCCGACCTCGCGACCCTTGACGTCATACAGGGTGCGGCTGGGCGCGCGCGAAATCTTGCCGATCTGCTCGCGCACCCATACTTGTGGCAGTAGCGCCGGCAGCGTGTGCAGGTCGATGATGGAGGCATCGAGCTGGCGCATGCGCGCGTTCTGCGCGTCGATCGCGGCCCGGTCCATGATCAGCGCGTCGGCGTTTGGCAGCTTGGCAACCCACGGTTGCGGCGTCAGCAGGCCGGGTTCCAGGCCGATGATGCCGGCGTAGCCGGGTGCTACGGTGGCCGCCGGTGGTGGCGACAAGGCGAAAACCGGCCCGGCACACAGTGCCGTGGCAAGGAGCAAAGCCCGCGCAAGCGGGGCGAGACGTCGGCGCTGCGACAGCGGCGGCAAAGCGGGCATTGAGAGTTCCCCTCGTTGATGCTCTGGAATATTTATTCCTTTCTCTCGTGAAAGCAAGAATAAATTATTGACCGTGTACCGGGTGCGTGTTAAACAGCGTTAACCACCCCGCACGTGGAAGTGTTGCCGTGGCATCAAACGCCGATTCTGCCCGCTTTGCCCGCGTCCCGTTTGTCCGCAAGGTCCTCGCCACTGCGTTGTGCATCGGCATGGCCTGCGCCGCCCATGCCGCCGAGGCACCTCCCAAGCCCTTGCCCGAGCTTGCCGCACGCGTGGACCGTGGCGACTTTGCCGGTGCCCAGGCGGAGATCGACAAGGCCTTGGCCGCGCCGGGCGTGGATGCCGATACCCGCGCGTCTTACCTGTTCCAGCAGGAGCGCATGCGCCGTATCCGCCTGGATTTCAGCCTCGACGAAGCCCAGGCCAAGGCTGCCGTGCGCAAGTCGGTGCCGGACCTGCGCGATGAAGAGTTCGCCGCCTGGGATGCTGCCGGGCTGCTCGAGCACCTGGACATCGATGGCCAGCGCCGCTGGTTCAAGCGCGCGCCCAATAATCTATTCCTGTTCAGTAGCGAGGCCTCCAACCGACGCCCGGCGGACAAGCGCGTCTCCCGGCCCGGCCCGTACGAACGTCTGGGCGCGCACCATATCGAGGTGATCAAGGCCTCGGAGCAGAGCGGCCAGTCCAGCCTCAGCCCGCGCCGGGTGCGTGTTACCCAGTCGATCAAGGTCGATGCCGATGCGGTACCCGCCGGGCAGACCGTGCGTGCGTGGCTGCCGTATCCGCGGTCGATACCCGGCCAGCAGGAGAACATCCAATGGCTGGCCAGCGTGCCGCAGGGCGCGCAGATCGCGCCGGAAGACACGCTGCAGCGCACCGCCTATCTGGAGCGCAAGGCTGTTGCCGGCACGCCGACCGAGTTTTCGGTCAGCTATGAGCTGACGATCTCCGCGCGCCGTTTCATCATCGACCCGGACAAGGTGCTGCCCACGCCGCGGGACCCGGCGCTTGCGCCCTACCTTGCCGAACGCGCACCGCATGTGGTGTTCACCCCGGCCATGCGTGAGTTCTCGCGCAAGGCGGTGGGCAATGAAACCAATCCCTACCGCGTGGCCAAGAAACTGTTCGACGCGGTGGATGCGATTCCCTGGGGCGGTGCACGCGAATACTCGACGATCAGCAATATCTCCGACTACGCGCTGCATGCCGGTCACGCCGATTGCGGCCAGCAGACCTTGCTGCTGATCTCACTGCTGCGCATGAACGGTATTCCGGCGCGCTGGCAGTCGGGCATGGTCTATTCGGACAACGAGGTCGGCTACAACAACCTGCACGATTGGGGTGCGCTCTATCTTGCGCCCTACGGCTGGGTGCCGATGGATGTAAGCACCGGCGCACTCAACAGCGACCTGCCGGCGCAGCGCAATTTCTATTTCGGCGGGCTGGATGCCTACCGCATCGCGTTCAACGATGACTACTCACGCGCGTTCGTGCCTGCCAAGCAGCACTTCCGTTCGGAGACCGTTGATCTGCAACGAGGTGAGGTTGAGTGGGAAGGGGGGAACCTTTACTTCAACCAGTGGCAATACGACTTCGAGACCGAGATTTTGGCGCCGGGGTCCAAGTAATAGAACGTCGTAACCGTTGTCTTACTTACCGATCTACATCTGCAGGAGAGAGCAGGGGATGAACAGGAAAATGTTGAAAAGGGCGGCACTGACCGTCGCATTGGGTGCCTGTCTTGGGGTCATGGCGCCAAGCGTGATGGCGCAGAGCGCAAGCGGTGCCATCGCCGGCCGCGCAAGCTCCGGTGACCAGATCACCATCGTGAACAAGTCCACCGGCCTGACCCGCAGCGTCACCGTCGGCAGCGATGGTTCCTATCGTCTGAGCCAGTTGCCGGTGGGCGATTACAGCCTGCAGGTGAAGCGTGACGGCGAAGTGGACAAGGAACCGCTGGCAGTCAACGTGTCGCTGGGCGGCACCACTACCGTCAACCTCGGCAGCGCCGGGTCGGGCAGCGCGGTTACCCTGGACTCCGTGCAGGTGGTCGGCTCCAAGATCGTCAATCGTGTAGACGTGTACTCCACGGAATCCTCGTTCAATATCAATCGTGAAGATCTCGCCCGCATGCCGGTGCCGCAGGACCTGTCTTCGGTTGCGATGCTTGCGCCCGGCGTCATCGGCGGCAATTCGTCATTCGGCGGCATCTCGTTCGGCGGTTCTTCGGTGGCCGAGAACTCGGTCTTCATCAATGGTTTGAATGTCACTGATTTTTACAAGCGGCAGAGCTTTTCGGCCGCACCCTTTGCGTTCTTCGAAGAGTTCCAGATCAAGACCGGCGGTTATTCGGCCGAGTTTGGTCGTTCCACCGGTGGTGTGATCAATGCGGTCAGCCGCTCGGGCAGCAATGAACTCAAAGGCGGCGTCTCCGTCACGTTCGAACCGTCTGCGTTCCGCTCGAAAGCGGATGATCACTACTACAAGGATGGCAGGACCAATGTCCGCTCCAGCCATGATAGCCGCAGCTTCACCAAGACCAACGGCTGGGCGTCCGGTCCGCTGATCAAGGACAAGTTGTTCCTGTTTGCCATGTACGAGCAGCGGGATACCAACTCCGGCAATACCAATGCTGCAGGCAACAGCTGGACCACGGCCGAGTCGAACAACGGCTTCTGGGGCACCAAGCTGGACTGGAATGTCAGTGACAACCACCTTCTGGAGTTGATGGCGTTCTCCGACAAGGGTGATGTTGATTCTGATATCTACACCTACGATTTCGCCAGCTCGACCATCGGCAGCGGCGCGCCAAGTCAATCCACCGCCTCCAGCGGCGGCACCAGCGGTTCGGTGACCTATACCGGTCATTTCGGTGACAACTTCACCGCCAAGGCGATGTACGGCATCAACCGCAGCAGCAGCTACAACCGCTCACCGGCCGATGCACTGTGCGACTACGTCACCTATGAAAACGCCAGCTATGGCGCTACCTATCGGGCGATGGGCAGCCCGGTGCTGGGCTGCCACCCGGGTGGCACGGTCGTCGATCATGAAGATGAGCGCATCGCCAAGCGGTTGGATTTCGAGTGGGTATTGGGTGACCACCAGCTGCGTTTCGGTTGGGATCACGAGCTGATGACCACGGACCGCAAGACGAAGTACCCAGGGCCTACCCGCAAGTACTACACCGCCTACGGCACCAAGCCGGGCAATCTGCTGGATAACGGCGCGGTGGTTCCGGGTGGCGTCAACGCCATCCTGCGTGCACGCGAGCGTGCCGATGGTGGTGTGTTCGATATCAAGGCCAGCGCTTTCTATCTGGAAGACAACTGGAACGTCACCCCGCACCTGATGCTGAATCTCGGCGTGCGCATGGACAATTTCGAGAACATGACCACGGTGGGCACCACGTTCACCAAGCAGGACAATCTGTTCTCGCCGCGTCTGGGCTTCTCTTGGGATATGAAGGGTGATGGCAGCACCAAGCTGTTCGGTAACCTTGGCCGCTACTACATGCCGATCCCGAGCATCCTGAGCTACAACTTTGCCGGTGGCCTGCTCGACGAGTACACCTACTACGCGCTGGATGGCTGGAAGCAGCAGACCAACCCTGTCACCGGCGCGCCGTACATGGCGCCGATCGTCGGTGCACAGATCGGTCCGGTTGATCAGTCACAGAACATCGCCGTACAGGATCTGCGTCAAAGCGTGGACCGCGATCTGGATGCGGTCTACCAGGACGAGGCAATTCTCGGCTTCCAGACGATGATCAACCAGGCGTGGTCGTGGGGTGTCACCGGTACTTACCGGCGCATGCCCAATGCGATGGATGACATGCGCATCAATGCGCTATGCGGAACGCGACATGGCAATCTCTGGCCGATCGCCAATCCGGGTGACAAGCTGACACTGTGGGGTACCAAGGCGCAGGGCTGTGCGCAGGACGGCTGGGTCACGATCGATACCTCCAAGGAGGGCTACATCAAGGCCGGCAGCGAAGAGATCGTTGGTTACTCCAAGCCCAAGCGTACCTACAAGTCGATCGAGGTCCAGATCGATCGTGCGTGGGACGACAAGTGGGCGTTCAACGCCTCCTACCTGTGGTCCAAGTCGTCGGGCAATCACGAAGGTCCGGTCAACTCGGATACCAACTACGCCGATACCGGCATGGTCCAGCATTGGGATCACCCTGCCAACAACCAGCGTTATGGCGATCTGTTCAACGATCATCGTCACCAGATCAAGCTGCGCGCCAGTTACAGGCTCAACGAGATGTGGTCCTTCGGTAGCACCTTCACCGCGCTTTCGGGTGGTCCGATCACTGCGTTTGGCGTGACCTGGCCGGATGAAAATACTGCCGTGGCCAGCTATACCAGCACTGGCAGTGGCGGCGGCACCGGTTGGCTTTGCGTGGACAAGTGCGCCGGCGCATGGCAGGACCGCGTATACCGCTATTCGCCGCGCGGTGACTTTGGGCGCATGCCGTGGACCTACAACCTGGGTGCGACCGTTACCTGGACGCTGCCGGTCGAGGGCATTGACCTGAAGGCCAGTCTGTCGGTCTACAACCTGATCAATACCCAGGAAGTGATCAACGTGGCAGCTCGCTATGAAGGCCAGCCGGGAGTCATGCGTGACACCTTTGGTACCGGAACGCGTTGGCAGGCTCCGCGCTATGCGCAGCTGATGGTCAATTGGAACTTCTGATGTAGTTTGTGAGAACGGCCCGCTTCGGCGGGCCGTTCGCTTTTGGGAGGAGTGATCGTGGGATTGAGGATCTGGTTGTTCGCCGCAAGCGTCGCGTTGGGTGGAGCAGCGCAGGCAGTGGCTGCGGAGAGTGCGGATGGCCCGCGCTTCGATGCTCTGCTTGATCAGGCCGTGCAGCACTACCAGCTGCCCGGTATCGCCATGGGCGTGATCGAGGATGGCAAGCTTGTCTATCGCGGTACGCGCGGTGAGCTGGTTGCAGGGCAGGGCGCGGCGATCAACGACGACAGCCTGTTCAAGATCGCCTCCAATACCAAGGCGATGACGGCGGCAGTGCTGGCGCGGCTGGTGCAGGCCGGCAAGCTGCGTTGGGACGACCCGGTCACCAGGCATCTGCCCCAGTTCCGCATGCAGGACCCATGGGTGACGCGCAACATGCAGGTGCGTGATCTGCTCATCCACAACAGCGGCCTCGGCTTGGGCGCTGGTGATCTGATGCTGTGGCCCGAGCCGAACAACTTCGATCGCAAGGACATCATTGCCGGCTTGGCGCATCTGAAGCCGACCGGCAGTTTCCGCAGTGATTACGCCTACGACAACCTGATGTATGTGGTGGCCGGTGAGGTTGCCGCTGCCGCTACGGGCAAGCCGTATGCGCAGCTGGTACGCGAGGAGATTTTCCAGCCGCTGGGCATGCAGCGCTGCCAGGTGGGTGCGTGGTCGCCGGCCGCGGTTGGCAATATCGCCCAGCCGCATCAGCGTGAAGGCAAGCGCAATGTCGCGGCCGAGCGCGATCCGCCGCAGGTAACCGATTTTCCTTCCATGGCCGCCGGCGGTGTGCGTTGCAGCCTCAATGACATGCTGCGCTGGATGCAGGTGTTACTGGATCCAGCACAGGCACCGGGTTGGCTGGATGCCACGCAGCGCCGCGCCTTGTGGACCGCGCATATGCCGATGCCGATCAGCCAACGCCTGCGTGACTGGGACAACACCCACTTCTACGCCTACGGTTATGGCTGGCGGTTGTCGGATATGGACGGGCAATGGAAGGTTGCTCATACCGGTACCTTGTCCGGCATGTATTCCTCGTTGGCCCTGCTGCCCGACCGCAAGACCGGCGTGGTGATCCTGATCAATGGCGAGGGCGAAGATGCACGCACCGCCCTGATGCAGGCCATGCTCAAGCATTACACCGAGCCGGGTGGAAATATGGACGTGCTGCACTATGCGCAGCTGATCGAAACCGCAGCCGCACAGCGGCGCTCGGCGGGCCATGTGCGCCCGCCGGTGCCAGCGGCGCGCGCGGCGACGCCTGCCGAGTTCGGCAGCAAGGCCGGTGTGTGGCAGGACCCGTGGTTTGGCGAGGTGTCCTTGTGCCCGCGCGATGGCACGCTGCAGTTTGCCTCGGTCAAGTCGCCGCGCATGACCGGTCAGGTGATGCGCAGTGGTGAGCGCTGGTATGTGGCCTGGCAGGGATTGGGCGAAGATGCCGATGCCTGGCTGGAATTCACTGGCGACGCACAACGGCCGCTGCTGCACCTGCGCGCCATCGACCCGGATATCGACTTCAGCTATGACTACCCCGATCTGGAATTCCAACGCCATGGCGATTGCCGCTAAGTTTCTGCCCTTGCTGCTGGCGTTGCTGCCGCTAGCCGCGCTTGCCCAACAGCAGGTGCAGGTATCGAACGCGACAACACCTGCGCAGGCCGGCATCGTCGATGTCACCACGCTGGCGCCCGACATCGCGCTGGACATCCGCTACGCCGGCACCGACAACTTCACCGGTCGCGTCGTGCCGGGTTACGAAGCGCCGCGGTGTTACCTGCTGCAACCGGTGGCGCAGGCTTTGGCGCGGGTGCAGCGCGGCCTGCGTGCGCAGGGCTATCGCTTGCAGGTCTTCGACTGCTACCGGCCGGTGCACTCGGTGACCTCCTTCGTGGCCTGGGTGCATGACGGCAAGGACCAGATCGCCAAGCAGCGCTATTACCCCAACATCGACAAGAGCCAGCTGCTGGATGGCTACATCGCCGAGACCTCCGGTCACAGCCGCGCGGCCACGGTGGATCTGGGGCTGCTGGATTGCCGCAGCGGGCCGTGCATGGCGGTCGACATGGGCACCGGCTTCGATCGGTTCGATGTGCTGGCGCATACCGCCAACCCCGATATAAGCCCGGCGCAGCAGCACAACCGGCGCTTGCTGCTGGATGCCATGCAGGCGCAGGGCTTTGCCAACTATCCGATGGAATGGTGGCATTACACATACAAGCCCGAGCCCACGCCGACCACGGCGTACGACTTCCCGGTGCGTTAGCCGGCACAGGGGCGGTTAGACTGCAGTCCCTTGAATGGACCCGCCCTCCGCCGATGAATCTGGTTCTGCATTACGGCCTGCTGGGCTCACTGGAGGCGGGTTTGATCGCCCTGGCCATCGGCTTCGTGGTGTTCGCACTGTGGTGGCAGGTGTGCCGACGCACAGGGCTGCGACATGGTCATGCCATCGCCTATGCCGCTTTGATAGCGGCGGCCATCGGCGCCGGCGTGGATGGCTGGAAGCTGTTTTCGCTGGGCATGATCAATCTGCAGTCACCGCTGTACGCCAAATTGGCGCTGGCCTCGATCCATGATCCGGACCAGTTGGGCACGCGCGTGCTGCTTGAGTTGATCGGAGTAGCGGTTGGCGTCGGCCTGGGTTGGTTGTTGTTCAGTTCGCGTCAGCCGTTGGCTGACACCACGCATGGCGCTTGAAGCCTCGGCATCGTATTAATAAGCACGATGGGTGGAACGCTCTAATCATCGGCTTACGTTCGTTTCATGCATGGCTAACGTGGGCGGTAACCGTTGCGCTGCGGGAAGTGGTTAACAGCATGTGTTTCGCGGTTTTGCACGGTGCAAGCGATTCAGTCACACCTTGTCAGGGTTGGGGTGTGCGGAATTTCCGCGCTTTGCCAAACACACGAGGAAGACCTGATGACCGTACGTAATCGCACTCCGCTGTTCGCCCTGGTTGCCATTGTAGGTTCCGCGCTTGCACTGCCGGCCATGGCACAGGACGCACAGGATCAGGCCGCCGCTGCACAGGCACAGGCTGCACAGGCACAGGACTCGGCCGATCAGGCGCAGAACGCTGCAGCCAGTGCATCGAGCAGTGCCGCCAAGGCCTCGGCAGCGGCCGGTGGTGGCCAGAGCTGGGCCGATGTGGACGCCGACGGTGATGGCGCCATCACCAAGACCGAATCGCAGGCCAATGCAGGCCTGGCACAGGTGTTCGACCAAGCCGATGCCAACAAGGACGGCAAGCTGACGCCTGAGGAATACCGGGCTTATGCAGCTGCACAGAAGAAGTAATCCGGATTGATGGAGGAGCTTCAGGAGCACCCCTCCCCAACCCTCCCCTGCGCTGCGCGCAAGGGCGGGGGTAAAGGCGGCTTCGCGCGATGAACTCACCGTTCGCACGGTCCGCTCCCTTCCTTGCGCATAGCGCAGGGGAGGGCCGGGGAGGGGTGCTTTGGCAGTTGATCTTTGCCGTCACTGAAATCCCTCGCGCTTTGCCCCACCGGCCAATCCAACTGACCAATCGGGGCCTTCCCAGAGCAATACCCTATTCATCGCAGGGCAGATTGCTATCCTGTGCGGCATGAACACGCAGACCTCCCCTTCCGCCATCGGCCTGGTCGGCTTCGACGGCGATGACACGCTCTGGAAGAGCGAAGACTATTACCAGAAGGCCGAGCACGAATTCGGCCTAATCCTGAGCAACTACATCGACCTGCACGACGCCGGCACTGCCCAGCATCTGCTCAAGGTGCAGCGGCGCAACCTGGCCGTCTTCGGCTATGGCGCCAAGGGCATGACCCTGTCGATGCTGGAAGCGGCGATCGAACTGACCAACGAGACGATTTCCGCGCACGACCTGCGCCAGATCGTCGAGATCGGCCGCCGCACGCTGGAACATCCAGTCGATGTCATTGATGGCGTACGCGATGCCGTGGCCGCCATTGCCGCTGAATTCCCGGTGGTGCTGATCACCAAGGGCGATCTGTTCCACCAGGAGCAGAAGATCGAACGCTCCGGCCTGCTGGATCTGTTCCCGCGCATCGAGATCGTCTCCGAGAAGGACCCCGGCACCTATGCCAAGGTACTGGCCGAATTCAACATGCCGGCCGAGCGCTTCGTGATGGTCGGCAACTCGCTGCGTTCGGATATCGAGCCGGTGCTGGGGCTGGGCGGCTGGGGCATCCACACCCCATACGCAATGACCTGGGCGCATGAAGCCGAGCACGGTGTCTCGGCCGACGAACCACGCCTGCACCATGCCGATACCGCCCACCAGTGGCCGGAGGCGGTGCGTGCTGTCGCCGCGCAGGCCGCCGCGGCGCAAGGCGGCTGAGGTGACAACGGCAGGCTGCCGGCCAACCACGCGGCGTGCGGTCTTGCTGCTGCGGCTGGGCCTGCTCGGCACCGCCATGCTGGCGTGGCCGGCGCTGGCCCAACAGCCGGCAGCGGCGGCCGAGGCCTATGCGCCGGCCACCGGCGATGCCTGGGTGGACCGCCAGCTGGCCGATATCAACGCCTATGCCGCGCGTTATCCGGAAGCTTTCGTGGACGAACTGGCGCGCTATGCCGGCGCCCGCCCGGGCTATGTGCAGGCCTTGCTGCAGGACCACGGCTGGAAGCCGGGTGACGTCTATCTGGCCTGCTTCTGGGGCAAGCTCAGCGGCAGCAACTGCCGGGCGCCGGTAAAGGCTCGCGCACAGCAGCCAGAAGCCAGCTGGAAAGAGGTGCTGGCCGGCCTGCAGCCGCCGCCGGACAACCTGCGCTGGCGCGCCCTGCGCCACGCCATCGTCGCCAGTTTCGACCACTGGGACCGGCCGATTACGCTGGACCCGCTGCTGCAGCGACAGCTTGGCGACCGCGCCCAGCGCGAGGCCGCCGCACGCCGCAGCGCCGGCGACTAAACCGCAGCCACGGTTGTGGCCCTGCAGATAGGCGTGGCCCCCGATTCCGGGCGAAAATGGCGCTTTCCTCGACTCCGTGCCTGCGCGCCCCATCATGACCGCCGACCGTTTCGTTTCGCCCGATCACATCCGCAGCCTGTTTTCGCAGGCGATGTCGCATATGTACCGCACCGAAGTGCCGTTGTACGGCACGCTGGTGGAGCTGGTTGGCGCGATCAACGCCGACGTCCTGGCCGCTCAGCCGGAGCTTGCTGCGCAGATGCAGCGCAGCGGTGAGCGTGAGCGCCTGGACGTGGAACGCCACGGCGCGATCCGCGTCGGCACCGCGCAGGAACTGGCCACGCTGGGCCGGCTGTTCGCGGTGATGGGCATGCAGCCGGTGGGCTATTACGACCTGTCGGTGGCCGGTGTGCCGGTGCATTCCACCGCCTTCCGGCCGGTGGATGGCGCCTCGTTGAACCGTAACCCGTTCCGCGTGTTCACCTCGTTGCTGCGACTGGAGTTGATCGAAGACGTGGCACTGCGCGAGCAGGCCGCCGAGATCCTGGCCCGGCGCAACATCTTCACCGTCGGCGCGCTGCAGCTGATCGAGCAATGCGAACGCGATGGCGGCCTGAGCGAAGACGATGCCTGGCGCTTCGTGGTGGAGTCACTGGAAACCTTCCGTTGGCACAACGAAGCCACGGTGTCGCTGCAGACCTATCACGCCCTGCACGGCGCGCATCGGCTGGTGGCGGACGTGGTCAGTTTTCGCGGCCCGCATATCAACCACCTTACTCCGCGCACACTGGACATCGATGCCGCGCAGGCGGCGATGCACGCTCGTGGACTTGCCGCAAAGGCGGTGATCGAAGGCCCGCCGCGCCGCGCCTGCGCCATCCTGTTGCGCCAGACCAGCTTCAAGGCGCTGGAGGAAATGGTGCATTTCCCCTCCGGTGCCGACAACGAAGCCGGTACCCATACCGCACGCTTTGGCGAGATCGAGCAGCGCGGGCTGGCGCTCACGCCGAAGGGCCGTGATCTGTATGACGTCTTGCTTGCACAGGCGCGTGGTGGCGAAGGCAGTGCCGGTGGCGACTACACGCAGCGCCTGCAGGACGCGTTTGCCGCGTTCCCGGATGATCACGCAACGCTGCGCCGCGAAGGCCTGGGCTATTACCGTTACAGCCTGACCGAAGCGGGCCTGGCCGCCGATGCGCAGACGCGTGCCCTGCCGGCGGAAGTATTGATCGAGCGTGGCCTGGTCACTGCCGATCCGATCATCTATGAAGACTTCCTGCCGGTCAGTGCGGCGGGCATCTTCCAGTCCAATCTGGGCGGTGGTGAGCAGCGTGCCTATGCCGCGCGTGCCAACCGCGACGCCTTCGAGCAGGCCCTGGGCGCGACGGTCAGCGACGAGTTCGCGATCTACGAGCGGCTGCAGGCCGAGTCGCTGGCAGCATTGAAGGGCTGATGATCAGCTCCCTCCCTTTGCCGCAGACAAGGGGAGGGTTGGGGAGGCCGGTCTGTAGTGCCGAGCCATGCTCGGCAGGGCCTTCACCGGTAACACCTCTGCCGAGCATGGCTCGGCACTACAGGTAATGCCTGCGCCGGGCATGGCGCGGCATTACATCAGGGCCTCAAGCGCCGTAGCGCGTCTTCAACATCGACCACGCCGAACGCAGGGCCAGTGCTTCGCCACCGGCCGGGCGGCCCGGGCGTTCGCCGTCGTTCCAGGCGTAGACGTCCAGATGCGCCCAGACCTGGCCTTCGTTGATGAAGCGTTCCAGATACAGCGCCGCGGTCACCGAACCGGCCATGCGCGAGCCGGCGTTGGCCAGGTCGGCGATGCCGCTGTTGAGGTAACGCAGGTACGGACGCCACAGCGGCATGCGCCAGACCGGGTCGCGCGTGCTGTCGCCGGCCTGCAGCCACTGGTTGGCCAGGGTGTCGTCATTGGCGAACAGCGCCGGCAGATCCGGGCCCAGTGCGATGCGCGCGGCACCAGTGAGGGTGGCGAAATCGAGGATGGTGTGCGGGTTCTGCTCGCTGACATAGGTCAACGCATCGCACAGCACCAGCCGGCCTTCGGCGTCAGTGTTGTCGATCTCCACGGTGATGCCCTTGCGGGTGGTGATCACTTCGCCGGGACGGAACGCATCCGGTCCCACCGCGTTCTCGACCGCCGCCACCACCAGGGTCAGCTGCACCGGCAGCTGCTGCGCCATCACCAGACCCGCCAGTGCGATGGCATGGGCAGCGCCGCCCATATCCTTCTTCATGTTGCGCATGCCATCGGCCGGCTTCAGGTCCAGGCCGCCGGTGTCGAAGCACACGCCCTTGCCAACCAACGCCAGATGCGGCGCACCGGCGGTGCCCCAGCGCAGCACGATCAGGCGCGGCGCGCGGTGCGAGGCGCGGCCTACCGCATGGATGGTGGGGAAGTTCATCTCCAGCAGTTCGTCGCCGGCAATCACTTCCAGCTCGCCGCCATGCGCATTGGCCAGTTCGCGCGCGGCGTCTTCCAGCTGCTGCGGGCCCATGTCTTCGGTGGGCGTGTTGACCCAGTCGCGCACGCGCAAGCAGGCGATCACCACGTCCAGCACTTCGGCGGCCGGCGTTGCCAGCAACTGCGCGGCCGGGCGGGCCAGCTTGCGGTAGCGGTCGAAGCGGTAGCTGCCCAGGCCCCAGCCGATCTGCAGGTTGGCGGTGCTGCTGGCATCGAGTTCATTGGCGAGCTGCCAGCGGGTGCCGGCCGGCAGCGCGAACGGTGCATGCGCATAGGCATAGGCGTCGGCGTGATCGCCCACGCCCAGTACCGCGCCGGCAATGCCGTTGTCACCGGGCAGCAGCAGCACGCTGCTGGGCGCGCCGTTGAACTGCTGCGCGCTGGCCCAGGCCTGCACGGCGGCCGGTTGCTGCGCCTTCCAGGCGGCAAAGCCATCGCGGTCGAGCACGTATAGCGGCAGGGTGTTGGAGGAATCGGAGGTGTAAGCGGTAATCGGGGTCATGGTGTTCTCTGAAGCGTCTGCTGGCGGCCGAGGGCTTAGCGCTGCGGGGTGGATGCGCCTGCATCCAGCCAGTCGGCCAGTCCGGTCAGGGTGTCGAACTGCAGATCGGGCTGCAGCTCGGTGTGAGTCCATGTGTGTTCTTCGCGGTTGATCCAGCAACCACGCAGGCCTGCGCGCATCGCGCCGGCCACGTCCATTTCGGCATGGTCGCCGACATGCAGAACCTGCGCGTGTTCAACGCCGAGGCGTTCGCAGGCCGCATGGAAAATGCCGGGATCCGGCTTGGCCGCACCGAATTCGCGCGAACCCAGCTGGAAGGCGAATAGATCACCAATGCCGATGCGCTGCAGGTCGGCGTTGCCATTGCTCACCGCCGCGATAGGGACGCGCGCGGCAATGCGGCGCAGCGCGGCCAAGGCATCGGGATAGAACTCGACCTGGTTGCGTGCGGCATAAAAGGCTTCGTATGCCGGATCCAGCAGCTCCATGCTGGCACCGCTCTTTTCCAGCGCTTCGGCCAGGGTCAGTCGGCGCAATGCGCTCAGGTCGTAGTGCAGCTGCGGGTTGTCGCGGAACGAACGTTCGCGCAGTTCACGCATGGCCGGCACCGGGTACATGCTGGCGGTGGCCGGACTGTGTTCCAGCATCCAGTCGTGCAGCACCTGGTCGATGCGGGCGCCGATGGGAGCGAACGGCCACAGTGTGTCGTCCAGGTCGAGGGTAATGGCGAGTACGGGGAAGTTCATTCCGCCATTTTACGCCATGCCCATGAGCCGGGCCTGTCGGCGGCCGGGACGTGGCCCGGGGAAGCGCAACCGGGCATGCTGCCCGCAGGATTTTGTAGGAGCGGCGTCAGCCGCGAAGCAGGTACATCGTCAGTTGGCATGGATGCTTGTTGCTTCAGCACCATCAGCTTCGCGGCTGACGCCGCTCCCACAAACGAGCGGCAGCCAAGCTCAACCATCTGTCGTAGATAGCCCCGTAGCCCGGGTAAGCGCAGCGCACCCGGGAGGTGGGTGTCTGCTGATGTGTCGAATTGTCCGCAAACGGCCCCGGGTATGCGGTGCTTACCCGGGCTACAACAGCCGGGCTTTCTGGCTTCTTGGTTTTGTGGGAGCGGCGTCAGCCGCGAAGCAGGGACATCATCAGTTGGCAGGGACGCTGGTTGCGGCAGCACCGTCAGCTTCGCGGCTTACGCCGCTCCTACAGCTGATGACGCTATTCCAGCAGTTTGGCCCAGCCTTGCATGCCGTCCACGCGGCTCAACACCAGTTTCACGCAGACCAGCAGCGGCACTGCCAGCAGCAGGCCGACCATGCCCCACAGCCAGCCGAACAGCATCAGCGCCAGGATCAGCATCAACGGCGAAATCGTCATGCTGCGGCCGAGCACGATGGGCGTGATCAATTGCCCTTCCAGCGTGTGCAAGCCCAGGTAGGCCACCGCGGGCAACAGCGCGGTGAGCGGATCGCGGAATTCGACGAAGCCCATCAACAGCATCAGCACGATGCCGATCAACGGCCCCACATACGGTGCGAAGTTCAGCAGCGCCGCCACCGTGCCCCATAGCAGCGCTTCCGGCATTTCGATGCCAAGCAGCATCAGGATGCCGGCCAGCACCAGGCCCAAGGCGATGTTGATCACGGTGATGGTCAGGACGTAGCGCGATATCTCGCGTTCGATCGAACGCAGGATCTCGGCGGTGAAGCGTTTCTGCTGGCGGTTGGGCAGCAGGGCGATCACGTGCCGCTGCAGGTTTTCGCCGTAGATCATGAAGAACAGGGTCAGCAGCACCACCGCCAGCGCCGAGGCGGCCAGCTTGGGCGTGCGCACCAGCGCCTTGTAGGGATCGTCGAGCTGGGTGCGGATCACCTGCACCTTGCGGTTGCCTTCGCCGCCGGCCGCGCGCGCGAAGCTCTCGGCAGCCTGGTTGGCCTGCTGCACCGGTTTGACCAGATCCTGCACCTGGCGCGACAGCTGCCGCATCTGCTGCGGCGCTTCCTGCACCCACTCACTGGCGGGGCCGGCCAGCTGCACGGCCAGCAGGCCACTGCCCGCCAGCCCGGCCGACAGCACCAGCAACGCAGCCAGGAACCGCGGCAGGCGCAGTTTCTGCAGCAGGCGGATGATGGGGTTGCCGATCAGCGCGAAGAACATCGCCAGCAGCACCGGCAGGATGACTTCCTGCGCTGCCCACAGCGTATAGCCCACCGCCAGCGTTGCCAGCACCAGCAGCGCAGCAGGTGCACGCGGGCGCGGTGGGGGCGTGGTGGGTTCGGCCGGCGCGGTGGCGGCTTCGGGCAACGGCTCGGACATGCGGGCGGGGCTCCGGCGGAAAGGGCGCGGCGCAATGCCGCGCCCGGCTCAGGATTCTGACAGTTCCGTGGCCGCTTCGGCGGCGCGCGGTGGACCGGAGTTGGGCGGACTGGCTGCGGCAGTTGCACTGCCACTTCTTGCCGCTGCCGCACCCTGCGCGGCGTCGGCCGCAGCGTCGCCGGCGTCATCCGCAGCATCGGCTGCATGGGTGGCCGCCATGCCCGCAGCTGCGGCGGCGAACGATGCCACCGAGGCTTGCGCCGAGGCGACCAGGCCGGACACCGAGCCGATCATCTGCAGCCAGCGCGCACCACTGAAGGCGCCACCGGGTTCCAGCTTGCCGGCCAGGAAGCCACCGGCTAGCCCGGCCACGATGATGCGGCCGGGCGTCCAGGCGCTGCGCCAGGTGTGGTTGAGCAGCTCCCAGTGCTGGGTGGTTTCCTCGTTGCGGATCTGCACCACGGCTTCGGCGCGGCGTACGCGGCGCTGCAGGGCGTCGAAGTTCATCGTTGCTCCTCCCCGGGCAGCTTAACGTCGGCATCGGGATCCTCACCGCTGGGCTCATCGAACAGGCCCAGCCGCGACAGCTGCCGGCGTGTGGCATGCATGCCGGTGTGATGGAAGAAATACGAGACCCGCCAGATGCCGTAGCCGGTGATGGCCAGGCTCAGCGCCGTGGGTATCAACAGCGATACGAACAAGGACAGGCCCATGTATTGCAGCAGGGCCACCAGCGTGGCGGCCAGCAGCAGCCACGCCGATGCGCCGAACACGATGGCCACGCCACTCCAGGCCAAGGCCCGGCCGAACGCACTGCGGGCCAGTGCGAAATCGGCCGAGACCAGGCGCCGCAATGAACGTGCGGCGTGGCCTGCCGAATCCAGCGTCTGCCGGCCGGCGGTGCCAACCTGGCGGATGCTTTCTTCCAGCCCGGGCGCAGGGCCCGGGGTGGATTCGTCGCCAGTGGGCGGTGTTGCGTCTTCGCTCACGCCGATCAGTCGTTGCTGCGGGCGAGCTTGGCGATGATCCAGCCGGCGGCGAAGGCGACGCCGAACGAGGCCAGCGGACGCTCACGGATCAGGTCGGCGGCGCTGTCCATCAGGTCCTTGCCCTTGTCCATCAATGCATCGACCTGTTCCTTGGCGGCGGCACCGCCCAGTTCGGCCGCAGCAAGGCCCGACAGCGCGCTGTCGGACAATTCGGCCTTCAGGTTGGCCCGGCCCAGGCGCAGCTCGTCACCGGCAGCGCCGGCAGCGCCCTTGACGGCCGAACCAGCGGCGGAAGCGGCGGACTTCAGGTGTGCGCCAGCCTCGCCCAGGTGTTCCTTCATGTTCTCGGTATTGGTGGGGCTCATTGTGATCTCCTGGTTTCAGCGGGTGCGCCGGATGGCGCGCGGTTGCAACAGAAAGCAACAAATACCAGCTGTGGGGTGTAAACGACGTTATGCCACCACAGCCTGATGCTCACCTGGGCATCATCGCATCATCAATTGGCCGCGCTGGCTGCCGCCGCGCAGGATGCTCAGCACCAGCTGTGGCGGGCGCTGGCTGAAGCTGGCGCGCCAGCCGGCCAGGTCGGTGAACGCACCGCTGCTGGCGGCGAGAATCACGTCGCCACCGGCCAGGCCCGATTGCGCGGCGCGGCTGCCGCGTGCCACTTCGCTGACCAGCACGCCATTGATGCCGGCCTGGCGCAACGATTCGGGCAGGTCGACGAAGGTGGCGCCGTTCAGGCGTGGGTCCAGCGTGTCGCCGACTACCGCGCGCGGTTGTTCCTTCAAGGTGGCCTTGAGTTGCAGCGGCTTGCCGTCGCGGCGGACTTCCAGGTCGACCGTGCGGCCCACCGTGGAGAGGCCTTCGAAATTGTGCAGGGCCTGCGCGCTGTCCACGCGCTGGCCGTTGATGGCGGTGACAACGTCGCCGGCCTTCACGCCTGCAGCGGCGGCGCCGGAGCCGGCCAGCACCCGCGTCACCAGCGCGCCACGGGCTTCTTCCAGGCCCAGGCCCTGCGCGATCTGCGGGGTCAGGTTCTGGGTTTCCACGCCCAGCGTGCCGCGTACCACCACGCCCTTGGTGATCAGCTGTTCGACCACATCGCGGGCAAGATTGGACGGAATGGCCAGGCCCAGGCCGATGTTGCCGGCCATGCTGCCTTGCGGGTTGTAGCTGGCGGTATTGATGCCCACCAGCTGGCCGCTGAGGTTGACCAGCGCGCCGCCGGAGTTGCCCGGGTTGATCGAGGCGTCGGTCTGGATGAAGTTCTGGTAGCCCAGCCCGCGGATGCCGCTGCGGCCCACCGCCGAGACGATGCCGGAGGTGACCGTCTGGCTGAAGCCGAACGGGTTGCCGATCGCCACCACGAAGTCGCCCACGCGCAGCTGGTCGCTGTTGCCCAGCGGCAGCGCGGTGAGCTTGTCGGCCGGGATGCGGATCAGCGCGATGTCGGTGTCGCGGTCCGAGCCAAGGAACTCGGCCTTGACCGTGCGCCCGTCGGCCAGGGTGACCTGCACGTCGTCGGCGTTCTCGACCACGTGGTGGTTGGTGAGCACGTAGCCGCGGCTGGCATCGATGATCACGCCCGAGCCCAGCGACTCGTTGATGCGCTCCTGCGGCACCTGCGGGAACAGGCGGCGGAAGAACGGATCATCGAAGTAGGGGTTGCGCACCCGCACCACCTGCTTGGTGTTGACGCTGACCACGGCCGGCATGGCCTGTTCCAGCATGGGCGCCAGTGACGGCACCGCCTGCCCGGCGACCGCAGCCGGCAGTGCGGCGGTGGTGGGCAATACCGTGCCCAGCGTGGCGGCGCTGGCGCGGTTGTCCAGGTGGGCATTAATGGCGGTGGCGGTAAAACCACCAAAGGCGGCGGCCAGGGCCAGGGTCAGCAGGGTCGGGATGGGTCGCATTGCCGGGGGTTCCATGCGGGGGCGCCCGAGGGCGGCGCCGGGGTGGGGCGGGTTGCTGAACGCGAGTGTGGCGGGGGGCAGCTAAATCGGCAATGAAACTTCTGCAACGCCGCAATCCCAAGGCCGCCAAGCCCTGCACGAATTGCAATAGACAAGACGCAGATTTTTCGTTTGACATCACCCCGCCGGCGGGTAAGCTTGGCCTGGTCATCACCCACTAGATGTTGGGTTGATGTGAAAAGCGTCCCCAAGCAGTAGGGTTTAGTGCTCGGGGTGCAAGCACCCCAACGGAAGGCGTGCAATGACCGCGACAGTGATGCAGAAAACCGGTATTTCCCGGATTCCCCTCATCCCGCCGACAGGCGCGTAAGTACGCGCCTGCGCGTCGTTGTCTTTGCCGCCCGGCCTGTTCGGGAAAAGTTGAACGCACCGCAAGGTGCCCCAGGAGAATTTCCACAATCATGAGTACGGTGCGTCTGGAAGTGGTCAGCAATCAAACCAAGTCGGACATGATCCCTCTGCAACCTGCCTCGCAGGACATCTGGGAAAAGAAGTACCGCCTCACGACCAAGGCGGGCGAAGCGCTGGATGCCGATATCGACGGCACCTACCTGCGCGTGGCCCGTGCCTTGGCTGACGCCGAGGCCACCGACGACAAGCGCGCCTACTGGTATGAGCGGTTTGCCTGGGCCCTGCGCCGTGGCGCAATCCCGGCGGGCCGCATCACCTCCAATGCCGGCGCGCAGCAGCACAAGCCGGCTACCAGCACCATCAACTGCACCGTGTCGGGCACCATCACCGACTCGATGGATGGCATCCTGGAAAAGGTCCACGAAGCGGGCCTGACCTTGAAGGCCGGCTGCGGCATCGGCTACGAGTTCAGCACCCTGCGTCCGCGCGGTGCCTTCGTTGCCGGCGCCGGTGCCTACACCTCCGGGCCGATGTCCTTCATGGATATCTACGACAAGATGTGCTTCACCGTGTCCTCGGCCGGTGGCCGCCGTGGCGCGCAGATGGGCACCTTCGACGTGTCGCACCCGGACGTGAAGGACTTCATCCGCGCCAAGCGCGAAGACGGCCGCCTGCGCCAGTTCAACCTGTCGCTGCTGATCACCGACGGCTTCATGGACGCGGTCAAGAACGACGCCGACTGGCAGCTGGTGTTCCCGATCAACACCAAGGAACAGGCCGAAGTCGACCAGAACGCGACCGACCTGGTCTGGCGCGATTGGCCGACCCACGAGAACTACATCGTCCGCGATGACGGCCTGGTGGCCTGCAAGGTGTATGGCCACATTCGTGCCCGTCACCTGTGGGACATGATCATGGTCTCCACCTATGACTACGCCGAGCCGGGTTTCATCCTGATCGACCGCGTCAACGAGATGAACAACAACTGGTGGTGCGAGAACATCCGCGCCACCAACCCCTGCGGCGAGCAGCCGCTGCCGCCGTACGGCGCCTGCCTGCTGGGTTCGGTGAACCTGACGAAGTTCGTGCGTGACCCGTTCACCGACAAGGCCTCGTTCGACTGGGACGAGTACAAGGAAGTGGTGCGCGTGTTCACCCGCATGCTCGACAACGTGGTCGAAGTGAACGGCCTGCCGCTGGAACAGCAGCGCAACGAGATCATGCGCAAGCGCCGCCACGGCATGGGCTTCCTCGGCCTGGGCAGCACCATGACCATGCTGCAGATGAAGTACGGCAGCCCCGAGTCCTGCGAGTTCACCGAAGCCATTGCCCGTGACATGGCCGTGGCCGGCTGGGAAACCGGCCTGGAGCTGGCCCGTGAGAAGGGCGCCGCCCCGATCATGGAAGAGCAGTTCGCGGTCACCGCCGCGATGCTGCGCCAGCGCCCGGAAATGAAGAAGGACGGCTGGAAGATTGGCCAGAAGATCGCCGGCAAGGTGCTGCACGCCCGCTACAGCCGCTACATGCAGCGCGTGGCCACGGTGGCCCCGGAGCTGGTGGAAGAGCTGTCCAAGGTGGGTTCGCGCTTCACCCACCACAGCTCCATCGCCCCGACCGGCACCATCAGCCTGTCGCTGGCCAACAACGCCTCCAACGGCATCGAGCCCTCGTTCGCGCACCATTACAGCCGTAATGTCATCCGCGAAGGCAAGAAGTCCAAGGAAAAGGTGGACGTGTTCTCCTTCGAGCTGCTGGCCTACCGCCAGCTGGTCAACGCCAAGGCCATGCCGTTCTCCGACGAGGCCGATGCCAAGCTGCCGGACTACTTCATCAGCGCCGACGACATCTCGCCCAAGGAACACGTGGA
Organism: Stenotrophomonas nitritireducens; assembly: GCF_001700965.1. Lineage (NCBI taxonomy): Bacteria > Pseudomonadati > Pseudomonadota > Gammaproteobacteria > Lysobacterales > Lysobacteraceae > Stenotrophomonas > Stenotrophomonas nitritireducens. The sequence continues at coordinate 2,720,563 of NZ_CP016756.1, forward strand.
CGTGCAGGCCGCCGCGCAGAAGTGGGTGGACAGCTCCATTTCCAAGACCGCCAACGTACCGACCGATTACCCGTACGAGCAGTTCAAGGACATCTACCGCTACGCCCACGAGCAGGGCCTGAAGGGCTGCACCACCTTCCGTTTCAACCCGGCTGCCTTCCAGGGCGTGCTGGTCAAGGAAGCGGACCTGGAGAACACCACCTACCGTTTCGAGCTGGAAGACGGCCAGACGGTGGAGGTCAAGGGCAACGAACAGATTGAATACGACGGCGAAATGCACACCGCCGCCAACCTGTTCGACGCCCTCAAGGAAGGCTACTACGGCAAGTTCTGAGTGCCTTCATTGCCCGCCTGGCGCCTGCGCCGGGTGGGCATGACGGTGGTCTCACCGCCACCGGGTTGTTGCGCGCTTGTTTCACGTTGCATCGGCTTCGATATAGCATCGCCAACGTTAAAAGACCCGATGCCCTGAGGAGGGCTTTATGAGCAATGGTAATGGTGTGACCGCGACCGTAACCCAGGTTGCCGAGAACGTGAAAGAAACCGCAGCCAACGTGGGCGAGAGCATCGCCGCGACCGCCAGCGATGCGGTGGCGGCCGTCAAGACCGGCGCGCACAAGGTGGAAGCCGGTGCCAAGAAGCAGGTGGCCAAGGTCAAGAAGGCAGTGAAGAAGGCCGAGAAGGCCGTGGTCAAGAAGGCCAGCGCCGCCAAGAAGGTCGTGGCCAAGAAGACCGCTGCGGCCAAGAAGGAAGTGACCAAGAAGGTCAGCTCCATGCGCAAGAAACTGGAAGCTGCCAAAGCCAGCGCCCAGGCCGAAGCCGCTGACCTGAAGAAGAAGGGCGCCGGCAAGCGCGTCGCCGCCAAGAAAGCCGTTGCCAAGGTTGCCAAGAAGGCAGCGGGCAAGGTCGCCTCGGCCAAGAAGACCGTGAAGGCTACCGAGAAGAAGGTCGCCAAGGCCGTCGGCAAGAAGGCCGCTGCCACCAAGAAGGCAGTGAAGGCCACCGAAAAGAAGGTGGCCAAGGCCGTCGTCAAGAAGACCACCGCTGCCAGGAAGGCGGTTAAGAAGGTTGAAAAGAAGGCCGCCAAGAAGGTCGCCGCCGTCAAGAAGACGGTGAAGGCCACTGAAAAGAAAGTCGCCAAGAAGGTCGCCAGGAAAGTAGCCGTCAGCAAGAAGACGGTTGCAAAAAAGGCCGCTTCGGCGAAGAAGACGGTTGCCAAGAAGGCCACCGCCGTGAAAAAGGCCACCAAGAAGGCCACCCGCAAGTAAGCCACACCGCGCACCCCGTCCCGACGGGACGGGGTTGCTGCCAAACCGTATAGCAACGCATAACCAGGACTCGCACCATGGCCGTCAAGATCGACAAGAAAATCAAGGGCTATTCCGTCATCACTCCGGACGACAAGGCCCGTGACGCAGCCGCGGTGGCCAAGGCCGCGGTTTCCGTGGCGCCGGTCGAGTCCGTGACAGACAACATCGTTCACATGCACGAGCGCATCGAGCGCCCGGAAGTGCTGATCGGCAGCACCTACAAGATCAAATCGCCGTTGGTGGAGCACGCCTTCTACGTGACCATCAACGACATCGTGCTCAACCAGGACACCGAGCACGAGCTGCGCCGCCCGTTCGAGATCTTCATCAACTCCAAGTCGATGGAGCATTTCCAGTGGATCGTGGCGCTGACCCGCATCATGTCCGCCGTGTTCCGCAAGGGCGGCGACGTCACCTTCATCGTTGACGAAATGAAGGCCGTGTTCGACCCCAAGGGCGGCTACTTCAAGGCCGGTGGCGTGTACATGCCGTCGCTGGTGGCCGAGCTGGGCTCCATCGTCGAAGACCACATGAAGTCGATCGGCCTGCTGCACGACCCGGAAATGAGCGCCCACCAGCGCGCCCTGATCGCCGAAAAGCGCAAGCAGTTCGAAGACCGCTCAAAAAAAAACAGTGAAGTAACCGCAGCGCCGGCGCAAAGCGCGGCGCTCGCCCCCTCCCTTTCGCAAAGCGAAGGGGAGGGCCGGGGAGGGGTAGCTTCCGAGGTTTTCGTCCTTGAAGCCGATCCCGAAAGCGCCGACAACGGCAGCTTTCCGGCCGCCGCCACCATGTGCCACAAGTGCAGCACCAAGGCGCTGGTGATCATGGACGGCTGCCAGACTTGCTTGAATTGTGGGTATAGCAAGTGCGGGTAACAGGCTTGGGATTGAGGTGAAAGATGGGCCCAGCATGGGGACCCATGCAAGGCGTTGGCTGGATCCACAGTAGGTTCCAGCGAATTGAAGTCGGAGCACAAAGGGCCGCCCTCTGAGGAGGCCCTTTGTCATATTTGTCGTGGTGATGCCGCTGGTTGCGTCATGGCTCTGATAGGTCGGCGGTTGGGGTCATCCAACTCAGCGGGTAAGAGCGGCCCGTATCTGCGCTATGCCTTCGGCATTCGGCCACCCCTCGAATGTCTGCACGACATGGTCGCCTTGCATCAAATAGAACGTCGGAGTGTCGAGACGGGTGAGTTGCTGCCAATCACTCCATGTATACATCCGCTTCATGGACAGATCTGGGTGCGCGTTGTTCCAGTCCAGGATTCCTCTTCCAGGTAGCGACGGGTCTGGGGGGACAAGCAGTAGCAGGCGTTCACGCAGCCAGCGCAGATCCTCGTTTGATCCGATATCGGTCAGAGCGCGAGTCGAGAAGGCACAGGCGGGATGGATAACGGCGATGACCTGCAGGTGCCCGGCCACGGGCGTCCAGGTGCCGATGGTAGCTGTATGGTTCTCATCCAGAGACAGGTATCGCCATGGTCCGCTCGGAGTGAGGCTGGGGGCGGACGTGATGTGGGGCAGAAAGCCTGCCTGTCCACCTTCGACTTGTGCCAAAAGGCGGTTGGCATCGTCGAAGCGGGCGACCGTGACGAGAGCTCCCGCATAGGTGCGGGTATGCCAGTCGGTGGCCCTGCCGTCCGTCAACAGCTCCCGGTACAGACAACCCAAAGTATCCACGTCGTCTTCCGCCAGTGAGTAGAACTCTGCGAAGGCGGTAGCCCTGAAAAAGTCGTCGGCAATTGCCGTGTCAGCTATAGGGCGTGAGCAGACCGAGGTGCCGACAGCGAGCTCTCGATAGGTCGAAATGATGGCTGCCGAACGTCGTTCCCCGCTTTCATCGCGTAATTGAACATTTAGTTCAATCAAGCGATCGTATAGCGAGGTACTCTCTTTGGTTGGTGGATTTGCCATCAATCCGAAGACTGGAAACACCGCCATCCAGAAGATGGCGGTGCGAATTGGTGCATGAAACTGCATCAACAACCACTCATGCAAATGGAGCCGACGTCTCTGGAGCAAGTAGCACGGCCGGAGCACCAATAGTTCTCGTGATCCGCCATGATCCTGGATGCTGTCTCACGGCCAAATGCAGACATGATCTGCTTGTCTTCTTGCGTACTTGCTCGAAGTTTTGGCATGACGGACAGCGTGCTTTGCAGCCCAAATATCGAAAGAAGCTCGTAAGCCTGACTACTGGAGAGCTCTGATTCTATATCGGCGTAATAGAAAGAAGTGACGCCGGTTTCGTTGAAACGCAGCGAGTTAACAAAGCGTGCTTTTGCTGCAGGGGATAGTGCATTGATAGGAGATTCGGTGCTTATAGTTTTGGCAAGGAAGGCCGCCAACTGCACCGCGGAGTGTACTGGGGCATTTCTTCGCACTATCTGCTGCTGTTCAACATAAGAGCTGGCCAGTTGCATGGCAATCGTTTCATCTGCCCCGCGGTCTGGCTTGTCGTTTGCCGATGCTGTGCGATTCGATAGAAGGCCGAGTGTTGATATGACCAAGAATACGAGTAGATGCGATCTCATAAAAAATTCCTTTTAATATGATGACATCAGGATGCGCTGGTTACTCACGTGTGCGCGACAACGTTTTTAGTACGGATGAGGTGAATATGCAAGTTGTGTCGACGATACTGCGGAAAGCCGGGGTCAGAGTCGAGTTTCCCTCCCAGAAATAGGGGGAATAGGGGTCAGGGTCGGGTGTCCGCTCTGACCCTTTTTTGCTCTTGGTGAAGCTGGCAGTGACGTAGCTCGGGTAAGCGCAGCGCACCCGGGGAGTCGGTAGTCAACGAAGCCGGGCAGATGTTCGGCTTTTCTGTTCTTGCTGGTAACCATTGGCTTTCATGCAAACGGGCACTTCCCCGTCTCCGGTGTGATCTGCTGCCATTGTGATCATTACCAGACCCCGGGTGCGCTGCGCTTACCCGGGCTACGGTGGATCACAAGGCGGCGAGAGGTTTGCTTACGGATCGCGCGACGTGTGCTGCTTCGGTGCATGGCTACGCTTGAGCGATGGTCAACTATCGACGCAACCGCGTTGCTGGCGGCACGTACTTCCTCACCGTGACGTTGCGTGACAGGCATAGCGATTTGCTGGCGCGTGAGATCGATGCGCTGAAACGGGCATGGCGTAATGCGGCGCGCCGGGTGCCTCACCTGGTTCTGGCTGCGGTGGTGCTACCGGAGCATCTGCATGCGGTGATCCAGATGGATGCCAGCACAGATGACTATCCACGGCTGTGGCAGGACATCAAGAAGGGCTTCACCCGTAGAGTCTTCGCGCCGGGTCATCGATCCCCTTGGCAGGAGCGCTACTGGGAGCGAACAATCCGCGATGAAGCCCAGCTTCAAGCCTGCGTGGACTACGTGCACATCAACTCGTTGAAGCATGGCTGGGTGAAAGCGGTGCGCGACTGGCCGCACTCGACGTTTCATCGCTACGTCCGCGAGGGTTTGTTGCTGGAAGACTGGGCATGCGATGAGTCATCACCAGATGTTGGCTTTGGAGAGCCAGCGCGGTAAGCCGTAGCCCGGGTAAGCGCAGCGCACCCGGGAAATCGGTAGTCAACGAAGTCGGGTCGGTGCTCGGCTTTCTTGTTCTTGCTGACGACGAACGAGGTCAGCTTTCCTTCCAGTACAGATGCCTGGCCAGGTCGCCGCGCTGGGCTTGTCCAGGCCTCAGGTTTGAAGGCCAAGGTCAGAGTCCGGGTTCCGCTCTGGCCATTTTCGTTGAATTAACCTTGGGCCGCTAAGATTGGTTGGTCTAGCGTTGAAGGAATTCGACAGACGAAAGCGGGCGAGAACACGAGTGCCGCGCCCAAGCGGGCGAGAACCCGGACAAATCTCATGGTCATGCTGTCTGCCTTTCCCAATAGTCGGGTGATGGCAGTCAGCGGAGCTGATCGTGGGACGCAAATGGATTGTTGTGGGCGACCTGACCAGCAGCAGTGGTCGCGTCATTACCGGATCGCCATTTACCGACATAGAGGGAATGGCGGTAGCCCGCGTTGGCGATAAAGCCACTTGTCCGTTGCACAAGGGCATCTTCCCCATCATCACCGGGGACGGCAGCATTGTCATCGATGGTCAATCGGTTGCCTTGCATGGAAGTCATCTCGCCTGTGGCTGCAAGGTTCTGGCGACGCGACAATCGCTGGTGCATCTCGATGACGGTACTGCAGCGGGCGCTTCGGCATCGCAGCAGCTACCGTTAGCTCCAATACGCTTCGAAAAACCAGCGGTGTGCCTGGAATGCCTGCTTGCAGGTGCATCGAACAGCGCCCCGTTTCTGGTTCGCGCATGAGTGACTGGTACAAATTCGCGTTGGTGGATTGCGCGGGCGCACCGGAACGCGCTGGCACGCTGCAGCACCACGCCGGCACTGCCGGGCTGCAATGCCGCTGCCTGTTTGATGGGCAACCCGAAGCTGCGCATGCACAAGCAGCACCCTGGCTGATGGAGCTGCCGTTGGGCGGTGTCCAACAACCGGTGGATCATTGGTTGGCTGGTTTGGAACAGACCGAGGTGGGGCTTACCTTGCTGGCCTCTCGCGTTCCGTTCGAACCCTTGTTTGTTCATCTGCAACAGCAGCTGGACATTGCCCTGCCGGATGGAAGTCTTGCGCTGATGCGTTTCTATGATCCGCGCGCGTGGCTGCGCTATTGCCAGGTGCTGTCCTTGCCTCAGCAGATTGAGTTGCTGGGACCTGTGCTTGAGTGGCAAGTGACGCTGCGCGGCCAATCCCAGACCTTGTTCGGCGCCGACCTGCTGCGACAACAGGAGGCCGGCAATGCTTCAGCTGACGCCTGAGCAGTTTGCCAAGCTGTGCCTGCCGGAACCATGCGCATGCACGAACTTTGCAATTGCGTAAAGTGCGCGACGGTTGGATCGTTGACTTCGCGGCTGACGCCGCTCCTACAAAGATGCATCGCTTCGCGGTGGTGAGGTGGTTGTGGGAGCGACGTCAGTCGCGAAGTCGGCAAGCCATGCGCATCCACTGACTGTGCAATTGCATGAAGTGTGGGGCGGCTGGATCGTTGGCTTCGCGGCTGACGCCGCTCCTACAAAGATGCATGGCTTCGCGGTGGTGAGGTGGTTGTGGGGGCGACGTCAGTCGCGAGGCTGGCAAACCATGCGCATGCACGAACTTTGCAATTGCGTGAAGTGCGCGACGGTTGGATCGTGGGCTTCGCGGCTTACGCCGCTCCCGCACGTTTCAGGCGTCGTGCCTTTCCTGCAATGACCTTGGGAAATTGTTCACTGCACAGGGGCGATGAAGTGCAGCCAGTGACATCAGATGCGGTGATGGAAACATGACAGCAACGTTGGCAATAACCCGGCACAGGTAAAAGCGACAGCATGAAATTTCTTCTGATTCTTGTACTGGTGGTATCAGGCATGTGCACGTCCATGGCCTCCAATGCCAGTTCTTCGTATGCCGTGCAGCTGCAAGGCGCGCCTGCATTGCACTTGGCCGTAGCGGATGCGGACGTGGCCGCTGAAGACGCGCGGAATGGGAAGGATGCGCTGTACTCGGTGGCGTTCTTCCTGGTGGTGTTCGTTCTGATTGGATGGGGGGTTACTCATCTTTCGCGGGAAAGGACGCCCAAGGCCACGCCGTCGTTGCCGCGCGTGCCGGTGCAGATGCACTGGTATGACGGCACCCAGCTGCCCATCGCCGATTGGGGGCGGATCAGCGAAGACGCGCCCGCGCAGATGGATGCCGAGGCTGTGCATATCTACCGCACTTCGGCGGCAAGGGAATGGCTGGAGGCGCTCAATCACCGCCTTGGCGAGCACTACCGGATCACCGAGTCCGGCGATTTCCTGCTGTTGTCAAACCTGATGGACCGGCCTGGCGAGGTGTTCCTTGCCAGCTGCCAACGCCTGCTCGGGCGCATCCGTCGCAACCTGGGGGCACTTGCGGTTGAACAGGGCATGGGCAAGCACGTGGTGATGGTTTTCGCCGATGAGGATGATTACTACGCCTATGTCTCGCACTACTACCCCGAAGACGGCGAGTACGCGATGTCTTCGGGCATGTTCATCAAGGCTGGCTATGGGCATTTCGTGCTGCCGCTGTCGATCCTTGATTCGATGGAACCGGTGATCGCCCATGAGCTCACCCATTGCCTGCTGCAGCACCTGCCGATTCCGGCCTGGTTGAACGAGGGCCTGGCGGTAAACACAGAACACAGCTTGTATCCACAGCTGGCGGCGCCCGGCGCGCAGATGTATTTTCCGCATGAGATTGCCGCGCAACACGCCGCTTACTGGAACCCGGAGAGCATCCAGCTGTTCTGGTCCGGAAAATCCTTCCTCGCCGCAGACGATGGCAACCGGCTTTCCTACGATCTGGCCAAGAAGATCACCGCGCTTGCAGCAGGCGATGAGCGTGCGTTTCGCAAGTTCGTGGCTGCGGCGCAGATGAGTGATGGCGGCCTGGCAGCCGAGCAGCATCTGGGTTATCCAATCCAGAACCTGCTCGAAGCGGTGCTGGGTGAGGGCGACTGGGCGCCGAAGCCGGAGGCGTGGATGCAGGGGGTTGAGCGTGGGCAGTTCTAGTGCGGTAGTCAGTCGAGAAGTTGATACTGGTTCTTGCTGATGCGCTTTACGCGAATGAAGTCATGGTCACTTGGTGTGTTTACTTCAACCATTTCCTCCACCCAGTCTTCCGAATAGGCCATGCCTGATTCTGTATCGAAGCTGGGGTTCCAAGAAATTTCATAGATGGGCTGATCGCTGTCGGGTACATAACGAATACTGAAAACGTTCAGTAGCGATTGCCTGAGGGCTATGCGGTTGACGTGCTTCCAGAAGGCGGGGTGCCGTGCTGCAGACACCGCCGATGCGAAGGCCAATGCACAAGGTATTTCCGCGAACGCATCGTTAATGGTTTGCTGGGCGGCGGCCAGCTTGCGCTCCATGGGATAGATGGCAACGTATTCGACCAGAACCAGCGTGCTGCCGTACTGGAATTCGCAGGTCTCAGGTGTGGAGCCAGTCCAGTGACCCAGCATGTTCTGCGACAGAAGCGAGATGGGCATTGGTCCTGATTCCAGATGGCGGGCACCGGTTGTTGCGGGAGTGCCGCAATCTGTATGGCTAAGGGCAATTGTACCTGCGCCAATGCCGTCCGCATTCTAGTCCTGTGTAGGAGCGACGTCAGTCGCGAAGCCAGGAGACCTTGCGCATCCGCAGGCTATGCATTTGCATAGAGCCAATGGCGGCGGGATTCAGGGCTTCGCGGCTCACGTCGCTCCCACAAAGATGTTTGGATTCCCGGTGGCTGCAGGATTGTAGGAGCGACGTCAGTCGCGAAGCCGGCGGACCCTGCGCAATCACAAACTGTGCAATTGCGTGGAGTACGCAACCGTTGGATCGCGGGCTTCGCGGCTTGCGCCGCTCCTGCAAGGGTACTGAATCGTGCCCGATCTTCAGCCTGCGGCGTTGTAAGGCGGGTAGTCGATGTACCCCTTGCCGTTGCCGCCGTAGAAGGTAGTCGGGTCGGCCTTGGCCAGCGGGTAGCCGTTGCGCAGGCGCTCGACCAGGTCCGGGTTGCTGATGAATGGCACGCCGAAGCCGGCCAGGTCGATCAGGCCTTCGTCGATCAGCGATTCGGCTGATTCGCGGTCCAGTCCACCTGCCAGGATCAGGCTGGTTTGCGGCAGCTTGCCCTTGATGGTCTTCAGCAATGCGTTGAAACCGGCCTGGCCGGGGTCGGTGCGGGAGAAGCCTGCCTGGTTCATCAGGTGCACGAAGGCCAGCTTGCGCTTGCCGATGGCGTCGGCCAGGGCGGTGTAGGTTTCATCGGTCTGCGGATAGGACGGCATGTCGAAGACGTTGCCGTAGGGCGACAAGCGAATGCCGGTGCGCTCGGCGCCGATGCGCGCAACGATGGCATCAATCACTTCCAGGGTGAAGCGGATCCGGTTCTCCAGCGTTGCCGCCGAGTACTTGTCGTCGCGGTCATTGATCAGCGGATTGAGGAACTGCTCGTGCAGGTAGCCGTTGGCGCCGTGGATTTCCACGCCATCAAAGCCGGCATCCATCGCGTTCTGCGCAGCCTGGGCGAAATCTTCGACCACGCGTGCGACTTCTTCGGTGCTCAGCTGGCGTGGGGCCGGCGGATCAACCATGCCGGGCTCGCCACTTTCGGTATAGCCGAAGGCCTTGGAATTGGCGGGCTGCTTGCTGCTGGCGCTGACCGGCGCGCGTCCATCGGCCTGGATGGAGGGATGCGACATGCGGCCCACGTGCCACAGCTGGGCGACGATCTTGCCGCCCAGCGCACGCACCGAGTTGGTGGTCAGGCGCCAGCCTTCAATCTGCTCCGGGCTGTAGATGCCGGGGTTGAACAGATAGCCCTGGCCCTCGCGCGAAATGGGCGTGCCTTCGCTGACGATCAGGCCTGCGGTGGCGCGCTGTGCGTAATACAGGGCAACGCGTTCGTCGGCAATGTCGTCCGGCGCGCGGGAACGGGTCATCGGCGCCATGACGACGCGGTTGGAAAGCCGGATCCCGGCAAGGTTGTAAGGCTCGAAAAGCGTGCTCATTTCAATGTTCCAGGAAGATCTGATTAGGGGAGGGCAGTGCCTCGGCAACCGGCACTGCAGCTGCAGCGCAACGGGCACCGCAGCAAGGACTGCTGGAACATGGGCACGGTTATGGGCCACCTCAACCGAACAGTGTGGAAAGCAGAATTGCGGCTGCCGCAACATTCACGCGGGCATTGACGATGGCAGGCCGGGCCATCAGCGCTGAAATGGGCCAATGCCGTGCCTGCAATCACGGGTTGTCGGGTGCAGTTGGATCGTCGGCTTCGCAGCTGATGTCGCTGTCACGGAGGGGGCGCTGCCAACCGGATATGAAGCGCCTGAAGCGCGCGCCGGTCATGCGTTGCCTTTATTGAAAGGCGGTGGGTTTTGTGCAGAAAGGCGCTTGTGGCAGACAATCTTGCCTATTCAGGGCGCAGGCCATACGCTCGGCGCAGCATAAACAGGGGATGTTGCATGGCTGCTCGAGGCTTCCTTTTTTCCACCGCCATCGCGCTGGGCCTGGCAGCCTGCGCGGCAGCGGAAGCGCCCGTCCCGGTGCTGCCAGATGCCCGGGCGGGCCAATGCCACAAGGACAGCGACTGCAAGGGCGATCGCATCTGCGAGCAGGGCAGCTGCACCGCACCCCCGCCACAGCCGGTTGAGCCGCAGGCGCCGCCCGCAGCAGCGCCGCTGGTTTCCGCTGATGATGAGAAGGCCGCGCTGGCGGCAGCCATTGCCGGCTATATCGCGCAGAGCAAACAGGAAGCCATTGAAACCTCGTTGATCGAGTCCGAGGAGTTCCGCAAGCTGGTGCGTGGTGATATCAACGGCGATGGGCTTGCCGATCTGGCCGCGAGCACCTTGTTTGCAATCGAAGGCAGCAATACCGACTTCCAGCATCTGTTCGTTTTCCAGCAGCGCGAAGGAAAGCTGGTGTTGATCGACAGCAGCGCCGCCGATGCCGGCAAGCTGGCGGATTTCGATATCGCCGGCGGCCATCTGCAGGTCAGTTACCTGGACTACGCCGAAGAGGATTCGCGTTGTTGCCCGAGCTTGGAGTACAGCAAGCAGTTCGTCGCCGCCGGTGACAAGCTGGTGCTGCGCAACTGATTTGAAGCCATTAGCTGTGCGTGGGAGCGGCGTAAGCCGCGAAGCAGGCAATCTGCCCGCGTGCATGCGATGGCAGTCCCGGGCTTCTTGCACCGTCGCCATCCGCGGCTTCGCGGCTGCGACAAGCCCGGCGATCAGCGGTGCTGCTGGAACAGCCAGTCGCGCCACCAGTTGCCTGGATCGATGTCGGCCGGCGGCGTATGTGCCAGCCCGGCATATTCCCTGAGCTGGATCTGCTTGCCGCCAGCGGCATGAACCGCAGCGACAAAGCGGCGGTCGGCAGTGATCGGGTTTTCCTCATCGGCGCTGCCATGCAGCACCAGAACCGGCAGCGCCTTGAATGTGTCTGCATGCGCGTTGGCCGGAGCGATGCCGGAGATCGGCACGATGGCGGCCAGCAGGTCCGGCTGCAGGGTAGGCGCCAGCCACGCCGCCGATCCGCCCATCGAGAAACCGAGCGCATAGATGCGGCTGTGGTCGACCGGGTTGTCGGCGGCAACGCTGCGCGCCAACGTCAGCGCGGCCGCCAGCACCGGTGCAGCCTGGGCGGACTGATCGGCCGAGGCCGGGCCATAGTTGGCGCTCCTGATAGGGAACTGCGGCACCAGCACGTAGGCCGGGTAGTGCTGGCGTATCTCTGGCACCGCCCAGCTTCTGGCCAGCCTGTCGAGCTGACCGTTATTGTCCGTGCCGATTCCACCGGAGCCATGGAACTGGATCACCAATGGATAGGTTTGCCCGGCCCGCAGGTTGGCCGGGCGCAACAGCCGATAGGGGAGTACTAGGCCATCATCGGCAACGAAACTGCCCACTTCGAACTGCGTGATATCGACTGTGGCAAATACGTCCTTGGCCAGCGGCCCCACCCCGCTTATGTGGGTGACGGTGGCGCTGCCGTGCGTGCTGCCGACGAGCAGGGCCAGACCGATGGCAAGGTAATGCTTGGGCATGTGAGCGCTTCGGGTTGCCTGGGCCGTTGATTGTAGTGGCGGCAATGACGGCGCCGGCGCGAGATTATCTTATCGAAGCCATGCATCCGGCTGCGGGTGAATGCGGTAACGGCGTACGTCATGGGCGCAAGTGCGTGCACCTTCGCGGAATGAACGTTTCTTCGTGACATAGGCCGCCCGCGCGCGCCGTGCTGGCGCCTGGTTTGAGCTAGCATCAGCACAACGGGTGCCCAGGGATTGGAAGGCATGAAGATCGCGGTGATGCGCTGGCTGTTGGTGCTCATGTGGCCGCTTGTGGCGAGCGCGCCGGTGTTTGCGGCACCAGGCGCGCTGCTGGAGGCCACGCCCACCGGCGGCGCACCGGCCGGCACCAAGGCATGGCGCATCCGCTACGAAACCACCGATGTGGATGGCGACCCCACCCAATCCACCGGCGTGCTGATCGCACCCGAAGGCGTGGCGCCGCTGGCCGGGCGCGACGTGGTGGCCTGGGCGCATGGCACGGTGGGTATTGATTCGGCCTGCACGCCGATCCGTACGCTGGATCAGATTCCGGGCCTCGCGCAGATGCTGGCGCGGGGCTGGGTGGTGGTGGCCAGTGATTATCCCGGCCTGGGTACGCGCGGGCCGCATGCCTATCTTGCCGGTGACGCCACTGCAGCGGCGGTGCTGGATTCGGTGCGTGCGGCCAGGGCAGTTGCGGCCGCCGCTGCGGGCCAGCGGTTCGCGGTATGGGGGCATTCGCAGGGCGGGCATGCGGCGCTGTTCAGTGCACAACGGGCGCGCGCCTATGCACCGGAACTGCAGCTACAGGGGGTGGTGGCGGTATCGCCGCCGACCGATCTGGCGGCGAACATGCAGCACGCCGATCCCACGGTGCGTGGTTTGTTGACGGCGTTCACCGCGCGCAGCTGGTCCAGGGTGTACGGCGCTGATCTGTCCACCATTGCCAACAAGGCCACGCAAGGGGTGATCGAGCGCGCCACCCGTGGCTGCGAAGGCGATCCGTTCTCTGCGGCCGCGCTGCTGCGACTGTTGCGGCTGCGTGCACGCCTGGGCAGCCTTGACCTGGCCGGGCGCGCGCCGTGGGACAGTTTGATGGCGCGCAATTCGATCAGCGCGTTGGCGGCCGGGGCGGCGCCGCTGCTGCTGGTGCAATCCGACGCCGATGGGCTGGTGGCCACGCCGGTGACGCAGGGCTTCCGTGACCGCAGTTGCCAGCGCGGCGCCGTCCTGCGTTACCTGCGCCTGCCGGATACCGGCCACGCAACCACCGCGATAGCCTCGGCAGATCAGGCCGTTGCCTGGATTGCCGAGCGCTTCAGCGGCCAGACGCCGGCCAATGACTGCCCGGCCGTGACACCGGACCGCGGCGGAAGTGCTTGAACCTCCCAGGGCCGTGGGTGTGTGATGCCCATCGTTGCCAATGAATCATCGTTGCCACGCTGCTGTAGTCACGGAGGTCCTGCCATGTCGCTGCTGCTTTATGGTCACCCGTTCTCCTCGTATACGCAGAAGGTGCTGATCGCGCTGTATGAGAACGCCATCGCCTTCGAGTTCCGCCTGTTGGGGCCGGATACCCCGGAATACATCGGCCAATGGCTGCAACGCTGGCCGTTGGGCAAGTTTCCATTGCTGCTTGATGGCGACCGCAGCGTGGTGGAAACCAGCATCATCATTGAATACCTGCAGCTCAAGCACCCCGGGCCAATACGATTGCTGCCCGAGCAGCCGATGGCCGCGCTGGACGTGCGCTTCCATGACCGCTTCTTCGATCTGCACGTGATGAGCCCGGTGCAGCATGCGGTGGCCGGTGCCTTGACTGGCGACGACGGCAAGCGCGACGAAGCGCGTGCGTTTGCCGTGCAGAAACTTGAGTTGGCTTACGCGTGGTGGGAAAGCCAGTTGCCGGGCCGCACCTGGGCCTGTGGCGAGGCGTTTTCGCTGGCCGACTGCGCGGCGGCGCCGGCGCTGTTCTACGCCGACTGGGTGCACCGTATCAGCGACGATTACCCGCTGCTGCTGGGCTACCGCCAGCGTCTGCTGCAACGCCCCTCATTCGCGCGCGCGGTCAACGAGGCACGCAGCTACCGTCACCTGTTCCCGCTGGGAGCGCCCGACCGCGATTGATTGCTGGCGGCTGCAACGGGCGCGTGGATCAGCGGTTACTGCGGGCACGTGCGGCATCGCCAACGGCTTCCGCGATGGATCAATCCGAGCCCAGCTTGGCCCAGCGTCCGCCCTCGCGCAGCGTCACCTCGAAACGCGCCCATTGGCGCAGCTCGCTGGCGGTGGCATGGCCGATATCGCCGATGCCATCGCCGGCCACCACGGCGTACACCAGGCGATCGGCAACCGGCCCTGACAACGCCGGGGTTACCGTGACCCGGCGCACGCTCCAGGCGCGGCCGAGGCGGCCATTGCTGTAGCAGCGGCCGGCTTCGATACGGTCCGGATGCAGGGCATCGCGTTCGGCATGTTGCTTGGCCAGCTCCAGCAGTTCGGTCAGGTTTTCGTCGGTGATGTCGACGAACGAATTGAGCTGGCCGATGGCGGCGTGGAAGTCTTCCTGGGTCAGGTCGACACGGCGCTGTGAGGAGGGCACGGCAGCGGTCTGCTGCCGCCGCCGGTGCAGGTGCACCGGGTAGCGGCGCCAGGCGAAGCAGGCATTGAAGGCGATGCCGGCCAACAGGATGGCGGCGACATTTATCGCCACCGGCGTGAGCAGGTAGTGGTAGCCGAGCGCATGCACGTCGCTGCCGCCAATCACGGCGGCAAGCGCAGTGGCGCCGCCGGGCGGGTGGATGCAGCGCAGATAGTGCATCGCGCCTACCGCCAGGCCCACGGCGAGGGCGCCGGTCCAGGCCTGTTCGGGGAACATCAACTGGCAGCTGACGCCAATGAACGCCGACACCAGATGGCCGGCAATCACCGCCCACGGCTGCGACAACGCGCCATGCGGTACCGCGAACACCAGAACCGCACTGGCGCCCATCGACGCCAGGAGGATGGCGCCGCCGTGATGGTTGCCGAACCCGCCCGGGAAGCACCAATGGGTGAGCTGATAGACCACCGTGATGCCGATCAGCGCGCCCAGTGCCGAGATCCATTTTTCCCCATGGCTGGTCTGGTTGCGCTCGATGCTCAGCCAGTTGCGCAGGGGGTGCAGGGGCTTGCTGCTGGACGTCATGGCAGTTGATAGGCGAGGGGTTGCCCATTTTGAGGGTATTTTTGCCTCGCGCATGAGTCCGGATCGGGCCGGTGACCGGTCGCTGATGCGGATTTGTTTGGTGCTCATGGCGTGATTGCGTGCACCGGCATGGGCAGACGGTAGGATGGAGCGCACTCCGTATTGTTGTTCACATGATGCTTTTTGGACCGTTGATCTCGTGGCCGTTCCTGCTCCTGGTGATTGTGCTGCCGCTTGTCGGTGCCGCCATGGCCATCGGCCTGCTGGTGCAGGCCTGGTATTTCCACCGCCATGGCGAGGGCGGATGGGCGAATTTTTTCAACTGGAAGACGCGGATCAGCACCATATTCGTGCTGCTGGTAATGGTGTGGGTGGGCTTTATGGTCTACAAAGTGGCCCAGTTCAAACGCGAATTCGACGTTGAGAACTGGCGGCGTTCCAGCCGCGCACAGTTCGTGCTGGATCGTGACTTCCAGTACGGCGAGTTCAAGGTGCCGAAGGGGACGCTGGTCAATCGCCGCGATGTATTCGATAACGGCGAGCCGCAACGTCCCCTGGGGTTACGTGGTCTGGATGCGCTGCAGTTCACCAAACCGGTGCGGTTGGCCGGCTTGTGGGTAAGCGCACTGGAAATGACGCCCGGGCGCATGCGGCTGGCCACTGACCAGCGCATCAGCCCAGTCTATCACACTGACCCGGAGAGCGGTGATTGGGTGCTGGATACCTCGCGTGCGTTCATCGACTGCAAGGCCGGGGAGAATGTCTGGTTCAATGCGCCGCTGATCGACTATGACATCCAGGCTGAATTCCTCATCGGTGAGCCCGATGGCGCGGCAGCGCGCTTCAAACCAAGTCAATGGCAGTTCACCCGTTGTGAAAGCGACTGGGTACCGATGGAGGTCAAGCCGGCGTTCGCCGAGCCGATGCCGGCGGGAGCGAGCCGGCCGGTGTTCACCGCGCTGGATTGAAGCTGGGCAGGGGCATCGCGGTTTTACGCAGATTTGATGCGGTTGCAGGCCTGCCGCCATCGCCGGTTTATGCGGGTGAAGGAAACAATTCCGCATCGCCGCGCAGCTCGCGTGGCCGCCTTCGGAATGCCCATGAAAACCCGCCGTGCTTCGTTGTATCTCGCCACCTTTGTTGCTTTCACCGCCAGTGCCGATGCATTGGCCATCGATACCAGCGGCAGCGCCGCACTCACCAGTGATTACGTCTGGCGCGGCTCCACCCAGAGCCAGGGCGATGCAGCGATACAGGCAGGCTTTCGCCTGGCCGGCGCCAATGGGGCGTACGCCGCTGTCTCCGGTTCCAGCGTAGAGTTCGCGCCGGAAACGCATGCCAGCAGCGAGCTGGACTTCATCGTCGGCTGGAACGGCAAGCTGGCTGATGCGTGGGCGCTGGATGCCAACCTGCTGCACTACCGTTACCCCGCCACCACGGTCGACCTCAACTGGACCGAACTCAACACCACGCTGACCTGGAAGGACAACTATTGGCTGTCACTAGGCTGGTCGCCGCAGGCCTTGGGAACCACGCAGGATGGTTTGTACACCCAGCTCGGTGTGCGCATGCCGCTGGCATCGCAACTGCGGCTGGAAGCCGCCGCCGGCTGGTACCAGCTTCAGGATGCCGCAGGCGGTGGCTACGCGCACGGCCAGGTCAGTGCGATATGGGCGGTAGCTGCCCCCATCGAGCTGCGCCTGAGCGGGCATTTCACCGATCAGCATGCGCGGGAATTGTTTGGCGAAAACGCTGCCGGCACCCGTTGGGAAGCCGCCGTGCAGGCATCGTTCTGATAGCCGCCAATGCCTCGGCTGTGGGAGCGGCGTAAGCCGCGAAGCAGACATCAATGAGCAATCACCTGATCTGCGATCTGAAGATCTACGAGCTTCGCGACTGACGTCGCTCCCACAGAAGTGCATTGACGCCGCCTTTGTAGGAGCGGCGTAAGCCGCGAAACTAAGATCAATGAGCAGATTGCCCGATCTGCGATCTGAACAAGTACGAGCTTCGCGACTGACGTCGCTCCTACAAGACTGCATGACGTCGCCTTTGTGGGAGCGGCGTAAGTCGCGAAGCTATTGGCATTGAACAGCCCCATCAGCCACGATCCGACAGTGCACGAGCACCGCCACTCACACGCTGCACGCGGCTGCCGGCGAAGCTCAGCGTCAGCTGGATGACAGCGATGAGCGCGATGATCATTGATGCTTCACCGCTGCTGCCCAGGAAGGCCATCAGCAATCCGATCAGCCCCAGGATTGAAACCGCATCGAACAGCAATCGACTGAAGCACCATGTGCAAGCCAATAGCAGTAGATACATCGCTGCGGGAATCGCGGGTGTTCGGGTCATGAAGTAGAGAATGTCCATGTGCGAGGTGCATGGGCGATGGGTTCGGAGGTGCACAATCTAGCTGCGTTGCGTGTTCCCTCTATGCGCCCAATGTGAAGTGAATTTGAAGTGTTCGCCGTTGAGTAGTGAGGACGAAAATGTTGTGGAAATTCACCGTGACCTCCTGCTAGCTTTCGGCATCCAGCAGATATCTATCAGGCGCACTTTGACTTCTCCCGCACGAATCACGCCATTGCGAGCGACAGGTTTCCTCCTGATGCTGGCAGCACTGGCATTGGCCGCCAGCTGGCTTTGGCAGCAGCCCTTTTCGGTTGTCGCCCGCGAGAGCTGGAAGCTCTCCCGCTTGCCGCCGCCAACGGCCATCGTGGTGCCGGTGCAAGGCATCAAGCCGCGGCAGATCGCCGATACCTTCGGCGCGCCACGCGGGCGTGATCGCAAACACCATGGCGTCGACATCTTCGCCAAGCGCGGTACGCCAGTGCTCGCGGCCACAGCTGGCGTGGTGGCGGCTGTGCGCGATAGTGGCCTGGGCGGGCGCCAGGTGTGGCTGATCGGTCCCGCCGGGCAACGCCACTACTACGCGCACCTGCAGGACTGGGTGCCGGGGCTGGCCTACGGGCGCGTTGTCCAGGCGGGCGATGTGCTGGGCTTTGTCGGTGACAGCGGCAATGCGCGCGGCACGCCGCCACACCTGCACTACGGCATCTACGCGGGCGACGGCCCGTTCGACCCGTTGCCGCTGATGCATGCAGGCCAGCCGCGCAAGCGGTAAGGTACGCCCCCTGCAAGCCGCGCTGCCGCGGCGTGAAGCGCCCAACAATGCTGATTGATCAATTCGACCGTGAACACCTGTGGCACCCCTATAGCGCTCTGGGCAGCCCGGTGCCGGTGCTGAAGGTTGCGCGCGCCGATGGCGTGCTGCTGCAGCTGGAAGACGGCACCCAGCTGATCGATGGCATGGCCTCATGGTGGTGCGCCATTCATGGTTACAACCATCCGCAGCTGAACCAGGCCGTGGTTGAACAGCTGGGGCGCATGTCGCATGTGATGTTTGGTGGGCTCACCCATGAGCCGGCCATCGCCCTGGGCAAGCAGCTGCTGCAGATCGTGCCCAAGGGGCTGGATGCGATCTTCTACGCCGACTCCGGTTCGGTATCGGTCGAAGTAGCACTGAAGATGGCGGTGCAGTACCAAGCCGCACGCGGCAAGCCCGGCAAGACCAACATCGCCACCACCCGCTCCGGCTACCACGGCGATACCTGGAACGCGATGTCGGTCTGCGATCCGGTCACCGGCATGCACGGTCTGTTTGGTGCCTCGCTGCCGTCGCGTTGTTTTGTTCCCGCCCCGCAGACGCGCTTCGGCGATGACTGGGACCCCGCCGATATCGCGCCGGTTGCGCAGCTGTTTGCCGAGCGCGCCGATCAGCTGGCCGCCTTCATCATCGAGCCGGTGGTGCAGGGCGCCGGTGGCATGCGCTTCTATCATCCGCAGTATCTGCGTGAGCTGGCGCAGCTGTGCCGTGCGCACGACGTGCTGCTGATCTGCGACGAGATCGCCACCGGCTTCGGCCGCAGCGGGCGCCTGTTCGCCTGCGAGCACGCCGGCATCAGCCCGGACATCCTGTGCATCGGCAAGGCATTGACCGGTGGTTACATGACCCTGGCCGCCACGCTGTGCACGCGTGAGGTGGCCGACGTGATCGCCAGCGCCGAACCGGGCGTGTTCATGCACGGGCCGACCTTCATGGCCAACCCGCTGGCCTGTGCGGTGGCCTTGGCGTCGGTGCAGCTGTTGTTGGCGCAGGATTGGCAAGGCAGAGTGGCGGCGGTTGAAGGCCAGCTTGAACAGGGCCTGGCGCCTGCACGCGTGTTGCCGCAGGTTGCCGATGTACGCGTGCTTGGCGCCATCGGGGTAATCGAGTTGAAGGCTGGTCTGCGCCTGGAACGCATCCAGCAGCGGATGCTGGAACACGGCATATGGATCCGCCCGTTTGGCCGGCTGGTCTATGTGATGCCGCCATTTGTGATTGACGATGCACAGCTGCAGCAGTTGTGCGCAGGCATGGTTGCGCTGGTCACCAGCCTGCAGGAAGAGGATATGCGCGCATGAGCGGCAGGATCGTATTTGTCAGTGGCATCGATACCGAGATCGGCAAGACCGTGGTCACGGGTTGGCTGGCGCAGCAATGGGCGGCGCAGGGCGAGGACGTGATCACCCAGAAGCTGGTGCAGACCGGTTGCGTGGGTGCCTCCGATGACATCCTGCTGCATCGGCGGATCATGGGTACCGGCCTGTTTGAAGAGGACCGTGACGGCACCACGATGCCGGCATTGTTCGCCTACCCGGCATCGCCGCACCTGTCCGCGCGGCTGGAGCAGCGACCACTGGATCTTGCCGCGATCGAAGCGGCGACCGCACGCCTGTGCGAGCGCTACGAGACCGTGCTGATCGAAGGCGCCGGTGGTTTGATGGTGCCGTTGACCGAGCAGTTGCTGACGATTGATTACGTCGCAGGAAAGGGCTGGCCGGTGCTGCTGGTCACCTCGGGACGGCTGGGTTCGATCAATCACACTCTGTTGTCGCTGGAGGCGTTGGCCGCGCGTGGCATCACCTTGCACGGCATTGCCTGGAACAGCCGCGATGACAGCAGTGACGAGGTGATCGCGGCTGACAGCCGAGGCTTTATTCGAGATTGGGTTCTGTCGCGGTTCCCGGAAGCTGTCTGGTATGACGTGCCAAGGATTGATCTGGGGTGAAGCGCGGGAACCGTGTGCCCCCTTTGCTGGTGAAAGGCAGCGTTGCATTCATTGGTGAAAGAGCAGGGAGGGGATGGAGCAGTGGCCGAATTTCGGGCTCATTCCGGGTTGCCAGTCATCTATGATGTAGCCTCCAGACAGGAAGGAGCCTGACATGACATTTGCTTTCCCTGCGTTCCATGAGGAGATACTGGAGCGCGATCACACGTCGGATAATATCGAGGCGGCGATGCGTCGTAACGGCTGGAAAGGCATCCAGAAGACAGCGACAGGCATACGTTGTGCGGTTTCATTCAATCTGTGGTCATTTGGCGAGACGATCGAAGTGACCTGCGAAGACCGCCGGACCGTGCTCCGGAGCAATTGCGTATTGCCCACCCAATGCATGGACTGGGGCAAGAACCGGCGCAACATCACGAACCTGGTTGCTGCGCTGGAGCGTTGATGCGCGCTGCCGGAACAGCCGCGATGACAGCAGTGACGAGGTGATCGCCGCCGACAGCCGCAGCTTCATCCGCGACTGGGTACTGCAGCGCTTCCCCGATGCGGCCTGGTATGACGTGCCGCGGATTGATCTGGGCTGATTGAGTTCGTGGCGAAAAGCACCCCTCCCCAACCCTCCCCTGCGCGTTGCGCAAGGGAGGGGGCGGATCGGCGCTACTGACGCTGTTGCTCGTGCTCCCTCCCTTTGCCGAAGGCAAGGGGAGGGTTGGGGAGGGGTGCTTCTGCCCCTGCTTCAGCCATTAAGGACCTTACTTCTTCAACTTGTAAGCCAACACATAATCGCCGGCCTTGGTTCCCGTAGAGCCGTGCCCGCCAGCCACCAGCAGCACCATCTGCTCGCCCTGGCTGTTGAGGTAGGTCATTGGCGTTGCCTGTCCGCCGGCGGGAATACGTACATCCCACAGCACCTTGCCGGTGGCCAGGTCGTAGGCGCGGAAGTTGTCGTCGGTGGCTGCGCTCATGAAGGCCACGCCGGTGGAAGTCAGCATCGGTCCGCCAATGCCTGGCACACCGATGCGGATCGGCAGCGGGATCGGTGACAGGTCGCGGATGGTGCCGTTGCGGTGCTGGTAGGCGATCTTGCCGGTACGCAGGTCGGCGGCGGCGATCGTGCCCCACGGCGGCACATGGCAGGGCACGCCTATCGGCGACATGAACGGCCCCATCTCCACCGCGTATTCGGCGCCCTTGTTCTCGTTGAGGCCGTGCTCGCCCTTGTTCATCGCGCGGCCGCGGGTTTCATTCTTGGGCACCAGCTTGGACACGAAGGCCAGGTAGGTCGGCATGCCGAACATCACCTGCCGCTGCGGGTCCACTGCCACGCTGCCCCAGTTGAAGGTGCCGAAGTTGCCCGGGTAGACCAGGCTGCCCTGCAGCGTCGGCGGGGTATAGCGGCCGTCGTAGCGCAGCTGCCGGAACTGGATGCGGCACAGCATCTGGTCGATCAGGCTCGCCCCCCACATGTCGGCCTCGCGCAGCGGCTTGGGTTCAAAGCTCAGCGCGGAGGCGGGCTGGGTGGGCGCGGCGTGCTGGCCGGGAATATCCACGTACTGCGGCGCGGTGCGCTCGCTGATCGGCAGCAGCGGCTTGCCGTCGCGGCGGTCCAGCACGTAGACGTCACCCTGTTTGGTTGGCTGCACCAGCGCCGGTACGCGGCCCTGTGGCAGGTCCAAGTCGAGCAGCACCGGTTGCGCCGGGGTGTCCATGTCCCACAGGTCGTGATGCACGAACTGCTGCACCCAGCGCACCTGGCCGCTGCTGAGATCCAGCGCCACCACCGACGATGCGTAGGTTTCCTCGGCCGGGCTGCGGTACATGCCGAGCTGGTCGGGGGTGCGGTTGCCCATCGGGAAGTAGGCCAGGCCCAGGGCTTCGTCAGCACTGGCCACCGACCAGCTGTTCGGCGAGCTGGGGGTGTAGACCTGGTTGGGATTGTTCGGGTCCAGCGGCGCGGTCTGGGTGGGGTTGCCCGAATCCCAGTTCCATAGCAGCTGGCCGCTGTGCACGTCGTAGGCGCGGATCACGCCGGAAGGCGAGTTGATCGCATAGTCGTCGTTGACCGCGCCGGCGACGATGACCTTGCCGCCGGCCACCAGCGGCGGCGAGGTGGAGTAGTAGTAACCGGCCTGCTTGAACGGCATGTTGTGCAGCAGGTCGAGCACGCCGTTGTTGCCGAAGTCGCTGCAGTGCTCGCCGGTCTGTGCATCCAGTGCGTGCAGCTTGGCATCGGCGCTGGGCAGGAACACCCGGCTGCTGCAGGCATGGCCGGTTGCGGGCACGGCGGCCGGTGCAGGTGCGGCGGTTGTGGAGGCGGTGGCGGTCAGGGTGGCCGGCGTTGTTGCGGCAGCTGCGCCGGTGGGCTCGGTGTAGTACGAAAGCCCACGGCAGGTCTGGTGCTGGCGCTGCGGCTCCATGCCGGCGGCGGGGTCGAACTTCCACAGCACCTTGCCGGTATCGGCGTCCAGCGCGAAGGCAAGGCTGTGCGGCGTGCACAGGTAGAGCATGTTGCCGATCTTCAGCGGGGTGACCTCGTAGGTGGTCTCACCCACGTCCTGCGGCAGCCGCACGTCACCGGTCTGCATCTGCCAGGCCAGCTGCAGCTGGCCGACATTGGCCGGGGTGATCTGCGCCAGCGGCGAGTAGCGCTGGCCGTAGCCGCTGCGGCCGTAGGCCTGCCACTCGCCGTCCGGCTGCGGGCTGTCGCCCAGCGCCGGGTTGGCGTTGACGATGTCCATCGGCAGGGTTCCGTCCATCTCGTGCAGGTGACGCGGGATGCCGGCCAAGGCAACCGCCGCCACCGCCAGCGAGGCCAGCAGCACCGGCCAGCCGGCCGGCCCGGTATAGCCACGCGGGCTGGAGCGGCGCGCGGCCGGCAAGGCCATCAGCAGGCCCAGCAGCACCGGCACACCCAGGCGGGTGGCCAGCGGCCACCAGTACAGGCCGGCTTCCCACAGCGACCAGCCCAGCAGCACCAGCAACCAGCCGGCGTACAGCCAGGTGGGCCAGCGCCGGTGGCGCCACAGGCCCCAGGCAACGATCAGCAGCAGTACGCCGCTGAACAGGTAGAACGGGCTGCCGTGCAGCGCCAGCAGCCAGCCGCCACCCACGGCCAGGGCCAGCCCGAACAGGCTCGTCAACAACAAGGTCAGAAAACGCATGGCGTCCCCCGCAGGTACAGAAGATGTACCCATGCTGCGCCCAGTCATGTCTGCATGGCGTCACGCGCGCTGTTAACAATCCCGCCGTAGAATCACGGTCTTGTCGAGCGGGGAGTGAGCATGAGCATTCTGGACTTCATCAAGAAGGAACTGATCGAGATCATCGAATGGACCGATGACTCGCGGGACACGCTGTCCTACCGGTGGCCCGACGAGGACCGCCAGATCAAGAACGGCGCGCAGCTGATCGTGCGCGAATCGCAGATGGTGCAGTTTGTTGCTGCCGGCCAGTACGCCGACCTGTTTGGGCCGGGCAAGCACACGCTGAGCACCCAGAACATCCCGGTGCTGTCCACCATCCTGGGCTGGAAGTACGGCTTTGAATCGCCGTTCAAGTGCGATGTCTACTACCTCAACACGCGCCTGTTCACCGGCAACAAGTGGGGTACCGCAAACCCGGTGATGATGCGCGACGCCGATTTCGGCGTGGTCCGCCTGCGTGCGTTCGGCACCTACGATTTCCGCATCGTCGATCCGCCCAAATTCCTCAAGGAAGTGGCCGGCACCGACCAGAATTTCCGTCTGGACGAGTTCGCCGACACCATGCGTTCGCGCATCGTCAGCGTGTTTACCGAGGCGCTGGCCAAGGCCGGTGTACCGGCGCTGGACGTGGCCTCGCGCTACTCCGAGCTGGGTGAGGCGCTGCTGCCGCTGATCAACCCGGCCATGTCCGGCAAGTACGGCATCGAGATCACCAGCTTCATCCTGGAAAACGTGTCGGTGCCGCCGGAAGTGGAACAGGCCATCGACAAGCGCTCCAGCATGGGCGTGATCGGCAATCTCAACGACTACGTCAAATACCAGATGGGCCATGGCATGGGCGAAGGCGGCGAAGGTGCTGCCGCCGCCGCGGTGCCGGCACAGATGGCGATGGGCTTTGGCATGGCCCAGGAAATGATGCGCAATATGCAGAGCGGCGCGCCGGGGGTGCCGGGTGCGGCAGTACCGCCGCCGCTGCCGCCGGCTGGCGGCGATGCACCGCTGCTGGATGTGCTGACCCCGGAACAGGCCGCGCAGGCGCTGTCGGTGTCGGTGGAAGACGTGATGGCGTCGATTGCCGCCGGTGACCTGAAGGCACGCAAGATCGGCAATGCCACCCGTATTGCCCGTTCCGCACTAGAAGAGTTCCTGCGCGGCTGATGAACAACGCAACAGTTGGCAAACATCCCTGCCCGGAATGCGGCGGGGATCTGCAGTGGAATGCCGCCAAACAGGCCTTGGCCTGCCCCTACTGCGGCACCATCGTGCCGCTGTCGGAGGCGGCCGAGGGGGTGGGCGATGGCAGTGCCGGCGTGGTCGAGCTGGACCTGCTGGAGGCTTTGGCGCGGATGGATGCACAGGCGGCCATGCCGCCGCCGCTGCCGCCACTGCAGCAGGGCGGTGTGGCCGGCATGCTGCAGAGCATGGCCGCCACCCCGGCCGAGCAGCGTGGCTATGGCGGGCAACCGCGCGAGGTGCAATGCCGGAGCTGCCATGCGATCTCGGTGTTTGTCGATGGCAGGGTGGCCGACCGCTGCGAATTCTGCGGTTCGCCCTCGATCATCGCGCATGAATCGCTGGGCGATGCGATCACCCCGCAGAGCGTGCTGCCGTTCAAGATCAGCGACGGCCAGGTGCGCGACATCATCCGCCAGTGGTACGGCACGCGTTGGTTCGCGCCAAGCAAGCTCAAGCGCGCGGCGCTGACCGATACGCTCAAGGGCATGTACCTGCCGTACTGGACGTTCGATGCGCAGGTGTCCGCGCGCTGGACCGCCGAGGCCGGGCATTACTACTACGTCACCGTCAGCTACCGCGATTCCAAGGGCAATACCCAGACCCGGCAGGAGCGGCGCACGCGTTGGGTGCCGGCCTCCGGTTCGCTGCAGCACTTCTTCGACGACGAGCTGGTGCCGGGCACGGTAGGTGTGCATCCGGAGCTGCTGGCCAAGATCGGCCGGTTCCCGACCAACACTGACCTGAAACCATATACGCCGGAGTTCGTACGTGGCTGGACGGTGGAGCGCTACCAGGTGGACCTGCGCCAGGCGGCGCAGCAGGGCCAGGAGCGCATGCAGGAGCAGACCCGCTACCTGTGTTCCGAACAGGTGCCCGGCGATACCCAGCGCAACCTGCAGGTGCAGGCCACTTACAGCAAGCGTACCTTCAAGCACATCCTGGTGCCGGTGTGGCTGGTCAGTTACACCTATGGCGCGCGCAGCTACCAGGTGCTGGCCAATGGCTATACCGGTGCACTGGCCGGTGAGCGCCCTTACAGCGCGTGGAAGATTTTCTTCACGGTGCTGGGCGCTGTGCTGGGACTGCTGCTTATGCTGTTGGTGCTTGGCGGCGGGCGCTGACCAGGCGAAGTTGCCTGCCCGATGCGGCACCGCGCCGCGTTGGCTTCAGCCTCAGCGCTTGAAATGCAGGGTTTCAGCACCATATAGGAGCATTGGAATGCAACAAGAGGGAGGCTTATGGAAGCCAACATGGCTGGACGCGTCCAGTGCAACAAGTGCAAGGCGGTCTACGCGCCGGTGATCAAAGTGCTGGAACGGGTATGCCCGGAATGCCTTTCGATGAAAACGGTAATGCTGCAGGCGCCGCAGATGGCGCGCAGCGACAGCTGAGCGCAGCCACACAACAGATCCGACAAGGCCAGGCAACGTCCTGGCCTTTTCATTGCCCGCGCCATGCGCCGGGCTGGGCGATTACTCGCCCAGGTGCACCACCGGCAGGAACCCACCGTAGACCAGGCGCTTGCCATCGAAGGGCATGGGATTGGTGGCTGGGTCCATGCGTGGGTCTTCCATCATCCTGCGCATGCCGGCATCGCGGGTGGCCTTGTCCGGCCACTCTATCCACGAAAACACCACGGCTTCATCGTCCTTGGCCTGTACGGCGCGATGGAAGTCGGTCAGCGTTCCATGTGGCACGTCATCGGACCAGCATTCGGTGACGCGCAGCGCTCCGAATTCGATGAACAGTGCATCGGCAATGTGTGCGTGCTGGATGAATTTGGCCTTGTTGGCCAGTGGCACGGCGGCCAGGAAACCATCGACATAGGACATGGCGAACCTCGCGGGAGCAGCGGCCAGGGCGGCCGCCTTGGGTGGCAACGGCGGAGTGGGCGTCGGCTTGATTGTGCGCCCGGCAATGTTGCAACCGTGCAAAACCGCGCCGGTGCGGATGTCATTCGCCGTCGGGTTCGTGCGACGTGCTTACACCGGCCTGTGCCGCAGCAAGGGCGCGGCCCGGCGGGGTTCACGCGTCCGGTGTGGCGCAAAGGTTTCGGACGGCAGCGCAACGCTCAGGCCCCGGAATATGAACGCGCCTTGGCGGCGCCGCAGCGGCCCGTGACCGTGAAGTGGCGGGTACACGCGCCGGTTGGCATGCCGGCAAGGGGGCGGGCCGGGCGAGCATCGCGTTCAATGAATGCCGATCGCCGCCGCTATGGGGGGATGCCTCGTCAACAGCAGCCCCGGCACCCCACCGCGCTGCTCCAGAACGGCTTTCATGTTGAAACACGTCCCGTCCTGCAGCCGCAGATGCCGTCATCATGCGGTTGTCGGCAGGAGGCGCTGGAGGTGGTGCTTGCTTCCCCGCAACCGCAGCCGGGTGTTGCCGGCAGGGCCGATCCCTGCTCCGCCGACAGTGTCCCTGCAGGTACGCGATTGACCGCATAACGCCAGCTGCGGCTGGCATCAGGAGAGTTGTAATGCAGTTTGTTTCCCGCAATACCCTGGCTACCGCGCTGGCCGTGCTGTGCCTGCCGACCATGGCCTGGGCCCAGGATTCCGCACCGGCCACCAAGGTATCGGCGCAGATCTTCGTCAACGCCAGTCAGTTGGATCGCGATGGCGTGGACAGCGACGATGAAGGCCTGGCGATGGAGCTCAAGCGCACCTTCATCACCGTGGATCATCGTTTCAACCAGCAGTGGTCGGCACAGGTCACCACCGACGTGCAATGGCTGCGCAACAGTGACCCCACCGACGTATGGCTGCGCCACGCCTACCTGCAGCGCAGTTTTGGCAAGGGCACCTGGCTGCGTTTCGGCAATGCGCCGCTGCCGTGGATCCAGCAGGAGTCGGCACGTGATGGTTACCGCTATGTCGATGGTGCGCTGATCACCCGCAGCAAGATGGGCAATGCGGCTGATTACGGCGTGCATGGCCAGTACACGCGTGGTGATTTCACGTACGCCGCCTCGGTGGTCACCGGTGGTGGCTACCAGAAGCCGCGTCTGGGCGATCACCCCGATGTCGAGGTGCGGGTTGGCTGGGCAGCGGCCAAGGGCGTGGAGTTGGCGCTGGGCGGCTACCGCGGCACCCGCGCACTGGATTCCGGTGACATGCCACGCGAGCACACCGCACAGCGCTGGAATGCGATGGCCAGCTGGGTTGGCGAGCGCGGCCGGATGGGTGCGCAGTACTTCTATGCTGAGGATTGGACCCGCGTGGTCAAGCCTGGCAGTGACGACCAGCGTGGTTGGTCGGTGTGGGGCAGCTATCAGTTGAGCCCGCAGTACGCCGTGTTCACCCGTCACGAGGAAACCCGGATGAGCCTGGATATCAATCCGCTGAACCGCGAGCGTTATCACCTGGTCGGTGTGGAGTGGAAGCCGAACAAGTACCTGCGCCTGGCCGCAGTCGGCAAGCAGGTCACCCAGGAAACGGCCACCGCGCGCAAGGAAAGCCACGAAGCCGGTCTGTGGGCGCAGCTGGCGTTTTGATCGCGTTGCGGGAATAGCAAAAGCAACCCTCCCCAACCCTCCCCTTCGCTGCGCGAAAGGGAGGGGGCCTTTCTTCGCTATGCAAACAGGGGCGGCTACTCGCCTTGCTCCTCCCCTTTGGCGCAGCCAAGGGGGAGGTTGGGAGGGGGTTGGCGTTTGCTTGGGGCTTTGTGTTTGCCGCCAAGAGCACCCCTCCCCAACCCGTCCGGCTCGAAGGCATAGCCTTAGGTCGTTCATCAGGCCGCGCGCCAGTGGCGCGCAAGCAGGCCTTCTTCACCCCCTTCGCTGCGCGAAAGGGATGGGGCGTAGTGCCGAGCCATGCTCGGCGGGAGCGTCACCGGCAATGCCAAATGTAGAGCCGAGCCATGCTCGGCAGGAGCGTCACCGGTAAAGCCCCAGCCGAGTATGGCTCGGCTCTACAGGTGGGGCGGGCGCCGAGCGGCTTACTCGCCCTGGTACTGCTTTTCTTCCACCAGCGCCGAGCCGGCTACGCGGTTGATCTCGTTCTTCACCACGATGCGCTCACCATTGGTGCCGTACACGCCACGCGCCAGGGTGATGAACTCCGCACCGAAATCCTGCGCGGCTTCCTTCTCGCGCAGCCGGTCCTGGATTTCCCACATGCGTTCGTTGATGGCCTTGAGCTGGTCCTTGAGCGCGCCCAGCGAAGGACGTGCCTCCTGTTGCGCCAGCCACAACGGCCACAGGCCCTGCAGCTCGGTACGGATATTGGCCAGCTTGGCGGTGTCGCGGATGCGCTCGGCCTTGATTTCGAGGATGGTGATCTTGTCGATCAACTCGCCAATCGATACCGGGGTGAGGAGGGTCTGCATGGGGGCCGCCGTGGGTTCCTGTAATGGCGGCAATGATAGCGCCGCGCTGGCGCCGGCAAAGGTTGCCGATGCACCGGTATTGGCGTTGATCGCTTGCCAGTGCGCACAATGCGGGCCCGACCTGATCTGGAGTTGCCGATGCTGCGTTCTTTCGCCACCGCGGTACTGTTGCTGGGCGCGGCCAGCGCGCAGGGTACCGATGCCCTGCAAGGTGCCTGGCAGCTGCAGTCCGGGGAGTTCATCAACCCGGAAGGGGCGCTGGTGGATTACGCCAGCAAGCAGCTGGCCGGCACCAAGGTATTGGCCGATGGCCGCTTCGCCTTCACCACCACCAGCGGCGGCAAGTTCTGGGCCGGTGGCTCAGGCACCTACCGCAGTGAGGGCGGGCAGTACGTGGAAACGCCGTTGATGGCGTCCTACCCGCTGGAAAATGGTGGCAGCTACCACTTCCGCTACACGCTGGAAGGTGACGTGTGGACGCTGGAGCGCTGGGACGGCGAGCGCCGGGTGGAGCGTGAAGTCTGGAAACGCGCGCGCTGACGCGGTAGTGGGCGGTTGGGTTGTAGGAACGGCATAAGCCGCGAAGCTGACAATCCATGACGGTACTGGAAAGCCGCGAACGGAAGCGGCATCAGCTTCGCGGCTTACGCCGCTCCCACGGATACGCATCAACGCGGCGGGAAGCCGGCTTCTTCCAGGGCCTTGGTGAAGCTTTCAACCGGCTGGCTGGATTCGATCTTCACATTCTTGCCGGGCAGGTCGATCTCGACCGTCGCGGTGGGGTCCACGGCCTTGAGCGCGGCGGTCACGCTGCGTGCGCAGCCGCCACAGGTCATGCTTTCGATATGCAGTTTCATGGGGGTTTCTCCGGTTGGGAGTGCTCACCTTGGACCTTCCCATGATGGCAAGGTCAAGCGCTCGATCCGTGCTTGACCCTCCCATCGTTGGAAGCTTTAAGGTGGCTCCAGACCCTGACATGGAGATGTGCCGATGAGCAGCAGTACCCACCCGGGCGGCCCGGGTTCCGCCCCCGGCAGCGTGGATCTGACGATCGAAGGCATGACCTGCGCTTCCTGCGTGGGCCGTGTCGAGCGTGCGCTCAAGGCCGTCCCCGGCGTCACCCAGGCCAGCGTCAACCTGGCCACCGAGCGGGCCAGCGTGCACGCCGACGGCAACGTGCCGCGCGAGGCGCTGGTGCAGGCCATCCACAAGGCCGGCTACGAGGTCAGCGCGCCCGCCACGCAGGCGCTGGAACTGCTGATCGAAGGCATGACCTGCGCTTCCTGTGTGGGCCGTGTCGAGCGCGCGCTGAAGGCGGTGCCCGGCGTGCAGTCGGCCAGCGTCAACCTCGCCACCGAGCGCGCCAGCGTGCAGGGTAGTGCGGAGCCCGAGGCGCTGCTGGCGGCGATCAGCAAGGCCGGCTACACGGCCAGCGTGGTCGGCAGCGCCGGCAGCAACGAGGACCAGCAGGCGCAGCGGCATGCCGAGGAGCTGCGGGTGCTCAAGCGTGACCTGTGGCTGGCGGCGGCATTGACCCTGCCGGTGTTCCTGCTGGAAATGGGCGCGCACCTGGTACCGGCGTTCCATCACTACATCGCCGCCACCCTGGGCACCCAGAACAGCTGGCTGCTGCAATTCGTGCTGACCACGCTGGTCCTGGTTTTCCCGGGCCGCCGTTTCTACCAGAAGGGCATTCCGGCGCTGCTGCGCGCCGCACCGGACATGAACTCGCTGGTGGCGGTAGGCACCTTGGCGGCCTACGGCTACTCGCTGGTGGCCACCTTCCTGCCGCGGCTGCTGCCGGCTGGCACGGTGAACGTGTACTACGAAGCGGCGGCGGTGATCGTTACCTTGATCCTGCTCGGCCGCGTGCTGGAGGCCAAGGCCAAGGGCCGCACTTCCGAGGCGATCAAGCGCCTGCTCAAGCTGCAGGCCAAGACCGCGCGCGTGCGCCGCGATGGCAGCGTGGTTGAACTGCCGTTGGCGCAGATCGTCAGTGGCGACGTGATCGACGTGCGCCCCGGCGAACGCATCGCGGTGGATGGCGAGGTGGTGGACGGCGAAAGCTACGTCGACGAATCGATGATCAGCGGCGAGCCGGTGCCGGTGCAGAAAGCGCCGTGCAGCACGGTCATTGGTGGCACGGTCAACCAGACCGGTGCGCTCGGCGTGCGTGCCACCGCAGTAGGCGGGGCAACGGTGCTGGCGCAGATCATCCGCCTGGTGGAACAGGCGCAGAGTGCCAAACTGCCTATCCAGACCCTGGTCGATCGCATCACCCTGTGGTTCGTGCCGATCGTGATGGTGCTGGCGGTGCTGACTTTCGCGGTGTGGCTGCTGTTCGGCCCGGATCCGGCGCTGACCTTCGGCCTGGTCAATGCGGTGGCGGTGCTGATCATTGCCTGCCCGTGTGCGATGGGCCTGGCGACACCAACCTCGATCATGGTCGGTACCGGCCGTGGCGCCGAGCTGGGCGTGCTGTTCCGCAAGGGCGAGGCGCTGCAGCTGTTGAAGGAAGCGCAGGTGGTGGCGGTGGACAAGACCGGCACCCTGACCGAGGGCCGCCCGGTATTGACCGATCTGCAGCTGGCCGCAGGCTTCCAGCGCGGCGATGTGCTGGCACGCGTGGCGGCGGTGGAAGACCGCTCCGAGCATCCGATTGCCCGCGCCATCGTCACTGCCGCGCAGCAGGAAGGCCTGCAGCTGCCGGCCGTGGATGCGTTCGAATCGGTGACCGGTTATGGCGTGCGTGCGAACGTGGACGGCGTGCGCGTGGAAGTAGGCGCGGACCGCTTCATGCAGCAACTCGGCCTGGACGTGACGGTGTTCGCCGCCGATGCGCAGCGGCTGGGCGAGGAGGGCAAGAGCCCGCTGTATGCCGCGCTGGATGGCCGCCTGGCGGCGATCATCGCCGTCTCCGATCCGATCAAGCACGACACCCGTGCCGCCATCGCCAGCCTGCATGCGCTGGGCCTGAAGGTGGCGATGATCACTGGCGACAACCGCCGCACCGCCGAAGCCATCGCCCGTCAGCTGGGCATCGACGAAGTGGTGGCCGAAGTGCTGCCGGAAGGCAAGGTGGATGCGGTGCGCCGGCTCAAGGCCGCGCATGGCCGGCTGGCCTATGTCGGCGACGGCATCAATGATGCGCCGGCACTGGCCGAGGCCGATGTCGGCATGGCGATCGGCACCGGCACCGATGTGGCGATCGAGGCCGCTGACGTGGTGCTGATGTCAGGCAGCCTGCAGGGCGTTCCCAACGCCATCGCGCTGAGCAAGGCGACGATGGGTAATATCCGCCAGAACCTGTTCTGGGCCTTCGCCTACAACACCGCGCTGATTCCGGTTGCTGCCGGCGTGTTGTATCCGGTCTGGGGCATCCTGCTGTCACCGGTGTTCGCGGCCGGGGCGATGGCCTTGTCGTCGGTATTCGTGCTCGGCAATGCGCTGCGGTTGAAGCGTTTCCGTGCACCACAGAGCGAGGCGTGAGGAGCGATGATGATGGATGAAGGCATGAACATCGGCCAGGCCGCCAAGGCCACCGGCATCTCGGCCAAGATGATCCGCTACTACGAGGACACCGGCCTGATCGGGCCGGTGGCTCGCACCGATGCCGGTTACCGCGTGTATACGCCACGCGACATCCACACCCTGGGCTTCATCAAGCGTTCGCGCGACATGGGCTTCAGCGTGGAGCGCATCGGTGAACTGCTGGAGCTGTGGCGCGACCGCTCGCGGCACAGCGCCGATGTGAAGCGCATGGC
The DNA here is from genome assembly GCF_001700965.1 of Stenotrophomonas nitritireducens. Lineage (NCBI taxonomy): Bacteria > Pseudomonadati > Pseudomonadota > Gammaproteobacteria > Lysobacterales > Lysobacteraceae > Stenotrophomonas > Stenotrophomonas nitritireducens. The sequence continues at coordinate 2,753,313 of NZ_CP016756.1, forward strand.
GCTGGAGCACGTGCAGGTGCTGCAGCAGCGCATCGCCGAGCTGCAGGACATGGTGCAGACGGTGCAGGCGCTGGCCAGCTGCTGCGCCGGCGACGAGCGCCCGGATTGCCCGATCCTGCGCGACATCGAGACCGGCGTGCCACTGCACGACGCGGCGCTGCCGACCACCTTTGGCGGCGTTGCCGCTGGCAAGCGTTCACGCTGAATATTGCGTGTATTTGCTTAAATGAATTCGATTCAACGTGCACGCGCCCCGCGCGTGCCAGAAATCGCCTGAATGGACGCCAAAAATCGACGTTTTATTGCAGGGCCTGTTTCAGGGTTTGTTGGGGCGGCTAACGGAAAACTTACATCCGGACGCAGACAGCTCTTTGTTGTCGTGCCATCAAGCTCAGTAATGCAGAGGTAGTACCCCATGAAGACTTCGTTGATTGCCCTGGCGCTGGTTGCCGCCCTTCCGTTCGCCGCTTCTGCTGCTGACGGCCTGTCCTACAACTATGCCGAAGCCGATTACGCCAAGACCTCGGCTGACGGCAAGGCCGAAGGTTGGGGTGTGAAGGGTTCCTACGCCTTCCTGCCGAATTTCCACGCTTTTGGCGAATACACCCGTCAGGAAATCTCGCACACCAACCTTGACGTCGACCAGTGGCGCGTCGGTGCCGGTTTCAACAAGGAAATCGCCCCGACCACCGACTTCGTTGCTCGCGTGGCTTACGAAAAGTACGACGAAAAGTTTGCCCAGGGCCTGGATTTCAACGGCTACAGCGCTGAAGCCGGTATCCGCACCGCCTTCGGCAAGCACGCCGAAGTGTATGCAATGGCTGGCTACGAAGATTTCAGCAAGAAGCACGGCATCAGCCCGGAAGGTGACTTCTACGGCCGCCTTGGTGGCCAGGTGAAGTTGAACCAGAACTGGGGCATCAACGGCGACATCAAGATGTTCAACAACGGTGACAAGCAGTGGACCGTGGGTCCGCGCTTCAGCTGGTAATACGTACAAGGCGCTTTGGCGTCATGTAGCGAAGAAAGGCCCGGCTTATGCCGGGCCTTTTCTTTTGGGTTGGTTTTGGGTTTTGAATTTCCAGCCAGGAGCTTCCCCTCACCCCAACCCCCGCGCCCCGGCCCTTGCGCTGGCGCAAGGGCGTTCGAATGGCTGCGAACCTTTGGTTCGCGGGCAGCCCTTCTCACCCCGTAAATGGGAGAGGAGCTAATGCACTAGCAGCCGACGCGATCCGAGCCCCTCTCCCGCGTGCGGGAGAGGGGTTGGGGTGAGGGGAAGCTCTTGCTCTGCTTCATGTAACGCCACTGCAACCAAACTGCAGCAAAGTGCGCCTCAACCGGCATCGGCCGGAAGGACCTTGAGCATGAAAACCCGCCTGCTGCTTGCCGTAACCCTGCTGTCGATCACCCCGCTGGCCTGGAGCCAGCAGCGCGACTACCTGCCGCTGGAGCAGCGCCTGAGCGCGGAGCAGCTTCAGCAGGTCGGCCTGAGTGCGCAGCAGCTGCAGCTGCTCAATCGCATGCTCAGCGAAACCGCGCCGCTTGCAGCCGTTGCCGCCACGCCCACGCCTGCCCCCATGCAGATCGGCCTGGAGGAAGGCCCGGTGCACAGCCGGGTACAAGGCGCGGTGGAAGGCTGGGAGCCGGGCACCGTGTTCGTGCTCGCCAACGGCCAGCAGTGGAAGGTGCTCAAGGGCCAGATGCGCCTGCGCACTACCTTGCAGTCGCCTGAAATCGAAGTGATCCCCGGCATCGCCGGACGCTGGTTCCTGCAGGTGGATGAAGACCTGCCGAAGGCCCGCGTTTACCGGATTCTGTAAGCGCCGGATGGAGCGCGCCCAAGCCATCATCTTGTGGGAGCGGCGTAAGCCGCGAAGCCACAATTGTTTTCGAAGCAGCGATCTACACTATCCCCGACGAAGCCAAGCCTTTGCGGGCTGCAGGATTCGTTGTTTCGCGGCTTACGCCGCTCCCACAAGGCAAGAGAGCAGGGGAGCGGTGGCAGCGAGGCCTTACGCCGGGCGCACGCGCTGGGTCAGGCCCTTGAGGAAATTGCGCAGGGCCTGGTCGCCGCATTCGCGGTAATTCTTGTGGTCCGGCTGGCGGAACAATGCCGACAGCTCCGGCTTGGACATCGGGAAGCCCGCCGCCTCGAAGATCGCATGCATGTCCATGTCCTTCAGTTCAAAGGCCACGCGCAGCTTCTTCAGCACGATATTGTTGGTGATGCGCTTTTCCGGCGGGCGCTGCGGCTGCGATTCGTCGCGGCCACGGTAGTGGTAGATCAGGCCATCCAGAAAGCGCGACAACACCGCGTCCGGGCAGGCTTCAAACAACGGCTCGTCATCCTTGCGCAGGAAATCGTGCACCTGTGCCGCGTCCACCTCGAAGCTGGGATCGGCCAAGTGAATGGTGTCCACCACCATGCTGTCGCTGAGGTCGAGCATGTAGCGGATGCTGCGCAGTACGTCGTTGTTGATCATTGCCACTCCGGAACCACCGCGGCGGAACTGCCGGCGGGCGCATAGTGTAACGCCGTGCCCACGCCGCCCCGGCCTACAATCGGCGCTGGTTCAGCCAGAACGGTCCGCATGCGTCTTCCCGCCCCTGATCCCACCGCGCCGGCCTTGGCGGCCGCTGCCCCGTTGCGCCCGGCGGGCAGGCCATGAGCCTGCGCGCGATCCTGCACCTGTGCCTGCATGTGGCGGTGCCGGCGCTGCTGGCCTGGTTGTTCTGGCGGCCGCAGTTCGGCAAGGCCTGGATGCTGCTGTTGTTGGGCTGGGTGATCGACCTGGACCACCTGCTGGCCGATCCGATCTACGCGCCGGGCCGTTGCAGCATCGGCTTCCATCCGCTGCACACCGCGCCGGCCATCGTGCTGTATGCGGGTTTGACCCTGCCCAAACGGACCCGTCTGTTCGGCATCGGGCTGCTGGTGCATATCGCGCTGGATGCGCTGGATTGCCTGTGGATGCGCGCCAGCACCTGAGCGGTGCCGGGTTCGGGCTTGCTTACCAGCCGCCCCAGGGGCCGGGGCCGAAGCCAGGACCGGGGCCATATCCATACGGGCCCGGGCCTTCGCTCTTGCTCATGTGGATGTTCAGGTTGATGCGGCGGCTTTCGCCTTCATCGTTGTTGTAGTTCTTGCCCAGGTTCAGGTCCACAGCCTGCCAGTTGCTGTTGCCGTAGCCCTTGGAATAACCCATGCCGGCGCTGACCGCGCCGTGCACCTGCAGTTTGTCGTCCATCACCTGGGCGCCGGGCTGGTCCTTGCGCGGTGCGGGGCCGCTCTTGTCACCGTAGTAGGTGCCCGGTGCATCGCCCTTGTAGTCGGTGTCGCCCAGGTAGCGCAGCGGTGCCTGCGGCACGCTCAGGTCCAGGCCGCCCGGTGCGGTTGCGGTGTCCTGCGCCATGGCGATGGCCGGGGCCAGCAGCAGTAGCGCGGATAGGAAGGTTCGGATCATGGTGCAACCGCTCCGTACAGGGCCGCACCGTGATGGCGAGCCAGCCTGAACGCTACCAGAAATGATTTGAATGATGGCTGTCGGTTGCCCCTCCGCTGCCAGCGGCTTCAGTCCAGCCGCTGGAACGAAAACAGCTGCGCCAGCGGATGCCGGCGGCGCTCGATTGCCGCACGCACCAGGCCGGCGCCGATCATCGAATAGGTGATGCCGTTGCCGCCGTACGCCATGGCGAACTGCACACGCGGGCCCCATTGCGGATGCGCGCCGAAGAACGGCAGGCCGTCTTCGGTTTCGGCAAAGGTGCCGGCCCAGGCGAAGGTGGGTTGGATCGGCAGCTGCGGGAACAATTTGCCGACCTTGTCGGCCAGGCGCCGCGCCTTTCGGTCGACCTGTGCATCGCGCCGCAGTGGCAGATCGACGGCGTCGTCCTCGCCACCGATCAACAGGCGGTCGTCGGCGGTGCTGCGCAGGTAGAGATAGGGGCGGGCGGTCTCCCACATCATGGTGTCGCGCAACGGCCCCAGTGTGTCGGTGGGCAGCGGATCGGTGACGAAGGCGTAGCTGCTGCGGTTGCGTGCGACACGCTGCTGCAGCCAGTGCTGGGTGGCGTAACCGGCAGCGATGACCAGGTGCCGGCAGCGGATGTTGACGCCGTCGGTGGTGCGCAGATGCACCTGCCGCGCGCTGCTTTCGATATGACTCACGCGGCAGCGGTCATGCACACGGCCGCCCTGCGCCTGCACCCGGTCCAGCAGGCGGTAGGCCATGCGGTAGGGGTCCATGCTGGCTGCCGGGGTGGTCAGAATGGCGCCGGGCGCGCTGAAGCCATAGTCCTCGGCAACGCCTTGCGCATCGAGCCAGTCCACCGCGAAACCGTGCCTGGCGCGCAGCTCGAATTCCTCGAGCAACGGGCGCAGGTCGCGGCGCCGACTGGCGTAGTACAGGCTCTGCGCGCTGCGGAAGTCGACCTCGCCTACCTGCGTGGCCAGTACCCGCAGGTCGTTGATGGCCTGCGCGCAGGCACGGTAGGCCAGCAGCGCCGCGTCCAGCCCATAGCGCTTGGCCAGCTCACGCAACGGCGTGTCGATTTCATACTGCAGCAAGGCAGTGCTGGCGGCGGTGGAGCCCCAGCCGATATCGCGTTGCTCGATGACCGCCACTTCATGGCCATGCTGCACGAGCTGGTCGGCGATCAGCGCGGCGGTGATGCCGCCGCCGATCACCGCTACCTCGCATTGCAGGTCCTGCTGCAAGGGCGGGAACGCCTGCATCAAACCGTTCCTGATGGCCCAGAACGGGTAACCACTTTTCAAATCCATGCCGGCCTCCGCGCCGTTGCAGTCCAGGTCAGGCGGTCGGGTGGCCGGTATGCGGGGGGAAGATCAACGGGCTGGTATCAAAGCCCTGCTGCTGCGCATAGGCGATGTAGTGGTCGCGGGTAGTGGCGTCCATCTGTGGCAGGCGCGCAAGCAGCCACAGGTATTTGCGGTCCGGGCTGCCCACCAGTGCGGTGGTGTAGGCCTCATCCAGCTGCATGATCCAGTAGTCGCCCTTGGTGAAGGGTATCCAGCGCAGGCCTTCGGGCAGGAAGGTGACTTCCAGCTTGCTGTTGCTGTCATCGATGGGCTTGGCCTGGCCGATGGATTCCTCCAGGTTGCCGGCACGCAGGCAGCGGTTCTGCACCCGCACGCTGCCATCTTCGTTGAGCGAATAGTGGGCACTGATGTCGGTGCCGTCTTCGGGTTCGTGGCGCATCGGCAGGCGTGCCACTTCGTACCAGGTGCCCAGGTAGCGCTGCAGGTCCACATGCGCAACGGTTGCCAGGGGAGAATGTTCAGTCATGGTGCTCTCTTCAGCGTTGGCGCAGGCCGCTGCGCCGGGGCACCAGCTATAGGCCAGTGCCGGTTAAGGCGCTGTGCCGGGCAGGTCGACAGGCCATTCACTGAATCCTCACCATCGCCGGCAGCGTGTCTTCGCGCCGGGCAAACATGGCTGCGCTAGGCTGGCCACATCCGAAAACGGGAGTTCTCCATGTTTGTCGTGATCCTGCTCAAGGGGCAGAGCCGCTATGCGCGTGAACGCTGGGACCAGCTGCCCAAGGTGGTCGAGTACGAAGGCCACGGGTTTTCACTGCGCGCCGGGCCCCACCCGCCCCAGCCCAGCAGCGGGGCGCGGGAACAGGTGGCGGTGTATGCGCCGGCCGAACTGACCGAACAGGAATTCCAGGAGATCTACGAGCTCAACTGCGGTCATATCGCCGAGCTTGCGTTGAAATGAACACCGCGTTGGCGCGGTTTTGCAGGATGTGAACGCGTGCTGACATATAGTGCGCTGCAGGCGCGGTAGTCCGCGCGATCCGGTTGCCCTGCCTTGCCTGCCCAACGTTTCCTGCGTCCGCTGCGCACGCTGCTGTTTGTATTTCTGATCGTCCAGGCTGGCTTGCTTGCCAGTGGTCCGGCGTTGGCGGCGGTGGGGGACGCGGCGGCCGATAGCAGCCCGCAGGCGCGCATTGAACAGGCCTCGCGGGTGATCGAGTCGGTCAAGCGCGCGGTCAACGATGCCGATGCCCCGGAAACCCTGAAAACGCTCGCCGAGCGCGCCAGCCAGGCGCAGCGCGAGGCCGAGGCCAGCGTGCTTGCCCTGCAGCCGGAGCTGAACCAGCTCGATGCCCGCATCGAACAGCTGGGGCCAGCGCCGGAAGCTGGCGAAGAGCCCGACATCGCCCGCCAGCGCAAGCTGCTGGACCAGCAGCGCAGCCAGATCGATGCCGACATCAAGCGCGGCAAGCTGCTGGCCGAGGATGCCAAGCAGGCGACCGAATCAATTGAAAAAACCCGCGCCCAGCAGTTCGGCGAACAGCTTGGCCGCAAGGTGGGTTCACCCTTGTCACCGGCATTGTGGCGCGAGTTTGCCGAACACCTGCCGGACGACTATGCGCGTTTCCAGGCGTTGTACCGGCAGGCCAGTACTGCCTTGCTGAAAGCGGTAAACAAGCACGGCTGGGGCACGCCGATTTCGGGTGCGGTAGTGGCATTGCTGCTGCTGTTCCCGCTGCGCATCTGGCTGCGTCACCTGGGCCGGCGCTATGCGGCCTCCGAACGTGCGCCGGCCGGGCGCCTGCGCCGCACCGGCCTTGCGGTATGGCTGTTGCTGGTAGGCACCATGCTGCCGGGCCTGGCGGCCACGGTGCTGGTGGCCAGCCTGCAGGCTATCGATGCGGTCGCGCCACGGCTGGAATCGGTAGCCAACACCTTTGTCACGGCAACCTTTGTGGCCGCCTTCATCGGTGCGGTGGCTGCCTGCCTGCTGGTGCCATCGCGGCCCACCTGGCGTCTGCTGGATATCGATGATGTGGCCGCGGCACGCCTGCGCCGCTTTGCCTGGGGCGCGGCCAGCCTGACCTGGCTGACCATGCTGCTGCGCGAGGTCAACCGCGCGGCGCGCACCTCGGCAGTGGGCACGGTGACCCTGGACGGCTTGATCGCGCTGACCTACGTGGTGCTGATCATGAGCATGCTGGCCACGCTGGCCGCCCTGCACCGGCGCCGCGCGGCCGAGGCGGCACGGGCCGAGCATGAGGAAGCGGCCGGTGGCCGCACGCCCAGGGCACCGCGCAGCGGTTGGCTGATCGTCGCGCGCCTGGGTGGCTACCTCAGCATTTCCGCCGCGTTGCTGGCCACCTTGCTCGGCTATCTGAATTTCGCCATGTTCACCGCCCAGCAGATGGTGTGGGGCACGGTGATCGTGCTGGCCACCACGCTGCTGATGCGGTTTGCCGATGACTTCGCGTTGTGGCTGCTGGCGCCGGACAGTACGGTCGGGCGCATGTTGCGCCTGTCCACCGGGCTGTCGGCCAGCCGGCTTGAGCAGGCTGGGGTGTTGTTGTCGGCCACCGCGCGGGTTGCACTGGTGATGCTGGGGATCACCGCCTTTGTTGCGCCGTTCGGCAATGTCAGTGCGCTGTACAGCTGGCTGGAGCGGCTGTCGGCCGGAATCAGGATCGGCGGCAGCCTGCTGACGCCGACATCGATCTTCAGTGCGCTGCTGGTGCTGGCTTTGGGGCTGACGCTGATGCGCGTGGTGCAGCGCTGGCTGGTGGATACCTACCTGCCCAAGACCGAGCTGGACACCGGTGCGCGCAATTCGATCAGCACCGTGGCCCATTACTTGGGCATCGTGCTGGCCGCGTTGTGGGCGTTGGCGGCCTTGGGGATTGGTTTTGAGAAGCTCGCGCTGCTCGCCAGTGCCTTGTCGGTGGGTATCGGTTTCGGCCTGCAGGCGATCACCCAGAACTTCGTATCCGGCCTGATCCTGCTCGCCGAACGGCCGGTGAAGATCGGCGACTGGGTCAAGATCGGCGACCAGGAAGGCGACATCCGCCGCATCTCGGTGCGCTCGACCGAGATCCAGGTGGGCGATCGTTCGACCTTGATCGTGCCCAACTCGGAGCTGATCACCAAGACCATCCGCAACATGACCATGGCAAATGCGTTGGGCCGCATCCAGGTGCAGTTTTCGGTACCGCTGGGCACCAACATGGGGCAGTTGCGCAGCTTGTTGCTGGGGATCTATGCGGCCAACGAGAGCGTGCTGATCGACCCGGCGCCGTCGTTCTTCGTTGATTCGATCAGCGGCGGCCAGGTGGCGGTGAACAGCTTTGCCTATGTGTCATCGGCGCGGAATGTATACGGCACGCGCAGCGATGTGTTGTTTGCCCTGCTGGAACAGACTGCCGCTGCCGGCATCGCGCTGGTTACACCCACCGACATCCATCTGGTGCGCGACCCGGAGCAGTGATCGCGCGCTGTTGGATTGTAGGAGCGGCGTCAGCCTGTAGGAGTGGCGTAAGCCGCGAAGCTGACGGTCCATCAGATTGCAGGTGTATCGGTAACTGCGGCTTTCCCGGCGTCGCGGCTTACGCCGCTCCTACAAGGGAGCGGCGTGTGTGGCCAAATCCATCAGCCGCGATTGGTTGTGTGAGCGGCGTAAGCCGCGAAGCTGACGGTCCATCAGATTTCAGGCGGATCGGAAGCTGCAGCATTCCCGGCTTCGCGGCTTACGCCGCTCCTACAAGGGAGCGGCGGGTGCGACCAAATCCATCAGCCGCGTTTGGTTGTAGGAGCGGCGTCGGCCGCGAAGCTGACGGTCCATCAGATTGCAGGTGTATCGGTAACTGCGGCTTTCCCGGCTTCGCGGCTTACGCCGCTCCCACAAGGGAGCGGCGTGTGTGGCCAAATCCATCAGTCGCGTTTGGTTGTGGGAGCGGCGTAAGCCGCGAAGCTGACGATCCATCAGATTGCAGGCGAATTGGGGTAGCTGCAGCATTGCTGGTTTCGCGGCTTACGCCGCTCCTACAAGGTTATGCCGCTCCCACAGACAGCCTCGCCGCCTCGTCACGACCTCGGGTGGTCGCTGGTGGGAACCAGCGCATAGTCGTCGAGTGCCAGCTGTTCGGCGTGGTTGAGCCAGGCGCGGATTTCCAGATCGTCGATTTCCTGGTCCACGCCCAGCGGCATGCGGATGCGGCCTTCGCTGTCTGCCTGCACCCATTGCTGGGCGACCACCACCTGGCGCTTGGAAGACACCGCCTCCACCCAGAACGCGCGCGTCGGCCGCTGGGCGGCGTACAACTCCAGCACGTACTGGCCGGGGCCGGCATGACGCGGCTTCTGGCTGATCATGCGTGACTGGCGCACGCTCGGGCGCGGTCCGCTGAAGGCCTGCAGCGGTGCATCCACGGCAATGCCACGGCGCAGCTGCGCATCGCGGTACAGACGCATGCCTTGATCGCTGTCGAGCAGCAGTGCGCACCACTGGCCATCAGCCGAACCATCCTCAAATGCGGTGCAACGGTCGACATAGGCCAGGCGATGCTGCGGATCGGCTTCCTCGAACTTGCGCGTGGTGTTTTCCAGGTACACCGATTTCAGGTCCCACTGCTGGTCGTATTCCAGCAGTACCGGCGGCTGCACTTTCTGCACGCCCACCAGCAGCTGGTCCTGCTCCAGCCGCAGCATGCGGGTCTGTTCGCCCAGCCACAGCGAGCGCGCGAAGGCGCTGTAGCGGGCGTAGGCCAGGGTGTCGCCACCGGTGGCGGCAACGCTGGCACTGGCCGGGCGCTGCGGGTTCAACAGCGAGCGGCCGAAGCCAATCGCATCAATGGCTGGATCCAGCAACTGCAGGGCGGTGGCACCCGAGTCCAGGGTGGTGCCGGCCTGCACGTTTATCTGGCGCGGCTGCAGCTTGTTGCCGAGGAACAGCAACAGGTTCTCGCGCTGCTGCTGTTCCAGCACATGGCTCAGGTCGTTGGGCATGGCCAGGTGATCGGAGGCCACCACCACCAGCGTGTTGTCGGCGAACTGGCTGCTGCGGATGCGGTCCACCAGGCGCGAGATCAACCTGTCGCTGCACTTGAGCGCATTGAGCAGGCCGATGTTGCCGTGCGCGCTGCGATAGCGGGTGTTCTTGCACGCCACCGGCAGGTGACCGGCCGGATGGTGGGTGTCCATGGTCAGCGCGGTCAGCATGAACGGCTGGCCGCGCGCGGACAGTTCCAGGAAACGTTCGTAGGCACGCTCCAGCAACACGTCATCGTGCACGCCCCAGTTGGAGAAGTGCTGCTTGGCGATCTTCTGCTGCTGGAACCATTCCAGATCGCGCACGTCGTCAAAACCGTGCGAGCCCAGGAAGTCGGCCTTGGCCGCGAACTGGCCGTTCGCGCCGCCGAGGTAGTGGTTGCTGTAGCCCTGCTGCTTCAGATAGTCGCCAAGGCAGAAAGCCTCCGGCAGAAAGCGGCCCATCCGCCCCATGCTGTTCTCGTCGCCCTGCGCGGTGGTCAGCGGTACGCCACACATGGATGAGACCAGGCCAGCGATGGTCCAGCCACTGCCATCGGCCGAGGCGATGTTGCGGAAATCCAGGCCTTCGCCGGCAAGCCGGGTGAGGTTGGGCATCAGGCCGGGGAACACGGCCTCATTCAGATAGGTGCGTTCCAGGCTTTCGCCGTAGATCCAGACGATATTCGGACGTTGTGCCAGCGGTTTGGAAGGCAGCTGGTACTCCGGCGCCACCACGCTGTAATCCACCGGCTGCATCTGCTGGTGGATGCGCTTGGCATCGGTGTACAAAGGGCTGAGCAGCACGGTGCTCAGCAACAGCGCCGCAAACCCGGCAAATACCGGCAGGCCATGCCGCGGCAGCTGCAGGCGGCGCACGCGCAGCAGCAGCAAGGGCGTAAGCGAGAGCAGCAACAGTGCGATGAAGCCGATGATGTAGGCGCTGAAGTCGCCGACACCGGCACCTTCCATGTCGCTGCGCAGGTGATACAGCGTGGCCGAATTGATGCCATCGCCGCTGAGCTGGTCGATCAGCCACCAGCCGCTCATGGCCAGCAACAACAGTGACAGCAGCCCTGCCTTCAGCCGGGCCAGAGTGGGTGACAACATCAACAATACAAACAGTGCTGCCAGAGACAGCCAGATGATCCAATGCATGCGGTCACGTGGGTAGCGGAGACAGGGGCACAACGGCTGGGCCGTTGTCGCCTGCCACACCACTGTGTCAGTGGTGTGGCTGAGGTCATTGGATGTTGCCTGCCGTAACCTGACTGAAATGTTCGGACAGCGGCCTTGTATTCAGCATCTGTGACAAGACGCTTATCGCTGCGAAAACGAGGTGAGGCGAGGTGAGAAAGTGTGCTTTTGCTGGCGCTATACAGCCGCGCAGCAGCAGACTGCGCCGCAGCGACGTCGCCTGGCCAAACCCGCAGTACACCATGTCCAGTGACGTAGCCCGGGTAAGCGCAGCGCACCCGGGGCATGCAACATCCAACGCAGCGCAGCGATGATCGAAGCGATGCCTTGCACTGATTAAATCAGCAAGATTCGATCGCACGGCTGCTGTAGTCGTGCGGGCGTTGCGTGGTCCCGGGTGCGCTGCGCTTACCCGGGCTACGTGGACTCTTCGGTGTTCAGCGGTGGCCGCGTTCTTCGCGTGCGCGGGCGCGGGTGCGGCGATCGAACAGCAACGCGCTGACAATCAGGCCCAGTCCGATGAACACGCCCAGCAGGAACAACACCATCGCAAAGGCCGGGTAGCCAAACAGGTTCCAGTGCGTCGGTACCCGCATCAGCAGGGTGGAAGAAAGCAGCAGCGCGGCGGTGATCAGGCCGGCGGCGATGCGGTTGGCAACCTTCTGTATGTTCTCCATCAGCCGCGACTCGTCCAGCCCGGTGACCTTCATCTGCAGCCGGTTCTCGGCGAGCAGGCTGAGGATATCGGACATGCGCCGTGGCCCGTTGCGCAGCAGCTGCTGCAGTTCCATCGCCTCGCTGGCCAGATTGGCGGCCGACAATGATTTGCGGAAATGCGCGCGCATCACATGCTGCAGCTGTTTTTCGACCACGCGCCGGGTTTTCATTTCCGGGGCGAGGAAACGGCAGACGCCTTCCAGGTTGAGCAGGGCCTTGCCCAGCAGGCTCAGCTCCGGCGGCGTACGCAGGTTGCTGGTGGTGGCGATGCGCACGATCTCCAGCACCACGTGGCCTTCGGACAAGGTGCCGTTGGCGGCGTAGCGGGCAATCATCTGCCCGGTTTCGCGCAGATAGCGCTCCTCGTCGTAGTCCTCGAGGCGGGTGCTGATGCCGATGATCTCATCGGCCACTTCCTCGCCACGGCCATCCACCGCGGCGAACAACACCTTGAGCAGACGCTGGCGCAGCCGCGGTGGCACATGCGCCACCATGCCCAGGTCGAAGATCGCCAGTTGCCCCTGCGGGGTCACCCGCAGGTTGCCCGGATGCGGATCGGCATGGATTTCGCCATGCACGAAGATCTGGTCCAGATAGCCGCGTACCAGCGCGGCGGCCAGCGGTACCATTGATTGTTCGGTGCGGCGCACCTGCGGAATGGCGTCCACGCGCACGCCGTGCACCAGTTCCATCGTCAGTACACGCCGCCCGCACAGGTCCCACACCGGCTGCGGCACCCATAGCTCGGGGTAGGGCGCCAGATGCTGGCCGAAACGCGCCAGGTTGGCGGCTTCGGCTTCGTAGTCCAGCTCCATCCGCAGGGTCTTGGCGAATTCGCCCAGCCAGTCGGAGAAACGCACCTTGCGGCCGACCCGGGTGAGGTGGTCGGCGGCACTGGCAAAGCTGCGCAGCACGCCGATATCCGAACGCAGCTGGGCCGCGATATCGGGCTTCTGCACCTTGATGGCCACCTCGCGGCCGTCGTGCAGCTCGGCCCGGTGAACCTGGGCGATGGACGCGCAGCCCAGCGGTTCCGGGTCGAACCAGGCAAACAGTTTGTTGACCGGCGCGCCCAGGTCGTCCTCGATCACCGCGCGGATCTGTTCCACCGGGATTGGCGCCACCTGCTCCTGCATGCGTTCCAGCGCCGCCACGTATTCGGGCGGAATCATGTCCGGGCGGGTGGACAGCACCTGTCCCAGCTTGACGAAGGTGGTGCCCAGCGCCTCCAGGTCGGCGACGAACTGGGTGGGGTTGCCGGCGGCCGGCGGCCGGCCCAGGCGTGGAATTTCGCCATCCAGGGAGATGCCGGAGAACACGCCCGAGTTGCGGTAGCGCAGCAGCAGCCGCACGATCTGTTGGCGTCGGCTGTTGCCGCCTACGGTGGTCGGGCTTTCGCTGCTGGTCGCTTCCATCAAACGGGTATCTCCCTGTCGGCAGAACCCGCAGTGTGGCCGGTGGCGGGTTGAAGAGGAGTGAATGCGCGACCGCTGGCCCCGCTTGCGCCGTGAATGAGTGAGAATCCCCCTTCCCCTGACCTATGACCTGACGGTGACCCATGGCTGGAGCCAGCCTGTTTGCCCTGCTCGACGATATTGCCGCCTTGCTGGATGACGTTTCCATCCTCACCAAGGTCGCAGCCAAGAAGACCGCCGGCGTGCTCGGCGACGACCTGGCCTTGAACGCCCAGCAGGTGACCGGCGTCAACGCCAACCGCGAGTTGCCGGTGGTGTGGGCGGTGGCCAAAGGCTCGCTGCTCAACAAGGCCATCCTGGTGCCGGCGGCGCTGGCGATCAGCGCCTGGCTGCCGTGGGCGATCACTCCGCTGATGATGATCGGCGGCGCCTTCCTCTGCTATGAGGGCGTTGAAAAACTGGCGCACAAGTTCCTGCATTCCAAGGACGAGGACGAGACCCGCAAGGCCGAACGGCTGAAGGCCATCGCCGATGAGAAGGTCGACCTTGTGGCGTTCGAGAAGGACAAGATCAAGGGCGCGGTGCGCACCGATTTCATCCTTTCGGCCGAGATCATCGTGCTGTCGCTGGGTGTGGTGTCGCACGCGCCATTCGGCCAGCAGGTGGCGACGCTGGTGGCGATTGCGCTGGGCATGACGGTCTTCGTCTATGGCCTGGTCGCCGGCATCGTCAAGCTTGATGACATAGGTGCCTGGTTGCTGGACAAGGGCCGTGTACTGGCGGCGTTTGGTCGCGGCCTGCTGTATGCCACGCCGTGGCTGATGCGCGGTCTGTCGGTGGCCGGTACGGCGGCGATGTTCCTGGTCGGCGGCGGCATCCTGGTGCACGCGATTCCGGCCCTGCATCACTTCGTGATCGGCTTGGCACCGTCCAATCTGGAATGGCTGGCCAATGCACTGGGCAGCGTGGTGGTGGGCGTGATCATCGGGGTGGTGGTGCTGACCGTGGTGACCTTGATCCAGCGCATGCGTGGGGCGAAAGCGGCGCATTGAATCTGCTTTTTGTAGGAGCGGCGTCAGCCGCGAAGCCGGCAATCTTTCCGACACAGGTTCTGCAGGCAAACAGCCTGCAGCCGGAAGCATTCTCTGCTTCGCGGCTGACGCCGCTCCCACAATCACAACCGCTGCAACAGCACTCAAGCCATGCTTTGCTGCAACTAGCACACCAAGCGGTTGTTGCTGTGTTGTGGGAGCGGTGTAAACCGCGAAGCTGGCAATGTTTCCGATACATGTTCTGCAGGTAAACAGACTGCAGTCGGAAGCATTCTCTGCTTCGCGGCTGACGCCGCTCCTGCAACTGCAGCTGCAATCATTGGCCTTGCTGCAACTCCTGCAATTGCTGTTGTGCGCGATGCAGTGACTGCCCGGAGAGGCTGTCCAGCAGGCGCTGCAGCCGGTGGTCGGCGGGCAGGCGCTGCACCATCCAACGTGCTGCAGCAGCGCTGACCAGCATCATCACCACGCCGAAGCCCAGCGTGCCGAGAAACCACGCCGGCGCCAGCGCATACAGGTCCACGCCCAGCCATTGCATGCCCAGCCACTGCAGGGCCAGCAGCCACAGCCAGAACCAGGGCAGGCCCAGGCCAAGTTCGGTCACTGCGGTGAAGCGGCGCAGGCGTGCCAGCCGTTGTTGCTGGATCAGCACCGGTGCCTCGGCCCTGTCCACATGCACGGCAAGCAGGGCGCGGGTGATCGAGACCCAGATCGCGGCTATGCCGTAGACATGCAGGGCCAGCCCGGTCAGCAGGAGCTGCGGCACCTGCCGGTGCTCGACCCAGAAACCGGCAGCCAGCGCGGTCATCACGATCCACACCAGCAGCCAGACCACCTGCAGGCCGCCGAACCAGCGCAGGCGGCGACGCACGGCGTGCTGGCGCGGTTGCTGCCAGGCCTGCAGGGCCTGCGCTTCCAGCTGATCGATACGGTGCGCCTGCTGTGCCCAGGCGGCTTTGAGTTCGTCCAGTTGCATGCTGTCAGTCTCGCGAGTTGGGCGCAGGCAGCGCCGCTGGGTCGGGGTTGAAGCGGCTGCGCAGTTGCTGGCGCAGCCGGTGCAGGCGGGTGGCGGCATTGCTGGCGCTGATGCCCAGCACCTCGCCGATCTGGCGGTGGCTGCAGTCATCCAGGTGCAGCAGCAACAGCGCCCGGTCCAGCGCCGGCAGGGCGTGGATCAGCTGGTTGAGCTGGGCCAGGCTGGCATTGTCTTCGGCGTTGTCGACGACGCTGGCGTGCGCATCCTCCAGCGCCACATCGCTGTGGTACTGGCGGCGCAGCGCGTGGCCACGCAGCTGCGAAATGGCGATGTTCAGGGCGATGCGGTACAGCCAGGTGCTGAACTGTGCGCGCTGGGGATCGAAGCCGGGGAAGGCGCGCCAGGCCTGGGTGCTGATCTCCTGGATCAGGTCGCTGCGGTCCTCGCGGTTTGCGCAGTAGCCACGCGCCACCTTGAGCACGATGCCCTGGTGCTGGCCCAGCAGGTGGGCAAAGCGCTGTTGCAGATCGACGATGGAGTCGGTGGCGGTGATGTCCATGCCCGGGTGATTCGCACCAGCGCAGCAGATATCACAGCCACGCGCAGTTTGCCGCCGGTGCTGCCGCCTAGTCCGCCGGCAGCACTTGGTTGCCGCCGACCCGCTTGGCCGCATACAGGGCCTGGTCGGCGCGTTGCAGCAGGGCCTGCAGGGCTTCGCCGGGCTGGGCCTGGGCGACGCCGGCGCTGAAACGCACCTGCACCCGCTGTTCTTCATGCAGGAACGGGCGTTGCGTCAACTGCTGCTGCAGCTGACGCAGGGTTTCCAGCGCGGCGGCACGGGTCAGGCCGGGCAGCACCAGCACGAATTCATCACCGCCGAGCCGGGCCAGGCAATCGCGGCCGCGCAGGCGTTGCTGGGTGATCGCCACAAGATGGCGCAGGGCCTGGTCGCCGCCGGCATGGCCGTGCTCGGCGTTGGTCCGGGCGAAGTGGTCCAGATCCAGCATGGCCACGCTCAACGGCGTGTTCGGGTCGGCCAGCAATTGACCCAACTGCTGTTCCAGCCCGCGCCGGTTCAAGGCGCCGGTCAGGGGATCGGTGCGCAGCTGGCTGCCGGCTTCTTCCAGCTCGCGTTCCAGCTGCTGCACGCGCTGCTCGGCGGCCTTGGCCTCGGCGCGGGCATTGGCCAGGTGATCGCGCGCGCGCGCGGCCTGCGCCTGCACCCGCGCGGTGTCCTGCAGCACGTCCTGCAGCAGCTGGGTGAGGTCGGAAATACTGCGGGTCTGGCGCACGGCGATGGCATAGCTGGCGATGCGGTCGTGGAATTCGCCGGTTTCGGTGACCATGCCGTCCACCTGCTGCACGAAGTCCACCATCAGGTCCTTCATCGCCTGCTTGGATTGGTCGATGCCTTCGCGCAGCAGGCCTTGCCGGTAGATCACCTCGCGCAGGTCGTTGCGGGTCTGTTCCAGCGAGCTGGCATCCAGCGGCCCGGCCAACAGCTGGCGGATGGCACGGATCTGGCCTTGCAGCCAGCTGTCGCCATCGAGCAGCTCGGCGATGTTCTCCAGCAGCATGTCGAACAGATTGAGCAGCAGATCGCGTTGTTCCTGCAGGCTGCTGCTGCGCACGCCGACCTGGTGGCAAAGTTCGCGCAGGTGCACGGCGACCGGCTGCAGCGGTTGGCCGCTGCGCCAGCTGCGCAGTTCCTCGCCCATGCGCTGGGCCTGCTGTTCCAGTTCGGGCGACTGCTGCAGCAGGCTGGCCAGCACCGCGCCGAGGGTGTCGCGCAGCATGTCGCGCAGCTGCTCGGCCTGGCTGTTGCGGGTGTTGGACGCTTCCAGCTCAACGGTGCGGATGTATTTGTCAATCAGCTGCCGCAGCAGCCGCCCGTAGCGCTCCCAGTCCTTTTCGGCGTGCGCGCTGTGCAGGCGCTGGCCCATGTCACCCAGCTCACCGGGCAGGGTACACATGCCTTGAGCGAATGCCGCCAACACCGATTCCGGTGCCGTGGCGCCGACGAACAGGCGCTGCAGCATCGCCGTGCCCGCACCGCCACTGGCGACCACCTCGACGGCCGCAACCGCCTGCTGCGTGGGCCGGCGCGCCAGGATGCGGCCCAGCCCGCTGCTGCGGGAGGTGGAGGAATCGTCGGGGCTATCGGCCATGGCGAGGAGGTCCGGGCGGGTTGCGGCGGCGCCTGTGCGCAACCGGAGGTGGTATCCAAGCCCCATTATCGGCAAGGTAACAGCGGGCTTGAATTGCAGCTGATCACAGGAACACATCATGCAGGTATTGCTGGCTGGCGCGACCGGCCTGGTCGGGGCGCAGGTATTGCAGCGGTTGCTGGCCGATCCCCGCTGCAGCGGGGTGATCGCGCCCACCCGGCGCGCGTTGCCGCGCACCGACGGCCGGCTGCTGAACCCGGTACTGGATTTCGAGAACATCACAGCGCTGGCGCAGGACTGGCGGGTGGAGGCGGCGATCTGCGCGCTCGGCTCGACGATGAAGCAGGCCGGCTCGCGCGAGGCGTTCCAGCGGATCGATCACGGGTATCCGCTGGCCATCGCGCGGGCGGTGCGCGGCAATGGCTGCGAGGTATTCGCGCTGAACTCGGCGGCCGGTGCCAATCCGCGTGCACCGTTTTTCTACAGTCGGGTAAAAGGCGCGTTGGAGCAGGACCTGCGCGCGCTGGGGTTTGCCTCGTTGACCCTGGTCCGCCCGGGCCTGATTGGCGGCGAACGTGCACAGCCGCGTACCGGGGAGCATCTTGCCAGCGTGGTATTGGGCGCGCTGGCGCCGGTGCTGCCGCGCGCGTGGCGGATCAACCCGGCCACGCGGATTGCCGAAGCACTGGTGGAGGCGGCATTGAATCCGCAGCCCGGTGTGCACATCGTGGGCTCGGCAGAGTTGGTGTGAGGTCTTGTTGAGCGCGTTTTTGTAGGAGCGGCGTCAGCCGCGAAGCCGGGGATCTGTGAGTACACCGGCTTCGCGGCTGACACCGCTCCCACAAACAGCCTGCAAGGCTCAGGCCGGCAGCGACTGCCCGCCATCCACCGCCAGCACCTGGCCGGTGATCCAACGCGCCGCCGGTGAGCACAGGAACACTGCCGTGCTGGCCACATCTTCGACGTTGCCAAAACCGCCGAACGGGATCTTGTCTTGGATCTGCTTGTACAGCGCGGGCGCGTTGCTGCGGCGCTGGTCCCACAGGCCGCCGGGGAACTCGATCGAGCCCGGTGCCAGTGCATTGACCCGGATACGTTCGCGCGCAAGCTCGGTGGCCAGCGACACGGTGTAATAGTTCAGTGCGGCTTTTGCAGCGGAATAGGCCGCCGCGCGCGGTGTAGGCACCGAGGCGTTGATCGAGCTGATATTGAGGATGGCCGGCAGCGTACTGTTGCGCAGATGGGGCAGGGCGGCGCGGCTGGCGCGCACTGCGGCCATCAGGTCGATATCGAAACCGGCCTGCCAGCTGGCATCGTCATTGCCGTTGCCATAGCCGGAGGCATTGTTGATGAGGATGTCGACGCCGCCCAGCTCGGCTGCAGCGGTATCGATCCAGGCCTGGATCTGCAGTGGATCGGCCAGATCGCAGCTGTAGTGATGCACCGCTGCAGCGCCATCTGCGTGCAGCATTGCGGCAGCGTCCTGCAAGGCAGCCACACCACGCGCGCAGATGCTGAGTTTCGCGCCTTCGCGGGCAAACGCCTGGGCGATGCCCAGGCCGATGCCGCGGCTGCCGCCGGCAACCAGGACGCGTGCATTTTGGAGGGTCAACGGGGAGTTCATTGCTGCGGTTCCGGTGGGCGGAGACCGCACATTATCGCCGTGTTGCCGGTTGCAGGCGGGCAACGCGCTGTTCCGCTCAGGGCAGGCCGGGCACGTTCAAGGACGCGAACAGATCGTTCTGTGCCTTCTTGGCCAGCGAGCGCGGCAGCTTGGCGATGAAGGTGTCGCCGGTGAGCGCCATGTCTCCGCGCAGGATGAAGCCATTGATCTGGGTATAGCTCTTGACGCTGTACTTG
Organism: Stenotrophomonas nitritireducens; assembly: GCF_001700965.1. Lineage (NCBI taxonomy): Bacteria > Pseudomonadati > Pseudomonadota > Gammaproteobacteria > Lysobacterales > Lysobacteraceae > Stenotrophomonas > Stenotrophomonas nitritireducens. Next base: position 2,772,497 of record NZ_CP016756.1, read on the forward strand.
CGCCCTTCCTGGCTCACTTCCAGGTACATCGGCGAGGTAAGGATGTTGTTGCCTTTGCGATAGACGCGGGTGCCATCAACGTCCCTGACCATGCGGTAGCCATGCGTGTTCGCCCAGGCATCCACCTTGGCCATCACGTTCTCATCGGAGGTGAAGGTGGTCAGGTCATGCGGTCGGCCGCTGTTCCTGGCCATCAATGCGAGGATGTTGACGGCAGCCAGGCCACCCAGCCCGCCGACGATCATTCCGGTGATCAAACCCATGCGTACCGCTCCTTGAAAGTTGAACGTCCATTGCAGCACATCGGCGTGCGTCCCGTCGTGAAAACTTCGCGCTATTTCCAGTGGTTGGGTGCGTGGCCCTGTTCCGGATGTTTCATCTGCACGATGCAGAAACGGTGTCCGGTGGGGGCTTCCATCACCCACCAGCGTTTGACCTTGCCGATGCGGCGCGCACCCAGTGCTTCAAGCCGGTCGGCTTCGGCATCGATATCGTCCGCTTCGATATCCAGATGCACGCGCGAGGCGTGGTCCACGCGTTGCACTTCCACGTGCAGGCTGGCCGGCGCGCCCAGCAGTTCGGCGTACTGCGCACCATCGTCTTCGGTATAGCCGGGTTCTGCTTTCAGGCCAAGCGCTGGCGCCCAGAATGCGGCGGCGGCATCGCTGTCGGTGCCTTGGCAATCAATGATGAAACCGGCAAGACGGCTGCGGTGGCTCATGTGCGTGCTCCGGTGACAGAGGAGCGCAGCGTACACCGCCTATCCGGATACGCGTGTTACCGCGCCGTGCGCCACACACGCGGGATTGCCCAGCCGCCAGGCGCTGATGCACAAGGCGCTGTAGACGCTCCATTCGGCCAGGCGTTGCAGCAGCCCACGCCACGGCTGCAATGGCGGCAACGCCATCAATGCGAACAGCAGCAGCCACAGCCCGGCCAAGGCGATCCATAGCAGACGCGTGGAGGTGCTTATCGCCGGTGTGGTGGCCAGCAGCACCAGCCCGAGAGCGGTACCCACATAGGTGAACAGGCCCAGCAGGGTATGCAGCGATTGCGACAGGCTGCCGGTGCTGGGGCAGCCCAGATCACACGGCGCCAGCGCCGAGCCTATCCATGCCAGCGGCTCGAACATCAGCAACCAGTAACCCAGCCGGCTGGCGCCGGTGACCGGCACCAGCGGGGCGGACGCCCACAGCAACATCGCTGCCAGCACGCCTACCGGAATGAACCCGAACACGCTTATCAACCGGGCATGCGCGCTGCCGCTGGCACCGAGCTCACTGATGTATTGCGATACCGGTGAATAGCCGGGTTTGAGCGCGGCGCCGCCGAACAGCATCAGCAGATAGAGGGCGACGAACACCATGATCAGCCAGCGTTGCGAGCGCACCGACGAGGTCATGTGGAGGCTGCGCTCAGCGGACTCTATCGGAGAGGAACAGTTCCACCTTGCCGCAGCTCGGGCAGGCATGCAGATCAAATTCCTCGCGGTTGACGAACAACTCGCCGATGTCGCCAAGCAGGAAGGGCATGGCCTGCGAGCCTTCGTGGAAACGCTTGCGGCCGATGAATTCCATGCGCATGCCAGGGCAGCGCGGGCATTCGATCAGGCGCGGTGGCTGCGTCCAGGCGGCGCTTTCTTCGCGCTGATAGCCACGTGGCGGCGGCGCGCCATCGGCATGGGTGCCGCATTTCCAGCACTGGTCGAAGCTGTCTTCGTTGACTTCCTTGCAGTTGCTGCAGGTCCAGGTGCCCATGGCGGTCTTGATGGCGGGTGTGGGTAGGGCAATCGTAGCGCCGGCTGTGTGGGTTCGGGTTAGTGATGGGTGATGTTTTTTTTTTGTGGGAGGGAATTGGTTGAAGATCAAGATCAAGAGCTTCCCCTCACCCCAACCCCTCTCCCGTGAACGGGAGAGGGGCTAGTGCACTACGAGCGCACGCAATGCGAGCCCCTCTCCCGCCTGCGGGAGAGGGGTTGGGGTGAGGGGAAGCTTCTAGCAAGCAAACCCAAAGCAAACCAAGCCAAACCAAACCTAGGCAAACCCAACCAAGCAAAACCAAACCAAGCAAAACCAAACCAAGCAAAACCAAACCAAGCAAAACCAAACCAAGCAAAACCAAACCAAGCAAAACCAAACACAAAAAAAAGGGCCCGCATCGCTGCGGGCCCGAATTCACACTGGGAAAAACGATCAGTGAACCTTGGCCAGGTCATCAATCAGCACGCGCAGGAAGCGCGCCGCTTCGCCGCCGGTGCAGGCGCGGTGATCGAAGGTGACCGACAACGGGATGACCTTGTGGGTTTCAATGCCGCCCATCACCGGAGTGACCTGGAAGCGGGCACGGCCGGCGGCGACGATGGCTACGCAGGGCGGCACCACCACCGGGGTGGCATAGCGGCCGGCGAACATGCCGAAGTTGGACAGGCTGATGGTGTAACCACTCAGCTCCGACGACGCGATCGAGCGGTCTTCCACCTGCTGGCGCAGGCGGTTGATGCCTTCGCGTACGCCGCGTGCATCCAGCATGTCGGCGTTGCGCAGGGCCGGCACGAACAGACCGTCGTCGGTGTCCACGGCAATACCGATGTCGACCTGGGCGTGCAGGGTGCGGGTGAGGTTGTCACCATCGAACCAGGCATTCATGGCCGGCACCGCCTGGCAGGCGCTGACGATGGCGCGGACCAGACGCGAGGTCATGTCGTTGCCCGGTGCCCAGGCGTGGATGTCGGCGTCATCGCTGAGCGTGGTCGGCACGACCTTGCTGTGCGCATCGGCCATCACCCGCGCCATGTTGCGGCGCACGCCCTTGAGCGGTTCCGGCTGGCCCTTGGCAACCACGCCCGGAGGGGCAGTGCGCATCGGCTTGCCGGCAGCGGACAGCGGGGTGCGGGCGCTTGAGCCCCTTTCCGCCTGGGAGAGGGGTTGGGGTGAGGGTACGGCAGCTGCAGTAGCGATCGAACCCCCGGCCACTGTCCCGGTGGAAGAGGGGAGCAGCGCGGACGGATCTGCCGCCGCCTGCTTCACATCATTCATCGTCACTGCGCCTTCGGCGCCGGTGGCGCGTACGCGGCTCAGGTCCACGCCCAGCTTGCGGGCCATCGCGCGCACGGCCGGTACCGCCTTGACGCCACCGACGGCCACGGCCTGTTCGGTGTGCACGGCATTGGAGCTGACCATCGCGCCGACCACGGTGCCTTCATCGGCACGTTCGGCGGCCGCTGCGGCTGCCGGCGCCGGTACTGCGGCAGGCGCAGGCGCGGCTTCGGCCGGTGCGCCGTGGTGATGGCCGGTGTCCTGGCCTTCGGCACGCTGCGGCAGGTTGGGGTCGGTCTCGAAACTGGCCAGCACGTGGCCGGTCACCACGATGTCACCGGCCGCACCGGCCAGCTTCAGTACCTTGCCGGAGAACGGCGAGGGCACTTCGACCACGGCCTTGGCGGTCTCCATCGACACCAGCGGCTCATCAAGCTTGATGACGTCGCCTTCCTTGACGAACCACTCAACGATGGTGGCGTCCGGCAGGCCTTCGCCCAGGTCGGGCAGGTTGAAATTCTTGGTCTGGCTCATGTGCAGTTCTCTTCCAGCAATTCAAGTTCGCGCGCCGGCAGCCAGCCCTGCGCGCCGTCGGCGCGTTCGGACCACCACCAGCCACCATGTTCGTGATGCAGCCGTACCTGCTCGCCCCGGTCAACGTCCAGCTCGCGCGCGCTGTAGTCACGCAGCGCTTCGGCATGGCCATTGTCCAATACCTGCAACCAGGCCACCGGCGCCCAGCCGGCGCTGCCCTCGCGGGTTTTCACCCAGGCGAAGGCGGGCCATTCCTCGTCGCGTACACCGAGCTCGACGATCTGCCCGGTACGGAACTGCAGGGGATTGCGGTATTGGCTGCGGTAGCTGCCAATCAAGCGTGCCAGCATGTCAGCCCGCCGCGACCGCGCGCTTGGCGGCGGTCACAATCCGCTCGACGCTGGGCAGGTACTTCATTTCCAGACGGAACAGCGGGATGTGGGTGTCGTAGCCGGCAACGCGCTCAACCGGTGCCAGCAGGTCGTAGAGCGATTCCTCGGCCAGGCGCGCGGCGATTTCCGCACCAAAACCGGCGGTCTTCGGCGCTTCCTGCACGATCACGCAGCGGCCGGTCTTGGCCACCGACTCGGCGATGGTGGCGAAGTCCAGCGGGCGCAGCGTGGCCACGTCGATGACCTCGGCGCTGATGCCTTCGCCGGCCAGCTTGTCGGCTGCTTCCAGTGCTTCCTTGACCTGTGCGCCCCAGGTGACCAGGGTCACGTCGGTACCGTCACGCAGCACGAAGCACACGTCCAGCGGCAGTGCTTCGCCGTCATTGACGACCACCTCCTTGTACTGGCGGTAGATGCGCTTGGGCTCCATGTAGATCACCGGATCCGGCTCGCGGATCGCCGCCAGCAGCAGGCCATAGGCACGCTGCGGGCTGGACGGCAGCACCACGCGCATGCCCGGCACATTGGTGAAGATGGCCTCGTTGGCTTCGCTGTGGTGTTCCGGCGCACGGATACCACCGCCCCACGGCACGCGCAGCACCATCGGGCAATGGAGGCGGCCGCGGGTACGGTTGCGCAGGCGTGCGGCGTGGCAGATCAGGTGATCGACCATCGGGTAGACGAAGCCGTCGAACTGCGCTTCGGCCACCGGCTTCATGCCCTGTGCGGCCAGGCCGACGGTGAGGCCGGCGATGGTGGTTTCATCCAGCGGGGTATCGAGCACGCGCTGCGCGCCGAACTGCTGCTGCAGGCCGGCGGTGGCGCGGAACACGCCGCCGTTGACGCCCACGTCTTCGCCCAGCACCAGCACCGAGGGGTCGTGTTCCATTTCCCAGGCAAGCGCCTGGGTGACGGCTTCGATGAGGGTGATGGGGGTGGCAGTCATCGGGTTGTCTCCGCTGTTGCTCGCCGCGATGTGCGCGACGCCGTGATCGTGGCTGGCCGGGGTGACCGCCGCCGTGCGCTTGATGTCATCCATGGCGCTGCTCCAGGGCAATGGCGGCGGCACGCTGCGCCAGCAGGTCCGGCGGCGGATCGGCATATAGATAGTCGAACATGGCTTCGACCGGCTGCACCGGGCAGTTGAGGTAGGCGTTGACCTCCTCGTCGACGCGGGTGCCGCATTCGGCGATCCAGTTCTTTTCTTCTTCCTCGCTCCACACGCCCTGCGCGGTGAGGTACTTGCGCAGGCGGATCAGCGGTTCCTTCAGCCAGGCCGATTTCACTTCCGCATCCTCGCGGTAGCGACGTGCATCGTCGGCGGTGGTGTGGTCGGACAGGCGGTAGGTGAGCAGTTCCAGCACCGTGCCACCTTCGCCGGACAGGGCGCGCTCGCGCGCCTGTTCCATCGCGGCCAGCACGGCGATCAGGTCGTTGCCATCCACCTGCAGGCAGAACAGGCCGCCTGCCAGGCCCTTCTGGGCCAGGGTTTCAGCGCCGGTCTGGGCCGAACGCGGCACCGAGATGGCCCAGCCGTTGTTCACCACGCACAGGATCAGCGGCAGCTTGTAGGCGCCGGCCGAGTTCACCGCGGCATAGAAGTCGGTCTTGGAGCTGCCGCCGTCGCCGCAGACGCTGACCGCCACCTGTGGCAGGTTGCGCAGCTTGAACGACAGCGCCGAACCGGCTGCATGCAGGCACTGGGTGGAGATGGGTACACAGATCGGGAAGTCGCGGACCGCGTCACTGTCGCGGTCGTAGTCGCTGCCGCGCTCGTCGCCGCCCCAGTACATCAGCACGTCGCGCGGGCGCACGCCGCGCATGAACATGGCGCCGTACTCACGGTAGCTGGGGGCGAACACGTCACCGGACTTCATGGCCGCACCGATACCGACGTGGGCCGCTTCATGGCCCAGGCAGGAGGCAAAGGTGCCGAGCTTGCCGGTGCGCTGCAGCGCCACGGCCTTGGTGTCGAACACCCGGGTGGCCAGCATCTGCTTGAACATCGGCAGCAGCGAGCGCGGGTCACGCAGCGAGGCGGGCAGGTCGTCACGTACCAGGTTGCCGTCGGCATCCAGGTACTGCAGGTAATTGATTTGGAACTGGGCGGAAACCGTCATTGCAGCAACACCTTAGACAGATGGTTTCAAATGATAGGAATTGCACATGGTAAGGACTCCGTCCGAAAAAGCCGTCCTGCGCCGCAGCAAGACTGACCGGATACAGGGCGGTTTTGTTCCGCGGAACACGACATGGGCACGCAAAAGCAACGTATTCAGTCTGTAAGCACAGATGCGGCACATTGTGGCGCTGCTCGGCGTCAGGTGTGTTTCGATTCCGTTTGCGCGGGAAGACCGACCGGTAGTGCCGAGCCATGCTCGGCAGCGGAGAGGAAGGTAGTGCCGAGCCATGCTCGGCAGAGGCCTTACCGGGAATGCCCCAGCCGAGCATGGCTCGGCGCTGCATGTCTGCGCCGAGGTTTTCTTGTGGGAGCGGCGTAAGCCGCGAAGCCGGCACCGGATCAGGCCGCGAAGGGCTTACCCCTCCCCAATCCTCCCCTTGACTAGGGCAAAGGGAGGGGGCGTAGTGCCGAGCCATGCTCGGCAGAAGCCTTACTGGGAAAGCCCCAGCCGAGCATGGCTCGGCGCTGCATGTCTGCGCCGAGGTTTTCTTGTGGGAGCGGCGTAAGCCGCGAAGCCGGCACCGGATCAGGCCGCGAAGGGCTTACCCCTCCCCAACCCTCCCCTTGCCTATGGCAAAGGGAGGGGGCGTAGTGCCGAGCCATGCTCGGCAAGGGCTTCACCGGGAATGCCCCAGCCGAGCATGGCTCGGCTCTACCGTGGGCGGGCGCCCATGGCATAAGGCGACCCTCCGTGCCGGCATCGGCCTGCGTTACCCTTGCCGGCCCATCCGATGGCCAGGCCGATGACCGTAGAAAAGAACCAGCGTGAGCTCGAAGCCGGTATCCATACCGACCTGCAGGGCCGGCTCACCTACGCCGGCTATCTGCGCCTGGACCAGCTGCTGGCGGCCCAGCAGCCGCTGTCCAACCCGCCGCACCATGACGAGATGCTGTTCATCATCCAGCACCAGACCTCGGAGCTGTGGCTGAAACTGCTGGCCCATGAGCTGCGCGCCGCGCGCGGCCACCTGCAGCGCGACGAGGTCTGGCAGTGCCGCAAGGTGCTGGCCCGGGCCAAGCAGGTGTTGCGCCTGCTTACCGAACAGTGGGCGGTGCTGGAAACCCTGACCCCTTCCGAATACATGGGCTTCCGCGACGTGCTGGGCCCTTCCTCGGGCTTCCAGTCGCTGCAGTACCGCTATATCGAGTTCCTGCTGGGCAACAAGAACGCTGACATGCTGACCGTGTTCGCCCATGACCCGGACGGGCAGGCGCAGCTGCGTGAGGTTCTGGAGGCGCCCAGCCTGTACGAGGAGTTCCTGGCCTACCTGGCGCGCTTCGGCCATGCCATTCCGGCCACCTACGAAGGCCACGACTGGACCCAGCCCCACGTCAGCGACCCGGCACTGCGCCAAGTGTTCGAGAACATCTATCAGGACACCGACCGCTATTGGCGTGAGTATTCGCTGTGCGAAGACCTGGTGGACTTGGAAACCCAGTTCCAGCTGTGGCGCTTCCGGCATATGCGCACGGTGATGCGGGTGATCGGCTTCAAGCGCGGCACCGGCGGCTCCAGCGGTGTGGGCTTCCTGCGGCAGGCACTGGAACTGACCTTCTTCCCCGAGCTGTTTGAAGTGCGCACCACCATCCGTGCCGATGGCTGAGCCCTGTGTCAAGGTTGAAAATTCAACCTATTCAGCAGCTTGCGCTGCGCGGGCGGCCGGGCTGGAACGGCCTTTGCCGATCCGTGGGCAGCACATGGTTGCATCAGCATGTATTTGACGTGAAGCCGACGCTTCTGTGATCCTCGCCCGTCGCGCCGGTTCCGGCCGACTTTTTGTATTTGCCCATTTCGATCAGGGGACACCGCATGAGCGCTGCCGCGCCCAATTCCGCATCAACCCCGGCGCCCGTGCCGGAGTTCAAGACCACCCTCGGTCACCCGCGTCCGCTATGGATGCTGTTCATGACCGAGTTCTGGGAACGCTTTGCGTTCTACGGCATCCGCTGGGCACTGGTGTTGTACATCGTGGCGCAGTTCCATGGCGGCAACGCCGCGGGCGAAACGCCGGCCAATCACACCTACGGTGCCTACCTGGCGCTGGTGTATGCGGCAGCGATCTTCGGTGGCTATGCGGCCGACCGGATCATCGGCTACCAACGATCGATCCTGATGGGCGCGGTGATCATGGCCGCAGGCCTGTTCATGATCGCCATACCCAATCCGCAGATCTTCAACCTGGGCCTGGCCACGATCATCGTCGGCAACGGCCTGTTCAAACCCAACATTTCCACCATGGTGGGCAAGCTGTACAAGCTGGATGACGAGCGCCGTGACTCGGGCTTCACCATCTTCTACATGGGCATCAACATGGGTGCGATGATCTCGCCGATCCTCACCCAGATCCTGGCGCAGAAGGTGTTCGGCACCGACGCCATGCCGGCCTACAAGATGGTGTTCATCGCCTCGGGCATCGGCATGCTGGTCAGCCTGCTGTGGTTCCAGTTGGAGCGCCGCCACCTCAAGGGCATTGGTGCACCGTTGCCGGACAAGCAGGGCAGCGGCCCGGTGATCAAGACCGCCGTCGCCTGCCTGGTGGCCATCCCGGTGATGTACGGCCTGCTCAATGCCGGCGCCAACGTGCTGCAGGTGATCCTCACCATCATGTTCATCGGCCTGGGCATCATGTTGCTGCTCGAAGGCAACCGCGAAGGCAAGGTCTCGCGCAACCGCGTGATCGCGATGCTGATCATCTTCACCTTCAACGTGCTGTTCTGGATGTTCTTCGAACAGGCCGGCAGCTCCTTCACCTTCCTGGCCGATCGCATCGTCGACCGCCAGTTCGGTGACTGGACCTTCCCGACCGCCTGGTTCCAGTCGGTCAACTCGATTGCCATCATCACCCTGGCGCCGGTCCTGGCCTGGTTGTGGGTGCGCCTGGGCAAGGCCAATCCGTCGATTCCGCGCAAGTTCGGCCTGGGCCTGATTTTCAACGGCCTGGCCTTCCTGCTGCTGATGTTCGCCCTGTCCAGCCTGCTCGACCCGGGCACCAACAAGATCCCGTTCTGGACCCTGTTCGCGGTTTACTGGATCCAGTCCATCGGTGAGCTGTGCCTGTCGCCGATCGGTCTGTCGATGGTGACCAAGCTGGCGCCGGTGCGTCTGGTCGGTTTCGCGATGGGTGGCTGGTTCCTGTCCACCGGCATCGGCAACAATCTGGCCGGTCTGTTCGCAGGCCACGTCAGCGGCGCCGGTGGCATGACCGTGCAGTCGGCCCATGCCGGTTACACGATGGGTTTCTGGATCCTGATCGGCGGCGGTGTACTGCTGTTCCTGATCGCCCCGCTGGTGCAGAAACTGATGCACGGTGTGAAGTAAGGAGTTAGCGATGAAACAGCTGGTCGGAATGGTTCCCCTGTTGCTCACCGTGGCGCTGGCTGGCTGCAGCCAACCACCGCCTGCGGCACCGGAAAAGGTGCAGCCACTGGATACCTCCGAGCAGAAGGCGCCGGTGGCTGACACCAGCCAGCCGGTTGCCTCGGGCAATACCCCCACCGCAGCGGATATCGCTGCGGTGGCCGGGCTCAACGCCCAGTTCGACCCGGCCCGCGACCCGGTCGCGGATCTGGAAACGGCCAAGGTCGAAGCCCAGCGCGGCGGCAAGCGGATCATGCTGGACGTGGGCGGCGAGTGGTGCTCGTGGTGCCACCTGCTGGACGCCTTCATGGAAGGCGATTCGGAGCTGCGCCGCTTCCGCGATGCCAATTACGTGTGGATGAAGGTCAACTACAGTCCCGAGAACGAGAACGCCGAGTTCTTGGCGCGCTTCCCGGAGATCAAGGGCTATCCGCATCTGTTCGTGCTGGACGCCGAAGGCCAGCTTCTGCATTCGCAGTTCACCGGCGATCTGGAGAAGGGCAAGGGCTACGACCGCGCCAAGTTCGATGCCTTCCTAAAAGAATGGGCGCCGCCGGCGAAGTAAGCCGGGTTGCTGATAGAAAAACGGCGCCGAAAGGCGCCGTTTTTTTTTGCACCCTCCCTTGCGCATGGCGCAGGGGAGGGTTGGGGAGGGGTGCCTTTGATTTTGCTGTTTGCTGTTTGCTGGCAGCAAAGCCAAAGCCAAAGCCAAAGCCAAAGCCAAAGCCAAAGCCAAAGCCAAAGCCAAAGCCAAAGCACCCCTCCCCAGCCCTCCCCTTGGCCTTTGGCCAAAGGGAGGGGGCAACGCCACAGCCGTAATCTTCATTTCCTCCGCGCGCGGCCGCTAACGGATCAATCCCTCTGCATCCGGCCTTTGCCTTCCCACCATGCCGCCAGCTGCCAGCCCCGATTCCAGCACCGCGACCGCCGAGCAGGCGCCTTCCGGCACCCAACTGCCGTCGGTGGAGGAGTTGCTGGACGAGAGCGCAGCGCCGGAAGAATCCGCGCCGCCGCCGCGCTACCGGCTGCCGCAGGCCGCAGTACCGCCCAACATCATGTTGCAGTCGGCAGTGACACGGCTGGTCGAGCAGAAGGAACAGATCGACCAGCTCGCGCGCAATGGCCTGCTTGCCGGCCTGCTGCCGCCGGAATGGAGTGCATCGCCGGGCAACGAGCTGCGTGCCTTCGTCGCCAGCGTGGTGCCGTTTGCCTCCGACAGCGTGCGCGGCGACACCGTGGCCGCGCGGGTGCCGCTGAAGTTCCTGCTTGGCCATTCGCAGCGTTGGGGCAAGGCCGATGTGGCCGAACCGATTTCGCTGTCGACCTATCTGGCCAGCGATGAGCGCGCCAACGGCGGCGGTACCGATCATGCCGAGGTCATGCTGCTGTCGCCGCTGGGCCTGGGTTGGGCGCAGAGCGGTCGCAGCCGGGTCGGCTTCCTGCGCGCGATGGGGGCGGAATCGATGGCCGCGCGGGTCACCGCACTGCCATATCCGGCACCGGAGCAGCTGGCGTTGTACCAGCTCAGCCATGACGGCCTGACCCAGTTCTGGTGCGTGCTGGACAAGCGCCGGCTGCGCGCGCTGCCGGTGCCGGCGCTGTCGCTGCCGTTGTTGACCGCCTATGGCGTAGGCGCGCCGCAGGCATGGCCATCCAACTGGCCGGCGCCGGCCGAAGTTGGCGCGGCCTTGGCCGTGGCGCGGATGGGAAAGGCGGTTGCCGAAGTCGACCTGGTCAAGCTGGTGGACAAAATCGGGCGTGACCAGGCCAACGAAATCTGGACCGGCGCCAGCCTGATGCAGCTGCACACCTGGGTGCCGCGCTGGCGGTTCTTCCTGGCCTCGTTCATCGGCCTGCCTGCCGGCCTGCTGCTGCTTGCAGCATTGGCCTTGCCGGGCCGCGTGGAAGCGGCGGCGGTGGCAGCGGCATTGGGTTTTGCAGGTGGTGCGATCGCGGCCCTTGCCGCGCCGTGGATCTATGCGCGGCGCAAGCACCTGAGTTGATCGTCGCTGACGATCAACCCTCGTTCATGCGCTGCAGACCGGCATCGGCCAGGCGCGTGATCAGGCGTTCGAGTACCTGTTCTTCTTCCTCGGTGAGCGCTGACATCAGCCGGCGTTCCATCTCGATCACCATCGGCGCGATGGTTTCGTAGACTTCAAAGCCTGCGGCCGACAAGGCCAGCACCGAGCGGCGGCGGTCATCACCGTGGGTCTCGCGTTTGATGAAGCCACGCTCCAGCAGGCGCGCCACCGCGCGGCTGACCGCCACCTTGTCCATCGCCGTGCGCTCGGACACTTCACTTGCCGAGGAGCCCGGGTACAGCGCCAGGATGGTGATCACCCGCCATTCGGGAATGGCCAGGCCGTAGCGCTCCCCGTACAGCCGGGCGATGTTGCCGCTGACCCGGTTGGACAGAACGCTGATGCGGTAAGGCAGGAACTGCTCAAGATCCAGCAACACGTGCGAGGCGCGGATGCTGGTGGACTTGCTGTAATCGGAAGAGCTCATGCTGCAGTGCACCTTGATGGTGGTTTCATGTGAAACTATAACCTTCGGTCCAGACCCGCTTTTTTGCGGCGGATCTTCCTGTTTTCATCGCCGGTACCCCGGCGACCGCCATGCTCCCGGAGGCCACCATGAACACCCCTACTGCATCCAACGCGCCCAACCTGGGCATGCAGGTCACCACCTTTGAAAACCCGATGGGCATCGATGGTTTTGAGTTCGTCGAGTTTGCCGCACCGGCTGGGCAGGCTGCCCAGCTGCACGCCTACTTCAAGAACATGGGGTTCACGGCCGTACTCCGCCACCGGCAGCGTGCTATTACCGTCTACCGTCAAGGCGGCGTCAACTTTCTTGTGAACGAGGAGCCCAACTCGTTCGCCGCCGACTTCGCCGCCAAGCACGGCCCGAGCGCCTGTGGCTTCGCCATCCGCTTCCAGAAGCCGGCCGCCGAGGTGCTTTCCCTGGCCCTGGCCAACGGTGCCGAGGAAGTGGACCTGCTGCCGGAAACCCGCGCGGTGCCGGCCCCGGTGATCAAGGGCATCGGCGACTGCATGCTGTACCTGGTGGACCGTTACGGCGGTGCCGGCAGCATCTATGACGCCGACTACGAGGCCATTGAAGGCGCCGACCAGAACCCGGTTGGCTTCGGCCTGACCTTCATCGACCACCTGACCCACAATCTGTACCTGGGCAACATGCAGCAGTGGTCGGACTATTACGAGCGCCTGTTCAACTTCCGCGAGATCCGCTATTTCGACATCAAGGGCGCCAAGACCGGCCTGGTGTCCAAGGCGATGACCGCACCGGACGGCATCGTGCGCATCCCGCTCAACGAGTCCTCCGACCCGAAGAGCCAGATCAACGAATATCTCGATGCCTACAAGGGCGAGGGCATCCAGCACATCGCCTGCTTCACCGACAACATCTACGACACGGTTGAAGCGATGCGCGCGCAGGGTATTGATTTCCTGGATACGCCGGACACCTACTTCGACGTGGTTGATCTGCGCATTCCGGACAATGGCGAAGACGTCGAGCGCCTGCGCAAGAACAAGATCCTGATCGACGCCGACCCGGAAACCAAGCAGCGCAAGCTGCTGCAGATCTTCACCAAGAACTGCATCGGCCCGATCTTCTTCGAGATCATCCAGCGCAAGGGCAATGAAGGGTTTGGTGAAGGCAACTTCCAGGCCCTGTTCGAGAGCATCGAGCGCGACCAGATGGATCGTGGCGTGCTGTAAGCGCTGAAGTGCCGTAAGACATAGCCCCTCTCCCGCCGGGAGAGGGGTTGGGGTGAGGGCGAAGCTGCTAAAGATCATGAAAGGCGCAAGGAGGCCGCTTCATGAGCTACAGCAGCAAACCGCCGTTACCCACCGTTACTCTGGGTCGCGCCCGCAGGCTTCGTCGTAATTTGACCGACGCCGAGCGCAAGCTCTGGAACCGGTTGAGGAACGGCCAGCTGTGTGGGTTGAAGTTTCGCAGACAGCATCCGGTTCCGCCGTACATCGTGGATTTCTACTGTGAAGCCAGGCGACTGGTGGTGGAATTGGACGGCTCGCAACACAATGAAGTCGTTGATCGGGTGCGCACTCGGTTTCTTGAGCAGCAGGGTTTGATCGTTCTGCGCTTCTGGGACAACGATGTGCTGCTGCAGGTGGATGCGGTGCTGGAAGCCATTTTGATGATGGCTGAAAGCCTCACCCACACCCCAACCCCTCTCCCGGAGGGAGAAGGGCTTTAAGCGGCAATGCTTCAGCTCTTACCCTCACCCCAACCCCTCTCCCGGAGGGAGAGGGGCTTTGAACGCAACAACACAGGCAGGTTTGTGATGGTCAGCAACGCTTATCAATCCGGCTTCGGTAATGAATTCGCCACCGAGGCTGTGCCCGGCACCTTGCCGGTGGGTCGCAATTCGCCGCAGCAGGTGGCGCACGGGCTGTATGCCGAACAGCTGACCGGCACCGCCTTCACCGCGCCGCGTGGCAGCAATCGCCGCAGCTGGCTGTACCGCATCCGCCCGGCGGCGATGCACGGTGAATTCACCCCGTTCGAGCAGCCGCATCTGCACAGCGACTTCAGCCACGCCGCGGCCTCGCCCAACCAGCTGCGCTGGGACCCGTTGCCACTGCCGGCCGCGCCCACCGATTTCATCGATGGCCTGTACACGATGGGTGGCAACGGCTCGGCCGAAGCCCATGCCGGTGCCGGCATCCACCTGTACGCGGCCAATGCAGACATGCGCGGGCGCTATTTCTACAACGCCGACGGCGAGTTGTTGATCGTGCCGCAGCTGGGCCGGCTGCGCCTGCGTACCGAGATGGGCCTGATCGAAATCGAGCCGCAGCAGATCGCGGTGATTCCGCGCGGTGTGCGCTTCGCGGTGGAACTGCCTGATGGCCAGGCGCGCGGCTATGTGTGCGAGAACTTCGGCGCGCTGTTGAAGCTGCCCGACCTCGGCCCGATCGGTAGCAACGGCCTGGCCAATCCGCGTGACTTCGAAACCCCGGTCGCTGCCTACGAAGACCTCGACGGTCAGTTCGAGCTGGTCGCCAAGTTCCAGGGCCGGCTGTGGCGGGCGGACATCGGCCACTCGCCGCTGGACGTGGTGGGCTGGCACGGCAACTACGCCCCGTACCGCTACGACCTGCGCAATTTCAACACCATCGGCTCGATCAGCTACGACCATCCGGATCCGTCGATCTTCCTGGTGCTGCATTCGGCCAGCGACACGCCGGGCACCAGCAACCTGGATTTCGTGATCTTTCCGCCGCGTTGGCTGGTGGCGCAGAACACCTTCCGCCCGCCGTGGTTCCACCGCAACATCGCCAGCGAGTTCATGGGCCTGATCCACGGTGCCTACGACGCCAAGGCCGAGGGCTTCGTGCCGGGCGGCGCGTCGATACACAACTGCATGACCGGCCATGGCCCGGATGCGGCGACCTTCGACAAGGCCTCGCAGGCCGACCTGTCCAAGCCCGATGTGATCAAGGACACCATGGCCTTCATGTTCGAAACCCGTGGCGTGATCCGCCCGACCGAACAGGCAATGCAGGCCGCACACCGCCAACGTGGCTACCAGGCCTGCTGGAGCGGGCTGCGCAACAACTTCACCCCGCCCAAGGGCTGAGTCAGGCCGGCAGCGGTGCTGCTTCCAGCACCGCTGTCAGATGCGCCTCGGGCAGCACTTCCTGCAGGCGCCCGCGCACGCGCTCGGTGTAGCCCGGCGAGGTCATCGCCGGCAGGTGGCTGAGCGCCAGTTTCAGTGCATTGACCGTATCGCCTTCCTCGCGCGCTGCCTGCAACAGCTTGTGCAGCTGGGCGGCGGTGGGATTGCGCTGCAATGCCAGGATATCCAGCACATAGATGCGCGCGGCGACCATCGAGCGCCGCCGTTCCACGGGCGCCTGCGGGCTCAAGGGGGAGGGCACTGCGGCGTGTGGCTCCAACTTGGGGGGCGGATCGGCCGCCTGTGCTTTTACGGCCGGCGCAATGGGTGCTTCCACCTGCAGATAGCCATCGCGTTGCAGCTGCGCGATGAGCTCGGGGACATCATTGCCGAGCATGCCGCGCAGTTCGGCCAGGCTGCGCTTGCCATCGCAAAGGATCAGCGCCCGCCGTTGGCGCAGGTCCAGCGCGGCACGGTGTGTCTGCAGCACGGTGTGGCCAAGTTCGGTCTTGTGCGGATGCATGGGCGGTGGGCACGGGCGACGTAGGCGCCCAGCCTGTCGGCAACAGGTGAAACCCCGATGACAGCGCCTTCGCGCGCGGCGCGAGGGCTTGCCGCTAGACTCGGCCCCGGACCTGCCTGGAGCCACTGCATGAATCGCATCACCTTGCCGACCGCCCTGTTCGCCGTGCTGTTGCTGGCAGCCTGCCAGCGCACGCCACCTGCCGAGCCGGTTGCGGCCGCGCCTGCCGCCACCCCGGCGCCAGCACCGGAACCCGCCGAGCCCGCTCCCAGCGCCGTGGCGGCCAGCGATGCCGACTGGCAGGGCTACGGCGCCGCGCAACTGGGCACCGATGCCGAACAGCTGCGTGCCGCCTGGAGCGCCGAGTTGCAGGGCGACGCGGCTGCCGACGGCGGCTGCTATTACCTGTCGCCCGGTGCGCACACCGAGGGCGGGCCGTTCTTCATGCTGGAAGGCGGCCGCTTTGTCCGCTATGACGTGCGCGGTGGCGATACCGCAGCGCCGGGTGGCGGCAGGATCGGCATGGATCTGGCGCAGCTGCAGGCGCTTTACCCGCAGGCCGAGCCGGTGCAGCCGCACAAGTACGTGGCCGACGGCAAGGTCCTGCGGGTAACCGCCACCGATGGCAGCCAGGGCGCGCTGGTGTTCGAGCTGGGTGCCGATGGCAAGGCCACGACATGGCGGGTAGGCCTCCCGCCACAGGTGGATTACGTGGAAGGCTGCGGCTGATACCCTGCTGCGGCACCGGGCGGTAGCGTGGGCATCGCCCCCGCCACCGCCGTCATCAACGCCGGGAGTCAGCTGCAATGTTCGAAGCTTTCATATGGTTTGTACTGGGGCTGGTACTGCTGGCCTTGGGCGGCGACTCCATCGTCAAGGCCGCCTCCGGCCTGGCCCAGCGTTTCGGTGCCTCGCCGTTCGTCGCCGGCCTGCTGCTGGTGGCCTTCGGCACCTCGCTGCCGGAACTGGTGGTCAACGCCCGTGCATTCGCGGTGGGCGCGCAGGAACTGGCACTGGGCAATGCGGTCGGCAGCAACATCGTCAATGTTGGCCTGACCCTGGGCCTGGCGGCGCTGGCGTACCCGCTGGTCGTGCGCACCCGCCTGCTCTCGCCATTGCTGGTGCTGCTGGCGGTCGCAACGCTGGCACTGATCGTGTTCGGCCTGGACGGTGCGATCAACCGCATCGAAGGCATCGTGTTGCTGCTGGGTTTTGTCGGCGTGCTGGCCTTCCTGCTCAAACGCGCACGGCATGAGCCGGTGGCGTTGCAGGAAAGCATCATCAACTACGCCACCACCCGCACCGGCCTGGGTTTGAACCTGATCCGCCTGGCCATCGCCGCAGTGGTGCTGTATTACGGCGCCCGCTTCGTGGTGCAGTCTGCCCCGGTGATCGGTGCGGGCTGGGGCATGTCGCCGCTGTTGGCCGGCCTGCTGCCGGTGGCCATCGGCACCGCCTTGCCGGAAGTGGCCGCCGCCGTTGCCGCCGCACGACGCGGCCAGGGTGACATGGTGGTGGGCCACGTGATCGGCTCCAGCCTGTTCAATGTGCTGGTGGTGATTGGTGGGATGGCGGCACTGCGGCCAATGCCGTTGCCGGCTTCGTTCGTGCGGCTGGAACTGCCGGCGGCGATCGTGTTCGTGCTCATGCTGTACCCGATGCTGCGCGGCGACCTGAAGGTCAGCCGTGGCGAGGGCGCGGTGTTGTTTGTTGCCTTCCTGGCCTGGGTGGGGCTGGAGCTGGCGTTGTTCGCCGTGTAGGAGCGGCGTCAGCCGCGAAGCCACTGCAACAGCGGCGGCAACGTGTCATGCAATTGCATCCCGGTCGACGCTTTGGTTTGCGCTGGCTTCGCGGCTGACGCCGCTCTTACGGGCTTTTCTGCTCGTCTTTCGGCGGCTCTGGGCGGCTTTCCATCATCAGCGACAGTGCCGCCTTGGCCATCAGGTGGGCGCTGATCGGTGCGGTGATGAACAGGAATACGGTGATCAGCAGCTCGCGCGGCTGTGGGTCCTGGCCGAGGAAGATGTGGTACGCCACCGAGCACACCAGCACGCAGCCCACGCCCAGAGTGCTGGCCTTGGTGGGTGCATGCAGGCGCTTGAAGAAATCGGAGAAGCGCACCAGCCCGAGCGCGCCGACCAGGATGAAGAAGCAGCCAAAGGCCAGCAGCGCCGACAATGCAATCTGCAGGAAAGTAATCATTCGACGATATCCCTGCGCAGCACGAACTTGCTCAGCACCACCGTGCTGCAGAAACCCAGCATGGCGATGATCAGGGCAGCCTCGAAATAGATGGCCGAGTCCAGGTACATGCCGAACAGCATCAGCTCGGCGATGGCGGTGACCGACAAGGTGTCCAGCGCCAGGATGCGGTCCGGCACGGTGGGGCCGCGCAACAGGCGCCACAAGCCCAGCAGCATGGCGATGCCGACCACGTGCATGCAGACCACCAGGGTGGTTTCGAATATCTGGTAACCGTTCACGGGAAGATCTCCATCAGCGGCGCTTCGTAGCGGCTCTTGATCTCGTTGATCAGGGCGTTGGCATCTTCCAGGTGCAGCACATGCACCAGCAGATGGCGGCGGTCCTCGGACAGCGCCGCCGATACCGTGCCCGGGGTCAGGGTGATGAAGCTGGTCAGCGCGGCGATACCGTGGATGTTGGCGATATCCAGCGGCACCCAGATGAAACCGGGTTTGAGCTTGTGCTCCGGCCCCAGCACCTGGGCGGCCACGCGCAGGTTGGACACCAGGATGTCCCACAGCACCACCACGATCAGCTTGGGCACCGGCCGCAGCGTGCCCAGGCGGGCGAACTCGCGGTCCAGGCGCGCGGCGAACAAGGGGATCACCACGCCCAGCAGCAGGCCCAGCACCAGCTGGCCAAGGTCGAAGCTGGCCGACATCACCATCCAGAACGCAACCACGGTGATCGACAGGGCCGGCGAGGGGAATACCCGGCGCAGCAAGGGACGACGTTCGCTCATGGCTGCCTCACCTGCGGCGCGGTGCCGCGTACATCGTGCAGGTATTGGTCCGGTGCCAGCAGCTGTGCGGCGATGGCGTCGGTCTGGCGCATCAACGGCGCGGCGAACACGCTCATCAGCACCACGTAGCCGAGCAGCAGGCAGGTGGCGGTGGTTTCAAAGGGACGCGCTGGTGCATCCACGGGTTCGGGGTCCGGAACGGCGGCGTCATCATCGCCGGGCACGCGCCAGAACAGGCGGATGCCGGTACGCGCCAGGCCCATGATCACCAGCAGGCTGCTGCCCAGTACTGCGGCCCAGACCACGGCGGTATGCGCGTCGGGCACGGCCGACAGCAATGCCGCCTTGGCCAGGAAACCGGCCAGTGGCGGCAACCCGGCCACTGCTACCGCGCCGACCAGGAACAGCAGGCCCGGCACGGTCCGGCTCGGCAGTACGGCGACAAGCTCATGCTCGCGGCGGCGGTCGGCCTGCACGCGCCGGCGGCGCATCAGGTCGGCGATCAGGAACAGCGCAGCGGCGGCGAAGGTGCTGTGCGGCAGGTAATACAGGCCGGCGGAAATGGTACCGGCATTGCCCAGCGCGAAAGCGATGAACAGCGTCGCCGCCGAGACCACCACCAGGTAGGCCACCAGCACGCTCATGCGGGTGGCTGCCAGCGCACCCAGTGCACCAACCACCAAGGTGGCGATGCCGGCCCATAGCAGCCAGTCGCTGCCATAGCCGCTCATCGCGCCGGCGTCGGCATCGAACCACAGCGAGGTCACCCGCAGCACCGAGTACAGGCCAACCTTGGTCATGATTACGAACAGCGCGGCCACCGCCGCCGGTGCGCGTGCATAGGATTCGGGCAGCCACAGGTACATCGGCAGCAGCGCCGCCTTGGAGCAGAACACCAGCAGCAGCAAGCCCAATGCGGCCTTGGCCAGCTTCAGGTGCGAGGGCGGCAGCTCGGCCACGCGCTGGCCGATCTCGGCCATGTTCAACGAGCCCAGGGTGGCATAGAGCATGCCCAGCGCGATCAGGAACAGGGTCGAGGCGGTGACGTTGAACACCACGTAATGCAGGCCGATGCGCATGCGCAGGCCACGCCCGCCGGACAGCAACAGGCCGTAGGAGGCGATCAGCATCACCTCGAAGAAGACGAAAAGGTTGAAGATGTCGCCGGTCAGGAAGGCACCGTTGAGGCCGACCAGCTGGAACTGGAACAGCGCATGGAAGTGCGGTGCGCGCCGGTCCCACCCGGTGCAGGCGTACAACAGGCAGGGGATGGCCAATAGCAGGGTGGTGGCCAGCATCCAGCCGGCCAGGCCATCGGCCACCAGGGCGATGCCCAGCCGTGCCGGCCAGTCACCCAGTAGATAGGCCGAGATCTGGCCCTGGCTGGTCTGCGCGACCAGCAATGCCACTGCTACCGCCAGCGCCGCCATGCTGGCCCAGGCCACGCTGCGCTGCACCTTGGGGCCATAGCGGCGGTGTTCAATGAAAAGGGACAGTGCGGCGCCGAGCAGCGGAATCAGGATCGGCAGGATCACCAGATGGTTCATGCGCCGGCTCCCGGCTTGGCCGCATCGTCAGCCGGCAACTCGGGCTCGTGGGCGTCCACATGATCGCTGTTGTTGTCGCTGCGGCTGCGCATGGCCAGCACGATGCTCACCGCGGTCATCGCAAAGGCGATCACGATGGCGGTCAGCACCAGCGCCTGCGGCAATGGGTCGGTGTAATGGGCCAGGCTGGTGGCCACGCCATCCTTGAGCACCGGCGCCTTGCCGATCACCGGCCGGCCGGCGCTGAAGATCAGCAGGTTGGTGGCGTAGGACAGGAAGGTCATGCCCAGGATCACGTCGAAGCTGCGCGCACGCAGCAACAGGTAGATGCCGATGCCGGCCAGTACGCCGATGGCGCTTGCCAGTGCCAGTTCCATCAGTGCATCTCCCCGGTGCGTGCCGAACGGCGGTGGATATCGATTTCGCCATTGCGGGCATTGCGGGTGCGCGAGGGCTTGATGGTGCCCATCATCGACAGGATCAGCATCACCCCGCCGAACACCACCAGGTACACGCCGGTATCAAAACCAATGGCGCTGGCCAGCGGCACGGTGCCGATCAAGGGCAGCTCCAGGTCCAGGTGGCCACTGGTCAGGAACGGCACGCCGAACAGCATCGAGGCCGCGCCACTGAGCAGGGCGATCAACAGGCCCAGGCCGATGCAGCGGATGTAGTCGAAGCCGAAGCGCGACTCCACCGACACGGTGCCTTGAATCACGTACTGGATCAGCAGCGGCACCGCCAATACCAGGCCGGCGATGAAGCCACCGCCCGGCGCGTTGTGGCCGCGCAGGAACAGGAAGATCGACACCGTCAGGGTCAGCGGGAACATGATCTGGGCCAGATCGGCCGGCACCGGCAGCTTGATCGGCGGGCCCGGCATGATCTGTTCCGGTGCCATCCGCGTGCGTCGCAACATGGCGTGCACCACCAGCGCGGCGATGCCGAACACGGTGATCTCACCGAAGGTATCGAAACCACGGAAGTCGACCAGGATCACGTTGACCACGTTGTGACCGTAGGCCTCGGGCAGCGAACGCAGCAGCATTTCGCCGGACATGGTGTTGGGCGGCAGGGTCATCAGCGAATAGGCCAGCGCGGCGATGCCGCCGCCCGCGATCACCGCGAGCAGCGCATCGCGGCGCTTGCGCCAGCGCGAGTGCTCCGGCGGTGACTGCGTCGGCAGGTAGTTCATGCCCAGCAGCATCAGCGCCAGCGTCACCATCTCCACCATCAGCTGGGTCAGGGCAAGATCCGGGGCCGACAGGAATACGAAGGTCAGCGCCACCATCAGCCCGGTGCCGCCCATCACGATCACCGCCAGCAGGCGCTGCTGGTAGAGGAACAGGCCGGCAAACGCGCAGGCCAGCATCACCAGCCACAGCGTCCAGCCCAGCAGCGGCATCGACTGCGGTGCCGGCCAGACCGGCATGGCCGGGTTGGCCATGTACGGTGCGGCGGCCACGATCACCGCCACCAGCACCAGCGCAAACAGCATGCGCTGCAGGCTGCCGTTGGCCAGTGCGGTGGTGACGCGGTGGGCGAAGCCGAACAGCAGGTCCAGCGCGCGGTGGAACAGATGCTTGCCGGTGGGCCGGTTGCGCGCCGCGTACAGGTCGGTGAAACGACGCAGGCCGAAGTACAGCGCAACACCGCCGACCACGCCGACCGCACTCATCGCTAACGGCAGATTGAAGCCATGCCACACCGACAGGCTGTACGCCGGCATCGCGGTGCCGAGGATGGAAGCGGCCGCCGTTTGAAGTACCGGCGCGATGGTCAGCGCCGGGGCAATGCCCACCGCCAGGCAGATCACCACCAGCACTTCCACCGGCACCTTCATCCAGCGCGGCGGCTCATGCGGCACCACGTCGATGTCGAGCGGGCCCTTGCCGAAGAAGGTGTCGTGCACGAAGCGCAGGCTGTAGGCCACGCCGAGCACGCCGGCGAGCAGGGCGGCGGCGCTCATTGCCGAGCGCATCCAGTCCGGGCCCTGCGTGGCGAGTGCTTCGGCGAACAGCATTTCCTTGGACAGGAAGCCGTTGAGCAGCGGGATGCCGGCCATGGCCAGCGAGGCGACGATGGCCAGTGCGCTGGTGATTGGCATCAGCTTGCGCAGGCCACCGAGCCTGCGCATGTCGCGGGTGCCGGTCTCATGGTCGATGATGCCGGCGGCCATGAACAGCGAGGCCTTGAAGGTGGCGTGGTTGAGGATATGGAACACGCCGGCGACCACCGCCATCGGCGTGGACAGGCCGAACAGCAGGGTGATCAGGCCCAGGTGCGAGATTGTCGAATAGGCCAGCAGGCCTTTGAGATCATGCTGGAAGATCGCATTCCAGGCGCCGACCAGCAGCGTGATCGCACCGATGCCGCTGACCACGTAGAAGAACAGTTCGGTGCCAGCCAGGGCCGGGTGCAGGCGCGCCAGCAGGAACACGCCGGCCTTCACCATGGTGGCCGAGTGCAGATAGGCCGACACCGGGGTGGGCGCGGCCATCGCCTGCGGTAGCCAGAAGTGGAACGGGAACTGCGCGCTCTTGGTGAAGATACCGGCCAGCACCAGCAACAGTGCCCACGGGTACAAGGCGCTGGCGCGGATCAGGTCACCGGAGGCCAGCACCACGTCCAAATCAAAACTGCCGACGATGCGCCCGATCAGCAGCACGCCGGCCAGCAGCGCCAGGCCACCACCGCCGGTGACGATCAAGGCCATGCGGGCACCTTCGCGGGCGTCCTTGCGGTGCGACCAGAAGCCGATCAGCAGGAACGAGCTGATGCTGGTCAGTTCCCAGAACACCATCAGCAGCAGCAGGTTGCCGGCCAGCACCATGCCGAGCATCGCGCCCATGAACAGCAGCAGGTAGCTGTAGAAGCGGCGCGCGCTGTCCTTGGCCGACAGGTAGTAGTGCGCGTACAGCACCACCAGCGCACCGATGCCCAACACCAGGCCGGTGAACATCCAGGCCAAGCCATCCAGGCGCAGGCTGAAGTCCAGGCCGATCTGCGGCAGCCATTGCCAGCTGTTGCGGATCACCTCGCCATCGATCACCGCCGGCGTCACGCTGCCCAGCAGGGCTAGGCCCAGCACGGGTGCGGCTGCGGCCAGGCATGCGGCTGCACCACGTGACAGGCGGCCTGTCAGGGCAATGGCCGCTGCCAACAGAAAGGGCAGCGCAAGCAGCAGCAACAGGACTGGCGTCATGTAGGGCGCGGTTCAGAAAGGGGTTTTGCAGTCTAACAGGCGATTTTTTCGATCCGCGACTTTTTATGAATGATCCGTTCGGGTTAGATCGCTCAAGCCAATGCTGTCAGTGGCTGCGGCCGGTAAACGTGAAAATGCGACCTTGTGGCTAGCGGCCGGGGCTCCCTCCGATCCGCTGGAGCGGGCCGACAGCGTGTAGGAGCGGCGTAAGCCGCGAAGCAGGCAATGCCGGAACCACCAAGGTAGAGCCGAGCCATGCTCGGCTGAAGCTTTACCGGTGACGCCGCTTGCCGAGCGTGGCTCGGCACTACAGGGCCGCGTCGCTCTGTTTGTAGGAGCGGCGTAAGCCGCGAAGCAGGCAATGCCGGAACCACCAAGGTAGAGCCGAGCCATGCTCGGCTGAAGCTTTCCCGGTGACGCCGCTTGCCGAGCATGGCTCGGCACTACAGGCCGCGCCGCTTTATTTGTAGGAGCGGCGTAAGCCGCGAAGCAGGTAATGCCGGAACCACCAAGGTAGAGCCGAGCCATGCTCGGCTGAAGCTTTCCCGGTGACGCCGCTTGCCGAGCATGGCTCGGCACTACAGGGCCGCGCCGCTCCCACAGAATGACGGCTCAGTCGCGCTGGCGGCTGCGGAATCAGGTGAGGCTTGGCCTATCTTTCCCTCAATGGAGAACGACATTCCCGCGGCAGGTGCAAGGGATGTCTCTGCGCGCTCAGTAACGCCATCCAAACTGCCGGAACAGCTTGGCCAGCACCCAGATCGGGCCGATCAGCAGATAGGTCAGGTCGGTGAGGAAGCTGGGGCGGCGGCCTTCGATCTTGTGGCCGATGAACTGCGCTATCCATGCCACCACGAATACGCCGATGGCGATGTACAGCAGCATCTGGATGCCTAGCCGGTCTTCCAACAGGCGGCAGATGCAGCCGAACACGAAGAAGATGATCAGCATGCCGATGCCCAGCGGGCGCGACAGGCGGTTGTAATAGGCCCAGGTGCCGAACATGGCGAATGCGGCCCAGATGCCATGCTGGAACCACGGCACCAAGGGTGGAATGCACCACAGCAGGGCAATCACCGACCACAGGATCGCGGGTACCGCGAACACGTGAATGGCCTGGTTGGTGTGGTTGACGTGATCGCCGGAGTAGCTGGCGAAGTAACGATCCACCGGTCGCGCAATACTCATTCCACGTCCCTCCCGGGTTGAGCGGCAGAGCATAGCGCGGCTTCCCTACGGATGCGCACGGTGGCCGTGCGCATCCGTGATGGGCGGCGCGATCAGTCGACGCTGATGCCTGCCAGCTTGTCCAGCGCCTCGGCGTACTTGGCGCGGGTGCGCTCGATCACCTCGGCCGGCAGCGCCGGGCCCGGGGCGGTCTTGTCCCAGTCCAGCGTCTCCAGGTAGTCGCGCACGAACTGCTTGTCGTAGCTGGGCGGGCTGATGCCCACCTGGTATTCGTCAGCCGGCCAGTAACGCGAGGAGTCCGGGGTCAGCATCTCGTCCATGATGTACAGACGGCCGTCGGCGTCGGTGCCGAACTCGAACTTGGTGTCAGCCAGCAGGATGCCGCGCTCGGCTGCGTATTCGGCAGCGAACTTGTAGATGCGCAGCGTTGCATCGCGCACCTTTTCAGCCATGTCCGCACCCACCGCCTTGACCATCGCATCGAAATCGATGTTCTCGTCGTGGTCGCCCACCGCCGCCTTGGTGGACGGGGTGAAGATGGCTTCGGGCAGCTTCTCAGCCTGCTGCAGGCCGTCGGGCAGGGCGATGCCGCTGATCTTGCCGGTGCGCTGGTAGTCCTTCCAGCCGCTGCCGATCACATAGCCGCGGGCAATGGCTTCCACCGGTACCGGCTTGAGCTTCTTGGTCACCACCGCACGCTTGGCATACAGCGCCGGGTCCACGCCTTCGGGCAGCACGCTGGCCACGTCGATGCCGGTCAGGTGGTTGGGCATCAGGTGCGCGGTCTTGGCGAACCAGAAGTTGGACACCTGGCACAGCATCTCGCCCTTGCCCGGGATCGGGTCGGGCAGCACCACGTCGAACGCCGACAGGCGATCGGTGGCAACCATCAACAGGTATTCGCCCGGGGGAGTACCGGCTGGCAGACGTTCGCGCGGGATATCAAACACATCACGCACCTTGCCGCGATGGCGCAAGGGCAGGCCGGGAAGATCGGATTGCAACAGCGTGGTCGGCACGGGCACTCCTGGGACTTGGCAATGAATGCCGCCGGCTTGGAGGACCCGGGTCTGGAGGACCCGCAGGGCCCGCGGCTGGTCGGCGGGCGGCCTAGTGTACGGCCGGATCGGGCCGCTGTGGCATAAAATGCTCGTCTTGATTGTCCACAGGCCATTCACCCACCCATGCGCTGGTACGGAAAACTGTTCGGCTTCATCGCCGGGGCCCTGCTTTTCAGGCCCAACCCCTTGTTTGGCGGGATCATCGGCCTGCTGCTGGGCCATGCCTTCGACAGCGACTGGTTCAAGCTGGGCAAGGATCTGCCGTACCGTGAACTGGGGGTCACACGTGAGGCCACCGACGCCGAGATCGACCTGGCCTACCGCCGCCTGATGTCCCAGTACCACCCCGACAAAGTAGCCGGTGCCGCGCCTGAACTGCGCGCCCAGGCCGAGAAGAAGGCCCGGCAGATCAACGCCGCCTACGACCGCATCAAAACCCTGCGCAAGCGCTGAAAGGCCCCGTCATGTCCAACTGCATCATTGCCCCGTCCATTCTTTCGGCCAATTTCGCCAAGCTAGGCGAGGAGGTCGACAACGTCCTGGCGGCCGGTGCCGACTGGGTCCATTTCGACGTGATGGACAACCACTACGTGCCCAATCTGACCATCGGCCCGATGGTCTGCCAGGCCCTGCGCAAGCACGGCGTGACCGCGCCGATCGACGTGCACCTGATGGTCGAGCCGGTCGATCGCATCGTGCCGGACTTCGCCGAGGCCGGTGCCAGCATCATCAGCTTCCACCCGGAAGCCAGCCGCCACGTCCACCGCACCATCCAGCTGATCAAGTCGCACGGCTGCAAGGCCGGCCTGGTGCTGAACCCGGCCACCCCGGTCGAGGTGCTGGACTGGGTGCTGGAAGACCTGGACCTGGTGCTGCTGATGTCGGTGAACCCGGGCTTCGGTGGCCAGGCTTTCATCCCGTCGACGCTGGACAAGCTGCGTGCAGTACGGGCGATGATCGACAAGCTCGGCAAGCCGGTGCTGCTGGAAGTCGATGGCGGCGTCAAGGCCGACAATATCGGCGAAATCGCCGCAGCCGGCGCCGACGCCTTCGTGGCCGGTTCGGCCATCTTCAACGCACCTGACTACGCCGCGATGATTGCCAAGATGCGCGGCAATGTTGCTGCGGCGCGGGGCTGAGTGATGGGCGCGGCTGACGTGCAGATTCGTCCGGCAGTTGCCGATGACGCAGGCCTGATCCTGCACTTCATCCGCGAACTGGCCATCTACGAGAAGGCCGAATCCTCGGTGCAGACCGATGAGGCCGGTATCCGCGCCAGCCTGTTCGGCGCCGATGCCAAGGCACAGGCGCTGATCTGCGAACGCGATGGCCAGGCGATTGGTTATGCGGTGTTTTTCTACAACTACTCGACCTGGCTGGGCCGCAACGGCATCTATCTGGAAGATCTGTACGTCAGCCCCGAGTCGCGCGGTAGCGGCGCGGGCAAGGCCTTGTTGCAGCACATCGCGCGTTTGGCGGTGGAGCAGGGTTGTGGCCGCTTCGAGTGGTCGGTGCTGGACTGGAATACCCCGGCCATCGAGTTCTACAAGGCCGCCGGTGCCGTCGCCCAGGACGAATGGACCGTGTATCGCCTGCAAGGCGATGCATTGCAGAAATTCGCCAAAGGCGACTGAGGTAGTGCCGAGCGATGCTCGGCAGAGGCGTTATCGGTAGTGCCCCAGCCGAGCATGGCTCGGCTCTACAAAAACCGTCGCAACGTCATCGGGCGGCCCAGGACTCAAGCCTCCCAGCCTTGCATTGGCTATGCAAAAAGAAGCTGCCCGCGTAGTGCCGAGTCATGCTCGGCAGAGGCTTCGCCGACGACATGTCAGCGCCGCGATTTCGTGGGAGCGGCGTAAGCCGCGAAGCTCGTACATCTTCTGATCGCCTGTACCCCGTTGTTTGATCGCTGCTTGCTTCGCGGCTTATGCCGCTCCCACAACGGAAGCGGGTGGTTTTCTGAAGGCAAAAAAAAAGCCGCAACGTCACCGTTGCGGCCGGGGAATGATATGGGAGGCTGATCCTGCCTCCATCCGTCGTCCTTGCTATGGCCTTTCATTCTCCGGATGCCCCGTGACAAAGGCGTGACATTCATCTGCCTGCAGTGAGCCGCTTGCTAGGCTGAGCGCCTTCCCTGGAGAACGGCATGCAAGCAAGCCCCTGGTTCCTCATCCTCAACGGCAAATCCGCCGGCGACGACGCTGTACGTGAGGCGGTTGCGCAGCTTCGCGAGCAGGGTCAGGACGTGCGGGTCAGGGTGACCTGGGAAAGCGGTGACGCAGAACGCTACGTACGCGAGGCAATCGCCGCGCAGGCGCCGCTGCTGATCGCCGGTGGCGGTGACGGCACCCTCAGTGAAGTGGCCGAGGCCATGGCGCATACCGGGCAGGATGCAGCGCAGCTTCCGGCGCTGGCCTTGTTGCCGCTCGGCACCGCCAACGACTTCGCCACCGCCGCCGGCATTCCCCCCGAGCCGCTGGCCGCTTTGCAGCTGCCAGGCCAGACGCCGGCGCGGCTGATCGATCTGCTGCGGGTTGACGGTGATGGCAGGGTGCATTGGTGCGCCAATCTGGCCAGCGGTGGCTTCGGCACCGAAGTAACCGTGGAAACCCATGACGGACTGAAGAAGATGCTCGGCGGCCTGGCCTATGTCATTACCGGCATCGCCAAGCTGGGCCGGATCGAGCCGATCCAGGCGCGCATCCACGCGCAGGGTTTCGACTGGCAAGGCGGTTTCATCGCGCTGGGGGTCGGCAACGGCCGGCAGGCCGGCGGCGGCCAGCAACTGTGCCCCGAAGCGCTGCTCGACGACGGCCGCCTGGACCTGACCGTGGTGCCGGAGTTGTCCGGCGAGGTGATGTCGACCTTGGGCACCTTGTTCAGCGAAGGCAAGCACGCCGCGCTGGAGCAGGTAGCTGAACGGGCGCGGCTGAGCGAGGTCTGGATCGAGGCCGAACAGCCGCTGACACTGAACCTGGACGGCGAACCCCTGCAGGCCCGGCGCTTCCACCTGCAATGCGTGGCCGGCCGGGTTCGCATGCATCTGCCGGCCGATACGCCCCTGCTGGGCGGGTGAATCGTTGCCGCTGCAAGCATCTGCGCATGCTGCGGATGCACACCGGGCGGCCATCTTGCGGTAAAGTTGGGCGGTGCCCATTTTGACGACCAAGCGTTCCCTTTCTTCCGCTCGCCGCTGGTGGCGATGGTGGCCCGTTGCCGTCGTCCGTACCGCCATCGTCGAATCCCGGAAGGAAAGCCGTCTTGATCACGCAAGAGCAGTTCCAGCAGCTGGCCGCTGAAGGCCACACCGCACACCCGCATAATTTCGTACCCGTCGTCCGCGAAGTGCTGTCCGACCTGGACACGCCGCTTTCGGTCTATCTGAAGCTTGCCGACGGCCCGTATACCTATCTGTTTGAATCGGTCGAAGGCGGCGAGCGCTTTGGGCGCTATTCCATCATCGGCATGCCGGCGCGCCGCATCTACAGCTTCCGTGGGCATACGCTGGAAGTCAGCGAGTTGGGTGAAGTGGTCGAGCGCCGTGAAGTGGCCGATCCGTTGGCCGAAGTGGAAGTGCTGCGCAAGCAGTATTCGGTGCCACAGCTCGATGGCCTGCCGGGCTTTACCGGTGGCCTGGTCGGCTGGTTCGGCTTTGAGTGCATCCAGTACATCGAACCGCACCTGGGTGCGGGCGAAAAGCCCGACGAACTGGGCACGCCCGACATCCTGTTGATGCTGTCCGAAGAACTGGCGGTGTTCGACAACCTCAAGGGCCGCCTGTACCTGATCGTGCACGCCGACCCGGCGCAGCCGCAGGCCTGGGCGCGGGCCAACCGCCGCCTGGACGAGCTGGCTCATCGCCTGCGCCAGGGCGGTGCCGGTTACCCGCAGTCGCAGGTATCCGATGCCATCGACGAGCAGGATTTCCAGTCCTCCTTCACTCGCGAGGAATACCACGCGGTGGTGCGCAAGGCGCAGGAATACGTGCGCGCCGGCGACATCTTCCAGGTGGTGCCGAGCCAGCGCCTGCGCGTGCCGTTCCGCGCGCGGCCGATCGACGTCTATCGCGCGCTGCGAGCATTGAACCCGTCGCCGTACATGTATTTCATCGATGTCGGCGGCACCCAGGTGGTCGGCTCCTCGCCGGAAATTCTGGCGCGCCTGCGCGATGGCATCGTCACCGTGCGTCCCATCGCCGGCACCCGCCCACGCGGCGCGACGCCGGAGCTGGACAAGGCGTTGGAAGTTGAATTGCTGGCCGATCCCAAGGAACGTGCCGAGCACGTGATGCTGATCGATCTGGGCCGCAACGATGTCGGCCGCGTCGCCGAGCCGGGTTCGGTCAAGGTCGGCGAGCAGTTCGTGATCGAACGCTACAGCCACGTCATGCATATCGTCAGCGAAGTCACCGGCACCTTGAAGGCCGGCCTGAGCTATAGCGACGTGATGCGCGCGACCTTCCCGGCCGGCACCGTCAGCGGTGCGCCGAAGATCCGCGCGCTGGAAATCATCCGCGAGCTGGAGCCGGTCAAGCGCAACGTCTACTCCGGCGCGGTCGGTTACATCGGCTGGAATGGCGATGCCGACACCGCCATCGCGATTCGCACTGCGGTGATCCAGGACGGTTATCTGTACGTGCAGGCCGGCGGCGGCGTGGTCTACGACTCCGACCCCGATGCCGAATGGCAGGAAACCATGAACAAGGGCCGCGCGTTGTTCCGTGCGGTGGCGCAGGCGGCGAAGGGTTTGTGAGGTGAACGGTCCGATTGCCAATGGCCTGCGTTCTGCGCTGCTCATGGCAGCGATGGGCTTGGCATCCGTGGCATCAGCCGAGCAAACCGAGGCACGCGCGAACGATCAACTTGCAGTGATTCGTTCACAGGGCGCGGTTCTCCATTTCGACGGGCGCATAGCGCCTGAATCGGTTGGCAAGGTGCGTGCGTTCCTGGATGCGGACCATGCGCTGACAGAGCTGGCCATTCGATCCGGCGGCGGCGATGTCGAGGCGGGGATGGCGTTGGGTCGAATGATCCACGACCGCAGGATGGATGTGCGTGTGGTTGGCGACATCTGCATGTCGTCTTGCGCGAACTA
This sequence comes from Stenotrophomonas nitritireducens, assembly GCF_001700965.1. Taxonomy (NCBI): domain Bacteria; kingdom Pseudomonadati; phylum Pseudomonadota; class Gammaproteobacteria; order Lysobacterales; family Lysobacteraceae; genus Stenotrophomonas; species Stenotrophomonas nitritireducens. The sequence goes on from NZ_CP016756.1 coordinate 2,803,276, forward strand.
CGTGTTCCCGGCAGGTCGGCACAAAGTCGTGGAAAGTGGAGCATTGGTGATCTGGCACGGTTCCATGCTGCAGAAGAATCTTCGCGAGGGCTTTGATTATTCGGGGATTGAAAAGCAGCTTGGTCGGCCACTCAACTGGCTGGAACGATGGTCAATGAGGCGTACTGCGAACAGGTGGTTTCGTCGGGTTTCTGTGGAACAGGTTGCGTTCTACGGAAAGATTGGGGTTGATCCTGCAATAACGGTTCTTGGCCAGGAACAGGGCTGTGCATGCAATTGGACGGTACCGGTTGCGGACATGGCGAAATTTGGAATTGGCTCGGTGAGTGCGGATACCGACTATGCGGCCCCGGGCTATGCACGCTGGGATGGGGAATGGCAGCTGATTACACGCATCGACGAAGCACCGACGGCTACACGACAATGATGAGAGATGAACCATGCTGTTGATGATCGACAACTACGACAGCTTCACCTTCAACCTCGTGCAATACCTGCAGATGCTGGGTGCCGAGGTCAAGGTGGTGCGCAATGACGCGATGAGCGTTGCTGAAATCGCCGCGCTGCAGCCTTCGCACATCGTGGTATCGCCCGGCCCGAAAACGCCGAACGATGCCGGTGTGTCGCTGGAAGTGATCCGCCAGCTGGGCCCGACGATTCCGCTGTTCGGCGTGTGCCTGGGCCACCAGGGCATTGGCCAGGTCTACGGCGGTGATGTGATCCGCGCCGGCAACATCATGCATGGCAAGACTTCGCCCATCCGCCATGAAGGCAAGGGCGTGTTTGCCGGCCTGCCGGACCGCTACGAGGCCACCCGATACCACTCGCTGGTGGTGGACAAGAAAACCTTGCCGTCGGTGCTGGAAATCACCGCCTGGACCGAGAATCCGGATGGCTCGATGGAAGAAATCATGGGCCTGCGTCACCGTGAGTATCCGGTCGAAGGTGTGCAGTTCCACCCCGAATCCATCCTCACCCAGCACGGCCACGCGCTGATGAAGAACTTTCTGGATCGCACATGTTGATCGAGCCGAGCCAGCTGCTGCTGTTCATGCTGGCCGGCTGGTTGTTGAACCTGACGCCGGGCCCGGATGTGCTGTACATGGTCAGCCGTTCGCTGCGCGGTGGCCGCCGCGCCGGGTTTGCCGCGCTCGCAGGCATCATCAGCGGGTGCCTGGTGCATGTGGCGCTGGCTTCGTTGGGGCTGGGCGTGTTGCTGGCGACCTCGGCCACGCTGTTCACGGTGATCAAGTGGATCGGTGCGGCCTATCTGTTGTGGGTGGGCGTGCGCTTGCTGCGCAACACCGGTGAGTCCACGCTGCAGGCGGATGTCGCCGCGAGCAGCGGCAGCGCCGGCTCGTTCTGGCAGGTATTTGCCGGTGGCTTCCTGACCAATGTGCTGAACCCGAAGGTGGTGCTGTTCTTCCTCGCCTTCCTGCCGCAGTTCATCGCGCCGTCCGTGCAGAACAAGCCGCTGGCGTTTGCGCTGCTGGGCCTGATATTCACTGTCAACGGGCTGCCGATCAGTGCGGCTTATGTGCTGGCCGCCGACCGCGTGCGCAGCAGCCGCTGGGCCGCGCGTGGTCTGCAATGGCTGGACAAGCTGGCCGGCGTTCTTTTCATCGGCTTTGGCCTGCGCCTGGCCCTTACCGCGAGGCCTGTGGCATGAGCCTGGAGAATCTCCGTCTGTTCGTGGTCATGCTCGGTGGCCGCCACGCGCGTGCCAATACCGAAGTGCACGACGTGGTGTTCGCAATCGGCCCCAGCATCGAACAGACCTATCCGCAGCTGCGCCAGCAATGGTTCGGCGAGGCGGCCGGCCTGCATCTGGATTCGTGGATGACAGTGGATGGCGTCGAGGACTGGCAGGTGCGCCTGTCGCAGGACGCACCCGCTGCCGATGCGCCGACGCTGTTCTTCGTCAATCTCGGCGGCTATGTCGAAGGCGAATTCGGCGAGGCCCACAGTTATCTGCTGGTGGTTGCCGGCGACGCGGCCGAGGCCAAACGCAAGGCGCTGGCGCGGGCCCAGGCGCAGTGGATCAAGCCGCACCGCGATGCGCTGCTGGAAGTGGACAGCTGCCTGCCGGTGGGGCCGATCGGTGGCCTGCATGTGCAGCTGCGCGCTGGCGCACACGCCGGCATCCACAGCCAAAGCGATTACATCGTTATTTCCTGATTCTTGGAGTTGTCATGACCATCACTGCGCAGGAAGCCCTGCAACGCACCATCGAGCACCGCGAGATCTTCTTCGACGAGATGGTCGATCTGATGCGGCAGATCATGCGCGGCGAAATCTCGCCGACCATGACCTCGGCCATCCTCACCGGCCTGCGGGTCAAGAAGGAAACCGTGGGCGAGATTGCCGGCGCGGCGACGGTGATGCGCGAATTCGCGCTGCCGGTGCAGGTGGCCGACAAGACCCATCTGGTCGATATCGTCGGCACCGGTGGTGACGGCTCGCATACCTTCAACATCTCCACCTGTTCGATGTTCGTGGTGGCCGCAGCAGGCGCCAAGGTGGCCAAGCACGGCAACCGCAGTGTCTCCTCCAAGTCGGGCAGTGCCGACGCGGTGGAAGCACTCGGTGCGGTGATCGAGCTGCAGCCCGCGCAGGTAGCCCGCGCCATCGAGCAGACCGGCATCGGCTTCATGTTCGCGCCCATGCACCACCCGGCGATGAAGGTGGTTGCGCCGGTACGCCGCGAGATGGGCGTGCGCACCATCTTCAACATCCTCGGTCCGCTGACCAACCCGGTGGGCGCTACCAACATCCTGATGGGCGTGTTCCATTCCGACCTGGTCGGCATCCAGGCGCGCGTGCTGCGTGAGCTGGGCGCCGAGCGTGCGCTGGTGGTGTGGGGCCGCGACAACATGGACGAGATCTCGCTGGGCGCCGGCACCCTGGTCGGCGAGCTGCGCGACGGCAAGGTGCGCGAGTATGAAATCCATCCCGAGGATTTCGGCATCGCCATGTCGGCCAGCCGCAACCTCAAGGTCGAGAACCCGGAGGAATCCATCGCCATGCTGCGCGCGGTGCTGGACAACCAGCCGGGCCCGGCCAACGATATCGTGGCGCTCAACGCCGGTGCCGCCCTGTATGTGGCTGGTGTGGCCGACAGCATCGCCGACGGCTTGGCCCGCGCCCGCGCGGTGATTGTCGATGGCGGTGCGCGTGCGCGCATGCAGCAGTACGTGCAGGCCAGCCGCGTGCTGGCCGGCAATCCCCGATAATTCCCTCCCGATACTCCGCGTCCGCAACGCCCGTCTTCCAGGAAGCAGATCCATGAGCGACATCCTCAACACCATCCTCGCCCGCAAAGTGCAGGAGGTAGCCGAGCGCCGCAGCCGCGTGCCGCTGGCCGAGTTGCAGGCGCGCGTGGGCGATGCCTCGCCGGTGCGTGGCTTTGCCAATGCGCTGAACGCGGCCATCGCCAATGGCGATCCGGCGGTGATCGCCGAGATCAAGAAGGCCAGCCCGTCCAAGGGCGTGATCCGCCCGGACTTCCATCCGGCCGATATCGCGGTGAGCTATGAGCTGGGCGGCGCCAGCTGCCTATCGGTGCTGACTGACGTGGACTTCTTCCAGGGCGCCGACCTGTACCTGCAGCAGGCCCGCGAGGCCTGCACGCTGCCGGTGTTGCGCAAGGATTTCGTCATCGACCCGTACCAGGTGGTCGAGGCGCGCGTCTTGGGTGCCGACTGCATCCTGCTGATCGTCTCGGCGCTGGACGACCGGCAGCTGGCCGGGCTGTCCGACCTGGCCATGCAGCTGGGCATGGACGTGCTGGTGGAAGTGCACGACATCGACGAACTGGAACGCGCCATCCAGGTGCCGGTGCCGCTGGTAGGCATCAACAACCGCAACCTGCGCACCTTCGAGGTGTCGCTGGACAACACCTTGTCGATGAAGGACGCGGTGCCGCGTGACCGCCTGCTGGTCACCGAGAGCGGCATCATGGGCCCGGCCGACGTCAAGCTGATGCGCGATGCGGGCGTCAACGCCTTCCTGGTCGGTGAGACCTTCATGCGCGTTGAAGAGCCAGGTGAGGGTCTGCGTCAGCTATTCTTCCCCGCATGACTGAGCCCTATCCGACCCCCCGCGACGACGCGCAGCTGGTCGTCTTCGACTTCGATCACACGCTGTATGACGGTGATTCCGGCAGCCACCTGTTCGCCTGGCTGATCAAGCGCAATCCGCTGCGGCTGCTGGCGGCCATCCTCGCCACGCCATTGCTGGGGCCGTTGGTGGCGCTGCTGCCGACGCGCCGTTTCGGCATTTCCGGCTATGTCTGGATCGCCACCTTCGGCCTGCACCAGGCGCGTGACTTCAACAAGGTGATCGACCAGTACGTGCTCAAGCACGAGCCGCAGATCCGCGAGCACCTGCTGCCGCATGCGCTGCAGGTATTTGCCGCGCACCGCCGTGCCGGTGACCGGGTGATCGTGGCCACCGGCGCGCCGCCGGAGCTGGCGCGCGCCATTCTCGCCTTCGTGGCCGAGCAGGGTGTGCCGGTGATCGGCAGCGAGGTCGGCCCGCGTCTGGGTGCGATGGGTGCCACCCGCCACTGCCACAACGAAGAGAAGATGCGCATGCTGCGCGAGCGCGGTTACGGCGATGTCGCCATCGCCTACTCGGACAGCACCGCCGACCTGCCCCTGCTCAAGGCGGCCAAGGCACCGGTGGTGGTGAACCCCAAGCATTCGCGTGTGGCGTACTTCGGCAAGGTACTGCCCCCCGGCACGCCGATCCTCAACTGGGGCTGCCCCGGCCGCGGCGGCAAGCCGCTGCCGAACTGATCCAAAGCGGAGCCAATATCCCTTCTCCCGTTTACGGGGTTAAGAACAGGCGTTCACGAGCCAAAGGCTCGTGACTGTTCGTACGCCCCGCGTGCTACGCGGGGCCGGGGCGCGGAGCGAGGTGCCCGAAGGGCGGATGAGGGCGCTTTTGAGGCACCTGAAGAGCCTACCGGAGCCGACATCCCTTCTCCCGTTTACGGGAGAAGGTGCCCGGAGGGCGGATGAGGGGAGCTTTTAGAGCTAAAAAGCGCCCTCACCCCAACCCCTCTCCCGTAAACGGGAGAGGGGCTATCAGATTGCAGGCATGTGGAAATCTCCCTTCTCTCGCTTGCGGGAGAAGGTGCCCGCAGGGCGGATGAGGTGAGCTTCTCAAGCTTTTAGAGCTTAAAAGCGTCCTCACCCCAACCCCTCTCCCGTGAACGGGAGAGGGGCTCAGAAAGTCCGCGCGTTGCTTGGCGGCACCTCACTCTCCGCGCAGCTTCGCCACCGCCATGCCGATCTGGAACAGGCTGATCGACAGCACCAGCACGCCGACGCCGATCAGCACCCAGCGCTCCTTGACCCGCTTCACCAGCAGGGCCGCCACCGGCGCGGCCATCATTCCGCCGACCAGCAGGCCGGCGACGATGGACAGGTGCTGCAGGCCCATCGACAGCAGGAAGGTGGCCGAGATCGACAGGGTCACGATGAACTCGGCGGCGTTGACCGAGCCGATGGTGGTGCGTGCCTGGCCGCCACGGGCCAGCAGGGTGGAAGTGGCCACCGGCCCCCAGCCGCCGCCGCCGGTGGCGTCCAGCAGGCCGGCGAAGAAGCCCAGTACCGGCACCCGTTTCACTTCCTGCTTGGCCATGAACTTGCCCGCCGCGCGCGCCAGGATGAAGATCGCCAGTACCAGCAGGTACAGGTAGATGAAGGGGCGCACCACGTCGCCCGGGAGTTGGGTCAGTACATACGCGCCGATCGCGCCGCCAATGGCGCCGGGTATGGCCAGCCGGAAGAACAGGCGCTTGTCGACGTTGCCGGCGGCCAGGTGCGAGACCCCGGACGCGCCGGTGGTGAAGACCTCGGCGGTGTGGATGCTGGCACTGACCGCCGCCGGTGGCAGCCCCATGCTCAGCAGGACCGAGGACGAAATCAGCCCGAACGCCATGCCCAAAGCGCCGTCCACCAGCTGTGCGCCCAGGCCAATCAGGATGAACCAGTAAAATTCGCTTCCAAATTCCATTCCCCAAGCCTGCGGTGCGAGGCAGGTCAGGTCAAGGAAAGTTGCAACGCAACGTAGTGGATTGGGTTGATTTCCTACCTGTATCAGCGCCAAAAAACACGTAATTTGCCGTTATATGTTCAATTTCCGCGTCATTCGAAATCGCGGTGTGCAGCAGTAGCGAGAATCGAGAAAACAGGCTAGTTCGCAATGCCTAATGAGATTTACGGTGCCGACAGAGTTCACAGTTTTAAAGTGCCTTTTTCGTTGTCGTATCTGCATGTCCTCAGGGTGTTCCTCGCCTCGGTAAGGCCAGCGAAGGCTACTGCTGATGACACCAGAATCAACATTCGTGGTGGTGCTGCCTGGGTGAGGCGTTTTTGCGATCCCGGCGTGCCCCAAGCCCCGGCTGCGCGTTTCCGTCCTGCCGGATAGCCCAACGAAGATGCGCCGCAAGCAAGGTTCCGCCGGGAACCCTTGGGCAAAGGTTGCACGCGAGGGAAGGGGGTACGGCGGATGGTCAGCTTCGCAGCCGAGGGAGCGCAGCTCCGTGGTCCTGGCTAAGCGCAGCGCACTCTGGAAGCTGGCAGAAGCGATATTGGCGGGCGGAGGAGACCGTTGGGGCCATGCCGCCAATCTGTCCACGGCTTCCCAAGGGGCGTGCCGCAACCTGGGTTGCCGGCCTGTCTGGCGGCGATCTGTGCCCGAGCGGGAGGCGCGCGGGCCCCTCAAGAAGGGGCGCGCGGACAGGTGCGCTAGGGGCCAGAGGCTACGCCTGCGCTTGAGCAGGCTGAAGGTGGCGCCCTGTCAGGCGCGCGTCGCCACGCGCCTGCAGCCGCGTGGCCCGTGGCGCTGTCCGGCAGCGCGCGAACCACGAGGTTGATACGTGAATACGTATTCGCGCGGGTCAGCGCGTTCCGTACAGCACAACGGTCTTGCCGCGGGCATGCAGCAGCCCATCGGCCTGCAGCTTCTTCAGGACACGGCCGGCCATTTCCCGCGAACACCCCACCAGGCGGGCGATTTCCTGACGCGAGACGCGCAGCTGGGTGCCCTGGGGGTGGCTCATCGATTCCGGTTCCTTGGACAGGTCGTGCAGGGTCCGCACGATGCGGTCGGTCACGTCTAGGAAGGCCAGGCGGCTGGCCTTGCGGCTGGTGTGCAGCAGGCGGCGGGAGATCTGTGAGCCAATGGCGTACAGCAGCTTGGGCGCATCCACTGACAGTGGCCCAAGGAACAGCTGGTGCAGCCTTTCGTAACTGATTTCAGCCAGTTCACAGGGGGTCCGGGTGCGCAGGATCACCTCGCGCTTGTCCGATTCTATGAACAGGCCCATCTCGCCGACGAACTCCCCTGCGCCGAAATAGCCCAGTACCAGTTCACGGTCGTCGTCTTCCTCGGCAATGATGCTGACTGAGCCGCTGATCACGTAATACATGGTTCCGGCGGGGTCCCCGGGGCGGAACACATCGGTCCGCGCAGGGTAGCGGCGCCGGTGGCTGTGGGCCAGAAAGCGGTCAATGGTAGCAATGTCCAGCGCCAGCGGGCTGGAGGCAAGACGCACGTTGGACACGGTGTTGGCGTTACCTGGGCTCATGATGGCGTTCACAGTTTGGATGAACTTGCTTAATGGGCAAGCTTAACGAGGCCGAGCATAAGGGGCAAACGTGCATCACGGAGCAAGTATCACAGGGAGACACTTTGCCCCATACTTCCGCCTTTCCCACCATCTACAGGATCGACCGCCGTGGTCAAGCCGTTGCCTCGCCTGAGGTTGCAAGGATTCAACAACCTCACCAAGGCCTTGAGCTTCAACATTTATGACGTCTGTTATGCGCGTACCGAAGAGGAGCGCCAGCGTTATATCGAGTACATCGACGAGGAATACAACGCCGATCGACTCACGCAGATCCTCACCGATGTGGCTGAAATCATCGGTGCGAACATCCTGAACATCGCGCGTCAGGATTACGACCCACAGGGTGCCTCGGTCACAATTCTCATTTCCGAGGAACCGGTGATCGACAAGAAGCAGGCCGGCAAGGAGTTGATCTCCGACGCCGTGGTCGCGCACATGGACAAGTCGCACATCACCGTGCACACCTATCCGGAAACGCACCCGCAGGAAGGCATCGCAACCTTCCGCGCCGATATCGACGTGGCTACCTGTGGCGTGATTTCGCCGTTGAAGGCGCTGAACTACCTGATCGAGAGTCTGGAATCAGACATCGTGATCATGGATTACCGCGTGCGTGGCTTCACCCGTGATGTGAAGGGCAAGAAGCACTACATCGATCACAAGATCAACTCGATCCAGAACTTCCTGGCCAAGAACATCAAGTCGCGTTACGAGATGTTCGACGTCAATGTCTATCAGGAAAATATCTTCCACACGAAGATGCACCTGCAGGACTTTGACCTGGACAAGTACCTGTTCGAAGAGAAGGCCAAGAACCTGTCCTTCAAGGAACGCATGAAGATCGAGGCGCTGCTGCGCCGCGAGATCGAAGAACTGTTCCACGGCCGCAACCTGGCCGAGTAAGCAGCACCTGCGCGGGCCGGCATGCCTGTCTGCGCAAAAACAGGCGGGACGGCCCGCCCTGCATCTGCTGCAGACGTTTGCCGACGGCGGCCCGGTGTGAACTCACCGGGCCGCCGTCTTTTTTGTAAAGGAAGTTGGCGATGCCCTGGATCTACCTGCTGCTTGCGGGCCTGTTCGAGATTGGATTTGCGCTGGGCCTGAAGTTCAGCGAAGGCTTTACCCGGCTCTGGCCGAGTGTGTTCACCGTGGTATTTGCCGGCATCAGCCTATGGTTGCTGACCCAGGCGCTGCGCACGATACCGGTAGGTACCGGCTATGCGATCTGGACGGGTATCGGCGCCGTTGGCGTGGCGATCGCCGGCGTGATCCTGTTCGGGGACAGCGCCAGCTGGCCGCGCCTGCTGTGCATCGGCCTGATCGTGACCGGCGTCATCGGCCTGAAAATGGTCAGCTGAGCAGTAGTGCCGAGCCATGCTCGGCAAAGGCTCCATGCATGAGCCTGAGCATGTAGTGCCGAGCCATGCTCGGCAGGGGCGTTTCCCGGTAAGGCCCCAGCCGAGCATGGCTCGGCACTACAGCGATGCTTTCACGGTAAGGCCCCAGCCGAGCGTGGCTCGGCACTACAGGTGATGCGTTCCCGGTAAGGCCCCAGCCGAGCATAGCTCGGCGCTACAGGTGAGGCCTTAAATCCGGTACGCCACGGCTTTCATCGCCTTGGAAGCCAGCGCCATCACCGACGGGATCGGGAAGGGCAGCTTGCGCGCGCCGGCATGTTCGGCATGCTCGGCGTGGCGCGCTTCATCGATCTTCATCACCTTGAGGATCTCGCGGCTGCGCTGGTCGGCGGGCGGCAGGGTTTCCAGGTGTTCGTCCAGATGCGCTTCCACCTGGCGCTCGGTCTCCACCACGAAGCCCAGGTTCCAGCCATCGCCGCGCAGGCCGGCCAGGGTGCCGATGGTGTAGCTGCCGGCATACCAGAGCGGGTTGAACAGGCTGGGGCGGCTGTCCAGCTCGCGCAGGCGGTCAGCGCACCAGCTCAGGTGGTCAGTCTCTTCCTGCGCGGCTTCCAGCAGGTGTGCGCGGGTGGCGGGGTCGCGGGCGACCGCTGCCTGGCCGAAATACAGGCCCTGCGCGCAGACCTCGCCGACGTGGTTGATGCGCATCAGGCCGGCGGCGTGGCGGACCTCGGCCGGCTCCAGCACCACTTCGGGGGTGTCGCCGGCCGGGTTGGGGCGGGCGGCCGGCGGATTGCCGAACACCGTGTCCAGCGCGCGCTGGGCTTCGGTCAGCAGGTGGTCCAGGGGCGTTTGTACGCGGGCGGTTATCATGGCGGCCGTGCAGTGGGGTATGTGGCGATTCTCGCCGCTGGCCCTGGGCCTGCCAAGGCCGCGGCAGGTCAGCCGTTCAGGCGCGCAACTTGCGCCGCGGGCGTACGGCCAGTACAATCCCGCCTCTTCTGTTTCACCTTCACAACGCGTGGCAAAGTTCCGGTGGTTCATCTCGCCGAAATCAGCCCGACCTACCTGAGTTCTTTATGAGCACTTTCACTGCAAAGAACGAGACCGTCCAGCGCGACTGGTACCTCGTTGACGCCGCCGGCAAAACGCTGGGCCGTCTCTCCACCGAGCTGGCTCGCCGCCTGCGTGGCAAGCACAAGCCGGTTTACACCCCGCATGTTGACACCGGTGATTACCTGGTCGTCATCAATGCCGACAAAATTACTGTTACCGGCAAGAAGCTGAAGGACAAGAAGTACCATCGCTTCACCGGCTACATCGGTAACCTGAAGACCGAAACCCTGGAGCAGGCGCTGGAGCGTCACCCGGAGCGCGTGATCGAGATCGCCGTCAAGGGCATGCTGCCGAAGGGCCCGCTGGGTCGTCAGATGTACCGCAAGCTCAAGGTCTATGCAGGCACTGAGCATCCGCACGCAGCACAGCAGCCGCAGGTTCTGGATATCTAATCATGGCTATCACTCAAAACTACGGCACTGGCCGCCGCAAGTCCTCCACCGCTCGCGTGTTCCTGCGCAAGGGCACTGGCAACATCACCGTCAATGGCCGTCCGCTGGACGAGTTCTTTGGCCGTGAGACCGCACGCATGATCGTGCGTCAGCCGCTGGAACTGACCCAGAACACCGAAAGCTTTGACATTCTTGTCACTGCTGCTGGTGGTGGCACCACCGGCCAGGCCGGTGCGATCCGTCTGGGCATCGCCCGTGCGCTGGTCGAGTACGACGAAAGCCTGAAGTCCGAGCTGCGCAAGGCTGGCTTCATGACCCGTGACGCTCGTGAAGTCGAGCGTAAGAAGGTCGGCCTGCACAAGGCGCGTCGCGCCACCCAGTTCTCCAAGCGTTAATCGCTTCTGGGTGGGGTTCTTCGGAATCCCACTGGGAAAGCAAAAGCCCGGCTTCGGCCGGGCTTTTGTCGTTTCTGCATTGTGGTGTGGTGTGGTTGCGGTGCGGGTGGGTTCAAGTTGTTCGAACATCCCGTGTCGGATCACAGCGCAAAAATCACCGCACAAAAAAAGACCCGATCTTTCGATCGGGTCTTTCGTATGTGGCAGCCCCGGAAGGATTCGAACCTCCGAATGTCTGAGTCAGAGTCAGATGCCTTACCGCTTGGCGACGGGGCTATGGTGCGCTGTGATTATCGCACATCTGGCCGATGGGTTGGCCTGGGTGTGGCGACAGGTGTGGCGGGATGAAGCAGAAAGGGCCTGATCTTTCGATCAGGCCCTTTTGTGTCTGGCAGCCCCGGAAGGATTCGAACCTCCGAATGTCTGAGTCAGAGTCAGATGCCTTACCGCTTGGCGACGGGGCTGTAGTGCAGGTCAAACCTGCGTCCCTTGGTGGCTATGGGTGGACTCGAACCACCGACCCCAGCATTATGAGTGCTGTGCTCTAACCGGCTGAGCTACATAGCCTTGGGAGCCGGTAATTCTGGTGGTGGCGTAACTTTTTGTCAACAGGTTTTTCTGTGCTTGTGGCATTACAGCAGCCATGGCAGAGTCGTCGACAGTAGAAATTTTAGGAGTCCGCATCGTGATCGATCCGGACGGCTATCGACCGAACGTCGGCATTGTGCTGATGCGGGAAGACGGGCAGGTGTTCTGGGCACGACGTGTGCGCCGGGATGGCTGGCAGTTCCCGCAAGGCGGCATGAATACCGACGAGACCCCGGTCGAGGCCATGTATCGCGAATTGCAGGAAGAAACCGGCCTGCTGCCTGAACACGTTGAAGTCCTGGGGGCGACCCCCGGTTGGCTTCGCTACCGGCTGCCTACACGGGCCATCCGGCATACCGAGAAGCAGGTCTGCATCGGCCAGAAGCAGGTGTGGTTCCTGCTGCGCCTGACTGGCGACGAGGCCCATGTGCGCCTGGATGAAACCGACACGCCGGAGTTCGATCACTGGCGCTGGGTGGACTTCTGGTATCCGGTGGAACACGTGGTGATCTTCAAGCGAGGCGTCTACGCCCGCGCGCTGCGCCACCTGGCGCCGCTGGCGCGGGGTATCGCCGGGCAGGGCGTGCAGGCGATGCCGGCGGCCGCGCAGGAGGCGTGGATGCCTGGCAGCAGTGCCGGCCACGAGCGCCCGCGCAAACGCCCGCGGCGGCCGGGAACTTGGCGCGGCAAGAAGATTAATAATGATTAACGTCCGAAATTGACAACCATTCGCATTTGCGATTGAATGCTGACACGGCCGATGGGGCCGGGTTCAGGGGCGTCAAGCCGTGTACGTTTGCATCTGCACTGGGGTTACCGATCACCAGATCCGTGAAGCCGCGCTTGCCGGTTGTGACAGCGTGTCCGAACTGACCATGCGTACTGGCTGCGGTTCCAATTGCGGCTCCTGCCTGGACATGGCCGCCGGCCTGCTGGAACAGGCGCGCGCCAGCCGCGATCTGCCACTGCCCTTGCTGCGGGCGGCCTGAGCAGGCCTTGCCGCCAGCGCCAGCGGCGTTGGCTAATGATCACGATTCGCGTTCCTTCATTGTCTGCCGGCAACCGGTAAAGTGCGCTCGTTCCAATCGTCGGAGTCAGCGCCATGAAAGGCGACGCCAAGGTCATCGAATTTCTCAACAAGGTCCTCTACAACGAGTTGACCGCCATCAACCAGTACTTCCTGCACGCCAAGATGCTGAAGAACTGGGGCTTGAACGAGCTGGCCGAACACGAATACAAGGAATCGATCGACGAGATGAAGCACGCCGATGTGCTTTCCGATCGCATTCTGTTCCTTGAAGGCCTGCCCAACTTCCAGGCGCTGGGCAAGCTGCGCATCGGCGAAAACCCCACCGAAATCCTCAAGTGCGATCTTGCGCTGGAGAACGAAGCGGCCGCGGTGCTGCGCGATGCGGTGGCCCATGCCGAATCGATCAGCGATTACGTCAGCCGCGAGCTGTTCGTGAAGATCCTCGAGTCCGAGGAAGAACACATCGATTGGCTGGAAACCCAGCTCGATCTGATCGCGCGCATCGGCGAGCCGAACTACCTGCTCACCAAGCTGGAAGACTGATCGCGCCGCAGCCGGGTCAGTACCCCTGCTGCTGTCCGCGCTGGCTGGCCTGATAGTCGGTCAGCGCGACGCGCGCACGCCCGAACTCGGCCACGATCAAGGCCACCATCACCGTTGGCCGTTCCAGTGTGCCGCTGCGTGCGCCGTGCTCAAGCCGGCGTGCGGCTTCGGACAGGGCCAGCACGCCGACATTGGCGCTGGAGGATTTGAGGCTGTGCGCCAGTTGCCCCAGCCGCAGCAGGTCGGGCATTACCGCCGCTTCCTGCAGGTCTCTTACCAGTTGCGGGGTTTCTTCCAGGAACACGTCGATGATGGCGTTGATTTCCTCACCGGCAATTTCAAACAGTTCGTCCAGCACGCTGCGCTCCAGCACGGAGGCGGTGATGCCGTCGGTATGTGCGGTGGAGGCGGCGGCCAGTGCATTGGCGGAAAGGTCGGTGGTGTGCATGCTGGTAACCGGATCGTGGGTTGCAGTTGATGCTGGCTTGAAGGTCAGCAGGCAGGACAGAAGCTGCGCGCGCGAGATGGGCTTGGACAGGTATTCGTCCATGCCGCTGTCCAGGCAGCGCTGGCGGTCGCCGGCCATGGCGTTGGCGGTGATCGCGATGATGGGCAGGCGCGTCGGCGCAGCTGTTCCGGCTTCATGCTCGCGCCAGCGACCGGTGGCGGCAAAGCCGTCCAGCACCGGCATCTGGCAGTCCATCAGCACCGCGTCGTAGCGCTTGGCGTGCATCCTGTCCAGCGCGATGGCGCCGTTTTCGGCCGTGTCCACGTCGCAGCCCAGGATCTTGAGCAGCTTCTGCGCGACCATCAGGTTGACCGAGTTGTCCTCGACCAGCAGCACCTGCATGCCAGCAAGGTCGGCTGCCGCTGTGGCGGGGCCGGGCGCTGCGCGTGCGGCTGCCGGGGCCGCGACTGGCGTCATCTGGGGAATTGCAGTGGCGGTGTCGGCGGCAATCCCCGTAGATGCGATTGTGGCTGTGGCGGGCACGGCGGTGATGGGGGCGGCGATATCGCTGTCGCCCCATAGCAGCAGGGCAGGGTCCGGGCTCAGTGCAACCTGCAATGGCTCGGCCAAGGCGTTGCGCAGCTGGGCATCGGGCAGCTGCCTGGGCAACAGGGTGGCGCTGTCGCGCATGGCCTCGGCGATCGGCGCATCACCGTACAGCCAGAGCAGGCGCGGGCGGTTCTGCTCCATGCGCTCCATTGCACGTTGCAGGGCCGGGGCGCTGTTGCGCAGCGGTTCCAGGTCGCCGATCACCGCATGGAAGATGCCGGAGACGGTGGGCTTGCGCAGGCGTTCCAGCGCCTCCTGCAGGTTGTTGGCGATCACCGGCTGATAGCCCCAGTTGGGCAGCACCAGCTGCAGCCGCTGGCGCAGCCGTGGCTCGGGGGTGACCACCAATACCTGGCGTACGTTGCGCAGGTGTTCGGGCTGGTGCAGGTCGCCAATCACCTTCAACAGCGAAACCTCGAACCAGAAGGTCGAGCCGCGCAGTGGTTCGGATTGCACGCCGATGCTGCCCTGCATCAGGTCGACGATGCGCTTGCAGATGGCCAGGCCCAGCCCGGTGCCGCCGTAAAGGCGGGTGGTGGAGGCGTCGGCCTGGGTGAAGGCGTTGAACAGTCGCTGCGCCTGGCTGGCGTCCAGGCCGATGCCGGTATCGCGTACCTCAAACCGCAGGCGATGCTGCGCGGCGGTTTCGCCCAGGCGCTTGACGTGGATGCTGATCTCGCCCAGTTCGGTGAACTTGATCGCGTTGACCAGCAGGTTGCCCAGCACCTGGCGCAGCCGCACCGGGTCGCCGCGCACCGACAGGCGTACCGCCGGGTCGATCTGCAATGACAGGCGCAGGCCCTTGTGCTCGGCGGCGCGCTGCATCAGCCGCAGCATGCCGTCCAGGGTCTCGCGCAGGTTGAAGGTGGTGATTTCCAGCTCCAGCCGGTTTGCTTCCAGCTTGGAGTAGTCGAGGATGTCGTCGACGATGCGGAACAGCTGCCGCGAGCTCTCGGTGGCCGTGTCCAGCATGTTGCGTTGTTCGAGGCTCAGCTGGCCTTGGGCAACCAGTTCCAGCATCGGCAGGATGCCGTTCAAGGGCGTGCGGATCTCGTGGCTCATCGTGGCCAGGAATTCGCCCTTGGCCAGGGTGGCGGCCTCGGCGGCCTGCTTGGCCTGCAGCAGTGCCTGTTCCAGCGTGCTGTGGTCCTGCGCTGCAACCTGCAGGCGCTTGTTTTCCAGCTGCCCTTCTTCGATCCGCAACTGCAGTGCCTGCGCCAGGCGCATCTGCCGGCCGGCGCTGAGGGCAGCCAGCAGTGCGGCGACCGTGGCCACGGCGGCGCAGCCGGGGACGGACAGGGCCGGTGCTGCCGGAACAAACACCAGCGCGCCTGCAGCCGCGGCGCTGCCAGCTGCAAGCAGCGCCCAGCCGCGCGAGGCCGCCGACACGGGCACGCTCACAGCACCGCGTTCTGGAAGTCGAAGTTGAGCTCGCTGCCTGCGCGTTGCACCACGTTGCCCTGGATGAAATCGATGCCGCCCATCCACATCGCCGCGGCGGCCTGCGGGTCTTCGATCTGCTGGCCGATGATCTGCAGGTTGGCGCGGTGGGCCAGGTCGATCGCGCCGCGCAGTTCGTCGCGCAGCTTCTGGTTGGTGTGGCTGTCGGCGTAGCGTGCGGCCATGCGCACAAAGCTCAGCGGCAGCTGGGTGAGCAGGGCATTGGCTTCGGCGCCGGGTTCAAACTGGCTCAGGCAGAACTGCACGCCGGCCGGCATCAGCTGCGCGCAGAACTGCTGCAGGCTCACCGCATGCACCAATGCATCGGATAGACGAACGTCGATGACCAGGCCGTTGCCGGCCACCTGGCGTTCCTGCAGCGCATTGAGCAGCCATTCGGCATAGGCGCTGCGCGCCAGACTGCGCATCGACTGGGAAAGGAACAGGCGCATCGGCGGCTGTGCGAACTGGTACAGGTGCAGCAGCCCCAGCGCGTGCTCGACCACCTGCTGGTCCAGGTCGGCGATGCGCCCGGCCGCTTCGGCGGCGGGAATCACCTGGCCGGCGGACAGCAGCGTGCCGTTGCTCTGGCGCAGCCGCAGCAGCACCTGGTACTGGGCGGTATCGCCGCCGGCAACGGCGACGATGGGCTGGTAGGCCAGTTCGATCTGGCCCTCCAGCAGGGCCAGGTGTTCGTTGTTCAGGGCGACGTCGCTGCTTTCGTAGGCGGCTATGCCGGCGGTGCTCAGCCGCGCCTGCAGGGCAGTGCGCTCCACCGCTTCCAGCGCGGCATCGGCATCGCTGAGGTCCTGCGACAGGTTGGCATGGCCGACCACGCAGCGCAGGAATACCGATTCATCCTCGCGCGGCGCAAACGGCTTCGCCGACAGGCCATCGCGCACCTGCTGCGCAAGCGCCGGTACATCGGCTTCATCGATGCCGCGGCTGAGCAGCAGGAAGCTGTTGTCATTGAGCCGGGCCAGCAGGTGCGGGCGCAGGTTTTCGGCCAGGCGTTGCCCGGCCTGCACCATCAGCCGTTCGTAGCTGGCGTAGCCATAACGCTCGCGCAGGCCCAGCGCACTGGCGATCTCGATGAACAGCAGGCCGGCCGGTTGCTGTTCGGCAATGGCAGCCTGCAGTTGCTGCATCACGTTGTGGCGGGTTGGCAGGCCGGTCTCGGGGTTGTTCATCAGCGGGCCGGCGTCGGCCTTGCCCAGCGGCTGCATGCGGTTGCGGCGGATGCGGTTGGCCACAGCGGCGACCAGGTGGCGTGGACGGATGGGCTTGACCAGCACGTCATCGGCGCCGCAATCGAGTACCTCGAACTGACGGTCGGGGTCGGCTTCGCCGGTCAGGAACACGATCGGCAGCAGCTGCTGGTGCGGCTGCTGGCGGATCATCGCGGTCAAGCGCATGCCGTCCAGCCCGGGCATGTGCAGGTCCATCAGGATCAGGTCGGGGCGGTGCTCGCTGATGGCCTGCTGCACGCCTTCAACGTCCATCTGCACGAAGGCCTGCATGCCGGCGCCGTGCAGCACGCTCTGCGCGAACAGGGCCTGCGAGCGGTTGTCCTCGACGATCAGTACCCGGTACGGGGTGTCATCGCCGACATCGCTGGCCAGCGCTGCCGCACCGCTGCCTTCGCCGGTCTTGAGCTGCGCCTGCACCGCTTCGGTGGGCGGCGCATTGCGCACGCTCCAGCGCTGCGAGTAATCGGCAGGAGGAGTTTCCGCGCGGAGCGGGCGGGCAGATGCGTTGAGTGTATCGGTGCTGGCCATCAGGGGATTATGGTTCAGGGGGCGGGCGGCAGCGAGTGGTCGCCGGGCGTTGAGGTTGCCGATGCTGGCGTGTCAGCGCTGGCGAACATGCGCTTGAGCCCGCGCCACAGCGTGCGCCACACCAGCCAGACAACCAGGGCGCCGATGACGCTGGCACTGATCACGAAGATCAAGGCCAGCCAGGGATGGGCAAAGGCCAACGCCAGGGCACCGATCACCACGCTGTCTTCGGCAAACGAGGCAACCCAGTTGCTGGCCGGTTCGGGTGAGGTGTTGAGCAGGGCGCGGGTGCCGGCCTTCAGACCATGGCTGGTCAGTGCGATGCCGGCACCGGCGGCCAATACCCCGGTGCTGAGTTCGCCATTGGGCGACAGCGTGGCGGCGGCAAGAAAGGCGCCGGCCGGGACGCGCGCCAATGTCTGCAGCAGGTCCCAGATCGAATCCACGCCGGGGATCTTGTCGGCAAAGAACTCGGCCACGGCCAGCGCGCCGGAGGTGCCAAGCACCCACCAGGACTCGGTGGCCTGCAGCGCCGGGGGCAGGTCCACCCAGCCCATCAGGCCGGCCATGCCGACGCCGAAGACGGTCAGGTAGACACGGATGCCGGCCAGCCAGGCCAGCAAAATGCCGATGACGAATACATGGGCTTCGGTCATGGGGGAGTCCGGCCGGGTACTGTGAGCAGGATCGCAACTATCGAGCATGGCTGCGGTGATTGCCAGCCATCCACCCGCCAGCGCGTGTACATGCGTGTCGTTTACACTGATCCGTCGTTTCAGACTGAGCACACGTCGCCCTCACGGGCCACTGGAGCCTGCCATGACCCACCGACCTTCTTCACGTTTCCAGATCACCCCGCGTGGCGCGACGCGCGCGCGCCCGGCCTGGCTTCCGCTTGCCATAGTGGCTGTTGCCTGGGTGCTGTCGCTGCTGCTGGTCGGCTGGCTGGCGGCGCGTTACGCCTCGCCCGATGCCGGCGGCATGCGCGAAAAACTACGTCAGAGCGAGGCGCTGGTCAGCCAGCAGCGCAGCCAGCTTGATGAGCTGCGCCAGCGCCAGGCCACGCTGGAGGCCTCGGACAAGATCAGCCGCGCCGCCAACAACGAAGTTCAGGCCTCGCTGGGCGAGCGCGACGAGGAGATCGCCGGCCTGCGCGCCGACGTGGCCTTCTATGAGCGGCTGGTGGGCTCCACCAGTCAGCGCAAGGGCTTGAACGCGCACTCGGTGGAGTTTTCGCCGGAAGCGGCCGGCACCTGGCACTACAGCGTGGTGCTGACCCAGAACCTCAATCGCGGTGCGATCAGCCAGGGCCAGCTGCGGTTTTCGGTTGAGGGTGTGAAGGACGGAAAGCTGACAACAGTGAGCTGGGATGACCTACATCAGCGCAAGGGAGCGCCGGGGCAGGATTATTCCTTCCGTTATTTTCAACAACTGGACGGTAGCGTGATGCTGCCCCGGGATTTCACGCCGCAACGTGTGCGAGTCTCCCTGACCGGAGCCGGGGGGAGCTCCAGCCAGACATTCGATTGGAAACTCGCCGGCAACGGCAGAGGGGAGTAAGCATGTTCAAGAGCAAATCCAAGCACGACGGCGACATGGCCGTAGACGCCCTCATCGGCTCGCAGGTGGAAATCCGCGGCGACGTGGTGTTCAGCGGCAGCCTGTACGTGGAAGGCCGCATCATCGGTAAAGTGGTGGCCGAGGAAGGCGCCAAGGCAATGCTGACCCTGGCCGAGCACGGCCGGATCGAGGGCGAAGTGCGCGCTGCGGTAGTGGTGCTTAGCGGCACCATGGAAGGTGACGTGCATGCCAGCGAGCGCATCGAGCTGACGCCGA
Source organism: Stenotrophomonas nitritireducens (assembly GCF_001700965.1). Classification (NCBI taxonomy): domain Bacteria; kingdom Pseudomonadati; phylum Pseudomonadota; class Gammaproteobacteria; order Lysobacterales; family Lysobacteraceae; genus Stenotrophomonas; species Stenotrophomonas nitritireducens. Next base: position 2,822,451 of record NZ_CP016756.1, read on the forward strand.
GTGCGCGTGTCACCGGCAACGTGCATTACACCGTGGTCGAAATGAGCGCCGGTGCCCAGCTCAATGGCCGCCTGCTGCACACCGCGGCGATGGCAGCGCTGCCGGCGCCGGAGGCCAAGGCTGCCGAGAAATCCAAGAAAGCTGAAGCCGCTGCGGCTTGAAACAGGGGCTTGCCGGCCCCATCCTGAGCACCATGAGCACCCTAGTTTCCCTGCCCGGCGTTCAGCCGGCGCCTGATTACCAGTCCCTGGACCGCCCGCTGAATTTCACCCCGGCGGCTGCGGCCAAGGTGCGTGAGCTGATCCAGGACGAGGGCAACGATGCACTCGCCCTGCGTGTCTATATCCAGGGCGGCGGCTGTTCCGGCTTCCAGTACGGTTTCGAGTTTGATGAGAACCGTGCCGAGGACGACCTGTCGGTGGTCACTGAAGGCGTCACCCTGTTGGTCGACCCGCTGAGCCTGCAGTACCTGATGGGTGCCGAGGTGGATTACAGCGAAAGCCTGACCGGCGCGCAGTTCGTGATCCGCAACCCCAATGCCCGCACCACCTGCGGCTGCGGCAGCAGCTTCTCGGTCTAAGCCGTTCCGCGCATGGTAAGTGACCGCGCTTGCGATGGTGGCGCTTTGTCGTCAGGCTCTGGCGGATGCTGAATTCTGAATCCCGTTTTGCCGGGCACGCCTTTGTCGGCGCGCCGCTGGACCGTGCCGATGGCGTGCGTGGTGATGCCGATGCGCTGGCGGCCTTGTGGCCGAATGCACAGGTCCTGATATTGGATGCCGATGGCACCGCGTTCGCCGATGATCAGGGCGGGCCGGCGCTGTTCACTGGCAGCGCGCTGGGCGGTGGCCCAGGTGTGGCGATCTTTCTCGGGCTGCGTGAGGGCCGGGCCTGGTTCGTGGCCGAGGCGGCAACGCTGACGGTGCAGGCGCCGCAGCGCATGGATCTGCGCCAGGCAGCGGTGAACTGGCCCGCCGAGGTGGCCGACGTGTTCTGCTATGCGCGCGGCATGTCGTACTGGCATTCGCGCAACCGGTTCTGCGGGGTGTGTGGCTCGGCGGTGCGTTTTGGCCGTTCCGGTTTCATTGGCCATTGCGACCAATGCCGTACCGAGCATTACCCGCGCGTGGACCCGGCGGTGATCGTCGCCGTCGAGAACAACGGCCGGCTGCTGCTGGGCCGGCAGAGCAACTGGATCGCGCGCCGCTATTCGGTACTGGCCGGGTTTGTCGAGCCGGGTGAGACCTTTGAACAGACCGTCGCCCGCGAGGTATTCGAGGAAGCGCGGGTGCGGGTGACCCAGGCCCACTATCTGGGCACCCAGCCCTGGCCCTTCCCGGGTGCATTGATGGTCGGCTTCCGGGCCAGCGCGCACGATGATGTGCCGACTGTGGACGGCGAGCTGGAGGACGCGCGCTGGTTCAGTGTCGAGGAAGTGGGCGCGGCCCTGCAACGTGACACCGACGATGACGGGCAGGGCATCCTGCTGCCACAGCGCTTGTCGATTGCACGCACCCTGATCGAGCACTGGTACCAGAGTCAGCGCCCGTGAACGTGCCCTGGCAGGTACCGGGTGGGCCGGAACAGCAGCGGCTGGGCCTACAATCGCAGGCCGGAGGAAGCGCATGTTCACAACCTTGGTAGCGGTCATCGCAGCACTGGTACTTGGCCATCTGGCGCCCGCGCTGCTGGCCACAGTGCGCGACTGGCGTTGGTTCGGGCGTTACCTGGGCTGGTGGCACGCGCAGTTGGGCGAATCGGCCGGGCACTATGCCGTGCTGGTGGCGATCCTGCCCTGCGTGCTGCTGATGGGCCTGCTGCAATGGGCTCTGGATGGGCGATTGTTCGGGTTGCCCGCGCTGTTGTTCGGCATCGTGGTGCTGGCCTTGTGCTGGGGCCCGCGTGACCTGGACCGTGACGTCGAAGCGGTGATCGATGCCGAGGACGGGCCCGCCGCCGCGCTGGCCGTGTCCCGGCTGCAGTCGGCCGGCGGCAGCCTGCGCGAGGACGCGCCGGGTCTGGTCGAAGCAACCGTGATCAACGCACTGCGGCGCTGGTTTGCGCCGCTGTTCTGGTTCCTGTTGCTGGGCCCGGCCGGTGTGCTGCTGTACCGGCTGTTGGCGCAGGCGTCGCAGGGCGCGCAATCGGCGCTGCTGTCCAGTGACGAGCGGCGGGCGGGGGATGGGCTGCTGGCGGTGCTGGAATGGCCGGTGGCACAGCTGATGACGCTGTCGATGGCGCTGGTGGGCAATTTCGATACGGTGTTTTCGGCCTGGCGCCGCGCCGCGGGTAATCGCTGGGCGCTGCAGCTGGGCTTTCTGGCCGAGGCCGCGCGTGCCAGCGTCGGTGCCGAACTGGTCGAAGAAGCCGAAGCGGCGCGCCTGCAGGGGCTGGTGCCGGCGGACGAACGCTACCCGGAACTGCGCGATGCGATGAGCCTGGTCTGGCGCATGTTGCTGCTGTGGATGGCGGTGCTGGCGCTGCTGGTGATTGCTGGCTGGGTAGGCTGAGCCAAGCGCCAATCGGAAGCGGCAGTAGCCCGGGTAAGCGCAGTGCACCCGGGAAGCAGGAGTCTGGTTGGATTCAAGGCTGTTGGCTGTTGGCCGGTGCCCTCGGGTGCGCTGCGCTTACCCGGGCTACGCGAACTGTACCGGATGCACTGCGCTTGGCCGGGCTATACCAATCCGGCGGTTTTCAGCCCGGTGCCAGCAGGTTGAACGGGTACCAGGGCAGGTTGCGCAGCAACCAATAGGAAACGATCAGCACCAGCCACGGGATCGGCCGTGCGAACAGCCGTACCAGCCAACTCAGCTTTGCCGGCAATAGCCCGGCCCCGTGCAGCGCCATGACCAGCACGGGGATGATCGAGACCACCAGCAGCGGGTTCATCGCCAGTGCCTGGGGCAGATCCAGGTGCACCAGCGCATGCAGGCAGCGGGTGCTGCCGCAGCCCGGGCACCAGAGTCCGGTCAAGGCATAGAAGGGGCAGGGCGGGAGCGGGTTACCCGGAACATTCGGGTCGATCCGGCCCAGTACCGCCACCGCGCCCACGCTGATGCCGGCAATCGCGGCCAGGGGCATGTAGCGCAGCAGGTGTTGCGGGAACTGCATAGCAGGACAACAGGTCGGCCGGATCCGGCCGACCTGTCGGTTTCATCAGTAGCTGGAGGCGCCAGTCATTGCGCCGCCCACACCGAGCACCATGACCAGCACGATGTACACAACGAAGACGACGATGCCGGCAACGGCGGCGTAGATGGCCCACTTCTTGGCCTTGTCGGCCGCTTCGCGGGCGCCGGCGATATCACCAGCAGCCAGCAGACCGTTGACCTTTGCTGCCTGGACGATGGAGACAATGCCCAGCGGTATGCAGCAGAACAGGGTGGACAGGATGGCCCAGACGAGGTTGTTGGATACGGCGGGACTGCTTGTATTCACGTAAAACTCCTTGTTGAAAAATCAGCGTGACCTGCAGGCATTCGCCGCCGTCAGCGACGAGATGATCATTGTGGCAACCCAGGTTAGCGGCCACGTGATGAAACCGATGAAGACAAAGCACAGCAGGAAGTTGACGAACGACAGCGCCCAGTAGCCGAACATGATGATCAGCCCGGTGGCGACATTGCCCGCATACAGGTGGCCGATGCCGAACACCTGGAAGAACCCCGGCAGCACCTCCAGCAACGCGGCTACCCCGCCGGATTTCTGCGGATGGTAGTAGTGGTGCACCTGCTGCGGCGCCGGTGGCGGCGCAGACGGTACCGCTGGCAGTGATGGCGTGGTGCTGTCCATGTATCCCCTTGCTCCCGAGCTGTGCTGCATTCCCCGCAGCCACATTGGGCGTTAGCCTAGCCACTTGTCCTATTTCTGGAAAGAGGTATTCCTACTCAAGCCTCATCCCCGCGCAGCTTGCGGACCAGATCTTCCAGCTTGGCGGCATCGGTGGCGCGCCCCTCCACCGGCGGCCCGGCCACCACGTTGATGTGCGCGCGGAAGCGCCGCGGCACGCGCATCCGCCCCAGCCGGGTATCGCGCCGGCTCCACATGCTGGCCCACATGCCCTTCAGGGCCATCGGTACCACCGGCACCGGCCGCCGCGCCAGGATCTTCTCCACGCCGGATTTGAAGGCGGCTATTTCGCCATCCTTGGTCAAGGCGCCTTCCGGAAAGATGCAGACCAGCTCGCCGTCAGCCAGCGCCGCGTCCACCTCGTCGAAGGCCCGCTGCATCAGCGCGGCGTCCTCCCTGGGGCTGGCGATGGGGATGGCCTTGGCGGTCGTGAAGATCCAGCGCATCACCGGGATGTTGAAGATCTTGTAGTACATGACGAAGCGCGCCGGGCGCGGGATCACCGCCGACAGGATCAGCGCGTCCATGTAGCTGACGTGGTTGCAGACGATCAGCGCCGCGCCCTCGTCCGGCACATTTTCCTCCACGCCCTTGACCCGCAGCCGGTACAGCGAGCGCACCATCACCCAGCTGAGGAAGCGCATCAGAAACTCGGGCACGATGCTGAAGATGTAGACCGCGACCACGATGTTGGCGATGGCCAGTGCCAGGAACAGCTGCGGGATGCTCCACTTGAGCAGGCTCTGGGTGAGCAGGCCGAGCACCGCCGCCAATACGATGAAGCCCGAGTTCTGGATGTTGAGCGCGGCGAACACGCGCGACATCTCCGACTTCGGCGTGCGGCTCTGGATCAGCGCGAACAGCGGCACCACGAAGAAACCGGTGAACAGGCCGATGCCGAGCAGGTCGATGATGATGCGCCAGCTGCCCGTCTGCTGGATGAAGCCGGCCACATCCAGGCCAGCGGCGGCCACCGCGCCGGTACGCGCGAAATACAGATCCAGCAGGAACGCGCTCATGCCGAACGCGCCCAACGGCACCAGGCCGATCTCGACGATGCGCCCGGACAGCTTCTCGCATAGCAGCGAGCCGACCCCGGTGCCCAGCGAGAACAGTGCCAGCGCGAAGATGTACAGCACCTCGTCGCCGCCGAGGTTCACCACCGCATAGGTGGGCAGCTGCGAGGTCAGGACGGTGCCGAAGAACCAGAACCACGACACACCCAGAATCGCGTTGCGCACGGCCTTCTGCTTCTTGGCCAGGCGCAGCACCACCAGCGATTCGCTGATCGGGTTCCAGTTGATCTTCAGCTCCGGCGCACCGGCATCCACGCGCGGAATCATGCGTGCGGTGAAGTTGCCGATCAGGGCCAGCGCGATGATGGCGACAGCGGCCACGATCGGGCCGTAGGCACCGGCCAGGGCGAAGATCATGCCGCCGGCGATCATGCCGGTGAGGATGGAAATGGAGGTGCCCATTTCCACCAGGCCGTTGCCGCCGGTCAGTTCCTCAGGCTTGAGGATGGACGGCAGCACCGAGTATTTGACCGGGCCGAACAAGGTGGACTGCAGGCCGGTGCAGAACAGTGCGATCAGCAGGACCGGCATGTTCTGGGTGAGGAAGCCTACTGCGGCCAGCGACATCACCACGATCTCCATGGTGGTGGTGATCACGATGAGCTTCTGCTTCTCGAGTTTTTCGGCGATCTGCCCGGCCAGGGCGGAGAACAGGAAGTAGGGCAGGATGAACAGCGCCGGCGCCAGGTTGGTGTACAGCGTGCGTTCCTCGCTGCTGACGCCCAGGTAGAACAGCAGCCCGATGATTGCCTGACGGTAGATGTTGTCGTTGAACGCGCCCAGCGCCTGGACGATGAAGAACGGAAGGAAGCGGCGCTGCTTGAGCAGGGCGAACTGGTTATGGCCGGACATCGTGTCTCCTCGGTGCTGCGCGGCACATTAGCAGAACCGCATGTCGCTATTGATCAAGCCGGGCATGCATTGCAGAGGGCTCTCAAGCCTGGTTTGCGGGCAGCAGCCCGAGCAGGGCGCGGGCTGCCGGCGTGGGGTCGGCCCGCCACACCGCACAGGTACGGAAATGGAAGTCCTCGACCAGCGGCCGCACCACCGTGCGTTGCATGCGGGCGGCCATGCTGTCGGGCACCACCGCCACGGCCAGCCCGGCGGCGACCAGCTGCTGCTGCAGTTCGCTGTGGGTGACCTCGTATTGCAGCTGCGCCTGGATGCCGCGTTCGTGCAGCGCGTCATCGAGCATGCGCCGCACTCCGGCACCGGGCACCAGCGCCGCCAGCGGCAGGCCCTGCAAGGCCTGCAGCGGGATGGTGCGGTGCTGGGTGAGCGGGTGGTCGATGGGCATCACCAATGAGAGGCCTTCCTCGTGCAGCAGGCGGTGCTGGGGCGGCAGGCTTATCTGCGGGCCGACGCCGACCAACGCCACATCCAGCCGGCCGTCCTCGAGCTCGGCCAGCAGCACATCGCTCATGCCGACCTTCAGATGCACCTCCACGGCCGGATGGGCGGCACGGAAGGCCGCCAGCAGGGCCGGCACGTCGACCACGTTGAGCGAGGTGATCTGGCCGATGTTGATGCGCCCGCGCACCGTGCCCAAGGTCAGTGCCATCTCTTCGTGCAGGCGCGCCGCCGCCTGCAGGGTGAGCCTGGCGTTGTGCAGGAACACCTCGCCGGCGGCGGTGGGACGCACCCGCCGGTGGCTGCGTTCGAACAGACGTGTGCCAAAGGCCTCTTCGAGCCGCGCGATCTGGTGGCTCAACGCCGACTGCACGGTGTGGCAGCGCGCCGCGGCGGCGGTGAAACCGCCTTCCTCGGCCACGGCGACGGCAAATTCGAGCTGGCGCAGGGTGAACATGCCATCACTGAAGCAGATGGATGGAATGAAAACAATACATTTGTGTCATCAATGGCAGCGGCCCAGACTGAGCCCCGTACCCCCTCAGGCCCACCCATGAATACCCCCGCATCCCCGTCCGCCCACCGTCCCCTGAGCCAGGCGCAGGTCCTGCTGCTGGCGCTGGCCACCGGCCTGATCGTGGCCGGCAACTACTACGCCCAGCCGCTGCTGCAGATCCTGGCCGACGCGTTCCATATCGGTGCCGAGCAGGCTGGCTGGGTGGTGACCGTCGCGCAGCTAGCCTATGCCGCCGGCCTGCTGCTGATCGTGCCGCTGGGCGACCGGCTGGAGCGCCGCCGTCTGATCGTTGGCTTGTTCGTGCTGGCGGCGGTGGGGCTGGCGATCAGCGCCAGTGCAACGCACTTCGTGCAACTGCTTGTGGGCACCGCCTTGTCCGGGCTCAGCGCGGTGGCCGCGCAGGTGATCGTGGCGCATGCGGCAGGCCTGGCCGCGCCGGAGCATCGCGGGCGGGTGGTCGGCACCATCATGGCCGGGTTGCTGCTGGGCATTCTGCTCGCGCGTACGGCCTCTGGTCTGCTGGCCGGGTTTGGCTCCTGGCACACCATCTATTGGGTGGCGTGCGTGGCGCTGCTGGTGCTGGCGGTGGTGTTGGCGCGGATGCTGCCGGCGCATCAACCCAGTGCGCGGATGTCGTATCCACGGTTGATCGGATCGGTGCTGCTGTTGTTGCGTGATGAGCCGCTGCTGCGCCGGCGTTCCTTGCTGGGTGCGTTGTTGTTTGCCGGTTTCAGCGTGTTCTGGACGCCGCTGGCGTTCCTGTTGTCGGGCCCGGCGTATGGCTATTCGATTGCCGCGATCGGTCTGTTTGGCCTGATCGGCGCGGCCGGTGCATTGGCCGCCAGCAGTGGTGGCAAGTTGACCGATCGCGGCCATGGCCGCGCGGTAGCGGTAGGCGGTCTGCTGATGATGCTGCTGTCGTGGCTGTTGCTGGGTTTCGCGCCGGTGTCGCTGGCGGCGCTGATCATTGGCGTGGTGTTGCTGGACATTGCCGTGCAGGCGGTCCACATCAACAACCAGAGCGTGATCTATCAGTTGGACGAGGGCGCGCGCAGCCGCATCACCTCGGCCTATATGACCTGCTATTTCATCGGTGGCGCCAGCGGTTCGGTTGCCAGCACGATGGCCTGGACGCGGCATGGCTGGAATGGTGTCTGCGTGCTGGGTGGCGTATTGGCACTGATCGGCCTGCTGGTGTATTTCCTGCCGGTCCGCAAGCCGGCGGGCAAGCCTGTGGGAGCGGCGTGAGCTGCGAAGCCTCAGTAAGCACTGGCCCTGCAGCTGTGGGAGCGGCGTAAGCCGCGAAGCTAGCGACAGTGCGCGGTCGATGTGTATGCAATCTGAGGATGCGTGAGCCAAGCGGCTTCGCCGCTTCCCCTCTCCTGCCTTCGGCATCCTCTCCCGCAAGGGGAGAGGAGAAGAGCACTAGCCAAAGCCAAAGCCAAAGCTAGATCCAAAGCTGTGGGAGCGGCGTCAGCCGCGAAGCTCGTATTGCCAACGTTGGCGGTGACCCAACGTTTGTAGGAGCGGCATAAGCCGCGAAGCTGGCAACAGTGCGCGATCGATACGTATGCAATCTGAGGATGTATGCGCCAAGCGGCTTCGCCGCTTCCCCTCTCCTGCCTTCGACATCCTCTCCCGCAAGGGGAGAGGAGAAGAGCAACAGCTAAAGCGAAAAGCCCACTCCACCCAACAACAGCTCAACGCGCTGTTGCTGCGGCTCCCGCCGACGCTGGCAACATCGCCTCTTCCGCAGCCGCGCGCAGCTTCGGCAACAGGCGCAGCATCAGTGCCAGCTGGGTGCGCACCAGCCGCGACTTGTCGTCAATCTCATCGGACATCTGCTCCAGCGCATCGGCCAGGGCGATCTCATCTTCCTGCGGTTGGGCAGGCTGGCGCGTGGCCAGGGCTTGCGCCAAGGCGGTCAGCGATTGCTGCAGTTGCCGGTGGCCGCTGGCGACCAGTGCATCTTCATTGACCGCATCGGCCTGCGCGCGGTGAGCACCCAAGGCTGACAGATAGCCCAGCAAGGTGTTCGACAAGCCCAGGAAGCGGAAGCCCGCGTCCAGGTTGCCGCGCGCATAACCTGGTTCGCGCAGCATGTTCGACAAGGCCACCGACAGCGCCACGTCGGCGTTGTGCATGTCACGACGGGCGATGCGGTAGGGCAGATCGTCGCGCATGCCGCTGCGGTACTGGCCGAGCACCGCATCAAGATAGGCGGTGCTGCTGGCGATCACCTGCGCCATCACCTTGTGCAGGCGCCGGCCTTCCCAGTCCGGCAGGATCAGCAGCGAGGCGATGGCGGCGATGGCGCAGCCGATCAGGGTATCCAGGAAGCGCGGCCAGATCAGCACGAAGCCGTTGCCGATCAGGTTGAAGCACAGCAGTGCCATCACCGTGATCGCTGCCGTCGCCAGCAGGTAGCGGTCGGTGCGCGTGATGAAGAACAGCAGCGCCGCCGCCAACGCCAGCAACAACTGCAGGCCGGTGCCGGGGAACAGCTGCATCAGTGCCCAGGTCACGCCCAGGCCGAGCAGGGTGCCGGCAATACGCTGCACCAGCCGCAGGCGGGTTGCGCCGAAATGCGGGCGGCAGACGAAGACGATGGTCAGCAGGATCCAGTAGCCGTTTTCCGGGTGCACCAGCTTCAGCAATACATAGCCGGCAATCAGCGCCAGCGCGATGCGTACGCCGTGGCGGAACAGCAGCGAGCCAGGCGTCAGCGCCTGGCGCAGGCGTGTGCCCATCTCGCGCAGGGTGTGCGGTGAGGAATCGCGCAGACGGGTGTCGATGCCTTCCAGTGGTGTATCAGCCAGGGCGGCTTCGGACAGCTGCCGCTCGATGTTGGTCAGGTTGGCGGCCAACAGCTGCAGCGAACCGAGCAGGCGCGTCCATTGCGGGTTGCGCTGCTCGCGCAGGTACTGCAGCGAAGACTGCAGGTCCTGGCCGGCGATGCGGGTGCGCTCGCCGTAGTCGAAGGGTTGGCGCAGCCGGATGGCCTGGCCCAGGCTCTGGCAGGCCTTGCCTTGCAGGGACAGCAGGCGCCGGCAGCGGTACAGCACGTCGCTGTGGAAGAAGGCCTCGGCCAGTGCTTCGTAAGGGTAGTGCGAGGAGCTGGCGCGTTCGTGGAAATCCTGCGCCATGTAATACAGGCGCAGGTACAGGCCAGACTGCACGCCGGGCCGGCCGGAGCGGCCAAAACGGCTGAGGATGGCAGTCTTGGCGATGTTCAGCGCCTGCACCACGCGCACGTTCTGCTCGGCCAGGGCCAGCCGCCGCGCCTGCAGGTTGCCATGTCGCACCGGTTCGAACAGATCGGCCTTGAGCTGCAGGTAGTGGCCGAGTTCGAAGAACAGCCGCGCCAGCCGCTCGCGCACCGGGCGGTTGGCGAACATCGCCGTCCACAGGATCGACAACAACCCGTACCAGGCCGCGCCGACCAGCAACGGCAACACTTCGCGCAGTGCCTGCTGCTGGTTGACGTTGTGGTGCTGGTCCAGCGCGATCATCGCGTAGATCGCCAAGGTCACCGTGGCCTGGCCGATGGAGGCGTAGCGTTCGCCCAATGCGCCGAGCAGGGTCAGGCCTAATGCGGCCAGTGCCAGGCTGGCGATGAACGGCAGGGGGTGCGGGAACAGCACGATGACTGCCGCCGCGGCGGCGGCAAAACACAGCAGCGACAGCAGCACCGATTTGGTGCGACCCCACCAGTTGTCATCGGTCTCGGCGATGGCGCTGGCGATGATGCCCAGGAACAGGCCGGGGATGGCTTCGATGTGGCCGTCGTACCAGCCATAGGCGATGGCGGCAGTGAGTGCGATGAACACCCGCAGCCCATAGCTGGCTTTTTCGTGGGCCCAGAGCTGGCCCAAGTGACGGTCGAGGCGGCGCATGCCGGAATCGGGTGCTCGCGGAGGCAGTGGGCTATCAGCTTGCGGTGCTGTCGCGATACAGGCAAGCACGACACGTCCGCAAAGCAGCGCTCATGCCGCGTTCGCGTTGGCCGTACGCATGAAATCAAGGAACACGCGCAGCTTTGGCGCCAGTTGTTCGCGCGAAGGGTAGTACAGATGGAAGCCGGCAAACGGTGGCTGCCAATCATCGAGCAAACTGTGCACGCGGCCGGCCGCGAGGTCGGCACGGGCGATGGCCTCGAACACCTGCAACAGGCCGACACCATCGCGCGCGGCCTGCAGGGCCAGGGTGCTGTCGTTGAGCAGCAGCGGCCCACTTACATCCAGGGTGAAGTCACGGCCATCGCGGCTGAACTCCCAGGGCATCACCCGGCCATTGCTGTTGCGGTGGCGGATGCAGGCATGGCCGATCAGCGCTTCCGGTGTCTGCGGCGTGCCGTGCTGTTGCAGATAGCTTGGTGCCGCGACAACGGTCCAGCGCAGCGGCGGACCCAGCGGCAGCGCGATCATGCCATCGGCCAGCGCCTCGCCCAGACGGATGCCGGCATCGAACCCTTCGCCCACCACATCAACCAAGGCCGCCTGCATCGCCAGTTCCACCTCCACCTGCGGGTAGGCGGCATGGAAGGCGGGCAGGTGCGGCAGCAGCAGGTATTCAATGGCGAAACGCGGTGCGGTGACGCGCAGCTGGCCGGTTGCGACATCGCGGTTGGCTTCCACCGCGTACAGGGCTTCGCCGATGCGGGCCAGGGCCGGCGCGGTGTCCTGCAGCAGGCGCTGGCCGGCTTCGGTCAGGCCCACCCGGCGCGTGGTCCGCTGCAGCAGGCGGGTGCCCAGGCGGCGCTCCAGGTTGCGGATGGTCTGCGACAACGCCGATGGCGACACCGCCAGTTCGATGGCGGCATGGCGGAAGCTGGCATGCCGCGCCACGCAGGCAAACGCGGCCAGGGCCGGCAGCAGGGAGGGTTCTACTGTGAAGTCAGGCTTCATGGTCAGTGCTAAGTATCCGCCTTTATCAACATAGTGGCGAGCGCTTACAGTGGCTCTCCCCGTTCCTGAGCTGGAGTTGCCAATGAAAACCCGAGTGCTTGGCCGTGATGGCCCGGTTGTTTCCGCGTTGGGCCTGGGCTGCATGGGCATGAGCGCGTTCTACGGTGGCCGTGGCGATGATGCCGCCTCGATTGCGGTGATCCACCGCGCGCTGGAGCGGGGCGTGACCCTGCTCGACACCGCCGACATGTATGGCCCGCATACCAACGAGGTGCTGGTGGGCAAGGCCATCGCCGACCGTCGCGGGCAGGTATTCCTGGCCACCAAGTTCGGCGTGCGGCTGGATGCCCGCGATGCGCAGGCGCGTGGTGTGGATGGCCGTCCCGAATATGTGCAGGCGGCCTGCGAGGCCAGCCTGCAGCGGCTGGGCGTGGATCATATTGACCTGTACTACCAGCACCGCGTTGATCCGCAGGTGCCGATCGAAGATACCGTTGGTGCGATGGCGCGGCTGGTCGAGCAGGGCAAGGTGCGCTATCTGGGCCTGTCCGAGGCCGCGCCGCAGACCATCCGCCGCGCCCATGCGGTGCACCCGATCACCGCGCTGCAGACCGAGTATTCGCTGTGGTCACGCGAGCCTGAGCAGAACGATGTGCTGGCGACGGTGCGCGAACTGGGTATCGGTTTCGTACCGTACTCGCCGTTGGGTCGTGGTTTCCTGACCGGTGCGATTCGCAGTCCTGCCGACTTCGAAGATGGTGATTACCGCCGCCATTCGCCGCGCTTCCAGGGCGAGAACTTCGCACGCAACCTGGTTCTGGTGGAGCAGGTCAATGCGATTGCCGCCGACAAGGGCGTCAGCCCGGGGCAGTTGGCACTGGCATGGGTGTTGGCGCAGGGCGATGACCTGGTGCCGATCCCGGGCACCAAGCGTTTGGCGTACCTGGAGGAAAATCTGGGTGCGCTGGATGTGGTGCTCAACGCCGATGACCTGGCGCGGATTGATGCGGTGTTCCCGGTGGATGCGGCGGCCGGCCTGCGTTACCCGGCGGCAAGCATTGGCAGCGTGCATCGCTAGAGCCCAGCGATGCGCGGCTGGGGCTTTCAGATGTAGAGCCGAGCCATGCTCGGCTGGGGCATTACCGGTAAAACCTCTTCCGAGCATGGCTCGGCACTACGCTCCCTCCCTTGCACGAAGTGCAGGGGAGAGGTGAGATCCGCTTACTGCTGCTCACGCGCGATCGCGCGCCAGCCAATGTCGTTGCGGTGGAACTCGTTGGCCCAGTGGATTTTGGCCACGCCCGCATAGGCATGCTTCTGCGCATCGCTCACGCTGTCGCCCAAGGCCGCAACGCACAGCACGCGGCCGCCGGCGCTGACCACGTTGCCGTCGGCGTCCAGCGCGGTGCCGGCATGAAAAACCTTGGCACTGGCCGGTACGTCGCCCAGGCCGCTGATCACATCACCGGTGATCGGCGTTTCCGGGTAGGGTTTGGCCGCCAGTACAACGCCCAGCGACGGGCGCGGATCCCACTGCGCGTCCACGCCGGCCAAGGCGCCATCAATGGCCGCTTCTACCAGATCGACCAGATCCGACTGCAGGCGCAGCATCACCGGTTGGGTTTCCGGGTCGCCGAAGCGCACGTTGAATTCGATCACCTTCGGTGCGCCGTCGGCATCGATCATCAAACCGGCATACAGGAAGCCGGTGAACGGCACGCCGTCGGCAATCATGCCAGCCACGGTCGGTTCCACCACCTCACGCATCACCCGTGCATGCACTTCCGGCGTCACCACCGGGGCGGGTGAGTACGCGCCCATGCCACCCGTGTTCGGGCCAGTGTCGCCATCGCCCACGCGCTTGTGGTCCTGGCTGGTGGCCATCGGCAATGCGATGCGGCCATCGACCATCGAAATGAAACTGGCTTCCTCGCCTTCGAGGAATTCTTCGATCACCACGCGTGCGCCGGCATCGCCGAACGCATTGCCGCTGAGCATGTCGTGCACGGCGGCCTCGGCTTCTTCCATCGTCATCGCCACGATCACGCCCTTGCCGGCCGCGAGGCCGTCGGCCTTGATGACGATGGGCGCGCCCTTCTCGTGCAGATAGGCCAGTGCGGCATCAACCTCGGTGTGCACGGCGTAATACGCAGTGGGAATGCCGTGGCGTGCCAGGAAATCCTTGGCGAAGGCCTTGCTGCCTTCCAGCTGCGCGGCGGCAGCGGTAGGCCCGAAGATGCGCAGGCCGGCATCGCGGAAGCGATCGACCACGCCGAGTACCAGCGGTACTTCCGGGCCAACCACGGTCAGGCCCACGGCCTCGTCCTGTGCCAGCTTCAGCAGGCCATCGATGTCGTTGACCTTGATCGCGACATTGCGGCACTTGCCTTCGGTGGCGCTGCCGGCGTTGCCGGGGGCGACGATCACTTCGCTTACGCGCGGCGACTGCGCCAACTTCCAGGCCAGGGCGTGTTCGCGGCCGCCAGAGCCGATGACGAGGATTTTCATGGGGTCAGTTCCTGTGGGGCATCAATGGGTACTGCAATCGGAGGCTTTCAGCGCGACGTTGAAGAACACTGCACCATCGGCATCCACGAAGCGGCGCTGCACGCCACCGCCGGCGGCGAATACCGGCTGCAATGCCGGCTCCGCGCACAGCTGGGCGATGGCCTGGTTCTCATCACGGCGCAATGCCGCGAACACATCGGGTTTGGCCTTGGCCATGGCCACGCTTGCATCGGGGAAGCGCACCACCAGCACGATGTCATCCGCATGCCGATGTGCGGAGTCGGTGATCAAGCCGTCGCGGTAGGGCGCGGGCAGTTGCGTTCCCAGCGTAGCAAGCGCGGTGTGCTGGGCATCGCGCAGCGCGGAGTTGCCGCAACCGGCAAGCAGCACGGCGCAAAGGCTGGCGCTCACCGTTAGGAGGACATTGCGCATCAGTTGCACGCCTCAAGCTGCATGGTTGCAGGAATCAGATAGCGCGACTGGGTGCTGTCGTAGGCGATGCTGTGGCTCTTGTTGACCGCGCCAGCACAGCCGCGGCCTTTTTCCTGCACGCGCAGCGGCCAGTAGGCGAGCTGGGGCTGGCCTTCATCGGGAACGGCATCGAAGTTCAGGTCCAGACGGCCATGCGAACAGTTGCCTGACGCATTGCAGTCAATGGCATTGTGATCATCCAGATGGCTGCGCAGCCAGCCCGCGTTCGACAGCGTCTTGTCGCCGTCGAACAGGTACCAGGCGCGGTTGCGCATCAACGCACCAACCACCACCAGCTCGTCATCGACCTGGAAACCCCAGGCGTTGGCACCCATCTGCAAGGTGGTGACGCTGCCCGGCTTGCCGCCGGTGCCACTGCCCTGGCCGAGCAGTTCGGCGGCAACGCTGACGCCGTCATCGGCGGCGCGGTGCAGCACGATGAAGTCGGTGCTGCCCAGTTCGATCGGGCTGGCGTCGTCGTAGCTGGTGCAGATTGCCAGCATGCGGTAGTTGCCGTTCTGTACGGTGATGCTCTGGTCGGCGCAGATATCGCGATGCACCGCACGTGCCTGACCCAGATCGGCATCACTCAGTTGCTGCGTCCATTGCCCCTGCAGCTGCACGGTGCTGCCATAGCGTTCCTGCAGTACGGCCATCACCCCGGCCTCGTAGCTGAGTTTCGGTTTTGCTGCTGGAGCATCGTCCTGTGCGGGCGTGCCCTGCTGGCACGAAGCCAGCAGGGCGACGGCGAGCAGGGAAATCAAGCGCGGGAAAACCCTGGTCGCCATGTGCCAGCTCTCGGTAACGGAATCAGTGACGGAAGTGGCGCACGCCGGTGAACACCATGGCGATGCCATGTTCGTCGGCGGCGGCGATCACTTCGTTGTCGCGCATCGAACCACCCGGCTGGATCACCGCGGTGATGCCGGCTTCGGCGGCGGCATCCAGGCCATCGCGGAACGGGAAGAACGCGTCCGATGCCATCACCGAGCCCGGCACCACCAGACCTGCATCGGCGGCCTTGATGCCGGCGATGCGTGCCGAGTAGACGCGGCTCATCTGGCCGGCGCCAACGCCGATGGTGCGCTCGTCCTTGGCATAGACAATCGCGTTGGACTTGACGTACTTGGCCACGCGCCAGGCAAACAGCAGGTCACGCAGTTCGGCTGCGGTCGGCGCGCGCTGGGTGACGGTCTTCAGTTCGTTGGCGCTCATGCCGCGGTTGTCGGCGCTCTGGATCAGCAGGCCCGAACCAATGCGCTTGGTGTCGTAGTTGTTGCGGGCATCGCCGGCCGGAATGCGCAGCACGCGCACATTGGCTTTCTTGGTGGCGTAGTCCAGCGCGGCCGGTTCGTAGTCCGGGGCGATCAATACTTCGACGAACTGGCGGTCGAGGATGGCCTTGGCGGTGGCCGCGTCCAGCGTGCGGTTGAAGGCGAGGATGCCGCCGAAGGCGCTGGTCGGGTCGGTGTTGTAAGCCATCTCGTAGGCGGCGCCGACATCGGCAGCCACGGCCACACCGCAGGGATTGGCGTGCTTGACGATGACGCAGGCCGGCACATCGAACTGACGCACGCATTCCCATGCGGCATCGGCGTCGGCCAGGTTGTTGTAGCTCAGTTCCTTGCCCTGCAGCTGCACGAAGGTCGCCAGGGTGCCCGGCACCGGGTACAGGTCACGGTAGAACACGCCGCTTTGGTGCGGGTTTTCGCCGTAGCGCAGGTCCATGACCTTGATGAAGGAGGAATTCATCTGCGCCGGGTATTCATTGCGCACCGGCACCGCAGCGCTGGTGTCGGTGACGGCCGACAGATAATTGCTGATCGCCGCGTCGTACTGGGCGACGCGGTTGAACGCGGCCACCGACAGTTCAAAGCGCTTGGCCGCCGACAACTGACCGTCGTTGTTGGCCAGCTCGGCTAGCAGCGCATCGTATTGATCCGGGCTGGTGGCCACGGCAACGCGGGCGAAATTCTTGGCCGCGCTGCGCAGCATCGCCGGGCCACCGATGTCGATGTTTTCCACCGCGTCGGCCAGGCTGCAATCGGCCTTGGCGGTAACCGACTCGAACGGATACAGGTTCAGTACCAGCAGATCGATCGCGGCGATGCCGTGTTCGGCCATCACCGCATCATCGGTGCCGGCGCGGCCGAGCAGGCCGCCGTGGACCATCGGGTGCAGGGTCTTGACCCGGCCGTCCATCATCTCCGGGAAGCCGGTGACATCGGACACGTCCTTGACCGGCAGGCCGGCCTCGCGGATCGCCTTGGCGGTGCCGCCGGTGGACAGCAGCTCGACGTTGCGGGCAGCCAGGGCACGGGCCAGATCGATCAGGCCGGTCTTGTCGGAAACGGACAGCAGAGCCCGGCGTACGGGCAGCAGATCAGAAGACATGGGGAGGCAGGGGGGAAGCGGAAGCGGGCCCGTATTGTAGCCGCGCGGTCACATCCGTGGCCGGACAGAACTGCTCCTGTAGTGCCGAACCGTGCTCGGCAAGGGCTTTACAGGCAATGCAAGGGGCTTTGCCCGCGATGCACGACGGCAGGGGTCACCGGTAAGGCTTCTGCCGAGCATGGCTCGGCACTACAGGTGAGGCGGGGGCTTACGCCAGCCCGTATTCCTTCAGCTTCTTGCGCAGGGTGGCGCGGTGGATGCCCAGCAGCGCGGCGGCGCGGCTCTGGTTGCCCTCGCAGTGATTCAGTACTTCCACGAACAGGGGAATTTCCATCTCGCGCAGCACGATCTCGTACACGTCGTCCGCGTCACAGCCGTCCAGGTCGCGCAGGTAGCGCCGAACGGACTGGGCAACGTGTTCGCGGAGCGGCGGCTTCGGAGCGCCACGACTGGTGTCAGGACGGGTGGGGGCAGCGTTCAAGGAAGTTCCCGGATTCAGCAAAGTCGGACGCATTGGCCCGGCGTGGGGGAGGGAGTCTAGCGCGTGGGCCGCCGGCCTGCCACGCCATTGGCCCGTGGTTATTGAAATTCAAAGCTGAAGGCGACGGTGGCGGCGGCCGGTTCGCGCAGCCGGAATGACACCTGCGCGCTCTGTCCGGGTTCCAGCCGCGCCTGCGGATCGGCGCCGGGTCCCAGGTATTCGGCGGCCTGCAGGGTGCGCCGGCCGATCACCCGGCCATCGGCATCGGACAGCGACAGCCGCAGGGCCGGCCAGGCCTGCGCCCAGCGCGCGTCATTGCGGAAACTGGCTTGCACCTGCAGCGCACCGGCCTGCCCGGGCACCGGGCGGATATCGCGGCTGAGCATGCTGAACGCGCTGGGCTCGTGCCACGGCGGCAGCGTGCAGCGCAGCACCGTGCACAGCGCACTGACCAGCGGCCGGGTGCCGGCATCAGCGGCCAGCTTGGCGCGGTCGGACAGGATGATCTGCAGGCCGAGCAGCAGGGCCAGTGCCAGCACCACTCCCCATTGCCAGCGCGGGGTATCGGGACGGGCTGCCGCGGGCCTGGCGCTGGCGCGGGCGAAGCTGGGGGCGGCCACGGCCGGCGGCGCCTCGGCTTCTGCCGGGGCGGTGTCATCGAAGCGTTCCACTGTGGTGCCGGTGCTGCCAGCAATGCTGTCGGCTTCGAGCTGTGCGCTGGTCTGCGTCTCCACTTCCGCCGCGGCCGCGTCGGGCAGGTCCTTCGGCGCAGGCAGATCAAGCGCCAGGGTGGCCTGCGCGTCGGCGGCCGGCGCCGGCGCCTCTTGCGGCGCAGCGGGCGGTTCGGCAGCGGCTGGACCTTGCAGGAAGGTGGCCAGGGAAGGGCGGGCGGGCTTGGTCTTTTCAGTCATGGCAGGGCAGGCCGAGGCACTGTCGCCATTCAAGCACGGCGCACGCCGGTGATGCGCATCCAATCGCCATCCTGGGTGGCTTCAAGCTGATCGAACCATGCCGCGTAGCGTTGCAGTAGTTCGTCTTCCTGGCCATGCAGGATGCCGGACAGGGCAATCTGCCCACCGGCTGCGACGCGTGCGGCCAGCAGTTCGGCCAGTGCGTCCAGGGCCGAAGCCAGGATATTGGCCACCACCACCGGATAGGTGGCGACCGGCTCGTCTTCGGGCAGGTAGGCGGCGATATGCACGCCATTGCGCTCGCCGTTGTCATGGGTGGCAATCAGCGCCTGCGGATCGTTGTCCACGCCCACCGCGGCGGCGGCACCGAGCTTCAGTGCGGCCAGCGCGAGGATGCCCGAGCCGCAACCGAAATCCAGCACGGTGTTGCCGGCCAGCTTGCCCTCGGCCGAGAGCTGGTCCAGCCAGCGCAGGCACAGCGCGGTGGTCGGATGGGTGCCCGAGCCGAAGGCCAGGCCCGGGTCGAGCCGGACGATGGCGGCGTCGGCTGCCTGCGCGGCCTCGGGCAGTTCGTGGTTCCACGGCACGATCCAGGTGCGCTGGCCGAACTGCATGGGCTGGAACTGGTCCAGCCAAGCGCGCTCCCAGTCTTCGTCCTGCACCGCGCGGAAGCTGGCGTTGGTCCACTCCAGGCCCGGGTCGAAAGATTCCAGCGCGGCCAGCAGGGCCAGCGCATTGGTGTCGGCCGGGAACAGCGCGGTCAGGGTCAGCTCGTTCCACAGCGGGGTTTCACCCACGCCCGGTTCCAGGATCGCGCGTTCGTTGCTGGTGTCTGCGTCGGCGTCGAGCATGGTCACCGCCAGCGCGCCGACGTCGTCGAGGGCGTTCTCGTAACGGGGCTGGGTGGCTTCGGTGCAGCGCAGGGTCAATTCAAGGAAGGGCATGGCGGCGTACGGCAACGGCGGGACAGGGGACGCATCCTAGACGAGGCGGCCACCAATTGCGCGTTCAGCTGGCGGGTTCACCGAGGCGGCCCTCAGCCTTGTTAGAATCCCGGCCCTGTACCTGTCTCCCAGGCTACCGCCGCCCATGTTCTCCCTGCTGGCCAGAAAACCCTGGTACCTGTTGGTGCTGCCTGCGGCGGTGCTGATGGCTGCGTTGGGCGCGCGCAGCGGCAGCAGCTTGCAGGCAGGCAATGCGGAAGCCGCTGTGGTGGCCGCGGCCAGTGACAAGAACACCGCCGGTGTGGCCACGTCGATGCTGGGTGCCACCACGCTGATGGCCGAGCGCTCCACTGCGGTGGCTGCGGGCCTGCCGCTGGATCTGCGCGCAGCACTGGAAGCCGGCACCGATTTGTTCGCCTATGCACAGCAGCTGCAGGCTGCGGCAGACGCGGGCAACGCTGAAGCCGGCTGGGTTGCCAGCCGCATCTACGATCACTGTGGCGTATTTGCGATGGACCCGTCCGGCTATGCGCTGGACAGCGCCGCATTGCAGCGCATGGACCTGGATGCCATTTCAGCGATGCTGGCCGCACGCGGCAGGGTGCGGCAGAGCTGCGCCGGCTTCAGCGCGGCCGATGGGCTGGGCCGTGGCCGCCTGCTGCAGCAGCGGTTGGCTTCGGCCAAGGCCGGCAACCTGGCGGCTGAAGCGGCCTTGCTGTCGATGGGCGAGCCCTTGAGCGACGCGCCCGAGTACCGGCGTGCGCTGGTGGAGCGGGTGCAGTCCTCGCAGGACCCGGAAGCCTTCCTGGCCATATCAGGTGCAATGGGCACCGCAGCGGCCGGTGATGAGGCCTACAGCGGCCTGGTTGCCGGCACCCAGTTCAGCCAGCTGGCCTGGCAGGTTGCCGCCTGCCAGCTGGGGCTGGCCTGCGGCCCGGACAGCACCTTGATGGTGGCCTATTGCGCCAATGGCGGGATCTGCTCGCGCGATCCCCGACAGGATTTTGAGTCATTTGTTTACGACGCTGCGGTATCGCGGCAGGGTATGGAAAAAATGAACGAGATGGTCAGCAGCTTGCGCAAAGCGCGCCGAGGTGTGCGATGAACTACCGACGTTTCATGCATGGGGCGAAGTTCTGGATCTGGGTGGTGCTGTTCGTGGCCTATTCGGCCGGCGCCGTGGGCGTGGTGTTGATAGACACCTACGAAGACCGTTACCGAGCCCTGTCCAAGATCAAGCTGACCAGCGTCAAGTCCGAAGCGGACCTGCGGCGTGCCGGCGCGACCCAGGCGGCCGCAGTGTACCGCGCGCAGAGTGGCATGCCGTTCAACACCTTGCAGCCGGGCAGCAGCTTCCAGATCGTATGGCCGGATGGCTCTGTGGAAACGGTGACGGTGATGGATCCGTCCTCGCCACTGGGCACCGAGCCGGTCAAGGCCACCGTGGTGGAAGCCGAGTAAGCAGGTTTCCATCAGGCACGAAAAAGGCGGGGATTCCCGCCTTTTTTGTGCCTGCGTGTAATGCCAGGCAATGATCGGCCGAGCGTCACCTGTAGTGCCGAGCCATGCTCGGCATGGGGCGTTACCGGTAGAGCCTCTGCCGAGCATGGCTCGGCACTACAAAAAGACAGAAAGCAGGTGCCGGGCATTGCCCGGCAACCGCCTTCAATCAGGTCAGCGCGATCGACTGGTTCTTGCGTTCGGCCAGGCGCTTTTCCAGGTAGTGGATGTTCTGCCCACCGGCCTGGAAGCCCTTGTCGCGCATGATGCGCTGCTGCAGGGCGACGTTGGTCTTGATGCCGTCCACCACCATCTCGCTCAGCGCCACCCGCATGCGGGCAATGGCGGTTTCGCGGTCCGGGCCGTGCACGATCAGCTTGCCGATCATCGAGTCGTAGTTCGGCGGCACCTTGTAGCCGGCATAGATGTGCGTATCCACACGCACGCCAGGGCCGCCCGGCGGATAGAAACCGGTGATCAGGCCGGGGCTCGGAATGAAGGTTTCCGCGTCCTCGGCGTTGATGCGGCATTCGATGGCGTGGCCATGCAGCACCACGTCGCTCTGCTTGATGGTCAGCTTCTGGCCGGAGGCGATGCGCAGCTGCTCGGCCACCAGATCGATACCGGTCACCATCTCGGTCACCGGATGTTCCACCTGCACGCGGGTGTTCATTTCGATGAAGTAGAACTTGCCGTCTTCGAACAGGAACTCGAAGGTACCGGCGCCGCGGTAGCCGATGCGCACGCAGGCTTCCACGCAGACCTTGCCGATCTGTTCGCGCAGCTCCGGGGTGATGCCCGGTGCCGGTGCTTCTTCCACCACCTTCTGGTGGCGGCGCTGCATCGAGCAGTCGCGCTCACCCAGGTGGATGGCGTTGCCCTGGCCGTCGGCCAGCACCTGGATTTCCACGTGACGCGGATTTTCCAGGTACTTCTCCATGTAGACCTCACCGTTGCCGAACGCCGCCTTGGCTTCGGATTTGGTGGTCTCGATGGAGGCCTTCAACGCACCTTCGGCATGCACCACGCGCATGCCGCGGCCGCCGCCGCCGCCCGATGCCTTGATGATGACCGGGTAGCCGATCTCACGGGCAATCTTGGTGTTGGCGACGATGTCTTCACCCAGCGGGCCGCCCGAGCCGGGCACGCACGGCACGCCGGCGGCCTTCATCGCGCGGATCGCTTCCACCTTGTCGCCCATCAGGCGGATGGTTTCCGCACGCGGGCCGATGAAGATGAAACCGGACTGCTCCACGCGCTCGGCGAAGTCGGCGTTCTCGGACAGGAAGCCGTAACCCGGGTGGATGGCCTGGGCGTCGGTGACCTCGGCCGCCGCGATCAGCGCCGGGATGTTGAGGTAGCTTTCCGACGACGGGGCCGGGCCAATGCAGACCGACTCGTCGGCCATGGCCACGTGCTTGAGATTGCGGTCAACGGTGGAATGCACCGCAACCGTACGGATGCCCAGGGTATGGCACGCGCGCAGGATGCGCAGCGCGATTTCACCCCGGTTGGCGATGACGACTTTATCCAGCATGGGCGGCGCCTCAGGCAATCACGAACAGCGGCTGGTCGAACTCAACCGGGCTGCCGTTCTCACCGAGGATGGCCACCACGGTGCCGGATACTTCGGCCTCGATCGGGTTGAACATCTTCATCGCCTCGATGATGGCCAGGGTTTCACCGGCCTTGATGGTCTGGCCGACGCTGACGAAGGCCGGCTTGTCCGGCGAGGACGAGGAGTAGAAGGTGCCGACCATCGGCGCGCGCTGCACGTGGCCTTCCGGCAGGGCATTGCCGGCCTTGGCGGTGCCGCCGGTGGAGGCTTCGGTCGGGCCGCTCATCGGCATGGCCGGGGCAGCCGCTGCGGCCGGGGCGGCATACACCGGTGCCGGCGCCGGGACATAGGTGCCTACCGGGTTGCGCGACAGGCGTACGGATTCTTCGCCTTCCTTGATCTCGATTTCGGCCAGGTTCGACTCTTCCAGCAGGTCGATGAGCTTCTTGATTTTGCGCAGATCCATGAGGGCCTCTTTGGGTTGCAGTAAGTCGGTAAGGAGAAGGCGCGGGGCGCCCGGGTCAAAGTTCGTAGAAATCGCGCAGCTGCCGCGTACGGTCCTGCGCGTGGGTGGTAAGACAGCGCATCTGCGCACCATTGCGCGATGTGCCGTCGGCATTGAAGGCGTAGATCGCGTCGCAGTCCTTGTCGCGCAGCTGGATCCAGGCGCGTTGCGCTGCGATCAGCTGCTGCTCGGCCTCGGCGCAGTGCGTGCAGCTGCCATCTGCGGCCTGTTGCTGCAGCTGGTGGCGGGCCTGCTTGTAGGTGGCGTTCAACAGCGCATCGGCATCGGTAGCACGGTCGGAGGCGCACAGGTCGCTTTCCATCGTGCTGGTCACATTCGCGCAGTCGATGCCTTCGGCGTCGCGATCCAGGTTCTGTGCATGGGCAGCGGCCAGCGGCAGGCACACCACAGCCAGTCCCGACAGCAACCGCGGCAGCGCTTTCACGCGCTTACCCCAACGCGAGCCAGCGCCGCATCCATCGCATAGCGGTAGCTGTCGGCGCCAAAGCCGCAGATCACGCCGACGGCTTTGTCACTCAGGTAGCTGTGTTGGCGGAACGGCTCGCGCGCGTGCGGGTTGGACAGGTGGATCTCGATGAACGGAATCGCCACCCCGGCCAGCGCATCGCGCAGGGCCACCGAGGTATGGGTGAAGGCGGCGGGGTTGATCAGGATGAAAGCGGTTCCATCGGCGCGCGCGGCCTGCACCCGGTCCACCAGCACATGCTCGGCGTTGGACTGCAGGTGTTCGCTCTGGTGCCCCTGTGCCTGTGCCTGCGCCGACAGCGCAGCGTCGATCTGGGCCAACGTGGTGTGGCCGTAGACGTCGGGCTCGCGGGTGCCCAGCAGGTTGAGGTTGGGGCCGTGAAGGACCAGCAGTTTTGCCATGTGCCAAGGGTCGGCGGGGAAGGGCGGCAGTGTGAGGGAAGCCGGGAATACTGTCCAGTTCGACGAAATTAGCCGTGTTTTAATCGATTGTTTGAATTTTGCGATGATGCTGGAGTGGCTTGTAGGGCGGTGCGTCCGCGTTGCCTGGGGGTAACCGCCGTGCGCAACTTCCCCTGCAGGGCCGGAAGCCGCTCCCCGCACGATGCGCAGAATTTGCGAGGAAATGAGCGAACTTGGGCTTTCTCCGGCAAACCGCGACGACCAAAGCCCCTCTCCCTTTCGGGAGAGGGGTTGGGGAGAGGGCAGAACGAAGCAGCCATCCTGGATTTCCAGAAAGCTATCCGCACCTGGCTTCAAACGATGAAGCCAAAGCAACAGCCAAAGCCCCCTCATCCGCCCCTTCGGGGCACCTTCCCCCACAAGAAGGGGGCTGCAGTCCCGTCAACGGGAGAAGGGATAGCAGGCTCCTGCTTTCTTCTCCCGGTAATCACCTGTTAATAGACGACCGGTCTATTCGGAGTAGCATCCGCCCCATGAACCTCTCCCCCAAAGCCCAGGCCACCCGTCAGCACATTCTGGACACCGGCTACCGGCTGGTCCTGCAGAAGGGCTTCGCCGCGCTCGGTCTGCAGGAAATCCTCAAGGCGTGCGCCGTTCCCAAGGGCTCCTTCTATCACTACTTCGCGTCCAAGGAAGTCTTCGGCTGCGAGTTGCTGCAACAGTACGTAGACGGCTACGGGCGCAAGCTGGATGAACTGCTGGCCGACCCCGGCAATGGCCGACAGCGCTTGATGCGTTATTGGGAGGCTTGGGCGCGCGACCCGGCCGATCCAGCGCAGGGTTGGGCCGAGGAATGCCTGGTGGTGAAGCTGGCCGCCGAGGTGTCCGACCTTTCCGAAGACATGCGCCGCGTGCTCGACCAGGGTGTGCAGCGCCTGCTGCAACGCATTGCCGCCCTGGTCGAAGAAGGCCGCGCCGACGGCTCGCTGCCCAAGGGCAAGCCCGCCCTGCAGGTTGCCCGCGTGCTGTACCAGATGTGGCTGGGCGCGGCCCTGCTGTCCAAGCTCAGCCAGGACCGCCTGCCACTGCAACAGGCCCACGAGGCCACCGAACACCTGCTGACCTGCGACAACACCGTCGCAGCTGCTTCCCCCGCCCACTGAAGGTACTGCCATGAAAGTTCTGTTCGTACTGACCTCGCACGACCAGCTCGGCGACACCGGGCACAAGACTGGCTTCTGGCTGGAAGAATTCGCCGCACCGTATTACGTGTTCAAGGACGCCGGCGCCAACATCACCCTGGCATCGCCAGCCGGCGGCCAACCGCCACTGGACCCGCGCAGCGATGAGCCCGATGCACAGACCCCGGCCACCGACCGCTTCCGCAGCGACGGCGACGCCCAGCAGCAACTTGCCACTACGCTCCCGCTGAAGCAGATCGACGCTGCCAAGTTCGACGCGGTGTTCTACCCCGGCGGCCATGGCCCGCTCTGGGATCTGGCCCGCGATGCCGACTCCATCGCCCTGATCGAAACCTTCGACCGCGCCAACAAGCCGCTCGGCCTGGTCTGCCACGCGCCTGGCGCCTTGATTGCCGCACGCACTGCCGACGGCAAGCCGCTGGTTGCCGGCCGCAAGGTCACTGGTTTTTCCAATAGTGAAGAAGAGGCCGTCGGCCTGACCGCCGTGGTGCCGTTCCTGATCGAAGACGAGTTCGCTCGTCTCGGCGGCAACTACAGCAAGGGCCCGGACTGGCAGCCCTATGTGCTTAGCGACGGCCACCTGGTCACCGGCCAGAATCCGGCCAGCTCCGAAGCCGTGGCCAAGGCCCTGCTCGCCCAACTCGCCCAACTCGCCTGAGCCGCATGACCAGTAGCCCGGGTAAGCAAAGCGCACCCGGGAAATGAGCCATCAAGAAAAATCTGCAAATCCGCGTTCCACCAAAGCACCCTCAACGCACCCCACAAGGAATCGGCAATGAAGATCTTCTACAAAACCCGCGCCACCGCCACCGGTGGCCGCGCCGGCCACACCGCGTTGGACGACGGCAGCCTCGGCTTCGATCTGGCACTGCCGGGTTCCAACAAGGCCGGCACCAACCCCGAGCAGTTGTTCGCGCTGGGCTATGCCGCCTGCTTCGACAACGCCTTGCCGGTAGCGGCCAAGCAGTTGCAGTTGCAGCCGGCGGGCACCGCCACCTCGGTGGAAGTCGGCATCGGCCAGACGGCTGAAGGCGGCTACGCGTTGGACATCGACCTGCACGTTGAAGTGAAAGGCCTGCCGCAGGTCGACGCCCAGCGTCTGGTCGAAGCCGCACACAAGATCTGCCCGTACTCCAACGCCACCCGCGGCAACGTCGATGTGCGCCTGCACGTAAGCGCGGTCTGATTCACGAATAAACGCCGAGTCAGTGCATGGCGCTGACAAACACTTGTAGGAGCGGCGTGAGCCGCGAAGCTGGCGTTGCTTACACGAATGGCATCTGTGCCATCTGATGATGTGCTTGCTTCGCGGCTCACGCCGCTCCCACAAAAACGAAGCTGATGCCAGAACTCTGACTACGGCCATTCCTCCAGCAACAGGAGACAAACATGCGCAGCGCCATCCACACCACCTTCGGTGAGCCGGCCGAAGTACTCGCACTCGGCGACAGCCCCCTCCCGCAGCCAGGCGTGGGCGAAGTACGGATCAAGACCCTGCTCGCGCCCATCCACAATCACGACCTGTGGACCGTGCGCGGCAAGTACGGCTACAAGCCTACGCTGCCCGCCATCGGTGGCAGTGAAGCAGTAGGCTTCGTTGATGCATTGGGCGAAGGCGTGCAGGGCATCACCATCGGCCAGCGCGTCATGGCCGCATCGGTGCACGGCACCTGGGCCGAATATTTCATCGCCCCCGCACGCATGGTCATTCCAGTACCGGACGGCATCGTCGACGAAGCCGCCGCGCAGTTGATCGCCATGCCATTGAGCGCGCTGATGCTGCTGGAATTCCTGCAGGCCGAACCGGGCCAATGGATCGTGCAGAACACCGCCAACGGTGCGGTCGGCAAGACCCTGGCCATGCTCGCTGCCGCGCGCGGCATAAACGTGCTGGGCCTGGTGCGTCGCGATGCGGGCGTCGATGAACTCAAGGCGCTCGGCATCAACAATGTTCTGTCGACGACACAGCCGGATTGGAAGTCGCGCGCGCAGGCATTGCTTGGCGCCAAGCTCGCACACGCAGCAGTCGATTCCATCGGCGGCCAGGCCAGCGCGGATCTGGTCTCACTGCTCGGCGACAACGGCACGCTGGTCTCGTTCGGCACCATGGCCGGCGAAGCGATGCAGATTCCCTCAGGCGACCTGATCTTCAAGCAGGCCACGGTCAAGGGCTTCTGGGGCAGCAAGGTGAGCCAGCAGATGTCGGTGGAGAACAAGCGTCGACTGGTCGGCGAGCTGCTGCAGCGTGTGCTGAGTGGCGAGCTTAAACTGCCGGTGCAGGCGGTCTATGAACTGGGTGATGTCGCCGAGGCGGTGACGGCGAGCTTGTTGCCGGGGCGCAAGGGCAAGGTGTTGCTGCGTCCCTGAGTGGATGGCGTTGCAGGTTCGCGATTGCCAGGGCCTCGCCGCCATGCGTGCGGGCCCCCGGCGTTTCAGCAAGCGGGGAAAACACGGACGCACGTCGCCTGCGTGAATGCAGCCGGCACTGCAACAAGGTCGTCATCCGTAGGCGCAGGCGAACTCAGTGCCTGGACGCTGCCGGCGTATAAGGATCTGGCGTGCCCATCTTGATGGGAGGATATTTCTTCAGGCTCGCCTCCCAGTCGTAGACAATCTTCATCATCGGCGTGGCCAGCCACGAGGCCTTGACGCCGACATCGCGTTCTTCCTTAAGGTCGGTAAGCAGGTTGATGATCTTTGGCTCGGCCAAGGTGATGGGCGCGTCATACATGTTTTCCTGCCAGATGAAATGCATCTTCCAGTCGTGCCACTTCACCGCTGAAAGCCGATCAGCGACGTAAGCCGGAAAGCCCTCACGATTGGAATGCGGTTGCTTGCCCTCGAAGAACGCCAGCTGGTTGACCCCATCAATCGCACGGTCGGTGGGCACCTTGGCGCCGGCAACATCGGCCAGGGTCGGATACATGTCGACGATATGCACGATGTCATTGCTGACCGTGCCTGCCGGGATTCTGCCCGGCCAGCGGATGATGAAGGGTGCGCGCAACGAGGCTTCGGTTGCGGTGAAGTACGTGCCGCGCCAAGGACCGCTGTCGCCTTGCCAGGGGTCGGTCGCCTCGGGGCCGTTATCACTGGCAAAAATAACGATGGTGTTGTCCTCGATACCTGCGTCATGAATGGCATCGAGAATCTGGCCGGTGCGCGCGTCCATCTCGGCCAGGCAGTCGGCCCAGTCACCATTGCCTGTCTTGCCGGCGAACTCCGGATTGGGCAACACCGGCATATGTACCATCGACGACGATACATAGGCGAAGAAGGGCGTGCCTTCGCGTGCGTTTTTCTGGATGAAGGCCACTGCGTGATCGGTGATCCCGGCCTCCATCGTCAGCCGCGCCTGCAGGTTCAGCGTGCCCACCTGGCGTGGTTTCTCGCCCTTGCGGGCCTCGTAGATCGGCTCCGGCGCGACGACATCGGCGTTCCAGCCTTGCTTGTTGCCAAATGACGGCCACATGCTGTTGCTTTGGTTCTGCGCCGGCCACATGGCCTCGTCATAGGTGCGCGGAATGCCGTACCACTCGTCAAATCCCTGGCCGGTGGGCAGCCGCGCTTCCGCGCTGCCCAGATGCCACTTGCCCCACATGCCGGTGCGGTAGCCTTGCCCGGACAGCAGCTCGGCAATCGTGATTTCCCATAGCGTCAAGCCATCGGTCTGCCCACCCACGGGCACCG
This sequence comes from Stenotrophomonas nitritireducens, assembly GCF_001700965.1. Lineage (NCBI taxonomy): Bacteria > Pseudomonadati > Pseudomonadota > Gammaproteobacteria > Lysobacterales > Lysobacteraceae > Stenotrophomonas > Stenotrophomonas nitritireducens. The sequence goes on from NZ_CP016756.1 coordinate 2,851,201, forward strand.
CATAGGTGCCTGAGCGCATCGAGAAGCGCCCGGTCATCAAGGCCGAACGGCTAGGCGAACACTGGGCTTCAACATTGAAATTCAGCAGCCGCATGCCCTGGCTGGCCAGTGCATCAATCCGTGGCGTGGGCGCACCACGCAGAATGCCGCCGCCATACACGCCCAGCTCGCCGTAGCCAAGATTGTCGGTAAGGATGAAGACGATATTGGGCTTTGCACTGCTGGCTGCCTGCGCCACGCCGGCGTATAGCGGCAAGGCCAGCGCAAGGCTGGACGCAAGGACACGGCGCATGACGGAGGGCCCGTTCCAATGCGTGCGGATTGCAGTGCTCGGTTCGGTAAGCATGGTTCACCTCGAAGGGCAGTGCGCGCCACCATGACCGGCATTGCGCAGCCCACAAGCACGCGCTGCGCACACGGGCGGTATCAACGGCCTGCGGCGATCCAGCACAGTTTATGAAGTTCCGCTGCGGCGGATCTAAGTAATGAAAGCCACCCGCCTGCAGTATTTCTACTGGCTGCCTTGGCGGTGCCAGCCCTGGTTCAGAGCGACCTTCCGATTTTGAAAGCTGTCCCCGTCATGCCTTCGCCTCGCGTATCGCGAAAGCGCTCCAGCACCCCGGCCGGATAGTCCTGTTGGAACGGCAGATCCTTGCGGTGCGCATAGCCGATATAGCAGTCGCAACGCTGGTTCGGGCAGGCCCGTGCGCGCAGCTGGCCGGCGAAGCTGCCGTCATACAGATTGCCCAGCGGCGTGGCGACAAAGTGGCAGCGTTTGACGTTGCCATCACCGTCCACCGATATCACGTTCTCGCCGGTGAAGCAGGGCGCGCCCAGACTGGCCGAGGGTTCGAGGTTGAACAGGAAGTGCGGGTCCACGTGCTGCAGCTGTTGGATTTCCGCCTCGCTGTAGTAACCGGCAGGGCGTTCGTCGTAGGCGTTGATCCACAGCGGCACGTTGTCGGCCAGTTCGGCACGCAGCAGCTGGATCTCTTCCAGATGCTCGCGCATTGCCACCATGCCAACCGTATAACGCACGCCGCGCCGATCCAGTTCGCGGCAGCGGGCCAGGAAGGCAGCGCGGCTTACCTGCCCCGGGTGATACGTGCACCACAGCGCGAAGCTGTCGAGATTGACCTCGTCCAGCCAGCGCGTGCCGATGCACAGGTTGGTCTGGATAACCACGCGGCGGACATGCGGCATATGGCTGAGCTGCACCATCGCATCGCGGTAGTGGCGGCGCACCAATCCCTCGCCCCACGGCGTAAACAGCACCGACAGTTCCATCGTCTGCTGGCCCGCCCATTCGACGAAGCGCGTCAGGTCCTCGGCATCGCGGCGCAGCGCGGCGCGGGTATCGTAGGTCTTGGCGAAGGGGCAGTATGGGCAGTCGTAGTTGCAACTGCTGAGCCGGCCGCGATAGAGGATGGAAAGATGCATGCGTGGCTCAGTCCAATTGGTAGTCGCGCATGCGCTCTGCCACGCCGGCGGAGATCAGCCAGGGGCCGATGGTGTCGGCGCGGGCCAGGCCGGTGTCATTCAACGCAACCAGTGCGTCCTCGCGCGTGGCCAGGCCTTGCTCGAACAGCTCGTCCAGCTGCGGCAGATCGTCGAAGCACTCCGTACCGAAACGCTCACGGTACTGCGCAAGATCCAGGCCCGGCTGTGCCAGCAGTGATTGGATCACATAGCGACGACGTCGCTCGTCCTCATCCAATCGCACGCCGTAATCGATACTGGCGAAGGATGCCTCATCGCGTTCCAGGTAGTGCGCGAGAATGTCCGCCACCGAGCGGCGGCTGACGCCGTACTCGCTGGAGTAGTGCAGGCCGCTGGTGTACGAGCGGGCGCCGCAGCCAATGCCGACCATGCCATCGCTCTGGCAGCAGTAAGCCGGTCCGCCGGAATCCGGCGCATTGGCCGCGCGGAACATCCGCATCGATACCTGCACATAGCCTGCAGCAAGTAATCGCTCACGGCCGGCTTCATACAGGGCCAGCCGGTTGTCCACCGACTCGGGGTGAATGACGAAGGTGCGCTTGCCGCCTTCCTTAGCACCGATGCGGTCCAACCCGGTGTGCGGGCGCACGTACAGCGGATAGAGATAGAGTTCTTCAGGCTGGAAGGCGAGAGCGCTGTCGATCGAGCTCAGGAAGCTGGCCACGGTCTGCCCGGCGATGCCGTAGATCAGGTCCAGGTTGAGCGTTGGAATGCCCGCCGCACGAATTTGCGTGATGGCCTCCTCGACCACCGCGCGTTGCTGCGGCCGCACCAGCGAGCGCACTTCAGCATCGCTGAAACTCTGGATACCCATGCTGACGCGGTCGATGCCGGCGTCGCGGCAGATTTTCATCTTGGCCGCGTCCACGGTTTCCGGTGATACCTCGATGCCGGCGGGAATCGAATGCAGGTCGATGTTGGCGTGGCGCTGCACGAAATCGAACAGCCGCTGCAGTTGCGGCGCATCCAGATAGGTAGGCGTGCCGCCGCCCAGCGCGAAGCGCACGAAGCGGTGTTCGCCCAAGGCATCGGCGGTCACCCGCAACTGCTTCTCCATCTGCTCTAGATAGGCCTCTACCTGTGCCGGCGCCGGGCGCGCCATCGCAAACAGGTTGCAGAAGCCGCAGCGGTAGCTGCAGAAAGGCACATGCAGGTACAGGAACAGCGCATCACGCGGCTCACTCGCCCAGGCATCGGCAAGCAGCGGCGGCTGGGTGATCGGCCGGTACGCGGACTTGTGCGGGTAGGAGTACGAATAGGCCTGGTAAGGCTCGAGCTGCAACAGCTCGGACAATCGATGGGCGGTCATGGGCTCAACACAAAATGCGCATAGGGGACGTTCATTACCGTCTCGTGGGCGAGCCGATGGCCGTGGAAGCCATCCTCGCCGTAAGCGGTGCCATGGTCGGAGCAGATGATCACGAAGGCCGGACCACGCGCGCGCAGGGCGGTGAACAAGGCTGCCAGCTCGTCATCTACATAGCGCAGCGCGGCGCAGTGGCTGTCCAGGCCATCGGTCTCGCAGCCGGCCAGATAATGCCGGTTCGGCTGGTGGATGGCCGAGATATTGATGAAGAGGAAGCAGCGCTGGTCGCCCGCTGCCTGGAGGCGCTCGCAGGCCAGTGCCACCTGGCGCTGCGTGGAATCGAGCGCGGTCACGCCGAACTCCGGCTGCCAATGGCTTTCTTCGAACAGGCCCGGCAGTTGCGAGCCAAGCGCATTGCGACGGTTGAAGAAGCCGACGCCGCCGATACAGATGGTGCGGTAGCCCTGATCACGGAAGCCGCCGACGATATCGGCACGGCCGGAGAACACGAAGGTATCCGGCACGATGGTCTCGCTGCCTTCGAATTCCAATGCGAACAGGCGCGGATGCGGGCCGGGCCGCGCAGGCGTGGGCAGGAAGCCGGCAAAGAACGCCGTATGCGCCGCATAAGTGAAGCTGCCCGGCGTATGCCGCAGCTCCCAGCCTTCGGCCGGCAGGTGCGGTGCAAGCACTGGCAGCTCGCCGCGTTCGAAGCAACGCTGGGCGGCGTCGAAGCGCAGGGCGTCCAGGGTGATCATCACCACATCATGGCTGCCGACGATGCGGTGCATGTCGGGCAAGGGGGTCTCAAGCATGGGCGTACTCGTTGATTGCTGGCTGCACGGGCGCCAGCAAGGCTTGGTCTTCATAGGTGGTGCGGCCGGCGTGGCGCAGATCCAGCAATAGATCACCGAAGCCGTTGGCTTCCAGCACCCAGCTGCGCGTGCCGCGCACGATAAGATCGAAGCCGATCATGCGGCTGTTCGGGAATGCGGCCGCTGCTGTTGCGGTGGCGCTTTCCAGATGCTCGATGGCCTCTGCGTCCAGCAGAAAATCCAAACCGGTGCGTGCATTGCCCAGGTGCAGGTTGGTCAGCGCGCCTGCGCTCATCCGCGCCACCCGCTGCCGCGGCTGGCCATCCAGCGTGACCATGCGTACGTCGTAGCGACGGCCATCGCTGCCCGGCACCGTCGGCTTCGGAATCCAGCGTTCGATGTAAGCGCCCTGCATGGCAAGCAGGTCCACCAGCCGTGTGATGTCGTCATGCCGGTCGTAACGGCGTTGCCGCAGCGAATTGAACACCCGCCAGCGGCCATCCTGCTCAGCCAGCTCCGCAGAGCCGTAGGCAACCTCACGCCCATCGCGGTTGCGTGCATAAGCCAGCACGCCCGCGCCGGACGAGCCGTAGCGGGCCTTGATGAAGACGCGCTCGCAGCCGACATCGCGCAGGCGTTCACGCAGTTCTTCATAGCTGCTGATAACGCCGAACAACGGCGGCACCGCAACGCCCGCTGCGGCGAGATGCTGCTGGCAGCGGAGTTTGTCCGACATGCAGGCCAGATCGGCCGGTGCATTGAGGTAACGCGGCCCCGCTGGCAGCGACGCCAGCACATCGGCAAAGCCGGCATACCAGAACTGTTGATGGGCCAGCTCGCCATGCGCGGCCGGCTGCGGGGCATCGCCTGCAGCGCCGGACAACTCCCAGCCGCGCCGCACCAAGGCCTGGTGCAGCGCGGGCGCTTCCCCCGGCGATTCGAGCTTGACGATGGCGCCGGGCAGCTGCGCGAGTGCCTCAGGCAACCGTGCAGGTTCGGCAAGCAGGGTTTCGTAATCGAACACATGCGCAGCGGGCGCGCCCTGATCACGCAGGGCACGCTGCAACCACGCGATACGGCGGCTGCCGCGCGGGCCGATCAACAGCCAATCCGCCATCTTCGGCTTACTCGGACACCGCCACGTAGCGGTCACCGTCATCTTCTTCTTCCGGATCGTCCAGCACCACGGTGCACGGCAGTGCCTGCAGCTTCTTCTGCCATTCTTCGGAAATGAAGTGGTGGCTCAGGTCGATGCTCTGCAGGTTGCCCAGGTTCGGGCTCTCGCACAGCGCCTGCGCACCCACATCGCCGATAGTGCCCAGCGACAGATCCAGCGTCTGCAGCGAGCCCAGCCAGGGCTCACCGGCCAACCACACCGCCAGCTCGTCGCTGATCATCGCGTTGCGCAGGCCCAGGTACTGCAGCCGCTCCGGCCCGATTGCCGACAATAGGCGCTGGTAGACCGCCACATCGCCATCGAAGCCATAACCGTCATCGCCAAGCCATAGCTCAAGGTGGCGCAAGGCCGGCAGGGTGGAGTTGGCGATGGCAATGACAATCTCGTTAGGCAGCCCGCCGCTCTCGATCGCCAGCTCCTGCAGCGACGCATGTGTGAAAGGCTGCAGTTCCAGTTCGGAAGTGCCACGGATACGCAGCGATTCCAGGCCCGGGAATGCCTCAAGCAGTGGGTTGTAGGAGATCTGGTTGATCCACGACATCTCGCAGTCTTCGTAGGTCATATCGCCCACGAACAGCGCCTTCAGGTTGCCCAGCTCGGCACGGCGCGCAATCAGCCCATCGATCAGGCCCTGCGGGCCATCGCTGGAAGCTTCATCCCATGCACCGATGATCAGCACTTCAATCGACTTCGGATCAACGTGCTCGAAGAAATTGGCCAGCAGTTCTTCCTGGCTCTCGTCGCTGTCGTATTCCTGCATCAAGCGGTAAGCGACATCGCCGGCTACAGCGGAGCCCCCCATCTTGAAATCAACGACTTTCTTGCCACGATAAACCTGCGTGTATTCGCCAATGGTCACGGTACGTCCTTGCCGGAATGGTGCCGTAGCATAACCGAGAGATTGGCTGCGCTGGCAGCAGGGCATCACGTTTGCCAGCGCGCACGGAGCCGCCGTCGTTCCGTAATCATCCCGTGCTAACGCAGCAATCAAGCACAAAAGACAAGCAACCAAAACAAGCGAAGCCAGCTTGAGCCCCCTCCCTTGCGCGTAGCGCAGGGGAGGGCGGGGGAGGGGTGCACTTCGCAACAGCCCAACACCCCAAGCATCCCCAGCTTCGCGGCTAACGCCGCTCCCACAAAGAGCGCGCGAGCCACGCCGCAGCTCCAAGCAAAGCCAGCTTCAGCCCCCTCCCTTGCGCAACGCGCAGGGGAGGGCCGGGGAGGGGTGCACTTCGCAATAACCAAACACCCCAAACATCACCAGCTTCGCAGCTAACGCAGCTCCTACAAAAGCGCGCCAGCAACGCACCAGCTCCAAACAACGCCAGCCTCAGCCCCCTCCCTTGCGCAACGCGCAGGGGAGGGTTGGGGAGGGGGGCATTTCGCAATAGCCCAACACCCCAAGCATCCCCAGCTTCGCGGCTCACGCAGCTCCTACAAAAGCACGCCAGCAACGCCGCAGCTCCAAGCGAAGCCAGCTTCGCCCCCTCCCTTGCGCAACGCGCAGGGGAGGGTTGGGGAGGGGTGCACTTCGCAATAGCCCAACACCCCAAACATCACCAGCTTGGCAGCTAACGCAGCTCCTACAAAAGCACGCCAGCAACGCCGCAGCTCCAAGCAAAGCCAGCTTCGCCCCCTCCCTTGCGCAACGCGCAGGGGAGGGTTGGGGAGGGGTGCACTTCGCAATAGCCCAACACCCCAAACATCACCAGCTTCGCAGCTAACGCAGCTCCTACAAAAGCACGCCAGCAACGCCGCAGCTCCAAGCAAAGCCAGCTTCGCCCCCTCCCTTGCGCAACGCGCAGGGGAGGGTTGGGGAGGGGTGCACTTCGCAATGAACCAACACGCCAAGCATCCCCAGCTTCGCGGCTCACGCCGCTCCTACAAAAGCCAGGAGACGTTCACCCATCCTTCGGAGCCGTTCAAAGGACGCCGGCGCTACAGCAGCATCCGCCTGAGAGAACCTTGCCAAAACCAGCAGCACCACAACCCCGCAGCTACCGCCCCCAGCCCCCGAACGCTACATCCACTCAAAAATTCCGCTGCAGCTCAAAAACTCCAGGCAGAGACCGAAGTCATGCACCCCAAGCGAATTCACCGCCCAGCGCCTCGTCACCCGCAGTCAAGGATCAAGTCCAGCCTAGCCTTGATGCTTCTAGCCGCGTTCAGCACCAACAGCCAAGCCGCGCCCCAATCGGCCAAACAGAACCCCCCATCTTTCGCCCAGGTCATCGAGCGCGAGGTGCCTGCAATCATGGAAGAAGCCAAGATTCCGGGCGTTTCAGTTGGCTTGATCGTCGACGGCAAGCTGGCATACGCACGTGGTTTCGGCCATGCAGACCACGCAGGCAAAGTGCCGGTAACTCCCGACACCATATTCGTAGCAGCCTCACTATCCAAGCCCATAGCCAGCTGGGTAACGATGCGCCTCGTCGACCAAGGCCGTATCCAGCTCGATCAACCGGTGGCGGATCTACTCTCGCCATGGCCGGTGGCGCAGGGCCCGTACGACTACCGCAAGATCACGGTTCGTCACCTGCTTTCCCACAGTGCCGGCACCAGTGTGGGCGGTTACGAGGGCTGGCTTGATTTCAAGGCGCTGCCAACACTGGAGCAGTCGTTGGCGGGGCAGACCAACGGGCGCGGCGCGGTCGAGCTGATTGCACCGGCGGGCAGCAGGTTTCAGTACTCCGGTGGCGGCTATACCTTGCTACAACTGGCCCTCGAGGAAACCACTGGGCGCCGGTATCAGGATCTGGCGCGTGAACTGGTATTCAAACCGCTGCACATGACGCACAGCAGCGTGGCGATGACGCCCGCCGTGCTTGCAGGTGCCGCTGAAGGGTATGGCGACGATGGCAGTCCGGTGCCCATGCGTTACTACGTGGAGCAGGCGCCTTCAACGCTGACTACCAGCGTGCGCGACTTCTCGCGCTGGATGATCGCAGGCATGGATGGCACCCCCGGCGCACACCCGTTGAACCACGCGCAGCTTTCGCAACTGCATGCACCTTCAGAGCTGAGTGCGCCACGCGCACCCAAGGAAATGGTTTATGGGCTGGGCCACTTCATTGAGCAGCTTCCCGATGGCAGTGTCGCCGTCGGTCACGATGGCCGTAACCAGGCAGGCTTCCGCGCCAAGTTCCTGATGCGGCCTGCAACGGGCGATGGCATCGTGTTCTTCAGCAACTCGCGCAGCGGCTTGGCGCTGGATCGCATTGTCTGCCTGTGGGGCGCCGACGTGGCAAAGGTGGACCCGGCCACGGCGTGCCCGAAATAGCCGCCGCCTGGTCGAGCCAAGCGGCCGCGATCAGCGCCGGGTTTCCAGTATTGCTTCTGCTGTGCCCACACACCGAAGAAGTAGCCACCACGCTATCGGCAGAACTACAGCGAGCTACAGGTAGCGCTGTAGTTCCCTTGGCTGATATTGAGATATTTGACGCCGCCGTAGTATTTGTAGCCCACGCCCATCACCCGGTGCCCGCTCTCGGTCGGGAACACGACAAACTCATACTCATCCCCAACCAGCGGATCAGCAGGCGTGAAGCTCAGGTTGACCTTGTCGCCAAGATCATCGTGCTTCCTCCGCCAGGTCAGCTTTCCCTGCAGGGCTTCGCCCAGCATCTTCACTTCCGCCCGTTGCGTCTTGGTGTCCCAGGAGATCAGTTCCGGGCCGGTCGAGTCACCCTCGACCTTGCAGATGGTTGTTTGAGCGAAGGCGGGTGCAGCAGCTCCGAGCAGAAGAAAGGCAGCCAGATTGAAAGGTTTGAATCGCATTGGTTACGTCCAGTAGGTCGGATCAGAAGTTGATAGGCAACTCCGTGCTGGGTTTTACCAGATGCAAGCGGGTAGGGGCCATGGTTTTAGCGATATTACATGCTCCATCAGCTCGGCCCTGGGCTGACGCTACACAAGCGAGGCCCGAGCCCCACGAAGCGATAGCGCAGCCCCACTTGATGGTATGGCTGCATGTTTTCCCGAGGTGATGCTGGACGTGGACCAGATGCTCACCGACGGCGACGACATCTTCAGCGCAGGCGGCGCCATGGCCTGGACCGACCTCGGCTTGCGGCTGGTAGACCGCTACCTCGGCGCTGCAGTGATGCTGGATGTCGCACGCACGCTGTTGATCGATCCACCCGGCCGCCAGCAGCGCTACTACAGCAGTTTCTCGCCACGCCTGACGCACGGCGACGCCGCAGTGCTGGCCGTGCAGCAATGGCTGCACGACACCCATGCCAAACAGGTCGCATCCACTGAACTCGCACAACGCGCAGGGCTGGAAGAGCGCACTTTCCTGCGCCGCTTCCAGAAAGCCACCGGCATGACCGCAACCGAGTACTGCCAGCGCGTACGCGTGGCCCGCGCACGCGAGATGCTGCAGACCAGTAACGTGCCGCTGGAGCGGATTGCCTGGGACGTGGGTTACAGCGACCCGGGCTCGTTCCGGAAGGTGTTCAGTCGGATTGTGGGGTTGTCGGCGGGGGAGTATCGGAGGCGGTTTGGTGGGCTGTGATTAAACAGTGATGAGCAGAAAAAATCCGCTCTATTCTTGATGCTCTTGGCAGTAGCCTTCTTGTGCGCCTCCGACAGCTTCCGGCCAGAAGTAGCCCGTTGATTGACCGGCTGGATCCTCTGTCTGTGTCAGTCAGATCAATAAGCATTCTCTAGGCACTGGTGAGCGCACGCATCTGTGGCACTCAATCATTCATTGTGAAGACAAAATGCCCGATCCTTCGTTATCGATAATGTAGCGGACAAATCACTTAAATGGCTCCAACCGGGCTGAAAATGGGCTGAAATGGAAAATTAGTCCGTCCCCTTCTCGTTACACAGCTGTTGCCTGACGCATTCCGAGCCACACCAACCTTGCGACGAGAGGATTGCGCGAACAGTCGAAAAGACGGTGCGCTCACCACATTACGAATGCCCGCCCCATGCTGGATTTACTTACTCATAGCCTGATAGTGCTCCGCATACCCACACCCTTCAAAGATCAACCTCAGGCCTTCTTTGAATACATTGTGATCAAATTCCTTTATGTCGAAAATGTTTTGACCCAAGGAATGCGACTCCCGGTTCATGTACCTGTAGAATGTCGCGAACTTATCACTTGACAGGGCTGGCTTCTGGAAAACGTTATTAAAATCTTTTTTCTGAACAAAATTAAAGAAATATTCGACAATGTTCCGCATGCAGTTAGCAATCAACGCAGGCGGTGACGCCGGGTCCTTTATGATTGACCAATAGGACTGGTAGTCATTCTGGATCTCCTCATACTTCATTGGAATCACAGCGCTCCCATTTGTATTTTTTAAAACTCTGAATAAGTGCTGCGTCTCCGCACGCTTTTCGCTGCTGGTGTGCGTCAGCTCGTAGAAGAAATACAGACTATGGGTGAGAACAAACACCTGCGCGAACATCTTATCGTTAATGAAATATTTCTTGATCAGCTGCCCAATGTTGAACACGTAGAGGTGAGAAAGGCTGGAGATTGGATCATCAATCACAACCACTTTAGGCAGAGGCACAGCAGCCGCCGTTTTCTGTCCTTTGCAAAGCTCCATAAAGTATAGAAAACTAATAACAGTTTTCTCCCCCTCGCTCAGCGAGTGAAAAGCATTCGCTTGATCGGCAGCCCTGGACACCCGATAGAAATTCTCACCGTAGGGCACCACAGAAAACCCATCGATTCCAATCTCCACCAGTCCAGCGTTTATATTTTCGATTGACTCTTCGATGTTCACCGTTTGCTTTCTGAGAGCAGCAAGCTTGCCGTTAGAGGCTGTAACATCAGCGCCAATTCTGGTAGCTTCTTGGCTTATTTTTCTGGCCTCATCCTTGAGATCTGAAGCTAATTGCGAGTGGGCAGAAATCGTCTGATCATAATCCCAGCGCATCAACGCCCAAAAGCGCAACCTTATGTCTTCCCGAGTTTTTTTCTTGTTCGCCAGCTTGTCGTTATGTGTCTCAATCAGCACATTCAGGTCGCCGATCAAATCATTGATCACATCGATGGCGGACTGGGTTTCGGTGAGGACAACTGGCGTACTCGGGCTTTTGATCTTGTTGCTAATATGCAGAATGTTTTCGCGGACTGACGCCTTCAAAGCCTCAATGGCTGCGCGCCAGGACTCAACAAGTTTTTTGCTGGCAAGCGGAGAGTTTGAGATATCCTGGAGAGTCATGCCGGAGGTTAGAGCCTCATAGCGGATCTTGAATGACTCCAGTTGGTTAACATCTTGCTCATAGTCTTCGTCGAAGACTTTGCGGATGGAATCGATGATATTTCTAGTGATCGTTTCTTTCTGACAGAAAGGACAGGCCTGAGGATCCTTATCATCTGAAATGTATTGGAGCCCTTGCTTCACCCAGTCAGAATTTCGCGCTTTTGAAATAAACTCTGCAACTGAACCTTCTTGGCTGCCGACAATGATTTTCGACCAGAGGGAATCCCCTTCAATGGTCAGCCAGTCGGCCGAAAGGGTTGGAATTTTCGTGTATGTAGCTGCACCCTCGCCTTCAATGGACGACGCCTCAGCCTTCAGGTCATCTATGGTGTAGCCAGGTGCGCTTTCCGGAAGAGCCAACCCAATAATGTGCTGGAAGAGAAGTTCTGTTCTTTTGAGGCTTTCCAGGCAAAACTCCAGAACGCGGTCTCCACCTGCGAATTTCGTCTTGATCTCCCAGACCTTTCCGCTTGCCTTTGTCTTTTCTTGATCGAGTTTTGCCGTGTTCTCAATGGCCCGAGCTGAATTCTCCTGCTGAGCGATCAGATGCTTCTCCAGCTCTTTCGTCTCGGCTTCAATTTGCTGGAGCGCAACCTTGTTCTCTTTGGAGAGGGTGAAAATCCCTTTTAAATCTTCCTCTTCGTAAAAGTAGTCGTCGAGGAAGCTTTGGTTGTACACCAATATTTCACATGGCTGACTGGTTTTCAGACTACATTTATCAAACCGAGATTCAGTGTGATTGTACAAAAACTGGGAGATGGTGCTCTTACCTGCGCCATTTAGCCCGTAGATTAGAGACGTCTTGTTCGTGGGCGAGAGAGTAGACTTGGATTTGTAACTCGTGACGCCATCTATGTTCAATTCCGTGATCATAAACTGACTCCTGAGTGCTAAGTGGCTTTGCGCCATCTCTGTTGACGAGGAGGAGCATAGGCGATCCAAGAGTGGCCTGCTACACCGACTTTGTCCGTCTCCTGTAAACGATGACAAAGCTGCTTGGGAACATTCCCAATCCCTGCATGTTTTCCGCCTCTATCCTGACTATGAAGAGTGCTTTTGTCCGATTTGTGCCTGCCGCGACCTACAGTTATGGGGCGCATGGCGTCATGCGGCCACAAGCAGTCTTCTCAAAAGTCCGCTTCGGGGCGACGGGACGGACAGTACCGATAGTCGCAGACAAGAGCGGACATGTATCCCAGATGCTGGCCGGGCACAAAAACTATGACTGTTCAAATCACCTTCTACACGGAAATCTGCACACGCTCGCCGTTCAATGCCAGAATTAAGCCGAGCCGCGAAGCGGCTTCAGCTTGAATGAATTGTTATGTGGGCTTCTTGCTGGCGCCCCATATTTTCGTTTCCACGCCACCCATGGATGTTCTTTGCGCATGGTACCGCTTGCTGCAGGTCGGGCAAGAAACAATTCGGCTTGTAGATGGGTATGGTTGCAGTTCAACAGGCGCACGACCGTCGCATCCTGCGTAAGGACAGGACGACTCAGAAATGAATCCCTTGCCACCGTCTTGCTTCAGGTTATCTTGGATGTCCTTTAATATCTCTGTCAGCTCTTCAGGTGTAGCGCCAATGGTGCCGCTCTCAATCTTCGTTATCAGTTCACCAATGGATGTAATGGTGTCATTGAGAACTCCTGGGTCGAACTTTTCACCGGTCAGGTCATTTATGTCCGCAATTATTGCCCGGAGTGAGGGAATTGTTTCAGACAGCCTGTTTATTGGATGATTGTCTTGCGACTTCTTTTTCTCATCAATAATTACCGCGCTAATTTGGGATGTGATAGTCGCCAGAAGTCTGTTGATTGAATTAAGTCGCGGAGATATTGACTTTATGTATCTGCGTGGAGTTGAGAAGGCATCTGCCAGCAGCGCCCCTCCGGCTGCAGACAGAGCGGCGCTCACGGCAACCACTGAACTCGCTGTTTGGGCTGCAACGAGAGGCAGATAGACACCGGAGAATATCAGAAGAATAGATCCAATCAGCTTAAGCCAATTGAACTCGCCTTCCATGCTCTTCATATGTGTTCCCGCCCCCTTTAGCATCGAGATCCCCCTGTCTGCACAACGCCTGAATTAAGCCGAGTCGCGAAGCGGCTTCGGCTTGAATGAATTGTTAGCTGCTAGCTTGATGGCTACTCCTTGGAGGGCCAAGTACCGCAGCTGTCGCCAATAAACTGTGTGCCGCAATTACGGCATATATAAAAAAATTCGTCATCACGGTTGCCGTGATGGCCGACGCTCTTTGACACGCCGGATCGTTCGAGTTGCTCGTGCCGAGAGGAGACGGCACCACTCAAGAGGTCTTGGCATTTGGAGCAGGGCTTCGTAGTCATCGATAAACCTCGTTTCGAGCAGCTAGCTATCTAATAGACGGGCTTCGGGGTCCGGTTATTACGACTTACCCACAAAGCGCCGTATGGTGGGCTTTGCCCTTGATACAGCCCGATCTTAGGGCCGCCAGGCCCGGCTAACAAGCCTGCGTATAACCAGACCCAGAGCCAGGCTCGGCGGCGGCACTAATGGCCGCTATGGGTCGGAAGGGGACGTTGGTCTGAGTGCATTGCTACAGGCGCTCTTACGCTTCTGCGTGCTTCTTGCCCTGTTTTGGAACTATACGCCTGCCAGGTTTTCTCGAAATTTCTTATAGCTTCACCGAGCAGCTATAAATGAGTTGAGTTGGTGGTTGCAGTCCCGATCTCAGGCTATCGGCGTTACCGGGTCTGTTCCTTCATTGCTGTGAGATGCCGCTCCCTGAGATACAGAAAAAGGGGGAGTGCCAAGGACGGACCAATCACGATGCTGGACAGCGGCATCCACAGGCGGCGCATCCTGAGCCTGCGTCCCCCGACGCAGATGAGCACAATCGTTGCGAGCCCTGAGACGAGGACGTCTGCCCAAGCAAACGCCGCGATGTTGCTGGAAGTCGCCTGCTGCAGCAGAAGCGGCACATTGAGGCCGTTGGCGATTAGCCACGGCACAAACTGGGCGAGGGGCAGGGCGGTGCCTGCGATGCAGAGAAGTAGGTAAACAAACCGTATGTTGCTCTCCGGCTGATTAGGTTGGGCGTCTCTACCTAGGATTATCGCTGGAACCAATGAATCTTGGGCCTTGATGAGCGGCGAGCTCGGAGTTTCAGTGCGATCAAGGAAGTCCAACCCACAGTTATTTCCGAGCCCCGTAAGAGCTCAGCGACACAAGGCAGCACGTCGGCGCGCTTGGTCCCCAATCACCCATTACCGATGGACATTCCCGCAGCCCCAGCACACTGGCATGCTGTCGCCTGCTCATCAGGGGATGAAAGTCGATGTTTCGATCTGTTGTTCTTGCGGCTGCGCTATTTGCAGCGCTTCCCGCGCGCGCGGAGCTGGCTTTCGAGGCGCCGGTGGCCTGCGCCGACGCGGATTCGTCTCCTGCGCTGAAAGACAGTCTCTGTGTCACCACCCATGTTCCGCTGCGGCATGAGTCGCCGGGCGATGGTTCGTTGAAGCTGTTCGTGCGGCGCTTTCCTGTCGAGACGGGGGAGCGGCGTGGGGAGGTTTGGTTGTTGGCTGGTGGGCCTGGTGAGTCCGGGGCGTCCTTGTATCCGGTGGTTGCGACCTTCCGGCGCGCGTTTCCCGGTTATGACCTGGTGATTCCGGACCACCGTGGCGTGGGCCGGTCGGAGCGCATCTGCCCGGTGCAGGAGGCGGCGGACAGCGCCGATGGTGTTGCGTTGGCCGGGGACGAGTGGGGTGGCTGCATTGGCGCGATGTACGCGGATGCGGCGCGCACGCAGGCGTTCTCGGTGACCGAGGCGGCGCAGGATCTTGCGCTGCTGATGTCGCGCTATCGCGGCAATGGGCCGACCTATCTGTACGGGGTGTCGTATGGCACGCAGCTGGCCTTGCGTGCGCTGCAGGTGGCGCCAATGCCGCTGGACGGTTTGATCCTGGATGGGCTGGTGCCGCTGGAGACCACCGAGCAGTGGGATCTGAGCCGGCGCACGGCGCTGGTGGATGCGGTGGGGCGTGCGGTGCTGGGTGAGCAGAAGGTGGCGGTCTATCAGCGTGTGCTGGCCGCTGCGCCGGCGGCGCGATGGAGGGGCGAGGTGCCGGGTGGTGATCTGCGCCGGTTGCTGGGCTCGCTGCTTAACTTCCCGGCGCTGCGTGCGCGTATTCCATACATCGTTGATGGGCTGGCGGTGGACGATACGTCCGCGCTGCTGGCGACGGTGGCGGAGTTGAAGACGGCGATGGCCGGGATGGGGCAGGGCGGTAACAACCAGCCTTCGTTGCCGCTGGTGATGTTGATCTCGGCGTCGGAGAACAATGCGCGGCCGGGGCTTACGCGCGAGCTTGTTGAGCAGGAGGCTGCTGGGGCTTTGTTTGTCAGTGCGATCCCCGGGTTTCTGGTGGGGGCACCTGTGCCTGCTTATGCCAAGGATGCCTGGTTTGGGAAGTCGCCGGGTGCGTTACCCAGGACCTTGGTTGTGCATGGGACCTTGGATCCGAATACGGCGTATGCGGGCGCGGTGGAGCACGCGGCTGTGCTGGGGAAGGCTGGGGAGGTGAGTTTCAGTACGGTGGAAGGTGGGGCGCATTTGCTGTCTTACTTTGCGCCTGGGTGTTTTGTTGAGGCGGTTGGGGTGTTTGTTGGGGGTGGGGAGGTTGGTGGTGGGTGTGTTGAGCGGTGAGTTGGTTGGGTTTTGTTGGTGAGTTTGGTTGGGGTGTTGGAGGTTTGGGGTTGGTGGTTTTGTTCTGCCCTCACCCCAACCCCTCTCCCGCGGGCGGGAGAGGGGCTTTGGTCATGCGGGGCGGGGCTATCCGGTTGTCTGACAGGTTGTTGCGTGCGGCCTTGTTGGCTCCAGCGTTAGTCGCTGCACATCCGAGAACAGCTGCTCTACCGGCATGCCGTACGGCGCGAACAAACGCAGCCGTCCTTGGCGGTCGAATACGTAGCCGCCTGCGGTGTGGCTCATTGAGTAGGCGCCGGGGTGCTTGCCTTCTTCGCGGTCGTAGAAGGCTTTGAATGATGCTGCCATTGCGGCCAGTTGCGCATCGTTACCAACCAACGCAGTAGCAGTCGGGTCAAACGCTTTTACATAAGTCTCGGCAACAGGAGGCGTGTCGCGGGCCGGGTCTACGGTGACGAAGATCACCTGCAGTTTGTCGGCGTCTGAGCCCATCAGGTGCTTTACGCGGTTCAACTCCACCATGGTTGTGGGGCATACATCCGGGCAGCTGGTGAAGCCGAAGAACAGGTAGGTCACTTTGCCGTTGAGGTCGGCCGGGCTGCGGCTTACGCCGGTGCTGTCGGGCATCGTCCATTGCTGGCCGAGCGCTTCGCAGGCGATGTCCTTGCCGTAGAAATCCACCTTTGGCTTTGCGGCGCAGGCCACCAGCAGCAGGGTGGCGGCGCTTATCGCGATGGTGGACAGGTGCAGTTTGCGGGCCAGTGCGGCGAGGCCGCTGGCGGGAGTGTCATTGCGGGACATGGCTATGGTCGATGAAGGACGGACAGCCGAACTGCATGCAAGGGGCCGGCAGTGTGTGCCGGCCCCTTGCATGCGTCAGTTGACCATCATGTGGAAATGCATGCTCCAGATGATCCAGATGGAGAGTGCTACCACGATGAAAAGAATGACCAGGGTGAAAACAAAACTGGCCAGGTTCCAGCCGCCCTCCGAGGAGCGGTTCATGTGCAGGAAGTACACCAGCTGCACGATGATCTGCACGACGGCAAAGCCGACCAGCAGGGCCATCGTCAGTGGCCGTGACAGCGTCGGGTTCATCACCAGCATGAAGGGGATGACGGTGAGCACGGCGCAGATCACGAAGCCGATCAGGTAGGACTTGGTGGAGCCATGTCCGCTGCCGGCGCGGGAGGTGTCGTTGTCGGACATGTTCAGAACACTCCAATCAGATAGACAAAGGTGAAGACGCAGATCCAGACCAGGTCAAGGAAGTGCCAGAACAGGCTCAGGCAGGAGATGCGGGTGACATTGGTCGGGGTGAGCCCGCGACGCTTCACCTGGTGCATCACCACCGCCATCCAGATCAGGCCGCTGGCCACGTGCAGGCCGTGCGTACCAACCAGCGCGAAGAACGCGGACAGGTAGGCGCTGGTGGTGGGGCCGGCGCCGATGTGGATGAGGTGGTTGAACTCATACACTTCCATGCCGATGAAGCCTGCACCGAGTGCGAAGGTCACGCCCAGCCAGGTCAGCACCGCCTGCTTGTTCTGGCGGTGCATCGCCAGCACGGCTTGGCCGTAGGTGATGCTGGAGACCAGCAGCAGGAAGGTTTCCACCAGCACGAACGGCAGCGAGAACAGCTCGGCACCGGTCGGGCCGCCTGCATACGCGTTGCTGAGCACCGCGTAGGAGGCGAACAGCGAGCCGAACAGCACCAGGTCGGACATGAGGTAGACCCACATGCCGAATACCTTCATGCCGCCCTGGTCGTGGCCATGGTCGTCATGGCTGTGGTCGGTCGTCTGTGCGTTGTCTACGGCGACGTTGGACATGATGTTCATGCAATCACCCCATGCTGCTTGAGCTTGCTCTGGTGCTGGTTCTCGATGGCGGCCACTTCTTCGGCGCTGACGTAGTAGTCCACGTCCTCGTCGTAGGAGCGCACGATCAAGGTGACGATCATCGCCACGAAGCTCGCACCGGCCAGCCACCAGATGTGCCAGATCAAGGCGAAGCACAGCGCCAGGATCCAGACGTTGAGGATCAGCGGCACGCCGGTGTTACGCGGCATGTGGATCGGCGCGTACTGCTTGGGCGGCTTGGGCAGGCCTTGCTTCTTGGCTTCGTGGAAGGCATCCAGAGTGTCGGCCTTGGGCACCACGGCGAAGTTGTAGAACGGCGGCGGCGAGGGCGTCTGCCATTCCAGCGTGCGCGCATTCCACGGGTCGCCGGTGATGTCCTGGTTCTGCTTGCGGTCGCGGACGCTGACGTAGATCTGCACCAGCATCAGCACAATGCCTGCGAGCACGAACAGCGCGCCGACGAAGGCGGCAATCAGGTAGGGCGTCCACGCCGGGTTGTCGTACTGGTTCATGCGCCGGGTCATGCCCATGAAGCCCAGCATGTACAGCGGCATGAAGGCCAGGTAGAAACCGATGATCCAGCAGGCGAACGACCACTTGCCCAGGCGTTCGTTGAGGGTGAAGCCGAACACCTTCGGGAACCAGTAGACGAAGCCGGCCAGGTAGCCGAACAGCGCGCCACCGATGATGGTGTTGTGGAAGTGGGCCACCAGGAACAGGCTGTTGTGCAGCAGGAAGTCCGCGCCCGGGATGGCCAGCAGCACGCCGGTCATGCCGCCGATGGTGAAGGTGACCAGGAAGGCGATGGTCCACAGCATCGGCACGCTGAACTCGACGCGGCCGCCGTACATGGTGAACAACCAGGTGAAGATTTTCACGCCGGTCGGGATCGCGATGATCATCGTCATGATGCCGAAGAAGGCATTGACGCTGGCACCGGAGCCCATGGTGAAGAAGTGGTGCAGCCACACCACGAACGACAGGATGCCGATCGCCAGCGTTGCACCCACCATCGACTTGTAGCCGAACAGCTTCTTGCGCGAGAACGTGGCGGTGATCTCGGAGAAGATGCCGAACGCCGGCAGCACCAGAATGTACACCTCCGGGTGGCCCCAGGCCCACACCAGGTTGACGTACATCATCGGGTTGCCACCCAGGTCATTGGTGTAGAAGTTGAAGTCCAGGTAGCGGTCCAGCGTGAGCGCGCCGAGGGCGACGGTCAGAATCGGGAACGCGGCAATGATGATCACGCTGGTTACCAGCACGGTCCAGGTGAACACCGGCATCTTCATCAAGGTCATGCCCGGCGCACGCATGCGCAGGATGGTGATGAACAGGTTGACGCCGGTCAGCAATGTGCCGACACCGGAGGCCTGCAACGCCCAGATGTAGTAATCAACCCCCACGCCTGGACTGAACTCGATGCCGGACAGTGGCGGGTACGCCACCCAGCCGGTCATCGCGAACTCGCCAAGGCCCAGCGAGATCATCATCAGCGCAGCGCCGACCACGAAGATCCAGAAGCTGAAGGCATTGAGGAAGGGGAAGGCCATATCGCGCGCGCCGATCTGCAGCGGCACCACGATGTTCATCAGGCCCACCACGAAGGGTGTGGCCACGAAGAAGATCATGATCACGCCATGCGCAGTGAAGATCTGGTCGTAGTGTTCCGGTGGCAGGAAGCCATCGCTACCTGGCCCGGCTGCGGCCAGCTGCGCGCGCATCATCAATGCGTCGGCAAAGCCACGTACCAGCATCACCATCGCCACCACGATGTACATGATGCCGATCTTCTTGTGGTCCACGGTGGTGAACCAGTCGCGCCACAGCACGCCCCACAACTTGAAATAGGTGACGGCGGCGAGCAATGCGATGCCGCCAAGCACCATGCCCGCCAATGTCACCACGACGATCGGGTCGTGCAACGGCACGGCGTCCCACGTCAACTTACCGAACATGCTCATTACTCCTGGGAGGCCTTGGTATCTGCGTTGTGGCCCGACGGGGCCGCGGTGTTCTCACCCACGCCGATGAACTGGTCGATGACCTTCTTGAACAGCAGCGGCTCGACGCTGGCGAAGTGGTGCACCGGTTCCTTGCGCGACGGCGCAGCCAGGCGCTTGAACTCGGCGAAGCTCAGCTGATCCGGCGACTGCCGTACATGCGCAACCCAGTCATCAAACTGCTGCTGGCTCATCGCGGTGGCGACGAATTTCATGTTGGAGAAACCGTGGCCGCTGTAATTGCCCGACATGCCGTCGAACTTGCCCGGCTCGTTGGCCACCAGGTGCAGCTGCGTGCGCATGCCGGCCATCGCATAGATCTGCCCACCCAGCTGCGGGATGAAGAAGGTATTCATCGTCGAGTTGGAGGTGATGTCGAAGGCCAGTTGCTGTCCGGCCGGGAAGTTGAGCTGGTTGACCGTGGCGATGCCCAGGTCCGGGTAGACGAACACCCACTTCCAATCGGTGGCGATCACTTCCACGTGCAGCGGCTCGCCGGGGATATCCAGCGGCTTGTAAGGATCAAGCTCGTGGGTGGATTTCCACACGATTACCGCCAGCACGGCAACGATGATCAGGGGCACGCCCCAGACCACGATTTCCACCTTGGTCGAGTGCGCCCAATCGGGCATGTACTTGGCCTTGGTATTGCCGGAGCGGTAGCGCCAGGCAAAGACGAAGGTCAGCACGATGGCCGGTATCACCACGATCAGCATCAAGGCGATGCAGATGATGATCAGGTCGCGTTGGGCAATGCCCACGTCGCCCTTGGAGTCCAGTAGTACCCAGTTGCAGCCAGACAGGCCCACGCATGCCAAAGCGGCCAGCGCTGGGCGGATGCGTTTCCAGCAGATATTCATTGAAGGTCGACCCTGTTGAAGGAGCTCTTGAGCGGGGACCGCCTCTGCCCGGCGCATAGGCCGGGAGCGGCTACACTGTCCGTACGGCGGTGCCTACAAAAGGATTGCCGATCCAGTCAAGTCCATACAAGATACATCATTGTATGGGTTGGTGCACGTACAACGCAGGGAAGGTTTACCCGATGCCGCAGCCAGCCGCAGGCCGACGCCTGAAAAAACCCAATCGGACCTGGGTCCGTCCCTTCGCCGAGGGCACCGGTCCGCTCTACCTGCAGATTGCCCAGCAGGTGCGCGACGCCGTGGACGATGGCGTGCTGCAACCCGGCGACCGCCTGCCGCCGCAGCGCGATCTGGCCCAGCTGATGGGTGTGGACCTGACCACGGTCACCCGCGCCTATGCCGAGCTGCGCCAGTCCGATCTGCTCGATGCACAGGGCGCCGGTGGCACCTTCATCGCCATGTCGGCCGGTAACAGCGCCACCTCGGTAGACCTGAGCATGAACATCCCGCCGCTGCTGGGCAGCAGCCCGTTCGCGCAGAGCATGGAGCGCGGTTTCCAGCAGCTCAGCCAGAAGCTGGGGCAGGGCGAGTTGATGAGTTACCACGTCGGCGCCGGCTCCCGCGATGACCGGGCTGCCGCCGTGCAATGGCTGGCGCCGATCCTCGGCAACGTCTCCGCCGAGCGGGTGGTGATCTGCCCTGGCGCGCAGGCCGCGCTGTGCGCCCTCGTGCTGGCCAAGACCCAGCCCGGCGACCTGATTGCCGCCGAACAGCTCACCTATCCGGGCCTGCTGGCCGCCGCGCGCGTGCTGCAGCGGGGCATCGTCCCCATCGCCATGGACGCCGAGGGCATGCTTCCGGACGCGCTGGAAGCGGCCTGCCAGCAGCGCGAGCTCAGCCTGATCTACCTGATCCCGACCATCCAGAACCCGACCACCGCGACCATGTCGCAGGCCCGTCGCGCCGCCATTCTGGCGATTGCCCGCCGCCACGGCGTGGCGGTGGTGGAGGACGATCCGTACTGGCTGCTGGCCGCCGATGCAGCCGCGCCGCTGGCGGTGGATAGCCACCCGGACGCCCCCGTTTATTACGTTTCCACCCTGTCCAAGTGCTTGGCCCCGGGCCTGCGCACCGCCTACCTGGTAGTGCCGCCGGGCGAGCCGATGGAGCCCATGCTGGACGCCCTGCGCTCGATCGCGCTGATGCCCACCCAGTCCATGGTGGCGGTGGCCTCGCATTGGATCCGTAGTGGCCAGGCCGATGAGATGGTGCGCCGCTTCCAGCAGGAGCTGCGCCAGCGCCAGCAGATCGCCGCGCGCATCCTGCCGGCGCCGTACCAGGCGCACCCGTCCGGCCTGCATGTGTGGCTGCCGCTGCCGCCACGGCTGGACCAGTACCGCTTGATCCAGGCCGCCCAGGCACAGGGCTTGGGCATCGCCAGCTCGGACTCCTTCAGCATCGAGGAGCAGGCCGGCAATGCCATCCGCCTGTCGTTGGGCGGCGCAGTCGATCAGCACAGCTTGGCGGCGGCTTTGACCAAGCTGACCGAGGTGATCTCGGCTGCGCCTGAGACGCGTACGCAGGCTATCGTCTAGGCACTACCCGGCCATATCCATACAAAAGTGATACATTGCATGTCTTGTATGGATACGCGGGTAGCTGCTGTGCGTCGGGACAAGCTGAAGTTTCATCTGGTCATGCTGGGCTGCGCCGGCTTCGTGGTGCTGGCGCTGGCGTCGCTGGTCTATGTCTGCTCGCGGCCGCAGACCCCCGACGTGCAGGCCAGTGAGCGAGCGGCCATCGACCAGTGCCTGCAGCGCAGCCGCGCGCCGGAGCGCACCGAGATCTACCGCCGCGCCCAGGCCGACTCCTGCGCGGAGATGCTTGAGCAGTACGAGCACAAGTTCGGCGCGGACGCCGCCTCGTGAGCCCGCGCAACGGCGCATCGCCGCCTCGGCGCGGCATGCGCCTGTGGATAGCGGCGGCCTGTGTGCTGATGGCCGGTATTGCGATGGCGCTGTGGCAGTACTTCGGCCTCAGCGAGCAGGCCAGCTTCGCCGAGCAGGTCATCGTCTTCGACGACACCCAACTCAAGCTGCCGCCGGAACTGGCCGGTGCCAACGGGCGCATCCGCTTAGTGCATTTCTGGGACCCGGCTTGCAAGGTCTGCAACCGCGAAACCGGCGCGCACCTGAGCTATCTGATCAGCATGTACCGCCGCGCCAACATCGATTTCTATGCGGTGCGCCGCCCGGGCACGACGGGTGAGCTGCCCGAGTATCTGCGTGGTCGGTTGAAGGAGCTGCCAACGATTGAAGGGGCCGAACATATTCCGGCCAGCCCGGCGGTGGCCATCTGGGACCGGCAAGGGCATCTGGCTTACGCCGGCCCGTACAGCATCGGCATGGTCTGCAATTCGGCCAATAGTTTTGTCGAGCCCATCCTCGACAAACTTGTCGATGGACAAACGGTACGGCCGCGCGGCTTGTTGGCGGTGGGCTGTTACTGCCCCTGGCAAAGCAAGCCCTGATCCGCTGCTGATGAGTCTGCATGCACGCCAGCGTACGTGGACGTTTTGTCCGCGCACAAAAAACAGCGGGCACCCACTCCAACCGACCGATGGTTGTGAGCAGGCACCCGCCGCTGATGTAAACAATACGTGGCTACATCGTCCATACATGGTGCGACAGGTTGTCGCAGTTTTTGCCGGTAAATGCGGGGTTTTGCGATGACCTGGATGGACAGCGCGCTGCTCAGCAACGGCCCGATCTACCTGCGCATCGTCAACAGCATCGAGCGCAGCGTGAATACCGGCGAGCTGGTGCCTGGCCATCGCCTGCCATCGCAACGTGCATTGGCCAAGCAGCTCGGCATCGACCTGACCACGGTGACGCGTGCGTTTGATGAAGCGCGGCGACGTGGTCTGATTGAAGCGCGTGGTCCGCAGGGCAGTTTCATCGCGCCGCCGAAAGCCGCCTTCGGTCAGCCGGTGGACCTGAGCATGAACGTGCCGCCGGTGCCGGACGCGACCGCCTTGAACGATGCGCTGCGACGTGGCGCGGCTGCGGTGCTTGCACGCAGCAATGCACCCAACCTGATGACGTATCACCTGGCCGGCGGCAGCCCGACCGACAGGCATGCGGCGATCAGCTGGTTGCAGCCGATGCTGGGCGATGTTGCCGATGCCGGCCTGGTGGTTGCTGAAGGCGCGCAGTCGGCCTTGGCGTCGATCCTGATCAGCCAGACCCAGGAAGGCGAGGTGATTCTGTGCGATCACCTTGTCTATCCCGGTTTGCTGCAGGCTGCCAGGTCATTGGGCCGACGTTTGCTGCCGGTTGCTGGCGATGCCGATGGAATGTGCCCGGACGCGCTTGAACGCGCTTCCCGGCAGAGCGGCGCACGCGTGGTGTACTTCAATCCCACCTGCAACAACCCGACCGGGTTGACGATTCCGCTGCAGCGCCGTGTGGCGTTGGCACGGGTGCTGCAGCAGCTGGATCTGCTCGCCATCGAAGACGATCCGTATTGGCATCACGATGTGCATGCGCCAACGCCGATCGCCGCGCTTGCACCGGGGCAGGTGTATTACGTATCAACCTTGTCCAAGGTGATCAGTCCCGGCTTGCGTACTGCTTTCGTGCGTTGTCCTTCCGTTCGCCATGCAGAAGGGCTTGCTGTTGCCTTGCGTTCGATCTGTTTGATGGGCCATCCATTGGTGATGGCGCTGGTCAGCCAGTTGTTGCTGGATGGTTCGGCGACTGCCTTGTTGCGGCAGGTGCTGGAAGAAGCGCGCGAACGCAGCGCCCTGGCGGCGCACCTGCTGGTGCCTGCGCTGAAGGTGCAGGCCGCTGGCCTGCATGCGTGGTGCACGGTGCCAGAGCCATGGACGGACGCCGGCTTCGTGCGTGCGGCGCAGCTGCAGGGCCTGGCGATATCGCCTTCGTCGTCGTTCCGGCCGGACGGCGCGCAGCGCAGCCGTGGCTTTCGTCTTTCGCTGGGGCAGGCCAGCAACCGCCGCCAGCTGCACAGCGCCCTGCGCCGCATCAATCAACTGGTGGATGCAGCAGATTCGATGGCTGTGTAGGAGCGGCGTCAGCCGCGAAGCTGATAGCAATTGAACGATAGCGCCACTTGGCGCAAGGCAGCTGTTGGTTCTCCAGCTTCGCGGCTGACGCCGCTCCCACAAACGCCGGGGCGGATGGTTGTAGGAGCGGTGTAAACCGCGAAGCCGACAGCAATTGAACTGTTGCGCGATGTGGCGCGAGGCGGCTGTTGGTTCACCGGCTTCGCGGCTGATGCCGCTCCCACAAATGCCGGTCTGGATGGATGTGGGGGCGGTGTAAACCGCGAAGCCGGCGGAATGGCAGCAGCGGTAATCCTGCCGTGCTGTTGTTCTCCTGTCTTGGGCTTCGCGGCTGACGCCGCTCCCACAAAAGCCGAGGCAGATGGTTGTAGGAGCGGTGTAAACCGCGAAGCCGACAGTGCATCAGCTGTATATCACCGCGAACGGCCCCCCTCCCCAACCTTCCCCTTGCCTGCGGCAAAAGGGAGGGGAAAGGCAGGCGGCACGAAGCCCTCTTGCCCGCAGCTGCACTCAGCTCTGCTTGAACAGCTTGCGCTTGCCGGTCAATACCTTTTCCTTGGGCGTCAGCTTTGCGACGCCGGGGATAAGGAAGTCGGTCGGGGTCTGCCCGAAGCGGATCTTGGAGGCCAGCCAGAGCGGCATCTTGCCGCGGCCGGTCCAGGTGTTCCAGCGGTTCTCGGGGTCACGGTATTTCGGCTTGACCTTCGGGCCCTTGCGGCGCGTCGGCTTGCTCTTCAGCGCTGCGGTGTCTGCGGCCGGACCGAACAGTTCTTCGATCGTATAACCGGTCTGCTTGGCCAGCGCGGTCAGCTTGCGCCTGACTTTTTCCGCAGGTTGACGTTGGGTGAGCGCTTTGTGCCTGTCCTGTGCGGCGCGGATGAGAGTGTTCAGCTCCCGGAGGTCAAGGGTGTTCAGATCGATACTCATGGCGCTAGCGTCAGTTCTTGCCGCAGGGGTGTCAAGCCATTGTTGGCAGCTTTTGACACCAGCACAGCTGCCTTTGGCGCTTTGCCCGGAAGTGCGGCTGGCTGTGGCCGGGGCGGGTGCCTGCCTGGTAGGCAAGGGCAGGGCTGGCTTCTTCCGGTGCCATCCCTCGCCAAATGCCGCCCGGGTAAGCGCAGCGCACCCGGGGCGGTTCGCCGGTGGGCTGAAACATCGGCAGATGTCGGTTCCCAAATGAGTCCCGTAGCCCGGCTAACTGCAGCGCACCCGGGGCAGTTCGCGGGCGGCCCGAAGTTTCCGCAGATGCATGCTCCCCGGGTGCGCTGCGCTTACCCGGGCTACCTCATTGCCGGCGAGGGCACAAAAAACCCGATGACCAAGGCTGGCATCGGGTTTGAGGTGCTTCAAGCGTGGGTTGGGCTTCGATCAGCGGTGGTTGCGCGAAAGCACCATCGAGTAGGCGAAGCGGCCCGGTGGGTGCAGGCTGATGGCGATCAGCAGCAGGCGACCATTGGCATCGCGATAGCGGCGCTGCACGCGCATTGCCGGCTCGGTCTTCTTGATGTCCAGCAGCTTGGCGTCGGCGGCTTCGAACGAGGCAGCATCGAATACCTGTTCCACCCGCGACAGTTTGGCCGGGTCAAGGAACTTGGCCAGGGCACGGGCGGCGCCGGCTACTTCCAGCAGCTTGTCGGTCGGCACGCCGCTGCGCACCGGGATCAGCATCTCGGTGACGGCGATGGGCTCGCGGGTCTGTTCTTCAAGGCGCAGGCAGTGCAGGCGCAGGTATTCCTTGCCCTCATGGATGTCCAGGCGCTGCGCCGTGGCCGCATCGGCCAGCTTGCGCTCGGCTTCCAGCACCTTCAGGCGGGTGCTGTTGCCGTACTGCATCAGCAGGTCGACGGTGTCGATCTCGTGCTCGTAACGCATGGCCGCGCTCTGCGCGATCACCCGCGTGCCGGCGCCCGGCCGGCGCTGCACCAGGCCGGCGCTGATCAGCTGCGCCAGTGCTGCGCGTGCGGTATGGCGGCTGACGCTGAAGCGTTCGCACAGTTCCAGCTCGGTAGGTAGCAGGGTACCAACGGCGTACTCGCCCTTTTCAATTGCCGCCTGCAGTAGATCGCCCAGTTCGGCATAGCGGGGCTTGTTGCGTCGCGTACCAGTCATATGTACAGATCCTTGTTCAAAGTCTGAGCGAGAGTTCCTGCCAGCTGCGCTGCAGGGTTTCACGGTGTTCGGGTGCGGCGATGGCAATCAGGGCCTGGGCCCTTGCATGGACATCGAGATGGCGTACATCAGCTACACCATAGTCGCTGACGATACAGTCGGCATCTACGCGGGCAAGGCTTATGGGACCGGCGGGAAGCATCGGGACGATCCTGCTTTCGCCCTTGGGGGTACTGGCAGGGAGTGCAATGATGCCGCGACCAGCGGTCGATTGGCGAGCGCCTTGCAGGAAATCAGGCAGCCCGCCGACACCACTCAGTTGGCGTCCAGACAGGAACTCGCCGTTCACCTGGCCCAGCAGATCCACCGACAGCGCGCTGTTGATGGCGGTCAGGCGCGGAATACCGCCCAGTACGTTGTGATCGTGGGTATGCCCGACCTCGCGGAAGCTGATGCTGCGCGGGGCGATGTCGTACAGCGCCTGTGTACCCAGTGCCACGCCCGCCACCACCGCATCCGGCGCCGGTGACAGCGCGCCCGATTCCAGCAGGCCTAGCAGACCGTCGGAGATCATGCCGCTGTGGATGCGCAGGTTGCGCCGCTCGCGCACCGCGCGCAGCACCGCCGACTGCAGCCTGCCCAGGCCGAGTTGCAGGGTGGCGCCGTCTTCCACCAGCGTGGCGACCTGCGCGGCAACTGCGTCCATCGCGGCATCGGCCGGCGGATCGGGAATGTCCAGCAGCGGTGCGTCCTGCTCGATCACGGCGGTCATCCGCGACAGCGGGATCGATGGGCCGCGCGTGCGCGGCATGCGCGGGTTGATATGCGCCAGGATGCGGGTGGCGCGCGGCCATGCGGCCGGGGTGAAGTCGCAGGCGATGCCCAGCGAGCAGTTGCCGTCCTCATCCGGCGGCGCCACCTGTACCAGCACGGTGTCGAAGGCGACACTCTCGCGCAACCAGCGCCAGGTGGCGGTATAGGTCATCGGCAGATAGTCGACCCGGCCATCCAGCCAGGAATTGCGCAGCTCGCTGCTCAGGAAGATCGTGCGCTGGCGTGCCTGCGGGTGCAGCCCGGCAAAGTCGAAGGTATTGACCGTGGGGATATGCACGCCGGTGAAGCGCAGGCCTGCGCAGCGTTCAGCGCCGCTGCGCAGCCAGTGTTCGAACAGCAGGGAATGGCCGGCGCAGCCGGGCGCGAAGATCTCCGGGCCTTGTGCGAGGTAGTCGAAAAAAGTGTCGGCATCCAGAATTCGGGGCATGGGGCTGATTGCGGTGGTGGGAGAGCGGATCATATGATATGTCCGGACAAAGTCGGTTATGCTCCTTTTACGCGGTCGCTGTTCCCTCCTACCCGAACCCGCTGTTGCGGGCCTGCACCGAGACTTCATCGCGCGATGACCCTGCCTGCTGCCAGCCTTACCGAACAGCTTGCCCAGCGCCTGCAACGGCCGGTGTATGACGCCGCCAGGCGGCGCGCGGCACTGCTGCTGGTGGATTGGCTGGGCTGTGCCTTGGCCGCGCTGCGTTACCCCATTGCCAACCAGCTGCGCACGGTGGTGCAGGCGCAGGCCAGCGGTACTGTGGTCGCGCTGGGCGCAGGCCGGCGCACCGCCGCCGATGCGCTGCTGCTCAATGCCGCGCTCGGCAACGTGCTGGAAATGGACGATGTGCATCGTGGCGCCATCCTGCATCCGGGCCCGGTGGTCATCCCGGTGGCCTTGGCCGTGGCGCAGGCCGAGGGCGCAGATGCCGGCGAACTGCTGGACGCCATCGTGCGCGGCTATGAAGCCACCATCCGCGTCGGCCGCGCCCTGGGCAAGGCGCATTACCGCTATTGGCATCCCACCTCCACTGCAGGCGCGTTTGGCGCAGCCGCAGCAGCGGCATCGATACTGCGCCTGCCGGCCGAGTCACTGGCCGATGCACTGGGTAATGCAGGCAGTCGAACGGGCGGCCTGTGGCAGATGCGCCACGAGCCGGTGCCGACCAAATCCCTGCACAACGCCGAAGCCGCACGCAGTGGCTGGCTGGCGGCGCAACTGGCGCTGGCGGGCATGCGTGGGCCGCGCAGGATACTGGAAGGCGAGCAGGGCCTGTTTGCCGCCACTGCGGCAGATGCCGTGCCGGAACTGGTGATTGCCGAGGAAGCCGACTGGCTGATCCACAGCACCAGCCTCAAGCCGTGGCCGGCATGCCGGCATGCGCACCCGGCGATCGACGCGATGCTTGATGCCTTGGCGCAACTGGATGCCGGCGAGCAGGCGCAGATACAACACATCGAAATGCGCAGCTATGCCGAGGCGCTGCGTTTCTGCGACCGCGCGCAGCCGCAGACCGAACTGGAAGCCAAATTCAGCTTGCAGCACGCGCTGGCCTCGATCCTGGTGCACGGCCGTCCACAGCTGGCGCATTACACCGCCGAAGCCTGCAGCGATACCGAACTCGCGCCGTGGCGGCAGCGCATCCAGCTGATCGAGGATGCGCCCTGCAGCCAGCGTTTTCCCGCCCATTACGGCGCCAGCGTGCGCTTGCTGCTGGCCGATGGCCGCAGCGTGCAGGCCGAGCGCATCGACGCCTGGGGCGACCCGGAATGCCCGATGTCGGCCGACGATGTGCTGGCCAAGGCAATGGCCTTGGCGCACTGGGGTGGCGTATCCGCCGGCCTGGCGCAACCCCTCTTTGGGCAGGTGCAGGCGCTGGCCGATGGCGGCAGTCTGGACGCCCTGAATTTGATGTTGGCGCGGGTAGCGTGATGCGATTTACCGAAGCCTTGTTGCAGCATGCCGGCACGCTGCGTTTTGAAGACCTTTCCGCCGAGGCCGTTGCCGCAACGCGCGTGTTCGTGATGGATTCGGCTGCGGTGGGCATATCCGGTTCCGGTGCGCAGGTGCCGCTGACCCAGGTTGTCCGCCGCAGCGCCGCCAGTTACGGCAGTGGCAATGCGGCGCGCGCTTGGGTGACCGGCGAAGCGCTGCCTGCGGCCAGCGCGGCCATGGTCAACGGCTATCAGATCCACAGCCAGGAATTTGATTGCGTGCACATGCCGGCGGTGGTGCATCCGCTGGCGGTGATCCAATCGGCGGTGTTTGCCGCCGCCGAACAACGCGCCAACGTCGACGGCTTGCCGGTCGATGGCAAGGTGCTGATCACCGCGCTCAACGTGGCGGTCGATGTGGCCACGCTGATTGGCATCAGTGGCCGCGCGCCGATGCGTTTCTTTCGCCCCTCGATGTGCGGCGCGCTCGGTGCCGCGGCAGGTATCGCGCATCTGTACGGTGCCGATGAAGAGCTGCTGCGGCGCGTGGTCGGCCTGACCTATAGCCACCTGTCCGGCACCATGCAGGCGCATGTGGAAGGCTCGCCAACCCTGGCGCTGCAGGTCGCCTTGAATGCCCGCGCCGCAGTGAGCTGTTGGGAGCTGGCGCGCAATGGTTTCCCGGCACCGCGCGACATGCTGGAAGGTCCGTTCGGCTATCTGCCCTTGATTGAAGGTGAGTTCGATACCGGCCCATCGCTGCAGAAACTGGCTGCCGGCGAAGCGCAGATCCTCACGGTCAGCCACAAGGTATTCCCCACCGGCGGTGCCGCGCACGCCGCGCAGGACATGCTGATGGAGCTGCGCCAGCAGCACAGCTTGGACCTGGAAAACATCGCCAGCATCGAACTGCAGGCGCCACCGCTGGTGCGCCGCCTGGTCGGCCGCAGCTATCAGCCGGCGATGGAAACCAGCTACGCCCGGCTATGCCTGCCGTTCCTGCTCGGCACCGTGCTGCTGGATGGCAAGGTCGGGCTGTCGGCATATGCACCGAAAAAACTGGCCGACGCGCGCCTGGCTGCGTTCGCCGCGCAGGTCCGCCTGGTGCCGAACGACTGCGAAAATCCCAATGCACTGGTGCCGCAGTCGATGACGGTCACCCTGCGTGATGGCCGCGTGCTGCACAACCAGCGCGATGCTGCCATCGGCTCACCGCAACGGCCGCTGTCGCGCGCCCAGCAACTGGAAAAGTTCCACCACTGCCTTGATCACGCCGCGCTTCCGTTCGACGCCGGCCACCGTGATGCCCTGATCTCCCACTTCGACCATCTGCAGGACATCGACGATGTCAGGCGGTTGGTCGACCTGCTGATTGTCGAGACCCCATGACCTACGCCACTTATTTCGAATCCTTCGATGTCAAGGAGCTGCTCAAGCAGTTCCCGCTGGACCAGGCCTTCACCGACAAGTTCAAGAACATCAGCCGCGAGGAACTGCGCGCCGAGCAGAACGCGATGTTCCTGCGCTGCGTGACGCGCGCCTGGCAGATTCCGTTCTATCAGCGGCTGTGGGGCGATGCCGGTATCACCCCGGATGACATCCAGAGCCTGGACGACATCACCAAGCTGCCGGTGTTCGGCAAGCACGAGATCATGGCTTCGGTGGAAGCGAATCCACCGTTGGGCGATTTCCACGGTTGGCAGGACGGCACCGAAGCCGGTAACAAGCCGCTGGTATTCCACACCACCTCCGGCACCACCGGCCGCCCGCAGCCGTTGGTGTTTTCGCCGCATTCGCGCGAAGTGCAGAGCCTGCTGCTGGCGCGCCTGTACCGCTGGCAGGGCATGCAGCCCGGCGACGTGGTGCACTCGGTGTATGGCCACGGCATGATCAACGGCGGCCACTACGTGCGCGAGGCCATCACCCATTACACGCAGGCCCTGTTCTGCTCGGCCGGCACCGGCATCGAGATGCGTTCGGCGCAGCAGGTGCAGCTGATGAAGAGCATGGGCACCAACGTGATTGTTGGCTTCGCCGACTACATCAAGAAGCTGGCTGACGTGGCCCGCGAAAATGGCCTGGTGCCGGGCAAGGACATCCCGGTGCGGATGATCTGCGGCCACCTTGGCCGTGAATCGCGCGAAACCCTGTCCGCCGCCTGGGGTGGTGTCGAGCTGTACGACTGGTATGGCGTGGGCGATACCGGCGCGATTGCCGGCCAGGGCCCGGACCAGGACGGCCTGTACCTGATGGAAGACGCGCAGTACGTGGAAATCCTCGACGTCGACAGCGGCGAACTGGTGGCCGATGGCGGCACCGGCGACATGGTGGTCACCTGCCTGTACAAGGACGACATCTACCCGATCATCCGCTTCAATACCCATGACGTGACCCGCGTGCTGACCACGCCCTCGTCGCTGGGCATGAACCTGCGCCGCATCGAGGGCTTCCTCGGCCGCAGCGACAACATGGTCAAGATCCGCGGCATCAACGTATTCCCACAGGCGATGGCGCCGGTGCTGGAAGAACATGCCTCGTTCGCCGGTGAATTCATCTGCGTGGCCAGCCGTGATGAAGGCGGCCGCGATGATCTGGCCGTGCACGTCGAGACCCGTGGCGCGTTGGATGACGCACAGCTGGCGGCGGAGTTTGCCGCCTTGCTGCGCCAGCGTCTGGGTGTTGAGATGAGCATTGTGCTGGCCGCGCCGGGTGCGCTGGCCGCGCTGACCGGTATCGAGGTACGGCAGAAGCCGGTACGTCTGATCGACAAACGTTTCGCTTGAGGAAGACCGCGTGAGCAAGGCCGATGCGCAATTGTTGAGCCAGGATCTGACCGCGCAGGCGGCCCTGCTTGCAGCCGGTGAGGTCAGTTGCACGGAGCTGGTCACCCAGCAGCTGGCGGCCATCGCCGCCAGCCAGGCGCAGATCAACGCCTACATCCACGTCGATGCGGAAGGGGCATTGGCGGCGGCTGCACTGTCCGAGCGGCGCCGTCAGCGTGGTCTGCCGCGCCCGCTGGAAGGCCTGCCGATCGCGGTCAAGGACAATATCGATGTGGCCGGCATGGTCACTACCGCGGGTATGGAAACACGCCGCCACGATGCGCCCGCCGCCACCGACAACCCGGCCGTGGCCGCGTTGCGTGCGGCCGGCGCGATCATCGTCGGCAAGCTCAACATGCACGAAGCGGCGATGGGCGCCGACAACGACAATCCGTTCTACGGCGCCTGCCACAACCCGCACCGGCACGGTTACACGCCGGGCGGTTCCAGTGGCGGCAGCGGCGCGGCGGTAGCTGCCGGTCTGTGTTCGGCGGCGCTGGGCACCGACACCATGGGCTCGGTGCGCATTCCCGCAAGTTACTGCGGCGTGGTCGGGCTCAAGCCGAGCTGGGGCGCGATCAGCACACGCGGCACCGTCGCCTTGTGCCGGAGGCTGGACCATATCGGTCCGCTGACACGTTCTGCCCGCGACCTGCGCCTGTTGCTGCAGCTGATGACCGGCTTTGATCCGGACTGCGCGCAGTCGCGCGCCATTCACTACGCAGCGCCGGACACGCTGGGCCTGCGTATCGGTGTGGTCGATTTCGGTGATGCAGCCGAGGTTGCCGCCGATGTACAGCAGGCCTTCGAGGAGGGCCTGCGGGTACTGGCCGGCTTGGGTCATCGTGTGCAGGCCTTGCCCGCACCGGCATTTGCCTCGGCCCGCGCCCGTCGCGCCGGCCTGCTGATGAGCGAGGCGGAGATGCTGGTCGAGCATGCCGATGCCTGGGCCGGCGACCGCAGCAAGTTTTCGCCGTTGCTGGTCAAGCTGATGTCCTGGGCCGAGGGCCGCAGCGCGGCTGAACTGGCCGCTGCCTCGCAATTGGCGGACCGTGGACAGGTGCAGCTGCAGCAGTGGCTGGCGCAGTGCGATGTGCTGGTGATGCCGACTGCGCCGCAACGCGCGTTCGCCTTCGGCCAACCCGCACCGGCCAGCCAGGCCGACCTCACCGCCTACGCCAACCTGGCCGGCAATCCGGCCTTGTCGGTACCGCTGCCGGTGGCCGCCGGCGAGCTGCCGGTGGGCATGCAGCTTGTCGGCAAGATCGGCGACGAGCTGAGCCTGATCGCCTTGGCGGAAGCCTTCCAGCAGGCCATCGCCTGGCAGCCGTCGCTGCCGCAGGCCTGCAGCAACTGGTGGCCGAAATGAAGCTGCTTGATGGTGTTCGGGTGCTGGACCTGTCACGCATCCTGGCCGGGCCCTGGGCTACCCAGGTGCTGGCCGATTTCGGCGCCGATGTGATCAAGGTCGAGCGTCCCGGTGTGGGCGACGACACCCGTACCTGGGGGCCGCCGTACCTGAAGGATGCTGCCGGCAACGACAGCAGCGAGTCGGCGTATTACCTGTGTGCCAACCGTGGCAAGCGCTCGGTGGCGATTGATTTCACCACGGGCGAAGGGCAGGCCTTGCTGCGCGAGCTGGTGATGCATTGCGATGTGCTGGTGGAGAACTACAAGGTCGGTGGCCTGAAGAAATATGGGCTGGATTTCGCCAGCCTGCAGGCGATCAATCCCAAGCTGGTGTATTGCTCGATCACCGGCTACGGCCAGGACGGGCCTTATGCACAGCGCGCTGGCTACGACGCCGCCATCCAGGCCATCGGTGGTTTGATGAGCGTCACCGGCGAGCCCGATGGTGCGCCGGGTGCAGGCCCACAGAAAGTAGGCGTGGCCGCGACCGATCTGATGACCGGCATGTATGCGGCTACCGCAATCCTGGCCGCGTTGCGGCATGCCGAGCGCACGGGCGTAGGCCAGCAGATCGATCTGGCGCTGCTGGACACCCAGGTTGCCTGGCTGGCCAACCAGGCCTCGAATTATCTGGTGGGTGGCGTGGTGCCAACCCGCCAGGGCACGGCGCACCCGAATATCGTGCCGTACCAGGTGATGCCGGCCGCCGATGGCTATTTCATGCTGGCCGTGGGCAATGACGGACAGTTCGCGCGCCTGTGCGAGGTGATTGGCGAGCCCGGTCTGGCCACGGATCCGCGCTATGCAACAAACAATGCGCGAGTTGCGAATCGCGAACTGTTGGTGCCGCAGCTGCAACAGATTTTGAGGACGCGGCCGGCGGCTGAGTGGTTGGCTGCGCTCGAAAAGGCGGTGGTACCGGCCAACCCGGTCAATCGCATTGATCAGGTATTCGCCGACCCGCAGGTGCAGGCGCGAGGCCTGCGCATCGAACTGCCGCATGCCGGCGGCAGCAGCGTGCCGATGGTGCGCAACCCGCTGAAATTCTCGGCCACGCCGCTGCGCTATGAGCAGGCGGCGCCGGTGCTCGGGCAGCACACGTCGGCAGTGCTGGAGGAAGTGCTCGCCATTGATGGTGAGCGGCTGCGGGTGCTGCGGGAGTTGGGGGTTGTTGGGTTTGCTGGTGAAGCTAGAAGCTAGAAGCTAGAAGCTAGAAGCGTTACCCCTCCCCAACCCTCCCCTTGGCTGCGCCAAAGGGAGGGGCGCAAGCCTGCGATCCGTCAGATCATCGCGACCCGCTTTGCTCCCTCCCTTTGGCATAGCCAAGGGGAGGGTTGGGGAGGGGTGCTCTCGGCGATCAATCTTCAGCTGACTTATTGCCGGCTTCGCGGCTGACGCCGCTCCCACAAAAGCAGTCACGGTTCCGCGGGGGACTGGGTAGTGCCGAGCCATGCTCGGCAGGGGCGTTACCGGTGCAGCATCTAACCTGTAGGAGCGGCGTGAGCCGCGAAGCTGGCAGCACCGAAATTACCGGTATGCCAGCAATCGGACAGGTCCATTGCTTCGCGGCTGATGCCGCTCCCACAAAACACCAAACATCCAAATTCACGCGCCGCCCGGAAAGCCCTGCTGTCGCCACGCTTCATACACCACCACGGCGACCGAGTTGGACAGGTTCAGGCTGCGGTTGTTGGGCTGCATCGGCAGGCGCAGGCGATGGCCATCCGGCAAGGAATCCAGCAGATCCTGCGGCAGACCACGGGTTTCCGGGCCGAACAGGAAGGCATCGCCATCGGCGAACTGCACGGTGTCATAGCGAACGCTGGAGCGGGTACTCAAGGCAAACAGCCGCTTGGGGGCGATGCGCGCCAAGGCGGTTTCCAGATCCGGATGGACCTGCATCTGTGCGTACTCGTGGTAGTCCAGGCCGGCGCGCTTGAGCTGCTTGTCACTGAGGTCGAAGCCCAAAGGCTCGATCAGGTGCAGCCGCGCGCCGGTATTGGCGCAGAGCCGGATCACGTTGCCGGTGTTCGGCGGGATCTCGGGCTGGTAAAGCACTACATCGAAAACAGGGGCAGAAGTCATCGGCGCATTTTACGCCGGGTGTTGCGTCAAGGCTGGCTTAGTTCGAAACCAGCCCCTGTGCGACGACCTTGCCGATGGCTTCAGCAGCGGCTTCAGCAGCCATCGCCTGCACCTGCTCCACGTCCGGGCGGACGGTGATGGCCGGCAGCGACACCATCCAGTTGCCGGCGCGGGTGCCGATGGCGACCGGGTTGGCCGAAGCCAGCTGGCTGGCGGTCTGTTCGGCCATCAGTTCGACGATCTGGCCGACGGTCGGGCGAACCTGCACGGCAGCCAGGGTCGGGATGTTGCTGTTGGCTTCGTGCTCGGCCTGCACCATCTGATCAGCGGAGGGGCGAACCTGCACGGTTTCCAGGGTGACGATATCCGAGGCCTGGACCGAAGAAACAAAGCCGGCGCTGGCGACGAGGGCGAGGGCAATGGCGAGAGACTTGGCGTTCATGGCGGGACCTGTTTGGTGTGTGTGGGCAGTGGTGTGGTAGTAAGGTAGTACAGTGAATCTCGAACTGCAAGAACTTTTTCGATTTTTCTTTGTTTGTTCAGCTTTCAGTCATTTATCGTCTGAGTGGATCTTGCTGCGAGTAATAGGCAGCAGGATGCGTGCCAATCGCATCTGATTGATAAATAAGAATTTGTTGTTTCTGGAAAGTGTCCGCTGTCCGGACACCCGTCACCCAGGCAGTGACCGGACGGACGCTGTGGCGGTCACTTCGCTACCCATGACGCATGGCGTATGCCGTTGTGACGGCGCCCGGTTAGGATCAGCGTTCACCTTCATACCCAAGGGAAATGGAATGAACGCAGCTATGCCCCGTACCGCCTTGTTGACCCTGGCCTTGAGTGCCGCCCTCGGCGGATTCGTCGGCGTGCCGCTGGTTGCGGAGGCCAAGCCGGCCGCCGCCGCTGCGTCGGTAGACATCCCGTATGAAGAGTTCACCCTGCCCAACGGCCTGCGCGTGGTGGTGCACACCGACCGCAAGGCGCCGATCGTGGCGGTGAACATCTGGTACCACGTTGGTGCCAAGGACGAACCGGCCGGCCGCACCGGCTTCGCGCATCTGTTTGAACACCTGATGTTCCAGCGCAGCGAAAACCACAGCGGCGAATTCTTCGAACCCTTCAAGCAGGTCGGTGCCACCGACCAGAACGGCACCACCAATACCGACCGCACCAATTACTTCCAGAACGTGCCGACCACCGCGCTGGACATGGCGTTGTGGATGGAATCTGACCGCATGGGCCACCTGGTGGGCGCCATCGACCAGGCGGCACTGGATGAGCAGCGCGGTGTGGTGCAGAACGAAAAGCGCCAGGGCGAGAACCAGCCCTACGGTCAGGTCTGGGACAAGCTGACCCGCGCGATGTATCCGGCCGGCCACCCGTACCATCACGGTGTGATCGGCTCGATGAACGATCTCAACGCCGCCTCGCTGGATGACGTCAAGACCTGGTTCCACACCTGGTACGGCCCGAACAATGCGGTGCTGGTGCTGGCCGGTGATATCGACGTGGCCACCGCCAAGGAAAAGGCCGCCAAGTACTTCGGTGACATTCCGGCCGGGCCGAGCATGGCGCAGCCGGCAGTGAATGTTGGCCAGCGTTCTGCCAGCACCCGCGAAGTAATGAGCGACAAGGTGCCGCAGGCGCGCATCTACCGCGCCTGGAACGTGGCCCAGGTCGGCACCACCGATATCGATCAGCTCGATCTGTTCTCCTACGTGCTGGGCGGCGCCAAGTCCTCGCGTCTGGACCAGCGCCTGCTGCACAACGACAAGCTGGTGGACAACATCAGCGCGATGACCGATGCCTCGCAGCTGGGTTCCAACTTCCTGATCATCGCCACAGTCAAGCAGGGCGTTGATCCGGCCAGGGTCGAGAAGGCCATCGACGAAGAGCTCAAGCGCCTGATCGCCGAAGGCCCGACTGCCGATGAACTGGAACGCGCCAAGGTGCAGTCGCGTGCCGGCTTCGTGCGTGGCATCGAACGCATCGGCGGTTTCGGCGGCAAGGCCGACGCGCTGGCCCAGTGCGCCGTCTATGAAGGCAACCCGGGTTGCTTCCGCACCTCGCTGGCCAATGTGGATGCCGCCACCGCGGCGGATGTAAAGGCGGCCGGTGCCAAGTGGCTGGGCGTGGGCGACCACACCATCGTGGTCGAGCCGGGCGAACGTGTTGCCCTGGCCGAGCTGCCCTCGGTCAAGCCGGCCCCGTTCAATGTACCGGCCGTGGACCCGAAGTACACCACGCTGCCAAGCCAGGTGGACCGCAGCGCCGGCGTGCCCAAGACCACCAGCTTCCCGGAACTGAAGTTCCCGCAGCTGCAGCGCGCCACGTTGAAGAACGGCACCAAAGTAGTGCTGGCCGAACGTCACGATATTCCGGTGGTGCAGTTCAGCTATGAATTCCCGGGTGGCTTCACCGCCGACCAGGGCCGCAAGCCGGGCACCGCCAACTTCACCATGGGCATGCTGGACGAAGGCGCTGGCCAGCTCGGCTCGCTGGCGTTTGCCGACGCGGTGGAACGCCTGGGTGCCAGCGTCAATGCCGGCGCTTCGCTGGATGGTTCCAGCGTGTATCTGTCGGCACTGAAGGAAAACCTGGCGCCGTCGCTGGCCCTGTACGCCGACGTGGTGCGCGCGCCGCGTTTCGATCAGAACGAGATCGACCGCATCAAGGCAACCTGGATTGCTGGCATCCAGCAGGAAAAGGCCCAGCCCAACGCGGTGGCCATGCGCGTGCTGCCGCCGCTGCTGTACGGTGCTGGCCACCCGTATGCGATTCCGTTCACCGGCAGCGGCAACGAAGCGGCGATCCAGTCGCTGACCCGCGAAGACCTGACCTCCTTCCACAAGCAGTGGCTGCGTCCGGAAGGCGCCACCCTGATCGTGGTCGGCGACACCACCTTGAAGGACATCGTGCCGCTGCTGGAACGCAGCTTCGGTGACTGGAAGGGCGAGGGCGCCGCACCCAAGGTGCAGGCCCCGAACAATGTGGACCGTCCGCAGACCGCACGCGTGTTCCTGATCGACCAGCCGGGCGCGGTGCAGGCCAACCTGTTCGCCGGTGAAGTGGCGCCGTCGACGATGGACCCGGGCACCACCCGTTTCGACATTGCCAATGGCGTGCTCGGTGGCGACTTCACCTCGCGCCTGAACATGAACCTGCGTGAGGACAAGCATTGGTCCTACGGCGCGCGTTCGTCGGCCTCCAATGCCCTGGGCCAGCGCCCGTGGATGGCGGTTGCACCGGTGCAGATCGACAAGACCGGTGAGGCGATGAAGGAAATGAACGCCGAGATCAGCCAGTTCGCCAGCGGCCAGCGCCCGCCCACCGATGCCGAAGTCAGCCGCATCCGCAACATCCAGACGCTGAGCCTGCCCGGTGCCTACGAAACCGCATCGGCGGTGATGAGCACCATCGGTGGCATCGTGCGTTATGGCCGTCCGGACGACTATGTGTTCAAGCGCAAGGCCGAGATCGAAGCGATGACCCCGGCGCAGGTAGCCGAAGCGGCCAAGATCCTGGATCCGTCCAAGCTGACCTGGGTGGTCGTAGGCGACCTGAAGCAGACCGAAGCCCCGGTACGCGCACTGAAGCTGGGCGAAGTAACGGTGATCGACGCCGACGGCAAGCCGGTGGTGAAGAAGTAACAACAGGCAAGCAGCGTAGCCTTCGGCTTGAGCCCCTCTCCCGTATACGGGAGAGGGGTTGGGGTGAGGGCGGCTTTAGCTAGTAGAGCCCCTTTCGAGCATGGCTCGGCACTACAGTTTTCACCCCTTCCCTTTCGCGCAGCGAAGGGGAGGGCTGGGGAGGGGTAGTTTTTTCTTTAAGCCCCTCTCCCGCGTGCGGGAGAGGGGTTGGGGTGAGGGCGGCTTTAGCTAGTAGAGCCCCCGCCGAGCATGGCTCGGCACTACAGGTTTCGCCCCCCTCCCTTTCGCGCAGCGAAGGGGAGGGCTGGGGAGAGGTAGTTTTTTTCTTTAAGCCCCTCTCCCGCGTGCGGGAGAGGGGGTTGGGGTGAGGGCGGTTTTCGCTGGTAAAGCCCTTGCCGAGCATGGCTCGGCACTACAGGACGGACCATCCCAAACCTTGGGATCACCACCTGTTCATCCTTTCCCGGCACAATCCGTTCTGATCTTCACAAGGAATAGTCCATGCGCGTCCTGCTTCTGTCCGCCCTGATCGCCAGCACCGCCGCCTGCACCTGGGTGCCGATTGAGTCCGGCGGCAAAGCCGTACGTGTGCTGCCCGCCGGGCCGGTGGCCCCGGGCTGCGTGACCAAGGGCGAAATCGTGGTGTCGGTGAAGAACAAGGTCGGTTTCTACAACCGCAATCCGCTGCGCGTGCAGGAGGAACTGGAAACCCTGGCCCGCAACGAGGCCCCCAGCGCGGGCGCCAACGCGGTGCAGGCCAGTGGCCAGCCGGACGACGGCAGCCAACGCTTTGCCGCCTTCCAGTGCCCGCCGCGCTGAGCGCAAAGGCCGTCTTGCGGGCCTGGCGGCTCCATACGCCGGGCCGCCTATTTGTAAAGATGCGGTAAAAAGGCGCAGGGGCTAGAATAGCGACCCCTTCGCCTGAGTCTTGGCGCTTTCTGATGCCTTTTCAAAATGTCTCGATCGCGGGACTGGCGCATATTGATGCGCCGCATACGCTGACCTCAAAGGAAATCAACGAGCGGCTCCAGCCCACACTGGAACGCCTGGGCATTCGTGCCGACGTGCTTGGCGATATCGCCGGCATCCATGCGCGCCGCCTTTGGGACCAGGGTACGCAGGCCTCGGATGCCGCGACCATGGCCGGCCGCAAGGCGCTGGAAGACGCCGGCATCACCGCCGACAAGGTGGGCCTGCTGGTCAATACGTCCGTCAGCCGTGATTACCTGGAACCCTCCACCGCTTCGATCGTGTCCGGCAACCTGGGCATCGGCGAAGAGTGCGTCACCTTCGACATCGCCAACGCCTGCCTTGCCTTCATCAATGGCATGGACATGGCGGCGCTCATGTTGGAGCGCGGCGACATCGACTACGCATTGATCGTCGATGGCGAGACCTCCAACTTGGTCTATGAAAAGACCATGGAGCGGATGATGTCCCCGGACATCACCGCCCAGCAGCTGCGCGACGAAGTGGCAGCGCTGACCACCGGTTCCGGTGCGGCAGCGATGGTGATGGCGCGCTCGGAGCTGGTGCCGGACGCC
The DNA here is from genome assembly GCF_001700965.1 of Stenotrophomonas nitritireducens. Classification (NCBI taxonomy): domain Bacteria; kingdom Pseudomonadati; phylum Pseudomonadota; class Gammaproteobacteria; order Lysobacterales; family Lysobacteraceae; genus Stenotrophomonas; species Stenotrophomonas nitritireducens. The sequence continues at coordinate 2,892,101 of NZ_CP016756.1, forward strand.
CCGCGTTACAAGGGCGGCGTGACCCGTGCAGCCAACCAGTGGAACAAGCTGTGCGTGGGCAACCTGGACCGCATGGTCACCGATACCCGCATGCTGCTGATCGAAGGCATCAAGCTGGCCACCAAGACCTTTGAAGCCACGCGTGTCGCGCTGGGCTGGGCGGTGGACGAGATCGACCAGTTTGTGATCCACCAGGTCAGCCAGCCGCATACCAATGCCTTCATCAAGGCCTTCGGCATCGACCCGAAGAAGGTGATGACCATCTTCGGCGAGCACGGCAACATCGGCCCGGCCTCGGTCCCGATCGTGCTGAGCAAGCTGCGTCAGCTGGGCAAGCTCAAGAAGGGCGACCGTGTCGCGCTGATGGGCATCGGCTCGGGCCTGAACTGCACGATGGCCGAGGTGGTCTGGTAAGTTCCGGCCTTGCCGCGAACTGCGGGATCGCATGTTTTTCCTTCTCCCCTTGTGGGAGAAGGTGCCCAAAGGGCGGAAGAGGGGACGCGTGCGCAGCACGCATGCGCCTGGGGTTGGAGCGCTTGTTCAAGCACCTCCACGCTGGCCAACCCTCTCCCCAACCCCTCTCCCGACAGGAGAGGGGCTCAGCAGCCGCAGGTGCAACCCGATGAACAAACTCCCCGGTTACCCCAGCAAGACCCACCGTTTCGAAGTGCGTCCGGGTTTGTCGATGAATTACATCGATGAAGGCCCGCGCGATGGCGAAGTGGTGGTGATGCTGCACGGCAATCCGTCGTGGAGCTATCTGTGGCGGCACCTGGTCAACGGCCTCAGCGACAAGTACCGCTGCATCGTGCCCGATCACATCGGCATGGGCCTGTCCGACAAGCCTGACGACAGCCGCTACGAATACACGCTGCAGTCGCGTGTGGATGATCTGGATGCGCTGCTCAAGCACCTGGGCATCACCGGCCCGGTGACGCTGGCGGTGCACGATTGGGGCGGCATGATCGGCTTCGGCTGGGCCTTGTCGCACCATGAGCAGGTCAAGCGCCTGGTCATCACCAATACCGCTTCGTTCCCGTTGCCGCCAGAAAAGCCGATGCCGTGGCAGATCGCCATGGGCCGGCACTGGAAGGCGGGCGAATGGTTCATCCGCACCTTCAATGCATTCTCGGCCGGTGCCTCGTGGCTGGGCGTGAGCCGGCGCATGCCGGCCGATGTGCGGCGAGCGTATGTGTCCCCGTACAACAACTGGGACAACCGCATCTCCACCATCCGCTTCATGCAGGACATTCCGCTGTCGCCGGCCGACAAGGCCTGGTCGCTGCTGGAACGTGCGGCGGCAGCGTTGCCCAGCTTCGCTGATCGCCCGGTGTACATCGCCTGGGGCCTGCGCGACATCTGCTTCGACCATCACTTCCTGGCCGGCTTCAAGAAGGCATTGCCGCAGGCTGAAGTGACCGCGTTTGAAGACGCCAACCACTACGTGCTGGAAGACAAGCACGAGGTCGTCGTGCCGGCAGTGCGTGCCTTCCTGGAACGCAACCCGCTGGGGTGAGACGGGGCCTTGAGAGCCTTTGTAGGAGCGGCGTCAGCCGCGAAGCAAGGGACACCTCAGCGGTGGCCACCTCTGGATTCAGTAGGCCAATTTCCGGCGCTTCGCACAACGTGTGCGATTGTTTTTCTCGTCGTCTGAAGCATCACCAGCTTCGCGGCTGACGCCGCTCCTACAAGACCATCCCCTGTATTGCCGAGCCATGCTCGGCAGAGGCTCTACCGGTGAGGCTCCTGCCGAGCATGGCTCGGCACCACGCCCCCTCCCTTGCGCCGAAGGCGGAGGGGAGGGTTGGGGAGGGGTGAGCTTTTGTGGCCTTTCCCAATGCACCAGCTTCGCGGCTGACGTCGCTCCTACAAGACCATGCCCTGTAGTGCCGAGCCATGCTCGGCAGAGGCTCTACCGGTGAGGCTCCTGCCGAGCATGGCTCGGCACTACGCCCCCTCCCTTGCGCCGAAGGCGGAGGGGAGGGTTGGGGAGGGGTGAGCTTTTGTGGCCTCTCCCGGTGCACCAGCTTCGCGGCTGACGCCGCTCCTACAAGACCATGCCCTGTAGTGCCGAGCCATGCTCGGCAGAGGCTCTACCGGTGAGGCTCCTGCCGAGCATGGCTCGGCACTACGCCCCCTCCCTTGCGCCGAAGGCGGAGGGGGTGAAGAAGGCCATTTTGCGCGCCACTGGCGCGCGGCCTGATGAACGACCGAAGGCTGTGCCTTCGGGCCGGACGGGTTGGGGAGGGGTAAGCTTTTGTGGCCTTTCCCATTCCACCAGCTTCGCGGCTTACGCGGCTCCTACACACACGCGGGTATGCGAAGCTCTGTGCTTCTTTGCACAGGGAGTGAAGGATGGATTTCGACAGTCTGGACCGTCAGCTGCGTGACAGTGCGCAGGACCTTGCCTTGAGCAACGAGGAACGCTCGGCGCTGCGCGAACTGGGGGATGAGTTGCCGCCCGACCGCCTGCGCTTCCTGCGCAACCGCGCCTTCGACATCGCCCGCGAACAGATCAGCGCCGATCCGGCCGGGGCCTTGCCGATGCTGAAGTGGGTCGAGCAGGTGGTGCGTACCCTGGACGTCAACGCCGGCCCGGTCGAGACCCTCACCAGCACGTATTTTTCGCCCGGCGACGCCTGCATGCAGCGCCTGCGTGCGCTGTGTGCCGGGGCCAGGCAGACGATGGATATCTGTGTGTTCACCATTTCCGACGACCGCCTCAGCAGCGTCATCCTGGACGCGCACAAACGCGGCGTGGTGGTGCGCATCATCAGTGACAACGACAAGGTCTATGACGACGGCAACGATATCCGCCGCCTGCACGATGCCGATATTCCGGTGCGGGTGGACCACAGCGAGTACCACATGCACCACAAGTTCGCGCTGTTCGACGGCAAGCTGCTGGCCAATGGCAGCTTCAACTGGACCCGCACCGCGACCGAGCACAACGATGAGAACCTGGTGGTCAGCAACGACCGCAACCTGGTGCGCAGCTTCGCGCAGCAGTTCGAGGTGTTGTGGGGGCGCTACAAGTCGCTTTGAGGCGTTCTTGCCATCCTTCCCGTCTGCGCGGGAATGATGGTCCTGCGCCGATCAGCCGATCAGCTGACTTATGCCGCGATCGGCGTGGTCGGCGGTGACGCCGGGCTGTTGCCGTTGTCGTCCGGATGATCGTCATCGTTGTCGGCACCGTCGCGCCAACGCCAGTCGGCCAGGGTCAGCGGCTCCATGCCATGGGCGATGCGGGCGCGGTCGCATTGTGAGCTGGCATTGCCGTACTCCCACGACGCGTCCACCTCGCGGCACACGCTGGGCCGGTTGGGGTGGATGGTGCAGCGCGAGTACACACCGATTTCCGAATCCAGCGCCACGCAGCGGATAGGGTCCGAATAGGTACCCTGCATGCACAGGCGGTGCGGGTCCAGGCGCTGGGTCAGCTGGTGCGGTACGCCGCCTTCGGTGACTTCGTCCGATTCCATCCAGTGGAAGGCAACACGATATTGAGTGCAGCAGGCGCCGCAGGTCAGGCAGGGATGGGGCATGGGATGCCGGCCTTGGCGGCAGCAATAGGACAAAAGGAAGGTGGGAAATTTTCCACGCTGACGGCCGGCGCGCAAGATTTTTCTGCATTGGCGACAATAGGAAGATGAACGAAACCTGCAATATCGCCGCGCGCTTGCCCGAGCTGGCGCGTGAACGGCCCGACCAGATCGCCATCCGCTGCCCCGGCAAACCGGCGGCCAATGGCATGGCCGCCTACGACGTGAGCCTGGATTACCGCACGCTGGACGCCCGCAGCGACGCCATTGCCGCCGGTCTGGCGGCCAATGGCATCCGCCGTGGCGTGCGTGCGGTGGTGATGGTGCGGCCCGGCCCGGAGTTCTTCCTGCTTATGTTCGCGCTGTTCAAGATCGGCGCGGTGCCGGTGCTGGTGGACCCGGGCATTGATAAGCGCGCGCTGAAGCAATGCCTGGACGAGGCGCAGCCGCAGGCCTTCATCGGCATCCCGTTGGCGCAGTTCGCGCGGGTGCTGCTGGGCTGGGCCAAGTCGGCCAGGGTCAAGGTCACCGTGGGCCGGCGCTGGGGCTGGGGTGGCATTACCTTGGCGAAGGTCGAGGCCGATGGCGCAGGTGCGGGTAGCCAGCTGGCTGAAACCGCCCCGGATGACACGGCTGCGATCCTGTTCACCAGCGGCTCCACTGGGGTGCCCAAGGGCGTGGTCTATCGCCACCGCCATTTCGTCGGTCAGGTCGAACTGCTGCGCAACGCCTTCGGCATGCAGCCCGGCGGCATCGACCTGCCAACCTTCCCGCCATTCGCCTTGTTCGACCCGGCGCTGGGGCTGACTTCGGTGATCCCGGACATGGACCCGACCCGGCCCGGCAGTGCTGATCCGCGCAAGCTGCACGATGCCATCGCCCGTTTCGGGGTGACCCAGCTGTTTGGTTCACCGGCGCTGATGCGGGTGCTGGCCGAGCATGGTCAGCCACTGCCGACGGTGACCCGCGCCACCTCGGCCGGCGCGCCGGTGCCGCCGCAGATCGTTTCCAAGATCCGTTCGCTGATGCCGGCCGAGGGCCAGTTCTGGACCCCGTACGGCGCAACCGAATGTCTGCCGGTGGCGGTGATTGAAGGCCGCGAGCTGGTCGATACGCGCGAGGCGACCGAGGCCGGTGCCGGGACCTGCGTTGGCCGCGTGGTGACGCCGAACGAAGTACGCATCATCGCCATCACCGATGCGCCGATTGCTGAGTGGAATGGCGTGCGTGAGTTGCCGGCTGGTGAGGTGGGCGAGATCACCGTGGTCGGCCCGACCACCACCGACAGCTATTTCAACCGACCGCATGCAACGGCTGCTGCCAAGATCCGCGAAGTACTGGCCGATGGCAGCGAGCGCATCGTGCATCGCATGGGCGATGTGGGGTGGTTCGACGAGCAAGGACGGCTGTGGTTCTGTGGGCGCAAGACCCATCGCGTCGAGACGGCCGCCGGGCCGCTGTACACCGAGCAGGTGGAGCCGGTGTTCAACACCGTGGCGGGTGTGCGGCGAACTGCTTTGGTGGGTGTTGGTGCCCTTGGACAGCAGCGGCCGGTGCTGTGTTACGAGCTGCTGCCCGGTGCCGACGCCACAGCCGTGGAGTCGCAGTTGCGGTTGTTGGGTGCCTCGCGGCCCACGTTGGCGGGGATTGGCACGTTTCTGCGACATCCGGAGTTCCCCGTCGATATTCGCCATAACGCCAAGATCGGGCGAGAGAAGTTGGCGGTGTGGGCGCAGGCGCAGTTGGGTTGAAGACGAAGGCTTGAAGCAGAAGCACCCCTCCCAACCCTCCCCTTCGCTACGCGAAAGGGAGGGCTCAAGCCCTGCTGTCTGAAGGTCTCGCAGTGCTGCAGCTGTTGCCCCCTCCCTTGCGCCGAAGGCGGCGGGGAGGGTTGGGGAGGGGTAAAGCGCAGTGCTGTTTGAGCCGAAGGACAGCCCAATCCAGCCATTCCCTGACTGGCTTCCATCAACAGCAATCGCAGGCTTTCCGCAGCAAACACGGAGAGCCGCAATGGGCAAGCTGCGCAAGCGTGCCAGGCCACTGCGCAACACGCCTACCGATGCCGAAGACCGCCTGTGGCAGCAGCTGCGGCGCCGCCAGTTGGCGGGCTTTCGCTTCCGTAGACAGATGCCCTTGGGCGGATACATCGCCGACTTCGTCTGCCTTGAAGCGAGGCTGATCGTCGAGCTGGATGGTGGGCAACATCTTGAACAGCGTGCATATGATCAGCAGCGCAGCGAGGTGCTGCAGCGCTTGGGGTTTCGGGTGCTGCGCTATTGGAATGATGAGGTTCTGCTGCGGATGCCGGCGGTATTGGAGGACATTCTGCGGGCTCTGGCGCACGGCCAGGAGCACCCCTCCCAACCCTCCCCTTCGCTGCGCGAAAGGGAGGGCTAAAGCCTGGCCCCCTCGCAGCTGCATGGAGCTGCAGCTGTAGCCCCCTCCCTTTGCCGCAGGCAAGGGGAGGGCCGGGGAGGGGTGCTTCTGCTCCCTCCCTTTCGCATAGCGAAGGGGAGGGCTGGGGAGGGGTAAGGCCCCGCCCAGCCACCGCAGGCAAACCACCTCACCAGCCAGTGCTGCGATACTGGGCGCTTGGGCTGCACGGGGATTGTGCGCCGCCTTCATCTGCTTCCGTTGCGCGGGTTGCGCGGCGGCGGCCCTGCAGCAGAGCGATCAAACAATGAAGATTCTGGTTACCGGCGGTGGTGGTTTTCTCGGTCAGGCCTTGTGCCGTGGCTTGGTCGAACGCGGCCATCAGGTGCTGAGCTTCAATCGTGGCCATTACCCGGCCCTGCAGGAAATCGGGGTGGGGCAGATCCGCGGCGACCTGGCCGACGCCAATGCCGTGCATCACGCTGCGGCAGGCGTGGATGCCATCTTCCACAATGCCGCCAAGGCCGGCGCCTGGGGCAGCTATGACAGCTACTTCCAGGCCAATGTGGTCGGCACCCGCAACGTGCTGGCGGCCTGCAAGGCGCACGGCATCGGGCGGCTGGTCTATACCTCCACGCCCAGCGTCACCCATCGTGCCACTCATCCGGTCGAAGGCCTGGGCGCGGATGAGGTGCCTTACGGCGAGGATTTCCAGGCGCCGTACGCGGCCACCAAGACCATCGCCGAGCAGGAAGTGCTGGCCGCCAACGGCGCCGATCTGGCAACCATCGCCTTGCGCCCGCGCCTGATCTGGGGCCCGGGCGACAACCAGCTGGTGCCGCGGTTGGCCGAGCGCGCCCGTGCCGGCCGGCTGCGCTTTGTCGGTGATGGCAGCAACAAGGTGGACACCACCTTCATCGACAACGCCGCGCAGGCGCACTTCGATGCCTTCGATCACCTGGTGGTGGGCGCGGCCTGTGCCGGCAAGGCCTACTTCATTTCCAACGGCGAACCGCTGCCGATGCGCGAGCTGCTCAACCGGCTGCTTACCGCCGTTGGCGCGCCGGCGGTGGAGAAGTCGATCTCGTTCAAGACCGCCTACCGCATCGGCTCGGTCTGCGAAAAACTGTGGCCCTTGCTGCGCCTGTCCGGCGAACCGCCGATGACCCGCTTCCTCGCCGAGCAGTTGTGCACGCCGCATTGGTATTCGATGGAGCCGGCACGGCGTGATTTCGGCTATGTGCCCAAGGTATCGATCGAAGAAGGCCTGCGCAGGTTGGCGGCGGCAAGCTGAATGTCAGGGGGTGATCGTCATGTGGCGCTCACACACCCATCACTGCCTGACTACCGGCGATTGTTGAGTATGGACTCCAGTTTCCAACCGAGGACCAGCCACATGCTGCATTACGCCGTTGTTTTCTTCGTCATCGCCATCATTGCTGCCGTACTCGGCTTCAGTGGCATTGCCGGTGCGGCCAGCAATATTGCGTGGATCCTGTTCGTTGTATTCCTGATCCTTGCGGTGATCTCGCTGTTCCGCAAGAAAGGCTAGTCATTCGCCAGGCCTGACGTGAAACGGCCCGCATCCTCATCGAGGATGCGGGCCGTTTCGTTTGGGACGCTTCCGGGCTGGATCAGGCCGACGCGCTGATCGAGCTGCGCAGGCCCTTGTCGGCGGCGTGGCGCTCCAGCGCCAGTTCGATCAGACGGGTAATCAGCGCGGTATAACCCAGGCCGCTGGCGCCCCACAGCTTGGGGTACATGCTGATCTTGGTGAAGCCGGGCAGGGTGTTCAGTTCGTTGATGACAACCTCGCCTGCCTCGGTGAGGAACACGTCCACCCGCGCCATGCCGATGCAGTCCAGCGCCTGGTAGGCGCGCACGGCGATGTCGCGGATGCGTTGCTGCGCCTCGGCCGGGATATCGGCCGGGATCACCGTCTCGGCGCCGCTGGCGCTGATGTATTTGGTGTCGTAGGCGTAGAAGTCGTCATGCACCACCACTTCACCGCATACGCTGGCCTCGGGCAGGTCATTGCCCAGCACCGCGCATTCGATCTCGCGGCCGGCGATGGCCGATTCCACCAGCACCTTGTGGTCGAACGACAGCGCCAGCGCCATTGCGGTGGCGAATTCCTCGGCATTGCGCACCTTGCTCACGCCCACCGAGGAACCTTGGTTGGCCGGCTTGACGAACAGCGGCAGGCCCAGGCTTGCCACCAGTGCGTCGTAATCGGCGCCCGCAGCGGTGACGTGGTTGAAGCAGGCGAACGGTGCCACCGACAGGCCGGCGTCACGCAGCAGACGCTTGGCCATGTCCTTGTCCATCGCCGCCGCCGCGCCGAGCACACCGGGGCCGGCGAAGGGCAGGTTCAGCGTGCGCAGCAGGCCTTGCAGGGTGCCGTCTTCGCCCAGCGTGCCGTGCACGATCGGGAACACCACGTCCAGCTGCGGTACGGCGCGGCCGTCGGCGGCCAGCAACTGGCCACGTTCGGCGCCGGGCAGCACCGACAGCACCGGGCCGGAGGTGTCCAGCGCGATGCGCTTGGGGTCATCGGCATTGAGCAGGAAACCGGCGGGATCGCACAGGTGCCACAGGCCCTGCTTGTCCACGCCGATAAGGCTGACGTCGAAACGCTCCTTGTCCAATGCATCGAGGATGTTCTTCGCCGACTGCAGCGAGACCTCGTGCTCGGCCGAACGACCGCCGAAAATGATGCCAACCCGGGTCTTGCCCATTGCCTGTGTGCTCCTGCCGCTATGTTGAAGGGGTACGCATAGCATGAACTCAAAGACGGTAATGGGGAATCGTGGATCGGGCGGGTCAAGCCACCGCGTCAGCAGCCGGCGACAGCCGCAGCGCGCAGCCCCGTGCAGGGCGTTGCTGTCCGGCAAACGTGCGCGTCTACATGAACAAATCCTGTGGCACGGACGTGGCCCGGGTAAGCCGCGTGCATCCGGTGCGGATAGCGGATGGCCTGAAACACCGGCATATCCTTGCGCCCCGGCACGTTGCGCTTACCTCGGCTGCGGTGGCGGGTACGCTTAAACATCGTGCCTGTCAGGCTCCCAATCCCGGCCCTCCGGTAGAATGCCGGGCATGCCTGCATCCCCCCTCAAGATGATCAAGCCGCTGGCCGGCCGTGCGCTGGAAGTGGCCTTGAACCGCGCCCTGGCGCTGGACCCGGACACCCGTACCGCCTTGGCCGCACTCGATGGCCAGCGCATCGCCCTGACCCTGGAGTCGCCATCGCTGGCGATGCAGATAGGCGTCGCTGGTGAACGGTTGACGGTCGGTCCGGTGGACCCTTCGCTGGAACCGGACCTGGCGGTGCGCAGCACCCTGGGCGGGGTGCTGGCGCAGCTGCCGTTCCTTGCCAATGCGCGCCGCGGCAACAGTGCGCCGGCGGGCCGGGTCAAGGTATCCGGCGATGCCGAACTGGCGCGCCGCCTGCAGCAGTTGGCTACCCGTTTTGATCCGGATTGGCAGCAGCCGTTTGTCAAAGCCTTTGGTGAAATCCTCGGCGTGCAGATCGCACAGACTTTGCGCGCGGCCTTGTTGCAGGCGCGTCGCAGTGCCAAGGATCTGGCCGAGACCGCCGCCGAATACGTTACCGAGGAGTCGCGTGATGTTGTTGCCCGTGCCGAGCTGGACGCCTTCCATGACGATGTGGACGTGATCCGCGACGACGTCGAGCGCATGGCTGCGCGCCTGGCCCGCCTGCGTCAGCGTCTGGGAGGTGCCGCATGAAGGCTACCCGCGCCATGTTCCGCGCCAGCCGCATCGGCCGGGTGATCCTGCGTTATCGGCTGGATGACCTGCTTGATGGCACCCCGGTCGAGCGTTGGCTGGGCATCGCCAAGCCGTTCGTGCCGCGTGCCAGTGCCGATATCGCCTCGCAGTCGCGCGGCGCACGTCTGCGTCTGGCGCTGCAGGAACTGGGCCCGATCTTCGTCAAGTTCGGGCAGATCCTGTCCACGCGCCGCGACCTGGTGCCGCCGGATGTCGCCGCCGAGCTGACCCTGCTGCAGGACCGGGTCAAGCCCTTCGATGGCGAACGCGCGCTGCAGATCGTCGAGCAGGCGTTGGGCCTGCCGATCACCGAGGCCTTCACCAGCTTCGACACCACGCCGCTGGCCTCGGCCTCGATCGCGCAGGTGCATGCGGCCACGCTGGACGGCGGCCGCCAGGTGGTGGTCAAGGTGTTGCGCCCGGATATCGAAAAGCAGATTGCCGGGGATATCGCCCTGCTCAAGTCATTGGCGGCGCTGGTCGAACGCACCCATCCGCGCGCGGACAAGATCCGCCCGCGCGAAGTGGTGGCCGAGATCGAAACCACCCTGGCCGCCGAGCTGGACCTGCAGCGCGAAGGCGCCAATGCCAGCGTGCTGCGCCGCTTCTGGGAAAACTCCGACGATCTGTACGTGCCGGAAGTGATCTGGAGCCATACCGCCGAACGCGCGCTCACATTGGAGCGGGTCTGGGGCATTCCGTCCGACGATATCGTCGCCCTGGACAAGGCCGGCATCAACCGCAAGGCGCTGGCGGCCAAGGGCGTGCGCGTGTTCTACACGCAGGTGTTCCGCGACAACTTCTTCCACGCCGATGCGCATGCCGGCAACATCTGGGTCGACATCGATCCGGCGCGCCGCGACAACCCGCGTTTCATCGCGCTGGACTTCGGCATCATGGGCCAGCTGTCGGAAGAGGATCAGTTCTATCTGGCCGAAAACTTCATGGCCATCTTCAACCGCGATTACCGCCGCATCGCCGAGCTGCACCTGCAGGCGCAGTGGATGCCGAACACGGTGCGCATCGACGAGCTGGAAGCGGCCGTGCGTGCGGTCTGCGAGCCGTATTTCACCCGCCCGCTGTCGCAGATTTCGTTGGCCGAAGTGCTGATGAAGCTGTTCCGCACCGCCCAGCGTTACCAGCTGACCCTGCAGCCGCAGTTGATCCTGTTGCAGAAGACGCTGCTCAACATCGAAGGCGTGGGCCGCCAGCTCGATCCGAACCTGGACATCTGGGAAGTGGCCAAGCCGGTGCTGGAGCGCATCCTGCGCGAACGCTACAGCCCGCGCCGCGCGCTGAAGGAACTGCGTAAGCGCCTGCCGGAAATCATGACCCAGGCGCCGGACATGCCGGCGCTGCTGCACAGCTGGCTGCGCCAGCAGGTGGAAGGCAAACATGAGCTGGCGATGCGTTCGCAGGACATCGTCAACCTCGACGACACGCTCAAGCGCATGCAGCGCCGCGTGGTCACCGCCGTGGCCGGTGCCGGTTTGATGGTGGTGTCGGCGTTGTTGTACGGCCTGCAGGCCGCTGGCCCGCAGTTCGCGTCGATCCCCGTTTGGTCGTGGGTGACCGGCGTGGTCGGTGCGGTTGCGGTGGCGTCGGCGTGGTTGCGTCGATGAGTGATGTGATTGAAGAAGTGGCAGCGGCGCCGGTGGTGTTTGAACCGCTGCCGCTGTTGTACGAAGACCAGTGGTTGGCGGTGGTCAACAAGCCCGCCGGTTTGATGGTCCACGACAGCAAACTGGCGCGCGGCGAGGATGATTTCCTGGCCGACCGCCTGCGCGAGCAGTTGGGCAAGCCGATCTTCCTGGTGCACCGCCTGGACCGCGCCACCAGCGGCTGCCTGCTGCTGGCCTTTGATCGCGAAAGCGCCAGCACGCTGGGCAAGACCCTGATGGGCGGCGAGGTGGAAAAGCATTACCTGGCTGTCTGCCGTGGCTGGCCGGCCGAAGACGCCTTCACCGTTGACCACGATCTGGATGGCGGCCCTGGCAAGCCGGTCAAGAAGCAGGCCATCACCCACTTCCAGAAACTGCTGGAAGGTGAGCTGCCGATTCCGTCGGCGGGCTTTCCTACCTCGCGTTATGCGTTGCTGCGCTGCCAGCCGCAGACCGGCCGTTTCCGCCAGATCCGCCGGCACCTCAAGCACATGTTCCACCACATGATCGGCGACACCAGCCACGGCGATGGCCGCCACAACCGCAGCTTCCGCATGCAGGGCGTGCACCGCATGCTGCTGCACGCCGAGCGCCTGGCCTTCCCGCATCCGCAGGACGGCCGCCGCATCGACGTACGCGCCCCGCTGGACCGCGAGTTCCAGAAGGCAATGGACCTGTTCGGCTGGAAGCTGCCAGACCAGCCGTAGTGCCCGCACCGCCAATGTAGTGCCGAGCCATGCTCGGCAATGGGCATCACCGATAATCCATCGGCCTTTTGTAGGAGCGGCGTAAGCCGCGAAGCTCGCAGACTTTCAGATTGCAGGCATGCCGCTAATTCCAACAATGCCGGCTTCGCGGCTTACGCCGCTCCTACAGCCTCACTGACGGTTCCGCGGTAACGCCCCTGCCGAGCATGGCTCGGCACTACATGTTTGCGCTGCCTTACTTGGCGCTTTCGCTGCTGATCTTTTCCAGATCCTTCTGCAGGTCCGCCATCAGCGGCGTCATCTTCTGCTGGATGGCGACCATCAGGTTCTGCATCAGCGTCGGGGTCTTGTCGAGCAGGCTCTGGCCTGCCGGGCTTTCATAGAACTCGGCCATCGCCAGCACGTCTTCCTTCGAGAACGATTGCTTGTACAGGTCCACATACATCGGACGCATCTGCGACCAGGCCAAGGCCTGCCGCAATGTCTGCGAAGTGCGCTGCTGGATGCGCTGCAGCCCCGCCTTCTGCTCCGGCGTCAGCGACTGCCGCTCGGCGATCTGGGCGAACTGCTGGGCCTGCATGGCTTCCATCTGCGGCAGCATCGCGTCGAGCATGTTCTGCGCGCGCGAGGCCGCCAGCAGCCGGTTGACGTCGGCATCGGTGGCGGGCGTGGCCCAGGCGGGCGCGATGCCGCCCAGCAGCAGGCCGGCGGCCACCAGTACAGGGGCAAAACGGGTACGGAGGGAGGGGTAGCGCTGCATGGGTCGTCCTTGCGATGGGCAGGGCTTGAGCATAACCGGCGTGCTGCCAGCCACGCTTGACGGTTGTTCGGAGCTTCCAGCCCGGTGTTCAGACGTTCCAAGCGTATTCCATAACGTATTGATTGTTATGGGTAATCGCCCTCTTACGCTCGTTCATTAGCATAAATGAATGACGCACGCATTACATAAACTGCGAAAAATAGAGACGCGGGTCACGTTTTTATCTATGCTCTGCCCCGAAGCTGCACTCCAGGGGGGAGCACGTGGATTCGCAACCCGCGTGCCCGCAACAATCAGGAAGCTGCGATGGACAGTCTGACCGAGGGACCGACAGTACTGGTGGTAGCCAGCGGGGTGGCGATATTCACGCTGCTGCTGGCGAGTGTCCTGTTGGCGATCATTGTGTTCCTGCGCGCACGCGCGCAACGCCGGGATCAGCGTGACGCGCAGGCCCGGCACTATTGGACCGACGTACTACAACGCGAACTTGCCGGTGAAACCGTGCCGGTCAAGCGCCTGCAGCGTGACGAGGTCATCGGCTTCATCGAAGCCTGGAACGCCCTGTGTGAAACGCTGCCCGAAGCCTCGGTGCGACGATTGGCCGCGCTCGGTCACCGGGTTGGCCTGGCAGAGGCGTCGCAGCGCATGCTGCGTGGCAGCTACCACGATCGCGCCATGACCATCATCGCGCTGGGCCACCTGCGCGACCGTCACCTGTACGACCAGCTGGCGCCGTTCCTCGACGACCGCAGCCCTATTGTCTCGCTGTGTGCGGCGCGGGCGTTGGCACAGGTGGACCCACCGCGCGCGATGTCCGCATTCGTGCCGATGATCGCCGAACGCGAGGACTGGGTGCCGGGCAGCGTGGCGCGCATTCTGGCCGAGAACGTCGATGGCAGTGCCGCCCGCGAGATCAGCAATGCCCTGTTGCGCGCCAATGCCGACTCCACTGTCAAGCTGGTGCGGTTCCTGGCCGACATCGATCCGCAGCGAGCGGCGGTGGTGGTCAGGCAGCTGCTCGACGGGCATGTGGACGACCACATCATCTCGGTCTGCCTGCAGTTGATCACCGATGCCCAGGACCGTGAGCGGGTGATCGGATTCCTCGCCGCCTCGCGCTGGCATGTGCGCATGCATGCCGCCGCCGCATTGGGACGCATCGGCACGGCGGCCGACCGCGGGCGCCTGGAAATGCTGTTGTCCGACAGCGTGTGGTGGGTGCGCTACCGCACCGCCCAGGCCCTGCTGGTGCTGCCCGGGATGGGCGCCGATGCGCTGCGCGAAATCCAGTTGCGGCATACCGATGCCTATGGGCGCGACATCATCGAACAAGTGTTGTCCGAACACGCACTGAAGAGTTCGGTATGAACGCTTACTGGCTGATGCTGGTGGGCTATGTGCAGCAGATACCGTGGCTGCGCATCGCCGATTCGATGCAATGGTTCTTCATGATCTATTTCGTCGCGATCAACCTGGCCTACCTGATCCTGAACTACATCTCGGCCTACCAGATCGTGCGCTACATGCGCGAGTACCGGGCCAATTACCTGCCGGCGGGGCTGCGCGAGTACCAGCCGCCGGTCAGCATCGTGCTGCCCGCCTACAACGAGGCCACCTCGGTGGTGTCCTCGGTGCGCTCGCTGCTCAAGACCAGCTATCCCGAGTTCGAGATCGTGGTGGTCAATGACGGCTCCAGCGACCTTACCCGCGATGCGCTGATCGCGGCATTCGGGCTGGTGCGCGTGCCCGAGGCCTACCGTACCCGGCTGCCGACCGAGCCGGTGCATGGCGTCTACGCTTCGGCCACGCATCCAAGGGTGCGGATGGTCGACAAGAGCAATGGCGGCAAGGCCGATGCGATCAATGCCGGCATCAATTGCGTGCGCTACCCGTTGTTCTGCGTGGTGGACGCCGACAGCATCCTGCAGCCGGAAAGCCTGTCGCGGGTGGTGCGGCCGTTCCTGGAAGACAGCAGGGTGGTCGCCAGCGGCGGCGTCGTCCGCGTGCTCAACGGCTGCACCGTGCGCGATGGCATGCTCGACAAGATCGGTCTGCCCAAGCGCTGGCTGCCCAGTTTCCAGCTGGTCGAATACCTGCGCGCGTTCCTGTTCGGGCGCATGGGCTGGTCGCCGATGAACGCACTGCTGATCATCTCCGGCGCGTTCGGTGTGTTCTATAAGGAACGGGTGATCGCCATCGGCGGCTACCGCACCGATACCGTCGGCGAGGACATGGACCTGGTGATCCGCCTGCACCGCAACCTGCGCGAGGAGCAGCGCGACTACCGCATCGTGTTCGTGCCCGACCCGGTGTGCTGGACCGAGGCGCCCACCGATCTTTCATCGCTGCGCAACCAGCGCATGCGCTGGCAACGTGGCCTGGCCGAAAGCCTGTGGACCAATATCGGCATGCTGTTCAACCGGCGCGGCGGTGCGGCCGGCTGGGTCGCTTTCCCGTTCATGCTGTTCTTCGAGTTTCTCGGGCCGGTGATCGAGGTGGTGGGCTACGTCTCGATGATCGTGCTGGCACTGTGCGGGCTGGTGCAGCTGGATGTGTTCCTGATCTTCCTGGCGGCAGCGGTGGGCATGGGCATCCTGCTCTCGGTCAACGCCATGCTGCTGGAAGAACTGTCCTTCGGCCTGTATTCGCGGCCAAGCCAGCAGTTGCGCCTGTTCCTGGTGGCGATCCTGGAGAACTTCGGCTACCGCCAGCTGAATTCCATCTGGCGTTTCTCCGGCACGCTCAGCTGGATGTTCACGCGGCGCAAGCGGCATACCTGGGGGCGCATCAGCCGTGATGGCTCCTGGCAGCAAACCCACAAGGAAGACGCGCCGGCGGCATCGCCGGTGGCGGTCAGTGAATCGAGCACCCAACAATGATTTCCAGGAACCGTTCCATGACCCATTACCGCTCCGCGCGCGCTCCCCGTCACGTGCTGTCGCATTGCCTGATGCTGGCGCTTGCTGCCTTGCCGTTGCTGGCCAGCGCGCAGGAGGCACCCGATGCCTTGAGCGTGCAGCTGACCCAGATCCGCGAGCAGTCCGACGCGAACAACCGCGCGGCCACCATTGCCCGCTACAGCGCGTTGCTGGCCGAGCATCCGGGCAACGGCGACGTGCTGCTGGCACGCGGCCGTACCTATGCCTGGGACGGCCAATACGCCGCCGCCGAGGCCGATCTGCAGCAGGTGGTGACCAACAGCCCGACCTATGCCGATGCCTGGTCGGCGCTGGGTGACATGTACCGCTGGAGCGACCGTCCGCAGCAGGCCGCCGATGCCTATACGCGCTGGGTGGAACTGGCGCCGCAGGATCCGGCGGCGCACATCGCGCGTGGCCGTGCGCTGCGCTCGCTCGGGCAGATCGCCGCGGCACGCGCCGACTTCGATACCGCCGCCACGTTGGGGGCTGATCCCAAGGAAATCGCCGAACTACGCACCAGCCTGCTGCCGCGCATGGCCAACCCCGATGCGGTGGCCGCCGATGGCTACCGCTGGGGCGCCAGCGTGGGCTGGGATCACACCCGCTTCAGCGGGGGGCGGGAGAGCTGGAACGACAACGACCTGAGCTTGCGTCGCTATTTCCGCCGTGGTTCGCTGGGGCTGGAACTGCTGCGCGCCGATCACTTCAACACCTCCGACACTGCTTGGGCGCTGGATGGCTACGTGCCGCTGTGGTCACGCGCCTACGCAAACCTGCGTTACCAGCGTGGCCCGTCCAGTGGCGTGCTGCCACGGCAGAGCTGGCGTGCGGAAGTGTTCCAGGGCGTGGGCAGCGGCTGGGAACTGTCGGCCAGCGTCGATCATCTGCGTTTCTCCGACAACACCGAGTTCTATGGCGTGGGCGTGGGCCGCTACGTGGGTAACTGGTACGGCCGCTACAAGCTGCAGCACGTGCCCGGCGTCGGCTCGGGCAGCTGGAGCCATCGCCTGCTGCTGCGCAACTATTACAAGGGCGATGCCGACAACTATCTGGAAGTCAGCGTCAGCAGTGGCCGCAGCACCGATCTGGATCGCTTCGGCACCGTAGTGCGTGACAGCAACGCAGCCATCGGCGTGGCGTGGCGGCACCAGGTCACGCCGAACTGGGGCTTCAAACTGGGCGCCGGTTATGCCGACGACAACGCCGGGTTTGACGAACAGCGCCTGTCCGGCTCCATCTATACGCGCTGGTAACGGAGCAGTTGACGATGATCTCCACGCATGACGGTGGCGCCTGGGCGCGCTTTTCCTCGGTATTCCCGGTGTTGCTGCTTGCGCAGCTGGTGTTGGTGGCCATGGCGGTGAGCAACGGCGTTGCCGGCGCCGGTGGCGGCGTGCAGGGCGGGGCAGTGGCCGGCATCGCCGTTGCGCAGGCGGTGTTGATGCTGCTGCGTGCGCTGCCGTTGTTGATGCTGTTGAGCGTGCCCTTGCTGATGATCAAACGGGCGCTGCCGCGTACCATTGCATTGGGCGTGCTGTGGTCGTTGTTCCTGGTGGTGCAGGTGCTGCTGGACCAGTATTTCCAGGTGGCCCATGTGCCGTTGGGTGCGGACCTGTTTGGCTACAGCGTGGCGGAAATCCGCACCACCCTGGCCGATGGCGCGCCGTTGGGGCTGCGCGGCGTGCTGGCGATGGCCTTGCCGCTGCTGGTGCTGTGGCTGGGCCTGGGGTGGCTGGCGCGGCGTGATGGGCGAGGCTCCACGGTGGGGAGCACGGTGCTGCTGGTTGCCGCCGGCATCGCCTGGATACTGCCGTTGCCTGCCGGCACCGTGGCCTTGAAGGATGTCGCCTCGCGCGATCTGGCCTGCAACAAGCTGGCCTGGTTCAGCGCCGATGTATGGCGCTGGTTCAAGGGAGAGGCGGATGTGGCGGTGGTGCCCAGCGCGGCGGCCAGCAACGAGCCGGCGTTGGACCCCGACTTCCCGTTCCTGCGCCAGGAGCAGACGCCGGACACCTTGGGTGCGTACTTCTCGCCCACCAGCGATGGCCGCCCGCCGAACGTGGTGCTGATCGTGGTGGAAGGCCTGGGCCGCTCGTTCTCCGGCCCGCAGGCGTCGCTGGGCAGCTTCACCCCGTTCCTCGATGAGCTGGCTGCGCGCAGCCTGTACTTCGACAATTTCCTGGCCAACCAGGGCCGCACCTTTGGCGTGCTGCCCACCCTGATCGGGTCGGCGCCGTTTGCCGATGAAGGCTTCACCGCGCTGGGCGAGCGCATGCCGCCGCATCCGGGCCTGTTCAGTGTGCTGCGCCAGCAGGGCTACAACACCGCCTTCTACAACGGCACCGATACCAGCTTCGATGACGAGCGCGGCTACATGCAGGGCCAGCAGGTGC
Source organism: Stenotrophomonas nitritireducens (assembly GCF_001700965.1). Taxonomy (NCBI): domain Bacteria; kingdom Pseudomonadati; phylum Pseudomonadota; class Gammaproteobacteria; order Lysobacterales; family Lysobacteraceae; genus Stenotrophomonas; species Stenotrophomonas nitritireducens. Next base: position 2,910,250 of record NZ_CP016756.1, read on the forward strand.
AGACGCTGGTGGACATGAACAATTTCGGCGCTGCCTACCAGCGCAATCCGTTCAGCGCCTGGGGCTACCCGGACAAGGAACTGGTGTCGCGCGTGCTGGCCGACAACGACACGCTGCAGGCGCCGTTCCTGATGGCGATGCAGACCATCTCGATGCACACCAGCTACGAGTTCCCCGACCAGGATGTGTACCGCAAGCAGTTCGAGCAGCGCCTGCAGCAGTTGCAGGTGCCCGAAGCGCAGCGTGCCGGCTACCGCGCCAGCACCGACATCTACAGCACCATCCTGTACACCGATGAGCAGCTGCGCCGCTATTTCGCCTCGGTGGAAAAGACGCCCTGGTATGCCAACACCATTTTCGTGGTGACCGGCGACCACCGTCTGCCGGAGATTCCGATGGGTGAGCATATCGATCGCTATCACGTGCCGCTGATTATGTTCTCGCCGCTGCTCAAGCAGCCCCGGCGCATCCGCGCGGTGTCCTCGCAGCTGGACGTGACGCCGTCGCTGATGGCGCTGCTGTCCAACACCTATGGGCTGAAGCGGCCCGCGCAGACGGCGTGGCTGGGCACCGGCCTGGATATGGCCGAAACCTTCCGCAACACCCATCAGCTGCCGCTGAAGCAGACCAAGACCAGTGCGCCGGAATATCTTGCCGAACGCTGGTGGCTGCATGACGGCAAGGTGTACGAGTTGCAGGACGGCATGCACCTGGCCGAAACCGACGACGCCAGTGTGCGTGCCTGGGCCCAGCAGCGCCTGCAGCGTTACACCCAGGCCAATGCGATTTTCATGAAGAAGAACGCGCTGACGCCCGAAGGGCTGACCCCGAAACTGGTGGCTTACAGCGCGCCGGCAGCGCCCATGGAAGTGACGGCGGCGCCGGTGGCGCATGGCCTGTCGCTGGCGTCGGCCGAGCTGGCTCGCACCGCCGATGGCGTACAGCTCACCGCGGTATTCAGCAGCGGCGATGCCAAGCCCAGCCAGTTGTTCGTGCCGCTGGCGGTGATGTCCAGCGAGGACGGCCGCGAGCTGCAGGAAGTCTATGGTCAGGCCATGCAGCTGCCGCCCGCAGGCAGCCAGCAGGTGCAATTGCAGCTGCGCCTGCCGGAACAGTGCGGCGGCCATTGCTATGTGTCGGTATTCCCGTCCGATCCGGACACCGGCAAAGCCATCGGCCAGGGCCGTTATCACCTGCAGGTGGATGCAGGCGCAGCGGTGGAGAAGTCGCAATGACCCGGTTTTTCAGCCTGGGTGTGCTGGCAGCGCTGTGCCTGGTGCCGATGGCGCCAGCCGCTGCGGCCAGTCGCGCGATCTGGACCTGGGAGGCCGAGTCCTACGCGATGATCGAAGACCCGGCGGTGGCCGACGAAGCGGTGACGTACCTGAAGTCGCAGCGCATCGATACGGTGTATCTGTACGCCGACGCCTTCAAGGACCGCAACCTCATCGTCGAGCAGCCGCAGCTGTACCGTGCCTTCATCGAGCGCCTGCATGGCAAGGGGATGAAGGTGTATGCGCTGCTCGGTTCCTGGTACCTCAGCACGCAGAACTACGTGTTGCCCGAGTACCGCAAGGAGGCTGAAGCGATGTTCCGCCGGGTGGTGGAGTACAACGCATCAGTGCCGGAAACGGCGCGCTTCGACGGCGCCAACCTGGACATCGAGCCGCATATTCTCGACCAATGGGAAGACGACACCCGCGAAGACCTGCTGATCGGCTTCCTGGACATGAGTGCGGCGGTGATGCGCATCAAGCAGGAAACCGGCGCCACCTTGACGGTGGGCCCGGCCATCCCGTTCTGGCTGGACGGCATCGAGGTGGAATGGAACGGCCGCAGCCGGCCGGTCAGCGAGCACACCATCAACATCTACGATTACGTGGCGTTGATGGATTACCGCGACAAGGCCGAAGGCCCGGACAGCATCCTGTCGCACGCCGCCAGCGAGATCGCCTATGCCAACGAGGTTGGCAAGAAGGTGGTGATCGGCCTGGAAGTCTCATCCAATGACATCAACAAGGTCACCTTCGACGAAGAAGGGCCGAAGGTGTTCGAGCAGGAAGTACGCAAGGTGGAACGCGCACTGCGCAACGAGCCTTCGTTCGATGGCTTTGCGATCCACCATTACCGCGCCTACCGGCGTTGGGCAGGGCGCTACTGGAAGTAGCGGCCTCCGCATGGCACCGGCTTTTCTCCCTCCCTTTTGCGCAGCAAAGGGGAGGGCTGGGGAGGGGTGCTTTTGGGGCTCCATCACCGCAGCAAAATCGAGCTCGCAAGAATCCGTAGTAGTCACCTCTGCTGGTACTCCGGATCAATCGCGAAAAGCCCCCCTCCCCAACCCTCCCCTGCGCTATGCGCAAGGGAGGGGGCAGATGGCTGCGGGCCGCCGAGTCCGCAGCGCCGCCCGCTTTGCTCCACCCCTTTGCGCAGCAAAGGGCAGGGGCCTATGGCTGCAGGCTGCCGAGTCCGCGCGGTGCCCGCTTTGCCCCCTCCCTTTTGCACAGCAAAGGGGAGGGCTGGGGAGGGGTGCTTTTGAAGCTCCAACGCCCCGGAAAAAGGCCACGCCGTAGCCTGGGTAAGCGCAGCGCACCCGGGGTCCAAAAATGGCGGGGTCTTCCCGAAGGTGCGCCAACCACCCCGGGTGCGCTGCGCTTACCCGGGCTACGTTCATGCCTCATCCCGCGCACCACCGTTGTCATCCCGCGCTACGCGCAAGGAAGCGGCCAACACGTTGCGCTCCAGGGGAGGGGCTAAAACTGCCGCAGCCCGTACAATGCGCCGATGGCGACGGAGCAGATTGAAATCTCGGAACGATTGGCGATACCGGAAACGGAGATCGTCGAACGCTTCGTGCGCGCTTCCGGCGCGGGCGGGCAGAATGTCAATAAGGTTTCCACTGCGGTGGAGCTGCGGTTCGACATCGCCGGCTCGCCGTCCCTGCCCGAACCGCTGCGCGAGCGGCTGCTGGCCCGCCGCGACCGCCGGGTGACCAGCGAGGGCGTGCTGGTGATCGACGCGCAGCGCTTCCGTACCCAGGACCGCAACCGTCAGGATGCGCGCGAGCGGCTGGCCAGCTTCATCCAGGCCAGCCTCAGCGTGCCCAAACCCCGCGTTGCGACCAAGCCTTCCTACGGCTCCAAGCTGCGCCGTCTGGATCAGAAAAAAGAACGCGCGCAGGTCAAGCGCGGCCGTTCAACACGTAATTGGGAGTAGTGCTTGAGCAACACGCCGCCGATCGTTCCGGATCTTCCCGCCGCCATGCCGCAGCGCAAGAATGCCGCCTTCAGCCGTTGGCTGGGGCGCAGCATCCTGCGCATGGGCGGCTGGCATATCCGTGGGCCGATCCCGGACCTGGCCAAGGCGGTGGTGATCGCCGCGCCGCATTCGTCCAACTGGGACGGCCTGTGGGGGCTGGCGGCAAAGATGGCGCTGGGCCTGGAAGCGCGCATCCTCGGCAAGGACAAGCTGTTCTGGTGGCCGCTGAGCGTGCTGCTGCGCCGGCTCGGCGTGGTGCCGCTGGACCGCAGTTCGCCGCAGGGCACGGTGGGCCAGGCGGTGGCGATGATCCGCGACAGCGAGCAGGTCTGGTATGCGTTGGCGCCGGAGGGTACGCGCAAGCAGGTGACTGAATGGAAGGGCGGTTTCCTGAAGATCGCCCGCATGGCCGATGTGCCGATCATTCCCGCCTACTTCCATTATCCGGAGCGGGTGATCGGCTTCGGGCCGGTGTTCCATACCAGCGGTGATGATGTGGCCGACATGGCCGCCATCCGCCAGTGGTACCGGCAGTGGCAGGGCAAGAACCACAGCTCCAGCTGAGCCGCTGCCGACACATCCGGCGCTGGCCGGCGCCACCATCGGCACATGTCGGCGGGGCTGGATCGGAGTAGGGTGAAAGGCTGTTCGAAGCCCGTTCCCAAGGAGCCGTTTCATGTCGCGTACCGTTGTTCTGGCCGCCGCCATCAGCCTTGCGCTGGCCGCCTGTTCTGGCAAGGAGTCTACTGCCCCCGTGACCGCCAATACCCCCGCGCCGGCCGCCAATCCGGCCGATGCTTCCACCAACCCCTTCATGAGCGTCAGCACGCTGCCGTTCCAGGCGCCGGCCTTCGACAAGATCAAGGACAGCGACTACCTGCCGGCCTTCGAGGAAGGCATGCGCCAGCAGCTGGCGGAGATCAAGCAGATCACCGACAACACCCAGCCGGCCACCTTCGACAACACCTTGCTGCCGATGGAAAAATCCGGCGCCATCCTGGACCGCGTCAGCCGCGTGTTCTTCAGCGTGGTGCAGGCCGATACCAACCCGGAACGGCAGAAGATCCAGGAAGACGTGGTGCCCAAGCTGGCCGCGCACAGCGATGCCATCCGCCTGGATGCCAAGCTGTTCGAGCGCATCAAGGCCATCCATGACGGCCGCGCCGAAGCGGGCCTGGACCCGGAGCAGCTGCGCGTGGTCGAGGAAACCTACAAGGGCTTCGTCAAGGCCGGCGCGCAGCTCAGCGATACCGACAAGGAAACGCTGAAGCAGTACAACGCCGAGGAAGCTACCCTCGCCAATGACTTCCACAACAAGCTGGTTGCAGCCACTGCCGCCGGTGCGGTGGTCATCGACGACAAGGCGCAGCTGGCTGGCCTGTCCGATGGCGATATCGCCGCCGCCGAAGATGCCGCCAAGGGCCGCAAGCTCGATGGCAAGTGGGTGCTGAGCCTGCAGAACACCACCCAGCAGCCGGTGCTCGGCTCGCTGCAGGACCGCGACGTGCGCGCCAAGGTGCTGCAAGCCTCGGAAACCCGCACCGAGCACGGCGACGCCAACGACACCCGCAAGATCATCCAGCGCCTGGCCCAGCTGCGCGCGGCCAAGGCCAAGCTGCTCGGCTTCCCCAACTTCGCCGCCTACAACCTGACCGACCAGATGGCGCAGACGCCGGAGCACGCGCTCAAGCTGCTGACCGACACCGTGCCGGCGGCAACCGCCAAGGCGCGTGGCGAGCTGGCTGAAATCCAGAAGGTGATCGATGCGCAGAAGGGCGGCTTCAAGGCCACCGCGTCGGATTGGGACTTCTACGCCGAGCAGGTGCGCAAGGCCAAGTACGACCTGGACGAAGCGCAGATCAAGCCCTACTTCGAGCTGGACAACGTGCTGCAGAACGGCGTCTTCTTCGCCGCCAATCAGCTCTACGGCCTGACCTTCAAGGAGCGCAAGGACCTGCCGGTCTACCACCCGGACGTGCGCGTGTTTGAAGTCACCGATGCCAACGGCCAGCCGCTGGCGCTGTTCTACGCCGATTTCTACAAGCGTGACAGCAAGTCCGGCGGCGCCTGGATGGACGTGTTCGTCGAGCAGGACGGCCTGACCGGCACCAAGCCGGTGGTCTACAACGTCAGCAACTTCACCAAGCCCGCCGCCGGCCAGCCCGCGCTGCTGAGCTGGGACGACGTGACCACCATGTTCCACGAGTTCGGCCATGCCCTGCACGGCATGTTCTCCAACACCAAGTACCCCAGCGTGGCCGGCACCGGCGTGCCGCGTGACTTCGTCGAGTTCCCGTCGCAGTTCAACGAGCACTGGGCATCGGACCCGAAGGTGTTCGCCAACTACGCCAAGCACTACCAGACCAAGGCAGCGATGCCGCAGGAGCTGGTGGACAAGATCGCCAAGGCCAAGACCTTCAACCAGGGCTATATGACCACCGAGTACCTGTCGGCGGCACTGCTGGACCTGGCCTGGCATACGCAGGGCGCTGACGCACCGCTGCAGGACGTGGACAAGTTCGAAGCCGACGCGCTCAAGCGCTACAAGGTGGACCTGGCGCAGGTGCCGCCGCGTTACCGCAGCAGCTACTTCGACCACATCTGGGGCGGTGGTTATTCGGCCGGCTACTACGCCTATTTCTGGGCGGAAATGATCGACCACGACGCCTTCGAGTGGTTCAAGGAGAACGGTGGCCTTACCCGTGAGAACGGCCAGGTGTTCCGCGACAAGATCCTGTCGATCGGCAATACCCGCGACCTGGCAACGGCCTACCGCGATTTCCGCGGCAAGGACCCGAGCGTGGAGCCGCTGCTGCACAACCGCGGCTTGAAATAAGCCTAGGCGTGCAGGTGTAAAACGACGAACGGCAGGGGAAACCCTGCCGTTCGTGTTTGTACGTGTTGTTCTGCAGCTGCAGCGCGGGTGCGTGTTACTCGCAGCGCACTGCGGTGATCACATTGTTGGCGTCGACAAACACGCGCAGGCGGTCCTTGCGGATATCACGCGAAACAATGGTGGTCGGGCTGATCGGGTTGAGCAGGCCGGCGCCGCTTTCCTTCTTGAGCCGACGCACGGTGGGCTCATCGTTGACCGTGCCCACCGCCCATTGCAGTGACGAGTCGCTGCACAGGCCGAAGTTCGGGTCGGTATTGGCGACCGGCGGCGCGCTCACGCAGGCGCTCAGGGCAGTGGCCAGCAGGCCGCCGACCAGCAACGGGCGCAGCGCTGCGGCAGTGTGATGCAGTGTGATTGCAGGCATGGGGCGGATCCTCCATTCAAATATGCGCTGAGCATAGCAGCGGCCTGTCACCGGATATTTGTTTTTTTGGAATGCCAACTGCATCGAAGCTGAAAAATGAATAGCTGTTAGGATCATTCCGATTGCATCACTGACCTGACCCCGCCAAGGAAGCTCATCATGAAATCAGCAAAGCGATCCCTTATTGCCGCCTGTGCCACCTTGCTGGTCGGTATGGCAGGCCTGCAGCACGATGCCGATGCCTGCACCCGTTTCGTCTACCACGGCGCCGGCAATGAAATCTTCACCGGCCGCTCGATGGACTACAAGATCGACACCGGCACCCACCTGTGGATGTTCCCGCGCGGCATGCCGCGCACCGGCGAGACCGGCCCGGACACGCTGAAGTGGACCTCGCGCTATGGCAGCGTCATCGCCAGCGCCTACGATATTTCCACCACCGACGGCATGAACGAGGCCGGCCTGGTCGCCAACCTGCTGTGGCTGGCCGAATCCGAATACCCCGAGCGCAACAGCGGCAAGCCTGGCCTCGCAATCTCGGTGTGGACGCAGTACATGCTCGACAACTTCGCCACCGTTGAGGAAGCGGTAAAGGTGCTGAGCGCCGAGCCCTTCACCCTGGTCAGCGATGCAGCGCCCGGCGAGCAGCGCCTGGCCACGCTGCACCTGTCGCTGTCAGATGCCAGCGGCGACAGCGCCATCATCGAGTACATCAAGGGCAAGCAGGTCATTCATCACAGCCGCGACTACAAGGTGATGACCAACTCGCCGATCTTCGAAGAGCAGCTGGCACTGGAAAGTTATTGGCGGCAGATTGGTGGCACGGTGATGTTGCCGGGCACCAACCGCGCCTCGGACCGCTTCGCCCGCGCCGCGTTCTATATCGACGCCATTCCCAAGTCGACCGACCCGGTGGAATCCACCGCCAGCGTGTTCGGCGTGATCCGCAACGTGTCGGTGCCGTACGGCATCACCACCCCGGACCAGCCCAACATCTCCTCCACCCGCTGGCGCACGGTGTCCGACCAGTCGCGCATGCGCTACTACTTCGAGTCAGCGCTGGCGACCAATGTGTTCTGGGTGGACCTGAAGAAGATCGACTTCAGCGAGAAGGGCGGCAAGGTCAAGCGCCTGGACCTGGGCCCGCAGCAGCGCACCATCTATTCGGGTGAAGCCAACGCCCAGTTCAAGGAAACCAAGCCGTTCCGTTTCCTCGGCGTGTAATGCACAACCTGCGTGCCCGGCAAACCGGGCACGCGACATCCGGAGCTTCAATGAAAACCCGATTCAACCTCAAGCGGCCATGTTTGCCGCTGCTGTTGCTGGCGATGGGCGGCATTCCGCTTGCGCATGCGCAGGACAACAGCAATGACGACAGCTGGCGTTTCCAGGCCACGCCCTACGTGTGGATGAGTGGCATGGAAGGCCAGGTAAGGCCGTTCCGTGCTGCACCGATGGCCGACGTGGACAAGTCCTTCTCCGAGTTGATGGACAGCCTGGACGCGGCCGCCTTCATCACCGGCACCGCGCGCCGTGGTGACTTCGTACTGCAGGCCGATTTCACCCATGCATCGACCTCGGATTCGACGCCGCTGCCGATGGGCCTGGCAGCGAAGGTGAAAGTGCGCCAGACCTCGGTGACTGCGACGGCGGGTTATGCCTGGATGGCGACCGAGCGCACCGGCATCGATCTGCTGGCTGGTGTCCGCTATTGGGACATCAGCGCCGCGGTGAACGTACCGGGGCTGGTATCGGCGCGTTCGGATTCCTCCTTCGTCGACCCGATTGCCGGCGTGCGCTGGCGGCAGGCGCTGACGCCGCGCTGGAGCAGCATTGCCTACGTGGATGTAGGCGGTTTTGGTGTGGGCTCGGATTCCACCTGGCAGCTGTTGGCCTTGGCCAACTATCAGGCCACCGACAAGCTGTTCGTCTCGATGGGCTACCGCCACCAGAGCCTGGACTACCGCGACAACGGCAAGCGCCTGGACGTATCCCTGTCCGGCCCGATGCTGGGCGTGACCTACCAGTTCGGCGCAGCGCGATAAGGCCCAAAGCCTGAAAGCCCCTCTCCCCTCGGGAGAGGGGTTGGGGTGAGGGTAGGAGCGAAGCCCCTCTGGAAATCATTCATGCAGGTGCTTCGCTCGCACCCTCATCCGCCCTCCGGGCACCTTCTCCCAAGGGGAGAAGGAAAGCGCTGAAAGCCCCTCTCCCCCCGGGAGAGGGGTTGGGGTGAGGGAAGGGGGCGAAGCCCCCCGCAATCATCGATGCAGGTGCTCCGCACCAACCCTCATCCGCCCTCCGGGCACCTTCTCCCAAGGGGAGAAGGAAAGCGCTGGAAGCCCCTCTCCCCCCGGGAGAGGGGTTGGGGTGAGGGTAGGGGGCGAAGCCCTCCGCAAGCATCGATGCGGGTGCTTCGCACCAGCCCTCATCCGCCCTCCGGGCACCTTCTCCCAGGGGGAGAAGGGAAGCGCTGGAAGCCCCTCCCCCCCGGGAGAGGGGTTGGGGTGAGGGTAGGGAGCGAAGCCCGCTGGAATCATCAATGCAGGTGCTCCGCACCGACCCTCATCCGCCCTCCGGGCACCTTCTCCCGAGGGGAGAAGGGAAGCGCTAGAAGCCCCTCTCCCCCCGGGAGAGGGGTTGGGGTGAGGGTAGGGAGCGAAGCCCCTCTGGAAATCATTCATGCAGGTGCTTCGCCCGCACCCTCATCCGCCCTCCGGGCACCTTCTCCCGAAGGGAGAAGGGTCAGGCTTCAAGCATCACTCCGCCTCGTTCGGATCAGCCTTCCAATAACCGGTAGCGCGGATCCAATCCTTCGGCACCTGCAGATGCCCTTCGACAAACTTGCGCATCATCCGCGCACGCTTGGACTCGGTGGCAATCCAGTAATGCGTGTCGCCATCGGGCTGCTCGAAATCGACCAACGCGTCTTCCAGCAAGGTGCTGCTGGCCGCATCAAAGCCATTGCGCTCGAACCACGACACCGTCACCTGCGCTGCACTCTCCAGCGGCTGCCGATCGCCTTCTTCCGGGATCTCGATGAACACCTCGGCCTGCGCGCCTTCCGGCAATTCCTCCAAGCGCCGCGCAATCGCCGGCAACGCAGTCTCATCGCCAATCAGCACATAGCAGTCGAAATCATCGGCCACCACGTGCGAGCCGCGCGGGCCGGCCACCACCAGCTCATCGCCTACCTCGGCATTGGCCGCCCAACTGGTGGCCGGGCCATCGCCGTGCAGCACGAAGTCCAGCACCAGCTCGCCGGCATCGGCATCGTAGAAACGCGGCGTGTAATCGCGCGCCGGCGACGGCTGCTTGCCTTGCGGGTAACGCGGGCCCTGTTCGGTCAGTTCGGGCAATACAAACTCGCCCTCGGCATTGGCGAAAAACAGCTTTACGTGGTCATCCGGCGAGCGGCTGTCAAAGCCTTCCAGTGCGGCGCCGCCAACAACAATGCGCTGCATGTTCGGGGTCAGGCGTTCAGCGCGCAGCACCTGCAGCTGGCGGAAACGCGGGGTCATGCGGATCAATTGGGTTTCATGCTGTGACATGGGGGTACCTGTGGTCAGTGTCGGCAGGGCCGGGGTGACCTGGCTGGATCGCTCTGGCTGGGTCGTAAGGTGCAACGGTGATGCGGATCAGTTTTCCTGCGATTGCTGTTGCACCAAGTCGGTGGCTTCGGCAATCAGGGCGGCGATGCGGGCCACGTCCGGCGCCTGCCATTCGCCCTTGCGCAACATCAGCGCGTGGGTGAACTGATGCATGGCATCGCGCAGTGGCGCCGGCAGGCTCTCCCGGGCGATGACGCGGGAGTTGTGGCGCGCGCGCATGCGGGCGGTCTCCACGTCCTCGGCGCGCAGCTTGAGCTGGGCCTGGCCCAGGCTGGTGATGTGGTAGCGCTTGCGCCCGCCATCTTCCTCGGCGCTTACCCAGCGCTGGCTCTCGAAATCGGCCAGCAGCGGGTACACCGAGCCCGGGCTGGGGGTGTACACCCGCACGAACATCTCGCTGATCTGCTGGATCAGCTCATAGCCATGGCGGGGCTGTTCGCCGATCAGCGACAGCAGCAGCAGACGCAGATCGCCACGGCCGAGGGGGCGTGGGGTGGGGCGGCGGCGGGGTTCGGTGGGGTTCATCAGAGGTTTTCGATATATCGAAATTGCGCAAAACGATATATCGAAACCGCCACGAGCACAAACGAGCCTGCGGCATTTGGGACGGTGCAGACCAAGGGGGCTTGCATTCCGTACCCCGTGTTGCATTGCAGCATTGCCGGTCTGTCACTGCGCTGACCCTTGCCGATGGCAACTTCGCCCGGTGTTTCGCGCCATTAAGCGTTTGCAGCGGGGTGCCGGCACTGTCCACGGGTGTCCTTGCAGGTGCATGCGGCATGTCGCCAACTGTCTTGCAGACACTGGCTTTTCCCGCCCCATACGCATGCGTAGCCAGCTTGGGAACGTGGCGGGTGCGCTACACTTTGGGGCTCAAAATAACGACAAGCGCGCGCGTGCGTGCAGTAACTGGGAGCGCTAATGAACTGGTTGAACGAGATGCTTAACAACGATACGAACCCCCTGGAAACCCAGGAGTGGATCGAGTCGTTGAAGGCCGTTATCGATGTCGAGGGCCCCGAGCGCGCGCATCAGTTGCTGGAAGGCATGGTTGAACTGACCCGTCGTTCGGGTGCATTCCTGCCGTTCTCGCCCACGACCGAATACGTCAACACCATCGAGCCGCAGCTGGAAGCCAAGAGCCCCGGCAATGCGGAGCTGGAATGGCGCATCCGCTCCATCATCCGTTGGAACGCGATGGCCACCGTGGTGCGCGCCAACCGCAAACCGGGCGACCTGGGCGGCCACATCGCCTCGTTCGCCTCCGGCGCCACCTTGTATGACGTGGGCTTCAACCACTTCTGGCGCGCGCCCAGCGACAACCACCCGGGCGATCTGCTGTTCATCCAGGGCCACAGCGCCCCGGGTATCTATGCGCGTTCCTTCCTGGAAGGCCGCATCAGCGAGCAGCAGCTGGACAAGTTCCGCATGGAAGTGGATGGCGGCGGTCTGTCGTCCTATCCGCACCCGTGGCTGATGCCCGATTACTGGCAGACCCCGACCGTGTCGATGGGCCTGGGCCCGCTGGCTGCCATCTACCAGGCGCAGTTCCTGCGTTACCTGGAAAACCGCGGCCTGATCGAGAAGAGCGACCGCAAGGTGTGGTGCTTCATCGGCGACGGCGAGTCGGACGAGCCGGAAACCCTGGGCGCGATTGCGCTGGCCGGCCGCGAAGGCCTGGACAACCTGATCTTCGTGGTCAACTGCAACCTGCAGCGCCTTGATGGCCCGGTGCGTGGCAACGGCAAGATCATCCAGGAACTGGAAGGCGTGTTCCGTGGCGGCGGCTGGAACGTGATCAAGCTGCTGTGGGGCGGTTACTGGGATGCCCTGCTGGCCAAGGACACCAATGGCGTCCTGAAGAAGCTGATGATGGAAACCGTCGACGGCGAGTACCAGAACTGCAAGGCCTTCGGCGGCGCATATACGCGTGAGCATTTCTTCGGCAAGTACCCGGAAACCGCAGCCATGGTTGCCGGCCTGTCCGACGACGACATCTGGCGCCTGAACCGTGGCGGCCACGATCCGCACAAGGTGTACGCCGCCTACCACCAGGCCGTGAACACCAAGGGCATGCCGACCGTGATCCTGGCCAAGACGGTCAAGGGCTACGGCATGGGCAGCGCTGGCGAAGCGCTCAACCCCACCCACCAGACCAAGAAGCTGGACGACGAATCGGTCAAGCACTTCCGCGATCGCTTCAACATTCCGGTTACCGACGAGCAGCTCAAGGACGGCCAGGTGCCGTTCTACCACCCGGGCCCGGATTCGCCGGAAATGAAGTACCTGCAGGAGCGTCGTGCAGCGCTGGGCGGCTACCTGCCGCAGCGTCGCCAGAAGGCCGACAAGTCCTTCATCGCACCGAAGCTGGAAACCTACGAGCGCCTGCTCAAGGAATCTGGCGAGCGCACCTATTCCACCACCATGGCCTTCGTGCAGACGCTGAACATCAGCCTGCGTGACAAGGAGCTGGGCCCGCGCCTGGTGCCGATCGTCGCCGACGAAGCGCGTACCTTTGGTATGGAAGGCCTGTTCCGCCAGATCGGCATCTACGCTCCGTACGGCCAGAAGTACAAGCCGGTCGACGCCGACCAGCTCATGTACTACCGCGAAGACCAGAGCGGCCAGGTGCTGCAGCAGGGCATCAGCGAGCCGGGTGCCATGTCCTCGTGGATGGCGGCCGGTACCAGCTACTCGGTCAGCAACGTGCCGATGCTGCCGTTCTACATCTACTACTCGATGTTCGGCTTCCAGCGCATTGGCGACATTGCCTGGCAGGCAGCGGACATGCGTACCCGCGGCTTCCTGCTCGGCGGCACCGCCGGCCGCACCACGCTGAACGGTGAAGGCCTGCAGCACGAAGATGGCTTCAGCCACATCGTTGCTGGCGGCATTCCGAACGTGCGCAGCTACGACCCGACCTTCGGTTTCGAAGTAACCGTCATCCTCCAGCACGGCACCAAGGCCATGATGGAAGACCAGATCGACGAGTACTACTACATCACCCTGATGAACGAGAACTACGCCCACCCGGCCATGCCGGAAGGCGCAGCCGAAGGCATCATCAAGGGCATGTACCTGCTCACCGACGCCGGCAAGCCGAAGAAGGGCGAGCTGCGCGTGCAGCTGCTGGGCAGCGGCACCATCCTGCGCGAGGCCATTGCAGCGGCCGAACTGCTGGACAAGGATTTCGGTGTTACCGCCGACATCTGGAGCTGCCCGAGCTTCAACGAACTGCGTCGCGATGGTTTCGACGCCGAGCGTTGGAACCGCCTGCACCCGGAAGCCGAAGCCCGCAAGCCCTACGTCACCCAGCTGCTGGAAGGTCGCCAGGGCCCGGTCATCGCCGCAACCGACTACGTGCGCGCCTACACCGACCAGATCCGCGCCTTCGTGCCGGCAACGTACTCGGTATTGGGCACGGACGGCTTCGGTCGCTCGGATACCCGCGCCAACCTGCGTCGCTTCTTCGAGGTTGACCGTTATTACATCGCGCATGCGGCCATTGCGGCGCTTGCGAAGGATGGGAAGATGACGGCGAAGGATGTCGCCCGGGCTATCAAGCAGTATGGGATTGATCCTGAGAAGGCTAATCCTGTTGGGGTTTGATGTAGAGTTAAGAACTTAGCATCTGCGGAAGAGGTAGCCTAGGAGTGGGCTGCCTCTTTCGTTTCGACGATGCAGCTTGCGGTTTGGGCATATGGTGTGATTAGCGATGTGAGGCTGCCTAGCCACCTTTTCCAATTCTTGTCAGGGAGAAGAATTGGTCAGTGAACCCTTCTAAAGCCTCGAAGTTTGATGGCTGAGCCCGGTGTTTGGAGTGATGCGTAAGTGTGCGCATGATCCAAAATCTTACGAGAGCGATTCCTCCCTCCGGGATACTGATTAAGAATTGACCAAGCGGCCTCAAGAGTGGCCGATGACGATTCTGGTACTTCCTGACAATGAAGCTTGACCAACCGTCCGAACTTGTTAAAGTCGCCGGCACTTTCCGAGAATAGGCCGGCTAATTGCTGCCATGCCTCTAAGTGAGCTTTGTCGATTAACAGCAGAGAGGTGCATAGCTCCCTTTCTACAAGAAGAGAATTCAGTCCGCGTAGTAATAGGGTTTCATCGCGCTTAATGCACGGGCCGAAGGTGCAAAGCTTCTCTGCAACTTGTTGGAGAGTTGGTCTGGTTTTTCGATTTACTGCAATGCGCATCCGGAATATGGCTTTTGAATTTCTTGGGTAGTTCCCTATCGAAATCGCCGTTTCCACGATCTCGGGTAACCTTGTGAGCGCATCTGCGACACATTCAATCGGGTCTCCGCTGATGCGAATCACGCCCAGCGCTTCGCAGTAAGCTTTCCAATCAAAGGTCGCGTCCGCTTCGCGAGAAGACGTGCGTAGCGCTCTCGCGAATGCTCTAAGGGACTTTCCTAGTTTGGTGTTTGGACCAGGAAGGATTTGATCACGAAACCCCTGCCAGAGCTCACCTACTGTATTGATTCCTAGGGCCTGAAAATCGGCAAGTGCAATTTCACAAGGAAAAGCGGAGATCGGAGCTTCTTCGATTTGTACTGGGAGTGGAGCGAGAAAATCGCAGCCTTCGCGAATCTGTGACGCAAGGCCAAAAGGAAGTGACGCCTTGCTCGTAAGTACAGCTAGTATGAGGGGCAGGTTCGCTAGGACCGTCGAATGTGGAACGTCCCAAACGCAATGAAGTCCGTGGACAAAGTCATAGAGGCTAACCTCGCCCTCGGCGGGAAAATGATCCCTCGCTCTATGCCAATAGTCAATGAAATCGGCCCTAAGTGCGAGCTTTGATGCATTCTTGGGTGATCCAGAAAACAAGTCCGATAACGATGAGAGCATTTTCTTCTCTCGTTGCCTGACTCGTTCACGGGTCACCTTTGAGAAGGAGGCAGTCGCGACCCCTTCCAGTGTCATTCTCTCCTCGGGATACTTTAATACTCTATTTTCGAGAATTAAGGTGTCAATATCAGATCCCCTCGATGAAATGAAGGCAGTGAGAACTTCCGGAATCGAGGACAAGAATGAATGGCCGTCAGCTATCGGCTGTCTAGGAAAAAATGTGGCAAGACTGTCGCATCTGATGGGTTTATGATGTTCGTTATCTTTGATCGATGGTGCGATATCGAACAGCTCTATTTCTTGGAACTTTTCCCAATCTACATTCCCATCTTCATCGAGAAGGCTCTCAATAAGTAGGAGCCTATGTCGTAGGACATGAATTTCATGATGCTCAAGCTTTGTCTTTTTGTTCAGGAAGCCGGGAGTGATTGCAATTCTGCTTAATAAATCGCCCAGCGAATTAATGTTGCTGTCTTTAAGGCGTCTTTCAATTTCTCCGATTCTCAGTACGTCTAACGAGATCAGATGCTGACTTGGATCTAGGCGGAAGAATAGAGCGTCATCTATCACTAGTGAACCTTTCGCCAGCCGGTGAGTACTACGCGGCGGCGGTGTGTGTGTATTTCCGGTTTTATAGAGCGTTCGAGGCGCACAGAAAAGTGCCTCGGCTCAGACGAGGAGGTGAAAACAAGAGAGTCTCCGTGAGCGGCGTTGACTGACTTGAAGTACTTTGTGAGGTGGGTAATCCTATATTCGTTTCGAGTACCGCCAGGGGTGTGCAGCTTATTGTTGTAGTAAACAAACCTAAGTCTCCACTCTTTTAGTTCTTCATCCACGCACGAGATCCAAGCGTCTGGGTTAAGGTGGCTTGGGTCTAGCTTTCCAAAGAATCCAACCAACTCAGGGTCCCCCTTAGGGACAAGAATGCCAGCTTGGTGACTTCCAGTGGATCCAATGTCGTTTGCGCTCAACTGCTTGATAAACGTGGTCATCAAATATCCGTTACGGGGCTGATGATGAGCGCCCTTGCAATATCGTCTTGAATTGGGCGCCAGTGGGGTACGGCCTCTTCGCCAAGCTCCCTTCGCTCTTGGGCCCGCTGAAGCATAATTTCTTCGACCGTGCTGACGTAGTAGAGATGGTAGATGCTCACGGGCGCGGTCTGTCCTCTTCGATGCGCGCGCGCACTGGCTTGTGCCTCAAGTGCAGGATTCCACATTTGAGTGAAGTGAATAACGACCGTTGCTGCCGTAATATTAAGTCCAGCTCCCGCAGCTTTGGGGTTCAGTACTAGAACCGCGTCTCCGTCGTGCTTTGAGAATTCATCTACAATTAACTGGCGGTCTACTTGGGGTGTAGAGCCATTGATTGAGTTCCAGTAAATGTCGCGAGAAGGGCGCATCCTGTTGCGAATGACTGAGTTGCATTCGTTATAGCTTGCAAAGATAAGCACCTTTCGATTATTGGCGAATGCTTCTTGAATAATCTCAATGGTACGCGCTAGTTTTGGCGTTATTTTACTTCGATCTGAGTTGATGCGTGTATTAGCGACGTTTTCCCGATACGAATCTGTTTCATTTTTTAGTAGCGATGGGTGTGCACAAAATATCTGAAGCTGCCCTGTAGCAACCATGGAGCCAGCAATTGGATAGGTTGCAATTGTTTCGATTCTGACAGCTTCATAGGCGTCAGCTAGGTCTGGGGTGAGCTCCAAAGGAACAATAATATCAATTCGATCCGGTAAATCTTGAGCAACGTCGGTCACGCGTCGCTTGAGAACGATTGGGGCAGTGATTGCGGCGAGAGATGAGGCTGCCGATTCCGTGTTTGGATACTTGGCGTCGAAATTGGCACGCGAACCCAATAGCCCGGGAATCGCTAGGTCAATAAGGGACCATATGTCAAGAAGTTGGGTCTCTATTGGAGTGCCGGTCATGGGCACTGTTCTTGTTCTTGGAATCTGCGCTATCGACTTCCGCCTCGCTGAATCCGGATTCTTGAGGGCCTGGGCCTCGTCACAGATCATCCACGACCAATTAACTGCCTTAAAGAGTACTAGGTCATTGACCACGGTGTCATACGTCGAAATAACGATCTCTGCGCCAAGAAGGTGCCGGGGCAAGGTCCCCCGTAGTGCGCCTCTATGAACTGAAACGCTGAGGCTCGGAGCAAATCTATCTGCTTCCCTTTGCCAGTTGGCAATAAGCGTGGTTGGACAAATTATAAGTGCAGGTTGGGTTGGCGTTGGACGAACTTGCAATAGTAGCGCGAGAATCTGTAGAGTTTTCCCAAGCCCCATTTCGTCGGCAAGGATGAAACCGTTGAGCCTCTCTGCAACATGAGCCATCCAAGCTACCCCCCGCGCCTGGTAATCGTAAAGTTTCGCATTCAATCCTTCAGGCGAATGCGGGGGGGCGCCGAGATTGCTGAGCTCGGACGCTGGTACCAAGACGGATTCTTCAATTTCGACGCTAATGTTCTGATTAACCGATGCACTTAGATGCAGAACGTCAGGGAAGGATAGATTTAAAGGATTCCGTCCATCAAGAATTGACCGAGCAACAACACCCGAGTCCACAGGTAGCGCAAAGATCACGTCGGCGTCGGCAGCCCAGTTGCAATCAACTGTTGCCGCCTTCAAGAATCTGCGCCCTGCTGTCCTTGTAGCATGATATCCGCCAAGTTCTGCAACGTAGCTTAGTCCGACTCTCGTGATTCGGAGCACTGGCGCTAGCACCGAGGATCTTACAGTCCGGCCTGCGGGTGGGGCGGCTGCGAGATCTTCAAAGCTAATTGACCATGAAGTGGGTTCTTTATTTTCCATCAGCAAGAAGTAACCTAAGTTCTTCTAGAGAATAGGGGGTTGGCTTCCGAAGATGAACAATTCTATGGCAGTTTGGGCAGAGTGGTACTAGGTCGCATCGAGGGTCGTATTCCCTTGGTGTAGTCAATGTCGAGAGCGGCTGCAAGTGGTGAACTTCAATTATTGAGCACGCGCCCCCGAAAAGTTCTTCGATGCCAAAACCGCAGCCTGCGCATCTGTTTCCATGGATTGATAGACATAAATACCGGTTCCTGCGACTACGCTCTCTCTTTATGACAAGAGACGCGGATATAGCTCCCTCCATATAATTCTCGTCGATGACAACTTCATTTTCATCGTATCCAATCAACTCTGCCATGGCTGCGAGTATTGGAATTATTGTGTCAGTCGCAGCTTCTTTCAGTGCTTCAAATGTCCCGTGATTGCCGATGGCGGGACCAGTAGCTTCGATGGCGAATTTTCCATCTGTGATATTCCACTCGTTGTTCTCACTCTCCCCGCAGACTGTCAACTTGTATTTAGGCGGAATCTGTTTGAGAAGAGCTCGCGCGGTTAAGAGCTGCTCCCGTGGGGCCGACAACATTTGATCAATGCACGGTGTGGAATAATTCCCGAAGCTCATTTGAACTTTGTATCGCTTCAATCCATGCGGAACTATTCTGCATACGGGGCCCCTGGTGTTCCCGAGTTGATCGAAGTATGCAATCAATCCAGAGCGAAGGCCTGGTGATGTGTGACCGACAGCTATTTTAGTGCCAATGCCCTTTTCTAAAGCCATTCTCAAAAGAAAAGCCGAATCTTCTGGCGCATTCATTGTCCTTCGCCACCTTTCTCATCGGGCAGTAAGTCGTCAGCGCTCGGGGTCGGGGTGTCGCGCAGAAGTTTCTTCAGATTCATGGATATCTCATCGCGAAGGTCCTCAAAAACCGGCATTAGCTCAGGATTGGAGTTGTTGATTTCCGCAGCGGCGAAGGCCCATAGGAGATAGTCTATTCCGTCCATGGTGTAGCCTTGGGATTGTGCACGGAGGTAGATCTTCTGAAAGAAGTCATGGTGCTTGTTTACTCTTACCCCAACGCGATGGCCCGACTGCCCGGAGCTTCGCATGGCTGGTTCCCATACATGGCCGGATGTGATGTCGTCTACGGTGTCGATGTATATGGCACGAGGGTTGACATCGTTATCAATCGGTACACGTAACTTGATGCCTTGGCCGTGATTATTATCCACTGTGGCTGTTTGCGAGTTCGAATCAACTGAGGATACTGCCGCCGTCTGTGCATTGGTCGAGCCAATTGTCTTGTTTGCACTTTGGTGATCAAGGACAAGTGCAGCGGCCGCTTGTTTATCTTTTCGTCGATAACGCTTATTCGCTTCGTTCCAAAACGGACTTAGTTGCTTCTTGAGGAATTCCTCCAGCGCGGGATCAAAAAGTACTCGGGATTTCTTGACATCGATTTTGAAAGCATCGTCAAGGTTGTGATCAAAATCAAACTCGACGCGTAGAAGGGAATAATGATAGTCGTCGGAGCGGAAGACGCCTAGCCAGCCGCCATGGTGGATGATTCGTCCTTCACGATGAATGTAGAACCCCTGGGCGCGGCTAGATATCTTCGCCCGTTCGTTCTCTTCCTCGCTGAGATCTTTGCTGTGGGGAAGAATCCACGCGCGCATCCGAGCTTCGTGGGTTGATCCATCTTCAAGTTCCAGCTCGATTTTCTGTGCGTGGGAAGGAAGGACTTGTTCTGATTTTTCAGTAAAGAATGGATCCCAAGAGTGGATGGCCTCTCCATTGAGTTCAATGCTTACATTCGGATAATCTTGATTCGTGAGATCCAAGTAGCGATGGAAAACCAGACCGATATGTTCGCGAAGTCGCTCCACTCTGCTTGTTACAGCCCTTCTCTCCGGTGCGCCCCCGGCTTGTTCATATGTTTTAGTAAGCAGACGGTCGCATTTCGACCAGACGAGTAGCGTCCCGTGATCGCCACAAAGCTCGGCAAACTGCGTCTTTTCAGAATCAGTTACGTCTTCCTCAAGCATCTCCCACACATTGTTTTTCTCAACATGATCAAGGTCCCAGGCGAGCTTTTTCAACGTTTCTGATGCGGCTTTTTTACTTATAAGCGCGAATTTTAGGCAGATGGAACTTGATGCGGTTTTTAGGCCCAAGCCGAATTTTCCTAAACTCTTTAGGTTTTCTCGTTTCGGAGCTCCATAGCGCATGGCTTGAAATAACTCGTCCTCGTCCATGCCTGCTCCGTTGTCTCCGAAGTAGACGAATTTTCTTCCGTCACGCTCTAGTTCGACCTGAATGCTGATGTCGGTGGCGCCGGCTGCAATAGAATTATCAATGATATCCGCAGCGGCGGTGTTGAAATCATAGCCGGTATCTCTCAGGCCAAAGATCAGTCTGGACGGATCCGGAAGGTTTGTTAGGTCTCTTGGAGCTGTACTCATTTAGGTATTCCTTTAGATTGACGCGGCAGGACGGTGAGCAGGTTTCCCCAATGAAATCTTTTGGTCGAGGCGAAGCCCGCGATTTATCAGAGGCCGTTCTGACTCGTCTGCACCTCTTGGATGAATTGCGCGAGTGAAATCAAGTACCCACGGTCGCTCTTGGGGTAGGCATCGTGGAGGTTTGAAGGAACGACTAGCGCAAGCTTCTTCGCCCTCATCTCGTACAATTGATGGGTAGAGATTGGGGCCTCGAGTGTAAGGAGATGCTTGTGCTCCACTCGGTCGGCTTCAGTAAGCACTTGTCTCCACCGATCCTTACATGTCGACTTCACGCCCAGCATGATCAGCCGTTGCGAATCAAAGCTCAGGTCAAGATAGCTGTTTTGACTCGGGAACAGAAAATCGGGCTTCGAGCGGTTCTCTGTACGGGCGGTCCTGGAGTGCCTGAGCAGGTTTGCTTTGAATATATGCTCGAGGTGGTTCTCAAGCGTCAGACCTACGCGGCTCTTTCTTCGATTTTGGACAGAAAGAGAATAGGAGATGAACGAGTCCACGTCGGGCTTACCGTCTCCAGAAAGAAATCCTTCCTTCAGGCGCTTGGAGACAATGTGGTTTTCCAAAGCGCGGAATAGTTGCTCCTCCTTCTCCATCCATGCCATCAGCGCATGATCTGGGTCTGCGAGGGTATCGACGCTCATGCACTTGGATCTGCTAAACGCAGAAAACTGAAGTGTCGTGGGAAAGGACTCTCCGAAGAGATTGATCATCTCATCCAAATGGCTGTCGTCGAGCCACCCGGGATCTAGGCCGATAGTTTCGAGAATTACCCTGGATGCGAAACTGAGCTGCTGCTTGTCGAAATCGTTCTCTGATCTGAGAACATAACGGACGCCGCTGGTGTCCACGCCGAACAACCACTCAATCTGCTGCCCAACGCTCGATCCGCTTTTCGCAACAATCAGCAGAAGAGAGCCGTCTTGGCAGTGTGCAATGACAAGAACATCACCAGCGCCGAAATTTGCGGATACCGATGTGCTGGGGAAGTAGAGGCGATACTCATCTCGCATCACTCCGCGTTCCTCCCGAGCCTTCTGCCGGGCGTCGTACCAAGTCAGTAACGCATCCTCAACGATGGGCTCAGGCTCGCTATCGCTCAAATACATCATCTTTGAGGGATACGGCACTCGCTGGTTGGGCTCTCCCAACATTTCACGTAGTGCTCTTACGCCATTGAACTCATGCTGATTTGATCTGAGTACGTTCGCTTCCACCTCCGTAAGCCGCTTTGCAGCCACGCCTTGGAAATACTCAGACAGACTTCCTTGTTTCATGCCGCCCCCTGTTGGCGCCAGTAACTAGTGCTCTTTCAGTACATCTGACGCAATTTCATCTAAAGCCCTACTTCGTCCATCGGAATGCAGTCCGCGGAGCGTGCATTCCCATACTTCTATTACTTTCCACCCCAGCGACTTTAGCTGATTTTTGACGCGTCTGTCTCGGGCTCTATTTCCATCAATCTTTGCTTGCCAGAACTCCGGTCTTGTCTTGGGTAGACGGTACAACGAGCAATCGTGACCATGCCAGAAGCATCCATGGACAAAAACCACGGTCCGGTATTTCGGCAGCACGATATCCGGTCGTCCAGGCAGTCCAGCTCCACCCAGGCGGTAGCGGAATCCCCTCGCATGGAGGCCCTTGCGTACAAGGACCTCCAGCTTGGTATTCGAACCACGGATCCGCGACATCTGTGCGGACCGCTGTGCGGGAGTAATGCTGTCAACCAAGTTCAGGCCTTGGCCCTCTTCTTCGCTGGCTTTGCCGGCTCCGAAGCGGACTCCTGCAGGAGGTGGGGAACCATGATCCGCGCAACCTCGCTGATTACCGGGACCACTACCGAGTTGCCGAACTGCTTGTAAGCACGGGTATCGGAGACCGGAATGCGGAAGTTGTCATCGAAGCCCATCAGGCGCGCGCACTCACGCGGTGTCAGGCGCCGAGGATTTTTCTTCGAGCCCTGCGAGATCAGGATCTCGGAGCCATCCTTGTAGTAACGGGCAGACAGCGTGCGGCAGGTTGTTTCGGGGGTGACAAGGCCAAAACCGAAGCCGTTGCCTTTTTCTCTATGCTTGGCCGCATAGTTCTGCAGGTACTCCCAGAGTTTGTCGGACAGTGTGTACTTGTCCAGAACCTTACCCTTGACACCGCCGATGTAAGGGGCGTCGGCGGGCTCGGAGCCGTCCTGGCGGTGCATCACTGATCCCATCTTTGGCGCGAAGCCAATGTCAGGCAGATCAAGATCGTCCCAGGTGAACGGAGTTTCTTCGCGGAACCCGACGATGATGATGCGCTCGCGATGCTGTGGGCCGAAGTGCTTGCCGTTGATCACTCTGTGGTGGACGTGATAACCAAGCTCGTTCTGCAGCACGTCGATGATGGTCGAGAATGTGCGGCCCTTGTCATGGCTCATCAGGTTCTTGACGTTCTCCAGCAGGAACGCGCGGGGCTTCTTCTCGGCAATGATGCGGGCTACGTCGAAGAAGAGCGTACCTTGCGTCTTGTCCGAGAAACCATGGGGACGGCCCAGTGCGTTCTTTTTCGAAACACCTGCAATGGAGAACGGCTGGCAGGGGAACCCTGCAAGCAGAACGTCGTGGTCGGGAACGTCACTTTCGTGGACCTTGGTGATGTCGGAGGCGAACATATGGCCCTCCCCATCATGGAAGTTCGCTCGATAGGTCTTTACCGCGTAAGGGTCCCACTCGCTGGTGAACACGCAACGGCCGCCCTGCTTCTCGAAGGCCGTACGGATGCCACCAATGCCAGCAAACAGATCGATGAAGCGGAATTTACCTTCACCTGCTGGAGGCTCGCCGAAAGGCAGGAGGCGCTGACGGATGGCGTCGGCAATGTAGGGCTTTGGTTCGGTTTCGCGGGTCTGCCAGCGGCGGACAGTCTTCGGATCGACTCCCAGTGCCTGGGCGACCTCCTTCGGGCTGAAGCGTTGGAGGGAAAGGTCGATCAATTGGTACGTATTCATGAAGGCTCCGGGAACAACGGGGACAGTATGTCCAATTTCTTCCCGTGGGAAAAGAAATAAATCAGGCGAATTTGTCAGAATCCGTAAGGCTTCGGGCCAGCGTGCTCAGCGCGCCCACTTTGAACACGTGTTGTCGCAGATGTTGAGACGGAAGAGCACTCAACATCTGGTTCTGGCTGCTCAGGAAAATTCATCGTGTTGGCGCTGAGCTCGAAACCGGGTACCAGCCAGCAAGCGGGTTGAGACCCGACGGCCGACGCTCCAGGGGCGGGGCAATGGGCTTCGGAAGAAAGAAGGAAGAAAGAGACTGTTTGGCTGAAGCATCTTCTCCCTGGCTGCTACCTCGAAAGGGTATCCGGTGCGGAATGGCGCTCCAGCAGCTCACGAATTCAATCGCCGTACGGGCCAAAAGGTTTTGTACGATAGCGGCCGAAACAACCGGCTACGGGCCGCTACCGGCTCTTACGATTGACCGGCACGTCAAGTCTGAAACATGTCCATCATCGGCTGATGTCATAGCCAACCCATCCCAGAACCACGAACACCCAATGATCGCCACCCTCCTAGTCGGCATGCTCTGCGTTTACCTGCTGAGCTTCACCGTGATGTTTCTGCTCATCAGTCGTCGGCTGCAGGACGAGAACATGGGCATGGACGTCTTTGGCGTGGGCAACCTCATGCTGGGTGGCGCCTATGTGCTGCAGTTGCTGGAAGGGGCGCCGGGCTGGAGTTGGCTGAGCATGCTCAACCACACGCTCACGCTGTGCTCGCTGCTGGCGTATTGCGTGGGGGGGGCGCGGTTCTTTGGCCGCTCGACACCGCTTGCGGTGCCGCTGCTGTGCCTGGCTGTGGGTTACAGCCTGGTGCAGATCCTGGTGAACTGGGCCTTCGGCCCGGTGGCGCGCTATGTGATGTTGGCCGGTGTCTGCGCGGTGTCCTTCGTCGCGATGGTGGCGATGCTGTTGTACGGCGTGCGCAGCTTCGCCAAGGATCTGCGCGGCGAAGTGTTGTTGTTTGCCGGCCTGATCAGCGGCATCTGCGTTTTGAACGTGATCAAGCTCAGCAAGCTGTTGTCCGGCGGCTTTGAGGCGGTGAGCAACGATGGCCGGTTCTCTATGGTCTTCTACGTCTACATGTGTTCGCTGGCGACCATCCTGCCGCCGTCGATTGTGTGGTTGGTGCTGCGGCGCCTTACCGACAGCTTGCGGACCGTTGCAGCCCGCGATCCGCTGACCCATCTGCTCAACCGTCGCGGTCTGAGTACGGCGCTGGACGCCTGCTTCCGGCGGCCGGGAACCACGGCTCGGCTGCTGTTGGTCGATCTGGATCACTTCAAGAACATCAACGACAGCTACGGCCATCATGTGGGTGATGAGGTGCTGTGCGGGGTGGCCGACGCGCTGCGCGCCTCGGTGCGCAAGGACGACCTGGTCTGCAGGCTGGGCGGCGAGGAGTTCGCGGTGATCTGTGTGGGCGCCGATGATGCGTCCGTGCTGCGCCTGGCCGAGCGCGTGCGCAGCAGTATCGAGCAGAAGGTGATGCTGCAGGGCGCGCTCTACGCGCAGCTGCGTTGCACGGTGACCATCGGTGTATCAGACAGCTTTGGCAGCGAGGCGGCCTTGGGCCAGGCCATGCAGCAGGCCGATGCGGCGCTGTATCGCGGCAAGCACACCGGCCGCAACCGGGTGGAGCACAACCAGGGCCCGAGTCGGCGCAACGCTACGCTGGATACGGTTCACTAGCCGCTTGGGTTGCTGTCCCGGTTTTGTTGATGCCGATATTTGGCTCGGGAAAAATCTTTCTAGGTCCAGCCTTGCGCGCGATAGATGAGTTGGCCGAGTGTTGGCTGCGATGCTCATCCACGGCCGGATATATGCATTTTGGATCGCTGGACCGACGGCTCCCTGCCGGCAGTCGGCCGTGCATCCCGAAGGGCCAAAATATTGACGCGCTTGAGCGCTCTATCGCCTGCATGCGCTGTGTATACGCTGCCAATTGCCGTCTATAGAATTCGCTCCGGGGATTCCAGATATTTGCTTCGCGCCTTCAACGGGGCGGGATGGCTGGCGGGTTCCTCCCACTATTCCTGTCGAAATGGAAGTCGCATAAATGCAGATTCGTTTGTTGTCGCTGGCGCTGTTGGCACTGGTGTGTGCGGATGCCCGCGCTGTTGAAGACCTTGCACCGCAGGAAGCTGCAGCAACCGTCGAGCGCCCTGCGCGTATCCGCCTGTTCGGGCAGAACGGCGT
Source organism: Stenotrophomonas nitritireducens (assembly GCF_001700965.1). Lineage (NCBI taxonomy): Bacteria > Pseudomonadati > Pseudomonadota > Gammaproteobacteria > Lysobacterales > Lysobacteraceae > Stenotrophomonas > Stenotrophomonas nitritireducens. The sequence goes on from NZ_CP016756.1 coordinate 2,935,799, forward strand.
CGGCCTCACGATGTATACCAATGCACGCTGCAAGGACGAATACGACGAAGAGGTCGAGGCGTCCGGTTCGATTGGGCACTACTTCAAGGCAATGGTGCGCAAGAAGCCGGAGAACGTGACCATCGGCATGCCCGAGACCGCCGACACGCGCAATCTGGCTACACGCGACAAGCTATGGGCCAGCCCGTATTACGCCGAGCACCCGCTGGTGCCGGGGCAGCCGGTGATGCTCAAGGCGAACATCGCCAATGGCTCAGGCTGGACCTGCAACCGCGGCCGCGGTATCGAAGCCAGCTTTGTTCCAGAGTCCGGCGTGGACTACGAGGGCGACATGATCCGCGACTTCGAAGGCGGCAGCTGCGGCATCGCCTTGCGGCGGATAGCACCGGACGGAACCACCACACCGGTCATCAGCCGCATGATGGCGCCCAAGTGCGAGGCTGAGCCGGCACCTGCGCCATCATTGATGGTGATGCTGATGGATCCGGACAACCTGCAGTACCGGCTCGCCGAAGAGGGCGCCGGCATCGATGAGCTGGACAACGATGAGGACAGCATCGAGGACCTGGAGGAAATGATCGCCGAGGCGCCCATCGCACCGGGCGTGCCGGTATGCATCGTCGCCAGTGACGAAACCAATAGCAGCGAGTTCGGCAAGGCGCTCCCGGCGCTGCTGGAAAAACGTGGTGTACAGGCACAGGTGACCCGGGTAGACGCCAAGGTGCTCACGGCGGAATGGAACCTGACCGAACAGCGGCCGCTGAGCTTTGCCCTGGCCGAGTACTACTGCAGGTCGATTGCCGGGCAGCGTTGATGGAGCCGCATGTATTTGCGGGGAATTGCAGATAGCAAGCGTGGAGCCAGAACAGCACGAATGGAAAGGATTGGGCCTTCCTGTGCTGCGCATTTGCTTTTTTGGCGGGACGAGACAGGGGCGTGATTTCACCACGCCCTGATTGCGGCTTGGGCTGCATCGAGCGCTATGCTGCGAGCAACTGCACAAGGAAGCTGCGCTATGACTCAACGGCAAAAAAGCGTGTTCATACTATTGGCAGCGCTATTGATGCTGCCGGGCACAGCTCCAGGTAGTCAGCCCAAAGGTCGGTATCAGAAAGCGGTGATTTCAGACGAAGGCGGTGTTCTTTGCTTGCGGGCGAATGATGTGCCGGAGTTGAAGCGCGCCGCATCCATAGTCACCAACCTTACGATCTACCATCGCCAAGGCGGCGCTCAACGCCCCATCTGGTCGCAGAGCTATCCTCCGAATGAAGTGGCGCCGCCAGTGATATCACCGGGTGATTGCATGGATGACGTCGGCACGGAAGAAAATCCCTTGCCGGCGCTAGTTCCTGGCGCGCAGTATTCGGCGGAAGTTGCTGCCTTCATTGTGGACAAGAGCGGGAGCCCAGTGAGGCGTTGGTATAGCGGCCACTTCTGCGTGGTGCGCAGTGAGGGCGGGTTTGAGGTTCGACAGGTGCTGTTTGACCGGCGCCGGGGCGTTTGGGGCTGGGATGCATGCGGCTTGTAGGTTGGATCGCACCTGGGGCAACGACGGTATTGCGTTGGGGCTGCTTCCTTGGGTGAACGAATGGTCTGGCCCGGTCACTCGCTACCACGCCAACCACTTGCTGGCATCATCCCTCCATGGCCATCACCCTCGACCACCTGCGGCGCTATGCCGTCGCCCGCTCGCTGTTCAAGCCAACCACGCTGATGCAAGCCATCGCGAAGCTGGGCTTTGTCCAGGCCGATCCGATTCGTGCACCTGCACGGGCGCAGGATCTGACCCTGCGGCAGCGGGTGGTGGGCTACCGCGCAGGCGATCTGGAAAGGCGTTATCCGCGCTTGCCGTTGGAGGAAGATTTCTTCGTCAACTATGGCTTCCTACCGCACAGCCACCACGCGCTGATGCATCCGCGTCAGGCACGCTTGGAGTGGACGCCGGCGCGCTGGAAGCAGGCGCAGGCAGTGCAGGAATTCATCGCCGAGCGCGGTGCGGTACACCCGCGGGAAGTGGATGCCCACTTTGCACATGGCAAGACCACCAACTGGTTTGGTGGATCGTCCAATGCCAGCACGCAGTTGCTGGATGGCATGCATTATCGCGGCCTGCTGCGGGTGGCGCGGCGTGATGGCGGTACCCGCGTGTACGCGGTGCATGAGGCGGCACCGGCGGTGCCTGCGTTCGATATCGACGTACGCATGGATGCACTGATTGATCTCATTGTCGCCAAGTACGCACCCTTGCCGGACGCCAGCCTGGGGCAGCTGGTGGCCTACCTGGGCAATGGTGTCCCGCAGTGGAAGGATGCGCGCAAGCCGGCCCTGGTGCGGGCGCGTCAGCGCTTGCAGCGGGTGAGGGTGGATGGTGTGGATTGGCTGTGGCCGGCCGATGAGCGCGCCGAGCGCCGCCGTTGGAAGCCGGATGCGCAGGTACGGCTGTTGACGCCATTCGACCCGGTGGTATGGGACCGGCGTCGTTTCGAGCTGTTATGGGGCTGGGCCTATCGCTTCGAGGCGTATACCCCGCCGGCCAAGCGCAAGTTGGGCTATTACGCCTTGCCGCTGTTGTGGGGCGATCAGGTGATTGGCTGGGGCAATCTGTCTGTTGCCGGTGGCGCATTGAATGCTGAACTCCGGTACGTCGACGGGCGGCCGCCGCGCGATGTCGCGTTTGTCCGCGAACTGGACGCAGAGCTGGCGCGGATGCGGGTATTCCTGGGCCTTGAAGATTGAGCTGAAATCGTTGGCGCCGCTGGGGTAGGGCGGGTTTGGCCTTGTGCATCCCGGCTGTCCTGCTTGTATCGGAGTGGGCGGAGCATGCAGCTCGTTTGGCTGCGGCTATTGATGGCAGGAAGTCATGTTGCTCGGATAAGTTGATCGGTCGCGGCTGCATCGGGCATGCTGCATCGCCTCCACAAGCGCTGTCGCCAGGATCACCCACGTGCCGCCAACCACCGCTGCAACCGCCCGCAACAGCGGTGTCCATATGGCTGTGGCTTTCGTGGCCATGGGCAGCTGGGCCGCGTTCGCGAATCTGGCGCATCCGATGCCGCGGCCGTTGATCGCAGGGCTGGTGCAGGGCACCTTGTCGGCGCTGATCACCTTGTTCCTGAAGCGGATGATCGAAGCGCTTTCGGCCCGCTTGCCCGGCAGTGCGGGTTATTGGGTGCCGCCGGTGGTTGCGATCGCGGCGTCTTTGAGCCTGCTCAGCAGCATTCATTGGCTGGCAGGCACGCCTGAGATCCTGCGGACGATTGTTGTCCCGTTGTCGGTTACGGCTGTTTACGCGACTACTTACAATCTTGCGCTGCGGCGCGCGGCGAAGGCTGGCCAGTAGGCGTGGTGTAGGGCGCGAAGCGAAAGGCCTTGAAGCACCCCTCCCAACCCTCCCCTTGCCTGCGGCAAAGGGAGGGCTCAACGCGGCGCTCGCTTCCGCCGGCGCATGCCGCGTACTACCATCGCCGGGCCGGCCAGCGAGGGACGCGGGCGCGAGCATCCAACCGGGGGCGACATGGATCAGGTCTTGAAGGTGCTGGGTGTATTGGCCGTAGCAGCCGCTCTGGCGGGCTGCGGTAATCTGGGCAAGTCCAATGAAACACGTATCAACGATGCAATACCGCCGGGCAGTGCGGTGCTGGCCAGCAAGCAGCGGCTGGAAGTGCAGTTGAAGGCAATGGGGCAGGATGTCGCCGGGTTCGAACAGGCCTACCAGCAGCGTTTGCAGCAACGTGCACGTGAGTGCGGCAAGGACTACAAGGTTTCGCTGTTTGCCAGCAGTGAGAGCGTACGCGACGACCTGGCCGGCAATACCTGCTTTGCCGAAAGTGATGCCGCCCTTGAAGAGTGGCTGGTGCTGCAGCGGATGGCGGTGTTGCTGACCGCGCCGCCGCTGCGCGCGCTTGCCAAACCGCCGGCCAGCTTCATCAGCAGCAACAGTACCTTCCAGCAGCCCGTGTTTGCCGCTAAAGCTGGCGTTGTGGTGCTGCAGACGGATAGCAAGTACCGGTTGATCGACATGCAGACCAGTGAGGTTCTGCGCGAGGCCGAAGGACGGCTTGATGGTGGCACGCTGTCAGCCAATGGTCGCCTGCTTACCGTGGCCGCTGCTGACGGCGGCATGGAGGTGCTTGAGTCGGCGACCGGTGAGGTATTGACTACTTACGCGGTGTCACCACGGCGTTTCCACTGGCTGGAAGGCGTGGGGGCGATCTTCAGTGAACCGGCCAAGAAAGGCACGCAGCGGCGAACGACGATTGTCCTGCTGGATGCAACGGTAGGAAAGCGCATTCCCATTCCGCTCGACGCGGCATCGGTGGACCAGGTGTTGTCGGTACCAGGCAAGCCGAATCACTACCTGCTGTTCTCGCCCCGGCGCTTGGCCGAGATTGCGTTGCAGAAGGGCAAGGATGGCTGGTCGGTGCAATTGGTGTCCGAGCAGCCTACGCAGTTCGTTGCCAGTGATCGCGGCCTGGCAACCGCCGTGGACGGCAGCTACGTCGTGGTGGCACAGGGCCAGCTGCGGCAGTTCCTGCTCGCTGACCGGCAGCATCGGATACTGCCGCTGCAGCCGCTGCTGATCAATGCAGTATGGGCAACGCCGCGCAGCGATGAGCTGTTATTGCGCGCGCGCGTCGCCGGGCCGGTGTTCGACTACCGTCACTATGTTTATTCGCTGAGCCGGCAGACGCTGGCGCAGGTGGATTCAACAAAGTTGACATCCACGCAGTTCATCTTCATCCCGTCGTTGCAACGCAATGGTGTCATCGACCAGACCAAGATCCAGGTGTTGGAAGAGCTGCCCTTGCTGCCCGCGCAGGCAGCCAGCAGCGCGATCGCGCAGTACCAGGAGGAAGCCCGTGTCGCGATGTCCACCCGCACGCAGCAATGGGCGGAGATGGAGAGCAATCTCCGCGATGTCGAGCTTGCTGCTGCTGGTGCTTCGCCGGAGCATCAACTGCTGGTGCAGCGGGCGCGTGCGGCCCTGGCTGCGCGCAACCAGGCGGTGTCAGCGGCGCCGGCTGCACAGTCGCGCTCCGCCAATGCGCCGTTGGCGGTGTTGGCAGGAAACGCACGTATCGAAGCGGTGGGTGTGTACGAAGCCGCCAATGGGGTTCATGGGGTTGGCATACAACGGCAGGCCGGGTCCATCCAGGTACGGGTGCGCCGCTCCAATGCGCCGACCATTCTGGTGCTCAGTGCCTACGAGCCGGTCAATTGGATGCTGACCGTGGAGAGCGGCGCCAATCTGCAGGCCGTGCTGGTTGGCGGCTATCACCAGGGGCAGGTGTTTGGTGCCGGCAATGCGCGGATCATGCAACTGGGCCGCAATTATGCCTACAAGCGCGGTGACGGCGGTTACAGCGCGCTGGATGCCGAAGTGCAGCGTTTGACCGGCAAGTCGATCGGCGTGTTCCAGGGCCGCTATGACGGCACTACCTTCGTCACCGGCTTGTAGCGGCGTATCGCAGCGCGGCACCTGCTCAGCTTTGTGCGCGCTGCAATACGGAAAAGCCACGCTGCAATAACCGTGGCCGTTGCAGGCTGGCGTTGCGGCATGCTGCCGCTGTGGAGGTTGCAATGATCAGCAAGCAGACCCATCAGAACATGCACAAGGGCGAGCAGAATCGCCCCAACCGTCCGGCTACAGAAGAGGCGCGCAATGCCAATCCTTCGCGGCAGGCCTCGCGTGGTGAGCCCAGTCATCAGAAGGACATGCACGACCAGCACATGCTCGATCAGCGCGAGGCGGGCAAGCGCGATCAGGACAAGAAGCACTAGCTTTACCGCACAACCGGCTGGCGTCGCCCAAGTGCGGGTGACGCTGGTTGGAATCAGGACTTCGCGTCGTCGCAGCCTAGTGGGAACCACGGCGCTTGATTAAAGCAGGGCGATGCTGCGATTTCATCAGTGTCGAGCAAACGCGCCGAAACGCGGTGATGGCACTTTCCGGTTACAGCACCTGCGGCACGCATTCGCGTGTCGCAGGTGCCTGTCGATGCGGGGATCAATCAATTGGCCGGTTCACCGATGACCAGGCCGCTATCGTCGACGCTGATCACGCCATCCACGGCGGCGGCTGCGGCGCTCATGCGGTCGGCCTCGCTCTGGCTGCCGACCTGGCCGCTCAGTGACACCATCCCGCCACGCGTCTGCACGTGGATCTCCATGCCCGGCGTATCCCGCACACGCAGCAACCTTGCTTTCACTTCGCGGCTTATCCAGGCGTCACTTCCTGGTTGCTCGGCAGCGCGGTCGCCGCTATCGACGGCTGGAGGCGCCTCCTGCGCGGGCAGGGCAGTGGCGGTGGCCACGGGAGTGCAGGTGGGAAGGGCGGCTGCAATCAACAAAGCACTTCGCAGGTGCAGGCGTTTCATCGCGATGCTCCTCTGGGTGGACAGGGGCCGGGTTTTCCTCGACCCGTTGCGAGCCTAGCAAGGCAGGGGTTAGCCAACCGCGTCCTTGTTGTTAGCAGCATGCGAACACCCGGTATTCAGCCAGGGAAATGCCCGCTGAAGAATTGCCTGTCTTTCGGAATTTTCAGCGCACCCGCACGCGACGCTTACGCGATCCGGCCTAGTGTCATCGCCACATCCAAAGCGGAGCCAGCTGATGACACGCGGTGATAGAAGTGCATATACAGACAAGCAGAAGCGCCAGGCCGAACATATCGAGCAGAGCGAACGCAAGGAAGGGCGCTCGAAGGAAGACGCGGAACGTATCGCCTGGGCGACAGTGAACAAGCAGGATGGTGGTGGCAAGAAGTCTGGTTCGGGGCGAGCTTCTAACAAGCACTAATTAGTGTCTGTTTGTGGTTGTGGGAGCGGCGTAAGCCGCGAAGCTGGCGATCTGAATAAGCCGCGAAGCTGGTGATCTGAACGTGCAGTGGCTTCGCGGCTTACGCCGCTCCCACAAAGGTGAGCTCTTTAGCTGAAGGCTTTCCTGTCCTTCTCTGCACTCATCCGGTGGCTGCCTGCGGTTGCGATGCTACGTGTCTTGATGCTCTGCATGAACACCCATTCGCCGCTGATGCTTGCCGGTGTGATATCGATCATGGCGTAGCCGCGCTGCGAGGTGTCGCACCAGCTCAGTTCCGGGTTGCTGGCCATGAAGGCGCGCGCAACGGCATCCGGTGCGGCGGCGAGGCTGCCTTCGATACCGCCGGAAGTGACAGCCTGAACAGCGAACTCCACGCCCGCAGGCCTGCCCTCGTGTTGCAGCGAGTACGCCCAGGCGTTGTGGCTGTCACCGGACAGCATCACCAGATTGGCATCGGCACTTTGCGCTGCCTGCAACAGGCGCGCCCGGGCAGCCGGATAGCCATCCCAGCGGTCCATCCACATCGGCAGCCCAAGCCGTGCGCCATGCACGTTGTTCTTGAAGGCCTGCACGCTGCGCTCACTGGCGTCACTGCGCAGCATGCCCAGCGTTTCGGCTGGCATCACGGTGCGGCCGAGGATGGTGCCCATGCCAACCAGCTGCCACTGATTGCGCGCGGCGTTGGCTTTCAATGCGTCATGGAGCCAGGTTTCCTGTTCCAGGCCGAGCATGGTTGCCGAGGGATCCTGCCACGGCCCATCGCGGAAGGCTTCCAGGGCGGCATCGGTGCCGGCCTTGTAGGCGCTGCCGATATCGGCGGGTTGGGTGCGGCCCAGCAGGCGGGATTCGGTACGGTACAAGGTGCCGAGGTTGCCGATCGGGTAGGCCTTCCACGGTTCATCGGATACCGGCATCCATTCGCGATAGGCCTGCATTGCGGCGGCCTTGCGGGTATTCCAGTCGCCTTCACTGGCGGGCTGGTGATTCTGCGCGCCACCTTCCCAGCTGTCGTTGGCGCTTTCATGGTCGTCCCACAACGCCACCATCGCCGCATTCTGGTGCAGGGCCTGCAGGTCGGCGTCGGCGCGGTAGCAGGCCAGGCGCATGCGGTAGTCCAGCAGCGAGATCATTTCGTGTTCGTGAGCCGGCATCACCTCGCGCTCGGCGATGCGGTCCTGTGCCTTGTACGCGCCGATGCCGTACTCGTAGAGGTAGTCGCCCACATGCAGCCACAGGTCCATGTCCTCGCGTTGCGCGGCATGCGCGTAGGCGTTGAACCAGCCCATCGGCAGGTTGGCGCAGGAGAACAGGCCCAGCCTGAAACGGGCCACGTCGCCTATCGGCAGGGTGCGGGTGCGGCCGGTGGGGGAGTGGCTGCCGTCGGCGGCGATGAAGCGGTACCAGTAGGTGATGCCGGGCTGCAGGCCGGCCAGGGTGAGCTTGGCGGTCCAGTCGCGGTAGCTGCCGGTGCGTACGCTGGCGGCTGCAACCACATTGCGGAACGCGCGGTCGCTGGCGATCTCCGCCTGCAGGGTGGTCTCGTCGGTGTCGCCGGCGGGCACGTAGCGGGTCCATAGCAGCATCGAATTGGGGCCGGGTTCGCCGCTGGCGACGTTGTGGGTAAAGCCCTTGGCCGCCTGGATCTGCGCGGCGAAGGCGCGGCCGAGCGGAAGCAGCAGCGCGCCCAGCCCGAGGCTGGCGCCAATGATCAGACGGCGGCGGTCGATGTTGGTGGTCATTGCGGGCTCTTTGGGTTGCTGGTGGCGGGTGAAGCAAGATGGATTGTTGGGCGCGACGGCCTTCCCGCTTCGCACTCCGGCCCTTGCATTGATGCAAGAGCGTTCGTTGCGCAGCGAACCTGCGCTTTGCAAGCTGCCCTCTCCCGCAAGCGGGAGAGGGCAGCAAGCCTTCTTCTTTCGGGGCGTTGTGCCCTTGCCAGTTCGCGCCTCAGAAGCGGCCGCGGATGCCGAAGTTCCACATCGAGCCGTATACCGTGTACATCTGCACGCGGCTGGGGATGTTGGAATAGATCACTTCCGGTTCGTTGAAGATGTTGCGGCCGGCCAGCATTACGTCGATGTTGTCGGTGAGCTTGTAGCTGGCGCTGATGTTCCACAGCTCACGTGCATCGCGGTAGAGGATGCCGTTGTTGGCGGTGGTGGGCGTATTGCTCAGCGCGCTGACGCGGTGCTCGGACTGGTAGTTGCCGTTGATCTGGAAATCAAAGCGGCCGTAGTTGTAGCGGATGCCCCAGTTGGCCGCTTGCTTGGGAATGTTCTGGCGCGGGCCGTCCGGGTTCACCTGGGTCAGTGAGCCATACACGCTCAGGCCCTTCCAGGCGCCGGGCAGGAAAGTCATCTGCTGGTTGTATTCCAGCACCACGCCCTCGTTGGTGCTGGTACCCGGTGCGTTCTGTGCGCTGCGGAAGGTATAGCCCTCGTAGTCGTTCGGGTTGAAGCCGACGTCTTCCGGATTGACGGTGATGCCGGTGACCTGCATGTCCTGCATATCCAGCTTGTAGTACGACAGGCCCAGCAGGCCCGACGGCTCCAAGTAGTACTGCAGGCTGGCGTAGTACTTGGTGGAATGCTCGGGCTTGAGCTGGGCGTTGGGCACGCTGACGATCATGGTGTCGTCGTTGACTGCCACCACGCCGCCGAGGTTGCCGTAGTCCGGGCGCAGGATCGACTGGCTGAAAGATAGCTGGCCAACCAGCTTGTCGGTGAAGTCGTATTTGACCCCGCCGCTGAGGAAGAAGTCGTCGTACTCGCCCTTGCGGGTGGTGTAGCGGCCGTTGTTGTACTGGTACATCAGGCCTTCGACGGTATTGACGTTCAGGCCGGCGGCAGTGACCTCGCTGACCGGGCGCACGTCGGCCACGCGGGCGGCGGTACGGGTCTTCTCATAACGCAGGCCGAGGTCGAAGCGGGCATCGCCCAGGCGGGTTTCGGCTTCGATATAGGCCGCATCCACTTCTTCCTGGATACGCTTGTTGTTGTCCAGCCGGCGCTTGAGGTTTCCCACCACATCCGGCACGAAGTATTCCGGGTGTTCCTGGAAGATGTCGTACATCGCGTAGTTGCTGTCGGCGCGCCAACCCTGCTGGTTCATGTTGCCGGCACCGGTACCGATGATCTCGAAGTCGTAATTATTGGTCCACGGCACGCTCGCACCCGGATCGGTCTGACTGCCGTTGGGGCCTACATATTTGTATTGCTGGTACGAGCCTTCATTGGTGCGCCAGTCATTGCGGCGCGTGCCCAGGCCACCCATCAGCGTCACCGGCGTGTCGTTGAAGCTGAGGTGGCGCTTCAGGTCGAGGTTGACGCCATACTGGTCGTTGAGTGCATCGGACTCCGCGCTGCGCACGTTGTAGCCGATCTCGGCATCACGGTTGAAGTTGCTTGGGTCGCCCCACGGGCGCCCGCCGGTCTGGGCGAGGTTCCATTCGTGCGAGCTCTCCGAGGGGCGATCCAGGGTGAAGCCGATGCCGGTCAACCAGCTGTCGGTGCGCTGGAAGAAGCCCTTGCTGGTGTCGCGGAAATTGAACTCGGCACCGGAATAACTACCGCGCAGCACTGCTTCCCAGTCCTCGCCCTTGTACTCCAGCTTGGGCGCGATCAGGTAGGCCGGCGTGCCGGCATAGCGGTGCGAGTACTGGGTGTGCAGGCGGGTATTGGTGCCGTTGGGATTGACCACGATGTGGTTGGGGGTGGAACCCGGCGCGGCTTCGGACTTGCTGGTGGTGCCGAAGATCAGATAGGTGTACTGGTTGAAGTACTCCACGTCGTACATCGAGTAGGTGCTGCGCAGGGACGCCACCAGCTCATCGGTGATCTGGTAATCCAGGCTCAGGTTGGCGGCGGTGCGGCTGGTCATCTTCGGGCCCGGGCGCCACATCACCCGGTAGGGCATGGCGCTGCCATCAGCCTTATAGGCGTAGTCGGTCTGGATGCGGTCCTGCTGCACATAGTTGGCGTTGTAGCTGGCGTTGAACTCCACGCCGAAGCGCCCGTCCATGAACACGTCGCCGAAGCCGAACTGGCCGGATGGGTAGATGGTGTCGTGCTTCTTGTCATCCGGAAAATACTTGCCCGACCAGTTGGAATCGGAGGTGCCCACCGCTCCAAGCTGGAACACGATGTCGCGCTTGGTGCGCTGGAACGCGTACTTGCTGCGCAGGTTGATGTTGCCACCGGGCGAATCGGCATCCATCGCCGCGGTCAACGTGTTGTTGAGCTCGATCGATTCGATGCCGGTGATCGACATCTGCTCGAACGAGTTCTGCCGGCCCGAATTATTGTTCGAGGTGGCCGTGGCCATGCGCGCGCCATCGGTGGTGAAGGTGGAGTACTTCGGGTCCAGGCCGCCAATGCGCACCGCGGTGGCATCCACCTCGGTGTAATCCAGCGACAGGCCCGGCATCGACTTCATGAACTCACCGACATCGCCCATGGTCAGCGCGCCATAATTGTCGGCAGCCACCACGTTCTTTGCGTTCATCGCCGCGCGCCGCTCCATGATCGCGCTGGCCTGGCCGTCGCGCGAAGCGGTGACCTTGATCGCATCCAGGTCGGTTGCATCGCCGCCACCGGCGGTATAGGACGGCGCCTTCAAGGCGACTTCGACGCTGGTGGTCTTGCCGGCATCAATCGAAGCGCTGAGTCTTGCTTCCTGCAGGCCGGTGTATTTCACCTGCACGGTGACATCGCCGGCGGGAATGCCGGTCAACTGGAAGTGTCCGCCTTCCTGCGAGTAGCTGACATTGCGGCTGCCTTCAATACGCACCTCGGCGTTGCGGACGTACTCGCCGGTGGCAGTGTTGAGCACGCGGCCACGCAGGCTGCCGCTGCCAATGGTCTGGCTGCTGCCGTCTGTGACTTGTTGCGCCAACAGGTCGGGTGAAACGCAAAGCGCTGCCAGGATGGCGCTGACCAGCGCCGACTTCTTTACTTCGAGCATGGATCTGTTCCGGAGAGTGTGGGAGTACCGCACACAGCTGGGGCTACGCCGTGCAAGCGGCGCCACCTTACGTCCGGACAATTACAGAACCTTTACGTTTGAGCCATGGATACTGTCGCTAGTGAAACTGCTTTTGCTTTGCTCTGGCTGCGGAGTGGTGCGGGGCGCCAGCGGGGCTGGCATTTGTCGCGCGCGAGGCTTGTGTATCTGAGAATTTCTGATCGCGTGTGGGAGTGAAGATGTGTGCGCTGGCGCACATGCAGGTTTCAGCGCCGAGGCCATCAACCCGCCGGGCCGCGGGCCATTGTCTTTGTGGTAGCGGCGTAAGCCGCGAAGCTAGAGCTGCCAGAAAGCAGCCGCTTCGGGCATTGAGTTAATTAGCTGAAGTGCGTTCGTACTGAGTTCTGCAGATGTGTCAGCTTCGCGGCTGACGCCGCTCCTACAAAAGCAGGGGATTCGCGACAACAACGGCTGTTGTAGGAGCGGCGTAAGCCGCGAAGCCACTATTGTCCGGGACACGCATTGCCGTTGAAATCTGCAACAACAGAACTTCCATATGATTGGGCAGCTTCAAGGTTGCTTGTTGCTATCAGCTTCGCGGCCTACACCGCTCCCACATGCGGGAGATTCCTCGGGGACGCGTCATGGCGCAACAAACGGCTGCTCAGGCTCGCCAGTCCAGCGCATCAGCTGCAGGTCTGCGCCTTGTTTGCCATCACGCTTGAAGTTGGTGGCCAGGTAGAACAAGCCATCGCCTACGGCCTGCAGGCCGACGTCGGCTTTCTGGTTCCAGCCGCGGATGCCGGTGGCTGGGTCTTTCAATCCGGCATCGGCCAGCGGCAGCAGCAGGCCTTGTTCCCAACGGTTTTGGCTGTTGCCGGGCACGCCAATCAGATCGCCCTGCCGCGGCGTTGCGGCTGCATCCACGGCGAACAGCAGATAATTCGGGAACGTCGGCTTCCTGCCCTGGTAGACGCCCATGAACCAGCGCTGTTGCGAGGCGTCATAGCTCAGGTTCTGCACGCCATAGCTGGTATTGCCGGTGCGCACGAAGTACTTGCCTTCCAGCTCGCGCGGGCCGCTGTGATGCGGTGCCGCCTCTATCAGCGGTTTTGCCTGTGTCTGCCAGTCGCCGGTGTCGTATTGCAGCAGTACCTGGTGATCATTGTTGCTGCGCTCGGTATTTCCATAGATGCCATAGGCAACGGTCAGCAGCTGCGGGCCATCGGTGTGGCCAAAGCGCGGGCCAAAGGCGACGCCATCAATGCCGGAACAACCATAGCGGTGATCGGGCGAGGCGGTCTCATTGCCGCGGTACTTGCCATCGTCGCCGTCAAAGCGGCCATCACCATTGATGTCGGCGGTGTAGTCGCTCACCACTTCCGGCAAATAGACCGTGCGCAGGATGTCGCTGTCAGCGGCCTGGATGCCGACCCGGTTGATGCGCTGCACATCGATCATCGCGATGTAGAACGCCTGGTCCTTCTTGTACTCCAGCGATCCGTACACCTTGCCATCGTCGGGATTGAAATCCAGATCACCAAGATGGCCGGTCCAACCTTCCAGCGTGCCGATCAGACGGCCTTGCAGATCGTAGCGGGCCAGCAGGTTGGTGAAGGAGTAATAGATATAGCCGCCCTGCAGATCGACCGCGATGCCTTGTACATGGCCGGAGGCCCAGCTGCCGCCGTGTTGCTGCACGGGCAGCTGCGCGGGCGCGGCAGCGTTGGCAGCGCCGCTGGCAGCGATGCACGTAGCCAGAAGGATCTGAAGCAGGGAACGTTTCATGTTGTTGGGGTGATTGCCGGACCAACCATCTAACCTGGCTGCCGAAGGTGACGTCGGCATGACAGCGGCGTGCAGGCTTACGCAATTTCGGCGACGTGTGTTTCAATGCCGCAACGGAAGTCGCGCTTCAAGGAGAGATGCAGTGCAATTCAAACGGAAAGTTGCCGGTGTTTTGTTGTTGCTGGTGGCTGGCCAAGCCAACGCACAGTCGCCCAGCGACGAGGCCCCGGTATCACGGCTGCGCTTGTTTGGCCAGAACGGCGTCGGCATGGTGCTCTATACCAACACCACCTGCACGGCGGAATATGCGCAGAAGATCCGCGCGTCCGGCTCACTGGGCAGCGCCTTCGGATCGATGCTTGGCAAGGTGAAGAATGAGAGCCTGGGCATTGCCGAGACCGATACCAGCCGTGGCCTGAAGCAGCGCGGCATGATCCTGTCCAAGGCCTATTTCAAGGAATACCCGCTGGTACCCGGGCAGCCTGTGGTGGTGGAGGCCGGTATGGGCTCGCCAACCGGCTGGCGATGTGATCGCCTGATCAGCTCGGTCTTCACCCCGGAGGCGGGCAAGGATTACGAAGTGGCGCTGGACGTCGACTTTTCCGGCGGCGTGTGCACGCTGAAGGTCAATCAGGTTGCCGCTGACGGTACGCTGCTGCGCCTGCCGGTACAGCCTGCCGGCAAGCACTGCGGCGTGCCGGCGGACCAGCCCGGGCAGGGCCCGGAAGCTGGCGGGCAGCCGACCTGATCTCGGCTGCCAGGCAGGGGAGAAGGGCTCAGGCCTCTTCTTCCTCGTCTTCTTCTTCTTCTTCCTCGTCTTCGTCTTCTTCCTCATCCTCTTCTTCAAAGGCGTCGGCTTCTTCGACGCGGACGAAGTTGGGCAGGGTGTCGGCAAAGCCGATCTGCTTGCCGTTGGCCAGCATCGGGCGCACGGCACGTTTGCCGGCTTCTTCCACTACCGCGAAGCACACCAGGCTCTGGGCGCTTTCGTCGCCGGCTTCTTCGAACACGGCTACCCAGCCGTCGGCGGGGATGATCTGGATGATATTGTCTTGCATGGCTGGACTACTGGTTGAAGGAAGCACGAGCTTGCGTGAAGGCAGGCGCGCTTTGCAACCGTGCGGCGGTGGGATACTGGCGTGGCCTGTTCACCGGAGCCGCCGATGCCGCAAGCACCATTACGAACCCCCGACGGCCGCTATCTGGTGGTGCGTGGGCGGTTGTGGCGGGCCAGCAATCCTGGCCTGCCCGAGCAGGACCGCAGCACGCTGGTAAAGGCGTTGATGGCGGCGCGCCGTGAGGTGGGCATCGCGCGCCGCAGCGGTGACCGCGAGCGCCTGGCGCAGGCCGGCGCGGCCGTCGACGCGGCCAAACAGTCCCTGGGCGAGCGTGGACCGGTGTGGTGGCAGGATGGAGCGCCAGATTTCAATCGGCACCTGGCCAGAAACACGCCCTATGCTGACTGGTATGCGGCGCAGCAGCAGGACTGAGCGCCAGATGGCTTTACTCGGCGTGGCGTGGCGACGACGATGGCGCCAGTCCCGTAATGGAATAGCACCATGCTCCAGTGCCGCACCCTTGCCACCGCCGCTGGCGGCACGGCGCCCGCCTCGCTGTGGGTGGACCTGTGCCAACCGACTCCGGAGGAACTGGACCAGGCGTCGCGGCAGGTGGGTTTCCGCATTCCCGACCGCGCCGGTATCAGCGAGATCGAGTTCAGCAGCCGGGTGCGCGTGGAAGGCGAGGCGCTGGTGCTGAACCTGCCGCGTTTCCAATACGAAGTTGAGCATATGGTCGGGCCGCTCGGGTTCGTGGTGGAGCCCAATGCACTGGTGGTGCAGCGCGAGCACCGCATCGATGCGCTGGAAGGCGTAGAGGCCGAACTGGCCAAGCACCCCTGCCAGGGCTCGGCCGATCTGTTCCTGCGCATGATCGAACATATCGTCGACCGCCTGGCCGATCTGCTGGAGTCGCTGGAAAGCACGATGAGCGAGTTCTCCCGGCAGGCGTTCAACCATCCCAAGGGCAAGCGGGCAACGCGGCGGCTGGAGCAGATGCTGCACGAGGTGGGCATGATGGGCCGGCGCATCGGCGCACTGCACAACACCCTGCACGGCATGCTGCGGATGATGAACTACCTGGATGAAGCCACCCCCGACTGGTTTGGCGCTGAGGCGCCAAAGCGCATCAAGCTGGTGATCAAGGACCTGACCTCCTTGAGTGAATTCGAGCAGCAACTGGGCGACCGCAACGAATTCCTGCTCGACAGCGTGCTGGGCCTGATCAACATGGACCAGAACGAGGTGATGAAAGTAATGGCGGTGGCCTCGGTGGTCGGTATTCCGCCGACCGTGCTGGTCGGCGTGTGGGGCATGAATTTCGCCTCGATGCCGGAACTGCATTGGCATTATGGCTACGCAATAGCGCTGGCTGCGGTGGGACTGAGCATCGTGCTGCCATTGCTGTGGTTCAAGCGGCGCGGCTGGATCTGAGCCTGCCGGCAGCAGGGCGATGTCGCCTACAATCGGCGCTGTTCTGAATGCCTGATGGAATCGATGTCTGCCAAACCCATGACCCCCGCCGGCAAGTTGTTTGCCGCCGCTGCACTGATTGAAGGCGTTACCTGGGCCGGTCTGCTGATCGGCATGCTGCTCAAATACGGCACCGGCACCACCGAGCTGGTGGTGTGGTTGTTCGGCCGCCTGCACGGGGCGGCGTTCCTGTTCTACGTCGCGGTCAGCCTGTACGCCTGGGTGAAGCTGCGTTGGCCGCTGTGGGCGATATTGCTGGCCCTGCTGGCGGCGGTGCCACCGCTGGTGACCGTACCGCTGGAAATGTGGTTCCGCCGCATCGGCCTGCTGTCCGCGCGCAGCGCCTGAGTGTGTACTACAGACAATGGCGCGGCCGGCTTCCACACGGCCACGCCATTGATGCTGCAAGGTGACGCTGGGTAGTACGGGCTCCGGCTGGTCAGTTACGGAAGCAGTTCTTGCGCGGTGTTGCTGTCGTCATGAATGTCGATGCTTTACCTCGTCAGCTGCCTTGCCCATTGCTTTCTGCGCCTTTCCAGCATTTTTTTCCATGTTGCCGGCCATCTGCTGGGTTTTATTGCCGGTCATCTTTCCAGCAGCTTCCTTGATGGCACCCTTGATTTCGTGTTTGGTGCCTTCAACGCGATTGCGGTCCACGAACGGTCTCCGGAAACGTCTGCGTTGCTGCAGACGCCTCGAGCCTGCGCAACCCCGGGTTTGCTGCGGGTGAGGGCGATGTTGCGATGGTGTTGTGGGCGCGCGGATATTTAGCCTGGGTTGGGGATATGCGTGTTTGGCGAGCACGCACATTCGCGACAGATGAGCAGGGCCTGCCGGGTACGCGCGGGGCTGTGAGGTGGAGGCCATTGCCATCGGGTTTGTATCGCTTATGTGCGTCGGCCAGCGCCCCGTGGCCACGCTGGTTGGCGGCAGGTGGGGGCAGGTGAGGGGCAAGGAAACCTGCCCTCTGCATCAGCTGCAGTGCCGGGCGGGCGGCACGCCGGCACAGCGGCCGGGCGGTCCGTCACCGCGCCAATCTGGCTGGCAGAGGTGTGCCTGCGGTTTTGATGGTGGATAATTCAATGGCCGACACTGCCATCAAGGCAGTGCCGCAGAGGGCCAGGAACGGCCGGGGGGGCAGAATTGCCGCCCACAGCGAGGTGGTTCGAGGGGGCTCCCGCATCGCGACAGGCAGGGTTCGTTTGCCGCAGGTTTAGGTTGGTTCTTCTAGTTTTCCCGGCTGCTCGGCTTCTCCATCAAGGAATTCAGGTGCAACACGCAAGCAAACAGCGGTACCGCACGGTGGGCCGCCAGGACTGGCTGCAGATGCCGCAGTGGGGCGATCAATGAGCAACAGTGTCACCACCAGCAACGGTCTGGATGCCGGTATCGCCGTGCTGCCTGCCGAGCACCCGTTGCCGATGCCCGAGCAATCGCTGCGCAGCGGCTCCCTGCATGTGCGCCGACAGAAGACCGCGCCGGCCAACATCGGCCTGCGCCGCCTGTACGTGTTCGGCACGACCGCGCTGACCACGCTGGCGGCGACCTGGCTGATGGCGCGGGTGCTGTCCAGCGGCGGCATCAATGTGCTGGAAGGCTGCCTGCTGGGCCTGTTCGTGCTGCTGTTCGCGTGGATCGCGATGTCCTTCGTCAGCAGCCTGGCCGGCCTGCAGGCGCTGCTGCGCGGCCGCCGCAAGCTCGGTATCTACCCGGATACCCCGCTGCCGCAGCTGCGCAGCCGTACCGCCTTGCTGATGCCCACCTACAACGAAGACCCGCGCCGGATGATGGCCGGCCTGCAGGCGATCTACGAGTCGGTCGCGGCTACCGGGCAGCTGGAGCACTTCGATTTCTACGTGCTCAGCGACACCACCCGCGATGCGATCGGCCGCGCCGAGGAGCAGGTATTCGCGCGCCTGGTGCAAGCCACCGGCGGTGCCGAGCGGCTGTATTACCGGCGCCGCGCCAGCAATGTCGGGCGCAAGGCCGGCAACATCGCCGACTGGGTGCGCCGTTTTGGTGGCGCCTACCCGCAGATGCTGATCCTGGATGCCGACAGCCTGATGACCGGCGACGTGATCGTGCGGCTGGTCTCGGCGATGGAAAACCACCCCAGCGTAGGCCTGATCCAGTCGCTGCCGGCCGTGGTCGGCGGGCGCACCGCATTCGCCCGCATGCAGCAGTTTGGTGGCCGCGTCTACGGGCCGGTGATGGCCTACGGCGTGGCCTGGTGGCACGGCGCGGAAAGCAATTACTGGGGCCACAATGCGGTGATCCGCACCCAGGCCTTCGCCGAGCAGGCCGGCCTGCCGGAGCTGCCCGGGCGCAAGCCGTTTGGCGGCCATGTGCTGAGCCATGACTTCGTCGAGGCGGCGCTGATGCGCCGTGGTGGCTGGGCCGCGCACATGGTGCCCTACCTGCATGGCAGCTACGAAGAAGGCCCGCCCACGCTGACCGACCTGCTGATCCGCGACCGCCGCTGGTGCCAGGGCAACCTGCAGCATTCCAAGGTGGTCACCACGCCGGGCCTGCACTGGGTAAGCCGGGTGCATATGCTGATTGGTATCGGCCACTACTTCACCGCGCCGATGTGGGCGATGCTGATGCTGATCGGCATTGCCATTCCGTTGATCCATGGCGGCATCGATCTGGCCCAGGAGCTGCACCTGAAGATCTCGCCGGTGCATTACTGGCGCGGCCTGGACCAGAACGGCGTGTTCTGGGTGTTTCTGGTGACCATGGTGGCGTTGCTGTCGCCCAAGCTGATGGGCTATGTGGCGATGCTGACTTCGCGCAAGGAGCGCATTGGCTGCGGCGGTGCCGCGCGCGCTTTTGTTTCGATGCTGCTGGAGACCGTACTGGCAGCCTTGATGGCGCCGGTGGTGATGTACGTGCAGTCGCGCGGCGTGGCCGAAGTACTGGCCGGCAAGGACTCGGGCTGGGATGCACAGCAGCGCGATGACGGCAGCATTTCCGTGCGCGACCTGCTGCGCAGTTACGGCGGCCTGAGCGTATTCGGCGTGGTGATGGGCGTGGCCGCCTACGTGGTGTCGCCGTCATTGGCGGCCTGGATGGCGCCGGTGGTGATCGGCATGGCGCTGGCGGTACCGGTGGTGGCATGGACCTCCTCGCGCAAGGCCGGCGACTGGCTGCGCCGGCACGGCCTGCTGTGCATACCCGAAGAAAGCGCTCCCCCGGCCGTGCTGCTGCGCGCCGCCGAGCTGCGGGCAGCCGCGTTGAAAGAACCGCTGCAGGACTGAAGCGATGCCGTTCCTACAGGACCCCGGATCTGCGGTGGTTTTGTGGGAGCGGCGTAAGCCGCGAAGCCGGTGGTACTGCGGCCGCCATTCAATCAGCAACCTGACCAATGCAGCCGGCCTTGCTTCAACCGGCCACATAGCCAGCTTCGCGGCTAACGCCGCTCCTACAAGAATCCGGATCTGCGGTGGTTTTGTAGGAGCGGCATAAGCCGCGAAGCCGGCAGCACCGCGGTCTTCATTCAATCAGCAACCTGACCAATGCAGCCTGCCTAGCTTCAACCGGACACATAGCCAGCTTCGCGGCTGACGCCGCTCCCACAAGAAGCCGGATCTGCGGTGATTTTGTAGGAGCGGCATAAGCCGCGAAGCAGGCAGTGCTGCGGCCGCCATCCAATCAGCAACCTGACCAATGCAGCCGGGTTTGCTTCAACCGGCCACCCGATCAGCTTCGCGGCTAACGCCGCTCCTACAATCAATATTCCGGAATCCGGCGATCCCGGCAGCAGGCAGGCATAATCCCGGCTTGTCCCTGGGAGTTGTAGACATGCTGGAAACAGTGGAGCAGCAAACCGGCGCGGTGCCGGAATGGTCGGTGATCTGGTTGCATGGGCTCGGTGCCGATGGCCATGACTTCGCGCCGATCGTGCCCGAGCTGGTGCGCCCGCAGTGGCCTGCCATCCGCTTCGTGTTTCCGCATGCCCCCAAACGCCCGGTCAGCATCAACAACGGCATGCCGATGCGGGCGTGGTATGACATCGTCAGCATGGATTTCCGCAGCCGCGCCGACGCAACCGGTGTGGCCGAATCGGTGCAGCAGCTTGAAGCGTTGATCGCCCGCGAGCAGGCCCGCGGCATTCCCGCCAGCCGCATCGTGCTGGCCGGGTTCTCGCAGGGCGGGGCGATCATCCTGTCGGCCGGGCTCAAGCGCAGCGAGCCGGTGGCCGGGCTGGTGGCCTTGTCCACCTATCTGCCGGAAGTGGATGCCGCTGCGGCACAGCTGGTGGAAGGCGCGACCGCGCAGCCGGTGTTCATGGCCCATGGCAGCGCCGATCCGGTCATTCCGCTGCAGGTTGCCGAGCACAGTGCGCAGGTGCTGAAGACCTTGGGCTTCGACGTGCAATGGCAGCGTTACCCGATGGCCCACCAGGTCTGCGACGAGGAAATCCACGCGCTCGGCGACTGGCTGCAGGCCCGCTTCGCACAGGCCTGAGCAGTTTGTGAGCTGCAGCGCAGTTGCCGGTTTGTTGACGGCGGCGCGCGCCGAACCCGGCTACCATGTCGCCACGACTGGGGAGCCGTGAGCGAGGTAAGTGTGTGAAGGTAGTGATTGCCGATGACGAGCCGTTGGCGCGCGAGCGCCTGCGCGCGCTGTTGGCCGAGCTTGGGCAGGTGAACGTGGTGGGGGAGGCGGCCAACGGCAATGATGCGTTGGATGTCTGCGCGCAGACGCTGCCGGATCTGGTGCTGTTGGACATCGCCATGCCGGGCCTGGACGGTCTTGAAGTTGCGCGCCACCTGGCCCGCTTCGAGCCGCGCCCGGCGGTGGTGTTCTGCACCGCCTATGACGCGCACGCCCTGTCGGCCTTCGAGGCAGCGGCGATCGACTACCTGATGAAGCCGGTGCGCGCCGAGCGCCTGCTCGCAGCGCTGGAGCGTGCGCGCACTTTCATCGCCGGCCGCCTCAGCGCGGCACCGGCCGCGGCCACTCCTGCACGACGGGTGCTGTGCGCGCGGCTGCGTGGCAGCCTGCGGCTGGTGCCGGTGGAGGACATCCTGTACCTGCAGGCCGAGGAGAAGTACGTGGTGGTGCACCATCTGCGCGGCGAGGATTTGATCGAGGAATCGCTGCGCTCGCTGGAAGACGAGTTTTCCGGGCGCTTCATCCGCATCCATCGCAATTGCCTGATTGCCCGCGATCGGCTGCAGGAGGTGCGGCGTACGTCGGCCGGGCAGGTGCAGGCAGTGCTGCGGGACGTCCCGCAGCCGCTGGAAATCAGCCGCCGCTGCGTGGCGGGTTTGAAGACTGAACTGGAACGGCGGTGACCGGGCTGCTGGCAGCGGCGATAATGGCGGCATGAGCATCCTGCGTATCGCCACCCGAAAGAGCCCGCTTGCCCTGTGGCAGAGCGAACACGTTGCCGACCGCCTGCGCCACGCCCATCCGGGGTTGCAGGTGGCGCTTGTGCCGATGAGCACGCGCGGCGATGAAATCCTCGACCGTTCGCTGGCCGCCATTGGCGGCAAGGGCCTGTTCCTGAAGGAGCTGGAAGTGGCGATGCTGCGCGGCGACGCCGACTGCGCGGTGCATTCGCTCAAGGACGTGCCGATGGAACTGGAGCCGCCGTTTGCACTGCCGGCGATTCTGACCCGTGCCGACTCCGCCGACGCCTTCGTATCCAACCACTATCCCTCGCTGGAAAGCCTGCCGCAGGGCGCCTGCGTGGGCACCTCGTCACTGCGCAGGCAGGCCCAGCTGCGCGCGCTGCGCCCGGACCTGCAATCGCGTGACCTGCGCGGCAACGTCAATACGCGCTTGGCCAAACTGGATGCCGGCGAATACGACGCCATCATCCTGGCCTGCGCCGGTCTGGAACGCTTGGACCTGGGTGCGCGTATCCGTGACCGCCTGCGCGCGCCGCAGTGGTTGCCGGCACCGGCTCAGGCAGCGGTGGCGATCGAATGCAGGGCCGAAGATACAGCGACCATCAACCTGCTCAAGGGGCTGGATGACGCCTCCACGCGCAGCTGCGTGGAAGCCGAGCGGGCCATGAACCGCGCGCTGGATGGCAGCTGCCATGTACCGGTAGCGGGTCTGGCGCAGTGGCGCGGCGAGGAGCTGTGGTTGCAGGGCCTGGTCGGCGGCGTGGCCGATGGCCGCGTGGTGCGCGCACAGGCACAGGGCCCGGCCAGCAACCCGGAGGCCGTGGGTCGCGAAGTGGCAAGGCTGCTGTTGGAAGGTGGCGCAGGCGAGCTGCTGCGCTGAGGTTGGCGGCCATATTGGCTGTTGTGGGCTGTTGTAGGAGCGGCGTAAGCCGCGAAGCCACAAATTCCTGGTTCCGCCATGGGCGCCGATCATATCGGCGCGCACGCATGGTCAGCTTCGCGGCTTACGCCGCTCCCACAACACCGACTGCCGGCCTTTCCTGGGTTCCCCTGCCAAGCATGGCGCTGCACTACCGATGCCGATTGTTCCGGGTTTGCCGGTAACGCCTCTGCCGAGCATGGCTCGGCACTACGGTGCTGGACCTCGGCAGGGAGCTGAGCCCTCCCTTTGCCGTAGGCAAGGGGAGGGTTGGGAGGGGTGCTTTGGCTTTGGCTTCGAGGCCTACCCCATCCGCACAACCAACGCGGGCATCACTTGAAGCTGTAAACCACGTTCATGGTGGTCAGGGTGTCGGTCTTGCGCTTGTCTTCGGCGACGTCGCTGTTGTGGCGGGCCTGCCAGCCGGCCTTCAGGGCGAAGTGCTTGTTCATGCTTACCGATACGCCGAAGTCATTCTGCGCGAAGGTGTTGTACGAGCCGGATTCCACCAGCAGCGAGTTGACCAGTTCGGTGTTCTCGGTGAGGGCGTATTTCAGGTCGAACAGGCCACGGCCGATCAGGCCGGTGCGGTCTTCGTCGGTGTCGGCATTGTGCGAGCGACGCACACCGGGGCCGATCTGCGTATCCAGGATCAGGCGCTCACCATCGATCAGCCGGGTACCGTAGCCCAGACCGAAGCTGGCCTGACGGTCATAGGTGGCGAAATCGTCACTTTCGTAACGCACCGTGGCAGTGAGCTGGCGATGCTCGCCCAGCTGCAGGGCGCTGCCGGCGCTGCCGGTGTACCGGTTGGCAGTGGTCTGGCGCTTGCGGGTGGTGCTGCCGTCGTCGGCGGTTTCGGTGTATTCAGCGCTGGAGCGCAGGCCGAACAGGTCCATGGAATGGATCCAGTCATCGTCGGTGTAGCGCAGCTTCAGGCGGCCGTTGAAACTTTCGGTGGTGCTATTGCCGTGCGCCGAGGCAAAGCCCAGTTCGCCGCCACTGCCGCTCCAGGGTGAGGTCATGGCGGCCAGCTCGGAAGCGTCGTCGGCCCAGGCCAATGGGGCGCTGAGCAGCAACGGCAGCAATAGGGAAACACGCAGGGACATCGGGGGGTCTCCAGGGGCGAAACGGGAATGGGTGGCATTTGGATGATACCGGATGGCCCCTGATGCCCAGACGGATGCGGGCCGGGGCTTCATTTGCGGTTATACGGGCCGCAGGCGTGCTCCATTGCTGCCCGGAGTCGGACATAATCCGGGCATGGACCGCTATGAACGCATCAATGCGCTGCATCGTCTGCTCAAGTCCGCCCGCTACCCGGTCACGGTGATGCGGCTGCAGGAGGAGTTGAGCTGTTCCCGTGCCACGGTCTACCGCGACCTGGCCTTCCTGCGTGATGCGCTGATGGCGCCGGTGGAGGGCGATGGCGAGGCCGGCTTCCGCTACCAGAGCGGCGAAAGCGACCGCTTCGAGCTGCCGGGTTTGTGGCTGAGCTCGGAGGAACTGCATGCCTTGCTGGCATCGCAGCACCTGCTGTCGCGTACCGGCGGCGGGGTGCTTTCGTCGATGCTGGCGCCGCTGCAGCAGCGTATTGAAGGATTGCTGGCGGCACAGGCCGGTGCCTCGCATTGGCCGGTGGAGCGGGTGCGGGTGATTCCGCACCGCGGCCGCAAGCTGGACGAAGCCAGTTTCCGCACGGTGGCCTCCGGGGTGCTGGAGCGCAAGCAGCTGTCGTTCGAGTACCGCGCGCGCTCCACGGACGAGGCGACACGGCGTACGGTATCGCCGCAGCGCATTACCCATTACCGCGACAACTGGTATCTGGACGCCTGGGACCACAACCGCGAAGCGGTACGCAGTTTTGCGGTGGACCGCATCCATCAGGCACGCCTGCTGGACCAGCCGGCGCGTGATGTTGCCGACAGCGAGCTGGATGAGCAGTTGGCGGCCAGCTATGGCATTTTCTCGGGTGCGCCGAAGGGCTGGGCCACCATTGTGTTCAGTGCCAAGGCGGCGCGTTGGGTGGCTGATGAGCATTGGCATTCCAAGCAGCAGGGGCGCTTCCTTGCCGATGGGCGCTACGAGTTGAAGCTGCCGTACAGCGTGTCGCGCGAGCTGCTGATGGACGTGCTGCATTACGGCTCGGATGCGGAGATCGTGGAGCCGCAGTCCTTGCGCGAGCAGGCCAAGGCGCTGTTGTCGCTGGCCTTGAGCAATTACGACTGAGCAAGCTTCGTTTGGCCCTTGCGTTGCTTTAGCGTTGCTTTGCTTCGCTCATGCTCTGCTTTCCCCTCTCCCGCCTGCGGGAGAGGGGTAGGGGTGAGGGCAGCTCCTGCTTGTTGCTGTTGCCCGTGCTGTTGTTTTGCGGAACAGCAGAGCAACGGCCAAAGCTGGATCCAAAGCCAAAGCCAAAGCCAAAGCCAAAGCCAAAGCTTCCCCTCACCCCAACCCCTCTCCCGTAAACGGGAGAGGGGACGGCAAGAGCAAAGCCAAGGCAGAGCACAAAGCAGAAGCCAAAGCCAAAGCCAAGGCCAAGGCCAAAGCAGAAGCCAAAGCCCCCAAAGAAAATAGCCGCTTTCGCGGCTGTTTTCTTTACATCACTTCGCCATCAAACTTTCCGCCATCAAACCCGGGCGAAGATCAACGTCGCATTGGTGCCACCAAACCCGAAGCTGTTCGACATCACCGTGTCCAGCTTCGCTTCCTGGGTCTTGCGCAGGATCGGGAAGCCTTCCACGCGCTCGTCCAGGGTCTCGATGTTGGCCGAGCCAGCCATGAAGCCATCACGCATCATCAGCAGGCAGTAGATCGCCTCGTGCACGCTGGCTGCGCCCAGCGAGTGGCCCGACAGCGCCTTGGTCGAGGACAGCGGCGGCACGGCGTCGCCAAACACCTGGCGTACCGCGCCCAATTCGGTGACGTCGCCCAGCGGGGTCGAGGTGCCGTGGGTGTTGAGATAGTCGATCGGTCGGTCCAGGCCTTCCATCGCCATCTTCATGCAGCGCACTGCGCCTTCGCCGGATGGGGCGACCATGTCGGCACCGTCGGAGGTCACGCCATAGCCAACCAGCTCGGCATAGATGCGCGCGCCACGGGCCACGGCGTGGTCGTAGTCTTCCAGCACCAGCATGCCGGCGCCGCCGGCAATGACGAAGCCGTCGCGGTTGGCGTCATACGGACGCGAGGCGGTGGCCGGGGTTTCGTTGAAGCTGGTCGACAGTGCACCCATCGCGTCGAACATCACGCTCATCGACCAGTGCAGGTCTTCACCGCCACCGGCAAACATCACGTCCTGGGCGCCATGGCGGATCAGGTCGGCGGCCGCGCCGATGCAATGCGCCGAGGTGGCGCAGGCGGCCGACAGTGAGTAGCTCAGGCCCTTGATGCTGAAAGCGGTAGCCAGGTTGGCCGACACGGTCGAGCACATCGTGCGCGGCACCATGTACGGGCCCACCTTGCGCACACCACGGTTGCGCAGCAGATCGGCCGCTTCCACCTGCCATTCGCTGGAACCGCCGCCGGAACCGGCAATCAGCCCGCTGCGCACATTGCTGACCTGGCTCTCGTCCAGGCCGGCATCGGCGATGGCGTCACGCATGGCGACGTAGCTGAAGGCGGCCGCATCGCTCATGAAGCGCTTGAGCTTGCGGTCCACCTGGGCGTCCAGGTCGATATCGACCTTGCCGCCCACCTGGCTGCGCAGGCCGGCTTCGGCGTGGTCGGGCAGGGCGACAATGCCAGGGCGGCTGTCACGCAGGGCGCTGGAGACGGTATCCAGATCGTTGCCAAGGCAGGACGTGATGCCCATGCCGGTAATGACGACACGACGCATCAGAAGCTCTCGGTTGAGGTGAACAGACCTACGCGCAGGTCCTTGGCGGAATAGATCTCGCGGCCGTCGACCAGCATGCGGGCGTCGGTCTGTGCCATCACCAGCTTGCGGTTGATCACGCGCGAGACATCGATTTCGTACTGCACCAGCTTGGCGCTGGGCAGCACCTGGCCGGTGAACTTGACCTCGCCACAGCCCAGCGCACGGCCGCGGCCTTCGGCGCCCAGCCAGGTCAGGTAGAAGCCGGTCAGCTGCCACATGGCATCCAGGCCCAGGCAGCCGGGCATTACCGGGTCGCCAATGAAGTGGCAGCCGAAGAACCACAGGTCAGGACGGATATCCAGTTCGGCCCGGATCATGCCCTTGCCATGTGCGCCACCGTCCTCGCGGATTTCGGTGATGCGGTCGAACATCAGCATCGGGTCGTTGGGCAGGCGGCCTTTGTTGGGGCCGAAAAGTTCGCCACGCGCGCTGGCCAGCAGCTGGTCGCGCGAGAAAGCATGCAGACGGGTCATCCGGGGTAATCCAAAGCCTTTGCGAGCCGCCGAGCATGCTGCAGCATTGCCGTTCAATCAAATGTTTTAACTGGACGGTTGCGTATGTTAGCTGCAGATAAGCGCCGTTCGCGGGCTGTTACGGGAGGTATGAATAAGTACATTTGTGAGGACAAGTGTGCATTTAGCGACAACAGCTATCATGTTGACGACCTTTTCGGACTGTTGCCTTGAGCCCACAACGCAAGATCATCCATGTCGACATGGACGCCTTCTACGCGTCCGTGGAGCAGCGTGATGACCCGGATTTGCGCGGACGGCCGGTGGTGGTGGCCTGGCGCGGGGCGCGTTCGGTGGTCTGCGCGGCCTCCTATGAGGCGCGCAAGTTCGGGATACGCTCGGCGATGCCGGCGCTGCGGGCCGAGCGGCTGTGCCCGGATGCGGTGTTCGTGCCGCCGGACTTTGCCCGCTACAAGGCGGTATCACGGCAGATCCGCGAGATCTTCCTGGGCCACACGCCGCTGGTGGAGCCGCTGTCGCTGGATGAGGCCTACCTGGATGTAAGTGACTCGCCCAGCTGTGGCGGGATCGCCACCGAGATCGCCCGCACCATCCGTGCCCAGATCCGCGAGACCACCGGCCTGACCGCCTCGGCCGGCATCGCACCGAACAAGTTCCTGGCCAAGGTGGCCTCGGACTGGCGCAAGCCCGATGGCCAGTTCGTGGTGCCGCCGTCGCGGGTCGAGCAGTTCCTGACGCCCTTGCCGGTCAAGCGGGTGCCGGGCGTGGGCAAGGTGATGGAAGGCAAGTTGTCGGCCCTGGGCATCGTCACCGTGGGTGATCTGCGCGCGCTGCCGCTTGAGCAGTTGCAGGCCTTGTTCGGCAGTTTTGGTGGTGGCCTGTACCGGCGCGCACGCGGTATCGATGATCGGCCGGTGGAGCCGGACCAACCGGTGCAGTCGATTTCCTCGGAAGACACGTTTGCCGAAGACCTGCACATGGGCGAGTTCGACGAGGCAATCACCCAGTTGGCAGAACGCACCTGGCGTGCAACCGGCCGCACCGAGCGCATCGGCCATACCGTGGTGCTGAAGTTGAAGACGGCGCAGTTCCGTATCCTTACCCGCAGCTATACACCGGATACGCCGCCCAGCTCGGTCGAGGAGCTGCGCGATATCGCCCTGGCCTTGTGCCAGCGCGTGCAGCTGCCGGGCGATACGCGTTATCGCCTGGTCGGCGTGGGCCTGGCCGGCTTCCGTGATCGCGAAGAAAGTGTGGTGCAGGGGGATCTGTTCCGCAGCACAGTGGCAGGCTGAGCACATCCTTTGCGCGGGCCCGCGCCGCTACAATCCAAGCTTCATTGTCGGGAGTGTGGATGCGTGGCGATCAAGGCCCTGGTGTTCGATTTGGATGGCACGCTGGTAGACAGCGCGGGTGATATCGCCGAGGCAGTGAACCTCACGTTGCAAGAGCTGGCGTTGCCGCGCGTATCGGAGGCGACGGTGCGCAGCTGGATAGGCGAGGGCGTGCGCAAGCTGATGACCACCGCATTGGCGCATGCCAACAGTGCATTGGTGCTGGATGCGGTGATGCCGGTTTTCATGCGTCATTACACCGCATGCCTGCTGCGCAGCCCGCGTCTTTATGACGGTGTTGGCGAAACCCTGGCTGCATTGCAGGCGCGCGGCCTGCCGATGGCCATCTGCACCAACAAACCATCGGCGCTCGTATTGCCGTTGTTGCAGCACCTTGGAATAGCGGAATTTTTCGCCCACATCATCGGTGGTGATTCATTGCCGCAGCGCAAGCCCGCAGCAGAGCCGTTGCTGCATGTGGCGGCGCTGTTGCAGCAGCCGGCGGGGAATTGCCTGATGGTGGGTGATTCAGGCACCGATCTGGGCGCGGCCAATAATGCCGGCATGCCGATCGTGCTGGTGCGCTATGGCTATCTTCGCGACCTGGATCTGGACGCCGTCGATGCAGTGGCAGTCATCGACGATATGCGCGAGCTGCTGGCGATCGTGCCCTGATGAAGGGTGAAGGCGCGGCCAGTGCAGAAGCACCCTGCTGGTGGGAGCGGCGTAAGCCGCGAAGCCGGCAGTAATGACGCAACGGGAATATGCGCAATCGGATGATCCATCAGCTTCGCGGCTGATGCCGCTCCCACAGGGCGCAGGAATACCCGGCTTGTAGGAGCGGCGTAAGCCGCGAAGCCGGCAGTAATGACGCAACGAAAATATCCGCAATCGGATGATCCACCCGCTTCGCGGCTGACGCCGCTCCCACAGGACGCAGGAATACCCGGCTTGTAGGAGCGGCGTCAGCCGCGAAGCCGGCAGTAATGACGCAACGAAAATGTCCGCAATCGGATGATCCATCAGCTTCGCGGCTGACGCCGCTCCCACAGGGCGCAGGAATACCCAGCTTGTAGGAGCGGCGTAAGCCGCGAAACCGGCAGTAATGACGCAACGGGAATATCCGCAATCGGATGATCCATCAGCTTCGCGGCTGACGCCGCTCCCACAGGGCGCAGGAACACCCGGCTTGTAGGAGCGGCGTAAGCCGCGAAGCCGACAGTAATGACGCAACGGAAATATCTGCAATCGGATGATCCACCCGCTTCGCGGCTGATGCCGCTCCTACAGGACGCAGCGCTGTTCCGCTTGTGGGAGCGGCATCAGCCGCGAAGCTATCTTGGGTTACGCGCAATCCTGCTGTGGAGGATGCTGATCCGCCCCCGCTAGCGCGGCGTCTGCGCCAGTGCGCGGTAATCGCGCGGGGTCATGCCCACGGTGTTCTTGAACTGACGCGAGAACGCGCTCTGATCGGAAAACCCACAAGCCTGGCCGACGCCGGCAATGCTCGATTCGGTGAACAACATGCGCGTGGCTGCGTCGATCCGGAACTTGGTGAGCAGCTGCTGCGGGGTGAGCTGGAAGACTTTCTTGAACAGGCGTTCCAGCTGCGCCACCGACACGCCGCTCTTGCCGGCAAGCGTGCGTACCCGCAGCGGTTCGTGGAAGTGCGCCTGCATGTATTCCACCGTGTCGAGCAGCCGCTGGAACGAGGAGTGCTCGCGGTCAGGCTGACCCAGATCGCGGGAGATGCCGATCAGACCGACGATGCGGTTGTCTTCCACCAATGGCTGCTTCAGCGTCAGGCACCAGCCGGGGCTGCGGTTGGCGTACAGCTGCAGTTCGAGCAGATCCTCGATGACTTCACCACCGAGCACGCGTTGATCCTGCTGGATATAGCGTGCGGCCAGATGCGCCGGGTAGAGCTGCAGCACGCTTTTGCCGACGATTTCCTCGCGGCTCTTCTTGGCAAGCCGCTGCATCAAGGTCTGGTTGACGTGGGTATACCGGCACTCGGTGTCCTTGATGAAGAAAACCACGTCGGGTAATGGATCAAACATGCGCACCAGCACCTGGGGCGACAGGGTGACAGCCATGGCTGTGCTCTCCGTTGCAGAGCGCACACCCTGCCATCTCGACGGTGTCCTCTCAAGCAAAATAACTGTGCTCAAATCCGCATCGTGGGGGCGAACAAATGCCTAGCGGGGCGCGGCCGAAGCAGCGGATCATGGGGCATCGAAATGTCCGGTCAAAATAGATTTCGCTTTATTTTGACTATACAAATCAATTGGTTGGGCGATATTTTCACCCGCCAATGTTCGCAGGCGGTGCAAGCGCTGTCGCGTCGGGGAGCAGCTGCAATCGATAGCTGACGGTTCCATTCGGCGGATTTCAATGTCGCGAAGGCAGCACCAATCCGTCCGTTTGCGGGGAAAGATCCCGACCCGTTTGCCACGCAGGCACCGAACGCCTGCGGCGTCGATTGCGGGCCTTCATAACGCGTAGCGACACGCTTTCGCCTGCGCGCCTCGAGGCGGAAAACTGCGAATCCATCAGCATGATTGCGCGGCCACCGCGTTGGGCCCGTCTTCAACTTGGGTGTGCGCTTGAAGCTGTAACGCTCCACCGCGGATGCAAACGCACTGGGCCGACGGCATGACCGTCGGCCCAGTTCTTTTCAGCGTAGCGAAGGCGGCGTGGTGGACGCCGCCTTGCCGGCTCAGTTGGCCTTGCTGTTGTAACGCAGGGTCAGCTGGTACTCGCGGCCCGGCTGGTTGTACCAGGCAACGGTTTCGTAGTCGCGGTCGAACACGTTGGCGGCCTTGGCCTGCAGGCTCCAGGCATCGTTGATGGCGTATTCAACGCGCACGTCCATGGTGCCGTAGCCGGCCAGGCGAACGGTGTTGGCGGCGTTGTCGAAGCGGTGGCCACTGCCAGCGGCGGTAATACCAAGACGCAGCGGGCCGAAGCTCTTGTCCACGTCGATGCGGCCGCTGGTGCGTGCGCGGCGGGCCAGCAGATTGTCGTAGCTGGCGGCACCGGAGGTGTGGTCGCGCGGGTCGGTGAAGCTGGCCTGGGCGTTGATGTCAAAACCGGCCAGCGAAACAAAGCCGGTCAGCTCGGCGCCACGGATGCGCGCTTCGGCGACGTTGACCAGGTCGAAGTTGCTGTCGTAGCCGATCAGCTGGTCGACGCGGGTTTCGTAGGCGTTGAAGGTCCAGTTCCAGTTGTCGGCGTACTGCGCGATGCCCAGGTTCAGGCTCTTGGATTCTTCCGGCTTCAGATTCGGGTTGCTGAAGCCCGGGTAGTACAGGTCGTTGAAGGTCGGCGCCTTGAAGCCGGTGCCGGCGCTGGCGGTCAGGCGCAGGCCATTGCCGAAGGCAAAGCCATAACCCAGGCTGCCAGTGGTGTGGTTGCCGAACTGCTCGTTGTCGTCGTTGCGCACGCTGGCCTGCAGCGTGTGCGCGCCGAACTGGCCCTGGTACTCGGCAAACACGCCCAGGTTGTCGCGCTGGTCGATGTCGAAGGCGGTGGAGCTGGTGACCTTGTCGTTCTGCCAATCGGCACCGGCGGTGATCTGCTGGCCTTCGGCGAAGCTGAAATCGCCCTGCACGCTGGCGGTGTCGCGGCGGGTGTCGAAGGCGCTGGCGAAGCTGCGGGTGCCGGCGTCGGCATCGGCGAAGTAGTTGTCGGCTTCGTCGCGGTTGCGGCCAACCTGGGCAGTCAGGCGGAAGGCATCCGAAGCGGTCCAGGCGAGCTTGGCACCGTAGACCTGCTGGCGGTTGTCGGCTTCGTTGCCGCCAAAGATGCTGCCGTCGTATTCGTTGAAGCTGTCGGCATTGAGCACGTGGCCTTCCAGGCTCAGCGTGTCGGTCAGCGCATAGCCGCCGCGCACGTTGATCGAGGTGTTGCGGTAGCCATCGCGGTCCGGCTCATCGGCGAAGCAGCCCGCGCCCCAGCCAGCGGCGGTGCCACGGCAGGCGTTGATGCCGTCGGTCTTCTGGTAGCCGCCCTGGGCCGAAATCCAGCCGCGCTCACCGCGGTTGCTGAAGCCGGCGCTGACCTGGCGCAGGTTGTTGCTGCCGGCGGTGATCGCCAGGTTCTGCTGCAGGCCCTGGCCGGCAGTGCGGGTGAAGATCTGGATCACGCCGCCAATGGCCTCGGAGCCGTACAGGCTCGAACGCGGGCCGCGCACGATTTCCACGCGTTCGATCTGGTCAACCGGCAGGTCCTGCAGTGCGGCCATGCCATTGGTGGCCGACGCCACGCGCACGCCGTCCACCAGCACCAGCACCTGGTTGGAGTTGCTGCCACGCAGGAACAGCGAGGTGATCTTGCCGGTGCCGCCCTGGTTGGCGAAATCCAGGCCAGCGCGGCCGCGCAGCAGTTCCTGCAGCGAGTTGGCCTGGCTGCGGTCGATCTGTGCACGGTCGATGACCTGCACCGGCACCACGCTGTTCTCGATGGAGATCGGGGTGCGGGTGGCGGTAACCGTGACGTCGTCCAGCTCGGTCGGTGCGTTCTGCGCAGCGGCAACGCCTGGCAGCGCCAGGGCAAGGGCGAGGGAAAGGGTGTGGTAAGACAGTTTCATGGAAGCTCCTGAGCCTGCACGCTCCCGCGCAGGCGGATGGGGAAGGCTGCCAGAGGAGGGAGAAGACGGAGGCGGCGCACACGGCGCTACAGCCGCCGCCATGCCCTCCGCATCGCAACCAGTCGGCTTTCGGGCCGGTCTCCGGACTCGCAGGCGAAGCAGCCTTGCTGCTTCCGTCCAGACGCCTTCCCGTGCCGTGCACAGTGGCGCCATGTCTGGACTTGTCCTGCTTACCGTTGCGGGGGCAGCGCCGGAATGGCGACATGCTGGAGATCCAGCAGTGCGCGGCACCGGCTTCCCGTTTCAACCGGCCGGCAATGCCGGTCGGTCACCCGAAAGTGCGCGCATTCTATGCCATTGCCGGCAGCCCTGCCGGAATGGCTGTTCACGACAGCGCGGCGGCAGCGAACCAAACCCAAGGTAGCCCGGGTAAGCGCCAGCGCACCCGGGAACTGCAGGGTGCCGCAGCTTGCAGCAACGCTCGACGCCGATTTCCCCGGGTGCGCTGCGCTTACCCGGGCTACGTTCCTGTTCGCGCCAGTGTGGCGGTAGCGCACCATGCCCAAGGTAGCCCGGGTAAGCGCCAGCGCACCCGGGAAGTGCAGGGTGCCGCAGCTTGCAGCAACGCTCGATGCCGATTTCCCCGGGTGCGCTGCGCTTATCCGGGCTACGTTCCGTTCGCGCCTGTGCCGCCAACCGGCAACACCAATGGGCGGTAATGCCTGCCGAATGGCTAGAATGCGGGCTGCAAACGCAGTATCGGAAGTGTCGTGACAGAAACATGGTACGGGCAGGCCTGCGGGCAGCCTTCGCAGGAATACCGGCAGCGTGCGCTGGCCCGCCAGCGCCAGCTGACCAAGCCGGAAGGCGCCTTGGGCCGCTTGGAGACATTGGCCGTTGAACTGGCAGCGCTGCAAGGCGTGGATCAGCCGGGGGCGCAACGCGTACCGGTGGTGGTGTTCGCTGGCGACCACGGTGTCACCGCGCAGGGGGTTTCGGCCTATCCGGCGGAAGTGACGGTGCAGATGCTGCACAACTTTGCCGGCGGTGGCGCCGCCATCGCGGTGCTGGCGCGCGAACTGGGCCTGCCGTTGCACGTCTGGGATGTGGGCAGCCGCGCTACCTCGGCCATTGCCGGTGTGGTCAGTGCCAAGACGCGTTACGGCACCGACGATTTCAGTGCCGGGCCGGCAATGTCCGCCGACGACCTGGACGCCGCATTCGATGCCGGCCGCCGCGCGGTGGAAGTGGCCTGCGCCGACGGTGCGGACCTGCTGGTGTTCGGTGAGATGGGCATTGGCAATACCACTGCCGCAAGTGCCTTGGCTGCGGTGCTCGGCCCGCTGCCGCTGGAAGAACTGGTCGGTGCCGGCACCGGTCTGGATGCGGTGCGCATGGTGCAGAAGAAGAACCTGATCGCCCGCGCGCTGAGCCTGCATGGCGAGGCGATCACCGCCGCGCAGTCGCCGGGCCTGGAGGCACTGCAGCGCGTGGGCGGTCTTGAGATCGCCGCGATCAGCGCGGCGATGATCGCCGCCGCGCAACGCCGGGTTCCGGTGCTGGTGGATGGCTTCATCGTCTCTGCCGCTGCGCTGGCGGCAGTGCGCATCAATCCCAGCCTGCGGCCATGGCTGCTGTTCTCGCATCAATCGGCCGAGCGGGGTCACATCCGCTTGCTTGAGGCGCTGCAGGCGCAGCCGTTGCTGGCATTGGACCTGCGGCTGGGCGAAGGCTCCGGCGCGGCGCTGGCATTGCCGCTGGTACGCATGGCCTGTGCCCTGCACAACAGCATGGCGACGTTTGCCGAAGCGGCCGTCGCCGATCGCGATGGCAACGCATGATTCTTGATCTGCTGCGGCATGCGTCCACCGGGCGCGCCGGCCACCTGGACGGGCGTACCGATCCGCCCTTGGTCGACGGTGCGATGGATGCCTTGTACCGCTGCCATGCCGGTATCGGCTGGAGCCGGGTGATCAGCTCGCCGCGCCGTCGCGCGCTGGATACCGCGCATGCGCTGGTGGCCGGCAGCAACCAGTTCTGCGAGATCCATCCGGATTGGGCCGAGCTCGATTTCGGCGATTGGGACGGCCTGCATTTCGATGAACTTCCCGCCGAGCAGTTGGCCGGGTTCTACAGCGAGCCGCATGACGTGGTGCCGCCCAATGGCGAATCCTGGCAGCAGTTCCAGGCACGCGTGGAAGAACAACTGCACCGCCTGGTGGACGAAGATGATGGCGACGGCCAGCCGGTATTGGTGGTCAGCCACGCCGGCGTGCTGCGGCTGGTGGTGTCGCGCGTTTGTGGCATGGCTTTGTCGTCGTTGTGGGCGATGCGCATTGATTACGGCACGCGCGTGCGGCTGCGCGTTGAACGTGGCGAAGACGGCCTGCTGTGGGGCGAACTGCTGGAGTTGCGACAGCCATGAGCGTGCGCCGACTGATCCTTGCCATCCAGTTCCTGACCCGGCTGCCCACGCCGCAGGTGCGCGATTTCCGTCAGCAGGATCTGAGCAGGTCGGCGGTGTACTACCCCTTGGTCGGCGCCATCATCGGCGTATTGCTGGCGCTGCCGCTGTATGGCTTGGCTGAGCGGCCATGGTTGGCCGGCGCCTTGACCCTGCTGATGTGGGTATGGGTGACCGGCGCCTTGCATCTGGATGGCTTGGGCGATGTGGCCGATGCCTTCGGTGCGGCGCATCGCAACCCGCAGCGCTTCCTGGAAGTGCTCAAGGACCCGCATATGGGCGTGTTCGGCGTGGTCACGCTGATCATGCAGTTGCTGCTCAAGTTTGTGCTGTTGACCGAACTGGCGGTAAGCCCATTGTGGTTCGGGATCGTGCTGGTGCCGGCCTGGGCGCGCTGGGGCACCTTGTGGTGGAGCCAACGGATACCGTCGCTGCATGGCGATGGCCTTGGCGAGCGTTTTTCCTGGCAGCTGCGTCCTGCGGTGATGTGGCTGTGGGCGTTGCTGCTGGCGGCGATCAGCGTGTTTGTTGCCTGGCCGTTGCTGCTGGCGTTGTTGCTGGTGCCGCTGGTGGCGCTGTGGTGGAAGCGCAAACTCGGAGGCATCTCCGGCGACGGCCTGGGTGCCAGCGTCGAAGTCACTGAAACAGTGTTACTGCTGGCCCTGGTGATAGCAGCAAATGTTGTAGGAGCGGCGTAAGCCGCGAAGCCACAGTTGCTGCCGGCGCCGCGCATGGCGAACTACCCGCAGCAATTACCGTGCGATCTGCTGGATGGCCAGCCTCGCGGCTGATGCCGCTACAAAAGAAAACCCGGTAGGTGTGGGAGCGGCGTAAGCCGCGAAGCCATAGTTGCTACCGGTGCCGCGCATGGCGAACCACCAGCAGCAACTGCTGTGTGATCTGATGGATAGCCAGTTTCGCGGCTGACGCCGCTCCTACAAAAGAACATCCGGTACTTGTAGGAGCGGCGTAAGCCGCGAAGCCACAGTTGCCGCCGGCGCCGCGCAAGGTGAACTAACAGCGGCAACGACTGTGCGATCTGATGGATGGCCAGCCTCGCGGCTGACGCCGCTCCCACAACAGCCTACGAGGCTTCACTCCTCGAAGCGAATCTCGCGGGTCTCTTCTTCGTCGGCATCAGGCTGCATATGCGTTTCGTGCACCGGGCCGGCCAGTTGCCCGGCGCGTAAGGTGGGCAATCCGGCAACTGCGATTTCGTACTCGGCAACCAGTTGCTGGCGGCGCGCTTCGGGGATTTCCTGCCAATGACAGCCGAGCAGTGCACCTTCCAGCGAATACAGCAGGTTGAGGCTGGGCTTGAAGCCGGCGCGACGAACTTTCATGAACGCCGCGACCGGGCCGATCGCGCTCAGATCCTGCTCGCTGCGCAAACCGACCTGACGCAGCCAGGCTGCACTCTTGGGGCCGATATTGCGCAGCTTGGGCGCGCTCATTGCAGCGCCTCGACAAATACCTGGGCGATGGCTTCCAGGCCAAGTTGATCATCGGCGTCAAAGCGCGCGAGCACCGGGCTGTCGATATCCAGCATGCCGATCAGTTCGCCGTTGTGCACCAGCGGCACCACCAGTTCCGAGCGCGAGGCCGAGTCGCAGGCGATATGCCCGGGGAAGGCATCCACGTCGTCGATGCGCTGGGTCTGGCGGCTACTGGCCGCGGCACCGCATACGCCCTTGGAGAGGGGAATGCGCACACAGGCCGGCAGGCCCTGGAACGGACCAACCACCAGTTCCTTGCCGTCGTAGAAGTAGAAACCCACCCAGTTGAGCTCTGGCAGCGCGTGGTAGACCAGCGCCGACAGGTTGGCGGCATTGGCAATCCGGTCGGCTTCGCCATAAACCAGTGCGCGGGCCTGGGCCAGCAGCTGGGCGTACTGTTCCGGCTTGCTGCCGGTGAGTGTGTCGGTACTGAACATCGTTGAGAGTCTAGCCGCTGCGTGACCCGCGATTCTGCCAGCGGCTGCCGGCAAACGCAGCCATCGCCAATGGAATGCTGGATCGCGGGCAAAAAAAGACCCGGCAGCGGGAGGGAGCTGCCGGGTCCGGATTGCGCGGGGGAGGGACCGCGCAAATGCTGTTGTAGGGGTATCAGCGGGCCTTGCGTTCGGCCTTGGCGGCAAACGGTTGGCTGGCGAGTGCGCCCAGCGCTGCGCTGGTTTTCAGGCTGAGCCCGACCACTTCCTGGTTGGCGCTGGCCAGCCGTTCCATGCTGTCGCGCGCCAGCTGCATTCCCTTGGGCAGCAGCGCCTGCAGATCCGCCTGCGCGCCGGCCTGCGCCAGTTCGCCCAAGAACCCGGCTGCCGCGGTGGTATTGCGCTCGAACGCACGCAACTGCACCCCGAACACGCTTTCCGCATTCTCCAGCGCAAGCCGGTTGGCACGGTTGGCGGCAGCGGTGAGCTGCTGGGTATAGCTGCTGAAGTCGTTGAACTGAGCGGACATCGGTGCAATCCAGCTGGGCGTGTTGCGTTGCAGCATAGCGTGGATTTTGCGCAGTGCAACATTCAATAGTGAACGGTTCAGTATCTCGCTTCTCTGTAGAGCCGAGCCATGCTCGGCTGGAGCCTTATCGGGAAAGCCTCTGCCGAGCATGGCTCGGCACTACGGCTCCCTCCCTTTGCCGCAGGCAAGGGGAGGGCTGGGGAGGGGTTGGCTTTGCGGCCCCTTTCAAGCGCTGCCAGCTTCGCGGCTTACGCCGCTCCTACAGAACTGCGGTGCTTGCTTCGGTAAGGCTTCTGCCGAGCATGGCTCGGCACTACCGCTCCCGTCAGGCGGCTTTGTCGCCCTTGTAGCTGCAACCCGAAGTACAGGTCTCGTGCACCACTACTTCGCTGAGCAGCGGCAGTGCCGGCTTCAGCTTCTCCCAGATCCACATCGCCAAGCGTTCGCTGGTGGGGTTTTCCAGGCCGGGGATGTCGTTGAGGTAGTTGTGGTCGAGCTGGTCGTACAAGGGCTGGAAGGCGGCCTTGAGCTCGCTGAAATCCATGATCCAGCCGGTCTCCGGGCCGGGCTCGCCGCTGACCCGCAGCTCGATGCGGAACGAGTGGCCGTGCAGGCGCGAGCATTTGTGGCCGGCCGGGACGTTGGGCAGCCGGTGTGCGGCTTCTAGGGTGAAAACCTTGAAAATATCCATGAGCGCAATTGTAGGGCGACGCCGCCGTTGCGCGTATCCGCCCGTGATGCCAGTCATGTTTTCATATCCATCAAGATAGAGCGATGTAACGGTTGGTTATGTGCGAATGCAGCAAAGTGATTGGCCGGACATTTGCCTGTCATGAGGTACTGCCCGGGTTGTCATTCACCTCCTCCGGATTCCATGCCTACTCGTTCCCTGCTCGCCTTCGCGGTGGCCGCTGCTGTCGCCGCTCCCTCCCTCGCCCTGGCTGAAACGGCTGCCGATGGCAGCAAAACCCTCGATGCGGTGCGTGTCACCGGTTCCAACATCAAGCGCACCGATACCGAAACCGCCAATCCGGTGCAGGTGATTGAACGCCAGCAACTGGAGCAGACCGGCAAGGCCAGCGTGGCTGACCTGCTGCGCTCGATCTCAGCCAATACCGGCAATGCCAGCAACGAAACCAGCAACAGCGGCTGGGCTTCCGGTTCGGCCGGCATCGGCCTGCGCGGCTTGTCGCAGAAGAACACGCTGGTGCTGCTCAACGGCCGTCGCCTGGCCAACTACGGTTTCCCGGCAGGTGGCCTGTCTGACACGTTCGTTGATCTCAACGCGCTGCCGCTGGTCGCCGTTGAACGCATTGAAGTGCTCAAGGATGGCGCCTCGGCCGTGTATGGCTCGGACGCGGTTGCCGGCGTGGTCAACATCATCACCCGGCAGAATTTCGAAGGCGCCGAAGTCGGTGTCAGCGGCGGTACCTCCGATGCCGGCGGCCTGGATCAGCAGAACCTCAAGTTCGTTGGCGGCATCGGTGATCTGCAGAACGATGGCTACAACATCCTAGTGTCGCTGGAAGGCTATAACCGCGACCGACTCGACCAGGACCAGCGCGAGCTGACCCGCTCGGGCATCTACACCGACAAGGCGGGCGGGCGCTGGAATGGCTGGTCGGCGAAGGGCGCGCGTTATCTGATCAGCGGCAAGTCGGTGCCGATGCTTGATGCCGCCGGCAACTGCCCGGAAGGCACGGTACTCACCGCCAGTGCGCCGATCGATGGTCTGGCCGGCGACACCTGCGCCTTCAACCAGGCGCCGTACACCACGCTGATTCCCTCGACCAAGCGCTGGCAGGCCTATGTCAACGGCACGCTGCGCATCAGCGACTCGGTGGAAGCGTTCGCCGATGTGATCTACAGCGACATCAAGGGCGTGTCCTGGTTCGGTTCCAGCCCGTTCTTCACCCTGGAAAGCGGGCGCTTTGCCCTCAACGCCGATACCGGCCTGGCCGAGCCGGTGCGCTCGACCCTGCCGGCATCCAATCCGTACAACCCGTATGGCGTGGACGTACCGATCGAGTACACCTTCTTCAACCTGGGCGGCACCATCAAGACCAACCGTTCGCGCTCCTATCGCGGCGTGCTTGGCCTGCGCGGCCAAGGCGAGAAGTGGGATTGGGAACTGGGCGCCTTCCAGGCCGCCAGCAAGCAGCGCGAAACCGTGTCCGGTGGCTTTGCCAACCGCTGGACGCTGTATGACGCCCTGGCCACGGGCAGCTATAACCTGCTCAACCCGTCGGCCACCGATCCTGCGGTGCTGGCAGCCATCGGCCTGAGCACGCTGCGCCCGGCCGATTCGGTGCTCAAGGGCATCGACGCCAAGGTATCCGGCACTCTGGGTGAAACCTGGGCTGGCCCGATTGGTTTCGCCGCAGGTGCAGAATGGCGGCAGGAAAAGCTCGACTCCGACAATCCCTGGCAGATCGATGCCGGCCTGCAGGTGCGCCCGGCCATTGCCGAAGTACACGGGCAGCGCCAGGTCAGTGCTGCCTACGCGGAAGTCAGCGTGCCGCTGCACAGCACGCTGGAGTTGCAGGCGGCTGCGCGCGCGGATCACTACAGTGATTTCGGCAATGCCTTCTCGCCCAAGCTGGGCCTGCGCTGGCAGCCGTTGGACTGGTTGCTGGTACGTGCCGCGGCTTCGCGTGGTTTCCGTGCGCCGTCGTTGTCGGAGAACTCGGCATCGACCAGCATCGCCTACGGTTCGGTGGTGGACCCGCACGATCCGGACGTGGCCGGTTCGCGACAAAACCCGACCTTCTTCACCGTAGGCAACACCAACCTCGACCCGGAGCGCACCCGCAGTTTCAACGCCGGCTTCGTGCTGTCGCCGTGGCAGAACACCAACCTCAGCGTGGACTATTACCGCATCAAGCTGGACAACCTGATCGGCAGTGGCAACACCACCACGCTGGTGGCGGAAAACGACCCGGCCAATGTGCTGCGTGATGCACGCGGCAAGCTGTTGGCGGTCTACAACCGCTACCAGAACCTGAGCGAGCTGGAGACGTCGGGCATCGATGTGGAGCTGCGCCAACGCTGGCAGACGGCGGCTGCGGGCGATTTCGGTCTGTCTTCGGCGCTGACCTACGTGATCGACTACAAGCGCCCGCAGGTGGTTGGTGGCCCGCTGGTGGATTACGCCGGTTCCAACCTCGGCCCCTCGCTGCCCGATACCAAGGCCACCACCACGCTGGATTGGGCGCTGGGTGATTGGCGCACCGCACTGACCTGGTATTACACCAGCAGCTATGACCAGCAAGGCAGTGCTGCTGCCAAGGCGGTGCAGAAGCAGGTGGCCAGCTACAGCCAGTTCGATCTGTATCTGGGTTACACCGGCATCGACAAGCTGACCGTGTACGCCAAGGTGCAGAACATCGGTGACCGCCAGCCGCCCTACGACGCCACCTTCCCGGGCGTGCGTGCGCCCTACGACTTCAGCCAATACGACCTGCGTGGCCGCTATTACACGCTGGGCTTTGATTACCGCTTCTGATTCGAAGCCCTCGCCCTTCGGGAGAAGGGGGCAGCTCTGTAGAGCCGAGCCATGCTCGGCTGAGGCTCTACCGGTAAGGCTTCTGCCGAGCATGGCTCGGCACTACATGGTGCTTCAGCTCGCAGCGATCTAGCCCTCCCGCTCGCGGGAGAGGGGGTTGGGGTGAGGGCCGCTTTGTAGAGCCGAACCATGCTCGGCTGGGGCTCTACCCGTAAGGCCTCTGCCGAGCATGGCTCGGCACTACAGGGTGCTTCAGCTCGCAGCGATCTAGCCCCTCTCCCGCACGCGGGAGAGGGGTTGGGGTGAGGGCCGCTTTGTAGAGCCGAGCCATGCTCGGCTGGGGCTCTACCGGGAAGGCCTCTGCCGAGCATGGCTCGGCACTACATGCATCGATTTTTCCGAAATTTCGCAACAAGGTTCATGCAATAGGGGAGTGCAATACACATGTCGTTTCGCCTTTCACGCCTGCTGCCAGTGCTGTTGCTGGCAACGCTTATCAGCCTGTCACCGGCCTACGCCCAGAACAGCTACTACTTCCCCGCCGCGCAGCAGTTCGACGCGAAGGTGCCATCACCGCAGCAATTCCTTGGCTACGAGATCGGCAGCCACTACACACGCCACGACCAACTGGTTGCCTATTTCAACGAACTGGCGCGGGTTTCGGACAAGGTCAAGGTCGAGGTGATCGGCCAGAGTTATGAGCAGCGGCCGCTGCTGCTGGTGACCATCACCTCGCCGCGAAATCATGCGCGCAGCGTCGAGATCGCCGCGCAGCGACAGGCATTGATCGATCCTGCGCAGCCGCTACCGGGTGCCGATGCACCGGCAGTGGCCTGGCTGGGTTACAGCGTGCACGGCAACGAAACTTCCAGCGGTGAGGCGGCAATGCTGACCGCCTATTACCTGGCCGCCAACCAGGATGCGGAAACCGAGCGCTGGCTGGATCATGCCGTGGTGGTGATTGATCCGGCGCAGAACCCGGATGGCCGCGACCGCGCGGCAAACTGGCACAACGCCTGGGCCTCGCAACCGCCGTCGGCCGACCCGGCAGACAAGGAGCACGTGGAGCCTTTCCCCAGTGGCCGCGTCAACCACTACTTCACCGATCTCAACCGCGATTGGCTGGCCTTGTCGCAGACCGACAGCTGGCCCAAGGTTGCCGCGTTCCATCGCTGGTATCCGAACATCCAGATCGACTTCCACGAGATGGGCAAGGACAGCACGTATTACTTCGAGCCCTCGCCGAAGAGCATGGAAAGCCCGCTGCTGCCCAAGTCGTCCTACGAGGCCAACAAGTGGCTGGCGCGTTTCCATGCGCAGGCGCTGGATGCACTGGGTTCGCTGTATTACACCGGCGAGAACTTCGACAACTTCTCGCCAATCTACGGCTCGACCTACCCGGATTTCCATGGCGCGGTGGGCGTGACCGTTGAGCAGGCCAGCTCGCGTGGTCTGGTGCAGGAGTCGGTCAATGGCCCGCTGCATTTCAACTTCACCGTCCGCAACCAGGTGGCGACGGGCCTGGCCAGCGTGCGTGGTGCGGTTGAGGACAGGGATCGTCTGTTTGCCCTGCAGAAAGAGTTCTTCCGCAGCGCATTGAAGCAGGCGGCCACCTATCCGGTGAACGATTGGGTGTTTGGCGACGCGGCAGATGCCACGTTGACCAACAAGCTGCTGGCTGTGCTGTTGCAGCATCGCATCGAGGTGCATGCGCTGGCGCGTGATATTGAGGTTGATGGCAAGCGCTTTGTGGCTGGCTCGGCCTATGTGGTGCCGGCGCGGCAGCCGCAATTTCGTCTGGCGCATGCCATCTTCGAGTTC
Source organism: Stenotrophomonas nitritireducens (assembly GCF_001700965.1). Lineage (NCBI taxonomy): Bacteria > Pseudomonadati > Pseudomonadota > Gammaproteobacteria > Lysobacterales > Lysobacteraceae > Stenotrophomonas > Stenotrophomonas nitritireducens. The sequence goes on from NZ_CP016756.1 coordinate 2,978,705, forward strand.
ACGCCGGCAGTGAAGGGCGATGTGTTCTACAGCGGCACTTCGTACGCGGTGGCACCGGCGTATGGCCTGCGTTACGCGGGCAGCCGTGGTGCATTGCCGGGTGGTGCGCTGGTGGAAGCGGTGCCCACGCAGCAAGGTGGCATAAGTGGCGGCCGGGCAGGTTTTGCCTATGTCGCCGACGCACGTGATTTCGGCAGCTACCGTTTGTTGGGTGCCTTGCTGGGCGACGACGTGCGTGTACGCACTGCACACCAGCCGTTCACCGCCGCTACCGCCACCGGCGATGTTGCGTTCGGGCAGGGAGCGGTGGTGATTCCGGTAGCGGGACAGCGCCTGGATGGCGAAGCGCTGCAGGCCAAGGTGCTGGCCGCCGCGCAGGCGGCGGGTATTATGGTGCATGCGCTGGCCAGTGGCCGCGCTGCCAGCGGGATTGATCTGGGCAGTGACAGCGTGCGTGTTCTGCGCAAGCCGAGCATCGCGCTGGTGATGGGCGAGGGCGTATCTGCCACCGAGATCGGCTCGACCTGGTTTGCGCTGGATACCGCACTTGGCCTGCCTTCGAGCAAGATCGACCCGGTGCAGCTCGCCAGTGTCGACCTGTCGCGCTACACCTCGATCGTGCTGTCCGGTGGCAGGTACACAACGGTCAGCGATGCCGGCGTGGCAGCGCTCAAGCGTTGGATTGCTGCGGGTGGTTCGCTGGTGGTCTATGGCAGCGGCGCCCGCTGGGCGATCGACAAGGGTCTGGCCGAGGCCAAGCTGCGCGATGGCGACAAGAAGGATGATGCCGAGCGTTTGGATTTCGGTACGGTGCGTGACGTGTTCGCGCTGGGCCGTGTCAGCGGCAACATCCTCAGTGCTGATATTGATCCGACCCATCCGTTGGGCTTTGGCGTGCAGCAGCGCCGCATCTGGGTGAACAAGGAAGGCGGGCAGGTCTTGGAGCCGGCGAAGAATGCTTTCCTCAACGTGGTGAACATTGATCGCGAGCCGGTGGTGAACGGCTATCTGTCCGATGCCAACCGTGCACGTGTTGCAGGGTCGAGTTATCTTCAGGTGGTGCCGACCGGTAGCGGCAACGTGGTGTTGTTTGCTGATGACCCGGCGCATCGCAAATATTGGTATGGCACGGAGCGTCTGCTGCTCAATGCCTTGTTGCAGGCGAACTATCTGAGCACGCCCAAGCAGCGCGGGGAGTAGTGCTTGAAGCCCCTCTCCCGTTTCACGGGAGAGGGGAATCGTGGCAAGGCCAAGCAGCTTCTGTAGTGCCGAGCCATGCTCGGCAGGGGCTTTACCGCAAAGCAAAGGCTGCCCTCATCCGCCCCTGCGGGGCACCTTCTCCCGCAAGCGGGAGAAGGGACAAGCTCAAAGCCAAAGCTCAAAGCCAAAGCTCAAAGCCAAAGCTCAAAGCCAAAGCTCAAAGCCAAAGCTCAAAGCCAAAGCTCAAAGCCAAAGCTCAAAGCCAAAGCTCAAAGCCAAAGCTCAAAGCCAAAGCTCAAAGCCAAAGCTCAAAGCCAAAGCTCAAAGCCAAAGCGCAAAGCCAAAGCTCAAAGCCAAAGCTCAAAGCCAAAGCTCAAAGCCAGAGTTCAAGGCCAGAGTTCAAGGCCAGAGGGGCAAGCGCGGTGCCTGGTTCCCGACGTGGCAATGACGGCCCTTCCCTTCTCCCGCTTGCGGGAGAAGGTGCCCCGCAGGGGCGGATGAGGGGCGCTTCTACCATTGATTCGGCCGTTGCAAAAACCCCCAAAGCCAAACGCCCACAAACCAGAAAGGCCGACGCAATGCGTCGGCCTTTCCTTTGCAACTCATCTCATCCCAACAACAAGCTGGAATCAGGCGCTGGTACGGCTCTGGCCACGGCCGCCACCGCCACGACGCTGACCACCACCCGGGTGCGCATCACGACGCTGCTGGCCACTGCCGGCATTGCGCTGGCCGCCCGGCTTCTGCGGCTGGCCGCCACGGCCGCCGCGCGGCGCATCGCCGGTCGGGCGACGTGCGGCATGGCCGCCGTTGCCGCGACGCGGAGCCTTCTGGCCGCCCGGATGCTCGGCCTTGCCCGGCGCGCTGTTGCCCCAACGGATCGGAGTATGCGGCTCGAAGCCCGGTACATCGCGGATGTCCATATCGCGGTCGAGCAGACGCACGATCTGGCGCAGCAGCTTGGCTTCGTCCTGCGCAACCAGCGACACGGCTTCACCGGTCGAACCGTTGCGGCCGGTACGACCGATGCGATGCACGTAATCTTCCGGCACCATCGGCAGGTCGTAGTTGATGACCTTCGGCAGCTCGTTGATATCGATGCCGCGGGCGGCGATATCGGTGGCCACCAGCACGGTCACGCGGCCGGCCTTGAAGTCGGCCAGTGCACGCAGGCGCTGACCCTGGCTCTTGTTGCCGTGGATCGCGGCGGTCTTGATGCCGGACTTCTCCAGGAAGTCCGCCAGCTTGTCGCAACCATGCTTGGTGCGGCCGAACACCAGCGTCTGCACGCGGGAGTCCTTGGCCAGCAGGTGCAGCAGCAGCTCACGCTTGCGCGCGCCATCAACCGGATGCACACGGTGGGTGATGGTCTCGGCGACGGTGTTCTTCGGCGTAACCTGGATCTGCTCCGGGTTGTGCATGAACTCCAGTGCCAACTGCTTGATGCTTTCTTCAAACGTTGCCGAGAACAGCAGGGTCTGGCGGTTCTGGCGCGGCAGCTTGGCCAGGATGCGCTTGATCGACGGCAGGAAGCCCATGTCGAGCATGCGGTCGGCTTCGTCCAGCACCAGGATCTCGACGCCGGACAGGTCGACGCTGCGACGCTCCAGGTGGTCGATCAGGCGGCCCGGGCAGGCGACCAGCAGGTCGACGCCACGGCGCAGGATGTCCAGCTGGTTGCCCATGCCGACGCCGCCGTAGATGCAGGCGCTGGGGATGCGCAGGTACTTGCTGTAGCCGCGCAGGCTGTCATGCACCTGGGTGGCCAGTTCGCGAGTGGGGGCCAGCACCAGCGCACGCGGGCGGCGCGGGCCGTTGCCCACGCTCTGCGGCGAGGTAGCCAGGTGCTGCAGCAGCGGCAGACCAAACGCGGCGGTCTTGCCGGTACCGGTCTGGGCGCCGGCCAGCAGATCGCGGCCGTCCAGCGCAAGCGGAATGGCCTGCTCCTGGATCGGGGTCGGGTTTTCGTAACCCTGCTCGGCGAGCGCGCGCAGCAGGAAGGGCGCAAGGCCCAGGTTTTCAAACGACATGGAGTGCTCCGAAACATGAATAACGCGCGCCCGAAGGGGCTTGCGTTGCTGATCATTGAAGATCAGCTGATCTCGGAGCGTTCCCGTAAACCGCGCTGCAAGATCTGGATGCAACCAACGCGGTGCGCTGGCTGGAATGCGTGACGATAGGCGTCGGAGTGGGGGCGGGCGGGCGGATGGGCCAGATGGCCGCTGATCCTGCACCGCCGGCGGTCCCTGAGGGAAACGGACGGCCGCTGGCAGACCGCGCTAGTCTAAGGGATTGTTGGCGCAGGCACAAAAACCCCTGTTCAGCTTTCCACCGGAAGGCTGGTCGTGGCCGGCTTATTCATTACAATTGAAACTTATTTCTACGCAGACTGGACACTCCCATGAAGCTTGGTTCCCTGAAGGAAGGCGGCCGCGACGGCACCCTGATCGTGGTTTCGCGTGACCTGACCCGCGCCGTGCGGGCCACTGGCATTGCCGCCACCCTGCAGCAGGCGCTGGAGGACTGGTCCAACCTGGCGCCGCGTCTGGCCGCCCTGTCCGAGCAGCTCAACGCCGGCACTGTGGAGGGCGAGTTTGCCGTGGACATGCAGGCGCTGGCTGCGCCGTTGCCGCGTGCCTATGAGTTTGTCGATGGCAGCGCCTACCTGCCGCACGTGGCACGGGTACGCAAGGCGCGTGGTGCCGAGGTGCCGGAGAGCTTCTACACCGACCCGTTGATGTACCAGGCCACCAGCGCCGGCTTCTACGGCCCGCGCGACGCGGTCAAGGTGATCAGCGAGGACTACGGCATCGACCTGGAAGCCGAGATCGTGGTGATCACCGACGACGTGCCGATGGCGGTGACCCCGACGCAGGCCGGCGGTCATATCCAGTTGGTGGGCCTGGTCAACGACGTCAGCCTGCGCAACCTGATCCCGGGCGAGCTGGCCAAAGGCTTCGGCTTCCTGCAGTCCAAGCCGCGCTCGGCGCTGAGCCCGGTGTTCGTGACCCCGGACGAACTGGGCGCTGCCTGGCAGGACAGCAAGCTGCACCTGCCGCTGCTCACCCATATCAACGGCAAGTGGTTCGGCGCCCCGGAAGCAGGTGTCGACATGCAGTTCAACTTCGCCGAGCTGGTGGCGCACGCTGCCAAGACCCGGCCGCTGTCGGCCGGTGCCATCGTCGGCTCGGGCACCATCGCCAATGAAGACACCAGCCTGGGTGCATCCTGCTTCGCCGAACAGCGCACCGTGGAGGCACTGCGTGACGGCAAGCCGTCGACGCCTTTCATGAGTTTTGGTGACGTGGTGCGCATTGAGATGCTGGACCGTGATGGCGTCAGCATTTTTGGTGCGATTGAACAGTGCATCGAACAGGCGCCGCGCCCCTGAGGCGGCTGACAACGTGTTGGCATTGCGTTGATGGTGAAGGAATCCTCACCATCAACGGTTATTGTTGTGGCGCACGGGAAGGGGGAAATCTGACATGGAAGCAGGGCTGACGCTCTACAGTTATTGGCGCTCGAGCGCTGCTTACCGCGTGCGTATCGGCATGAATCTGAAAGGGTTGGCATACGCCGTGACGCCGGTGCACCTGGTGCGCGATGGCGGTCAGCAGCATGCAGCCGATTACGCCGCGTTGAATCCGCAGGAACTGGTGCCGACGCTGCGTCATGGCGAGCGTGTGCTGACCCAGTCGCTTGCCATTCTTGAATACCTGGACGAAGTATTCCCCGAGCCAGCGCTGTTGCCGGCCGATGCCGGCGGACGCGCCCGTGTGCGCGCGCTGGCGCAGCAGGTGGCGTGTGACATCCATCCGCTGAACAACCTGCGGGTGATGCAGTTCTTCGATCGCGAATGGAACGTGCCGCAGCCCGAGCGTGACGAATGGACGCTGCACTGGATGCGCAAGGGTTTCACCGCGCTGGAGGCCATGCTGGCAGGCTCGTTCGATACCGGCCGCTACTGCCATGGTGCCGAACCCGGGTTGGCCGATTGCTGCCTGGTGCCGCAGCTGTACAACGCCCGCCGCTTTCATCTGGACCTGGCGCCGTACCCGACATTGCAGCGGATTGAAGCGGCCTGCCTGGCCCTGCCAGCATTCGATGCCGCCCGCCCGGAAAACCAGATCGACGCGGTTTGAACGGCAGCAGGCAGGGGCGGCGGCTGATTGTGGGAGCGGCATGAGTCGCGAAGCCAGCCTCGTTCTTGTGGGAGCGGCGTAAGCCGCGAAGCCAGCATTGCTTCTGTAGGAGCGGCGTAAGCCGCGAAGCCGGCATTCCATCCGAAGCAGCAGCTAACCAAATGCCCGCCGAAGCAGGCCTGCAGCTCGGAGCCAACAATGGCTTCGCGGCTTACGCCGCTCCCACCAACATCGGTGCCGTTTCTCCGCTGCTCGGTATGTGGCTGTGGGCGCAATCTGGTTCTACCAGGCTGTTGTAGGAGCGGCGTAAGCCGCGAAGCCGGCATTCCATCCGAAGCAGCAGCTCAACCAAATGCCCGCCGAAACAAACCTGCAGCTCGGTGGAAGCAGTGGTTTCGCGACTTACGCCGCTCCTACACGAGCGGCTTGCCGCAGCTTTGACTTACCCCAAACGACAAAGCCCCGCATCGCGGGGCGTTGTCGTGGGCTACGCCGCTGGCTCAGAAGCCGTGGGTGATTGCCGCTGGTGCTGCTACCGCGAAATCCGCGTACGGGTCATGCTCGCCGCTGCCGCCTTCGGACAGGCGGAACTTCAAGGCCAGACCGTCGCGCGAGTCGGCGGCGCGCAGTGCCTCCTCCTGCTCGATGATGCCGTCCTTGGCCATGCGGAACAGGCACTGGTCGAAGCTCTGCATGCCTTCTTCCAGCGACTCTTCCATGGCCTGCTTGATCGCATGCACTTCGCCGCGGCGCAGCAGGTCGCGGATCATCGGCGTGTTGAGCAACACCTCGGTGGCCGGGCGGCGGCGGCCGTCCTTGCCCTTGACCAGGCGCTGCGAAACCACCGCGCGCAGGTTCAACGAGAGGTTCATCAACACGTTCTTGTGCGCGCTCTCGGGGAAGAAGTTGAGGATGCGCTCGATGGTCTGGTCGGCGTTGTTGGAGTGCAGCGTGGCCAGGCACAGGTGGCCGGTTTCGGCGAAGGCGATGGCCGCTTCCATGGTTTCGGCGTCCAGGATCTCGCCGATCAGGATCACGTCCGGCGCCTCACGCATCGCGTTCTTCAGCGCGTTGTGGAAGGCATGGGTGTCCAAGCCGACTTCGCGCTGGTTGACGATGGACTGCTTGTGCTTGTGCAGGAACTCGATCGGGTCCTCGATGGTGAGGATATGCCCGGTCGAGGTGCTGTTGCGGTGGTCGATCATCGAGGCCAGCGAGGTCGACTTGCCGGAGCCGGTCGAGCCGACCACCAGCACCAGCCCGCGCGGGGTCATGATCACGTCCTTCAGCACCTGCGGGAGGTTGAGCTCCTCGATGCTGGGGATGCGGCTCTTGATCGCACGGATGACCATGCCCACTTCGCCGCGCTGCTTGAACACATTGACGCGGAAACGCCCGGCGTCGGCCAGGGCGATGGCCATGTTCAGCTCCAGGTCGCGCTCGAACTGCGGCACCTGGCCCTCGTCCATCAGCGAATAGGCGATTTTCTTGACCATCCCCGGCGGCAGGCCGGTATTGCCCAGCGGGTACAACTTGCCTTCAATCTTGATGTAAACCGGCGCTCCGGTAGTCAAAAACATGTCCGAAGCGTTCTTTTCGGTCATCAGCTTCAAGAAATAGCCGATATCCATGCGCAATGTTTCCCCAACAAACGGCGGCCTGCCGTTGCAAGCACGCCTCTGGCTTGACCACAATGGCCGCGCTCAGTCACCCAAGCCACGGCTCCCCAATGAAACCTAGCTTCGCACAATTAAGACGATTCCTGTGTGTCACCGCCTGCATATTCGTGCTAAGCGGCAGCGCATTGGCACAGGATCCGGGCGCAATGGAACTGCTCACCGCACAACAGGCCGTGGAGAAGGCTGACCGCGCCGACGCCGACCAATACGCGCCGGACATGATGGCCATGGCCCGCCAGCAACTGGGCCAGGCCCAGCAGGCCGCAGGTGATCGCCGGCTGCGCAAGCAGGCGCCGGTGCTGGCGCTGCGTGCGGCAGCCGACGCCGATCTGGCGCGGGCGCAGAGCGAGGAAGCGGTTGCGCAGGCCCAGTTGGCCCAGCGCAAGGCCGAGGTTGCCCAGCTGCAACGCCAGTTGGCGACAGGGGAGGGACGTTGATGCGGATCAGGAATCTGGTGGTCGTAGGCCTGCTGGCCATGCCGATGCTAGCGCTGGCGGCGGAAGACCCGGCAGTGGCTGGCTTGAACCAGCGGCTGCTGACGCTGCAGGCGGACATGGCCACGGCCGATGTGGCGCCGTTTGAAAAGCTGCAGGCGCAGCAGGCCATTGCGGCGCTGGCCAAGGCCAAGCGCAAGGACGTGGAAGATGCCCGTTATCTGGCCGAGCGCCGGGTTGCCATTGCCGAGGCGGCCAGCCGCACCGCGCTGGCACGGCGCGAAATCGACCAGCTCGAGCGCACCCGCAGCGAGCTGCTGATCGAGGCCAGCCGCCGGGATGCGGCCCGCGCCCGACAGGAAGCGGAGCAGTTGCGCGTGCAGACCCAGATCCAGGCCGAGGAAGCTGAGCGCCTGCGCCTGGCTGCCGAAGCCGAGACCCTGGCCCGCCAGGACGCCGAAACCGCGCTCACCAGCGTTGCCGGCCGTCAGCAGCAGCGCCTGAGTGCCGCCCAGCAGAACGCGGCCAAGCTGGCCCGCGAAGAGGCCGAGCTGGTGTCCGGGCAGAAGCTGCCTGCATCAAAGTTCGATGGACGCGGCGAGGTCTATACCTTTGCCGGTGATGCCTTCGCCGCCGGCCAGGCGGCGCTGTCCGGCGGTGCCCGCAACCAGGCCAAGGCACTGGCCGAATACCTGAACATCGGCAAGAAGGGCCGGGTCACGATCGAGGCTTACGACAGTGCCAACGGGGTGGGCCAACGCCGTGCGCAGGCACTCAAGGACGCGTTGGTCGAGGCCGGTGTGGCTGCCAGCCGGATCCAGGTGACGGGCAAGAAGGCGGCCTCCACACGGGCCCGTTCAGCCGAAGTGATTATTGCCCCGTAACAAACTTAAACGGCTGAACTTGTTAGGTTTTTGTCATTCGGTCATGGCTGAATGTGGCCCAGTCTGGATATTCAGGAAACGTTCCCGCAGAACCCTTGCCGGAACCTTTTTGCAGGCGTAGGGTCAATTGTCCGGGCGGCAACTCCGTCGCCCGGACAACGGAGGGCCGAGCCGGTGCAAGCGTGGCGCGAACCAGTAACCGAAGGCATCTGGCAGGTTGGCCAGAGCACGGTGGGTGGTGCCGGCTTGGGCGGTCACGGCTTTCCAATCCAGCAACGCCCCGTGCCAGCCGGCCGGGGCGTTCTTGTTTCTGCATGAAGGAGGTAGTCATGTTCGAAGGGCAGCCGCAGAGTGAAATCGACGCATTGGCCAAGGCCAACCCGGAGTTCAAGCAGCTCTACCAACAGCATAAGAAGCTGAACAAGAAATGCATGGACGCGGAGCTGGGTGTGCTCCCGATTGATGGGGTCACCCTGGGACAGATGAAACGGGAAAAACTGCTGGCCAAGCAGAAGCTCCTGCGGATTTACGAAAACAGCCTCAACTAAACCTTCCCCACGCTTTACCGCTTATGTCGCGGACGGTGGCGGCCTCCTCGTCGGCCGCCATTGTCCGCGTCACTTGGCAGAGCAGTTCCGGTGCCGGAAAGCGTCATTAACTGACTTTCCTGCACAACCATCGGATAATCATCGGTCCGGCCGCTTGCGGCGCGATCTGAACCAAACCGATGCCCATCCATTCCTCCATCCTCGAACTCATCGGCAATACGCCCATCATCAAGGCCCAGCGCCTGGATGTCGGCGTGTGCGAGCTGTACCTCAAGATGGAGAGCGCCAACCCGGGCGGGTCGATCAAGGACCGCATTGGCTTGTCGATGATCGAGGCGGCCGAAAAGCGCGGGGATCTCAAGCCTGGTGCGACGCTGGTCGAAGGCACCGCCGGCAATACCGGCCTGGGCTTGGCGCTGGTGGCGCAGCAGAAGGGCTACAAGCTGATCCTCGTGGTTCCCGACAAGATGAGCCGGGAAAAGATCTTCAACCTGAAGGCAATGGGCGCCGAAGTGGTGCTGACCCGTTCGGACGTGGCCAAGGGCCACCCGGAGTACTACCAGGACCTGGCAAAGACCGTCGCCGACCGTACCCCGGGCGCCTACTTCATTAACCAGTTTGGCAACCCCGACAACCCGGCCGCGCACGAGTTCGGCACCGGCCCGGAGATCATCGAGCAGATGGGCGGTGACCTGGACGCCATCGTGTTTGGCTGCGGTAGCTCCGGCACCATGACCGGCCTGTCGCGCGCCTTCGCCAAGCTCTCGCCCAAGACCGAGCTGGTGCTGGCCGACCCGGTCGGCTCGATCCTGGCCGAGTACATCAACGAGGGCACGCTGAACGAAAAGTCCGGCAGCTGGCTGGTGGAAGGCATCGGCGAGGATTTCCTGCCGGACATCTCCGATTTCAGCCGGGTCAAGAAGGCTTATGCCATCACTGATGCCGAGAGCTTCCACACCGCGCGCGAGCTGCTGGGCAAGGAAGGCATCCTCGGTGGCTCCTCCACCGGCACCCTGCTGGCCGCCGCGTTGAAGTACTGCCGCGAGCAGACCACGCCGAAGAAGGTTCTGGTGCTGGTGCCGGATACCGGCAACAAGTACCTGTCCAAGATGTACAACGATTACTGGATGCTGGACAACGGTTTCCTGGAGCGCCCGCAGTTCGGCGACCTGCGCGACCTGATCCTGCGCCCCTACAGCCAGCGCGACACCGTGGTGGTGAGCCCGAAGGACCTGCTGACCACTGCCTACCAGCGCATGAAGCTGTATGACGTGTCGCAGCTGCCGGTGATGGATGGCAGCCAGCTGGTCGGCATCATCGATGAAAGCGACGTGCTGCTGCACGTCTACGGCGACGAAGCCCGCTTCCGCGACCCAGTCTCGGTGGCCATGGTCAGCAAGCTGGACCGGCTGGACGTCAAGTCGCCGATCGAGGCCCTGCTGCCGGTGTTCGACCGCGGCCAGGTGGCGATCATCACCGATGGTGACGCCTTCCTCGGTCTGATCACCCGCATCGACCTGCTGAACTACCTGCGTCGCCGCGTTCAGTAAGCGCGGCTGGTCCCCTCGTAAGAGGGGGCCACGGTAGATTCAGACAGCACTGATAGAATTTCGCCTCTTTAGCTGGAAGCCCTTATGACGGATCAGCATTCACGCAGCCAGGACGGCGAGCGCGCTTTGTCGCTTGCCACGTTGGCCATCCATGGCGGGCAGTCGCCTGACCCCAGCACCGGCGCAGTCATGCCGCCGATCTATGCCACCTCGACCTATGCACAGTCCAGCCCGGGCGAGCATCAGGGTTTTGAGTACTCGCGCACGCATAACCCGACCCGTTTCGCCTACGAGCGTTGCGTGGCCTCGCTGGAAGGCGGTACGCGCGGCTTCGCCTTTGCTTCGGGCATGGCGGCCAGCTCCACCGTGATCGAACTGCTGGATGCCGGCAGCCACGTGGTGGCGATGGATGACATCTACGGCGGCAGTTTCCGCCTGTTCGAGCGGGTGCGTCGCCGCACCGCCGCGCTGGATTTCAGCTTCGTCGACCTGACCGACCTGGCCACGTTCGAGGCTGCGATCACGCCCAAGACCAAGATGGTGTGGATCGAGACCCCGACCAACCCGATGCTGAAGATCGTCGACATCGCTGCGGTGGCCGCCATCGCCAAGCGCCACGGCCTGATCGTGGTGGTGGACAACACCTTCGCCTCGCCGATGCTGCAGCGCCCGCTGGAACTTGGCGCGGACCTGGTGTTGCATTCGGCCACCAAGTACCTCAACGGCCATTCCGACATGGTCGGTGGCATGGTGGTGGTGGGTGACAACGCCGAACTGGCCGAGCAGATGGCCTTCCTGCAGAACTCCATCGGTGGCGTGCAAGGCCCGTTTGACAGCTTCCTGGCCCTGCGTGGCCTGAAGACCCTGCCGCTGCGCATGAAGGCGCATTGCGCCAATGCGATGGAACTGGCTACCTGGCTGGAAACCCATCCTGCCGTCGAGAAGGTGATCTACCCGGGCCTGGCCTCGCACCCGCAGCATGAACTGGCGGGCAAGCAGATGGCCGGCTACGGCGGCATCGTCTCGATCGTGCTCAAGGGCGGTTTCGAAGCTGCCAAGCGTTTCTGCGAGCGCACCGAACTGTTCACCCTGGCCGAATCCCTCGGCGGCGTGGAAAGCCTGGTCAACCACCCGGCAGTGATGACCCACGCCTCGATTCCCGTCGCCCGCCGCGAGCAGCTGGGCATCAGCGATGCGCTGGTGCGGTTGAGCGTGGGGGTTGAGGATGTGGAGGATTTGCGGGTGGATTTGGGGCAGGCGCTTGCCGATTGATCTCGGTTGCGGGTGATCAGCTTTGCGCATCGCCTTCTTATGCAGGAGGGGTGCTGTCTCCAGAATCCAGGAAATCCAAGAATGTTCAACTCAAGTCAATCGATGAGTCTTGCGCCCAAGACCGCGCTCAGTTCGATGATCCGTCACCGAGCGCTCATTATTGAGATGGTCAAGCGTGAGGTGGTTGGTCGCTATCGTGGCTCTGCAATGGGGCTGCTCTGGTCTTTCTTTACGCCTGTACTGATGTTGATCGTCTATACCTTTGTCTTCAGTGTGGTGTTTCGAGCACGTTGGGCAGGCGGGTCGGGATCGAAGACCGAGTTTGCGGTGGTTTTATTTGTCGGCATGATGATTTTCGGGCTGTTTTCGGAGTGCATCAATCGTGCACCCTCTCTTATTTTGTCCAACGCCAATTACGTCAAAAAGGTCATCTTCCCCCTCGAGATATTGCCAATCGTTTCGTTGGGAGCGGCGCTTTTCCACTTCGTCGTCAGTATGCTGGTCTGGATTATTTTCTATCTGGTCCTTTTTGGTATTCCCGCCGTCCAGGCACTCTGGCTGCCGGTGGCGATCGCCCCTCTCTTGATCATGTGCCTTGGTCTTTCCTGGTTCCTTGCGTCCTTGGGTGTGTATCTGCGCGATGTAGGACAGATAATTGGTGTGGTAACTACGGCACTAATGTTCATGTCGCCAGTTTTTTTTCCGATGGTGGCGATGCCAGAGGAATTTCGTCCTTATCTTCATCTGAGTCCGCTCACCTATTTCATTGAGCAGTCACGGGCGCTGCTTGTCTGGCACGGGGACATGCAATGGGGCACCTGGCTCAAAATGCTCGGTTTGTCGCTGGTGATTGCGGCATTGGGATTTGCTTGGTTCCAGAAGACCAGGAAGGGTTTCGCAGATGTCATCTGACAACGCCATCGAAGTAAGTGGGCTCAGCAAGTACTATCAGATCTACGACAAGCCCCGTGATCGCCTGATGCAGATGTTGTTCGGACGCGGCGGAAGGCGCTTCTATCAGGAGTTCTGGGCGTTACGTGATATTTCCTTCAGCATCCCCAAGGGGCAGGTCTACGGAATTCTCGGCAAGAACGGTGCGGGTAAATCGACACTTCTGCAGATAATCTGCGGGACGCTTGCCGCATCATCGGGAGAGGCAAGGGTAGCGGGGCGTGTTTCTGCGCTGCTTGAATTGGGCTCCGGATTCAATCCGGAGTTCACTGGTATCGAAAACATCTACATGAATGCTCAGCTGCTTGGCCTGACCCGATCCGAGGTCGACAAGAAGTTGGATAAAATTCTCGCGTTCGCGGACATTGGCGATCATGTGCATCAGCCGGTGAAAACCTATTCGAGCGGCATGTTTGCGCGATTGGCATTCTCGGTGGCAATCCATGTCGACCCAGACATCCTGATCGTCGATGAGACCTTGAGCGTCGGTGATGCTTGGTTCCAGCATAAAAGCATGGCACGCATGCGCAAACTCATGGAAAGCGGCTGCACTGTTTTGTTTGTAAGCCACTCAATCGATGCTGTTCGTGCACTCTGTGATCACGCGATCTGGATTGATGGCGGCGCGCTGAAGATGCAGGGTAATGTCACTGAAGTCACAAATGCCTACATGAATGACGTATTTGTTGAACACAACAAGATCATTCTAGAGGCCAATGAGGTCAGTGCCGAATCACCGTCTGTTCGTCTGGTAGACGCCGTAATCGGTGGTTCAATTGCCAGTGAACCCGCTGAATTGATACTTGGTAGTGCTGGCGTGCCTGTTGATGGCGCAGTACTGAAAGTGCATGCGGTTCAGCTGCTGAATGCCGACGGAGAGCCAACTGACCGTATCGAGCAACGTGATGAGTTCTCTCTTGCCGTGGATATAAATTTTCACAAGGCATTGAAGAACGTAAGTGTCGGATTCTTGATAAAGGATCAGTTCGGCCAAGAGCTCACTGGTGAGAGCATTTTCAACGCGTTCCGCAAGGGGCTTGACGTTTCCGCAGGGCAGGCCCTGCGTGTACGCTTCGCCGGGCCGAATCTGCTAAGAGGTGGGCAGTCCTACTCGATTGCCATTCGTATCAATCAGGTGAGCCGATGGGATCGCAGCGACAACGTCGTTATTTATGCGGACGAGCTAGCTGCAGTTTTTGACGTGCTCACGGACAATGATGAGCCAATGTGGTTCAAATTCAGGATGCCCTTCAAGGTGGAGTGCGAGTGATGCATATGGACGTTAGCGTTGTACTGAATCTTCATCGGGAAGCATTGCTGGTTACCCCTACTCTGCTGTCGCTGAACCAGTGCGCGTATGCAGCCAGGGAGGCCGGTATCTCAGTGGAGCTGATCGCGGTATTCGACCGTTCGGACGAAGCTACGCTGCGGGCCTTCAACGCGCAGAAGCTCGCGAACTTTGATCGTGTCGAAATCATTGAGGTCGATGTCGGTTCATTGGGCCTAGCTAGAAATGCCGGTATTGAGCGGGCAACGGGCGATTACATCTGGACGTCGGACGCCGACGATCTGGTGTCGTCCAATTCGATCGTTTCGCTGCTGCGGGCTGCTCGCCAGCATGATAATCCGAACGTTGTTGTTTTCATCGAGTACCTTTGCGCCTTCGGTGATCGTTACCACAATGTCCGGTATTTTGATTCAAAATATCTGACTGCTGCTGATTTCGCGCTGCAGCATCCGTATATATCGCGGGTCTTTCTGCCTCGTTCGGTATTTGATCATCTCAAGTACGATGATCTACGGGTGGCTTCCGGGTTTGCTTACGAAGACTGGCATTTCAATGCCGGGCTACGGGCGCGCGGCTACGAAATGATCGTTGCTCCGAACACCGTGATCTTCTACAGGCAGCGCAGCGGTAGCCTATTGCGTCAAGCTGACGCCGCATCCGCCCGCTTGGTACCGCATGGACTTTTGTTCGACCCTGCCGTATTCCTTGCTGATATGCAGCGATGCCGCGCGAATGCCGGAGACTGGTCCAAATTTGTCCGTGAACGACAGGAAATTTTTGCGGCCGATAGCACTAGATCGTTCACTGCTTCGGAGGAGCTTAGGGGCTACCTCCGGCAAGCAGTCGCAATCGAACCCGAGATCGAACCTGATCGGGTTGAATCGGCTGTCAGTTATAGCCCCATGCCTTGGAGTCCAGCGCACTGGGGAATGCAGCTCGAGTCGCTGTACCGAATGATAGGCGCTGGTCAGTTCACAGACGTGGTGTTGCTGCCTTGGCTGCGCCCTGGTGGCGGAGAGAAATATATTCTCCAGATACTGGATGCGATTGCGGAACGGGAGCCTGGCGCACGCTTTCTGTTCATTACCGGGGAGTCTGCAGCACGCCACGAATGGATGGCGCGGCTGCCTGCCGGGAGTGTCTTCGTCGATATATTCAATGCTTTTCCCTCATTGAATGAGGTCGAACGCGACGCTATGTTGATTCGCGCGTTGTTGGCGGTTTCCTCGAGCAATGCGCGTCTGCATGTGAAGTCCTCGGGCTTCACTCATCGGCTGCTGGATTCGTTCGCTGCGGTGATGTCGACGAGCTTTCGTATTGTGTACTACCGTTTCTGCGACGCGACATATAGTTGGGACGGGCGGATATTACGTGGGCCGTGGGGACTACGGGTGATGCGTCAGCACCTCCCCGGGTTCTGGAAAGTCGTCACTGACTGTCAATCTGTCGTTAGTGAAGATCAGGCATTTTTGGGTCCTCTACCAAGCTATGAGGTGATTTACGCAAAGTGCGACTTGCATCCTGCGTCCGTTCACCAGCAGGGTCCGCAGATGCGCTTGCTCTGGGCCTCCCGAGTGGATGTCCAGAAGCGACCGGAGCGATTGACTAAAATTGTCCACGCGCTGCAAGAGGCGGGGTTGAATGTTTCAATCGATGCTTACGGTTCAGCGGATCCTGGGCTCGACACAAAGGCAATCTTCACTACGACTGAAGCAAGAGTTGACTATCGAGGCGGGTTTTCTGTGTTGTCGGATCTGCCACTGGCTAAGTACGATGCGTTCATCTATACCAGCGACTTTGACGGTCTTCCTAATATTCTGCTTGAGATGATGGGAGCAGGATTGCCTGCCATCGCGCCGGATGTTGGTGGTATTCGAGAGGTCGTCATCGATGGTGTGACTGGCAAGCTCGTGAAAGGATTGGACGAAGTGGAGTTGATTGCTGCCTATGTGAAGGCAGTGGCCGAAATCTATCTGGACTGGGAGGCGACACGTCAATGTGGGCTTCAGGCACGTGAACTGATTCGATCGCAACATGGTCAGGGTGGTTTTGTTGAACGGGTGGCAGAGGCTCTCGATATTCGTCGTTTGGATTTGAGTAAGGTTGCTTGATGTCGAAAATTCTATTTTACGCTGATGCTGAAAGTATCGAGGTTCTCCGCTCTGGCCGGTCCAAAGCGGTGATGCTAGGCAGCGACTTTGGTTATGGTAATTTCGGCGACGTGCTTCAGCACGTAGGCACTGCATCTAGACTAAGAGAAACGACGTCGCGAGATTTGGTTTCCATTTTTGCGCTGGAGGCAATCTCTAGATTCGTCTCGGCAGCTGCGCTGAGGCAGGTCTATAAGGTAGATGCGTTGGCATTTGTCGCTTCGGAGCCCCTCAGTCGTGAGGATCTTGCCCGGTTGGGTCTTCAGCAAGTTTTGGTCGTCAGGAATGTTTCCCTAATCCATCTCTACGGTGGCGGGTTCTTGAATGAGATGTGGGGGGATTTCTCTCTTCAGATTGCTGAGCTGCTTTTGCAGCGGTTGCCCAGTGCTGTTTACGTGATATCGGGGCAGCAGGTTTCTTCTGGATATTCACCGCGCGTAGCTGAGCACATCGAGAAGTTCAAGCCGTTGCTTGTGGGCGTACGTGATCGCGATTCGCTCCGTAATGTCCAAGAGCACGGTGTTGCGGCGGTGTTCTCTTTCGATGATGCTGTTGAGCAGCTGCTTTCATTGTCTCGCCTGTTCCGCGTGGAGCGCGGTGCGGGGGCTTTCATCCACCTGAATTCTTCCGGGTACACCGGTAACGATTCGGCCCTGTCTGAAATGACGCAGCACCTCGCTCTAGTGGCTGACCGCGTTGGACAAGCAGAGCTGCCAGTGCTGTTCCAGGCATTCCAAGACGGGCGCGAAGAGGTGGTCGATTCCATCGAGACCGTCAAGCGGTTGGAACGGGCGTTCCCATTTGCAGGGACCCAAACCGAGCTGCTGGTAGAGGCGATTCTGGCTCCGCAGAACAAGTGGTCGCAACGTGTTCTAAGGGGGGAGTTCGGGTATTCCTGCTCTTATCACATCACTATGTGGCTCCAACTCAACGGGGTGCCCTGCTGGTTGCGCGGGAGCAATGGATACTACGACCAGAAGCGCCGGTCCCTTGGCGTACAGGGGAGTTTTGAGACATTCCTGGAAACGCTACCGAAGGTCGATCATGGGGCTAATTTGGAGGCTCGTAGCGCGTGGCTTCATAGGCTGGATGCGGTGGTGGGTGGCGCGGGCGACTTGCAGAACCGCGCAGAGTGGGAAGCGGTGTCCGACGGTAGCAGGGAGTTCTATTTCAAGGGGGAACCCCGCCTCGAGACGCGTCTTGGCACCATGTGGTGCGAAGTTCGCAAACAGCAGGAGGAAAGAGGGCGACTGCTGGAGGACTTGGAGCGTCTGAAGAGTGAGGCCCGCGCAGAATATGAGCGACGGAGTGCGCTTGAAGATGCATTTGGGCGAAATAGTCAGGAACTGGAAATTGCACAGATGGAGTGTGCATCTCTGAAAGAAAAGGCCGGCTCTGCCGAGGCGCAGCGAGATGCCATTGAGAAGGAGCTGCACGCTGCACGGATTGAGCGTGAGGCTTTGATCAGCAATGCAGAGGCAGCCGTGGTTCAGCGAGAGGTAATGGAATATGAGCTGGCAGCGGCACAGGCCGCACAGGTGGAGGCGCAGGCTACTTTGATTCGTCTCTTCGACGAGTCTCAGTCCGTGTCAGCACGCATCGCTTCTGTGCAGTTTGTGCATGAGTATGTCAAGGACCAGCAGGCGATACTTGAGTCAAGATTGCTCGCCTGCAGCGAGCAATTAACAGCTGTAGGTCATGAAGCTCGGCGTTACAGGCAGGAGGCTGAAGCCGAGCATGATGCGCGTATCAGTCTTTCAATCCGCGAATATGAGGCCAATAATAAGCTTGGTGACGTATTAGCAAGCAGATCCTGGCGGTGGACACGTCCATTGAGAGCATTCAATCGTTTCGTAGCAACACGTCGATTTGATGCAAAAGGAGATGTCGGCTTGTTTGAAGCAGTTCGTCTGGTTGGCAGCCGATTGCCCATCCCTCGGTCTTGGAAATCTCAGCTAGGAAACTGGTTGCGGAGGATGCGCAGGCGCTAAGCGCCTGCGTCATCTAGTGCTCCTCATTATAACCTGATATCTCGCGCATGCCGTTGGCGAAATGTTCCCAAGTGAAGGACTCAAGGCGCTTGGTTTGTGCTGTCACGCGTTGCTTTCGGAGAGTGACATCTGTCAGGTTCACAATATCAACTGCATATTCAGCGGCACCTGCCCGGGGGGAAAGCAACCATTCAATTGGTATCAGATCTCGAATACCTCCCACGTCAGGTGCCACTATCGGTAAGCCTGCTTGTGCAGCTTCGAGTAGGACGTTCGGCAAACCATCCCAAGCGGTGGTGTATACGTAAGCCAAATGCTCGGGTGAGACGATCTCATGGAAGCGATCAAAGGCGCCGTGCAATGTTACATTCTCCAGCCTTGCCAACGCAGCTAGGTGCGGATCAGTGCCTGCGAGCGAGACCCCATAAACGTCCCAGTGGTAGTCCTGTAGTTTGGTCGCGATTTCAACCAGCAGCTCAGGACGCTTTTGCCGCTCCAAGCGGCTGGCCCAGAGGATGCGCTTGCGAGGGGAATTTGCGTTGAGTATCACCGGCGCTTCGGGTGCGGGAAAGTGCACAACCTTGAACAGGTCACTACGTGTGCCAAGCGTTCTGCACCAAACGTGTGGAGAGGCACTATTGTCCGTGATTACAGCATCCAACCGATGGGCAGTGCTAGGAAGGTAGCGTTGTGCAAGGCCATCCGCTCGTCCGTCTTCAGTGATTTCGTCGCAATAGAGCGAAGCGAAGATGCGTGTCTTCTGTCGAAGTGCCAAGCCGAAGCGTTCGACGGTATGCCACGCGACGTGGGAGTTGATGATGTGTAAGCGGCGTGGCGCCAGCTGGATCAACAAGCGAGACAGAACAATTTCAGGTTCATGCAGCGTCGTGCTGAGGTTAGTGAGTTCGCGCCCAGCATCGACAAATAGAACTCCCTCAGGTAGCCGCTCGGCCCAAGGGGAGCTACCACCCTCAGTTGCTATCACCAGTGTACGCTGGCCAAAATCCTGGTCGCATAGCCTTGCATGGTGCAGCGCGCCTAGATCTGCGCCTCCGCGCCGCAACCACGGCACTAGCAACACTGTTTCAAACTGGCGATCTCCCACCTTTTCCAGTATCCGTTGATATGCCTTGCCAGCGCTGGTCCAATGGGTTGGAGCGTAGAGCGCCCGAGGGTGCTTTGCCTGGAAAGGGCCTGGAGCAAGCAAGGAATCGACCTGAATTGAAAGATCATGCATATCGCGAACAGCCCAATCTGGCAGGACGCGCATAATTTTCTCTGGTTCGCGCAATGCTCTTCGCACCATAAGTGCGTCGACGGATGAGGGCCAGTTCGCACTTGGTCGCATGCGTTTCGCCAGCCCCAATATCGTGGACAGGACTGCGCGCTGCAAAAAAGCCGGAAGCCTTGATATAAGTTGCCTGTCGATCAAGTGATAGGTGCGCGAGAAGAAAGTACGTGACATCATGTGCGGGGAGCAAACAGACGGGTCGGCGGAATCAGTGCATGATTTCCGGAGTGCGCATTGTTGAGAGAACCGGTTGATTTTTTGCGTACATAGTGAACGGTCCCGCTTGTGATGAGATGAGGGTGGCCGAGTGCCAGTGTTTCGCAATTCCAGTGCCAGTCCTCGAAGCCGAATCCGGTCTCGCCTGGGCGTGCCAAAGCGTACGGCGTTCGCAGATAGGTGGTCCGTGCAGCGAAGCTGCACGCGTTCCAGGGATTGGTGACCAGCATGCAGGTAGGGTCGAAATCGGCCGCGTTGCTTCCCTTCTGCCACCACAGGCCATTCTCTGCTTCGAACGTGACAATGAGTTCGGGGTGAAAGATCGCGTTCTCGTTTTCGGCTGCGGCGTCCACGCTACGGATGATGAAGTCTGCGGAGAGATAGTCATCGCCGTCGCAGATCAGGATCCATCGACCTGTCGCAGCCTTTATTGCAGCATTGCGGGATAGTCCCAGATCTCCATACTCCAATACCAAAATGCGGTCGATCAGGCCGGAACGCTGCTGGTCAGTCACGATGCGGACAGTTTCTTCGTCAGCTCGATCCAGAGTGGCGATCACTTCTACGACGATGCTCCGTTGGGATGCGGCAAGTTTACAGCGACGCAGTGACATCAGACTCTTGTGAGCCAGCAAGCCCTCGCGATGGAAAGTAATAACGGCTGTAACATCTGCTTGCATTGGCGGCACCAAGGTGAGGTTCAGTCTGATTCGGCGTTGCTGTGAAGCTGCCAACGCCAAGCATCGATGCACATCTGATCAAGATTTCTCTCGGCGGTCCAGCCGAGCAGATCCTGTGCCAATTTTGCATCAGCGAAACAGGCCGCTACATCGCCGTGCCTGCGGTCGACGATTTTGGTTGGTACTTTTTGGCCGCTGGCCCGCTCGAATGCAGCTACAACCTCCAGTACGCTATAGCCCTTACCAGTGCCCAGATTGACGGTTATATTCGATTTGTTTGAAATGACAAAATCGAGCGCGCTAACATGGGCGATAGCCAAGTCAACGACATGGATGTAGTCGCGGACGCCCGTGCCGTCGGGGGTGTCATAGTCCTTCCCGAAAATTTTAAGATGCTCGCGCTGTCCCGCGGCTACCTGCGCGACGTAGGGCATCAGATTATTGGGAATACCGCTGGGTGCTTCGCCGATCAGCCCTGTGGGATGCGCACCAACAGGGTTGAAATAACGGAGTACTGCGACGTGAAACGACGGATCAGCACCAGCCTTGTCAGCAAGCATCTGTTCACATATGAGTTTGGTACGTCCGTATGGATTGGTGGTGCGGGTCGGTGCAGATTCCAAAATCGGGCACTGATCGGGCTCTCCGTAAACGGTTGCCGAAGAGCTGAAAACGAAATGGCGTACCCCTGAAGCCTCCATCGCTCTTAAGATAGTAATTGTGCCGGATATGTTGTTGTCGAAGTAGTCCAGCGGATGATGCCAGGATTCGCCCACAGCCTTGAGGGCTGCGAAATGGATTACCGCGTCAATTGCATGGGTCCTGAAAGACTCTTCCAGTAAGTTGCGGTCGCGGATATCGCCACGAATGAATATAGGAGCCGCTCCGCAAATTGTGGTGATGCGATCAATGACCCCCTCGTTGCTGTTCAGGAGGTTGTCGAAAATAATCACATTGTGTCCACGTGCAATTAATTCCACGCACGTATGTGACCCAATGAATCCGGCCCCTCCTGTGACGAATATGTTCATTTTATTATCCTGGTTTGATGGCGCGTATGTACTGGGGGCGGATGATAATGCGCTCAGTGACGGAGTTCGGTTTCAATGTGCGGAAACATAGGAGCATGCATTAACGCGTATTGTTCGAGACCAAAAGATCCGCTTTGCTGAGTAGCAAGGGGGCTTCATCCAGAGTCGGTCGCTGCTGTCCCCTCGTTGCAATCAAGGTGTAGCGGGCCGGTACCCACTTATCAGGGGCGCGATAAGCAGACCACAACCAGTCCATCGTCAAGTTCGGCGCTCGAGTTGGTTGCCGGCCAAGACCCGGCAAGCGGGGATGCGCAATACTCTTGGCTGCGTGTCAATTCCTGCTCGTCGGGGGGAAGTACCGGATACCCAATAAATTCCGAAATCGCCTTTGTCTTCGACCAGAGCGGCCAGTACGCGGAGATATTCATGTCTCCACGCACAGTAGACAGGCCGAAAGCATTATTGGGTCCTCCGATGATGGCGAGGTGTGTTCCTGGGGTCAGTGGGATACGCGCGACTAAAGAGGCTGCGAAAAGTGCATCACGCTTGTTCATTCTGACTTGCTCGGTGGCGACCAGATTTCCGATGCCCATAAAGGAAATCAAAATAATTGCAGAAGATGCGGTAACAAGACGATTTGCAATTGGTGAGGTAATAATAAGCGGTATTATGCAGGCGGCGAACGCCGGGATCAGTGCGATGGCGACCAATGTGCGTGGCATGGGCCAAAAATCCCTGCCTACGGAAATTATTCCTACACTGGAAATCAACGTAAGTATCCCAATAGCTGGCACTAGCGCAAATCGCCATGTACTACTTCCCTTAAGTAGTATTACAAACGACGTTGCAAGGACCAATCCGGCAATGAGCAATGATGTCAATGGTGCTGGTGAAATAAGGTCGACGTGGAGAAATTGCTTGATAACACCCAGTACCTCGATCACCCGCTTGGGTGCTTCCTCCCAGGTGATGAATGTGGCGCGCCCTGTAGCTGCGGTGCCTAGTGCCAAATTGAGCAATTTGGTCGCCATCATATAGGCGAGCACCGATATCGCGACGGTCGCCAGTTGGATTGCAAGTTTCCGCCGCTGGGCTGTAGTGGTTGTGCCGCTGCGTGGGGCAACTACTGCTAATAAGAGCTGCAGCAACCAAGCGATGGCAAGGAAATTCAGGAAGGACTGGTAGATCGTCAAGCCTGCAACTATCAATAGCAAGCCCATGGCCACACTTTTTCGTGTTCCTTGCCCTGCAATGTAATAGCCTGTGCATCCCAAAAGGGTAGCAGTCGCGTAAAACGGAACAGCATCCCTGAAAGTGAAAATTTCCGCTTGGTAGGGGTGGGAAAGAAACAGCAGGCTGCCTATTAGGATGAGGGCCCACGCATTGCCAAGTACCGAGCGGAATAGATAGAAAGCTGCAGCTGATAGTGCAGAAATGCCTAGCAATACATTTAGAGGTTGAAAGTAGGGTCCGTAAATGCCGAGCCCACTCATTAATTTCATCAATACATAGGCGCCATGACGTCCTTGGCCTGCAAGGAACTCATAGGGAGGGAGTGCGGAGCCGTTGTTATATGCGTCGGTGGACATCCCGATGTAGAAAATGAACGGTGCACGAATTGCCAGCATGGCTAGGAAAATTGACGCAACGCAGATAAGAGCAGGTCGCTCCTCTAAGTTTTTTATTACTGACCTACAATCCATTATCGACTCCAATTTACAGCTCTCCGGCTGGCTCTGACGGTTGCGGCGGCATTCGCTTGCGTACTACTACCGCAGAGATATTCAAGTGGTGGGTAGGTTCTGTGCACTGACCCATTTGTCATAACCGATATCCTTCCAGGGCATGCCTCGATCAAACGTCTCGCGCCAAGGGTAGACCGGGGTGCCATCGAATTTGGACTTGATGTCGCGAACACTTGCTACTTGCTTACCGGGATTGCCAACAACGACTGCTTCGGCCGGAACATTGGACCGGACGAGCGAAGAGGCTCCAATCAGTGCGTCCTTGCCAATGGTGACGCCGGGCAAAACCACTGACATGGTGGCCACCACGGCAAATTCTTCGATAGTGACGCCAACAAGCGTATTGGATGGCGGATGTGGGTCATTGGTGAGGACAACATATGGGAAGATCCACACGTAGTCCTTGATGATGCTCTTGTGGCCGACGTGTACGTTGCTGTGCAAGCGAACATAGTTGCCGATCTCGCAATGGCCTTGAATATCAGACAGAGTGCCGATGCGTACGTGATGGCCTATGTTGGCTTGTTCACGGATAGTGACGCGGTGGCCGGTCTCGAAATGATCGCCGAAGTTACTGCCTGCATATACGATGGTGCCAGAGCGGATCAGCGAGTTGCGACCTATTGTCAGTACGGGATTGACGTAGGCGTCGCGCTCTGCATGGATTGCCACGTTCGGCTCACCGATGATGCAGTCCGGGCCGATGAAGGTGTCATCACCGATCTTGACGTTGTCGTAGACGATCGTGCGCGCGCCGACAGTGACGTTCTGGCCGAGGCTGACGTTCTCGCCGATCAGTGCGGTGGGGTGGATGCCGAAATAGTTCTTCATAGTTGTGTCCCTGGGTTCTAGAGAGTTGCCTTCTCCCGCGGCGGCAACACAGCGGTCGGAGATCTGGAGATTCTCGCATGACAGACGGCTCCGATTCGGCTGCAGCTTTGATAATCGCGCAGGGTCAGTTGTGCCGAGCGGGCTTGCGGCCTCCAGCCAACACCAGCCTGGAAAGAAGATAGGTCAGTGGCAAGGTCGCGCAAATTGAGATGAACGGGGCAATCAGCGCGTCCACTCCGAAACGGGAGACCGAGACGTCCAGCACTACTGCGCCTGCGAAATAGGTGGCGATGTAGACCAGCGGAAACAGGATGAGCTTACGCAGGGTGTAGTCGGTGCGAAACACGAACTTGGTGTTGATCACATAGCTGAGCAGGATGCCGGTGACAAAACTGATCGCGTAAGCTGCCTGATACTCCATCACCAGCAGCAGAAGCCAGTACAAGATAAATGTGCTGCCGGTATTGAGCGCGCCACCTGCCAGAAATCGGGCGATGGTAGGTAGGGATTCGCGTAGGTTCACGCTTTGGCCGCGGCTGTCAGGGCGATGAACTCATCATAATGCCGGATGTACTCATCCGAGTCGTAGCCCTCTGAGGCGAATACGAGCAGCACCGCGCCAGGAGAGTATTGATACTGGGTACCCCATATCATCGGCGGCAGATGCAGCCCGACGCTCGGCGAGTCCAGAGTAAATTCCTCTCGGCGGGTACCGTCGTCGGCGAGCACGCGGACACTACCTTTGACGCAGATAAGAAACTGATGGCAGATACGATGTGCATGTTCGCCGCGAGTTTCCTGGCTGGGTACGTCGAACACGAGGAAGTAGCGTTTGGGTTGGAACGGCAGATCCTTGGAGAATTCACCTACGGACAGCGCGCCACGCAGATCCTGATAGCGCGGTAGTTTGTGCAGCTTTACCCCGGATACGTTGCAGTGCGGCGTTTCATCGCTGGACACAACAGTCGGGCGGGTCTGGTTCTTGCCGTCGGTGACGTAGCCCACGATGCGTGCCGGATTGCCCGCTACGATGGCGTTGGGCGGAACCGAACGGGTGATTACCGAACCCGCGCCGACCATGGCGCCGCTACCGATACGGACGCCTGGTAACAAGGTGGCATTGGCGCCGATTGATGCCCCTGCTTCGAGCACTGTCTCCGGGAAGCTGTCCAGGTGCTGGCCAGAACGCGGAAATCGATCGTTCGTGAAAGTGGCATTGGGGCCCACGAACACGTCATCCCCGAGTCGGGTGCCGTTCCACAACTGGACGCCAGATTTCACGGTTACACGGTTGCCGACCACGACATCGCCTTCGACGAATACGCCATCGCAGAGGTTGCAGTCCTCACCAATCACGGCACCTGGCAGCACGTGTACGAATGCCCAGATCTTGGTACCACTGCCAATCTTGTCGGATTCGCAAAGTGCATTGGGATGGCAGTAGAAGCTCATGGATGATGTTCCGGGAAGGTTTCCAGCGATTGCAGGATGGACAGCGGACGTGCCTTGGTATTCTCGAAGGTCCGCCATGCGTAAGCACCCACCACGCCCAAGCCGAGCGAGTTGAGTGCGCCGAAGAAAAGGATAGTCACCATGGTGCCCGCGTAGCCAGGTACCGCGACCAGTCCCGAGAGTTTGGCGCCCAGGATAAGGATAGACAGCCCAATGGCGGCGATCAGTGCCAATGTGCCGATGGCCATCAGTAGGCGAACCGGTAGGTCGGTAAAGGCGAAGACACTGTCAGACAGGTAGCGCAGTTTCTTCTTCAGCGTCCATGCGCTCTTGCCGTGTTCGCGGCGGAGCCGTTGGTATGAGACGAATGCACGTCGCCCACCGAGCCAGAACAGCTGTGCCAGCAGGCTGGTGTTGCTTTCTTTAAGCTGCAGCAAGCGATCACGCATGTCCGAGGTGACCGCGAAGATGTCCACGCCGCCCTTTGGAATGTCCGGCATCACGAAGCGTCGGTACAGCGACCAGAAAGTACCCGATGCCAGCTTGGAGAGACCTGGGTCCTCACGTGATTCGCGCACGCCCATGGCAATGTCCTTGTCCCCCGGCAGGAGCGCCTTGAACAGATCGAGCACCAACGCAGGCGGCTCCTGCAGGTCAGCAGCCATCACTGCGATGACCGAGCCATTGGCGTGTTCAAGGCCGACCCGGATTGCCGAGAACGCGCCGAAGTTACGCGAAAGCGCAATCAGCTGAGCATCGAAGCCTGCCGAGGGAAGTTGATCGTGCAGGCGCGCATAGCTCTGATCAGGGCTGCCGTCGACAACAAACACAGCCTCGAACGGAACGCCGACCTCCTGCTTGATCGACGCCAACGCGGCGATCAGTGGTGTAATCGAGCCTTCGTTGCCGTAAACCGGGACAACGACCGTTAGCGAGGGGCTCAGAAGCGGTTGCATGCGTCGATGACTCGATCGATTTCGGAATCCGTCAGTTCGGGGAAGCAAGGCAGGGTGAGCACGACAGTGCAGTCCAGCTCGGTCTGCGGCAATGCGACGTGGTCGAAACGACCGGCGTGGCAGGGCTGCTTGTGGTCGGCGATCGGGTAATGCACATCGGTCTGGATGCCGTTGTCGGTGAGATGTTTCTGCAGTGCTGCGCGTGCATCGGTGCGGATGACATACAGGTGGGCAACATAGTCCTGGCCGGCACTGGTATTGGTGCGGATCCGGGGATTGGAGATGCTGGCTCTATAGCGTTCGGCGACGTGGCGGCGGTTTTGGTTCCACTGGTCCAGATGCGGAAGCATCAGCAGCAGCATGCTGGCCTGAATCTCATCCAGCCGGCTGTTACGTCCGCCCGCGATGCCATTGGTGTACTTCTGGGTCCAGCCATACTGGCGCAGCATGCGTACGCGATCGGCCAGGTCGGCGCGACCGGTGACTACCGCACCACCATCGCCCAAGGCGCCGAGGTTCTTGGTTGGGTAGAAGCTGAAACTGGCGATGTCGCCGAAGGAGCCGGCCATGCCATTGCCGTTGCGGGCCCCATGCGCCTGAGCGCAGTCTTCCACCAAGCCCACACCATGCGCCTTGCACAGAGCGGCGATGGGCTCGATATCGGCCAACTGACCGTACAAGTGGGTAACAATGACGGCCTTGATGCCGCCGTTGGCCAGCGCCGCCTTCAGTTTGGCCGGATCCATGGTCGCGCTGTCGGCGCTAATGTCGATGAAGACTGGTTCGGCGCCACAGGCCAGTACAGCCGAGGTTCCGTACATCGCCGCGTTGGCCACAACTGCAACGCGGTCCGTACTGTTCACGTCCAGTGCTCGCAACGACAGCTCCAACGCATCGGTGCCATTGGCAACGCTGATGCAATGATCGACCCCGCAATACGTGGCGAAGGCGGATTCGAAAGCGCGGACGTTCGGGCCGAGCACGTAATAGCCGCTTCCGACTACTTCGGTGGCGGCTGCCGCGAGGGCATCCTTCAGTGGCTCGATATGACGGGAGAGGGAATTGACAGGAATGGCTTCAAGCGTCATTGAGATGGTTTCTGCGGTGGTTGAAGCCATTGGAAGCTAGGTTCCAAGTGCGCTTCTTGTGGGCGCACCGGCGGATGATTGCCAGGGCTGGGCGATGGGCGGTTGATTGTAACCATTCCTGAAGCAATGGCTTCAGTGGCAACGGGACCGCTTACCAAGCCTTCAACGATGAGCCGAGGGCCTGCAGGGGTATTCCGCAGGAATCGCGTGTCCGCCCGGGTTCACATCCCGTTTTTTTTTACCGAGCCTGGCGGATCGCGGTCTGCGAATAGCTTTTCATCGCTATTGCCACCGAGTCAGAGTTTCATCGAAAGCAGAGTGGATGGGCTACTTCCATGCCGTGACACCGTAGTCTTCATTTGGCTTTCAGCCCTGCATCTCCACGAGATCGATGGACATCGCTCGCGTGGAGGACTGGATCAGTGCAGATGAGATCGGCTGGGTGGGTGGCGGAGGCGGCACTACTTCAGGCTGGCAAGCGTTCAAACCAAGCAGACATGGGAGCGGGCAGCAGGGGTATTCATGGCAGCCGTCTCAGTCTGAGTAGTGAAGTCGCCACCTCTATGGGGTGGCGACTTCCGGTATTACAGCGCCGCTTCCAGCTCCGGCAGCAAGGTGAACAAATCCCCCACCAACCCGATATCCGCAATCTCAAAGATCGGCGCATCGCCGTCCTTGTTGATGGCGACGATGGTGCCGGCGTCCTTGATGCCGGTCAGGTGCTGGATGGCGCCGGAGATGCCCACTGCGATGTACAGCTCCGGGGCGATGATCTTGCCGGTCTGGCCGACCTGCATGTCGCTGGGCACATAGCCGGCGTCCACCGCGGCGCGCGAGGCACCGACGCCGGCGCCGAGCTTGTCGGCCAGCTGGTAGATCACCTTGAAGTTCTCTTCCGAGCCGACGCCGCGGCCGCCGGAGACCACGCGCTTGGCGCTCTGCAGGTCCGGACGGTCGCTCTTGCCGGCGGCCAGGCCGATGAAACGGGTGTGGCCGGGCAGGGCGGCGTCGATGGCCAGGGCTTCGACCGGGGCGCTGTTGCCCTTGGCCGCTTCCGGCCAGGAGGCGGCACGCACGGTGGCCACGACCACCTGATCGGCGGGAGCTTCCACGGTGATGATGGCGTTGCCGGCGTAGATCGGGCGCTTGAAGGTGTGGCTGCCTTCCACGGCCATCAGGTCCGAGACCTGGTTGACGCCGAGCAGGGCGGCCACGGCCGGCATCAGATCCTTGCCGGTGGTGGTCGACGGGCCGAAGACGTGGCTGTAGCCAGCGGCGGTCTTGGCGATCTGCGGCGCCTGCACCTGTGCCAGGGCGTGTTCGTTGGCTGGGTTGGCGACGGTCAGCACCTTGCTGACGCCGGCGATCTGCGCGGCTTCAGCGGCAATGGCAGCCGGGTCGGCGGCCAGTACCAGTACATCGATATCGCCGCCTACGGCGGTCGCGGCCGAAACGGTCTTGGCGACGGCGCTGTTGAGCTTGCCGTCCAGGTGTTCGGCGATGACGAGAATCTTGGCCATTACAACAACCCCTTCTGCTTGAGTGCGGCCACCAGTTCGGCGGCATCCTTCACCATCACGCCCTTGCTGCGCTTGGCAGGTGCGGCGTAGTGGGTGGTCTTGAACGTGTCGGCGGCTTCGACGCCCAGGTCGGCCAGCTGCAGGGTTTCCAGCGGCTTGGCCTTGGCCTTCATGATGTCCGGCAGCTTGATGAAGCGTGGCTCGTTCAGGCGCAGATCGGTGGTGATAACGGCCGGCAGGTCGACTTCCAGCGTTTCCAGGCCGGCGTCGACTTCACGGGTGACCGTGGCCTTGCCGTCGGCGATCTCAATCTTGGAGGCGAAGGTGGCCTGCGGACGCGCCCACAGCGTGGCCAGCATCTGGCCGGTCTGGTTGGCGTCGTCGTCGATGGCCTGCTTGCCGAGGATGACCAGGTCCGGCTGTTCCTTTTCGACCAGCTTGAGCAGGGTACGGGCGGCGGTCAGCGGCTGGATGGCCTGGTCGGTGACCACGTGGATGGCACGGTTGGCGCCCATGGCCAGGCCGTTGCGCAGGTGCGCCTGGGCGTCGGCCGGGGCGATGGTGGCGACCACCACTTCCGTGGCGATGCCCTTGTCGCGCAGGCGCAGGGCTTCTTCCAGGGCGATTTCGTCGAACGGGTTCGGCGAGAGCTTGACGCCATCGGTGACCACGCCGGAGCCATCCGGCTTGACTTGAATGCGGACGTTGTAGTCCACCACGCGCTTGTACGCGACGAGGATTTTCATGTGCTGCGGGGTCCTTCGGTTGCTGATGGGGGCCGGTGCGGGCCGGGGGCAGAATTTTCTCGATTCTAGCCGGGTTGATAGGTCCGTGCGAATGCGTATGGAAGCATTCGTTTCCACTTAAATGTCCGGACAAAGTGTGACTACTGCAGCTTCGTTGTCAATGGTGCAGGTCTGGCAGTGGAGCCCGTTATATCCTTGTGGGGATTGTTTGCTGCCCAGCAAACGCAATAACGGGAGAATCACCGCGTGACCACATGGCTTGTGACCGGCGGCGCCGGCTTTATCGGCGGCAATTTTGTATTGGAAGCTGTAGCAAAGGGTATCCGGGTCATCAATCTGGATGCATTGACCTATGCCGGCAACCTGAAGACGCTGGACGGCCTGCAGGGCAACCCGGACCACGTTTTCGTCCACGGCGATATTGGCGACCGTGAGCTGGTGGCGCGCCTGCTGGCCGAGCACCGCCCCGACGCGGTGCTGAACTTTGCTGCCGAGAGCCACGTGGACCGTTCTATTGATGGCCCGGGCGCCTTCATCCAGACCAATGTGGTTGGGACGCTTGGCCTTCTGGAGGCCGTGCGTGACTACTGGAAGGCGCTGCCGGCTGACAAGGCCGATACATTCCGCTTCCTGCATGTGTCCACCGATGAGGTCTACGGCACGCTGGGCGAAACCGGCCAGTTCACCGAAACCACGCCTTACGCCCCGAATTCTCCGTACTCGGCCTCCAAGGCGGCTTCCGACCATCTGGTGCGTGCCTTCCACCACACCTACGGCCTACCGGTGTTGACCACCAATTGCTCCAACAACTATGGGCCGTATCACTTCCCGGAGAAGCTGATTCCGCTGGTGATCGCCAAGGCCCTGGCCGGTGAGCCGCTGCCGGTATACGGCGATGGCAAGCAGGTGCGTGACTGGTTGTTCGTGGCCGATCACTGTGAAGCAATCCGCACCGTATTGGCCAAGGGGAAGGTCGGCGAAACCTATAACGTCGGCGGAAATTCCGAGAAGCAGAACATCGAAGTGGTGCAGGCGATCTGCGCGCTGCTGGATGCGCGCTGTCCGCGCGCCGACGGCAAGCCGCGCCACGAGCAGATCACGTATGTCACTGATCGTCCCGGCCATGATCGCCGCTATGCTATCGATGCGTCCAAACTCAAGAACGACCTGGGCTGGGAGCCGAAGCATAGCTTCGAGCAGGGGATTGGCTTCACTGTCGACTGGTATCTGGACAACCAGCAGTGGGTGAATGGCGTACTGGACGGCAGCTACCGCCTGCAGCGCATCGGCACCGACGCCTGATATCGATGGTCCAGCGCCTGCACAGTTGTGCGGGCCAACTAGGGAACAACCATGACGCAACGTAAAGGCATCATCCTGGCCGGAGGCTCTGGCACGCGGCTGTATCCGATCACCAAGGGCGTCAGCAAACAATTGCTGCCGGTCTACGACAAGCCCATGATCTATTACCCGCTCAGCGTGCTGATGCTGGCGGGCATCCGTGAAGTACTGATCATCAATACGCCGCATGAACAGGCTTTGTTCCAACAGCTGCTGGGTGATGGTTCGCAGTGGGGAATGGACATTCAGTATGCGGTACAGGCCAGCCCGGACGGTTTGGCACAGGCGTATCTGATCGGCCGTGAATTCGTCGGTGGCAAGCCCAGCTGCCTGGTGCTCGGTGACAATATTTTCCACGGCACGGGCTTGCGCGAAGTGCTCAAGCGCGCCGATGCGCGTGACGATGGAGCGACGGTGTTCGGCTACTGGGTCAATGACCCGGAGCGCTACGGCGTGGCCGAGTTTGGCAAGGATGGCAAGGTTGTTGGGTTGGTGGAAAAGCCTGCCGAACCGCGCTCCAACTATGCGGTGACCGGCCTGTATTTCTATGACGGTAATGCCAGTGACTATGCGGCTGCATTGAAGCCCTCGCCGCGCGGCGAGTTGGAGATCACTGATCTCAATCAGGTGTACCTGAACGAAGGTAAATTGCAGCTCGAGGCACTTGGTCGTGGCTACGCTTGGTTGGATACAGGTACGCACCAGTCCTTGCTGGAGGCTTCCAACTTCATCGAAACCATCCAGACCCGTCAGGGTTTGCAGGTTTGCTGCCCTGAGGAAATTGCCTATGGCCAGGGTTGGATATCTGCGGAGCAGCTTGAAGCATTGGCTGCGCCGTTATCCAAGAATGGCTATGGACAGTATTTGCAGAAGCTCCTGCAGCGCGGTGTTGTTCCGTGAAAGTAATAAAAACCACCATACCCGGGTGCGCCGTCATAGAGCCTGCGGTGTTTGGCGATGCACGGGGCTTTTTTTTTGAAACCTGGAACGCTGAGCGCTTTGCTGCCCTCGGTCTGCCAGGCAACTTCGTGCAGAGCAATGTCTCTGCTTCAAGTAAGGGCGTGTTGCGCGGCCTGCACTACCAGTGGCCCCGCCCGCAGGGCAAGCTGGTCAGTGTGCTGGAAGGCGAGGTGTATGACGTGGCGGTGGATATCCGCCGTGGCTCGCCTACCTTCGGTCGCTGGGAAGCTGTCATCCTGAGTGCGGAGAACAAGCGCCAGTTCTGGATACCCGAAGGTTTTGCGCACGGCTTTGCCGTGCTTTCGGAGCGCGCGCTATTCAACTATTTGTGCACGGACGTCTATGTAAAAGAAGCGGATGCAGGCATTCGCTGGAACGATGCCGACATCGCAGTGGATTGGCCAATCAGCGCTCCGATCTTGTCGGGTAAGGACGAAACAGCGCCTTTCCTGAAAGACATCGCCGAAGACCGTCTGCCGGTCTACGTGCCATGACCGTATTGGTCTTTGGCGGCAACGGGCAAGTGGGCCGGGAGCTGCTGCGGGCACTGGCTCCACTGGGCCCCGTCATTGCCACCACGCGCAGTGGAACGCTGGCGGATGGCAGTGCTTGCGAGGTGGCGGATTTCGATTCGCCTGAAGGCCTGCCGACCTTGCTGGATCGGCTGCAGCCTTCGGTGGTCGTCAACGCTGCCGCCTATACCGCCGTCGACAAGGCCGAACAGGAGCCCGAAGCGGCGTTCCGGGCCAATGCCCAGGCGCCGGGCGTGATCGCTCAATGGTGTGCAGCTCACAATGTACCCATGGTGCATTACTCCACGGACTATGTATTCGATGGGCAGGGCACTGCGGCTTATGCTGAAGACCATGCCACGGCACCGTTGGGCGTGTATGGCAGCAGCAAGCGTGACGGCGAAGAGGCGGTACGCGCAGCCGGCGGCCGGCACCTTATCTTCCGTACCGCGTGGGTGTATGCCTCGCACGGCGGCAACTTCCTGCGCACGATGCTGCGGGTAGGCGCTGAACGCGATGAACTGCGGGTGGTGGCCGACCAGTTGGGCACGCCGACACCGGCAGCCTTGATCGCCGATGTGACTGCGCAGGCTTTGCAACACCCGGGGCAGTTGTCCGGCACCTGGCATTTGACGGCATCGGGGCAAACCAGTTGGCATGGTTTTGCCGAGGCGATTTTCGCCGAGGCAGTCGCTGCAGGTGTATTGGCGAAGGCCCCGAGCGTGCAGGCAATCTCAAGCGCGGAATACCCGACACCGGCCAAGCGCCCGGCCTGGTCGGTACTGGACAATCGCAAGCTGCAGAAGGATTTTGGCATCACCCTGCCGGCTTGGCGCGAGGGCCTGCGTCACGTGATCGCTGAGATCGCCAACGCCTGAGCTGTGCTCATGCGCATGGCGATGGATCATCATGCCGGCGCCGAGATGGAAAAAACCCCGGGGATGCCCGGGGTTTTTTCTGTGCGGCCTGCTCGTTATCTCAGGTGCGACCGTAGGTATCCTCGAAGCGCACGATATCGTCTTCGCCGAGATAGCTGCCGGATTGCACCTCGATCAGCTCCAGCGGCAGCTTGCCCGGGTTGCGCAGACGGTGGGTGACACCGAGCGGAATATAGGTGCTCTGGTTCTCTGTCAGTAGCAGCACTTCATCGCCGCGCGTGACCTCGGCGGTGCCGCTGACCACGATCCAGTGCTCTGCGCGGTGATGGTGCATCTGCAGGCTCAGGGTGCCGCCGGGTTTGACTGTGATGCGCTTCACCTGGAAGCGTTCGCCGTGGTCGATCGAATCGTAGGCGCCCCATGGGCGATAGACCTTGCGATGCCAGGTGGCTTCGCTGCGGCCATCGGCCTTCAGTCGCGCCACGACGTCCTTTACTTCCTGCATGCGGTCGGACTTTCCGACCAGCACCGCATCGTCGGTCTCGACCACGATCACGTCATCCAGGCCCACCATCGCAATCAGGCGTTCGCCATACGCGAAGGTGTCGTGGCAGTCGATGGCAATGACATCGCCGCGATGCGCGTTGCCGTTGGCGTCCTGTTCGGAGACATCGCGCAGCGCGGTCCACGAGCCGACATCGCTCCAGCCGGCATCCAGCGGCACCACGGCAGCGTCGGCGGTCTTTTCCATCACCGCGTAATCGATCGAATCCGATGGGCTGGCCTTGAAGGCCTCCGCATCCAGGCGGATGAAGTCGCTTTCGCGTCGTGCCTTTTCCCACGAAGCGCGGCAGGCAGCCAGGATCTGCGGCTGCAGGCGTTCCAGCTCCTGCAGGTAACGCGAGGCGCGGAACAGGAACATGCCGCTGTTCCAGTAGTACTCGCCCGAGGCCACATAGGCCTGTGCGGTAGCCAAGTCGGGCTTTTCGACGAAACGCTCGATGGCCCGTGCACCGTCACCGGGCGTAGCCTTGATGTAGCCATAGCCGGTTTCCGGCGCAGTTGGCTGGATGCCGAAGGTAACCAGCTTGCCCTGTTCGGCGATATCCGCCGCGTCCATGATGGCGCTGTGGAAATGCCCCACATGACGAATCAAATGGTCTGAAGGCAGCACCAGCAGCAGCGGGTCTGCGCCGTCGCGGCAGGCTTCCAATGCAGCGGCAGCAATGGCCGGTGCGGTATTGCGGCCGACCGGCTCCAGCAGGATCGCCGACGGTGTGGTCCCCACCTGCTGCAGTTGCTCGGCGGCAACGAACCGGTGCGCCTCGTTGGCCACCACGATCGGTGCCTGCGTGGCGACATCGGCCACCCGCAACCAAGTGGACTGCAGCATGCTGTGCTCGCTGGCCAACTGCAGGAACTGCTTGGGATAGGCCTCACGTGAAAGTGGCCACAGGCGCGTGCCGGAACCACCGGAAAGGATGACGGGCAGGATCTGGCTCATGGCGTTTCTCAGGCGGTGATCAAGGTGGAGATTTCAGCAGTGCGGTCTGCCAGCAAGGCTGCATCACCCCGGGTTTCAACGTTCAAGCGCAGCAACGGCTCGGTGTTGGAACTGCGCAGGTTGAAGCGCCAGTTGCCGAAGTCGGCGCTGATTCCGTCGGTATGGTCTAGTGCCGGCGACTGCGCGGCGAAGTGTGCCATTACCCGGGCGACGGCCGCCTTGGCATCGGCAACCTTGAAATTGATTTCGCCGCTGCACGGGAAGCGCGCCATGCGGTCTTCGACCAACTCGGCCAATGACAGGCCGCTGCTGGACACCTGTGCGGCAATCAACAGCCACGGGATCATCCCGGAATCGGCATAGGCGAATTCCCGGAAGTAATGGTGCGCGCTCATTTCGCCGCCATAGACGGCGTTCTCGGCGCGCATTTTTTCCTTGATGAAGGCGTGGCCGCTCTTGCACAGCACTGGCTCGCCACCGGCCGATTCGACCATCTCGACCGTGTTCCAGGTCAGGCGCGGATCGTGGATGATCTTGCCGCCGGGGTTGCGGGCGAGGATGGCCTGGGCCAGCAGACCGACCAAGTAATAGCCTTCAATGAAGCGACCGTTGTGGTCGAAGAAGAAGCAGCGGTCGAAGTCGCCATCCCAGGCGATGCCGAAGTCGGCACCATGCTCGCGCACGGCCTTGGCGGTGACGTCGCGGTTTTCCGGCAACAGCGGGTTGGGGATGCCGTTGGGGAAGCTGCCATCGGGTTCGTGGCAGATACGCACGAATTCCAGCGGAAGATGCGGCGCGAGCAGGTCGACAATGGCGCCGGCACCACCGTTGCCGGCGTTGACCACCAGCTTCAGCGGCTTGAGCTGGCTGGCATCGATGTAGCTGAGCAGGTGCTGGATGTAGGCGCTCTTGTCGTGCTGCTCGCTCTGGCCGGTGCGCGCGGGCTGCGGCAGCGAGTCATCGGCGGCGACGGCATCTGAAATGGTGAACAGGCCGGTGTCCGAGCTGATCGGACGCGCTTGTTCGCGCACCAGCTTCATGCCGTTGTAGTCCATCGGGTTGTGGCTGGCGGTGACCATCACGCCGCCAGCGGCCTGCAGATGGCCGGTCTGGAAATAGACTTCCTCGGTGCCGCACAGGCCGATGTCGATGACCTCGCGGCCCTGTCCGCGCAGACCCGCAGCCAATGCCTCCTGCAGCGCAGGGCTGGTCAGGCGCACGTCATGGCCCAGCACCACGGGCCCGGCGCCGAGCTCGGCGGCCAGTGCCTTGCCGATCTTGCGGGCCATGTCTTCATTGAGCTCTTCGGGCACACGGCCACGGATGTCATAGGCCTTGAACGCGGGGAGGGGCATGCATGCATCCTGCTGGGTGGAAGATTGCCTAGTTTAGTCGGGTACGCGCTCCGAGGCTGTCTGCCCGCTGGATGGAAATTCCAAGGAGCCGTATGCGCTGGCCGAAAGTCCAAGGGGGCCGTCACCGCAGTATGGCTAGAATATGGCCATCTTCAGTACTGTGAGCGTGATGCGATGAGCGATCTCTCCTCTTTGGCCCGGCAACGCGGCAAGGTCTTTGCCAGCGCTGCTGATGCCCTGGCTGGCATTGTGGCCGACGGGCAAACCCTTGCCGTAGGTGGCTTTGGCCTGTGTGGCATCCCCGAGGCACTGATTGCCGCGCTGCGCGACAGCGGGGTCAAGGGCCTGACCGCGATCTCCAACAACGCCGGCGTGGATGGCTTTGGCCTGGGCCAGCTGCTGGAAACCCGCCAGATCAAGAAGATGATTTCGTCCTATGTGGGCGAGAACAAGGAGTTCGAGCGGCAGTACCTGGCCGGTGAACTGGAGCTGGAATTCAACCCGCAGGGCACCCTGGCCGAGCGTCTGCGCGCCGGCGGTGCTGGTATTCCCGCGTTCTTCACCGCCACCGGCTACGGCACCATCGTTGCCGAAGGCAAGGAAACCCGCGAGATCGACGGCAAGCACTATGTGCTGGAAACCGCGCTGAAGGCTGATGTGTCGCTGGTCAAGGCGTGGAAGGCTGACGAAGCCGGCAACCTGCTGTTCCGCAAGACCGCACGCAACTTCAACCCCGCCTGCGCCATGGCCGGCAAGGTCTGCGTGGTGGAGGTGGAAGAGATCGTGCCGGTGGGCGCCATCGATCCGGATCAGGTCCACCTGCCGGGCATCTACGTCGATCGCATCGTATTGAACGCAACGCCGGAGAAGCGCATCGAACAGCGCACCGTGCGTCAGGAGGGGAACTGAGATGGCCTGGACCCGTGACGAAATGGCACAGCGCGCCGCGCGCGAGCTGACCGATGGTGCCTACGTGAATCTGGGCATCGGCCTGCCGACCCTGGTGGCCAACCACATTCCGGAAGGTGTGGATGTATGGCTGCAGTCGGAGAACGGCCTGCTTGGCATCGGCCCGTTCCCGACCGAGGCTGAGGTGGACGCCGACCTGATCAATGCCGGCAAGCA
Source organism: Stenotrophomonas nitritireducens (assembly GCF_001700965.1). NCBI lineage: Bacteria > Pseudomonadati > Pseudomonadota > Gammaproteobacteria > Lysobacterales > Lysobacteraceae > Stenotrophomonas > Stenotrophomonas nitritireducens. The sequence continues at coordinate 3,016,025 of NZ_CP016756.1, forward strand.
GACTGTCACCGCGCGTGCCGGTGCCAGCTACTTCGGCAGCCATGATTCGTTCGCGATGATCCGCGGCGGCCATATCAACCTGGCCATCCTCGGCGCCATGCAGGTGACTGACAAGGGCGACCTGGCCAACTGGATGGTGCCCGGCAAGATGGTCAAGGGCATGGGCGGCGCGATGGATTTGGTTGCCGGCGTGCAGCGCGTGGTGGTGCTGATGGAGCACACCGCCAAGAACGGCGAGCACAAGATCCTGCCCGACTGCACCTTGCCGCTGACCGGCGTGGGCGTGGTCGACCGCATCATCACCGATCTGGCGATCTTCGATGTCGGCGCCGATGGCCTGGTGCTGGTGGAAGCCGCGCCGGGTGTCAGTGATGACGAGTTGAAGGAAAAGACCGGCGTTGCGTTCCGGCGTTAATTGATGGAATTCCCGGCCGCTGCAACCTTGCCGCGGCCGGTGAAGCTGTCGTCGGTGGCCAGTTGTCGGAGTGTTTCATCGGCATCCCAGCGGCCGTTGGCCACGCATTGCAGTGGAACCTGAATGCCAGCGGCGTCCAGCTCGATATCAGCGATGTACTCACCGAGCATCGCACCAACGTCATCTATGAATGCCAGCGCGCCCTGATGGGTGCGCTGCAACGATTGCAGACCCTGTGCGTCCAGTTCGACAGGGCCAAAGCGTGGCTGGATGGACGCATTTCCATCCGTTCCAAAGCCGTTGAACTGCCCGGCGGGTGCGCCCAGCAAGGCCTCCAGCAACAAGTCATGGGACAGGATCGGTGAGGTTGTCTCCTCGCCGCCTTGGCGACCATCGAAGTAGCGGGCCTGTGCCCAGTTACCGTCCTGCAGTTGGCTGGCCCGTGAACGAAGGGCCATGTAGTAGCCGCCAAGCGGCTGTTGGCGCAAGCGGGAGAGGTTGCGCTGGATCGTCCCTGCGTAGCCTATGTCAACCACCATGGATGACTGGGTGTTGCCAAACGTGGACCAATAGGTCAGGTAATCGGCGCGCGCCTGCGCGGCGCGGGCAAGCAATGCCGGCAGCGCGGGCTGCAGCCATTCGGCAATGGTGGTCGCCATTTCTGGTAGGAATACGGCGCGATCGAGCAGATCCGGGAGAACGCTGGCGACCGCTTCGACAGCGGTATCGCCGCCGCGCGCTTGCAGCAGTTGGCATAGGGTGCCGTTGAAGGTGCCTTCCAACATCAGGTTCACGTCATCGGCGCGATGCATGGCTGGCAGTGCCGTGGCACGGCGTGAAGCAAGGAAATAGTGGGCATGCAGCTGCCTGGCGGTCGGATGGAACGGTTGCAGGCGTTCGAAGGCCTGGTGCAGAAGATGCCCCTCGCGGCTGAGAAAAAGCAGGCTGTCCACGCCTTGTTGTGTCGTTGTCCGCAGCATCGTCAGCAGGAAGTCGAGCAACAAGGGGCCAAGCGCTGCGTAACCCAGATTTTCGGCATCCAGTTGCAGGCGCCCGCGCAACCGTTGTGGCTGGGAATCGAGCAGGAAGGCGAAACGGTTCACCAAGAGCCCGCGCCAAAGCTGTTCAGGCCAGGGCGCGCGCGCGCCTTCGGGATGGCGGAGCGCTCGTAGTGCGGGGATGACATCCAGCAGGGCGGCTGGGCGCAGGACGTGCACGGGAGTTAGTAGGTTGGCCAATTGCGGCAATTGCACGTCGGCTTGCTCGTTGTCACCAACGTGCAACCAGCGGGCAATATTGATGCCTTCACGACGCGCCAGTTCTGGCCAGCTGCACAGCTGGTCCTTGCGCAGACCGGTCTCGCATGAGACGCGCCAGGTGGGGAGTGCGGCGACCACTATGTCAGGCAAGACCTGCTTCAGCTGCGCGGTATCCAGATACATGTCAGACAGAGCGAATCTGGGGATGGGATTCACTTGCATCAGTGCATTCACTACACCCAGCCGAGGACGCAGTTGGCGGCGCTCGTGCTCCAGCTCCGTGGCCATCAGACGTTCCGCCACCGCGATGGACATACCGAGCTGGCGCGCCAACTGCTGGTAAATCTCCGTCAGCGTGGGGTCGCGTTGCAATGCATTGCGTTGCGAAGCCTCAGCGTCGCAACGAAGACGGACAAATTCGTTAACGCCGTGCTCGCGCTCCATGCGCCATGCCAGATAGACGCGTGACGCGTCCGGCGTCAGGAACGGGCGCACCGCCAGTGTGTCGAACACATCGAAACTGACAGTAGAGGCCTGCAGTGCCGAAAGTCGGAGCCGCTGACCGATATCAAGGGCCAGCGCGTCGTGCACATTGCGTAGGCCCTCCGTTGTCAGTGTCAGGCCTCCGTCGGTGGGCAGGATGCCCAGCCAGTATCCCTGGTGACGTGCAACCTGGCTGAACATCCGTTCCGTTGCATGTTGCAGGGTGCCGTCCACTTGTCCTTGTTCAGGTGGAAAGTCATGCGTTTGCAGGTGCAGATCGAACAAGGGACGCAGAGCGTCCACGCGCGCCCAGAACATCGAGCCGGCGGGATAATCAAGGTAGCGGCCGTGCTCCAAGGCGATCCCCAAACGTGCGGCAAGGGCATCGCATGCGGGGCCGTTGCTGAGGAACGTGTGCCCCCATAGCGGCATTTCTTCGTAGCTTTCTGGGTAAACAAGGCCAAGCGTTGGACTGGCCTGCAACGTTCCGAGTATCCAGGCGACCCGTTCGGTGGAGCCGAACAGTGAGTCCAGCAGGTAGCGGCGCCATCGGCTTTGCTCACCGCCGGTATAAAGCGACTTCTTGGTATGAACGTGACAGATAACATCCAGCGCGAGGACCTCGTCATGGAAGTCCACCAGTAGCGGTGCGATGTCGCGCCCTCGGTTTTCGACGATCTTGACGGAGAGCTGCTGCACGTTCGGCAGTTGCTTCATGCGGGCCTGCACTTGCTCGGCCGCGACAGCGTCGACGACGGACACCAGCAGGGTGAATGGGACAGGGATGTGCTGCAACGACTGCGCGAACTCATCAATGAGATCGGGATAGAAGATGTGTGCCATCACGCCCACACGCAGGTCCAACGCGGCCAGCGGGACCGGAGCGGGTAACGGGGTTTCGTCGAGCGTATCAGCGACCATCGTGCGCACCGCGCTGGCCGAATGCAGCCGATCGACCACGCCGCGGATTCCCATAGCAGCCGTGATCTTCATTGCCCTGCGGATCACCGAGAATAGCCCTCCGACGCCTCCGCCATGCTGTTGGATGGAGCGGCGTGCTGCCTGTAGGTAGCGATTCATGCGCACGATTGTCCGCTGTCCGCATAGGGAAACAAGCTCCGGTAGCGGACGTGGTTGGGTTGTGTGGGCATGTGTCTTCCGGGGAAATCAGGGCTGACGGACGACCATTTTCAGGATTCATGCTGCAACGGGCAAATGCGGAGCGCATTTGAGTGTTAGCGTGCGCCGATGCTGACACTTGCTCCGCCAGAGTTCGACATCCATCACCAATCCGCCTGGCTGCCCGCAGCACAGGCGGATGCCTTGTTGCTGGCCTTGCATACGCAGGTGTCTTGGGAGGTTCACCGCATCCGCATGTTCGGGCGCTGGCTGGATTCGCCGCGGCTGAGCTGCTGGATGGGGGATGCGGATGCGCATTACCGCTATTCGGGGGCGGACTTCATTCCGCACCCTTGGGCGCCGGCTGTGCAGGAAGTGCGTGAGTTGCTTCAGCAGGCCTGTGATACCCGCTTCAACAGCGTGCTGCTGAACCGCTACCGCGATGGCCGCGACAGCATGGGCTGGCATAGCGATGACGAGCCCGAACTGGGGCCGACGCCGCTGATCGCTTCACTGAGCCTGGGCGCTGAGCGCCGCTTTCTACTGCGTCGCCGCGATGATCCCGCACGCAAGCTCGAATACCGGCTCGGCCATGGCGATCTGTTGCTGATGCGCGGGGATTGCCAGCGCGATTACCAGCATGCGCTGCCCAAGACCGCGCGGGTGTCGGGCGAGCGCATCAACCTTACTTTCCGCCAGATCGCTGCTGTGCCGCGTCGCGCTGGCCGTTGAGCAGGGTCCAGCCAATCAGCACGGTGGTGGTCTTGCCCAGTGCCGTTTCAAAGGCGCTGGCGACGCTGCCGATCTCGGTGGAGGTGGCCGGCTCGGTGACGACGAAGGTGCGTGCGGCGACCACGCGCTGGTCCAAGCTGTGGATCAACTTGGCGTTCAGTTCGATGGTAGCCGCCGGCAGCTCGCCGCCGCGGTAGTCCGACTCGAAACGGCGCAGGTCGGTGGTCAGCTTGTAATCGGAGCGGATGCCGGTGGCGATGCGCGCAACCGCATCGATCCGCCCGGAATCCTCAAAGCCGCGCAGAAGAGTGTCTTCCAGGATATCGGTGGCCGGCTGCGACCAGGTGGCACCGCGGTAAACCTCCAGCTCCCCCGGCGTCGGCCGCACGTTGATGCGTGGGCTGTCGATCAGGCGCGCCGCGCTGGGTTTGGCGATGGCCAGCTGCCAGTTGACCTGCGGCCATGCCGGATCGGCCTGTACCCGTACCTGTGGCGCATAAATGGTGGTGGATTGGCGGTCGCCACCGGCCAGCACCGAACAGCCGGCCAGAGCCAGCAGGCAGGCGGGGGCAAGCAGTTTGATCAGGGGGATGCGCTTCATTTGGGTTCGAACTCCTTCGGGGCGTCGCGGCCGAGCAGGTAGCGCGCCGGGTTGTTCTCCAGCCGGTCACTGACCCGGCGCAGGTCGCGGATGAGACCGCGCAGTTCGGTCAGGGTCGGGCCGAGCTGGGCCAGGCCATCGTTGGCAAAACTGTTGATGGCCGCGCGGTTCTCGCCAAGGATGGCGTCGGCGTTGCCGGCGGCCGAGTCCAGCTTGCCAAGGCTGGTGTCGAGCTTGTCCAGGGTGGCCGGCAGCTGCCGCAGTACGTTCTGGTCCAGGTTCTGGATCGCGCCATTGGCGGAGCCGAGGGTGACGTTGAGGTTGCGTGCGGCATCGCGGGCTTCCACCAGCAATGCCTGCGTGCCCTGGTCACGGTCGGCCAGGCCGCTGCTGATGGTTTCCAGATGGGCGAGCGTGGCCGAGATCTTGTTGACGTTGTCGTCGCTGAGCAGCTCGTCCATGCGTTCGACCACGCGGTTGGCAACGTCGGTGATGTTCTGCAGTGCCGAAGGCGTGGTGGCGATGGTCGGCACCGGTTCCTTGCTGACCGCGGTGAGCGCGGCCGCCTGCGGCGTGCCGCCGCTGAGCTGGATGATCGACGGCCCGGTCAGGCTGGTGATGGCCATTTTGGCGCGGGTATCGGTCTTGACCGGGGTGGTGGAATTGAGCCGCAGTTTGGCCACTACCTTGCGCGGGTCGTCCGGGGCCAGGGTCAGCTCGGTGATCGAGCCCACCGCGATGCCGTTGTACTGCACCGGGCTGCCCACCGACAAACCGGTCACTGCTTCGGTGAACACCACCCGGTACTCCTGCCAGGTGCGGTCGGAGGAATATTTGGCGGCCCACAACCCGAACGCCAGCAGGGCAATGCCGGCAAGCAGGGTGAAGGCACCGATCAGGACGTAGTTGGCTTTGGTTTCCATATCAAGCAGGCTCGTGCTGGAGGCCGCGCGCTGCGCGGGCGCGGGGGCCGTGGAAGTACTCGCGTATCCACGGATGGTCGAGTTGTTCGATTTCGGGCAAGGGGGCGTTGGCGATGACCTTGTGGTCAGCCAGCACCGCGACGCGGTCGCAGATGGCGTAGAGCGTGTCCAGATCGTGGGTGATCAGGAAGACGGTCAGGCCCAGTGCTTCCTGCAGGGTCTTGATCAGGCGGTCGAAGGCGGCCGCGCCGATCGGATCGAGCCCGGCGGTGGGCTCATCCAGGAACAGCAAGGGTGGGTCCAGCGCGAGCGCGCGGGCCAGGCCGGCGCGTTTGCGCATGCCGCCGGACAGCTGCGAGGGCAGCTTGTTGATGGCGTCGGCAGGCAGGCCGGCCAGTTTCACTTTCAGCAGGGCCAGTTCGTAATGCCAGCGTTCGCTGAGTTCGGGGTGATGTTCCTTGAGCGGCACCTGCACGTTCTCGCCAACCGTCAGCGAGGAGAACAGGGCGCCGTCCTGGAACAGCACGCCGGTGTTGCGCTCGATGCGCAGGCGGTCGGCCGGATTGCCCGAACGGGCATCCACGCCCAGTACTTCAATCTGCCCGGCATCGGGCGTGCGCAGGCCGAGGATGGAGCGCATCAACACCGATTTACCGGTGCCCGAGCCGCCAACCACGCCGAGGATTTCGCCACGCCGCACGTCCAGGTCCAGGCTGTCGTGCACGGTCTGGCTGCCAAAACGATTCACCAGCCCGCGCACGCGGATGGCCAGTTCGGTGTCTTCAACGGTGGTGGCTTCAGGGGTGTTCATTCGCTCACCAGCCCATGTGCATGAACCACAACGCGGCCAGCGCGTCGAGGATGATGACCAGCGAGATGGTCTGCACCACGCTGGAGGTGGTGCGTTCGCCCACCGATTGTGCGGTGCCTTCCACCTTCAGGCCTTCCAGGCAGCCGATCAACGCGATGATCAACGCGAATACCGGCGCCTTGGACAGGCCGACCAGCATGTGCCGCACCTCGATGGTGTCGTGCATGCGCGCCAGGTACATCTGCGGCGGAATACCCAGATCAAATGCACCGACGGTGACGCCACCGGCCAGGCCGGCGATCATCGCGATGAAGGTAAGCAGGGGCAGCATGATCAGCAGCGCGACCACCCGCGGCAGTACCAGCAGGTCGATCGGGTCCAGGCCCAGGGTCTGGATGGCGTCGATTTCCTCGCGTGCCTTCATCGCACCAATCTGTGCGGTGAAGGCGCTGGCGGTACGCCCGGCCAGCACGATGGCGGTAAGCAGCACCGCGAACTCGCGCAGGAAGGCAATCGAGACCAACTCCACCACATAGATCTCCGCACCGAAGTCGCGCAGGATGGTGGAACCGAGGAAGGCGATCACCGCGCCCACCAGATAGGACAGCAGCGCCACCAGCGGCACAGCGTTCAGGCCAACTTCTTCCATCTGATTGACCGCTGCGGTCAGCCGGAAGCGACGCGGCTGGCGGACCAGGCGTGCCAGCTTGCTCAGGTTTTCGCCGAGGAAGTTGACCAGCACCACAATGTTGCCGGCAATGGCATACACCGAGCGGCCCAGGCGCTCCAGCGCGGCGGCCACGCCGTAATCGCGTTGCGGCTTGGGTCGTTCGTCGGCGACTTCCTCGATGGTGCAGACCAGGGCCTGGTGATCGTCGCGGAACTGCAGCGCTTCATCTGGCAGCCCCAGCTTGTGCGCATAGCGCAGCAACAGCAGTACCCCGGCCGAATCCAACCGGTCGATGGAGCGCGCGTCGATACCGGTCACCTGCCCGGTCTGCGCGTGCAAGACCTCGCCCGAGCGCAGCGCGGTGGACAAGGTCCAGTTGCCGGAAAGCCTGAGCAGGCCATCCGCATCGGGAGGAAGTACGCAATCGGGTGGGGGAATGTCTTTCATGGTGACCATTGACTGCGGAGAATACCCTGTCCGCCCTTCAACCCGGATGAGTATTTCATCCGCTTCAGGTGATACTAGCGGCCATGTCTGCCGAAACCCTTGCCGCTGCCCCGGCCACCGCTTCCAATCGGGCTACCTATGCGCAACGTGTGGCCTTCGTTTCGGAGATGGCCGGGCGCCTGCACAGTTATGGCACGACCGCGCAGCGTCTGGAGGCGGCCGTGGTGGCCTTGGCGCAGCAGTTGGATCTGGATTGTGAGCCGTGGTCGAACCCGACCGGGCTGATTCTGAGTTTCAGCGACCCCACTCGTGCCATCGGCTCCAGCGATATCACCCGCGTCATCCGCCTGGGCCCGGGCGATACCAACCTGCACAAACTTGCAATGGCCGACCAGATCGCCGATGCGGTGGCGGCCGGGCAGATGTCCATTGCCCAAGGGCATACCGCGCTGCGCCAGCTCGACAAGGACGGTGGCATGCGCAGCAAGATCCAGCTGCTGGCCTCGTTCACCCTGGGCTCGGCGGGCGTGGCGGGGTTGTGGCGGCTGCCGTGGCTGGATATCGCCACCGCCGGCATCACCGGCCTGCTGATCGGCCTGATGCTGTTCTACACCGACCGGCGCGTCGCAACGCGAGAGGCCGGTGAGGCATTGGCGGCATTGCTGGCCGGCTTCGTGGCCGTGCTGGTGGCCAGCTTCATCGGCCCCTTGAATCTGAACTCCACCATCATCGCGTCACTGGTGGTGCTGCTGCCGGGTATGGCGCTGACCAATTCGGTCAATGAACTGGCCAGTGGGCATTGGGTATCGGGCACGGCGCGTTTTGCCGGTGCGCTGACCACCATCATGAAGCTCACGGTGGGCGCGATGATCGCCGTCACCATCGCCAATTCCATCGGCCTGGAACCGGTTATCCGTGCCTCGCGGCCGCAATCCAACTGGGTGGAATGGGGCTCGGTGCTGGTGGCCTCGTTTGCCTTCGCCATGTTGTTCCGTGCCAGCAAGCGTGATTACCCCTGGGTGATGGCGGCGTCGGTGGCCGGGTATGCCATTTCCCGTTATGGCGGCCAGTTATGGGGCGCGCCAGCGGGCATCTTTCTCGCCGCAATGGCGGTTACTGCCGCCGGCAATCTGTTCGGGCGCATCGTGCAGCGGCCCGGCGCGATCATCCGCCTGCCGGGCATCATCATGCTGGTGCCCGGCAGCACCAGCCTGCGCGGCGTGCTGAGCCTGATCCAGCAGCAGAACGTGAATGCCGGTGAATCGGCGCTGCTGACCGTGGTCAACGTGGTGATGGCGCTGGTGGCCGGGCTGTTGTTCGGCAACCTGCTGGTACCGGCGCGCAAGAATCTCTGATGCGCGGGTGCACTGCCCGGCGCTGAAGGGCTGATAGCCATTGCTGTTCACGAAAGCACCGCGCTGCGCCGGCAACGTGATCTCGCAGCGATCAAGGTAGCCTGGGTAAGCGCAGCGCACCCGGGGCTGTCTGCGGCCATTGGGAAATATCTGCATATTCCGGCTTTTCCTGCTCCCCGGGTGCGCTGCGCTTACCCGGGCTACGTTGCTTTCAGATAATCCCTGGCGTTTGAGTGCCGGAATCGGCAAATCCAAGGCTCGGCAGCGGACATTAAATCCAGCCAATAAAAAAACGCCGGCAGCTGCCGGCGTTTTGTAATTTCCGTTCCAGATTACTTACTTCTGGATCAGGAAATCTTCGACCTTGCGGCCTGCCTTGGTGTATTCGGCCAGCCAGCGCGGCTGCTTGCCACGGCCGGTCCAGGTTTCAGCGGCATTGGCCGGGTTGCGATACTTCGGCTCAACCTTGGGCAGCTTGCGGCCGGTCTTGGCAGCGCCCTTGCTGGCCTTGGCGCCACGCGGGGCCTTCACTGCAACGGCGGCGCCGGTGCCGAACAGCTCTTCGACGGTATAGCCAGCCTTCTTGGCGGCAGCGGCCACCAGGGCACGGGCCTTGGCAATCGGCTGGCGCTTGGCGACAACGGTCTTGCGCTTCTGTGCGTCGCGGATCAGTACGGCCAGTTCTTTGGCCGACAGCTGGGACAGATCGATACTCATCGAATAACTACTCCGGATAATGGGTTGGGGGTGAATGCCATTCCGTGGCAGCGCAGCAAAGCATACCGGGCCGGTTACGGGAATGACAGATAAATACCGTTTTCCATGTTATCCGCAAATGAAAACGCCGGGAAAATGTCCCGGCGTTTTAAGTGGGCTGATTCAGCCGGTAATCCTGCTGATAGCGGTTGCCTGATCCAGATTCTCCGCTTCGCTGGCGCTGCGTGCGCGGTATTCCACGGTGCCTGCTGCCAGGCCACGTTCGGACACCACGATGCGATGCGGAATGCCGATCAGTTCCATATCGGCAAACATCTGCCCCGGGCGCAGACCACGATCATCCAGTGCGGCGTCCACGCCAGCGGCCTGCAGCTGGGCCAGCAGTGCTTCGGCGGCGGCGGTGACCGCCGGGTCCTGCTTCGGGTTGATCATGCAGACCACCGCCTGCCACGGCGCCATGCTTACCGGCCAGATAATGCCAACCTCGTCATGGTTCTGCTCGATCGCGGCCGCCACGATGCGCGACACGCCAATGCCATAACAGCCCATCGCCATCACCGCAGCCTTGCCGTTCTGGTCCAGCACGGTGGCCTTCAATGCCTGCGCATATTGGCGGCCCAGCTGGAACACGTGGCCCACTTCGATACCGCGGGTAATCTTCAGCTCGCCGCCGTCGCGGGCACGGTCGCCGGCCTTGACGTTGCGGATATCGGCAACTTCCGGCTCGGCCAGGTCACGGCCCCAGTTGACGCCAGCAATATGCAGACCTTTCTCATTGGCGCCGACCACAAAATCAGCCATTGCCGCCACTTCGCGGTCAGCCACCACGCGGATGGGCTTGCGCGGATTCAATGGGCCGAGGAAACCCGGCTCGCTGCCCAGATAATCGGCAATCTCGGCTTCGCTGGCCATGCGGTAATCGTTCAGGCCAGCCACCTTGGCCAATTTGATTTCATTGACCTCGTGGTCACCACGCACCAGTGCCAGCACGAACTGATTATCGGTGGTCATGATCGCGACCGATTTGACCGTGCGCAGCAGGGCGATGCCCATCAGCGCGGCCACGTCTTCGCAGGTCTTCTGGGTGGGGGTGTCGATCTTGCGCAGCGTTTCGCTGGCAGCGGCGCGCGCTGCCGGATCGGCGGCGACGGCGGCTTCCACATTGGCGGCGTAATCCGAGCCCGTGGAGAACACCAGCGCGTCCTCGCCAGAATCGGCGATCACGTGGAATTCCTGCGAGGCGTCGCCACCAATGGCGCCGGAATCGGCCTGCACAGCGCGGAATTCCAGGCCCAGGCGGGTGAAGATGCGGCTATAGGCCGCCTTCATGTTTTCGTATTCGGCGACCAGGCTGGCGTCGTCCAGATGGAAGGAATAGGCATCCTTCATCAAAAACTCGCGCGAACGCATGACGCCGAAACGCGGGCGGATTTCGTCGCGGAACTTGGTCTGCACCTGGTAGAAATTGACCGGCAGCTGCTTGTAGCTGGACAGCTCCTGGCGCGCGAAGTCGGTAATGGCTTCCTCGGCGGTGGGGCTGTAGCAGTATTCCTGCTCCTTGCGGTCCTTGATTTTCAGCAGCTGGCCGCCGAATTTCTGCCAGCGGCCGGTTTCTTCCCACAATTCCTTGGGCTGGATGGTGGGCAGCTGCAGCTCTACCGCGCCGGCGCGGTTCATTTCCTCGCGGACAATGGTTTCCACCTTGCGCAGCACCCGCAGGCCCAGCGGCGACCAGGTGTACAGGCCCGATGCCAGCTTGCGGATCATGCCCGCGCGCAGCATCAGCCGGTGGCTGACCAGCTCGGCGTCGGCAGGGGTTTCCTTGGTGGTGTGCAGGTGGAAACGGGAAAGGCGCATGGCAGGGGGCTTCGCAGAACGGACGATCCGCTATTTTGCCAGCCTTGCAGGCCCCTGCGTACCGCCGCGAGCAGGTCAGGGCAGCGGCGAGGGGGAAACTGGCTGCAGGAGCGGCGTAAGCCGCGAAGCCGGTTAATACAGCAAGGCCTCAAAAGCCAACCCCTCCCCAACCCTCCCCTTGGCCTGCGGCCAAAGGGAGGGAGCAGAGCTGGAGCAGAGCTGGGGCAGAGCTGTAGGAGCGGCGTAAGCCGCGAAGCCGGGAATACAGAAAGGCCTCAAAAGCCGACCCCTCCCCAGTCCCCCCCTTGGCCTGCGGCCAAAGGGAGGGAGCAGAGCTGGAGCAAAGCCATGGGAGCGACGTCAGCCGCGAAGCTGGGAATACAGAAAGGCCTCAAAAGCCACCCCTCCCCAGCCCTCCCCTTGGCCTGCGGCCAAAAGGAGGGGGCAAAGCTGTAGGAGCGGCGTAAGCCGCGAAGCTAGCCGATCCAGGTTGGCGGAAGTGTTGGCAATTGCAGGGATTACGAGCTTCGCGGCTTACGCCGCTCCCACAACCCCTCAACCTTATCGCCGGGCAGGCTTCACAAACGCAAAATCACCGTCCGGCAGTTGCCGCCTCGCTCAATTCTTCGGTGCTGGCTTGCAATAAGCCGCCGCTGCCGCCTCGGCCAGCCGCTTCTGCGCGTCGCGCTGGGCGTCATCCAAGGGCGCATCCGGCTTGCCATCGCCGTCGGTGTCATGCAGCACCGGGCCACTGCCGTTCAGCAGGTCCAGGTTTTTCCGCGCACCCAGGCATTGGGCCGATTCGGCGGCCTCGGCCGGTGCGGCTGGTTCGGCCGTCGATGCGCCGCTGGCGGTGATGCGGCGGGTTTCGTACTGCTTCCCGGCCGGCGGCCGTTCCGAGTACTGGGTGACGCCATTGGCGTCCTTCCACTTGTAGAGATTGCCGGCATGGGCGCTGGCGGCGGCTGTGAGCACGAGCAGGCAGCAGAGGCGGGACAGGGCGAGCATGGCAACTCCAGGCACCGAAACAGGGCAGGGGGCGATTGCAGCACCCGGTGACGTGGCTGGCAAGTCGATTAAACTGGCCGGTATGGACGAATTGAGACCACCACCCCGTTCGCGCAGCATCTACCTGCTCCCGAACCTGTTTACCACCGCCGGGCTGTTTGCCGGCTTCTACGCGATCATCGCCGCCTCCAACGGCCAGTTCGTCAACGCCAGCATTGCTGTGTTCGTGGCGGCGGTGATGGATGGGCTGGATGGCCGGGTTGCGCGTTTGACCGGCACCAGCAGCGAATTCGGCGTGCAATACGACTCCCTGGCCGATCTGGTCAGCTTCGGCATGGCGCCGGCGCTGGTCATGTATCACTGGGCCCTGTCTTCCCTGAAGTTCGACGGTGACGTGCTGGGCCGGGTCGGCTGGTCGGCAGCGTTTTTGTATGCCGCCTGCGCCGCATTGCGGCTGGCCCGCTTCAACACCCAGGTGGGTACGGTTGACAAGCGCTGGTTTGTCGGCCTGGCAAGCCCGGCTGCGGCCGGCTTGATGATGTCCTTCGTCTGGGCCTTCGCTGACGGCCAGCTGGGTTGGAGCGGCGAGCAGCTGCGCTATGTCGCCTTGGGCGTGACCATCGTGTCCGGCCTGCTGATGGTCAGCCGGATCCGCTTCTGGAGCTTCAAGGGTGGCAGCGAAAAAGGCCCGCGCTCGGAGCGCGTGCCGTTCGTGGTGCTGGCGCTGGTGCCGATCGTGATTTCGATCGTGGTGCTGGACCCGGCGCGTACCTTGCTGGTGGTTGGCGTGATCTACGCGCTGTCCGGGCCGGTGATGTGGCTGTTGCAGCGCTGGCGGCAACCGGCTGGCAAGGTGCAGTGATCGGTTTCTCGCCCGAGCCGGTGTGGACCCCGGAGCAGCAGGCGTGGCTGCAGGCGATGGGCTACACCGTTTATCTGGAAGGCGGCGCGCTGGATGCGCCGCCGGTCGCTGCGCCGGTAGCTGAGGCGCCCGCTTTGGCAGCGGAGCCGGCATCGCCGCCGCAGATGGCCGCGCCGGGCAAACCGGTTGCCGCTGCGGCCTCGCGGCAAGCCTCGCAGAAGGCCCCGGATGCGCCGAGTACCGCACCGGCGCCGGCGTTTACCGCAGCCCCGGCCGGCGGCACGCGCCGCAGCGGCGGAGTGCGCATGCCCGATCGCCTGCAGATCGCCTTGCTGCGCGCTTCCGGCTGCAATCCGAACGACCCGCAGACGCGGGCGCTGATGGACAGCTGGCCGCTGGCCGAGCTGCGCGCCAATCCGGCCGCCAAGCGCGCCTTGTGGCCGCAGCTACGCGCATTGCGGCGGAAATCGCGGCAATGAGCGCGTTGGGCACGGTCCTGCGGCCGATGTATGACGCGGATCTGGATGCGGTGATGGAAGTGGAGCTGCGCGCCTATCCGTTCCCGTGGACGCGCGGCATCTTCCAGGATTGTCTGCGTGCCGATTACCCGAGCCGGGTATTGGTGCAGGACGATGGCATCGTCGGCTACGGCGTGCTCAGCCTAGCCGCTGATGAGGCGCATGTGCTCAATGTCTGCGTCGACCCCCTGTGCCAGTCACGCGGCCACGGCCGGCGCCTGTTGCGTGAGCTGGTGCGGGTTGCCCGCCAGCGCCGCGCATTGCGGGTGTTTCTGGAAGTGCGCCCGTCAAATACCTCGGCGATTGCGCTGTACCACAGCGAGGGATTCAACGAGATTGGCCGCCGCCCGCGCTATTACCCCACCGCGAACGGACGCGAGGATGCGCTGGTGATGGCGATGGAACTGGTGGACGACGACATCAGCGTGATGCCGCCGCTGTAAGCCATGCTTTCAAGGCGAGCTTGTCAGGCCAGCCGTAGCAGCATTACCCCGGTGACGATCAGCCCGGCGGCAAGCAGGCGCCGGCGGCTGATGTGTTCTTTCAGCAGCAGCGCCGATATCAGCAGCGCGAACAGGATCGAGGTCTCGCGCAGCGCGGCGATCACCGCCACCGGCGCCAGCGTCATTGCCCACAGCGCGATCGCATACGAGGCGGTGGTGCCGATGCCACCCACCAGGCCGCGTTGCCAGTTGCCGCGCAGATAGCTGCCGAGTTGCGCGCGGCGGGCAAACAGCGCCCACAGCGGCAGCGGCAGGCCGGATAGCAGGAACAGCCACAGCGTGTAGCTCACGGCATTGCCCGACAATCGTGCGCCCTGTGCGTCGACCAGGGTGTAGGTGGCGATGACCACGGCGATGCCCAGCGGCAGGCGAATGTTGCCGCCTTTGCCGCTGCCGGCCATGCACAGGATGCCGCCGCTGATCAGGGCGATCCCTGCCCAGGCAGCGGCGGGCAGGTGTTCGTTGAACAGCCAAGTGCCGGCGATGGCGACCAGCAGCGGCGCGCAGCCGCGCATCAACGGGTAGGACAGGCTCATGTCGGCGCTGTGATAGGCGCGGGCGACAAGCACGTAGTAGCCGGTCTGCAGCACGGCGGAGGCAGCGAGCCAAGGCCAGCTGTGTGTTGCCGGCGCTGGCAGCCAGGGCAGGGCAATGGCGGACAGCACAGCGGCCCAGCCGGTGACCAGGATCGTGGTCAGCAGTTTGTCGCCACCGAGTTTGACGATGGCGTTCCAACTGGCGTGGAGCAGGGCGGCGAACAGGACGGCGCAGAAGATGCCGAGGGACATTGGGGTGGGTGGTTTGGAGGCTTGTTGAGGGTAGCTGGGATTGAGGGCTGTTGGGGTTGTTGGGAGTGAAAGGCAAAAGCCCAAAGCCAAGAACAAAGAGCCCCCTCATCCGCCCTGTCGGGCACCTTCTCCCGCAGGCGGGAGAAGGGAATGCAATGCAACATGCACTTCTGCGGGGTTACTGAGTAATCGGCTTTACGTGCTTTGGCTTTGGCTTTTTTACGTGCTTTGGCCTTGGTTTCGGCTTCGGCTTCGACTCGAGCGTGATAGTGGGGCCACCCATCACAGCGCAAAAATCATTGCAGTCCCTTCTCCCGCGCGCGGGAGAAGGTGCCCGACAGGGCGGATGAGGGGGCTTTTGATTTTTGCTGGTTGGCTTGCAGCTCTTCGCATCCAATACGCACAAAAGAAAACGCCGCCCGAAGGCGGCGTTTTCCACAACAGCAATCAGCAAGCCTTACAGCTTCGCGCGCTGTTCCTGCAGGCCGGCCAGCTGGCTGTTCCAGTCCAGCAGGCGTACACGTTCCTGCTCGACCACTGCCGCCGGCACCTTGTCGGTGAACTTGGACAGCTTGGTTTCGCTCTTTTCCTTCTCCGAGGAAACGCGGGCGATCTCCTTGTCCAGGCGCGCGCGCTCGGCGTCCAGATCCACCAGGCCTTCCAGCGGCACCAGCAGCTTCAGCTCGCCGACAATCGCCGCTGCCGCCGGTGGCGTCACCGCATCTGCCGCCAACCAGTCGATGTTCTCCAGCTTCAACAGGAAGCGCAGCTGCGAGGCAAAGCGTTCGATGCGTGCACGATCAGTGTCCTGGCCGCCCTGCAACAACAGGCGGACCTGCTTGGATGGCGGCACGTTCAACTCGCTGCGCACGCGACGCAGGGCGCTGACCATGACCTTGAACCATTCCACGTCGACTTCGGCCTGCGCGTAATCGCCGGCAAATTCCGCTGCGGTCGGGTAGGCGCGCAGCGACAGCGACGCGTCGGTGATGCCCAGGCGCGGTGCCACCTGCTGCCACAGCTGCTCGGTGACGAACGGGGTCAGCGGGTGCAGCAGGCGCAGTACCGCTTCCAGCACGTACAGCAGGGTGTGGCGGGTGCTGGCGGCGTCTTCGGCGTTGTCGCCGTTGAGCGCAGGCTTGGTCAGTTCCAGGAACCAATCGCAGAACTCGTTCCAGACAAACTCGTACAGCGCCTGCGACAACAGGTCGAAGCGGTAATCGGCGAAGTGCTGCTGCGCTTCGGCCGAGACCTTGGCCAGGCGCGCGAGGATCCACTTTTCGGCATCAGTACGCGGCTGCAGTGCGCCGGTGAAGCTCGCACCCTCAGTGTTCATCAGGGTGAAGCGGCTGGCGTTCCACAGCTTGTTGCAGAAGTTCTTGTAGCCCTCGGCGCGGCTCATGTCGAACTTGATGTCGCGGCCGTGGGTGGCCAGTGCGGCGATGGTGAAGCGCAGCGCATCGGCACCGTGGGCGAGGATGCCGTCCGGGAATTCCTTGCGGGTGGCCTTCTCGATCTTCTCGGCCATCTTCGGCTGCATCAGGCCATGGGTGCGCTTGGCAACCAGGTCGTCGATGCTGATGCCGTCGATGATGTCCAGCGGGTCCAGCACATTGCCCTTGGACTTGGACATCTTCTGGCCCTGGCCGTCGCGGATCAGCCCGGTCATGTAGACGTCCTTGAACGGGATCTGGCCGGTGAAGCTGTCGGTGGCCATGATCATGCGCGCCACCCAGAAGAAGATGATGTCGAAGCCGGTGACCAGCACGTTCGACGGCAGGTAGCGCTCAAAGCCACGCTCGGCCATCGCCGTTTCGTTCGGCCAGCCCAAGGTGGAGAACGGCCATAGTTGCGAGGAGAACCAGGTCTCCAGCACGTCGCTGTCCTGGGTCAGCGCAACGTCGTTACCCAGCCCGGCCTTGGCGCGCGCTTCGGCTTCGTTGCGGCCCACGTAGCAGTTGCCGGCGTCGTCGAACCACGCCGGAATGCGATGGCCCCACCACAGCTGGCGGCTGATGCACCAATCCTGGATGTTCTCCATCCAGTGGCGATAGGTGTTGATCCAGTTGCCTGGCACGAACTTGATCGAGCCGTTCTCAACCAATTCCAGGCCACGCTTGGCCAGCCCGTCCATCTTCACGAACCACTGGTCGGTCAGATAGGGCTCGATCACCTGGCCGGTGCGGTCGCCGCGCGGCACCTGCAGCTTGTGCGCCTTGGTCTCGACCAGCATGCCCAGGTCTTCCAGCTCGGCCAGGATCACCTTGCGCGCTTCGTAACGGTCCAGGCCACGGTACTGTTCCGGGGCGTTCTCGTTGAGCGTGGCGGTGGTGGTGAACAGGTTGATCATCGGCAGGCGGTGGCGCACGCCCACCTGGTAGTCGTTGAAGTCGTGCGCCGGGGTCACCTTGACCACGCCGGTGCCGAACGCCTTGTCGACGTAGTCGTCGCCGATCACCGGCACGCTGCGGCCGGTCAGCGGCAGGGTCACGCTCTTGCCGATCAGGTGCGCGTAGCGGCTGTCTTCCGGGTGCACCATCACCGCGGTGTCGCCCAGCAGGGTTTCCGGGCGGGTGGTGGCCACGACCAGGTAGTTGCGGGTTTCGCGCAGGGTTTCGTTGCCGTCGGCATCCACTTCGACGTGCTCATAGCTGGCACCGTCGTTCAGCGCATAGGCAATCGACCACATGAAGCCGTCTTCTTCCACGCTCTCCACTTCCAGGTCGGAAATGGCGGTCTTCAGCACCGGATCCCAGTTGACCAGGCGCTGGCCACGGTAGATCAGGCCCTGCTCATGCCAGCGGATGAACGATTCGATCACCGCCTCGCTCGGGCCCGGGTCCATGGTGAAGGTGCTGCGCGACCAGTCGGCCGAGGTGCCGAGGCGGCGCATCTGGCCTTCGATCACGTTGCCCGAATGCGCCTTCCACTCCCAGACCTTGCCGATGAAGCCATCGCGGCCCAGCGAATCGCGGGTTTCGCCCTTGCCTTCCAGCGCCAGGTTGCGGCTGACAACCATCTCGGTGGCGATGCCGGCGTGGTCGGTACCCACCTGCCACAGCGTGTCGTAGCCACGCATGCGGTGGTAGCGGATCAGCGCATCCATCAGCGTCTGCTGGAAGGCGTGGCCCATGTGCAGGGTGCCGGTGACGTTCGGCGGCGGCAGCAGAATGGTGTACGGCTCGCCCTTGCCGGACGGCTTGAACAGGCCGGCCTTCTCCCACGACTCATAGAGCGCGGTTTCAAAGGATTTGGGGTCGTAGCTGGAGGCGAGTTGGGTCATGCGGGGGAACCGGTAAAAGCGGGAGGGGGATCAGCGGCCGAGTGCGCGCTGGATCTTTTTGTCGGTGTGGTACTGGCTGACGGCATAGGCAGCCCAGATGGCTGCTGGCAGCCAGCCAATCAAGGTGATCTGCAGGATGAGACAGACAATGCCGGAAATCGGACGGCCGATGGTGAAAAAGGCCAGCCACGGCAGCAGGATGGCAATCAGCAGGCGCATGCGTGTAATCCCTTACATGTCGTATTTGTTGAGCGTGTAATCGGCGGCCTTGTACTGGCGCCAGCGCTCACGCAGCGGTTCGCGCGCGGCCGGATCGGCCGGCACCACTTCCAGTACGCGGTCGCAGCTGCCCAGGTAGGGCTCATCGCGCAGGTTGATGACCAGTGGCCGCTCCGGTGCTTCGGCGCCGGGCGCGGCGATCAGCACGATGGCTTCTTCCTCGTCCACGTCCTCACCGATGATCTGGTGCGGGATATAGGCGTCCGGGTCGAACGACCACAGCAGCTCGTCCAGCTCCTCGGCCTGGGCCTGGTCGCGGGCCAGCACCAGCGTGTACAGACCGCCGTCGTTGGCCTTGCGTGCGAGCTCGCACACCAGCTTCAACGGTTCGGTGAGAAAACGCGGCTTGGCGATCAGGTAGAAGTCGGCGCGCATCAGGTCACTAGGAAGTGGAGGGAAGAGGGTGAAACAGCGGGGTCAGCAGGGGCCTGCGCCGGGTATTGCCCGACGCTGGCCCTGCTTTCGAGCCCGGCTTTGCTCAGGCAACGCGATCCAGCAACCACTGGGTCAGCAGACCGACCGGGCGACCGGTGGCCATGCCACGCTTGCCTTCATCGCTGGCAACGCCGGCGATGTCCAGGTGCGCCCAGCGCTGGCCTTCGGTGAAGCGCGACAGGAAGCAGCCAGCGGTGATGGCGCCGGCCCAGCGGCCGCCGATGTTGTAGACGTCGGCAAAGCTCGAGTCCAGCATGCCCTGGTACTCGTCCCACAGCGGCAGGCGCCAGGCGCGGTCGAACACGTTTTCGCCGGCAGCGGTCAGTTCGTTGGCCAGGTCGTCGTGCTTGCTCATCAGGCCGGCGGTCTGGTGGCCCAGGGCCACCATGCAGGCGCCGGTGAGGGTGGCCACGTCGATCAGTGCGGCCGGCTCGAAGCGCTGCGCATAGGTCAGCGCATCGCATAGGATCAAACGGCCTTCGGCGTCGGTATTGCCCACTTCGATGGTCTTGCCGGACATCGAGGTGATCACGTCCGACGGACGGTAGGCATTGCCGTCGATGGCGTTTTCCACCGCCGGCACCACCACTACCAGGTTCAGTGGCAGCTTGGCCTTGACCGTGGCGACGAAGGTGCCGATGACGTTGGCGCCACCGCACATGTCGTACTTCATTTCCTCGATGCCGCCCTGGGTCTTCAGGTTGACGCCGCCGGTGTCGAAGGTGATGCCCTTGCCGACCAGCACGTAGGGCTTGGCGTCACCGCCGTTGTTCCACTTCAGCACGACCAGCTTGGGGCGGTTGGCCGAACCACGGGCCACGGCCAGCAGCGAGCCCATGCCCAGCGCTTCCATCTGCGCCTCGTCCAGGATCTCGGCTTCGGCGCCGTCGTGTTCGGCGGCGAACTTGACCGAGGATTCGGCCAGGTAGGCCGGGGTGCAGTAGTTCGGCGGCAGGTTGCCCAGCTCGCGGGCGTATTCCACGCCGGCGGCGATGGCCTGGCCCTGCAGCAGCGCGGTTTCATCGTTGCTGGCGATGGCCAGCGACTCCAGGCCCGGGGCTTCGGGCTTCTTCTTGCCCAAGGTGGCGGTGTAGCGGTAGCTGGCGTGGTTGGCGGTGATCACCGCCTGACGCACCTTCCAGGCGCTGTCGCGGCCGCTGACATCCAATTCGTTCAGGGTGAACAGCGCGCTGCGGGTGTTGCCGCTCTTCAGGGCGCGGGCGGCGTCGCCGGCGGCCTTCAGGTACTGCACCACGCCGAACTTGGCCGGGTCGCCCAGGCCAACCACCAGCACGCGCGCGGCGCTGACGCCGGCCAGATCGTGCAGCAAGGTGGTGTTGCCGGTCTTGCCGCCGACATCGCCGCGTTCGATCAGCGCCGCCAAACGGCCGCCAGAGGCCGTATCCAGGGCCTTTGCGGCCGGTGACAGCGTCTTGTCAGAGAAGGCGCCAACAATGACGCAATCCACCTCGGCAGAGGCGGGGGCGGCGTGGTTCAGGGTGAATTCCAGAGACATTGATCAGATTCCGTTGCCAAATCCGTACAATCGCAGGCTGTATACGCGGGGCCATCGAGGCCGGGCGTTCTGCGGACTAAACCGAGAGTTTAAACCACCGACCCTATGGCGAAGCTTGACCGCTACCTTCTGAGCGACTTCCTCCAGAGCTTTCTGGCCACTTTGACCGTACTTCTGGTAGTCAGCATGGGCGGTGTGCTGGTCGACATCCTCGGCCGGATCGCCGACGGGCGCATTCCCGCCGGGCTGATGCTGTCCCAGCTGGGGCTGCAGTTCATCGTCTACCTGCCCATCATCCTGCCGCTGGCACTGATGCTGGGGCTGGCCCTGTCCATTGCCCGCCTGTACCGAGATTCAGAAATGGCGGTGCTGACCGGCGTGGGCGTCGGCCCCAAACGCCTGCTCAGGCCGATCATGCTGCTGACCGTACCGGTGGTGGGGCTGGTTGCGGCCTGCTCGCTGTGGCTGGGCCCCTGGGCCGACCGCAATGCCGAGCAGATGCTGCAGGACGCCAGCCGCAGCATGGTGGTGGCCGGGCTGGAACCGGGCCAGTTCACCCCGCTGGCCGGTGGTGGCGTGGTCTATCTGTCATCCCTGGCCGGTGATGGCACCAGGATGGGCAAGGTGTTCATGCAACGGCAGAAGGAAGGTCGCATCGACGTGGTTTCGGCCAACAGCGGTGCGATGTTCTTTGAAGGCGAGCGTCAGCGCTACCTGCGGCTGGAAGATGGCTACCGGGTCGAGGGCCCGGAAAACGGCGCGCTGGACTACCGGCTGATGCGCTACGCGCGCAATGAAGTGGCCCTGCCGGACCGCGATGAAGTGCGTGACCAGAACGATCCGGAAATGCTGCCCACCAGCCAGTTGCTGGGTGATGCGCGGCCCGAGGCCAAGGCCCAGTTGCATTGGCGGCTCACCCCGCCACTGCTGGCGCTGGCGTTTGCCCTGCTGACCTTGCCGCTTGCCCGCAGCGCACCGCGACAGCAGCGCTACGGCCGCATCATGGTCGCCTTCCTGGCTTATACGGTGGGCGTGAGCCTGAGCATTCTTGGCCGGCAGTGGCTGGCGTCGGGCAAGCTGCCGGTGGAGGTTGGAATGTGGTGGTTGACCTTGCCCTTGCTGATCCTGGCGGTGTGGCTGTACTTCCGTGATGGGCGCCTGAGTCGCCGCCGTGTGGGGGCCAAGGCATGAGGCTGCTGCCGCGGATTCATGACATCTATGTAGGCCGTACCGTGTTGTTCACGGTGCTGGTGGTGTGGATGGTGTTGCTGGGCCTGGACGCGATCATGGCCTTGTCCGGTGAAGCCGGGAAAATCGGCCAGGGCCATTACAGCTTTGGCCATGCGCTGGCCTGGGTGGCCTATACGCTGCCGCGCCGTGCCTACACCATGTTCCCGATGGCGGCGGTGATCGGTGCGCTGATGGGTCTGGGCCAATTGGCTGCCACCTCGGAACTGACCGCCTTGCGTGCAGTTGGCCTGTCGCGCCGGCGCATTGCCATCTCGGTGGCGGTCTCGTTGTCGCTGCTGACCGTGCTGATGGTGGCCAACGGCGAAACCCTGGCGCCGTGGGCACAGAACCGCGCTGATGCGCTCAAGACCAGCGCCCGTTACAACACCGATATCGCCACGGCCCGCTATTCGGGCCTGTGGGCGCGCGAGGGCGATACCTTCCTCAACGCGCAGACGGGCGAGGAGCAGGTCAGTGCCGACGGTCAGTCAACCCTGCTGCTGCATGACGTGCGCCTGTACCAGTTGGGTAAAGACGGGCGCCTGTTGAGCCTGACCTACGCCCAGACCGCCCGCCACGATCATCAGGGCTGGGTGCTGGAAACGGTGCGCCGTGACACCTTCGCCGAGCGTTCGGTCAGCCGGCAGGAACTGCCCAGCGAGAAATGGGCGTCCAAGCTGGACGCGGCAGCGCTGGCCTCCGGCCTGGCCAAACCACGCAACCTCAGTGCAGGTGAGCTGAAAACCAGCATCGACTACCGCAAGCGCAATGGCCTGGACGCGCGGGAATACGAAGACACCTACTGGGGTCGCTGGTTCTACCCGCTGAACGTGCTGGCGCTGTGTCTGGCGGCGGTGCCGTTTGCGTTTGGTTCGCTGCGCAGTGGCGGTATGGGCAAGCGCCTGTTCCTGGGCATGCTGTTCGCGCTGGGCTTCCTGCTGCTGCAGATGTTCTTCGGGCGCATGGCCGGTGCGCTGAAGTTTGATTACCGCATCGCCTACGCATTGCCGCCGATCATGATGCTGGGCATCTCCGCCTGGCTGTCACGACGGCGAGTAGGCTGATAGCAAGGCTGTTGTAGGAGCGGCGTAAGCCGCGAAGCCGGTGACAATGAAATCACCGGCATCCCTGCAATCATGGGGATCTGCAGCTTCGCGGCTTACGCCGCTCCTACAAAGGCTGCGTGGAGGGCGTCTGCCGAGCATGGCTCGGCATTAGGCGGCAATATTGGCAATGCCCCTGCCGAGCATGGCTCGGCACTACAGTTTCTGCAGGCGGGTGCCGCTCAGGCGGTCGTGCAGGGTCAGGCGTTCGCGGTCGACCAGTGCCCAGAAAAAACCCAGCCCGGCCAGCAGCAGCGACAGGCTGCCCAGCGCATAGCGTTTCCACAGCAGCGCCCGGCTTGGCGACTGCCCGTCCACGGTCTGCAGGCGCAAGCGCCATGGCCGCATGCCCAGGGTCTGCCCGCCACGCTTCCAGCTTTCGGTGGCGTAGAGCCCGGCAATCAGCCAGCAGCTCAGCCACAGCAGCCACTGCAGGGCACTGAACGGGTGGATGTTCTCGCGGCTGGCGTGTCCGGCCAGCGCGTAGCCGACGGTGAACAGTGCCGAGACCAGCATCCACAAGGCCAGTACCGGCCACAGGTCATAGAACAGCGCGGCCAGGCGGCGCAGCAACAACGCGGAAGGACGGGGCGTCTGGGCGAGGGCAGGTGTGCTCATGCGCCGAGCATACGATTTGTGGCTGTCGGCGTGCATGGGCAGGCGAGGGCGCAGCGCTTATCCTTGCGCCGATGTCTGCCGCACTTACTCCCGCCGAACGCCGCCAGCTGGTACAGCAGTTGCCGCCCCTGCGCGCTGCCGATGAGCGCCTGATCCAACGTTTCCTGGATGCGATCTGGGCCGAGCACGGCCTGGCCCGAGCCTCGCTGGACAGCTATCGGCGTGACCTGGAAGGCCTCTCGCGCTGGCGCGATGGCGCCAATGACGGCCTGGCCGGGATCGACCGCGCTGGCCTGTTTGATTACCTGGCCTGGCGTACCCGACACGGTTGGACCGCGCGCAGCAACGCGCGTCTGCTGTCGGTGCTGCGGGCCTTTTTTGCCCAGGCGCTCAAGCGCGGCGAGCGCAGCGAAGACCCCGCCGCGTTGCTGGAATCGCCCAAGCTGCCGCGCTCCTTGCCCAAGGCGCTGGCAGAAAGCCAGATCGAGGCCTTGTTGAAGGCGCCGGATGTGGAGA
Organism: Stenotrophomonas nitritireducens; assembly: GCF_001700965.1. Lineage (NCBI taxonomy): Bacteria > Pseudomonadati > Pseudomonadota > Gammaproteobacteria > Lysobacterales > Lysobacteraceae > Stenotrophomonas > Stenotrophomonas nitritireducens. Next base: position 3,040,073 of record NZ_CP016756.1, read on the forward strand.
CCCCGACCGGGCTGCGTGACCGCGCCATGCTGGAGCTGATGTACGCCGCCGGCCTGCGGGTCAGCGAGCTGGTCAATCTGCCGGCAAATGCAGTCAATCTGCGCCAGGGCGTGCTGCGGGTGACCGGCAAGGGCAGCAAGGAGCGGCTGGTGCCGTTGGGCGAAGAGTCGCAGTACTGGCTGGAGCGCTACCTCGCCACCGCGCGCCCGCTGCTTGCCGGCGGCAAGCCGGTCGCGGCGACCCCGAGCGGCCAGGTGCCGCTGTTCGTGGACGTGGACCGTACTCCGCTAACCCGCCAGCAGTTCTGGGCCTTGGTGAAGACCAGTGCCGCGGTGGCCGGCATCGATCCCGGCAAGATCAGCCCGCACGGGCTGCGGCACAGTTTTGCCACCCACCTGCTCAATCACGGCGCCGACCTGCGCGCGCTGCAGATGTTGCTTGGCCACAGTTCCCTGTCCACCACCCAGATCTATACCTTGGTGGCCCGCGAACACCTGCAGAAGCTGCACCGCAAACACCATCCGCGCGGCTGAGCCTACGTTGGCCGCCGTGTGCTTTTGCAGGAGCGGCGTAAGCCGCGAAGCCGGTAAAGCCGGAAATGCCTTGTAGAGCCGAACCATGCCGGCTGGGGCACTACCGGTAAAGCGCCTGCCGAGCACGGCTCGGCACTACAGACTGGCTGCCGGTTCAGCTGCTTTCGCGGCTGACGCCGCTCCTACAGGCCTGCCTTCTTACGCGCTCTACACGGCCGATGACCTGCCAGTTGCGGAGCTGTGCACGGCGGGTGTGCGAGAATCGCCCCGTTCTCTTTCGATGGGTCGCCATGTTCCGATTTGCCATTGCCGCGCTGTTTGGAGCGCTGAGCCTTACCGCCTGCGCGCAACAGCCCGCAGCCTCCAGGACCGCTGCCACAGCCGCTGTCCCGGCCACCGATGCGGCGGTCGAGAAGCGCGTGCGCGATGCGCTCAAGGAACTGGATCCGAACTTCAAGCCCGATTACATCGGCGCGGCACCGTTCGCCGGTTTCCGCGAGGTGATCGTGTCCGGCCAGGTGCTGTACGTCACCGACGACGGCCGCTACCTGCTGCAGACCACCCCGTATGACATCGCCAACAAGACCCAGGCCACCAGCCCGGGCCTGCTGGCCTACCGTCGTGGCTTGCTGGAAACCCTGCCGCATTCGGACCGCATCGTGTTTGCGCCGCCCAATGCCAAGCACACCATCAGCGTGTTCACGGATATCGAGTGCGGCTACTGCCGCAAGCTGCATCAGGACATTGCCGAGCTGAACCGCAATGGCATCGCCGTGGAATACCTGGCGTTCCCGCGCATGGGCTTGGCCAGCAAGGACGCCACCGACATGATCTCGGTGTGGTGCGCCAGCGACCGCAAGGCCGCACTGACCTCGGCCAAGACCGGCCAGCCGGTTCCGGCAAAGAACTGCACCAACCCGGTGGCCATGCAGTACAACCTGGGCCAGCAGTTGGGCATCAATGGCACGCCGGCGATTTTTGCCGCCGATGGTACCCAGCTGGGTGGCTACCTGCCGCCGGCGCAGCTGAAGGCAACGCTGGACCGCATGGAAGGCAGCGGCAGCCGCTGATAGCACCGCCGGCCAATGCATGAACAGGCAACGCCCCTCCCGGCAACGAGAGGGGCGTTTTGGTTTTGGCTGAGGCTTATTTCAGGCCCTTGCCGATGCTGTTGACCAGGGTGCCCTGGGCGTCATCGCCGCTGAACTCCCAGAAGAAGGCACCGCCCAGGCCCTGCGCTTTGACGTAGGCCATCTTGCGGCCCAGCATTTCCGGCGTGTCCACGCTCCAGAACGTGCTGCCGTTGTACAGCCAGGTGGCCTGTGCGGCCGCGTCGGTATACACCGGCCAACCGAGGTTCTTGAGCACTTTCCAGTCCTCGATGCCCGCCTCGAACCTGCCGTTTGCCGGCCGCCCGCTCTGGTACAGGCCGTTGTTGGTCGCGGCCACATTGGTCCAGCCACGGCCGTAGAAGCCCACGCCCAGGTTCAACTTGGCGGCCGGCACGCCGCGCTGCAGGTAGGCCTCGATGGCGTCGTTGCTGTTGTAAAGAGCGGTGTCACCACGTGACGGATCGGCCGGCGAGTGGAACAGGGCGGTGTGGTGGTTGGTGGTGCCGGCCCAGGCGCCATGGAAGTCATAGGTCATCACATTGATGAAATCCAGGTAGCGGTGGTAGGCCGCCGGATCGGTCTGGCGGATCTTGTCGATGCCGGCGCCGACCGCCACGGTCAGCAGCAGCCCGGGACGCACCGCATCCAACTGGCGGCGAAACTCGGCCAGCAGCGCGGTGAAGTTGTCGCGGTCGGCCGGGGTGCCACAGCTCAGGCCACAGGCGGCCGGATATTCCCAGTCGATGTCGATGCCATCGAACACGCCTGCGGCGACGCCCTTGCCACCGGCGTTGTCGGTGAACGGCAGGTTGCCCTTGATATACGCATCAATGCAGGAGGCGACAAAGGCCTGGCGGTTCTCCGGGCGCGCTGCGCTGGAGAAGCCGCGTGACCAGGTCCATCCGCCCAACGAGATCAGGGTCTTCAGCTGCGGGTGCTTGGCCTTGAGCTGCTTGAGCTGGTTCCAGTTGCCGCGCAGCGGCTGGTTCCATCGGTCAGCGACACCGCTGACGCTCTCGCTGCCGCCAAAGCTGCGGGTGTAATCGGCATAGGCATCGCCACCGGCACCACTGGCCGGGTTGGCGGCCTGGGTAACGCCGACTTCGCAGCGGTTGTTGCGGACGTTGCCGAAGGCGTAGTTGATGTGGGTCAGCTGCGCCGCCGAGCCGCTGCTGTCGATGTTCTTGACCCGGTAATTGCGGCCATAGATGCCCCACTGGGTGAAATTGCCGATGACCCGCTTGCCGGTTGTGGCCGACGTGCCCGGATCGCCGGGATCGGGGTTTGGCTTGGGATCGGGATTCGGGTTGGGATTCACGGGATCACCGCCACCGGTGTCCTCGGCCAGGGTACTGGCGCTGATGGCTGTACTGATCGCCGAGGCGTTGCCCGCCTTGTCACGCGCACTGACCGCATAGCGGTAGGCGGTGGCCGCGCTCAGGCCGGTGTCGGTGAAACCGGTGGTGCCCAGTGAGGCGATCTGCCGGCCGTCGCGGTACAGGATATAAGCGGCCACGCCGCTGCCGCCGGGGTTGTCGCTGGCGGCATTCCACTGCAGGGCGATGCTGTTTGCGCTACGCGAGGCCACGGCCAGCCCGGTGGGAATGGAGGGCGGGATGATGTCCTTGTCGGGCGCAGTGACCACCACCTTGACCGTTGCGGAGTTGGTGCTGGCGTTGCGGTCGTCGGTAGCTACCGCCATCAGTACGTAGCTACCTGCCGCCGCACCCCGCCAGACAAGGCTGTAAGGCGCGTTGCCGACGCTGCCGACGGAGATGCCATCGCGGAAAAACTCGACCTTGCGGATGCTGCCATCACTGTCGCGGGCGTCAGCGGTGACGGTGATGGCGCTGCCGACGCTGAAGCGGCTGCCCGCGGCGGGCGAGGTCAGGCGAACCTGCGGGGGCGTGTTGGCAGCCGGCGGGCCGGCGTCGCAACGGCCCAGATTGTCGTAGTAGCGCCGACCGGCCGGGTGATCGGGCGGGGCGTTCCAGATGGTTTGGCGAACCCGGTACTGCACGCCTGCTTTCTGCAGGTGGTCGCCGGGTTGGTAGATGGTGGTGCCCAGCCAGGGTTTGATCCCCGTACAGTCCGCCGCGTGGGCGGCGGGCAGCACGCCGGCCGTGGCCGTGGCCAGTGCGAGCACCACGCGCAGGCGCAAGCGCGCGCTGGGCGGGCGGGCGCGGATGAATGAGGGCAGACAGGGCTGCCGGGAATGTTCCGTCATGGTGGGGCTCCTTCTGATGGTTGGGGTGCGCACGGACACGCCTTCGGCATGCCGGGCAAGCTGCTGCCTGGCCTGAAGAAGCTGCTTTGGGAAGCGCGATGCGCCCGGATCCGAGCCCGTGGGCCGGCAAGCTGCTGCCGGCCGATTGAGGATAACGATGTCAAAATCGGCGGCGCGTTTTGCCCATCCCTGCCTGCTGTCGGTGTGATCCGCGTCATTGCTGAGGACTTCCGGTAGCCAGCAGGCTGAGGCTTGGGGCGGCCGAGTCCGGTACAATCGCGGGCCGATTCCCACCATGGTCTCCCGGACATGATCGTCCTCGAGGGCGCAGCTGCCCTTTCGCCGTTCCGCCGCGAACGTCTTGAATCCCGCCTGCAGTCCATTGCCGCCGATCTGCGCATCACCGGTGCCTGGCACGTCTATTTCACCCAGGCCGCCGATGCCGGCGCGGTCGACCAGACCACGCTGGGCCGCATCCTACAGGGTCAGCCACAGGCCGCCGAACGCGCCGAAGGCGCGGTTTCCCGCTTCGTGGTGCCACGCCTGGGCACGCTGTCGCCCTGGTCGAGCAAGGCCACCGAGCTGGTGCGCGGTGCCGGCCTGCCGATCCAGCGGGTGGAACGCGGTACCCGCATTGATCTGAGCGGTTGGCCGGCCGATCCAGCCCAGCAGGCGGCGGTTGCCAAGCTGCTGCACGACCCGATGACCCAGTCGCTGCTGGCCGATATAGGCCAAGCACAGGCGCTGTTCAACAATGTGGGCCGCGGCACCCTGGAGCGGATTGCGCTGGATGACCTGGAAGGGGCCAACAAGCGCCTCGGCCTGGCCCTGGCCGACGACGAAATCGATTACCTGCGCCAGCGCTACAGCGAACTCGGCCGTGACCCGTCCGACGTCGAACTGATGATGTTCGCGCAGGCCAATTCCGAACACTGCCGGCACAAGATCTTCAATGCCAGCTGGACCATCGACGGCAACGAGCAGGACCGCTCGCTGTTCAAGATGATCAAGAACACCCACCAGCAGACCCCGCAGCACACGCTCAGCGCGTACAGCGACAATGCCGCGGTGATTGAAGGTGAACCGGCCGCGCGTTATCGCCCGGACCCGGCCACCGGCAAGTACCGCAGCGAAGCGGTGGTGCCCAGTGCGTTCCAGATCAAGGTGGAAACGCATAACCACCCGACCGCGATTGCGCCGTTCCCCGGTGCCGCGACCGGCGCCGGCGGCGAAATCCGCGACGAAGGTGCCACCGGCCGTGGCGGCAAGCCCAAGGCCGGCCTGACCGGCTTCTCGGTCTCGCACCTGCGCATCCCGACCCTGCCGCAGCCGTGGGAAGCGCCGCGCGCGCTGAACCCGCGCATGGCGCCGGCGCTGGACATCATGCTTGACGGCCCGCTCGGCGGCGCCGCGTTCAACAACGAATTCGGCCGGCCGAACCTGCTGGGCTATTTCCGCAGCTTCGAGCTGCCGGAAGACGGCATCACCCGCGCCTACGACAAGCCGATCATGTTGGCCGGCGGCCTGGGCGCGATTGACCGCGTGCAGGTCGACAAGCTGCAGCTGCAGGCCGGTGACGCGGTGATCGTGCTCGGCGGCCCGGCCATGTTGATCGGCCTGGGCGGCGGTGCGGCCTCGTCGGTGGCTTCGGGCGAAAGTGCCGAAGACCTCGACTTCGCCAGCGTGCAGCGCGACAACCCGGAAATGGAACGCCGCTGCCAGGAAGTGATCGACCGTTGCGTGGCCATGGGTACGAACAACCCGATCAAATTCTTCCACGACGTCGGCGCCGGTGGCCTGTCAAACGCCATCCCCGAACTGCTGCACGACTCCAACGTTGGCGGCGTGATCGACCTGGGCAAGGTGCCCACCGACGATCCCTCGCTGTCGCCGCTGGAACTGTGGTGCAACGAGTCGCAGGAACGTTATGTGCTTGGCGTGGCGCCGGAGCGCCTGGCCGAGTTCGCCGCCATCTGCGCACGCGAGCGCTGCCCGTTTGCCGCCGTTGGCGTCGCCACCAGCGAAGAGCATCTGGTCGTGGCCTATGGGGCGACCCCGGGCAATACCCCGGCCGATGCGCCGATCGATCTGCCGATGGATGTCCTGTTCGGCAAGGCGCCGAAGATGCACCGCGATGCCGTGCATCCGCCGGCACCGCGTTGGCCGTCGCTGAAGACCGCTGGCATCGATCTGCATGACGCTGGCCTGCGTGTGCTTGCACACCCGACCGTTGCCTCCAAGAGCTTCCTGGTCACCATCGGTGACCGTAGCGTCGGCGGCCTGACCGCGCGCGAGCAGATGATCGGCCCGTGGCAGTTGCCGATGGCCGATGTGGCCATCACCCTTGCCGGCTTTGATGCCTATGCCGGCGAAGCGATGTCGCTGGGCGAACGCACCCCGCTGGCCTTGTTGAATGCAGCCGCGTCGGCACGGATGGCGGTGGGCGAAGCCATCACCAACCTGTGTGCCGCACCGGTGACCGCGTTGGATACGGTCAAGCTGTCCGCCAACTGGATGGCCGCCTGCGGTCACAACGGCGAAGACGCGCTGCTGTACGACGCGGTAAAGGCCGTGGGCATGGAACTGTGCCCGCAGCTGGATATCAGCATCCCGGTGGGCAAGGACTCGCTGTCGATGCAGGCGCAGTGGCAGGCCGATGGCCAGGCCGAGAAGTCGGTCTCGCCGGTGTCGCTGGTGATCACCGCGTTCGCCCCGGTCAGCGATGCCCGCCAGCAGCTCACGCCGCTGCTCGACCGCGAGACCGAAAGCGAGTTGTGGCTGATTGGTCTGGGCGCTGGCAAGCAGCGCCTGGGTGGCTCAATCCTGGCGCAGACCCAGGCCGATCACAGCGCGCTGCCGGCGTTCGCCGGTGAAGTGCCGGACCTGGATGACCCGCAGCGCCTGCGTGCGTTCTTCGAGTTGATCTGCGATGCACGTGAGTCCGGCCTGTTGCTGGCGTACCACGACCGCAGCGACGGTGGCGCCTTCGCCGCCCTGTGCGAAATGGCCTTCGCCTCGCGCATGGGCCTGGACATCGTGCTCGATGCCTGGGGCGATGATCCGTTCCGCAGCCTGTTCAACGAAGAACTCGGCGCCGTGGTGCAGATCGCCAAGGAAGACCGCGCCGCGTTTGCCGACCTGGTCGAACGCCATGCCCTGACCGAGTGCGCACAGCGCATCGCCCGCCCCAGCACCGCACCTGCCGTACGCGTGCAACTGGGCAGCGACACGCTGGTGGAATGGCGTTGGGAAGAACTGTTCGATGCCTGGTGGTCGGTGACCCACGCCATGCAGAAGCTGCGTGACAACCCGGACGCAGCCGATCAGGAACGCGCCATTGCCCGCAATTTCAACGCTCCGGGGCTGAAGCCGAAGCTGGCATTCGACCCGGCCGAGGACGTGGCGGCACCGTTCATCGCCACCGGCGCACGGCCGAAGGTAGCGATCCTGCGCGAGCAGGGCGTCAACGGCCAGATTGAAATGGCCAACATCTTCGAGCGTGTCGGCTTTGATGCCTACGACGTGCACATGAGCGACCTGATCGAAGGCCGCGTGCAGTTGTCCGACTTCCGCGGCATCGCCGCCTGTGGCGGCTTCAGCTACGGCGACGTGCTCGGCGCTGGTCGCGGCTGGGCAACCTCCATCCTGGAACGCCCGGCGCTGCGTGAGGCCTTTGCGGCCTTCTTTGCACGCCCGGATACCTTCGCGCTGGGCGTGTGCAACGGTTGCCAGATGATGAGCCAGCTCAAGGACATCATCCCCGGTGCCGAGCACTGGCCCAAGTTCCTGCGCAATGCCAGCGAGCAGTTCGAAGCACGCACGGCGTTGTTGGAAGTGGTGGAATCGCCGTCCATCCTGCTGCGTGGCATGGCCGGCTCGCGCCTGCCGGTGGCGGTGGCACACGGCGAAGGCCGTGCCGAGTTCGACAGCGCGGTGGACCAGGCAGCGGCCAGCGTCGCGCTGCGTTACGTCGATGGCGACGGCCGCGTGGCCAGCCAGTACCCGCTCAATCCGAATGGCTCGCCTGACGGCATCACCGGCCTGACCAGCAGTGATGGCCGCGTCACCATCCTGATGCCGCACCCGGAACGCACCCCGCGTAGCGTCAACCTGAGCTGGGCACCGAGCAGCTGGGGCGAAGATTCGCCGTGGCTGCGGATGTTCCGCAACGCAAGAGTATGGTGCGGCTGAACAGGCATAAACGCCGAAAGATAGTTTCAGTACATACGAAAACCAAGAAGCCCGCAGGCCAACGCCTGCGGGCTTTTTCCGTTCTGGAATGTGGATTTCCGTCTGGTCCGTGCACTGTGTCCGCATGTGTGCAGACAGAGTTGTTTGTCAAAAAAAATTCATGACGGGCTTCGCCAAACAGCGTGTTTTCGCCGCTGTAACCGCTGTTTTCAAGGGTCAGCGGGAAACTTGACGTTCAAAACACTGCGCTCTGAAACTCGCGCCGCTCTACAGGTACGGCTGCATCTCGCAGCGTATTGCCGGCGACGGGCGTGAGCCCGAGGCATGCGAGCAGCACGGGGAAAGACAGCAGCACACGTCAACGCAATCAGTCGTCGATGCCGCATCAGCCAGCACGCCTGCGGCGAAAAACTCAGTCCACTTCAGGAGCAGTTTCGATGAATCGGATTTATCGCAAGGTGTGGAACAAAGCGCTGGGGCAGTTGGTGGTGGCATCGGAATTGGCCAGCTGCGGCGGCGCAGGTGCTGTGGTGGACGAGCGCACAACGGTGGCTCATCGATTGCAGTTGCTGGTGATCGCGATTGCCCTGGGACTCGGGGTAGGGGCGCAGGTTGCACCACTGCACGCACAGTCAGTGGCCGTGGGTGGAAGCGCCAAATGCATCGTGTTGGGCAGTGCCAATCTGGCTGATTGCGCGGTGCAGGCCGATGCCACCGCCGCTGGCAGCAATGCCGTTGCCATCGGCGCGCAGAGCGTGGCCTCGGCCGAGGGCAGCGTGGCACTGGGCAATGCTGCCGTTGCACAAGGCCGCAACAGTGTCGCCCTGGGCGCGCATGCGGTGGCTGCACGCGACAACGTGGTGTCGGTTGGCGATGTCGGCAATGAGCGGCAGATCAGCAATGTTGCCGCCGGCACCGAAGACACTGACGCGGTCAATCTCGCCCAGCTCAACGCCGTTGCCGAAGAAGCGACGCAGACCAGTCGCTACTTCAGCGCCAATGGCGCCAATGATGGCAGCGATGACGCGCAGGCCAGTGGCGTGGGCGCGACCGCAGCCGGCGTCGGCGCGGTCGCCAGCGGTGCGGAAAGCGTGGCGGTTGGCAGCTATAGCAGTGCCAGCGGCGATTACGCGAGTGCGCTTGGCTACGTGAATACCGCAACCGGGGGGAACAGTTCGGCGGTCGGCAACTTCAACCAGGTTGATGGTGAAAACAGCAGCGCGTTCGGCTTCGCCAATTTTGTCGAAGGCGAGAATGCGGTTGCCATAGGCAACAGTTCGGTTGCTCTCGGCGATAGCAGCATGGCAGCCGGAGATGCTGCGCTAGCTTCCGGGCCAAGTTCATTGGCCCTTGGTTCCGGCGCTCAAGCCACAGCTGTCAACAGCATCGCGTTGGGAACACGATCATCCGCCTCCGGAGACGATTCTACGGCGCTTGGGTATGGAGCGGCAGCTAGTGGGAGGATCAGTACGGCAATTGGCTTGCTGGCTGATGCATCGGGCACAGGTGCGATGGCTTTGGGAGCTGGAGCGAGAGCTGCAGGTGAACAAGCGATTGGACTTGGGACGGGGTCAATTGCGTTGGGGCAATCGGCTGTCGCAATAGGTGGCGGCTATGTGTTTGCGGAGGAGGATTCGGAAGGATCGTTTGGTACGGCGGCAACCGGACGCTACAGCGTCGCACTTGGGGCTGGCGCCTCAGCTGACGGGGAGAATTCCATTTCGATAGGTGTGATTTCTACAAGCACCAGGGCAAACACCATCGCTGTTGGGCAAAGCGCGTTTGCGGGGGCGGACCGAGCGATCGCATTTGGAATAAAAGCCAGAGCTTTGCATCAGGACAGCGTTGCAATAGGTTCTGGGGCAAAGACGGATCGTGATCTCAGCGTCTCTGTAGGGGCGCAAGGCATGCAGCGGCAGATAACCAATGTAGCTGCAGGTACCGAAGCTACGGATGCGGTCAACAAGGCGCAGCTGGATGAGGTGGCCTCGGTTGCACAACACACCGGCAAGTACTTCGCTGCTACGGGTAGTGCTGACAGCGATGCCGGTGCCTATGCCGAGGGTGACGCCGCGACTGCATCGGGTGAGGCGTCCAATGCGGTGGGTGGCGGCGCATCTGCCTATGGTGCGGGTGCGTCTGCATTCGGCCAGGATGCTACCGCCATTGGTGTTGATGCAACGGCCAGCAACATTGATGCCTTGGCTGTGGGCCATGCCAGCACTGCCAGCGGTAATAGCGCCACAGCTATCGGTTGGGCTGCTACTGCAAGTGGTGACCACGACATAGCGTTGGGTTCCCTGGCCTCGGCGACGGGTGGGCAATCGGTTGCAGCCGGGGCCGAGGCCACGACCAGTGGATTTGGCGCGATTGCCATGGGCACCTATGCGGAAGCGTCAACTGACCATGCAACTGCGGTGGGCAGCTACGCCTTGGCGAGCGGCGAGCAGGCGACGGCGGTCGGCGGTTTGGCCTTGGACACTTTCGTTACGCAAGCTACTGGATTTGGTTCGGCTGCGTTCGGCAACGGTGCTTGGGCGACGGCAGACTTAAGTACATCGGTTGGATTCAACAGCATGGCGGATGGGGAAGGTGCAACGGCGCTCGGTCAGCGTGCTTTCGCCAGGGCGAGTAACAGCGTTGCGCTGGGTTCCAATTCAGTCGCTGAACGCGCCGATACGATATCCGTTGGTGATGCGGGGGCGGAGCGGCAGATCACAAATGTCGCGGCGGGCACTGAAAAGACCGACGCGGTGAATAAATCGCAGCTTGATGATGCAGTGGATGTATTGGCCACGAATGAAGCCAGAACCAGTCGCTACTTCAAGGCAGAGGGTGCCAACGATGGTAGTGATGATGCGCAAGCGGCAGGGATCGGAGCGACTGCAGCCGGTGTGGGGTCGATCGCCAGCGGTGCCGAAAGCACCGCGGTGGGTAGCTACAACATTGCCGCGGGTAACTACAGCAGTGCGCTTGGGTACGTGAATACCGCCAATGGCGCAAGCAGCTCGGCGGTGGGCAACTTCAACCAGGTAAATGGCGACAACAGCAGCGCGTTCGGGTTCAGCAATCTGGTAGATGGCGAAAATGCTACTGCAATAGGCAGCAACTCGATTGCGATTGGCGAGCGCAGCTTGGCGCTGGGAGACGGAGTGGTTGCTTCCGGTGAGCAGTCATTGGCTGCGGGTGCCGGTGCGCGGGCTACAGCGGTGAACAGCATGGCGCTGGGGGCTGGGGCGTCGGCCATTGAAGGGAGTTCCGCCGCGTTTGGTTTGGGTGCCTTGGCGAGCGGGCGGAGCAGCATTGCTTTTGGCGAGGGATCTAGGGCGACGGCGTCAGGCGCCTTGGCCATTGGAACCAGGGCGTTCGCTATCGCTGAAGACGCGGTGGCGATCGGGGAGAGGTCAGATGCGCGAGGGGTGGGCTCAGTTGCCATTGGCGGCACCTACTTGTTGCGCGATGGTGATTCCAGGGATCTAGTTCGCGCAAGGACCTATGGGCCTTACGGTTTGGCGTTGGGTGCGGGGGCGGGGGCCCTTGGTGAAAACGCCATTGCGGTTGGCGTGATGGCCACCAGCAACGCCGACGCTATCGCTGTTGGGCAAGGTGCTATCGCGCGGTCGGACAGGGCGATGGCGCTTGGCTATGCCGCTTATACGGAGTTCGAGAACAGCGTGGCAATAGGCGCCTGGTCACTTACGAACCGTGAAATGAGCGTGTCCGTGGGCGATGTAGATATGGAGCGTCAGATCACTAACGTGGCGGCAGGTACCGAGGCAACGGATGCGGTCAACAAGGCGCAGCTGGATGAGGTAGCTTCGGTTGCACAGCACACCAGCAAGTACTTCGCTGCTACGGGCAGTGCTGACAGCGATGCCGGTGCCTACGCTGAGGGCGACGCTGCAACCGCTTCGGGGGAGGCGTCCAATGCGGTCGGTGACGGCGCTTCTGCCTATGGCGCAGGTGCGTCTGCGTTTGGTCAGGATGCTACCGCCGTTGGTGTCGATGCAACGGCCAGCAATATCGATACCTTGGCTGTGGGCCATGCCAGTACTGCCAGCGGCGATAGCGCCACCGCTATTGGCTGGGCCGCAACCGCAAGTGGCGCCCATGACATAGCACTGGGTTCGCTGGCCTTGGCGATGGGGAGGCAGTCGATTGCAGTCGGCGTTAAGGCGATGACCAGTGGCTTGGATGCAATTGCGATGGGCGCTTTCGCAGAAGCGTCAGCTGATCATGCAACTGCAGTGGGTAGCTACGCGCTGGCGAGCGGCGAGCAGGCCACAGCGGTGGGTGGGTTGGCCTTGGATACTTTCGTTACGCAAGCCACTGGAGCGGGGTCGGCTGCGTTCGGCAACGGTGCATGGGCGACGGCTGACTTCAGTACATCGGTCGGATTCAACAGCATGGCGGATGGGGAGGGTGCAACGGCACTCGGTCAGCGTGCTTTCGCCAGGGCGAACAACAGCGTTGCGCTGGGTGCAAATTCAGTTGCCGAACGCGCCGACACGGTATCCGTTGGTGATGCAGGGGCGGAGCGACAGATTACGAATGTCGCTGCGGGTACTGAAAGTACCGACGCGGTCAACAAGTCGCAGCTCGATGAGGTTGCCGGCGTCGCAGCGACAACCGACAAATACTTCAAGGCGGCCGGTATGGTCGATAGCGATCTTGGCGCCACTGCCGCTGCCGAAGGCTCGGTTGCAGCGGGCGAAGCTGCGATTGCCGCAGGTACCTACGGCGTGGCGGTGGGCGCTGAGGCGGCCGCATCCGGGCAAAGCAGCGTCGCAATTGGTGGCGCAGCAATGTTGGCGGCAGATGCCGCTGACCGAGTGTCCACCAGTGCCAGCGGCGATGCCGCCACTGCCATCGGTGCAGGTGCGGATGCGGCGGGGCACTTCTCACTGGCTGCGGGTGCCCTGAGCGAGGCGCTCGGTGCTGAAGCCACCGCGATTGGCTACCGGGCGCGCGCGTCGCGTCTTGATGGCACCGCGATAGGTGCCGCCAGTTGGGCGGCAGGTGCCGACAGTACCGCGTTGGGGCATGGCAGTATCAGCCGCGGAAAAGGGGCTACGGCGTTGGGTAGCAATGCCGAAGCCATCGCCGCAAACAGCGTGGCACTTGGTTCTAACTCACTGGCCGACCGCGTCAACAGCATATCGGTGGGGGCTGAAGGTGAGGAGCGGCAGATCACCAACGTCGCGGCGGGGACTGAAGGTACCGACGCGGTTAACAAATCGCAGCTTGATGATGCAGTGGATGTGCTTGCCACGAACGAGGCCAAGACCAGCCGCTACTTCAAGGCCGGCGGTGCCAACGACGGCAGCGATGATGCGCTGATCAGCGGCGATGCCGCCATCGCGGTCGGCGCTTCATCAGAAGCGATAGCCGCGTCCAGCACTGCGCTGGGCAGTTCAGCAATCGCCTCTGCATTGAATAGTGTTGCCTTGGGTGCAGGCTCGGTGGCGGACCGTGACAACGCGGTGTCTGTTGGCAGCGCCGGCGCCGAGCGCCAGATCACCAATCTTGCTGCAGGCACTGTGGGCACCGATGCGGTCAACCTGGATCAGCTTGCGGCCGTGGCCCAAGCAGGACAGCATACCAGTCGCTACTTCGCCGCCAATGGTGCCGATGATGGTAGTGACGATGCGCAAGCAAGCGGCAGCGGTGCGACTGCCGCAGGCGTCGGCTCGATTGCCAGCGGTGCCGAGAGTACGGCGGTGGGCAGCTACAACGTCGCCGCTGGCGACTACAGCAGCGCATTGGGTTATGTGAACTCGGCTTCGGGAACCAACAGCACCGCCGCAGGCAATTTCAACCAGGTCAATGGAAACGATAGCAGCGCGTTCGGCTTTGCCAACTTCGTGGATGGCAACAGCGCGACGGCTATCGGCAGCAACAGCTTTGCGGGCGGTGATGAAAGTTTTGCCGCAGGCCAGGGGGCCATTGCCGGTGGTTACGCGACGGTGGCAATGGGCAGTGCCAGTGAATCCTCGGGCGAGCGTTCGATTGCGATAGGTGCGGGTGCGGCAGCTCGCGGACAGGACGCATTGGCATTGGGTTCGCAAAGCACAGCGTCCGGCAGTGGCGCGGCAGCGGTAGGTCCGCAGGCGCAGGCCAGTGCGGATGCCACTACCGCAGTGGGTGGAGGCGCTCAGGCCAGCGCACAGAACAGCACTGCGCTGGGCCACTCCGCTGTCGCCTCTGCAGTGAACAGTGTTGCCCTGGGGGCCGGCTCGGTCGCCGACCGTGACAACGCGGTATCGGTGGGCAGTGCAGGTGCGGAGCGGCAGGTCACCAATGTTGCCGCCGGTAGCGAGGATACCGATGCGGTCAATAAGTCGCAGCTGGATGCGGTGGCCGGTGTCGCCAGCACCAACAGCAAGTACTTCCAGGCCAGCGGAACAGCCGCAGCCACGGCAAGTGGCGGCAACGCCGTCGCGGCCGGGTCGGGCGCAGTTGCCAGTGCCGAGCGTGCGGGTGCTTTCGGCGCTGCCAGCGTCGCCAACGCGGTGGGTGCCACTGCCCTGGGTGCTGACGCCTCGGCGCGGGCAGGTAACAGCCTGGCTGTGGGTCGGCAGGCGGCAACGACGGCGGTCAATGGCATTGCCATCGGTTACGCGTCCTTTGCCAGCAACGGTGCAAACAGCGTTGCCATCGGCGCGTCGGCGGGAGCGTCGGGGGCCAATTCGGTCGCGCTGGGCGCCGGCGCGCGTGCGACCGAAGCCAACGTCATCTCGGTCGGTGGTGGCAATGGCAGCAATGGTCCGGCGACGCGGCGCATCATCAACGTCGCTGCTGGGCGGATTGTCGAGAGCGGTACCGATGCGGTCAACGGTGGTCAGCTGTACAGCACCAACCAGCGTGTGGGTGCGGTAGAGACGCGGGTGAATGATATCGACGACAGGATCGGCGATGTCGAGTCGGTTACTGCCAACATCGTGAGTTATGACGATGGCGAGCGCAGCAAGGTAACGCTTGCCGGCATCCAGGGCACCACTCTGGATAACGTGGCGGCAGGCAATATCGCCCTGGACAGCATGCAGGCGATCAACGGTGGGCAACTGTACCAATCGCTGAGTTCCATCGCCGGAATCCTCGGTGGCGGTGCGGCGCTTGGCATGCAGGGTCTGTTTGTCGCACCCAGCTACATGGTGCAGGGGGCCAACTACAGCAATGTGGGAGACGCGTTGGCCGCCCTCGATACGCAGATCACAACCATCCACGCCAACAAGGGAAATCCCACTGGCGGCGGCAGCGGTGGAGTTGTGGGCGAGAACGGCAGTGGAGGCGTGGTGCTTGGCGACAAAGCCAAGGCTCCGGATGTGGCGGGCACAGGTATCGGTCACGGTGCCCATGCGGCGGGCTTGAATGACACCGCGCTCGGTAGCCATTCTCGCGTTGAGGCCGATGGCAGTACCGCCGTTGGTGCCAACTCTGCGGTCTCTGTCAGCGCGGTCAACGCGGTGGCAGTGGGAGAGGGGGCCAGCGTCAATGCTGTCGCCGGTACCGCCATCGGTCAGGGAGCGGTGGTCAGTGCCGGTGCCGGCACGGCGATCGGGCAGGGTGCCAGCGTGCGCGCCGAGGGTGCGGTGGCAATCGGCCAGGGCTCGGTTGCTGATCGCGCCAATACGGTGTCCATGGGCAGCGCTGGCAATGACCGCCAGATCACCCATGTTGCCGAAGGAACCCAGGCCGCTGACGCGGTCAACAAGGCGCAGCTTGACCGTAGCGCGGCTTCGGCAAATGCCTATACCGATGGCAAGTTTGGTGCGATGGCCGACAGCTTCGAGGTACTTCGCAGCGATATGGGCAGGCGCTTGCAGAACATTGACGAGCGCATCGATCGGCAGGGCGCGATGAGTGCGGCCATGTTGAACATGGCGACCAGTGCCGCAGGGGTACGCACCGAGAACCGCGTCGGCGTCGGCGTTGGCTTCCAGGGTGGTGAGTCGGCGCTGTCGGTGGGTTACCAGCGGGCCTTTGGTGATCGCGCGACGGTCACTCTGGGCGGTGCTTTCAGCAGCGATGACAGCTCGGTGGGTATTGGCGCTGGCTTTGGTTGGTGAGCACCACGGCAGGCCCGGTCGCCTGACGCGGGCCTGCCGCCACCGATTTCACTGGCAGCCGGGTTGAGAGACCACCGCTCGGGTTCCAGTGCAGCAGGTCTTCTTTCCTTCAACCAGAAGAGATATTCGACATGAAGAAACTCACGCAGCTTGGTGTAGCAGTTGCTGGCGCAGTATTGATGGGGTCGGCTGGGATTCCGCTGGTGTATGCCGCCGAGGGAATCGCTTCCTCGCAGAATCTGCTCATGAAAGAACTGGCCCCGCTCAGTGGCGGACAGCGCTTCGTGATCAAGTACCGTGCTGGAACGTCAGAATTGAGCAGCACGACCATGCTTAATCAAGGCTTGTCCGCAGCGGTTTCACGGGCGGCGCTGGATCGACCTGTGGCATCGACCGCGCGCTCTGCTGCGCGTGCACCGGTGAAAGCCGGGTTGTTGCGGCGCACTGCGTTGCCCGGTTGGCGGGTTGTTTCCACCACCCGCATGCTGGATGCGCAGGAGGCAGAAAGCTTTCTACGCGAACTGAAGGCCAATCCCGCTGTGGAGGACGCCAGGGCGGAACGGATTTACCACCACATGGGTGTGGCTGCTCGGGCGATGACGCCGCAGGATCCCGACTACCCCAGGCTGCAATGGAATTTTTCCAACGCCGTCTCTGGTGTCAAGGCACCGCAGGCGTGGGAGATATCACAAGGGGAAGGTGTAGTGGTTGCTGTACTGGATTCCGGCATCATCGAGGCAACCCCCGACCTGCAGGCCAACGTGATTCCTGGCTATGACATGATCTCCGACAAGCGGTCGTCACGCCGTGATACTGACGACCGCGTCCCCGGTGGCTGGGACGTAGGGAACTGGGTTGAGGAGAACTATTGCACCGGTTGGGCTACCTCCCGTCCTCATCGTGCAGATACCACCACCTGGCACGGTACGCATGTTGCGGGCACGATCGCCCAGGAAACCAACAACGCCGTTGGCGTGGCCGGTTTGGCGCATAAGGCCAAAGTGATGCCCTTGCGCGTGCTGGGCTCCTGCGGCGGCTGGGATGGTGATATAGCCGACGCGGTGGTGTGGGCGGTGGGTGGCGAGGTGCCTGGACTACCGATAAACCCAAATCCGGCGGAAGTGATCAACCTCAGCCTCGGCAGTAGCGAGGAGAGCGAGTGTTCGCCGATGTTGCAGGATGCCTTTGACTTTGCCGTCGGCAAAGGCAGTGTCGTCGTCGTCGCAGCGGGCAACGACAGCGGTGATGCGGGCCGTTACACGATGTCATCCTGCAGCAACGTGATCAGCGTTGCTGCCACTGGGGTGAACGGAGGCAGGGCAACCCGATACTCCAACTACGGCAAACGGGTGGATATTTCAGCGCCAGGCGGTAATGCCGAAAACAACGCTCAAGGTTGGATCTGGCAGATGTACAACGGGGGGACGGAACGGCCAACCTCGGAATGGTATGTGGAAGGCCTCGTAGGTACCTCGATGGCATCGCCCCATGTAGCTGCTGCCGCAGCGATGGTTCAAAGCGTGGTTAAGACGCCGCTGAACTGGCTGCAGATGCGCGATCTGCTGATGCAGACTGCCACGCCGTTCCCTGTTGCTGTCCCCGCTTCAACTCCGATGGGGGCCGGCATCCTCAACGTTGAGGCAGCGTTGGTGAAGGTAACGACGCCTCCTTGCGATCCTGCACAGCAGCAATGCGCTCCAGATGCCACTCCGCTTGCAAACAAGGTCGCCAGGGAAGGCCTGAGTGGCGGGAAGGGCAGCGTCAAGATCTTCAGCTTCGAAGCACAGGCAGGCCAGGTGCTGAGTTTTATCTCTTTCGGCGGCACAGGTGATGTTTCTCTGTACGCGAGCTTGAACAAGGAGCCGCAGCCAACCCAGTCGGACGCTTTTTCGGTGCGTGCCGGCAACAACGAAACTGTGCGCTTTACGGCACCGAAGCGGGGCACCTACTACTTGAAGTTGGTTGGGGTAAGTGCTTATGACGGGGTTAGTTTGACTGCGCGTCAATAACAGCTTCAATTTCCATCGAGGGCAGGAGAGAAACCCTGGCGTGGCCAGGGTTTCTTTTTTTTTGCCGATAACCAGTGGAGCCAGGCCGGAACGGGCAGCCGCGCACGCCGCAATGATTGACCGTATGTGCGGCTAATCGGCCACCGCTTTAGATGTCCGCACACTGCAACGCCCTTGGCAAACAGGCACATGCCACGAGCATTCGGCTTGGCTCTTGTGCCATCAATTTGACGCTTTTGGCGAAATACTTGGCGTGGCTGGCGGGAGGGGGCGCCAGCCAGCGCACTCGGCTTTGCTGCAACGCAACTGTTGCGCCTGTCGCCCTGGAGATGATCGAACCGCCCTAAAAATTTTCTGAAAAACCTTGGGAAGCCCGCGCCGCAACGTCCGTGGGCTTTTTTTGTTTGCTTCGGCGGTGCCTGTCCTGCCGGGGTGTCCGGCAGTGCCGAGAGGCCTAGGCAACTGTTTCAGAAGAAAATTTTTTCAAGATCTCAGTTATTTGAGAGATTTGTGAAGTTCCTCTCAAAACATAGCTTTTGAGACAAAAATTTGACGAATCATGAATCGTCGATTAAGACTCACTCCATCCCGTAGTCGCCCGACAGGTATGGATTCAGGGGGGTAGACCACGACAGGCGTGAGCCTCACGTGCCCAGCTGTACCGGGACCGGGACCACAACTCCACAGGGGGATCGTTGGGCGTCATGCCCTGCGATGGCGCGTTTATGCAAGGAAAAAACCCGTCCACTTGAGGAGCAGCAGCGATGAACCGGATCTACCGCAAGGTATGGAACAAGGCATTGGGGCAGTTGGTGGTGGCGTCGGAGTTGGCATCGTCCAGCTCGGCCGGTGTGGTCATGGATGAACGGCATAGCGCCGGTTTACGCCTGCAAGCCTTGTCGGTTGCCGTTGCGTTGGGTCTAGGGGCAAGCGGCTGGATAAGCACTGCCCAGGCACAGTCGGTGGAAGTGGGCGGTAACGCGCAATGTCTGGTGGTCGGCAGCGCGACCCTGGTGGATTGCGCCATCGCCAACAGTGCCGATGCATCGGGCAACAATGCCGTTGCCATCGGTGCCGGTACTGTGGCCTCAGCAAGTGGCAGCGTGGCACTGGGCGCAGGCTCGGTGGCGGATCGCGCCAACACCGTGTCCGTCGGGTCGGCCGGCAACGAACGGCAGATCAGCAACGTCGCCGCCGGTACCGCCGGCACCGACGCGGTGAACCTGGATCAGCTCAATGCAGCGGCGGATGGCGCATTGCTGGCCGGCCGCTATTTCAAGGCAAATGGCGCTGCTGACGGCAGTGATGACGCGGTGGCCAGTGGTGCCGGCGCGATGGCGGCAGGCGTCGGTTCGCAGGCAAGCGGCGTCGAAAGCACAGCCGTGGGCAGCTACAACGTTGCCGCCGGTGACTATTCCAGCGCGGTTGGCTACGTAAACACCGCCAATGGTGAGAGCAGTTCGGCAGTCGGTAATTTCAACCAGGTCGATGGCAGCAACAGCAGCGCTTTCGGCTCGGGCAACTTGGTGGATGTCGCCAATGCCATCGCGCTGGGCAGCAACAGCATCGCCAGTGGCGATGGCAGCGTGGTGATTGGTGACGGCGCCTATGCCGCGGCCGACGACGCGACTGCGGTGGGTTCAGGCAGCGTCGCCAGCGAACTGGGCAGCACGGCGGTGGGCAGCGGTGCTGATGCATCGGGCGCGTATGCCACCGCCCAGGGCAGCCAATCGCAGGCCGCCGGCCAGCAGGCAACCGCCAATGGTTTCCGTGCCGATGCCAGCGGCCGGGGCACCACCGCCGTGGGCAGCTACAGCGCCGCCTCCGGTGACCTGGCCTCGGCCTTCGGTTATGGCGCTGATGCCAGTGGCGACTACGGCATCGCAATGGGCCTAGGCGCGTCCGCTTCCGGTGTCAGCACCACCGCAGTGGGTGAATCCGCGATTGCCTCGGGTGAGGAATCCACCGCTGTCGGTGGCACCACCTTTGGCGGTTTCATCAGCACCGAAGCGGCGGGTACCGGCGCGTCGGCGTTCGGCAACGGCGCCTGGGCGCTGGGCGAATATGCCACCGCGATTGGCTTCAACAGCTGGGCCGATGCCGACAATTCCACCGCATTGGGGCAAAGCGCCACCGCTGCGGCTGCCAACAGTGTCGCCATCGGTGCGAACTCCTGGAACGATCGCGAAAACACCGTGTCGGTCGGTGATGTGGGCAGCGAACGGCAGATCACCAATGTCGCTGCCGGCACCGAAGACACCGATGCGGTGAACAAGGCGCAGCTGGATGCGGTGGCTAGCGTCGCCGAAAACACCAGCAGGTATTTCCAGGCCACCGGCAGCGCTGACAGCGATGCGGGCGCATATGCCGAGGGCGATGCGGCAACTTCCGCAGGCGAGGCCAGCAATGCGATTGGCAATGGCGCATCCGCTTACGGCAATGGTGCCAACGCACTGGCCAACGGCGCTACTGCGGTAGGCCAGAATGCGCTGGCGACCGGCCAGAACAGTGCGGCCTTCGGCCAGAACGCCGAAGCTACTGGCCCGGCGGCCGTAGCCGTGGGTGGCAATGCGGTGGATGAGAATGGCAATGCATTGATCACCTTCGGCGGCCAGCCGGTCACCACCGGTGCCACCAGCGCCGGCGTCGGCGGCACTGCCGTTGGTGCCAGTGCCAGTGCCGAAGGCTTCGCGGCCACGGCCGCCGGCGTGGGGGCCTTCGCGCAGGGAGCGCAGTCGTCGGCGTTTGGTGCGGTGGCCAATGCCACCGGCGATTACAGCACCTCGGTGGGCACGCAGAGTGCGGCATCGGGCACCAGCAGCGTGGCGGTCGGTGGCCCGGCTGACCTGATCCCGGGCTTGGGTTTCTTCGTAGATACGCAGGCCAGTGGCGAGGTGTCCACCGCAGTCGGTGCAGGCGCGATTGCCTCGGGTGACTACTCACTGGCCTCTGGTGCCTTGAGTGAAGCGTCGGGCAGTGAAGCCACCGCCGTCGGCTACTTCGCCTATGCGCCGGGCAACAATGCCAGCGCGCTGGGCGCGGAAAGCTGGGCCAGCGGCGCCAACAGCACGGCAGTGGGTTTCTACAGCACCAGTCGCGGCGCCGACAGCACCGCGTTGGGTGCAG
This sequence comes from Stenotrophomonas nitritireducens, assembly GCF_001700965.1. NCBI lineage: Bacteria > Pseudomonadati > Pseudomonadota > Gammaproteobacteria > Lysobacterales > Lysobacteraceae > Stenotrophomonas > Stenotrophomonas nitritireducens. Next base: position 3,061,340 of record NZ_CP016756.1, read on the forward strand.
GTGCAACTGCGGTGGCCGCCAACAGCGTCGCCTTGGGCGCGGATTCTCTGGCCAACCGTGCCGATACCGTGTCGGTTGGCGCGCAGGGCGCCGAGCGCCAGATCACCAATGTCGCCGCCGGCACTGAAGGTACCGATGCGGTCAACCGGAACCAGCTGGATGAAGTGGCAGCGGTAGCCGCCACCACCAGCAAGTACTTCACCGCCACCGGCAGTGACGACAGCGATGCCGGTGCCTTGGCCGATGGCAACAACGCCACGGCGGCAGGCGAGGCGGCAAATGCGATCGGCAACGGGGCAACCGCGTTCGGCAGCGGCGCCAATGCCGTTGCAGAGGGTGCCACGGCTGTCGGCTTGAACGCCTTGGCCAGTGGTCAGAACGCCGCTGCTTTCGGCCAGAACGCACAGGCCATGGGCCCGGGCGCGGTCGCTGTGGGTGGCAATGCAGTGGACGCCAATGGCGATCCGCTGATCACCGTCGGGGGTGAGCCGGTGCAGACCGGTGCCACCAGTGCCGGCGTCGGCGGCACCGCGTTGGGTGCCAGTGCCAATGCCGACGGTTTTGCCGCCACGGCTGCCGGTGTAGGTGCGCTGGCACGAGGGGATCAGTCCACCGCCACGGGCGCGGTCGCCAATGCGCTCGGGAACTACAGCACCGCGACCGGCTCGCAGAGCTATGCCGAAGGTGTGGGCACCACCGCGGTGGGCTTCAATGCCGCCGCTTACGAAGACGGCAATGTGGCCGTCGGTCGCAATGCCTCGGCGCTGGGTGAAGGCAGCCTGGCGATTGGTGACGGTGCCGAGACCGGCTTTGGTTTATTCGGCATCGGCGCGACCAATGCGGTGGCGATCGGCAGCGGCAGCTGGGCCTTCGGTGACGACGCAACCGCGGTAGGTGCCAACGCGTGGGCATTCGGTCAACAGTCCACCGCCATCGGCACCGGTGCCGAAGCAGGGGCTTCCAATTCGGTGGCACTGGGTGCCGGCTCGGTGGCCAGCCGTGACGACAGCGTGTCTGTCGGTGACGTGGGAGCGGAACGGCAGATCACCAATGTCGCCGCCGGCACCGAAGCCACCGACGCGGTCAACAAGTCGCAGCTGGATGAAGTGACCGGCTCGACCAAATACTTCGCCGCCACCGGCAGTGCCGACAGTGACGCTGGTGCCTATGCCGAAGGGGACAGCGCCACGGCATCGGGTGAAGCAACCAATGCCATCGGCAATGGTGCATCCGCTTACGGCAGCGGGGCCAACGCGCTGGCCGACAACGCCACCGCGCTGGGCAGCAATGCGCTGGCTACCGGTGAGGGCAGCATTGCGTTGGGCTTGAACGCCAATGCCGCCAACCCGGACAACATCGCCATCGGTTCCAATGCGGCCACCGCGCAGGGCGGCTTGCTTGCCATCGGCGCCGATGCCAGCGCGCAGGGCCTGTTCGCCGCAGCCATTGGTGCCGATGCGCAGGCTGCTGGGCTGGCGGCGACGGCCATCGGCAACTCGGCCTGGGCAACCGGACGTGAGTCCACCGCGGTGGGTTTTGCAGCCACCGCCGATGCCTGGCAAGCCGTTGCCGTGGGCAGTGGTGCGTACGCGACGTTCTTTGGCACCGCCGTAGGTACCTCGGCACAGGCCGCGGAAGTGGCTACCGCCATGGGCCAGAACGCCATCGCCGGAATAGCAGGCGCGGCCTTCGGTGTGCAGACGCGGGCGGGCGAAGGCGGTGTGGCGGTAGGCAACAACGCCACCACCGGCCAGATGGGCGTGGCGGTCGGCACGAACGCACTGGCCGGCCAGGACTTCTACAGCGTTACCGCAGGCAACAACACTACGGCGCTGGGTGCCGAAGCCTGGGCAACCGAGGATGGCGCCACGGTGGTGGGCTACAACAGTTACGCGCAGGCACTGAATGCAACCGTGCTGGGTTCCAACGCCTGGACCAGCAAGGACGCCGAGAACAGCGTGGCATTGGGTGCGGGCTCCTTCGCTGATCGCGCCAACACCGTGTCGGTCGGCGCCGCTCAGGAGTGGACGGATGCGGCGGGTGTTACCCATGCCGCGAATGATCGCCAGATCACCAACGTCGCTGCGGGCACCGAAGGCACCGATGCGGTCAACGTGGACCAGCTAAATGCCGCTGCCGAAGGCGCATTGCTTGCAGGGCGTTATTTCAAGGCCAACGGCGCTGGCGATGGCAGTGATGACGCGGTAGCCAGCGGCGATGGCGCCACGGCAGCCGGCGTGGGTTCGCAGGCGAGCGGGGCGCAGAGCACGGCGGTGGGCAGTTACAACGTGGCCGCCGGGGATTACTCCAGCGCGGTCGGTTACGTGAACACCGCCAATGGCAGCAACAGCTCGGCGTTCGGCAACTTCAACCAGGTCGACGGCGAGAACAGCAGCGCATTCGGCATGGCCAACCTGGTGGATGGCGCCAACGCCATCGCATTGGGCAGCAACAGCGTGGCCAGCGGCGACGGCAGTGTGGTGATCGGCGATGCCGCACTGGCCGCTGCCGATGACGCTGTCGCGGTGGGTTCGGGCAGCACCGCCAGCGGCGACAGCAGTACCGCCGTGGGTGCGGGCGCCGAAGCCTCCGGTGCGTTTGCGACCGCGCAGGGTGCACAGGCAGTGGCATCCGGCCAGCAGGCGCTGGCCAACGGCTTCCGTGCCGAAGCCAGCGGTCGCGGCACCACCGCCGTGGGCAGCTACAGCGTGGCCTCCGGTGACCTGGCCTCGGCGGTGGGGTATGGCGCCGAAGCGAGCGGTGACTACGGTGTTGCAATGGGCCTGGCAGCGTCGGCATCCGGCGCCAGCACCACTGCGGTGGGTGAGTCGGCCATTGCGTCGGGCGATGAGGCAACCGCAGTGGGTGGGACCACGTTCGGTGGGCTGATCAGCACCGAAGCCTCCGGCACCGGCGCATCGGCCTTCGGCAATGGTGCATGGGCGCTGGGTGAGTACGCCACGGCAATCGGCTTCAACAGCTGGGCCGATGCGGATGATTCCACCGCGCTGGGCCAGAGTGCGGTGGCCGCTGCTGCCAACAGCGTTGCCTTGGGTGCCAACTCCTGGGCGGACCGTGACAACACGGTGTCGGTCGGTGATGTAGGCGCCGAGCGGCAGATCACCAACGTAGCCGCAGGCACCGAAGGGACCGACGCGGTCAACAAGAACCAGCTGGATGAAGTGGCGGCGGTAGCCACCACCACCAGCAAGTACTTCACCGCCACCGGCAGTGACGACAGCGATGCAGGGGCCTATGTCGAAGGTGACAACGCCACGGCTGCCGGCGAGGCAAGCAATGCCATCGGCAACGGCGCGTCGGCGTATGGCAGTGGAGCCAACGCCATCGCGGACGGCGCAACTGCCGTCGGCATGAACGCCTTGGCCGCCGGCCAGAACGCGGCTGCATTCGGCCAGAACGCACAGGCCATTGGCCCGGGCGCGGTGGCGGTGGGTGGCAACGCGGTGGATGCGAATGGCGATCCGCTGATCACCGTCGGGGGTGAGCCGGTGCAGACCGGTGCCACCAGTGCCGGCGTCGGCGGCACCGCGTTGGGTGCCAGTGCCAATGCCGAAGGTTTTGCGGCTACCGCCAGCGGTGTGGGCGCCTATGCCAAGGGCGATCAATCCACGGCAAGTGGCGCAGTTGCCAATGCATTGGGCAACTACAGCACTGCGACCGGCTCACAGAGCTACGCCGAAGGCGCGGGTACCACTGCGGTGGGCTTCAACGCCGCGGCCTATGAAGACGGCAATGTCGCCGTCGGTCGCAATGCATCTGCACTGGGCGAAGGCAGCCTGGCGATTGGTGATGGCGCCGAAACCGGCTTTGGCCTGTTCGGCATCGGTGCCACCAATGCGGTGGCGATCGGCAGCGGCAGCTGGGCCTTCGGTGACGATGCGACCGCGGTAGGTGCCAATGCGTGGGCGTTCGGACAACAATCCACCGCCATCGGCACCGGTGCAGAAGCCGGGTCAACCAATTCGGTGGCCCTGGGTGCCGGCTCGGTGGCCAGCCGCGCCAATAGCGTTTCGGTGGGCGATGTCGGTGCGGAGCGGCAGATCACCAACGTTGCCGACGGCACCGAAGCCACCGATGCGGTCAACAAGTCGCAGCTGGATGCCGTGGCTACCGTCGCAGGGGAAACCAACAAGTACTTCCAGGCAAGCGGAGATGGTGTGGCCAGCGCCAGCGGCAGCAATGCCGTGGCCTCGGGTTCGGCGGCGGTTGCCAGTGCCGAGCGCAGTACCGCCTTGGGTGCGGCAAGTACCGCAAATGCGACCGGTGCGACTGCGGTGGGTGCCGATGCATCGGCACGCGCAGCCAACAGCACCGCACTCGGTCGGCAGACCTCGATCACCGCTACCAACGGTGTGGCCATCGGCTACGGTGCCTTCGCCAACAATGGGATCAACAGCGTGGCCATCGGTGCCGGTGCCGGTGTATCCGGTGCCAACTCAGTGGCTTTGGGTGCGGGCTCGCGCGCGGTGGAGGCGAACGTGGTGTCTGTCGGTGGTGGCAATGGCACCAACGGACCGGCGACGCGGCGCATCGTCAATGTGGGGGCAGGGCGGGTTGCCGAGGGCAGCACCGATGCGGTGACCGGCGGCCAGCTGCATGTCACCAACCAACGGGTCGGTGCGGTTGAAACCCGCGTCACCGATATCGATGGCCGCATCGGCAGCATCGAAGGTGTTGCCGCCAACGCGCTGACCTACGACGACGCCGGCCGCGACAGCTTGACCCTGGCCGGTGCGCAGGGAACCACGGTGGGCAATGTGGCCGCTGGTGCCATCGCCGCAGGCAGCATGCAGGCGATCAACGGCGGCCAGCTGTTCCAGTCGCTGGGCAACATGGCCAGCTTCCTTGGCGGCGGTGCCGGTATCGGCATGCAGGGCATGTTCGTCGCCCCGACCTATGTGATCCAGGGAGCCAGTTACAACAATGTGGGTGCTGCGTTGACGGCGCTGGACGGGCAGGTCACGTCCATCAACAACCGCCTTGCCAGCAATGGAAACGGCAATGGAAACGGAAACGGAAACGGCAATGGCAATGGCAATGGCAATGGCAATGGCAACGGCAACGGCAACGGCAACGGCAATGGACCCCGTACTCAGAGCACAGCAGCTGTTGCCAGTACCAATGGCGTAGCACTGGGCGACCAGGCCAAGGCCAATAATGTTGCCGGTAGCGCTGTTGGCAATGGAAGCTATGCACATGGCCCCAATGACACCGCCATCGGCAGCAATTCCCGTGTCGATGCCGACGGCAGCACTGCGGTGGGTGCCAATACGCATATCGCGGCAGTGGCCACCAATGCTGTGGCAATGGGTGAGGGCGCAACGGTCAGCGTTGCTTCGGGCACCGCGATTGGTCAGGGCTCCAGCGTCACCGCAAATGGTGCGGTTGCCCTGGGTCAGGGCTCGGTGGCCGACCGTGCCAACACCGTATCGGTGGGCAGCGTGGGTGCCGAGCGCCAGATCACCAGTGTCGCTGCCGGTACCCAGGCAACCGATGCGGTCAACAAGGGCCAACTGGACAGTGGTATCACCTCGGCCAACAGCTATACCGATACCAAGTTCCGCAGCATGGCCGACAGCTTCGACGTGTTCCGCGGCGATATCGACAAGCGGCTGCGTCATGTCGATCGCCGCCTCGATCGGCAGGGTGCGATGAGCGCGGCCATGTTGAACATGGCGACCAGCGCCGCCGGCGTGCGCACACAGAACCGGGTCGGTGTGGGTGTCGGCTACCAGGGCGGTGAATCGGCGTTGTCGCTGGGTTACCAGCGGGCAATCAGCGACCGTGCCACCGTCACCCTGGGCGGTGCGTTCACCAGCGACGACAGCTCGGTGGGCGTGGGTGCCGGCTTCGGCTGGTAAGCGGGTTGTTAGACGCCCCCGCCTGCTGCGGCGGGGGCGGCCAGGTTCATGCTCAGTGACTGTGCTGCCCCCGCAGCACAGCCGTTGCGAGCCAGGACGGCGAAGCAATGCAGCGTTGAGGTTCCATCCCTGTTCTATCAAGACGAGAGATCCGACATGAAGAAGAAAACCCAGCTTGGTTTGGCGATTGCAGGTGCCGTACTGGTGGCTTCCATCGGCGTACCTGCCGCGTCTGCTGCAGGAATTGGGCCTGCAAAGGTCGTTGGCATGAGTTCTTCAGCAGTGGATAACAGCGGCGCTTACCGCTTCGTGGTCAAGTACCGTGCCGGCGCAAGCGAGCTGCGCGATGCCGCCGCCGCCAACCGTGGCCTGGGTGCAGCGGCATCGCGCGCCGGCCTGGACCGTGCCGTCGCCAAGAGCGCCCGCGCTGCCGCGCAGCCCGCCGCACAGGCGTCACTGCTGCGCCGCATGGGCACGCCGGGTTGGAGCGTGGTCAAGACCTCGCGTGCGCTCAACGCGCAGGAAGCTGCCGATTTCGTCCGCGAGCTGAAGGCCAATCCCGCGGTGGAGAGCGCCAGCATCGATCGCATGTACCAGCGCATGGTCGACGTTGCGCCATCGATGACCCCGACCGATCCGAACTATGCGCAGTACCAATGGAACTTCTTCAATGCGACCTCCGGTGTGCGTGCGCCGCAAGCCTGGGATCTGTCGCAGGGTGAGGGCGTGGTGGTGGCGGTGATTGATACCGGCATCGTGCAGGACAACCCGGATCTGCAGAACAACGTCATTCCCGGTTACGACATGATCAGCGACAAGCGCGTCTCGCGCCGCGCCACCGACGACCGGGTTGCCGGCGGCTGGGATCTGGGTGACTGGATCGAAGCCAATTACTGCACCGGCTGGGCAACCAGTGACCCGCATCCGGCCGACGTCAGCTCCTGGCACGGCAGCCACGTGTCCGGCACCGTCGCCCAGGAGACCAACAACGGCAAGGGCCTGGCAGGCCTGGCCTACAAGGCCAAGGTGATGCCGATCCGCGTGCTCGGTTCCTGCGGCGGCTTTGGTAGCGACATCTCCGACGGCATCGTCTGGGCCGCAGGCGGTGAAGTGCCGGGGCTGCCGCTCAACACCAATCCAGCCGAAGTGATCAACATGAGTCTGGGCAGTGGCTCCCCTTCGAGCTGCCCGACCGAGTACCAGGAAGCCATTGACCTGGCCAACAGCAAGGGTGCCATCGTGGTGGTGGCGGCGGGCAACGACAACGCCAATGCGGCCACGTACACCATGTCATCGTGCAACAACGTGATCAGCGTTGGCGCCACCGGCATCGCCGGTGGCCGTGCTTATTACTCCAACTATGGCGCGCGTGTGGACCTGTCTGCGCCGGGCGGTGGTGGCGCCGGTGATGGCAACCCGAACGGCTATATCTGGCAGGTGATCAATGGCGCCGACCAGAGCCCGGAAGCGGGCAACTGGATCCTGGGCGGCATGGGTGGCACATCGATGGCATCGCCGCATGTGGCGGCGGCAGTGGCGATGGTGCAGAGCGTGGTGGATACGCCGCTGACCCTGAACCAGATGCGCGACCTGCTCAAGAGCACCGCCACGCCGTTCCCGGTGGCGATCCCGGCCTCCACCCCGATCGGCGCCGGCATCCTCAACATCAACGCCGCGTTGGTGAAGGCAACCGAGCCGCCGTGCGATCCGAATGTCGAACAATGCGGCCCGGATGCCACACCGCTGGTCAACAAGGTGGCGGTGACCGGCCTGGCGGGCAGTGGCGGCAGCGAAGTGGTCTACAGCTTCGACGCCGAGGCCGGCAAGGTGCTGACCTTCATGACCTACGGTGGCAGCGGTGACGTCTCGATGTACGTCAGTTTCAACGCGGTGCCGAGCGCCAGCCAGTCCGATGCCAAGTCCACCCGCGCCGGCAACAGCGAGACGGTGCGCTTCAACAAGGCGCAGGCCGGCACCTACTACGTCACCTTGGTGGGAGCCAGCTCCTACAGCGGCGTGAGTCTGGTCGCACGCCAGTAAATCTGACCGTTGCATCATCCTGGAACCCCGGCAGTGCCGGGGTTCTTTTTGCATGGAATGCGCGTTCATGTGCACGACCTGACAGCATGAACTGTTAAAGTTCGGCCAACACAGGAGGATTGCGTGAACGCGGTAGCCCACGACACCCAACTTGCGCCATCCCCTGCTGAGCTTGTCATCAACGAGCTGCTGGCCCAAGGGCGGCTGAAAGAGGCCGACCTGCAGCGCGCCCGCCAGTTGCAGCGCGAATCCGGCGGTGACCTGCTGGTGTTGTTGGCGCGGCTTGGGCTGGTCTCCGAACGCGATCACGCCGAGACCTGCGCCAAGGTGCTGGGGCTGCGCCTGCTGGCTGCCCGCGAGTTGCCCGAGCATCCGCCCGAGCTGGTGGAAGGCGTCGAACCGGTGCCGCTGCGTTTCCTCAAGCAGTTCCTGGTGGTACCGCTGGGCGAGCAGCGCGGCCGTATCCAACTGTGGATGGCCGACCCGCAGGATGACTATGCGCGCGATGCGATCCGCCTGGCCACCGGCTGCGATGTCACCCCGCTGGTGGGAGTGCGCAGTGAAGTGGACGAGCTGATCGAGCGCTGGTACGGGCAGGGCCGCAGTGCGATGGGCACCATCCTGGAAACCGCCGATGGTGAGCTGGCACCGGTCGACGACATCGAACACCTGCGCGACCAGGCATCCGAAGCGCCGGTCATCCGCCTGGTCAACCTGTTGATCCAACGCGCGGTGGAGCTGCGTGCATCGGACATCCATGTCGAGCCGTTCGAAAGCCGCCTGAAGGTGCGTTACCGCATCGATGGCGTGCTGGTCGATGGCGAAAGCCCGCCGGTCAATCTCACCGCGGCGGTGATCAGCCGCATCAAGATCATGGCCAAGCTCAACATCGCCGAGCGTCGCCTGCCGCAGGACGGCCGCATCATGCTGCGCGTGCAGGGCAAGGAGCTGGATCTGCGCGTAAGCAGCATGCCCACCGCGCACGGCGAAAGCGTGGTGATGCGTCTGCTGGACCGCGAAGCGGTGGTGTTTGATTTCCAGCGGCTGGGTTTCGACGACGCGTTCCTCCCGCAATTCCGCAAGGTGCTGGAACAGCCGCACGGCATCCTGCTGGTGACAGGCCCCACCGGTTCGGGCAAGACCACCACGCTGTACACCGCGTTGAGCCAGCTCAACACCGACAAGGTCAAGATCATCACCGTTGAAGACCCGGTGGAATACCAGCTCGAAGGCATCAACCAGATCCAGGCCAAGCCGCAGATCGGGCTGGATTTCGCCAACGCCCTGCGCAGCATCGTCCGCCAGGACCCGGACATCATCATGATCGGCGAAATGCGCGATCTGGAAACCGCGCGCATCGCCATCCAGTCCGCGCTGACCGGTCACCTGGTGCTGTCCACCCTGCATACCAACAACGCTGCCGGCGGCATCACCCGCCTGCTCGACATGGGCGTGGAAGACTACCTGCTCACCTCCACCATCAACGGCATCCTTGCCCAACGCCTGGTGCGCAGGCTGGAGCCTACGCATGCAGTGCGTTACCGCGCATCGGATGAGGAAGTGGAGCGCTTCGGCCTGCGCCGTTTCCAACCGCAGGGCGATATCCATCTTTACCGCGCGCAGCCATCGGCGCAGGCACCTACCGGTTACCTTGGCCGCACCACCATCGTTGAATTCCTGGTGATGGATGACACCCTGCGCAACGCAGTGATGCGCAAGGCCGGCATGGGCGAGATCGAACAGCTGGCCCGCAAGGCCGGCATGCGCACCATGTACGAAGACGGCATCGCCAAGGCGCTGCGCGGGCAGACAACACTGGAAGAAGTGTTGCGGGTGACGGAGGACGCATGAGCCATCGCCTTCGACTGGACAGGTGCTGTTGATGGCGCGCTACCGTTACAAGGCACTGGATGCCCGTGGCGAGCTGTTGGAAGGGCAGATGGACGCGGCCAGCGAGGCCGAGGTGATCACCCGCCTGCAGGAGCAGGGGCATCTTCCCGTCGAGGCGCGCCCGGCCACAGGTTCCGCGTTCGAAGGCGGCAGTTGGAAGCAATGGCGGCAACGCCCGTTCGCCGGTGCCACCCTGGTCCAGTTCACCCAGCAGCTGGCGACCCTGCTCGGTGCCGGTCAGCCCTTGGACCGGGCGTTGTCGATCCTGATGGAGACGCCCGAAGACGCCCGTTCGCAACGGGTGATTGCCGATATCCGCGACAGCGTGCGCGGCGGTGCACCGCTGTCGCAGGCGCTTGAGCGCCAGCATGGTCTGTTCTCGCGCCTGTACGTGAACATGGTGCGTGCCGGTGAGGCCGGCGGCAGCCTGCATGAAACCCTGCAGCGCCTGGCCGATTACCTGGAGCGCAGCCAGGAATTGAAGGGCAGGGTGATCAACGCCCTGATCTACCCGGCCATCCTGCTGGTGGTGGTGGGTCTGGCCCTGCTGTTCCTGCTTGGCTACGTGGTGCCGCAGTTCGCCTTGATGTACCAGAGCCTGGACGTCACCTTGCCGTGGTTTACCCGGCTGGTGCTGGAAGCAGGCCTGCTGGTGCGCAAGGGCTGGCTGGTATTCATCGTGGTGCCGGCCTTGCTGCTGCTGTGGGGCGAGCGCAAACGCCGCGATCCGGTGTTCCGGCTCGGCTTTGATACCTGGTTGTTGAAGCGGCCGATGGCCGGTGCGCTGGTGGCCAAGCTCGAAACCGCGCGCCTGGCGCGTACCCTGGGCACCTTGCTGCGCAACGGCGTGCCGCTGTTGTCTGGCCTGGGCATCGCCCGCAACGTGCTGGGCAACCGCGCCTTGATTGGTGATGTCGGCGAAGCTGCCGAGGCGGTCAAGAATGGCGCCGGGCTGGCCTCGTCGCTGGGGCGCGGTGGTCGCTTCCCACGGCTGGCGCTGCAGATGATCCAGGTGGGTGAGGAATCCGGCACGCTGGAAACCATGCTGCTGAAGACCGCCGATACTTTCGAGCAGGAAAGCGCCCGTGCCATCGACCGGATGTTGGCGGCGCTGGTGCCGGTGATCACATTGTTGTTGGCGTCGGTGGTGGGCATGGTCATCGTTGCGGTGTTGGTGCCCCTGTATGACCTGACCAACGCCATTGGTTAACCCATAACTGTTGCAGACAAGGAAACAAAGCAATGAGGCGGACCCTGAAACAACCGGTATCACGCGCGCGCCAGGCAGGCATGAGCTTGCTGGAAATCATCATCGTCATCGTGCTGATCGGCGCGGTGCTCACCCTGGTAGGCAGCCGCGTGCTGGGTGGCGCCGACCGTGGCAAGGCCAACCTGGGCAAGACCCAGATCCAGACCCTGGCCAGCAAGGTGGAGAACTACAAGCTCGATACCGGTCGCCTGCCGGCCAAGCTGGAAGATCTTTCCAGCCAGCCCAGCGGCGTGGCCGGCTGGCTCGGGCCGTATGCCAAGCCGGCGGAGTTCAACGATCCCTGGGGCAACCCGGTGCAGTACCGCGTGCCGGGTGAAGGGCGTCCGTTCGACCTGCTCAGTCTGGGCGCCGACGGCCAGCCCGGTGGCGAAAGCTACAACGCCGACATCCGTTACGAATAGGCCTGATGCTGCTGTCGCGCCTCCCGTTTCCGTTCCATTCCACGCGTGTTGTACCTGCACGACGTAAGGCCATGCGCGGCATGTCGCTGCTGGAAATGGTGCTGGTGCTGGCACTGGTGGCCGCACTGGCGATGATGGCAGCGATGGCGATGAACGGCGGCATGGACGGCGTGCGCCTGCGTTCGGCCGGCAAAACCTTGGCGGCCGAATTGCGTTTCGCGCGCACCCGTGCAATCAGTACGGGCGTTGCCCAGCAGTTTCATATCAACCCTGGCAGCGGCAGCTGGCAGGGCGCCGACGGTCACCATGGTGAGTTGCCGGAAAACATCAAGGTGCAGTTCACCGGTGCCGGGCAACTGCAGCGCCGCCGCGACGAGGGCGTCGTACGTTTCTTCGAGGATGGTGCGTCCAGCGGCGGGCGCATCGAGCTGCGCGCGGGCAAGGCGGTTTGGCGGATTGATGTGGCGTGGATCACCGGCGAAGTAAAAGCCGGTCCGCCGCGTGAGAACGCCGGATGAAGCGCCAGCGCGGTTATTCCCTGATCGAAGTAATCGTCGCTTTTGCGTTGCTGGCATTGGCGATGACCCTGCTGCTGGGCAGCCTGTCCGGTGCCGCACGTCAGGTCAGCCTGGCTGACGGTTACGGCCGTGCTGCGCTCCATGCACAGTCGTTGTTGGCCGTTGCCGGCGTGGAAGCGCCGCTGCGTGCAGGCCGTCAGCAGGGCGAATGGGAGCAGGGCCGCTATCAGTGGAACCTGCAGGTTTCGCCTTACATGGAGCCGCGCCAACAACAGGCACGGCTGTGGCTGCTGGATCTGCAGGTGCGCTGGGGTGATAGCGCGCAGGAGCAGTTGCGCTGGCGCACGCTGCGCTTGCGGGCCAATGCGCCGCTGGAGGCCACACCATGATGGGTCCAGCGCGGCTGCGCGGTTTCACCCTGATCGAAGTATTGCTGGCCACCGTATTGCTGGCCGCCGGCATGGCGCTGGCGTTTGCAGCGGTGCGCTCGACACTGGCCATCAGCAGCCGCGGCGAAGCCATTGCCAGCGGCAATGAGCGCATGCGCGCGGTCGAGGGCTTTCTGCGCCGGCGGCTGGTGTCGGCCATGCCCTTGCCGCTGCAACGCGATGCACCGGCCGGCGTTGCCGCAGTGTTCACCGGCAGCCCGCAGCAGATGCGCTTTGTCGCCAATGTGCCCGACTACCTAGGCCGCGGTGGCCCGTACCTGCATACGCTGGACGTCAGCGGCAGCGGCAGCGGCGACGGCCAACAGCTGCGGCTGGGCTTGACCCTGCTGCAGGGTGGGCAGTTGCTGGAAGAAAACCCGCCGCGTGGCAGCGAGCTACTGGCCGATGATCTCAAGCAGATAAAACTGCGCTATCGCGGCATCGACCCGAACAGTGGCGCGATGGGGCGTTGGCAGGACAACTGGGATGCACCTGGGCGGATGCCGGCGCTGGTCGCCATCGAAATCACCCCGGCGCATGGCGCTGCATGGCCGCCGCTGGTGGTCGCCTTGCCGCAGTCCGCCGCTGCAGGAAGTTGGCGATGAGGCCGCGTGGCGCAGCGCTGGTGCTTGTCTTGTGGGTGGTGGCGTTGCTGGCCACCACCATTGCCGCGTTCGCGATGACCGCGCGGGTGGAACACCTGCAGGGCAGGGTGACCGGCGACCTGGCCGGCGGCGAACAGATTGCCCATGCCGGTATCGACTATGCGCTCTCGCGGATGCGCGCCACCCCCACCCAGCCCAGTTGGCGTGCCGACGGGCGGCCGTACCGCTGGCAGTTCGATGGCCGCGTGGTGGAACTGCGCATCGTCGACGAAACCGGCAAGGTCGACTTGAACAAGGCCGACCTGAACCTGCTGCAGGCCTTGCTGCGCGGGCTGGAACTGGCGCCGGACAAGGCCGCACGGCTGGCGGGCGCCATTGTCGATTGGCGTGACCCCGACGAACTGCTGCAGGTAGCCGGTGGCGCGGAGAGCGCCGACTATCAGGCCGCCGGGCTGCCCTACGGTGCCAAGAACGCGCCGTTCGACAGCGTCAGCGAGCTGCAGCGCGTCCTTGGCATGGATACGGCGCTTTATGCACAGCTGGCGCCGCTGCTGACGGTGTACGGTAGCGGCCGGCCCAATCCGCGTTTTGCCCCCGCAGCCGTGCTGACCGCGATGGGCATGGATGCAGCCTTGATCATGGCCCAGCGTGAGCGGGAAGACCGCACCCCGGGAATGGGTGAAACTTCGGCTGGCGGTGGCGACAGTGGCACTTATAGTGTGGCCAGCAGTGTGCAGCTGGTGGCCGAGCGGCAAGCAGTAACGCGCGCGGTGGTGCGTCTGAATCCCGGTGGTGTGGCCGGTGCACCGTATACGGTGCTGCAGTGGGAACAGGGAGCGATGACGAGATGACGGGGTTGCGTGAACGACTGGGGCAGGCAGGTGCGCGCATCATGCCGGGCGCTGGCGGCTTCTGGGCCTGGTGGAGCCAAGCGCTGCTGGCGTGGCTGCCTGCGCGCTGGCAGGCCTTGCTGGGTGTGTCCGATGCACGCCTGCTGCTGCAGGTGGTGGATGGGCAGCTGACGGTATCGCTGCAGCACAACGGCCAGCGCCAACTGCTGCAGGCCTTGCCCCGCGATTGCACGCCGGCTGCGCTGGACGCGGCCTTGCCAGCGCGTGTGGCCAGCCTGCCGCGCTTCGGGCTGCTGCCGGCCAGTGCGGCCCTGCGCAAGCCATTGCGCATGCCGACTGCGGCCGAGGCGCGCCTGCGTGAAGTACTGGGTTTCGAAATAGATCGGCAGACACCGTTCACCGCCGCGCAGGTGTACTACGACGTGCGCCTGCTGCAGCGCCGTGGCGATGGCCAGCTGGATACCGAACTGGTGGTGGCGCCGCGCCAGCAGATCGACACCTTGTTGCAGCCGGTCGACGCCTGGCAGCAACAGTTGGATGGTGTGGATGTGCTCGGCGCCGATGCACGGCCGTTGGGGGTGAACCTGCTGCCGGCCACGCTGCGCCGGCAGCGGCGCGATCCGATGCGCCGGCTCAACCGCATCCTGTTGGTGGCAGGGCTGGTGATGCTGGTGTTGGCTGCCTGGCAGTTGTTGGACAACCGCCGGGCCGCCGCCGCGCAGCTGTCGGCGCGGGTGGATGCCGCTGCGGCGCGCGCGCGGGTTGTGGCGGCGCAGCGACAGCAGTTGCAGGATCTGGTGGATGGCCAGCAGTTCTTTGCCGAACAACGTGCCGCGCAGCCCTCGGCGACGCAGGTCATCAACGAACTCAGTCAGCGCCTGGATGACGCCACCTCGTTGGAGAAACTGTCGATCGAGGCAGGGCGGATGCAGTTGATCGGCATGAGCAGCAGCGCGTCGTCGCTGGTATCCACGCTGGAAGGCTCCAGCTTGTGGAAAACGCCGTCGCTGACCGGCGTGCTGCAGACCGGCAACGGTGGCAGCCGCGAACGTTTCACCTTGACTGCAGAACTGCGTGCACCCACCCAGGAGGCTGCCGATGGCAATGCACCCCGCACGCCGTGATCGCTGGTTGGCACTGGGCCTGTTGCTGGCCGTGCAGGGTGTGGTCTATCTGTTGCTGGTGCAGCCGTTGTGGACTGCGCCGATGCAGGCGGTGGACGCCGAGATCGCGGCCTTGCAGGAGCGCGAACAGCGCATCGACATGCAGTTGCGGCAAGCGCCGCAGGTTGCACAGCGGTTGCAGCAGGCACAACAGGTGCTCGCCGATCAGCCGGGCTTCATGGCCGAAGGTTCGGTTGAACTGGCTACTTCCAAGCTGGTCCAGCGGCTGGAGGAAGCGGCACGCCTGGCCAGCCCCGATCAACGCAGCTGCGCCATCAGTGACCGCTCACCGTTGCCGGCTGACAGCAGCGGCCGGTTTGTGCGGGTCGCGGTACAGGCGCGGCTGCGCTGCGGCATGAACGAGTGGATGAGCGTATTGCAGACCCTGGAAACCGGCGCGCCGCAGCTGCGCGTGGACCGCCTGGACATTCTTGCTGCAGGCATGGGCGAAGGCGGCGGTGGCCTGGATGTGAGTTTCGAACTCAGCGGCTACCTGCGGCCGGGTGTTGTTCCACCCGCTACGGAGGTGGGCAATGCGCAATGACGTCGCAGGGCTGAGGACCTGGCTGCTGGCCACCTTTGCCGGCTGGGCGCTGCTGGTCTGGGCGGCGTGCCTGTTCGGCCTGGGCAGCCGCATCGGCAACAGCTCCGCCAGCCTGGAGGTGCCGGCCCTGCCAGCGGTGCCGCAGGTCACGCAGCTGGCTGTTGCCGACAATACCGAGGCCCTGAACCGGCCACTGTTCGCCAGTGACCGGCGCCCGCACCCGTTCTTCATCGGTGAGGCCGGCGAGCCCGCTGCCGCCAGTGTGCGTTTGACCGGCGTATTGATGACGCCGGGGCTGGACATGGCCACGCTTACCACCGAGCAGGGCAAATCGCTGCGCCTGCGCCTGGGTGGCGAGCCGCAGGACGGTTGGCAGCTGCTGTCGCTGCAGCCGCGCAGCGCCGTGGTCAGTGGCCCGTCCGGCACGCTCAATCTGGAACTGCAGGTGTTCAGTGGCGGGCCCAAGCCGCCGCTGGACCCGGCCGCCGCGCCGGGCAACATGCCAACGCAGGCGGCTGCCAGCGTGCCGGCGCCACCACCGCTGCCGGCCGCGGACCCCGCAGGGCCATCGGCCGATCAGATCAAGGCGATCCGTGATCGCATCCAGGCCCGCCGTCGGCAGGCACAACAGAATCAGAACGGCCGCTCCGGCAGCCAGAACCCGTAGAGTGAACGTATGACGTCACGCATAGTTGCAGCCACCCTGCTGATCGGCGCCCTGAGCAGCTGCGCTACCACGCCGCCGCCGGAAGTTCGCCGCAACGCGGCCCCCGACACCCGTGCGCCAGCCCCCGGCGAGCCCGCCCGTCCCAGCGCCTTGAGTACCGAGGAAGCCCCCAGGGCCGACGACAGCCAGGGCCGGGCGGTGATCCGCCGCGGCAACGGCACGGTGATCAATCGCGCAGCGGCGTCGGCTCCTGCGCCGGCCTTGAGCGCGGCGGGCAATGGCACGGCGGTATTCAATTTCGAGGGCGAATCGGTACAGGCCGTCACCAAGGCGATCCTTGGCGACATGCTCGGCCAGAACTACGTGATCGCACCGACCGTGCAGGGCACGGTGACCCTGGCCACGCCCAAGCCGGTGTCGCCGGCGCAGGCGCTGAACCTGCTGGAGATGGTGCTGGGCTGGAACAACGCCCGCCTGATCTACAGCGGCGGCCGTTACAACGTGGTGCCGGCCGACCAGTCGCTGGCCGGCACGGTCGCGCCCAGCACCGCCCCGGCCGCTGCCGCGCGCGGTTACGAGGTGAGGGTGGTGCCGTTGCAGTACATCTCGGCGGCCGAGATGAAGAAGGTGCTCGAACCCTACGCGCGGCCCAATGCCATCGTCGGCGTTGACGGTTCGCGCAACGTCATCACCTTGGGCGGCACCCGCACCGAGCTGGAGAATTACCTGCGCACGGTCGAGATCTTCGACGTGGATTGGCTGTCGGGCATGTCGGTGGGGGTGTTCCCGATCCAGTCCGGGCGTGCCTCGCAGGTGGCCAACGATCTTGAAAAGGTGTTCGGCGAAAACAGCAAGACGCCCAGTGCCGGCATGTTCCGTTTCATGCCGCTGGACAACGCCAACGCGGTGCTGGTGATCACCCCGCAGGCCCGCTACCTGGACCAGATCCAGCAATGGCTGGACCGCATCGACAGCGCTGGCGGCAATGCCCGCTTGTTCTCCTATGAACTGAAGTACATCAAGGCCAAGGATCTGGCCGACCGCCTGGCCGAGGTGTTTGGCAGCAGCGGCTCGCGCAGCCAGGGTGACAGTGGCACCTCGCTGGCACCGGGCGCCAGCCCGGTGACGCTGGGCGGGCGCGGGCAGGACGGCGGCTATGGCCAGAACGATGGGCTCAAAGGCAGCGACATCGGCTCGGCCGGCGGTGCGGGTTCGGGCCTTTCCGGCAGCAGCGGTGGTGGCATGGGCGAGAGCCTGCAGCTGCCGCAGCAGACCTCGGGCAACGGCAGCGTCACCCTGGAAGTGGAAGGCGACCGCGTTGGTGTTTCGGCGGTGGAGGAAACCAATACCTTGCTGGTGCGCTCCACCCCGCAGGCCTGGCGTTCGATCCAGGAAGTGGTTGAAAAACTCGACGTGATGCCGTTGCAGGTGCATATCGAAGCGCAGGTGGCCGAAGTCGCCTTGGACGGCAAGCTCAGCTATGGCGTGAACTGGTTCTTCGAGCAGGCGGTGAATGGCGCGCCTGGCGACAGTCCCGGCAATATCGGCATGTCCGGCGCTGGCCTGCCCAGCGCATTGGGTCGCGGCATCTGGGGTGACATCGCTGGCAAGGTCACCGGCAGCGGCATGGCCTGGACCTTCCTCGGCAAAAACGCCGCCGCCATCATCACCGCGCTGGATTCAGTCACCAACGTACGGCTGCTGCAGACGCCATCGTTGTTCGTGCGCAACAACGCGGTGGCAACGCTCAATGTGGGCAGCCGCATCCCGGTCAATTCGACCTCGATCTCGACCATTGGCGATAACGCCTATTCCACCGTGCAGTACCTGGAAACCGGCAACATCCTCAAGGTGCGCCCGCGCGTGACCCGCGACGGCATGGTGTTCCTGGACATCGTGCAGGAGATCAGCGCGCCGGAAGGTGAGCCGGACAAGAACGGCAACTACCGCATCAATACCCGCCGCATGCAGACCGAGGCAGCGGTGAGCGCCGGTGACACGGTGATGCTGGCCGGGTTGATCGATGACAGCAGCACCGATGGTTCGTCGGGCCTGCCGTTCCTGAGCCGGTTGCCGGTGGTCGGCGGCCTGTTCGGGCAGAAGACCCAGAACCACCGCCGCAATGAAGTGATCGTGCTGATCACGCCCACCATCGTCCGCAACCCGCAGGAAGCGCGCAACCTCACCGACGAGTACGGCAGCCGCTTCCGCGCGCTGGACCCGATCGACAAGCCCAAGGCAGGCCGTTAAGCATGGCACTGCCGGTCATTCTGTTGCCGGTGGGCGTGGATGATGCGGCGCTTGATGCCTGCCTTGCCGCATTGGAACGGCACACGCCGGCCGGCACGCCGGTGTGGTTGGCCGATGATGGCCAGAGCGGGCCGCGCGGACAGGCGGTGATCGAACATTGGCTGGCCAGCACCCGGCTGCAGGCCGAATACACGCGGCGGCCGCGCGCGCTGGGCGAAGCGGCGCATCTGGATCAGATGCTGCAGGCCTGCGGCGACGCCGATGTGGCAGTGCTGGCACCCGATGCACTGCCGATGGCAGGCTGGCTGCAGCAGCTCAGCGACTGCCTGGCACGCGACGCGTCCATCGCCACCGCCACGCCCTGGAGCAACGCCGGCGAAGCCGTGTCGTGGCCGCGCGCAGGCGAACTCAATCCCATGCCTGCAGATCCGGCGCGCTTGGCGCAGGCATTGGCGGCAATGCCGCTGCTGCAACCGGAGCTGCCGTCCGCGGTGACCCACGCGGTATTGATACGCGGCAGTGCGCGACGCCGCGCCGGCGGCCTGGATATCCACAGTTATGGCTCGTGGTATGCGGCGCTGGTGGACCTGAGCCTGCGCATGAGCGGCCTGGGCTGGCGTAACGTGCTGTGTGACAACGCCTTCGTCGGCCGCCAGAGCGAAGGTCGCCCGGCCGAAGGCGATATGGAAGTGCTGGCCAATCGCTGGCCGGTATGGACCGCGCGGCTGGCCGCATTCCTGATGGATGACCCGCTGCGCGCGCACCGCCAGCAGCTGCAGCAGTTGTGCGAGCAGGCGATAATGCCGCAAGCCCAGCCCGACCTGTTCGACGCCTGTGGTTCCCTTCCAGGCGCGGAGCCGGTGTGAGCGATTCGATTGCGGTGGTGGTGGTCAGTTGTCAGAGTGCGAGCACCTTGGATGAGTGCCTGCAGCGCCTGCGTGCGGCGCAGGACGTCACCGAGATCCGCGTGGTCGACAACGAATCGCGCGATGGCTCGCTGGCAATCGCGCAGCGTCATGCGCTGGCCGACAACCGCGTGCGTTTCATCGCCAATCCGGACAATCCGGGCTTCGCGACCGCCTGCAACCAGGGCGCGCGCGAATGCCATGCGCCGTGGCTGGCCTTCGTCAACCCGGACTTGATGGTGGAGCCGCAGACGTTGGCGCAACTCCGTGATCTGGGCCGGCCTCTAGGCGATTGCCTGCTGGGCGTGGAGCAGGTGGACGAGGACGGCATCGCCGACCCGGCGGTACGCCGCCGTGATCCGGATTTCGCGGCCATGCTGCGCAGGCCCGGTGCCGGTTCGCGTCTGGCCGTGGCGGCAGACCCAGGCATGCCGCTGCAGCAGGTACAGGCTTTGTCCGGCGCCTTGTTGCTGATGCCGCGCGGCTTGTTTGATCGCCTGCATGGCTGGGACGAGGGGTACCGCCTGCATGCCGAAGACCTGGACCTGTGCCGGCGCGCGCGCCAGACCGGCGCGGTGGTGGCTATCGCCAATGACCTGAAGGTGCTGCATGTGCGCGGTGTGTCCAGCCGTTCGCGGCCATTCTTCGTGGAATGGCACAAGCATCGCGGCCTGTGGCGTTACTTCCGCAAGTTCGAAGCGCAGCAGCGCGGCATGTTGGTGCGGGCAGGGGTGTGGTGCGCGATCTGGGCACATGCGCTGCTGCAGGTGCCGCGTTTGCTGCTCAAGTAAAGCGCAGCTTGGGGAGAGGGGCTTCCAGCATCATCCCGGAACCCCCGGCAGCCCTAACCGCTGCGTCTGCGACAGGCCATGAACAAGCGTCCGCCGCTGGCAGGAACGCAGCCGCCTGCCAGCGCATAATGCGGGGCATGATCATTCAATCCCTGCTCGACACCGACCTCTACAAGTTCACGATGATGCAGGCGGTACTGCACCAGTATCCCGGTGCCACCGTCCAGTACCGGTTCAAATGCCGCACGCCGGGGATTGATCTGGCCGCCCATCTGGACGAGATCAACGCCGAAATCGATCATCTGTGCAGCCTGCGCTTCACCGCCGAGGAGCTGGACTACATGCGCCGGCTGCGCTTCGTGAAGCCGGATTTCGCCGACTTCCTCGGGCTGTTCCACCTGGACCGCAAGTACATCAGCCTGCAGGCATCGGCTACCGTGCCGGGCGAGATCGAGTTGGATATTACCGGCCCGTGGCTGCACACCATCATGTTCGAAGTGCCGCTGCTGGCGATCATCAACGAGGTGTGGTTCCGCAACACCACCGCGGCTGATTTCGCCGAAGGCGAGCGCCGCCTGCAGGCCAAGACCGCGTTGCTGCGGGACACGCCCGGATTCGAAAACTGCCGCATCGCCGACTATGGCTCGCGCCGCCGCTATTCGCGCAAGTGGCACGGCATGATGCTGCCGATGCTGCGTGATGCGCTGGGCTCGCAATTTGTCGGCACCAGCAACGTGCACTTCGCGCGCATGTACGGCATGACCCCGCACGGCACGATGGCGCATGAGTACCTGCAGGCCTTCCAGGCATTGGGCCCGCGGCTGCGTGATTCGCAGGTGGCGGCACTGGAATCGTGGGCGCGCGAGTACCGCGGCGACCTGGGCATTGCCTTGTCCGACGTGGTCGGGCTGGAGGCCTTCCTGCGCGATTTCGACATGTATTTTTGCAAGCTGTTTGACGGCGTGCGCCACGACTCCGGCGACCCGGTTGCCTGGGGGGATCGCATGCTTGCCCACTTCAAGGCCAACCGCGTCGACCCGACAAACAAGGTGCTGGTGTTCAGCGATGGCCTGAACATCGAAAAGGTGATGCAGCTTTACGACTACTTCCGTGGCCGCTGCCAGGTAGCGTTCGGCGTGGGCACGCATCTGACCAACGACCTGGGCCCCAAGCCGCTGAACATCGTCATCAAGATGGTCCGCTGCAATGGCCAGCCGGTCGCCAAGCTCAGCGATTCGCCCGGCAAGAGCATGTGCGATGACCCCGGTTACCTGTCCTATCTGCGGCAGGTTTTCGAGCTTCAGTAAGCGTCAAATCCCTGTCACTTCGTCTTGACAACTGCAATTGTTTCCTTAACGAAGCTGATCGTCGCGCCTGTACCCCTATAAACGTGAGTGCTGTCACGTTATTGTAGCGGCCATGGAACAGATGGCCAGGTACACCGTGCTCGTCGTTTGATGCGCCGGACGGTTGTCTGCAGGGGGGCAGGTGGCTCACAGGATCAAGCCGGCGGCATCGCTTTGAATGCGTTTCCGCCAGGTTTTGAAGGTGTGCGCCTGCTTGGTTTTGATCAGCACAGGTGTCTGACGTCGTAATGCGCTTACCGTTCTCAGATGCGTTGTTTGCAAATACACGTCCGATAGTGATGCGCTGGTCGCGTCTGATGGCACGTATTTTCCACTTCTGTGCGGCGGTTTCGCCCGCAGCGCTGGTGCTGTTGCTGATGGGCGTGCATGACGGCGCCTTGATACGCACCTATGGCGTGTTGGCCCTGCTGGCAGGCCTGCTGACCCTGCTGGTGTTCACTGCCTTCGGCATGTACGGGCGGGAGATGTTCAGCAACCGGGTACTGATCCGCTCGACGATCGTGGCCTGGTCGGCAAGCTTCGGCCTGGTGCTGATGCTGCATACGGTGTTCCGGGTGATTGCCTATCTGCCGGTGAAGATGGCGCTGCTCTGGTACCTGACGACCCTGTTGCTGCTGGTGCTGGGGCGGCTGTTGATGCTGGCGTTCTTCCAGCGTCGCATCCGCGCGGGCCACTTTGTGGGGCGCTCGGTGATTCTGGGCGCAACGGAGAACGGCGGCCGGCTCGCGCAGCACATGCAGCAGAACGTGGATATCGCCAGTGGCCTGCTGGGGTTCATCGACGACCGCAGCCCGGAGCGGATCAGCTCGCACCTCCGCCCACAGCTGATTGGCAACTTCACCTTGCTTGAGCAGCTGATCCGCAACAACGAGGTGGACCAGGTGCTGATGGCGCTGCCAGCGGTGGCGGAAGGGCGCAACCACCATTATGTGGAGCTGCTCAGGAAGATGCCGGTGCAGGTCTTCCTGGTGCCGGAAATGCAGGCCTTCAATTTCGCCTTGCCGCGCGTGGCTGACATTTCCGATGTTCCGATGCTGGTGGTGTCCGAGCCGCCGTTGAAGGGTTGGGCGCCTGCCTATAAAAGGGCCGAGGACATCATTCTCGCCAGCCTGGCGCTGTTGCTGCTGTCACCGCTGATGGGCTTGGTGGCGGTTGCGATCAAGCTCGATTCACGCGGCCCGGTTCTGTTCCGGCAGCGGCGCTATGGCTACAACCACCAGCTGATCGAGGTCTACAAGTTCCGCTCCATGTTTCACGATCAGCGTGACATGGATGCGCAGACCCAGACCCGCGCCGGCGATCCGCGCGTCACCCGGGTCGGCCGCTTCATCCGCAAGAGCAGCATCGACGAGTTGCCGCAGCTGTTCAATGTACTGGCCGGCAGCATGTCGATGGTGGGCCCGCGCCCGCACGCCACGGCGACCAAGGCCGCAGACGTGTTGTTCGAGGAGGCCGTGGCCAACTATGTGGCCCGGCACAAGGTGAAGCCCGGCATCACCGGCCTTGCGCAGGTACATGGTTACCGTGGTGAGACCGATACCGTCGAGAAGCTGCAGAAACGTGTCGAATATGATCTTGCCTACATCGAGAACTGGTCGCTTGGCCTGGATGCCTTCATCCTGCTGCGCACCTTGCCGGCGGTGCTGTCGATGAAGGCGGCCTATTGATGGCCCGGCCACGTGTTGCCCTGATCATTCCCGTGCGCAACGGTGAGCCGCATATGGCGCGGATGCTGCCGGCGCTGCGTGCACAATCGCTGCAGCCGGACGAGTTGCTGATCATCGACAGCGCCTCCAGTGACGGCAGCGTCGCCCGTTGGCGCGAATACGGGGCGCGGGTGGTGGAGATCGATCCGCGCGACTTCAACCATGGCGGTACACGCCGCCTCGCAGCCGGACTGGTCGACGCTGATGTGCTGATCTACATGACCCAGGACGCCATACCGGTGCCGCCGAACGCGCTGCAGGCGCTGGTGGACGGTGTGCATGCCGCCGAAGATGTGGGCGTGGCCTATGGGCGCCAGCTGCCGCACCCGGAGGCCGGTGTTCTGGCGCGGCATGCACGTGCCTTCAACTATCCGCCGCAGGGCCGCATCAAGCGCCGCAGTGACGCTGCCGAACTGGGTATCAAGACCTGTTTCAGCTCCGACGCGTTCTGCGCCTACCGCGCCGATCTGCTGGCCGCTATTGGTGGCTTCCCGCAGGATGTGATCGGCACCGAGGACACGCATGTCGCGGCGCGGATGCTGCTGGCCGGCCACGCGGTCAATTACGTGGCTGCGGCCGAGGCCTGGCACTCGCACGATTACACCATCGTGGAGGAGCTCAGGCGCTACTTCGACATCGGCGTGTTCTATTCACGCGAACGCTGGATACGGCAGAACTTTGGCGGGGCAGGCGACGAGGGCGGGCGTTTTGTCCGTTCCGAACTGCAGGCGCTGCGCCACGCCGGCGTACTGGCCGCCGTACCGGGCGCGCTGCTGCGCACCGCTGCAAAATTCATCGGCTATCGTCTTGGGCATATGGAGCGGCATCTGCCGCTGCGCCTGAAGCGACGCATCGGAATGTTTACCGGCTATTGGAGCAAATCATGAAATCCCTGCGATTGGTGCTGCCGGCGCTGCTTACTCTTTTGGCGACGTCGTGTGCGATGTCCAATGTTGTGCAACTGCCCGCCAGCAAGGTCATCGGTGAGCGCCAGATCAGCAATTTCAGCCCGGAGCAGCTGCCCAAGCCGATGCTCAAGGTGCATGTCGGTGACGTGCTGCGGATCGTGCGTGATGCACAGACACCTGCGGAGAAGGACGAGGCGACGCTGTACCGGGTCCGGCCCGACGGCACTTTCGCCTATCCCTTCATCGGCATCGTCAAAGCCGGTGGGCGCAGCCCCGAGGCGATCGGCGAGGAAGTCAGCCAGCGGCTGGATGCGATCTACCGTGAGCCACGGGTGACCATCAATATCGCAGAGGCTCCCGGCAGCCGGGTATATGTGGGTGGCGCGGTGCGCAACCCGGGAGCGTTCGACCTGATGTCGGCGGTGACCGTGCCGCAGGCCATCACCGCCACCGGTGGCGTGCTGCCAACCGCCGACAGTCACCACGTGGCGCTGGTCCGCCAGGACGACGACGGCGTGCAGCAGGTGTACTTCTTCGACTATGCGCAGCTGCTGAGCCCGGCCACCAACGGCAAGGCAGGGGTGCAGCTGCAGCACGGTGACCTGGTGTTCGTGCCCAGCTCGCGGATCGGCAATGCGATCCAGCGGGTGGACATGTATGTGGGCCAGCTGCTGATGTTCCGCGGCTTTGGCGCATCGGCGAACTATCAGATAAACGAGCCGTCCTATCGGATCAACAACCCAAATGGGAGCGTGCCGTGATCGAGGTCCGTAGTCTTCGCGACGCGCTGCGTCTTCTTTTCATCTTCGCGCGCGAGTTCCGGCTGACCTTGCTGGTCACCATCGCGGTGGTGGTTGCTGGTGCCTTCCTGCTGCCCAACCGCTACGTTTCCGACGCACGCCTGCTGGTCAAGCCCACCCAGAGTGCCAGCGTGCAGCTGCCGGTGCAGCCGGGCCCGGAGTCGGGCTTCGTGCAGCAGAGCCCGCAGCGTGATCCGCTGCTGGATGAGGAAAAAATGGCGACCAGTGCGCCAGTCATGCTGAAAGTTGCCAAGGCCTATCTGGCCATGTCGTCGGTGCCGCCGCAGGGTGGCTGGGCGCGTTTCAAGTTCCAGCTTGGAAAGGCGGCCGCCTGGTGCAAGGAACTGGTCCGCGACGTGTTCGTGGGGGTGGGCCTGATGGACAAGGCGCCGCCGGAGGACCGTCTGGCAGCGCGCCTGGCAAAGCGGCTGGCGGTAAGCCATGACCCGGGCTCGAACGTGATGGAGATGCGTGTGACCTGGGGCGATCCGCAGGTGGCACAGGGCATCTCGCGGGCCTGGGTGGATGCGTATTTCGACGAGCGCGCCAATGCCGCCGGCGGCGATGCCCTGTTTGATTTCTACCAGCAGCAGAACACCGAGCTCAACGACACCATCATCAAGCTGAAGCAGCAGTTGCGTGATCGGCTGCGGGTCATCGATGCCACCAGTGTCGAACAGCGTATCGAAGATGTGACCGATCAGCTGCAGAAGCTCTATCGCCAGCGCCGCGAGCTGCAGGCCGAGCGCGAAGCGCTGCGGGGGATACTCGGTGCGGCCGGGCGGCAGTTGCCGGCGGTGGCCGGTGAAGTGATGACCGAGCGCGAGATCAGCCTCAATCCCGCCCGCGAAGACCTGAAGCTGAAGTTGAATGGCTTGAAGCAGCAGCGCCTGGATCTGCTGCGCAATTTCAAGGAAGGCGCGCCGCCGGTGCGGGCGCTGGATGAAAGTATTGCCGGCCTGGAAGCGGAGATCGCCGCGGTCAATGACAACGTGGTGCGTTCGCGCAACATGGCCCCCAATACCCTGGGCACCCGCCTGCGCCAGGACATGCAGGACGCACGCATCAATGTTGCCAAGATCGACGCCAACATCGCCGAGATCGACGAACAGCTCAAGCAGCTGCAGGCCGCACGCGAGGAAGTGATGTCGGCCGAGCCGTCATTGTCGCGGCTCAGCCTGGAACTGGGTTCGGCCGAGAAGACCTTCGCCCAGTATTCGGACTACCTGCTGCGGGCGCGTGTGATCCGTGATCTGAACCGCAACCGGCTCAGCAATGTGGCGCTGGTCGGTGAGTCGAGCTTCACCCCGTCGCGGGTTTTCCCCAAGAGCATGTTGATGTTGCTGCTTACCCTGCCGGTGGCGTTGGCCGTGGCATTGGTGGTGGTGTTCGTGCTGTATCTGCTGGACCAGCGCATCCACGACGGCGGCCGCATCGAGAAAACCTTCAATGTGCCGCTGTTGGCCACGGTGCCGGAAATTGAACGCGACCAGGATGGCTCGCAAGCACTGCGCGCGGCGCTGTATCGCATCTATTGCCGGCTGCCGTTGGAGCAGATTGCCGAGCGCGGGCTGTCGCTGGGTTTGACGTCAAGCCGTTCCGGCGAGGGCGTCAGCTTCATCGCCTCGCGCCTGGCCATCGTGCTCAGGCAGCAGGGCTATACGGTGCGCGAGGGCGCACTGCCGGCCCAGCCCGGCGAGATGGTCATCGTGCAGGCGCCGCCATTGAGCGACGAGCATGCGCTGATAGCGTTGCGCGGCTGCGACCGTATCGTCCTGGTCGTGCAGGCACGCAGCACTACCGTTCCCGCGGTGGAAAGTGCTTTGGCGCTGCTGCGCGACGCGCTGGGCCGGGTTGATGGCATCGTGCTCAACCGGCGCGTGTTCGAGATTCCTGCCAGGTTCTGGAAGCCCATCAGTCGCTGGCTTGGGGCGTACTGAGTGAAAGTCGCCCTGCTCGCGCCACTGCCGCCGTTGCAGAACGGTATTGCCGACTATGCCCAGGCGTGGATGCAGGCGCTGCGCGGCGTGGGCGTGGACGTGCAGGTGCCACCGCACCGCGACGGCGCGGGCTGGGATACCCACGACGCGGATTTCTGGCAGGGCGTGGACATCGTCCATGCACAGCTGGGCGGCGGCCGTGGGCCGGAGTTCGTCGCGCTCGAGCAGCTGCGTGCGCGCTGGCCGCAGCTGGCCAGCAGCGCGACCGTGCATGATCCGGAACGTTTGGTATGGCGTTCGCCGGACCCTGCGCGCGGCGTTCTGCGCCGCGTGGCGACGTGGCCGCGACCGCTGCCGCAGCTGCTGGCGTTGGCACAGGACCGCAGCACGCTCGCGCGCGAACGCAAGCTGGCAGCAGGCCTTGATGCAATGGTGGCCTTGACCCGCACCGGCGCTACCTGCCTGCGCGAGCGGATGCGGAGCGCACCGGACAAGGTTCACTTCATCGCACATGGCAATCCACTGTTCTCCCCGGCGGAGCTGCCCTCGGACGACGTCGTACGGTTGCTGTATTTCGGCTTCATCTACCCAGGCAAGGGCATCGAAGATCTGTTCGAAGCTGTGGCCGAGGTTTTCCGCATCCGGCCACAGGCGCGGCTGGTGTTGACCATGGCCGGTGGCTCGTCACCCGAGCTGGCCTTTGGCAGCCGTGGCAACTATCTGACACAGCTGCGCGAACTCGCCGGCGGGCTGGGCATCGCGGAGCGGATCGTGTGGCAGCTCGACCTGCCAGCCGAGGGAATACCCGCTTGCGTGCAGGCGCACCACGCGATGGTGTTGCCGTATCGTGATTCGCGCAAGCTGGCGCTGCTCGGCAGGATGCGCGGCACCAGTGGTGCGCTGTCGTGGGCCAATGCGTGCGGGCGTGGAGTGATAGCGTCCGACGCGCGCGCCTTTGCCGAAGAAGTTTCGTACGACAACGGGGTGGTCTTTGCCCAGGGCCAGAGCCAGGCCCTGGCGCAGCGGATTGTTGCATTGCTGGATGCGCCATTGCTGGCCCGCGAATGGGCGGTGGCGGCATCGGCGCTGGGCAGGCAACGTCAGTGGTCGACGATTGCAGATGAATTTGCGGCGCTGTTCGCATCGGTAGTGGAGCGTAAGCGATGAAAGAGCCGGGCGTGTTCAAGATGCGGCTGACGCGGGTACTGGGCGCGGTGTTGCTGGCTGGCACGCTGCTGTGGGGCGTCAGCGCCTGCGCCAAAGGCGAGCGGGCCGGACCGGAACTGGTGCCGCCGCGGCCGGTGGTGTGGGCGGACTATCTGGGCGTCAATGCGCATTTCCTGTGGTTCGAGCCGGCCCGCTACCGCAAGCAGATGGATCAGTTGCAGGCCTTGGGCCTGCAGTGGGTGCGGGTGGATCTGCATTGGGACACCATCGAACCGCGGCAAGGACAGTTCCGCTGGGATGTGCTTGATCCGCTGATGGCGGAAATGGAGCGGCGCGGCCTGCAGGCCGAGGTGTATCTGGTCGGCTCGGCACCGCATGCCACCTCGGCACCGGCGGGCAGCCCCAATCCTGACCAGTACCCGCCGAAGGATCCTGCACTGTATGCGCGCGCCATGGTGCAGCTGGCTCAGCGTTACCCGAAGGTGGTGGCCTGGCAGGTGTGGAACGAACCCAACCTGCCCGCATTCTGGCAACCCCGCGAGGATCCTGCCGCTTACGGCCAGTTGCTGCTGACCACCGTGCAGGCAATGCGCCGCGAAGCCCCGGGCCGGAAGATCGTCCTGGGCGGCATGGGCTATTTCAGCCAGATGCCTACCCGTAACGGCGCCTTGATGGTGGAAGCGCTTGCCAAGGGCGGGCTGTTTTCGCTGAACGTGATCACCGCCTACCACCCGTACTCGCTGTATCCGGAGGGCGATGATGCGCACGCGATGGACTTCGTGCAGCGCGCCCGCCAAGGCAATGCATCACTGCGCGCCGCCGGTGCGGGCGAGATATGGGCCGACGAATGGGGTTGGTCAAGCTATGCCGGGCCCAAGGAAGAGCAGCCCATCATCGGTGCGCAGGGGCAGGCCGACTTCGTTACCCGGCGTCTGGCGTTGATGAGTGCGCTGGATTACGACAAGATTTTCCTGTTTGCCCTGAGTGACTTGGACAAGCGTGCAGGCGCGCGCGACCGCCGCTATGGTCTGCTCGACGAAGCCGGCGACGCCAAGCCGGTATACAGCGCGGTGCAGCGGCTGCTGCAGATCACCGGGCCGCGCCTGGTGCCGGGCAAGGCACCGGCATTCAATGGCGCAGCGCCGGGGTTGATCAGCATTGGCTGGCAGCGCCCGGACGGCCGCCGGCTGTGGTTGTTCTGGGCGGCGCAACCCGGGCAGGTCCAGGTTGATGGGCTCAGCCAGGCGGTGCTGCACGACGTGCTGACGGGGGCGCGCAAGCAACTGGGCAGTGGCGATGCGGTGCAGGTGCCGGTGTCGACCTCGCTGTCGGTACTGGAGTGGTGATGCGGCCGCTGCACATCCTGTGGATCCTGCCGTATCTGCCGTGGCCGACTACCAGCGGCGGCAAACTGCGCCAGTACCATCTGCTGCGCTGCCTGGCCGCGCGTGGGCATCGCATTACCTTGCTGGTGCAAAGCAAAGTGCCGCTGGATGCCGCGACCCAGGCACAGCTGGAACCGCTGCTGGAACGGCTGGTGGTGCTTGAGCGGCGGCCGCTGCGCTCAATGAAAACCATGCTCGCCGGGCTGCTGTCGCCGGCACCGCTGCTGGCCTCGGTCAACGGCTACGCGCCAGCCTTCAGCCGTACGCTGGAGCAGTTGCTGCAGCAACCCTGGGATGTCGTGCAGTTGGAACACTCCTATATGTTCGAGCCGTGCCGCGGCCCACTGCGCAAGCATCAAGGCGGTTTCCTGCTCAGCGAACACAATGTCGAATCCACGCTGGCAGAGGTGACCTACAGTCGTCTGCCGGCGGTGTTCAGGCCATTGGCGCGGCTGGACCGTTGGCGTTACCAGCGTTGGGAGCGCCGGGTTGTTGCCGCCGCGCGCAAGGTGGTGGCGATGACCGAGGACGATGCCCGGGTGCTGGCGGCTTACAGCCGCCAACCGGTCGCGGTGGTGGTCAACGGCACCGATACCGGGGCGTTCTCGGAGGTGATGGCTGATCATGCCGCACGGCGGATTTTGTTCGTCGGCAACTTCGAGTACGCGCCCAATATCGATGCGGTGGAGTGGCTGCTGGACGAGATCATGCCGGCGATATGGGCGGCGGAACCGCAGGTACGTCTATGCCTCTGCGGCTACGCATTGCCGGCGCAATGGGCCGAGCGTTGGCCGGATCAGCGTATCGAGTGGCTTGGGTTCGTGCCCAGCCTGCAGCCGGTGCAGGCCAGCAGCAGCCTGTTCCTGGCTGCGCTGCGCGATGGTGGCGGTTCCAAGCTCAAGGTGCTGGAGGCGATGGCGGCGGGCTTGCCGGTGGTCGCTACGCCGCAGGCAGTGTCCGGCCTGGATGTGCAGCGTGGCACGCATTACCAGGGCGGGGTGGACACGGAGGCGCTGGTTGCTGCGGCCTTGCAGTTGTTGGCCAATGCACCGCTGGCGCACAGCACCGGTGAGGCGGGCCGTGACCATGTACGCGCGCAACACGATTGGCAGCGTTCCGCAGATCAGCTGGAGGCGGTGTACGCCGGGCTGACATGCGCATAGGCATCGATTACCGGCCGGTCACCGCCGCACCGCATTCGGGTATTGCCCGGCAGGTGCTGGCCCTTGAGCAGGCGCTGTTGGCCGAAGGCTGCGAGCTGCTGCGTTTCAGCATGGCGCCGGAAGGGCATCCGCACCGGCAGCTGGCCATCTGCCCGCCTGCGACGCCGGCCAGCGCCGGCCTGCATCGCCCGCGTTCGCGGCTGGCCTTCGAGCTCGGCTTCCTTCCGGGCGCACTGCGGCAGCACGGCGTCGATCTGTATATCGCCACCGCCAACAGTGGTTTGCCGCTGCGCCGCCCGCCTACATTGCGCAGGCAGGTACTGTTGCTGCACGACGTGTTCCAGCTGACCTTGCCCGGCCGTCATGCCAGCTGGTTGCACGGGCGTGTCTATGGCGCCATGGATCGTTTTCTTATTGGGCACGCGGTGCGCGGCGCCGACGCGATCTGGACACCTTCGCAGTTCAGCGCCGCTGCGCTTGCACGGCTGTATCCGCGTGCTGCCCAGCGCACCTCGGTGCTGTCCAATGCGGTACTGCCGCTGGCGGCACCCAGTCCCACGCCCGATCCGGCGTTGCCCGCGCGCTACTGGCTGGTGGTGGGCACCCGCGAGCCACGCAAGAACATCCCGTTCCTGTTGCAGCAGTGGAACGCGCTGCGCGTCGACGGCCACGCGCTCCCGGATCTTGTACTTATCGGTGACCCTGCCGATGTCCCTGCACAACTGGCGGCGCTGTCTGGCCTGCACTGGCGCAGCGGCCTGAGCGACGCGCAGCTGTCGCGGCTGTATCACGACGCCGGACGCCTGCTGCACCCGGCAACCGCCGAAGGATTTGGTTTGCCGGTGATCGAGGCATTGAGTTGCGGCACGCCGGTCGCGGTCGCCACCGGCAGTGCGCTGGATGAGATCACGCCGGCACAGGCGCTGCGGTTTGATCCGCAGGACGCGGCCGCGCTGCGCCGCGCGCTGCTGGCTGCGGCAGCGGGGCGCGCCGAGCAGGAATCCACTGGCGCCCTGATGTTGGCCGCACAGCGCTACAGCGCCGGCCCCTATCAACAACGGGTGGCGCAGCTGTTGCAGGAGGCATGGCGATGAGGCTGGGCACCACTGTCGCCGTGCTGTGCGGCCTGCTGTTCGGCAGCCTGCTGCTGTTCCTGCCGCCGTCGAAGTTTTTCGTGGTGTTGGCGGGGCTGCCGGCCGCCTTGGTGGTGCTGCGTTGGCCGATGGTGGGACTGTCGCTGTTCGCGCTGGTGGCCACCTTCATGCCGTTCAGCACGTTGCAGGTGGGTTTCCGCTTCACCCTGGCCGAGGCGATGCTTGGGCTGACCTGGGCGGGGGTGGCGCTGCAGTTGTTCTTCCAGCGGCTGGAGCGGCCGCAGTGGGGTAGCGTCGAGCGTGGCTTGCTGTTGTTGATGGTGTTCAGTGTGCTGCCGTTCCTGGTTGGCCAGGTGATGGTGGTGGCCGATGGCAATGGCCCGGTCAACTGGGTGCGCTGGTTGGCCAACCTGTCGCTGCTGTTGCTGGCACCGCTGATGCTGTCGCAGGAAAAGCAGCGCGAACAACTGATGGTGATGCTGCTGTTGGGCAACCTGGCCATGTTGCTGCTGTCGCTGGGGATGTTCGTCAAATCACGCAGCGCGCTGGACATGATTCCAGTGCTGGAGAAGATGCACTACGCGCACCCGGAGGCGTTGCTGGATATTTTCAGTGCCGAGAACGCGCGCCTGGGCTCGCCTTGGGTTCACCCCAACCTGACCGGCGGTGCGATGGCGATGTTCGTGCCACTGGCGGCCTTCTACGGCCTCTACCAGCACGGCTGGCGGCGCGCATTGGGCGCGACAGTGGCCGTGCTCGGCTGTGCGGCCCTGCTGTTGAGCAGTTCGCGTGGCGCCATTCTGGCCATCGGCCTGGTGCTGCTTTGGCTGTCCTGGCTGCGGGTTCCCTATGCGCGTGCGATGGTCATGGCCGGCATCATCCTCGGCGGGGTGCTGGCGCTGACCTATGCGCCGCTGCAGGACCGTCTGGCAACGATGTTCTCATCGGACAATGCCAGTACCGAGGTGCGTGTGGATGAGTACAAGCGTTTCCCGGAGGCGGTGGCGCGCTATCCCTTGGGTATCGGCTTCCGCACCGAACCGCCGGTGCCGGGCAGTGGCCTGCTCGGCATCTCCAATCTGTGGCTGTACTACATGTACAAGCTGGGAGTGCTGGGCATGCTGCTGTATTGCGTGGTGACCTGGCGCTGGTGGCGACAGGTACGGCCGCGCGGCAAGGTGGTCACGGTGGATGGACGCAACGGGCTGTGGATGGGCTGCACCACCGGCCTGGTAGCGGCCTTGCTGACCGGGCTGATCGATCACTATTACAGTTTCACCATGGTGCTGGTGGCCTTGTTCTGGCTGCTGATGGGTCTTGGCCTGCAGAGTGCGGCCTCGGTGCCCTCCGGTACCCCTGGCCAGCCTTTGTCGAGTTTGAGGAAGCAGCAATGAGACACCGGATTTTTCATTCCATGGATCTGCGTGCACGGCTGGGCGACTATGCGGCCCGCATGCAGGTAACGCCGGCTGCGTTGGCCGAGGCCTACGATTGGTTGTTGGCCAACGAGGGCGCATTCGAGGAAGCCAGCGGTGATCAGGTGCGGGTATCGATCTGCTCGGTGGATATCGAATCGCAGCTGCAGCATCCACTGGGCAAGCAGCTCTACCACGTGCTGAAGACCGAGGTTCCTGCGCAGCTGGTGCCGCGCTATGGCATCAACTGGCCGACCTTCAAGGACCGCTGCCTGCGCCTGTGGGAGCAGGTCTACAACATCGCCATCAACAAGGTGCCGTTCCATTGGGTGCGGCTGACCTGGCTGCGCATCGGCGGCGCGAAGATCGGTGAGGGTTCCACGATATGGCGCAACACCGAAGTACTGGGCGTCAACAATCTGGTGATAGGCAAGGACAGCGTGATTGCCTGGCATTGCCAGATCGATGCCCGCGCCGGCCTGCGCATCGGTGACCATGTTGCCATCGCTTCGCACGTGCTGATCATTGCCGGCTCACACGATCTGACCGCACCGGAGTTCTGGTCGGTTTCCGCGCCCATCATCATCGAAGACTACGTGTGGATTGCCAGCCGCGCGCTCGTCGCGCATGGCGCGCACCTTGGCCGTGGCTGCGTGATCACCGCCAATACCGTGGTGGCCAAGGACGTGCCGCCCTACAAAATCATCGGCGGCACCGGGGCCAAGCCAATGGGTGAGAGGCCGCACAACCTGTCCTACCGGGTGGGTGGCAAGAACATCCTGACGCTGCTGCACTGAGCATGTTCCGCACCACGCTCTGGTTGACGGTGGTGACGGTAGCCGGGCTTGCGCTCGGCTTCGGCCGCGAGTGGCTGCTGGTTGATGCCTGGGGCGCAGGTGCACGTACCGATGGTTTTCTGGTGGCGCTGTTCCTGCCCGAAGCCATCCGCATGACCTTGGCCGCGGGCCTGTTGTCGTCGGCCGCGCTGCCGCTGTATCAACAGCTGGATGTGGAGCGCCGCAGCGGGTGGGTTTCCACCCAGGTGGCGAGCGTGTTGTTGACCGGTGTGCTGATCAGCCTGGTACTGGCAGTGGCTGCAGGCCTGTGGGTCAGGTTGATCGGTCCGGGGCTGGCGCCTGCGGCGCAGCACACTGCGCAATCCAGTCTGCTGGTGCTGTCCTGCGTGATACCGATGCTGCTGCTGCATGCATTGGCAGCGGCGGTGGGCCAGGCCCAGCAACGTTTTCTGGTGGCCGGTCTCGGCTCGTTTCTCTACAACCTGCCGCCGGTGCTGTTGTTGCTGCAGCAACGTGGGGCAAGCGATGAGCGCAGCCTGTCGTGGGCATTCGTTGCTGGTGCCGCACTGATGCTGTTGTCGGTGTTGCCACTGCTGTGGCGTGGTGGCTGGCGGCCGTGGCGCTGGAATTGGCGGCGGCGCGACGCTATCGATCTGTATGCCCGGCTGGGGCCACTGCTTGCCAGCGCCGGTGCCAGCCAGGGGCTCGTGCTTGTGGAGCGCATCTGCGCTTCTTTCCTCGGCGAAGGTGCCATCACCCTGGTCAACCTGGCGCGCAAGCTGGTCAACCTGCCTTTGGTCGCACTGATGAGTCTCAACCAGGTTGTGTTGGCGCGCATGGCGCAGTTGGATGAAGACCTCGCCGCGCGGCGCGCTGCTTTGCGCTTTGGTCTGCTGCTGACGGCGGCAATGACCATTCCTGCTGCAGCCGGCATGATTGGCAGTGCGCCGTCACTGGTCGAAGTTCTGCTGCCTTCCGGCATGCAGCACGGGCCGTTGCCGATGTTGCTGGCGTGGTTTGCATGCGTGATTGTTTTCGGCGCATGGAATGCCTTGCTCGCGCGTTACGCCTACGCCATCGGTAACACGGTCTTGCCGATGCGCTATGAGTTGGCGGGCAGCGCGGTCAACGCCTTGGCACTGGCGTTGGTGCCGGCAGTGACGGGCATTGCCGGTATTGCCTGGGCTGCGTTGGCCGGATGTCTGGTGACTGCCCTGCTGTTCCTGCGGCGCTACGCGCTGCTGGGTGATCCATTGATGCGGCGATTGCCGGTACTGGCGATGCTGGCGTTGGCCGGGGCGGTGCCGCTGTTCTGGCTTTCAACGGGAGTGTGGCTGCAGATTTCCGCCGCTGCGCTGTACGCGCTGGCATGGCTGCTGTTGCTGGGAAGTTGGTGCCTACGCGTCGCGCGTGCGCCGACGGTTGTTCCGGCGAAGTTGACTTGAGTGGGCGGCTTGAACAGCCGACATTGACGCTCATGCAACGCGTTTGAACCGCGCGTTCTGCATGCCCATTCGACTGTGCCTGGCAACGCTGCGCAGTTTCAATGGGCCACCGACAACAGCCACGGTGTGCTCAGCGCCGTGGCTGTTCTGAAGTGGACGGTTACAGATAAGTGATCTGTACCAGATAACCACTGCTGCTCGTTGACTGTGCAGCCAACCGGTACTGGATCGAGAACAGCCGTTGCTGGGCCTGTGGCAGCGGCGCCATCAAGGTGGTCGCGGCATACGGATCGGCAGCAGAGCCGACCGGTATGTTGCTGCCCGTGTCCAGGGTTTCCACACGGATGGCCGCGCCCTGGGTTGCACGCGGGCAGTCATCCAGGCGCAGCTGCTGTGCCTCCACTTCAAGTGTGGTCGCGCAGCCCGGGCTGGTTATCCGGCCGCTGAACTGCACCGTGCCACCACTGGCATGCGCCGGTGCGCTGATCGCAACTAGTACAACGCCAAGCAGGAAAGAACGGTTCATGGCGGCGCTCCGCGTTGGGGCCTTCAGTAAGCGCCCGCCCATCGCAATGCAGAAGACGCAAAGTGCCGTTCTGCTGGAGGCGATCACGCAGCGAAGGTGATTTTCATCAAGGCGCGTTTTTCCAATTGATGACAGGTGTTTTTTTCAGACGCTGTTCGGCGGTTTCAAGGGGCCAGGTGGTGAAACTGGGCAGCTCTATCCCATCGATCGATATGCGGAAGTTGCTGGCTTCCACGTCTAAGCAGCGGCGGCAAGTCAATTCGCAATTTTTGTGGAGGTCGTCACACTATTAATTGCTAACGTTCGCTCCCGGACCTGACAGGCGATCGCTGCGTTCTCACCACGGTGCAAACCGGTGAGGTACCGCTCCGGATCGCTTGTTTCCCTCCGCACTCTCTCCAATCACCAGGGCAAGGTAAACGCAATGCGCACTGTCACTCTCTGTGTAGCTTTCGTACTCGCGGCTGTTCCGTTCGCGTCACGCGCGGTCGATGGCACCATCACGTTCAACGGTGAAATCACCGACAAGACCTGCACCATCGTGACGCCGCAAGGTACCGATTTCACCGTTACCTTGCCGACCGTATCCAGCAGTACGCTCGCAGCGGCTGGCCAGGTTGCAGGGCGCACGCCGTTTTCGATCAATATTTCCGATTGCAATCCAGGCGAGGTGGCTACTTACTTCGAGCCTGGTGCGACCGTGGATCTTGGGTCCGGGCGTTTGAACAACGCGGCGACCACCGCTGCCGCGACGAAGGTCCAGTTGCAGTTGTTGGGCGCCAACAATCTGTTCCTGCCGGTGGTCAGTGCAGGTGCGGGCAGTACGCAGGCCAACTCGCAGTGGGTAACGGTCAATGCCGGCGGCTCGGCGGACCTGAACTACTTCGTCGAGTACTACGCCACCGGTCCTTCCACGCCGGGTGAAGTTACCAGCAGCGTCAAGTACACGATCATCTACAACTGATCCCCGGCATATTCGCTTGCCGGCGAGCGCAGGTTCGGCCGGCGGTGTTCCTTCAGGGGGCTGGCTGTGACGATTTTCCTATCGAGAGTGCTGCTCGCCGGCCTGGCGTCCGTTTGCCCGCTGCAGGCGCTGGCAGGCGTAGTGATCAACGGTACGCGTGTGATCTACCCGGCCCAGGCCAGGGAAGTGACGGTGCAGGTGGACAACGTCGGGGAGTCTCCTTCGCTGGTGCAGGCCTGGGTCGACAGTGGCGACCAGAGCCAGACTGCGGAAAACAGCGACGCGCCCTTCATGCTGACGCCGCCCATCAGCCGGGTTGAACCCGGGCGCAGCCAGGCGTTGCGCCTGGTCTTCACCGGAGCGGACCTGCCAGCAGACCGCGAATCGGTGTTCTGGCTCAACGTATTGGATGTGCCGCCGTCGCCGCAGGCTGGCGGTGACGAGCAGAACTATCTGCAGGTGGCATTCCGCTCGCGGATAAAACTTTTCTACCGGCCGCGAGGCTTGCCAGGCACTGCCAATGAGGCGCCGCTTGCACTGCGCTGGCGTCATGAAGGTGACGTGCTGCGCGTAAGCAATTCGACGCCCTACAACGTGACATTGGCTGAGGTGCAGGTGCTCGATGGTGGTGCACAGCGCAGCGTGGAGCAGCAGGGAAAAATGATCGGACCGCACCAGGACCTGCAGTTGAGTGTGAGTGGCAGGGTCGAGCGCGTGCGATTCATCAGTATCAATGACTACGGTGGACGGGCCGAGCATACCGTCAGCGTCGACGCGGGCGGCTGAGCCGGGGCACGAGTGCCAAGCAGGCCGTGGATAAGTTGTCGCGCAATCGTCCTGAAGGAACGTAGGCGTGATTGAGAGCAGATCGGGAGTGACCATCCAGCGCATCATCGCGCGCTGTCAGCCGCCATTGGCGCCGTATGTGTACTGGATCGCAGTGGCGGTGTACCCGGCTGCGCTGTCTGCTGCGCCGGCACCAGCATCGGCAAATCTGGGCGAGCAGGCCTTGCTGGCTGCTGCCGCGCCAGCGCCGGCGCGCGCGGAGTTCGATTCGGATTTTCTCTCCGGTCACGGCCCAAAGGTGGATCTGTCCGCTTTCAGCAATGGCAATCCGATGGTGGCCGGCAGTTATCGCGTGGATATCTACGTCAATGGCAGCTGGCAGGGCCGGCGCGACCTGCAGTTCAAGGCCGGTGCGGATGGTGTTGTCAAGGCCTGTCTGGGGATGCCCTTGCTGGAGGAAATCGGGGTGGACACCACACAGCTGCCAGCTGCAGAACCAGCGGTGCCGCTGACCGGCGCCGATGACTGTGTGCAGATCGCACAGCGCATGGCCA
Source organism: Stenotrophomonas nitritireducens (assembly GCF_001700965.1). Lineage (NCBI taxonomy): Bacteria > Pseudomonadati > Pseudomonadota > Gammaproteobacteria > Lysobacterales > Lysobacteraceae > Stenotrophomonas > Stenotrophomonas nitritireducens. The sequence continues at coordinate 3,099,562 of NZ_CP016756.1, forward strand.
ATGGATCCGGCCGGTACGACAGTGCCAATCTGCGCTATGACCTGAGCATCCCGCAGGCCTTTCTACGCCGCGAAGCACGTGGTTACGTGAACCCCGCACTGTGGGACCGCGGTATCAATGCCGCCTTCCTCGGCTACAGTTTCAATGCGATTGACAGCGATGTGCGCTTGCCCGGGGGGCGTCGCAATCGCACGGCATACCTGGGCTTGAACATGGGGTTGAACGTAGCGGGTTGGCAGCTGCGCCAGGATGCGAATCTGACCTGGAACGACGCGCACGGCAATGGCGCACATTGGCAGCGTATCGCCACCTACGCACAGCGCGGCATTCCGCAGGTGCGTGGCATGTTGACCATCGGTGAGGCGTTCAGCAACGGCGAGTTGTTCGACTCGACTGGCTATCGTGGCATCAGCTTGGCCAGCGATGATCGGATGCTGCCTGATTCGCTGCGCGGTTATGCGCCGGTGGTACGCGGCATCGCTGAAACCAACGCACGGGTGGAGATTCGGCAGAATGAGCAGCTCATCTATTCGGCAAGCGTATCGCCGGGCAACTTTGTCATCGAGGATCTGTATCCAACGGGTTATGGCGGCGACCTGGAGGTGACTGTCATCGAGGCGGACGGACGCCAGCGTGCCTTCAAGGTGCCGTTCGGCTCCGTGCCACAGATGCTGCGCCCGGGCGTGTCGCGTTATGCGCTGACAGCGGGGCAGGTGCGCAACGAACGCCTGCTGGATGAGCCTTGGCTGCTGCAGGGCACTTATCAACGCGGTATGGGCAATCGGCTGACGCTGTATGCCGGCAGCGCGTTGAGCGAGGGCTATACCTCCGTACTGTACGGCGCTGGTGTGGCGACGCCGCTGGGTGCATTTGCCGCGGACGTGACGCATGCGCGTACCCGCTTGCCGGCAGCCGGTAGCAGGCAGGGCGCGAGCGTTCGTTTGAGCTACAGCACCTTGTTGGGTGATACCGGCACCGATCTGACGTTGGCTGCCTACCGCTACTCCACCCGTGGGTTCTACAGCCTGCAGGATGCCTTGTATACGCGTGATGCCATTGACCGTGGCGTCAGCACCTTGCCCATTGGACGCCAGCGCAGCCAGCTGCAGTTGACCTTGAACCAGCCATTGGGTCAACGCCTCGGCGCCGTGTACCTGACCGGCGCGGTGCGTGATTTCTATGATCTTCCCGGGACCAGCACGCAGTACCAGCTGGGCTACAACACGGCGTGGCGCTCACTCAACATTGGTTTTTCGGCCCTGCATACCGAGGACGGTCAGTTCGACCGCAAGGACACCCAGTATCTGCTCAGTGTGAGCATGCCGCTGGGCCGCAAGGGGCGCCCATTGTCACTGACGACCGATCTTGGCATGCGCGAGCATGGCGGCTACGACAGCAGCCGCGTCGGCATCACCGGCAGTGCTGGCGTCGACAACAACTTCAACTACGGCGTGGCCTTGTCGGATAGCCGCGATGGCGGCACCAGTGGCATTGCCAACGCCAACTACCAAGGCCGCTATACAGCACTCAATGCTTCCTATGGCTATTCCAGCGACTTCCGCCAGGTCTCGCTGGGAGCGAGCGGTTCACTTGTTGCCCATGCCGGTGGTGTGACCCTGACGCCGCAGCGGGGTGACACCATGGTTGTGGTGCAGGCCGAGGGCGCACGTGATGCACGGCTGACCAATGCGGCGGGTTTGCGCATAGATGGGCGCGGCTACGCGGTTGTGCCGTATGCATCGCCTTACCGGCTTACCACCGTTACGTTGGACCCGCAGGACATGTCGCGGGAGGTTGAGCTGGAAAGCAGCAGTCAATCCGTAGCGCCATATGCGGGGGCAATCAGTTTCCTGCGATTCGAGACCCGCAGGGGGCGTGCTGTGCTGGTGCAGGTGCGCACGGTGGATGGCCAGCTGCTGCCGTTCGGTGCGCAGGCCAAGGATGCGCAGGGCCAACCGGTTGGTATGGTCGGACAGGCAGGGCGGCTGTACCTGCGCAGTGAGCAGGATCACGGTCACCTGCAGCTTGCCTGGGGTGAAGGAGCTGACCAGCAATGCGGAGTTGACTATCAGTTGCCAGCGGCGCTCGCAACGGAACCGATGGGGTTCATCAGGGTGGAGGCGACATGTCGTTGATCAGTGGCCTGTGGCGCAATCGTCGCCTGTTTGCCTGCGCACTCGGTGGGATGTTGCTGGCGCCGGGAGTGCAGGCCCGGTGTGCACTCAACCCGGGGCCATTCGTGCCGCAGGATGTGCAGATGGACATGGGGCAGGTGATCATCCTGCCGGGCCTGCCGGTAGGCGGGCTGATCAAGGAACTGGTGGTGGTTATCAACGAGCGTGCGGGGGCGGCGCAATGCAGCACCGCTGGCAGTGCCATCGGCATCTTCAACAACGCGGCGCAACGCGTTCCCGTGCCGGGTTTCAGCAATGTGTTTGCAACGGATGTTGTTGGTGTTGGCATCCGCGTCTACCGTGATTCGGGTGACATCAAAGCGTTCTACCCGCATACGTTGCTGCTGCCCAGCAGCAACAGCGTGCGTCTGGCAGGTGGCACATTCCGTGTGGAGCTGATCAAGACGGCGGCGGTAACGGGTTCAGGCCTGATTGCTCCGGCCGGCAGATTCACCACCTATTACTTCGATGGTGATGGGCCCACCAAACCCGTGCTTGTTTCGACTTTCAAGGGCTCGGGCACGACAGTGGTCAATCCAACCTGTTCGGTGCAGGCGGGTAGCCGCAACATCGTGGTGGAGTTTGGTTCGGTGCCGGCCAGCACCTTCAGCGGTGTGGGCAGCCGGGCTGCTGACCGTGATTTCGACATCCGCCTGGCGTGCCAAGGCAGCAATGTCGCACAGTTCCAGAGCAGGATCGGTATTCGCCTGGACGCTGCCCAGGACAGCTCCAACCTGCCTGGGGTGCTGCCACTGACCGCGGCTACGAATGCGGCAACAGGTATTGCCATTGAGTTGGTGCAGCGTGCCGGCACTGCCGAGCGGCAGGTGCGCTTTGCCCAGAACATCGACCTGGGCCTTAGCGTACCCGGGCCGAGCACCATGAGCCTGCCGTTGCGCGCGCGCTACATCCAGACCCGTGCCGGCAGGGTGACGCCGGGCAAGGCCAATGGCACGGCAACCTTTACCATCCAGTACAACTAGAGGACCAGCATCACCATGCAGTGCCGGACCACTACTCCGGTTGTGAAGACTCCAGCCTGACTCCGCACGCCCGTGGCGGAACCCGTCTGCCCCGTTCTAGAATGCTGCCTTGCCATCAAGGGGGCAGTGCATGGGGATGCACGCGGATACCAGCTGTATCAATTGTGGTCGCGGGGCCGGCGGTCCCGATCAGAAGTATTGTCCGAACTGCGGTCAGCCGACCCCGGCACATCGCATCGACTGGCATTTCCTGGGCCATGAGCTGGAGCACAGCGTGCTGCACATGGACCGCGGCATCCTGTACTCGCTCAAGCAGCTGATGGGCCGGCCGGGTCGCCTGCTGCGTGATTACATCGAAGGGCGGCGCGGCAACCAGGTCAAGCCACTGCTGCTGATCACGATGATGTCGGCGCTGGTGCTGCTGTTGAATCGTTTGGTTACCGGCAACAGCATCTTGGACAGCGGTGCACCCGAGGTAATGTTTGCCGGCCAGGCGTTGCCGGCGGAGGTGCTGCGGTTCGTGGCCGCATCGCGCACGGTTGCTGCCTGGATCGAGTCACACTTCGCTGCATTCACGCTGCTGTTGCTACCGATCGAAGCGCTGGCGTTCCGGTTGGTCTTCAGCCGTTACAGCAAGCTGAATTATCCCGAGTGGCTGGTGATGACCACGTTGCTCACGGTGCAGGCCTTTGTCATCTGGTCGCTGCTTGTATTGCTGCACCGCTGGGTGCCGAATACCCAGCTGCTGGCCGGCATGCTGGGCATGATCTACAGCGTGGTTTCGCTGGTGCAGTTCTTCCAGCATCGGCCGACATGGTCGACCGTGTGGCGCAGCCTGTTGGCACTGGGCTTGTTTTCGGTGGTCAGCGCGATGCTGATATTCGCTGCCACCATCACGGTGATGGCGCTTGGTTGACCCGCCAGCGCTGGCGCTTCAATCACTCCAGCGCATAGCGCAATACGAACAGCCCAGCCACCAGCCACACGGCCGGATGGACTTCACGCCAGCGGCCGGTGCCGGCCTTCAATGCCGCGTAGGCAATGAAGCCGAAGGCCAGGCCATTGGCAATGGAGTAGGTGAAGGGCATCGCCAGCGCACACAACGCGGCGGGTACGGATTCGGTCAGGTCATCCCACTTCACTTCCACCAGCTCGCGCAGCATCAGCCCGGCGACGAACAACAATGCCGGCGCGGTGGCATAGGACGGCACCATTGCCGCCAGTGGCGAGAACAGCAAGGCGGCCAGGAACAACGCGGCGACCACCAGTGCGGTCAGCCCGGTGCGGCCGCCAACCTGCACGCCGGAAGCGCTTTCGGCGAAGGCGGTGGTGGAGCTGGTGCCCAGCAGCGAGCCGGCAACGATCGCGCTGCTGTCGGCGAGCAGGGCGCGGCTGAAGCGCTTCTTGCCGTCTTCCAGTTTCAGCAGGCCGGCGCGGCCGAGTACGCCGTACAAGGTGCCGGTGGCATCGAATACTTCCACCAGCACGAATACCAGCACCACCTGCAGCAACACCGCCAGCGGTGCGCCACCGTCGTGGTGCAGCAGGCCGGGCAGATCCAGCTGCAGGAAGGTCGGGGCCAGGCTGGGGGGCAGCGAGACAATGCCCTGGTACTGCACTGAGCCAATCGCCCAGCCCACGCCGGTGACGGCCAGGATGCCGATCAGAATGGCGCCACGCACCTTGCGTGCCTCGAGGACGGCGATCAGCAGGAAGCCGCCCAGCGCCAGTAGCGGCGGCGCGGTATTGAGCGGCCCCAGGGTCAGCATGGTGTCTTCGTTGGCGACGATCACGTTCGATTTCTGCAACGCGATGATGGCCAGGAACAGGCCGATGCCGGCCACGATGGCCGAACGCAGCGAGGCGGGAATGCCGGCCACCAGCCAGGCGCGGATGCCGGTCAGCGACAGCACCCAGAACACCACGCCGGAAATGAAGACAGCCGCCAATGCCTGCTGCCAGGGCAGGCCGGCGGCGCCAACCACGGTAAAGGCGAAGAACGCATTCAAGCCCATGCCCGGTGCCATGCCGACCGGGTAGTTGGCAGCCAGCGCCATCACCGCCGAACCTATCGCCGCTGCCAGGCAGGTCGCCACGAACACCGCGCCCGGGTCCATGCCGGTGGTGCCGAGGATTTCCGGGTTGACGAAGACGATGTAGGACATCGTCAGGAAGGTGGTGATGCCGGCCAGCACCTCGGTGCGGACGCTGGTGCCGTGGTGTTGCAGCTTGAAGATGCGGTCGAGCAGGGACATGGGGGAATTCCGTGGATTGCAGGCTGTTCCTCTCGCTGGGTGGGGGAGGATGCCGGAGGCAGTTGCAGTTGCAGTTGCAGGAGCTGGTGCAGCTTGAATGCGGTGGTGCTTGCCATCCCTTCTCCCGCGCGCGGGGTTAAGAACGGGCGTTTACGAGCCAAAGGCTCGTGACTGTTCGTACGCACCGCGTGCTGCGCGGGGCAGGGGCGCGGAGCGAGGTGCCCCGAAGGGGCGGATGAGGGCCGCTCCATCCGCTCTTCAGTTTTCTGACTTTGACAACGCGGGCGGTGCAGGTCTTTAGCGAAGAGCTTGCCCTCACCCCAACCCCTCTCTCCCGCAGGCGGGAGAGGGCTTCAAAGCAAAGGGCGCGCTGTCCTGCGCCGCCGCCAAAAGCAGACGGCCGCACTGGGCGGCCGTCTGTCGGGTATTACTTCAGTGCCTTGAAACGCAGGCGCTTGGGACCGGCGTCATCGCCCAGGCGACGCTTCTTGTCCTCTTCGTACTCGCGGTAGTTGCCCTGGAAGAACTCCACGTGCGAGTCGCCTTCGAAGGCGATGATGTGCGTGGCGATGCGATCCAGGAACCAGCGATCATGCGAAATGACGAAGGTGTTGCCCGGGAACTCCAGCAGCGCATCTTCCAGCGCACGCAGGGTTTCGATGTCCAGATCGTTGGACGGTTCGTCGAGCAGCAGCACGTTGCCACCCTGCAGCAGGGTCTTGGCCATGTGCAGGCGGCCACGCTCACCACCGGACAGCGAACCCACCATCTTCTGCTGGTCCTGGCCCTTGAAGTTGAAGCGGCCGATGTAGGCACGCGACTGGATCTCGACACCGTTGATGTTGAGGATGTCCAGGCCGCCAGCAATTTCCTGGAACACGTTGTGGTTGCCCACCAGCGCGTCGCGGCTCTGGTCCACGTAGGACAGCTGCACGGTCGGGCCGGTCACGATCTCGCCGGAATCCGGCTTCTCAAGACCGGTGATCATCTTGAACAGGGTCGACTTACCGGCACCGTTCGGGCCGATGATGCCGACGATGGCACCCGGCGGGATGATCATCGACAGGTTGTCGATCAGCAGGCGGTCGCCGAACTTCTTGGAGACGTTCTTGAACTCCATCACCGAGTTGCCAAGGCGCTCACCCGGTGGGATGAACAGCTCGTTGGTCTCGTTGCGGCGCTGGTAATCAACGCTCTGCAGTTCGTCCAGGCGGGCCAGACGCGCCTTGCCCTTGGTGCGGCCACCCTTGGCATTCTGGCGCGACCATTCCAGTTCCTTCTGGATCGCCTTCTGGCGAGCCTTTTCCTGGTTGTCTTCCTGCTTCAGGCGCTCGTCCTTCTGCTCCAACCACTGGGTGTAGTTGCCCTTCCACGGAATACCGCGGCCGCGGTCAAGTTCCAGGATCCACTCGGCGGCGTTGTCCAGGAAGTAGCGATCATGGGTAACGGCGACCACGGTGCCGGTATAGCGGTGCAGGAACTGCTCCAGCCATTCGACGGACTCGGCGTCCAGGTGGTTGGTTGGTTCGTCGAGCAGCAGCATGTCCGGCTTCTGCAGCAGCAGGCGGCACAGTGCCACGCGGCGCTTTTCACCACCGGACAGGTTGCCGATCACGGCCTCCCATGGCGGCAGGCGCAGTGCATCGGCAGCGATGTCCAGCTGCTGTTCCACGGTGTGTGCGTCACCGGCGGCCAGAATGGCCTCCAGGCGCTCCTGTTCCTTGGCCAGCGCGTCGAAATCGGCGCCTTCTTCAGCGTAGGCGGCGTACACGGCTTCCAGCGCGGCCTGTGCCTGCAGCACGTCGCCCACGCCTTCTTCCACGGCCTGGCGCACGGTGTGCTCCGGGTTCAATTCCGGCTCCTGGGCCAGGTAGCCGACCTTGATTCCGGCCTGCGGGCGGGCTTCGCCCTCGAAATCGGTGTCCACGCCGGCCATGATCTTCAGCACGGTGGACTTGCCGGAGCCGTTCAGGCCCAGCAGGCCGATCTTGGCACCGGGGAAGAACGACAGCGAGATGTCCTTGATGATCTGCCGCTTGGGCGGGACCACCTTGCTGACGCGGTTCATGGTGTAGATGTATTGCGAGGACATGACGTCTCCGTAGCGCACGCCTGCGCCCGGTCCGGAAGCGGACTGGGCCCAGGACAAAAGGGAATCATCCATTATAACAGGGACCCCGCCATGCCCGGCTGACCGCCAGCTGCCCTTGCCGGTTTATGAATGGGAAAGCCCGTAACCGTTTCCAGCCGGAATTCGTTCAGGCGAAGTGAGCATTATGGGAACTGTCCACCAACCCAGTGAGGGCCACCCATGAAGATGAACCGCTTAGCTGTCGCAGCGATGACCACCCTGCTGGCATTTGGTGCCACCGCCCCGGCCTTTGCGGCAGGTGACCGCGATGACCACGACCGTGGCCGCCATGGCTGGGATGACCGTGGCCGTGGCCATGACCGCGGCAGGGGGCACGGGCATGACCGCCACGACCGCCGTGATGACCGCCGCCATTACAGCAACGGCTACCGCGAGGGCTACCGCGACGCCCGCTACAACGACCGCCGCTATTACGCCCCGCCGCCGCGCGTGGTCTATCGCCCCTATGGTTTCGAGCGTGGTCACCGCTACAGCAACTACTACGGCGGCCCGGTCTACGTGGTCAACGACTACGACCGTTACCACGTGCGTCGTCCGCCACACGGCCACCGCTGGATCCGCGATGACCGCGGCAACATGCTGATGGTGGCCATCGCCACCGGCATCATTGCCGATGTCGTGTTCAACCGTTGAGCAGTAGCCGGCGGTAGCTGAAAAGAAAAGGCGCATCTTCGGATGCGCCTTTTCGGTTTCAAGGGGCCGGGATCACTCCGGTTGCAGACTCAAGCAGCCCATTCCCCTTGCCTGTGTGCAGCTGCCCTCCGGCAACAGGATGCTGGTGCCACTGGAGGATGCGGCAGGCAGCAACGGTGGCAGGAGGTTGGGTAGCGACACCGGCGCTGCATCATTGCGGCTGGCAACCACGGCGCGGGCCATTTCAGCGGCGGTCTCCGCCGATACCCCTACCACCTGCAGGCTGCCGTCCTGGTAGCTGATGTCGTAGTTGCCCAGGCGGGCGCCCTGCGCATCACCGGCGAGGATGGCGTACATGCCGGGCTGCGCGTTGGCGTTGTTGCCGGCGCTGGACAGCGAAACACTGTCGATGCTGTCGCCGTTGAGCAGCCCGTTGCTGCGGAAATCATCCAGGGCCAGCACCTGGCCGATGCGCTTGCTGGTGTTGTTGGCGGTGATGACCAACCCGGCCTTGCCGATCGACAGGCTGCCATCGACGTAGCGGATGTCGTAATTGGACAGGCCGGTACCAACGGCATTGCTCGCGGTGATGCTGTAGTTGCCAACGTTGGCCATCGCTGCGCTGCCGTTGCTGCTCAGGTCCAGGCCGGAAATGCTGTCGTTGTTGAGCAGACCAGTGCCGCTGAAGCCATTGAAGCCACCGCTCTGACCATATGTCTTGCCGCCATTGCCTGCGGTGATGGTCAGGCCGGCCTTGCCGATCGACAGGCTGCCATCTACGTAACGGATGTCGTAATTGGACAGGCCGGTACCAACGGCATTGCTGGCGCTGATCGCATAGTTGCCAACATTGGCGGTGGCTGGGTTGCCAAGGCTGGTCAGGTCCACACCGGTGAGAGTATCGAAGTTGACCAGGCCAAAAGCGTTGAAGCCGTTGAAGCCACCAATCTGACCGTAGATCTTGCCGCCGTTGTTGGCAGTGATGGTCAGTGACCTCGGGTCAACCTGCAGCGTGCCATGCACGAATGCAAGCGCATAGTCGCTGGAACCGGCATCCAGTGAGCCTGCGCTGATGTCGATGTTGTACGGTGCTGCGGAGACACCTGCCATTGCTGCTGCGCCCGTTGAACTCAGCAGCGGCGCGCCGGAAAGCAGATTGCTCACCGAATCAGCCAGGTATGCCCCGCTGACTCCAGCCATCGCGCCTTCAACGGTGAACGCACTTCGCAGGTCGAGATCGTCGCCATAGATCTTGCGCAGGTTGTTGGCGCGGATGGTCAGTGTCGGCTGCCAGGCAAACACATAGCGGTTGCCGCTGTTGGTCGGGGCGGTGAACGCGGGTGTATTCCACAACGCGGTGTTGCCGCTGTCGAGCGCGCCGAAGACATGGCCCTGGAAGGGTGAAAGCAGGTTGACACGCCAGTGGCCGTTGGGTGAAACGGAGATCGCGTTGCTGCCGACACGGTTGTCGAAGATGCCAGCCGTGGCGAGGTCGACATTGCCGGCGTTGATCAGTCCGCCCAGGCGCAGGCCTGCGTCGGCGCTTACGCGCAGATCACCGGTGGTGGTGATGGTTCCCAGGTGCAGTGCATCGGCGCTGGCAATACGAGCGCTGCCCGCATCGATGTCCAGGCGACCACCAAAGTGGTTTCCTGATTGCTCCAGGTTGATGGCGCCGCCTGCATGTAGTTGGCTGTTGCCATCGATCAGCACAGCTGCGTTTTGCCGGATGTCGCCCGTGGTGGCGCGCAGGTTCAGCGAGCCGCGTGCACGCACGTCCGCCAGTTGCAGGCCGCCGGCGCTGACGAGGGTAATGTCGTTGCCATCGACCGCGATGCTGCCGAGGAAACGGTTGCCGCTGTCGGTCAGCGCGATGTCGCCGTCGGCATCGAAGCGGCTGTTGCGGACCACGTCCAGCGCGCCGGTCTGGGTGATGGTGCTGCTGCTGTCCACCGTCAGGTCACGACTGAGGGTGCCGCCCCGCAGGTGCACGCCGTTGCCGGCAAGGCTTGCATCGCGGGCCAGCAGTTGGGCGATGTCCAGCGCGCCTGTGCTGGTCAGCGTCACGTCGCGGCCAATGGCACGCAGGCCGCTGCCGAACTGGTTGCCGGTGTTGCCCAGCACGATGTCATTGCTGGCGCTGAGTGTGCTGTTGGCGCCGAACGCCAGCGTGCCGCTGCCCTGGCTGATGTTGCCGGTGCGCGTGGTAGCGGTGAGTACGCCGCTGATGTTGGCGTTGTTGAACAGCAGCGCATCGGCGTCGAGGCTGGCGTTGCCGAGGACAGTGGCGTTGGCCAGCGACAACGAGCCGTTGCCGTAGGCCGTCAGCTGGGTGAGGTTGACGCTGTCCAGTGCCAGCGACGATTGCGCGCGGAGAGTGGCCTGGTTGCCCTGCAGCGCCACCTTGCCACCGAAGCTGTTGGCGGCATTGTCGAGCACCAGATTGCCACCGTTGCCAGCACTGAAGACGGCATCGCCGCCCACCGTCAGCGCGCCGCCCTGGGCGAACCCCGCGGCACTGCCGATATCGAGCTTGCCGCGGGTCTGCAGTGCCCGTGCTGCGACGCTGGTACCGCGCAGCGTCAGATCGTTCAGGCGCTCCCCGTTGCCGGTACCGGCGTTGCCCTGCAGGTCCAACGCGCCAGCGGCACGCAGGCTAAGCGAGCTCTCGCCATCGGCCGTACCGTTGATCGCACCGCCTATACGCACATCGCCGGCGCTGCTGGCAATGCTGTAGTCGCGCGTCGACAACAGCGACAGGCCGCCCAATGCGATCGTGCCGCTGCTGCTGATGTCGCCGCCAAGACGCGTAGTGGACACTCCGCTCGTGTCGAGGCTGGCCAGTGCAGTGCTGCCCCCGAGGGTGCTGTTGAATATCACATCTAGTGCACGCTCGATGGTGAATGCATGGGCGCCATCGATGCTGCCATTGAAGAAGATCTGGCCGACATCGCTGGCCAGGCGGGTATCGCCCAGCAGCGTGACCGCGCCGTCGTAGCGCTGCAGGCCCAGCGTGCTGACCGCAGTGGGCAGGTGCAGGCGGGGGGCCGTCGCCTGCAGGCTGGTCGCCTTGATGCTGGAGAACGCCAGCAGATCGTTGGCCTGGATCTGTACCTCCTTTCCGCTTACCGACACGCTGCCGCCGAAGTGGTTGCTGTTGCCGTTCAAGGTGATCGCATCGCCGGCAATCAGGGTGGTGATGCCATCCACGCCCAGTACAGTGTTGGCCGCCTGGCTGAGCGACCCATCAAGTTCCAGCCGCAGCGCGCCACCGAGCCGTACGTTGCCCAGCTGCAGATCATCTGCATTCACTCTGGCATTCACGCCATCCAGGGAGACGGCGCCGCCAAAGCGGTTGCCTGGGTTGGTGAGTTGGATGTCGCCGATGGAACCAAAGGTGGCGGTGCCCCCGACAAGGTAAGCGCCACCCTGGATCAGCGGCAGCGCGCTGACGATGCGCAGCGCGCCCTTGCTGGTGATGCCCAAGCCGCTGAAGAGCAGCGTATCGATGTCGATGTTGCGTGCGGCGATGCTTCCCCTGAGCAGGAGGGTGCTTTGCGCTTTCAGCCCCAGGTCGTAGCCATCGGGGTTGCTTGGGGAAGTGCCGCTGCTGATGCCGCCGCTGCTGATGGCGCCGCCACTGCTGTGCAGGCGCGCGTTGCCGGTCAGGTGCACCGACCCGTCGAGCCCGATGTTGCCGCTGCTGCTGATGTCATTGCCCAGTTCAATCACGCCGGCGTTGGCCTGCAGCGACTTCAGTGCCGAGGTCGCGCCCAGCGGCCCGCCGAGCGCGATCCCTGTGAACGCAGACAGGGTCAGCGCGCGGTTGGCCCCGTTGCTGTCGACGGCACCATTGAGGCTGACTTTGCCATTGGTGCTGGTCACGCCGATGTCGGCATCCAGCCGCAGCGGACCGCTGAAAACGATGTCGTTGGCTGCGCGCACGTTGCCGGCCAGCAGGGTGCCGCCACCGGCAGCGACATTGAGTGCCTGCAGCGGTGTGATCGAGCCGATCGCCCCTGCGAATGTGGTGGCCTGCGAGGTAATAACGTTGAGCTGATAGGCACCATCGACGCTGCCGGCGAAATGGCTGTTGGCGGCGGTCACGCTGCTGTTAGCGACCAGCCTCAGCGGCGCGCGATACAGCTGGTCAGCCGAGGTCAGCAGGTTGCCGCTGAGCGTGACGGCGGCGCCGTTCGCATCCAGGCTGCGACCATCGATGCCGCCCAGTGCCAGGGTGCCGCTGGTATCGAGCACGATGTCGTTGCCCGTTGCGAAGAGCGGGCCACCAAAGCTGTTGCCGGTGTTTCCCAGGGTGATGTCCTTGCGCGTGGCGCCGTCGAGCGCGGTCAAGCTGGCGCTGCCGACGACCTGCAGCGCGCCGTTGTTGGACAACGCGCTGCGGGTGAACAGGGTCAGGTCACCGCCGACGGTGCCGGCGACTGCGCCGATGCGGTTGTCGACGCCGCTGAGGTTGGCTGCACCCTGTACGTCCAGCCGCACGGCCCCCTGCAAGGAGCCGCTGCTGCCTTGGCTGACCGTGGCAGCGGTCAGCTCGATCATGTCGGCCTCCACTGTCCCGCCCACGTTGACGTTGCCGGTGTTGGCGATCAGCTGCGCGGCGTTGGCGGTGATGCTGCCACCGGTGATATCGACGCTGGAACCGACGATGGCGGCCGTATCGGCGGTGATCGTTGCGCTGCTCAGTATCGGCGCGGTGCTGCGGATGGTCAGTACGCCGTCGCCGGCATCGATCGCATTGGCGATGATGGTGCCACCGGTGTTGATGCCATGGCTGGCCAGCCCGGGGCCGACCATCGCGTTCATGCCGATGCTGCGGGCGGTCAACGTGCCGGTATTGATGACGCCGATGGCGGCGGCGGTGCTGGCGGAAGTACCGGCGAACGCCAACCGGACGTTGCCGGCCGATGAGGCCTCGCGGGTGACCAGGACGCCGCCTGCGGCGACCAGATCGATGTTGCCGTTGACGGCGTTGATCAGGCCGCTGTTGCTCACCGCGCCACCGACCAGGCTGATGCCACCATCGCTGGCGGTGAGGGTGCCGCCATTGTTGCTGATCGTCGCGCCAGTCCCTCCTCCGGTCAGTTGGAACATCGGTGGCAAGGGGCCGCCGTCGACGGGCAGCGATGGCGTGCCGACATTCAACGTGCTCGCCAGCAGGCCGCCAACGTTGACGCTGGCACCGCTGGTGAAAGCGATGCCCGACGGATTGAGCAGGAATACCTGGCCGTTGGACCACATCTGGCCGGCAATGATGCTGGCCGTGCCACCGGTGACCTGGTTGATCGATACTGACTGTGAGCTGGGCAGGTTGAAGTTGACCTGGTTACCCGCGCCGATGTTGAAGTTCTGCCACTGGATCAGCGCACTCTGCGTGCTCTGGCTGACGTTCAGCACGTTGCCGCTGGAGTTGATCGATGCGCTGCCGGCGATGATCTGGCCGTTCTGCGGCAGCGACTGCGCGGCGGCCTGCAGGCAGGTAGCCAGCAGCAGTGCGCCTGCCAGCGGTGCCAGCCGCACGGTGCGCTGTGAGGTGGCCAAGCTGCTGCGGCCGCGGCCCGCGCTGGCACCGATTTCCGAGGCTACCTGCATCAGGCCCAGGGCGTGGTTGTACACAAGGCGATAAATGCGATTCATGGTTGGATTCCTCAGAAAGTGCTGCTGATGCGCGCCCAGTACTGGGTGCTGCGTTGGTCACTGCCGCTGTAGCTGCCGGTGGGCTTGGCCGCGCTCATCTCCAGGCGCAGCTCCGGCTTCCATGGCAGCCGCAGGCCAAGGCCTACACCGGCGCCTTCCAGGGTGATCGGCAGCACTCCGAGGCGGCGGTTGTCCGGCGCCGGCGAAGTGCGGCCCCAGTCGTAGAACAGATTTATATCGACCAGGTCGCCCCAACGCCGGCCATCGAAGGGCGAGGGCGTGTCGGCGAAGCCCGGTGCGCTGACCTGGTATTCGAACGTGGCCTGCACGCCGCGGTCACCCAGTGCATTGGACAGCGGATAGGCACGCACGCTGGTAGGCCCGCCAACGCTGAACTGCTCCAGCGGGGTCAGCGCATCTTCGGTGAACTGCGCGCTGCTGCGCAGCAGAAGACGCTGGTTGCCGGGCAAGGCCTGCAATCGCGCCACGCTCGTACGCGCTACCCAGAAGTACGGTGCGTGCGCGGTGTACAACCAGTTGAACGGCGAGGATTCGTCGTTGACCGACTTGCGCAGCGATACCTGTGCCAGGTTCATGCCGCGCCATCGGCGGTCGGTGTGACGCAGGCTGATGCCGGCATCGAGTACATCGAAGCTGTGCCGCGACAGCAGCATGCCCAGCCCTTCCAGTTCGGATTCCTCGTGGATCCAGCGTGCCGATGCCTGCACCTGCAGGTCGTTGCGTTGGATGAACTTCCAGTCACCGCCGGCGTAGAACAGGGTGGTCGGGCCGGTCAGGCGCATCGCCGCGAACGGCCCGCTGTTGATCTCCATCTCGCTGCGGCTGATGCCGGCAATCGCGCTCAGGCCATCTACCTGCGCGGACGGCACGCTCAGCGACAGCGCCGCTTGCCAGCTGTCGGCCGGGTCCAGCCCGTAACCGAGGCTGGCGGCCAGCACATCGCCTGCACCAAGCGCATTGAACGCACTCACCGCGACTTCGGCGCGGTACTTGCCGGTGCTGTCGGTGCCGTAATTGTTCAACCCGGCGGTGATCTCGTACGGATGAGCGCTGTCTTTGGCGACCAGCACGATGTCGGTCTCGCCTTCGTTCTGGCCGGGCTGCAGTACCGAGGTGACCGACACGCCGGGCAGGTCGCGGGCGTAGAGCAGGGCGCGTTCCAGCTCGGCCTGGCGCAGCGGTCGGCCAATCAGGCCCAGACTGCTGGCATTGAGCTGGTCGTCGCGGTAGCGCTGGCTGCCCTGCACCAGCACCCGGCCGACCCGGCCTTCGATGACCTTCAGGGTCAGGGTCTGGCTGTCGCCGATCTGCTGCGGCGGGATATAGGCCACCGACACCAGGAAGCCGGCATCCCGGTAGGCCTGGGTGACGCGGGCGGTGATCTGCTCGATCTGCGGGAAGCTCAGTGCCGCCGGCAGGGTCGGACTGATCTCATGCAGGGCCTGGTTGGCAACGGCCTCGATCGAGTCGCGGCTGATGCTGCTGGCCGGGTGTTCGCCAACCCCTTCCACGCTGACTTTTGCGACCTGCACGGTGGCGACGGCCGCTGAAGCGGGTTCGGCGGCCGTAGCGGGTGCTGCCTGTGCCAGGACCAGCGCCAGTGCGCAGGAGAGCAGGGCGGCGCTTGCGCACAGGGAACGGGCGGGACGAGGGCAGGTGTGGCGGCCAGGGCGGTGCATCAGATGGGTATTCCTTACGGTTCAACGGGAGGGCTGGCGGCTGGAAAAGCAACTAGCTCACTCTGTTAACCGTAAGAACCGTGGCGGTACGATCACTGAAATCAGGTAACAGATTTAATTTGTGACTTACGTCACGGGTTGATCTGTGCTGGCCGCTGCGCGTTCATGCCGATGAACAGACGGTCTTGCGGCCGGAACGGGCTACAATCGGAAGCTCCCTCGCCCCCGTACCAGGAGCTGTGATGTTCCCGCGTGAAGCCCGTATCGAGTCCTACGATCCCGAGTTGGCCAAGGCCATTGCCGATGAGTGCCAGCGTCAGGAAGACCATGTCGAGCTGATTGCCAGCGAGAACTACGCCAGCCCGATGGTGATGGAGGCGCAGGGCAGCCAGCTGACCAACAAGTACGCCGAGGGCTACCCGGGCAAGCGCTACTACGGTGGCTGCGAGTACGTGGACATCGCTGAGAAGCTGGCCCTGGACCGCCTCAAGCAGCTGTTCGGCGCCGATTACGCCAACGTGCAGCCGCACAGCGGCTCGCAGGCCAACCAGGCCGTGTATTTCGCGCTGCTGCAGCCGGGCGACACCATTCTGGGCATGAGCCTGGCCCACGGCGGTCACCTGACCCACGGCGCCAAGGTCAATGCTTCGGGCAAGATCTTCAACGCCATCCAGTACGGCGTGGACGAAGCCGGCCTGATCGACTATGACGAAGTCGAGCGCCTGGCGCTGGAACACAAGCCGAAGATGGTGGTGGCTGGTTTCTCCGCCTATTCGCAGATTGTCGACTGGGCGCGCTTCCGCGCCATCGCCGACAAGGTCGGTGCCTATCTGTTCGTGGACATGGCGCACGTCGCCGGTCTGGTCGCCGCTGGCGTCTACCCGAGCCCGATTGATCACGCCCACGTGGTGACCTCGACCACCCACAAGACCCTGCGCGGTCCGCGTGGCGGCATCATCATCGCCAAGGGCGCTGGCGAAGAGATCGAGAAGAAGCTGCAGTCGATCGTGTTCCCGGGCATCCAGGGCGGTCCGCTGATGCACGTCATCGCCGCCAAGGCCGTGGCCTTCAAGGAAGCGTTGGAGCCGGAATTCAAGGCCTACCAGCAGCAGGTGGTGAAGAACGCGCAGGCAATGGCGACCACCCTGATCGCGCGCGGTTACAAGATCGTCTCCGGCGGCACCCAGAACCATCTGATGCTGGTGGACATGATCGGCAAGGACGTGTCCGGCAAGGATGCAGAAGCCGCACTCGGCAAGGCCCACATCACCGTCAACAAGAACTCGGTGCCGAACGACCCGCGTTCGCCGTTCGTGACCTCGGGCCTGCGCCTGGGCACCCCGGCCATCACCACCCGCGGTTACCAGGAAGCCGATTGCGTGGCGCTGGCGGGCTGGATTGCCGACGTGCTGGACGCTCCGGCCGACGAAGCCGTCATCGCCCGCGTGCGTGATGCGGTCAGCGAGCAGTGCCGCAAGTACCCGGTTTATGGCTGATCGGTGGCGGGTGCCAGCGTATTGCGGCGCCCGTTCCAGCCTGAGCTGACCGCATTACCCCGGGTTGGGCGCTTGCCCCGGCCCGGGGTTTGTTGTATCTGCGTTACAGGTTTTCCACGTCGCATGCGCGGCGCCTGATGTCCAAGGCTTGAAACATGCATTGCCCGTTCTGCCAGCACACCGATACCCGCGTGATCGACTCACGTGTTTCCGAAGATGGCGCCACCATCCGCCGCCGGCGTGGCTGCGAAGCCTGTGGCGAGCGTTTCAGCACGCTGGAAACCATCGAACTAAAGCTGCCGGTGATCGTCAAGAGTGACGGTGGCCGCGAGGCCTTCGATGCGCGCAAGCTGCGGGTGGGCTTTGACCGCGCGCTGCAGAAGCGACCGGTATCGGAAGAGCGCATCGAGGCGGCGGTACGCGCCGTGGTGCACCAGCTGCGCATGTGCGGCGAGCGCGAAGTGCCCTCGATCAAGGTCGGCGGCTTCGTGATGGACGAGCTGCGCAAACTCGACCATGTCGGCTATGTACGCTTTGCCTCGGTCTACCGCAGCTTCGAGGATGTGGCGGATTTCCGCGACGAGATCGAAAAGCTGGAGCGTGATCATTCCAATGATGAGGGTCAGCTACCGCTGCTGGACCGTGCGCGGGTGGAAGAGGCGCGGGCAGGCAAGAACGGCAAGCGCTGACCTGTGCGTTGGCTCGGTATGGATGCCGAAACGACGATGCGATCAACGGGAAAGCGGTTTTCACGCAATGGACTGTTTGTGGCCGCGTTGTGTCTGACATTGACTGCACAGGCGCAGACGCAGGACCAGGAGCAGCAGTTGTCCAAGCTGTTGGATGTGGCTGAGCGTGCCCGGCAGGCTGCGCAGGAGGCCGCCGACGCTGTTTCCACGCTGGATCAAGCTCGGCGCATGCCATCTTCCTGTGTGGGAGAGACCTGTACGCCAGAGGCGCTGGCAGGTCGCTATCGCATCGTCGAAGAGGGATTTGCAGGCTCGGTTCTGGAGTTGGGCCGCGAGGGGAACTATGCGCTGCAGTTGGCCATGTCTCCCTTGCCGCGCAGCTCGAAAGGGCAATGGTCGCTGGAGGACGGCATGTTGTTGCTGCATCCGCGCGATGATCTCGCCGACGCCGTGCAGCTGGTTCCTTATGAAGCCAGGTCGGCCGAGCGCGCGCAGTTGCAGCAGCTGCTTGCCGACCTGCAACAGGCGCATCCGGACCCGGCTGAAAGCAGCGATCACGACGCGCTCGAGGAATTGCAGGCGCAACTTGCAGACACGCACGTAGCGGGCAGGCCGCTATACGTTGATCTGCTCGATCCAATGAGCGGCGTGGCCAGCGACGGCGTGCAGGTTGTGTTGGAGCTGGCCCAGGGCGAGCTGGCCGCTGAAGGCAAGTTGTCTGGGGGAAACGCCTATCGCTTCCCATCACCGGCACCGGGGCAGGTGGTGACTGGCCTGCGCTTGCACTTCCCAGGCATGGATGCGCCCCTGCGCCTGCCTTTGCAACCGCCGCTGCGGCCTGGCTACCAGGTGCTGTTTGACGGTTGCGCGGTGGGTATGTGCGAATCGGCAACGATGGGCTTGCTGTTGGAGCAGGCGGAGGGTGGCGTGCGTTTTGATGCCTTGGGCATTGGCGTGTTCCAGCGCGTGAACGACTAGGTTTTTGAATAGGCAGACCACCGAACGTGGCTGCGTGAGTTGAATTCGATGAAGATCATCAATCTGCAGGACCGGCGCGAACTGCTGCCGGCAATCGCCCTTGCCCACGTGCAGGCCTTCGGCACGCTGCTGCCCAACTGGACGCTGGCCCAAGCCGAAGCCGAGCTGCGTGCGCAGCAGCGCGACGGCATTCCCTGTACCTGGCTGGCCGAAGATGACAGCGGCTGGCTGGGCTCGGTCAGCCTGTTGCATGACGATCACGAGCAGATACGGGGCTGGTCGCCGTGGTTGGCGTCGCTGTATGTGGACGAAGCCGCGCGTGGCAAAGGCGTCGGCGCAGCGCTGGTAGCGCACTGCGTGGCGCAGGCGGCGGCGCTGGGCGTGGCCGTGCTGTACCTGTATTGCGAAACACCGATGGTGGCGTGGTATCGCAGCCTGGGTTGGCGTGTGCATGCCGAGCTGCAATTGGGTCCGTTGGCGATCACGGTGATGGCAATGGAGACCGGTTCCCGCTGATCTGGCGGGAAATGCAGGTGCCGGCGGCGGTGCGCATACACTTGGCGCACTACTACTGCCCAAACCGGCAGCGCATTCGCAATGAGGTTTTACCGATGAGTCAGTTCACCGCCACCGATCACCTGCTGATGGCCCGCGCGCTGCGCCTGGCCGAACGCGCGGCCTGGACCACCCGCCCGAATCCGATGGTGGGCTGTGTCATTGCCCACGGCGATGAAGTGGTGGGCGAGGGCTGGCATCAGCGCGCTGGCGGCCCGCATGCCGAAGTGTTTGCGTTGCGCCAGGCCGGTGAGCACGCGCGCGGTGCTACTGCTTACGTCACTTTGGAACCCTGCGCGCACTACGGCCGCACGCCGCCCTGCGCGCTGGCGCTGATCGATGCTGGTGTGGGCCGGGTGGTGGCGGCGATGGCCGATCCCTTCCCTGACGTGGATGGCGGCGGCTTCGCGCTGCTGCGCCAGGCTGGCATCCACGTCGAGGTGGGTTTGATGGCGGCGCAGGCGCGTGAGCTCAATCATGGGTTTCTATCGCGCATCGAGCGTGCCCGCCCGTTTGTGCGGGTGAAACTGGCCAGCAGCCTGGATGGACGCACGGCAATGGCCAACGGCGAATCCAAGTGGATCACGGGTGAGGCGGCACGTGCCGACGTGCAGCAGTGGCGTGCCCGCGCGGGCGCGATCCTGACCGGCGCGGCAACGGTGTTGGCGGACGATCCGCTGCTGACCGCACGCCCGCAGGCCGGCGAATTTCTACCGCCATTGCGGGTAGTGCTGGACGCACGGCTGCGCACCTTGGACTGCAAACGTGTGCGCGAAGGCGAGGCGGCCACCTTGTATCTGCATGATCCGTCGGTGCCGGTGCCCGCGCTGGAGGATGCCGAATTCGCCGGCGTGGGTGTGCAGGGCGATGGCCGGCTTGATCTGGCCGAGGTGATGGCGATGCTGGCCACGCGCGGGATCAACGAGGTGCATGTCGAAGCGGGGCCAACCCTGTGCGGCGCTTTGCTCAAGGCCGGATTGGTTGACGAACTGTTGCTGTACATAGCGCCCTTGTTGATGGGCGATGGCGCGCGGCCGTTGTTGGCGGGCCTGGGCATTGAGCATATGGCCCAAGCCCTGCCGCTGGAGGTGCATGACACACGCATGCTCGGCAAAGACCTGCGTCTGCTGCTGCGGCCCTCATTAGGGACGGCGTCGCCCCGCTGAGCGCAGCGCACCCGTAGTGCCGAGCCATGCTCGGCAGGGGCTTTACCGGGAACGCCTTGCCGAGCATGGCTCGGCACTACACGGATGACGCCCCGCAACGCAGCCGGAAAGCACCGCTCCTGTAAGGGCCAATGTCTGCAGCTGCAGCCGTCAGTGGGGACGGCCAGCGCACCAGTAGTGCCGAGCCATGCTCGGCAGGGGCTTTACCGGGAACGCCTTGCCGAGCATGGCTCGGCACTACATGAATCACGCACGCTGGCTGCAATCCGAAAAATAAAAACGGGGGCCTTTCGGCCCCCGCTGCATTAAACCCGGTATGGCCGGATCAGAAGCTGGCGCGTACGCCGACCGAGTACTGGGCGAAGTCACCCATCCACTGGCCTTCAGCAACCACGCCCCAGGTCTTGTTGAACTTGACCTGGCCGCCCAGCACGCCGACGAACTCGGTGTCCATGTCGCTGCCATCAAGGGCGCCGCCCTTGATCCACGCTTCGGTACGTGCCGACGGCTTGCCGCGCAGGCCGACGGTCACGCGACCGGCGTTGACGTGGCTCTTGTAGGTGCCGTTGTCTTCGCCAGCACCGCTCAGCTTTTCGTCAAGGCTCAGGCGCAACCAGGCGATGTCGGCGGTGAAGTCGACGCGCTCGCTCATGTTCATGTGGTAACCGGCGCCCAGCTCCGGCTGGCCCAGCTTGACCTTCGAGCGTACGCCGTTGCCCCAGTTGATCGACTTGCGGACCTGCGAGTAACCGGCGAACAGGTTGACCTTGTCGGCGATATCAAACGAACCGCGCAGGTAGGCGCCGTCCAGGTTCGGGTCATCGAGGTCGTTGCTGTTGATCTGGACCTGGGTCCAGCCGGCTTCGGCGTAGGTGTAGCTGAGCTCGTCAGCGGAGGCGACAACAGGTGCGGCTGCCAGCATGGCGGCCAGAATCAGGGTCTTGCGCATGGAATCCTCTTGGATGTGATGTCCGTGTCAACCGACCCCTTGCGGGCCGGAACCGTAACGTCTTGTGACGGTGCGCGGATTCTAACGAAAAATTCACATGTGACAAGTGGTGTGAAGATGCCGACTGCATAGTCACGGATCCGTTCGGATATAGGACTTTTGCGCGGTATGGCGTTATTTCTCGGAACTTTATCGTCCAATTGACTGAATTCCGAATTTTTGCCGCGTGCTCGCCGATGGCGGAGCAGGGCGATACTTCCAGAGCAATCCCATTAATTTGGCTGCAGGTTCTGCTCCAGTAGCGTCCCTTTTCAGGGTAGGTAACGTGGGTTGTTGCAGGTAACCCTTTGGCTACCTGCATGTAACCTCAGGCGCCGTGGCACCTCAGCCAGGCGCGGCAGCAGTACGTGCGGAGCTCCATGCCGCAAAGTCCTGGCGGCGAAAACGGCCGCTCCGCCGCCCCGTTCCACCGATGGGAAGCACTTGTTCAGCCGGGCCCGGGCCTTGCTGGGACCAGCGCTGCTACAATCGCTGGGCCGGTTCGCCGGCACTCACAAACGTCTTCAGGGCGGGGTGCAACTCCCCACCGGCGGTAGGTGCAACGCTCCCGATGGGGTCGCTGCATAAGCCCGCGAGCGCTCCAGCAAGGCCCGCACAGCAGTGCGGTTACCGGTCGGAGGTCAGCAGATCCGGTCAGATGCCGGAGCCGACGGTCATAGTCCGGATGAAAGAAGACGGTGTTTCGGTCCCCTTGCAGGGGCCGTGCGCCTGTTTGCCTTGCGGCGTTTTTCGCTCACTGTATTGCGGAGAACGTTAGTGTTTACTGGAATCATCGAAGGCGTCGGCCGTCTGGCCGCACGCGAACCCATCGGCGGCGATGTCCGCTTCACCTTCGCCGTCGGCAGCCTGCCGTTCGAGCAGGTGCAGATGGGCGAGAGTATCGCCGTCAACGGCGTCTGCCTGACCGTCATCGAGTTCGACGGCAGCAGTTTCAAGGCCGATGCCTCCACCGAAACCCTGGATCTGACCACGCTCGGCGGCCTGGCCGAGGGCGCGGTGATCAATCTCGAACGCGCCATGCGCCCGACCGACCGCCTCGGTGGTCATCTGGTCAGCGGCCATGTCGATGGCCTGGGCAAGGTGCTGTCCATCCACGAGGATGCGCGCGCGCTGCGTTGGCGCTTTGCCGCACCCAAGCCGCTGCTCAAGTACATCGCCAAGAAAGGCTCGATCTGCGTGGATGGCGTCAGCCTCACCGTCAACGAAGCCGATGACGAAGGCTTTGAAGTCGCGCTGATCCCGCACACCGTCGCCAATACCGCCTTCTCCACCACCGGCGTGGGCAGTGCGGTCAATCTGGAAATCGATCTGGTCGCCCGCTATGTCGAGCGCCTGCTGGGCCAAGGAGCCGCACAATGAATTTCGCCCCCGTTCCCGAACTGCTGGAAGAGATCCGCGCCGGTCGCATGGTGGTCATCGTCGATGACGAAGACCGCGAGAACGAAGGCGATCTGATCATGGCGGCGGAGTTGGTCAAGCCGTCGGACATCAACTTCATGGTCACCCATGGCCGCGGCCTGGTATGCCTGCCGCTCACCCGCAGCCGTGCTGCCGATCTTGGTCTGGCGCCGATGGTGCAGGCCAATACCGCACAGTTCCAGACCAATTTCACGGTCAGTATTGAAGCGGCCGAAGGCGTGACCACCGGCATTTCCGCGCATGACCGTGCACATACCATCCGCACGGCGGTGAAGGCCAACGCCAAGCCGTCCGACCTGCACCAGCCTGGCCACATCTTCCCGTTGATCGCCCAGCCCGGTGGTGTGCTGACCCGCGCCGGTCACACCGAAGCCGGCGTTGATCTGGCGATGCTGGCCGGTCTGGAGCCGGCCGGCGTGCTGGTGGAAATCCTCAACCCCGACGGCAGCATGGCGCGCCGCCCGGAACTGGAAGTGTTTGCCCGCGAGCACGGCCTGAAGATGGGCTCCATCGCCGACCTGATCGCCTACCGGCTGGCCACCGAACATACCGTTGAGCGCGTCGACGAGCGCGAAATCGCCACCGAGTTCGGTGTTTTCAACCTTGTCACCTACCGCGACCGCATCGCCAACGACCTGCATTTCGCGCTGGTCCGGGGCACCCCGGACAAGGACACGCCCACCTTGGTGCGGGTGCAGGTGGAAAACCCGCTGGCCGACCTGCTGCATTGGCGCCGGGATGATTTTGGCGTGGCCAATACCGATGCGCTGCGGGCCATCGACGCCGCCGGTGCCGGAGTGATGGTGGTGCTGTCGGCACCGCGCGACACCAATTCATTGCTGGCCCGCCTGCGCCAGCAGCCGGCGCCGGTCATCCCGGGCAAGGACAAGGACGTGGGCCAGTGGCGCCGCAACGGTGCCGGCGCGCAGATCCTGTCGGATCTGGGCCTGGGCAAGCTGCGCGTGCTGGGCACCCCGCGCCGGCAGATCGGCCTGGCCGGTTACGGCCTGGAAATCGTCGAAACCCTGAAGCCGGAAACCAGTGACGAGGAACCAGCAACTAGTTTTGAGGTCAGGAACTAGTGGTCAGGAACGAGAAACCAGTAAAGGTTGGGCGGTTTGGCTGTTCACTCGTTTCTCGTTCCTACACCCCCAAGTTTCTGCTTCAAGAGCCGCGCACGTTAAACTTACCCACCCTCAGGAACCCCACGCCCCCATGAGCCACTACGAAGGCGACCTCCGCCCGGCCGGATCGGCCCGTTTTGCCATCATTGCCAGCCGCTGGAATGCCCGGATCACCGATATCCTGGTCACCGGCGCCCGCAAGAGCCTGGCCGGCAACGGTATCGGCGAGGACGCCATCGACGTGGTCCGTGTGCCCGGTGCCTGGGAAATCCCCCTGGTTGCCGCGCGTCTGGCTGCAGCCGGGCAGCACGCTGCGATCATCGCCCTGGGCTGCGTGATCCGTGGCGAAACCCGCCATTACGAACACGTTGCCGACCGCTGTGCCGAAGGCCTGATGCGCGCCCAGCTGGATTTTGGCGTGCCGGTGCTCAATGGCGTGCTGGCGGTGGAGCGGGTGGAGGATGCCGATGCCCGTGCGGGCGGCAACCATGGCAACAAGGGTGAGGAAGCCGCATTGTCGGCATTGGAAATGGTCAATCTTCTGGAACAGCTGCCATGAACAACAAGAACAACGGCAAGCCTGCCGGAAAGCCGGTCCGTCGCGATGGCGTCGACCCGGTACTGCGCTCGCGCGCGCGTCGCCGTGCCCTGCAGGCAATCTATGCCTGGCAGATATCCGGCGGCAACGCCGAGTCGCTGCTGGCCCAGTTCGCCCACGAACAGGCCCACGAAATCGCCGACCTGGTGTACTTCGAAAGCCTGCTGCGCGGCGTGCTGGACAACCGCCGTGATCTGGACGAGGCGCTGGCCCCGTTCGTCGACCGTGCGGTCGAAGAAGTGGATGCCATCGAGCGTGCGGTACTGCGCGTGGCGGCCTTCGAACTGCGTTACCGCCAGGATGTGCCGTACCGCGTGGTGATCAACGAAGCCATCGAAACCGCCAAGCGGTTTGGCTCCGAGCACGGCCATACCTATGTCAATGGCGTGCTTGACCGCGCCGCGCTAGAGTGGCGCAAGACTGAATCCAACCAATAACCGACGGCGGCGGCTTCGCCACCAACGGGGTTTGCTGCAGCGCCGGGCCGGCATCATCGGCGCCGGCGTTGTTGTTTTTTAGGGAGCGCGATCATGAGCCTTGACGAGTTTGGACTGATCGAGCGGATACGTCGGCGTACCGCTGCGCGCGACGATATCGTGCTGGGCATTGGCGATGATGCGGCGTTGCTACAGCCGGCGCCGGGCCAGCAACTGGTGGTGACCACCGACACACTCAATATCGGCGTGCACTTTCCGCCAGAAACGCCCGTGGCCGATATAGGCTGGAAAGCCTTGGCGGTGAACCTCTCCGATCTTGCCGCGATGGGCGCAACGCCGGCCTGGTGCAGCTTGTCGTTGTCACTGCCCGATGCCAGTGCGCAATGGGTGGACGCATTTGCGCAGGGGTTCTTCGCACTTGCCGATCTGCACGGCATCGCCCTGATTGGTGGCGATACCACCCGTGGCCCGCTGTCGATTTCAATCACTGCGATGGGCCAGGTGCCTGCAGGGCAGGCGTTGCGTCGCGACGGCGCGCAGCCCGGTGATGACATCTGGGTCAGTGGCGTGCCCGGCGAAGCGGGGCTGGCCTTGGCGCTGTGGCAGCAGAACGCGTTGGACGTAAGCCGGATTGCCGACGATTCCGCGCGTGAGCACCTGCGCCTGCGTCTGGCCCGGCCCACACCGCGGGTTGAACTGGGTCGCGCGCTGCGCGGCGTGGCGACCGCCGCGGTGGATGTTTCCGATGGGCTTCTGGCCGACCTCGGGCACATCTGCACACGCAGTGGCGTAGCCGCCGATGTGCTTGAAAACGCGCTGCCCGCCTCGCCGGCGGCACAGCAATGCGCGCTTTCGGGCGCCTTCAATGCATTGCGTACGGGCGCTGGCGATGACTACGAATTGTGTTTTACCGCCCCTCGGGCGCAGCGGCAGGCGGTGCACGAAACCATGGCTTCCGTAGCAGTTCCGCTTACCCGGATTGGCTATATTCGAGCCGGGACCGGGCTGCAGGTGATCAACCAGGAGGGGGATGTGCTGGTGGCGTCGAAGCAGGGCTACAACCACTTTTCGGGCACTGGGGAATAGGGGAACCCCGCCATACGTACGACAAATCTGCCGCGTTCACGCGGTGTCCACGTATTCATATTTAACATCGCGACTGTGATGGAAGTCGCATTTTGATGCAGCGCACTGGCTGCATCCAGCGACCGCAAACAGGGGATGGGGTAGTGGAAACAGCAACATTGGAAAAGCTCAGGGCCAAGGTGAGTGATGCAGCGTCACCTTCGTCCAGCGTGGATGGCGCGGCGCTCGAAACCGAACTCGACAAGGTCATCGAGCGCAGCACCGGCATTTCCATGCTGCTGGTATCCACGGCCGATGGCCGCGCGATCGCTCACCGTTCGTTGAACAAGCTTGATCCTCGCCGCTTGTCGGCGATGAGCAACTCGTTTCTTACGCTCGGTGAAACCCTCTCGCGCGAGCTTGGCCTCAGCACCGCGGATTACGTGACCATGTCCACCTCGCAGGGCAGCATGGTGCTGGTGCGCGTTGCCGCGGACCGGCCTTACACGTTGGCTGCGCTGGGGCATGCCGATACATCGCTCGCCATCCTGTTGTATGCCGCCCGCGATGCCGCGGCGCGGATCAAGCAGTTGCTGTAACTCACCCGTTGCAGAGCATCCGTGCTGCAGTTCGCCTGGCGTGCCGGGAAACCTGCGCGGCTGATCGATACGGGCTGCAGAAACACGGGTGTCGCCGGGCATGCGCCTGACCGCACCACACCTCATAGACAACATTCGCTCAGGAACGGAGAACACCATGGCTGGAAACGTCAAGCTGGACAAGTTGAATGAAATCGCAGGTTTCGTCGGCGCTGCACTGGTCGACAGTGACAGTGGCATGGCGTTGGGCATGCTGGGCGGTGGCCCGATCAATCTGGAAGTTGCGGCCGCAGGCAACACCGAAGTGGTGCGCGCCAAGCGCCGCGTCGCTGCCTCGCTGGGCATCACCGATGCGATTGAAGACATCCTGATCACCCTGACCAGGCAGTACCACCTGATCCGTCCGCTGGAAAGCAACGCGGACCTGTTCCTGTACGTGGTGCTTGACCGTTCGCGCGCCAACCTGGCGCTGGCCCGCCATGAGCTGAAGTCGTTCGAACAGACGCTCGATTTCAAGTGATGCAACGCCGAGCCGCTGCTCCGTGACGGAGCAGCGGCATGGCAGCCAAGCATCGACCCACAGGCCTGATCGACACGATGAGTGCACCCGCCCGCAAGATTTCCACCGCAGTGATCGGATGCAAGGGCCTGGATGTCCTGCACATGATGCGGTTGAAAGTGGCCAGTTCGTTGCTGATGGCCGAGTACATCCAGGCAGAGGTGCAGGAGTGGAATCACCAGTCGGTGGATCTGCTGGTGGCCTGCATCGACGACAGCAATGGCCAGCAGGCGCTGCGCGATGCCAATCTCAGGGGACTGCCGGTGTTGGCGGTCACCCGCAAGCTGCTCTCCGGGCTGTCTGTGCCGGGTGTGGCCTACGGCGCCAGCGTGCGCGATATCTTCCAGCAGTTGCGCCAGCTGTTGCTGGCCTCGGACGGCGGTGGCGAGCGCTTCCAGCCGCGTACCTTGTTCCGCAGCCTTGGTGATACCCAGGGCAAACCCAGCGTGCTGCATATGGGCCTGGTCAAGGTGATGGTCGATGCGGCGCGCGCGCGGGTCACCCTGCTGCGTGATCTGCCGTACGAAAACTGCCTCAATGCGGCGGCCGAGCCCGGCTGGACGCTGTCGCTGCTGGCAGGCGCGCCGGCGCTGGAAGAGGCGATGGCCGATGCGGTCAGCACGCATGCATTCGAGGATTTCTGCTGGCAGGCGGCGGCGTTATCCTCGGCGCCGCTGCTGGAGCAGGAAACCACCGGCCTGTGCCAGCTGCGCGGCTGGCCCGAGGTGGAAACCGGCAAGTTGCCGCTGGCGTGGTTGCTGCCGATGGCGGCGATGATGCTGCGGCCGTGGCAACCGGGGCAGCTGGCGCTTGCCACTGACACGTCACTGGATGACATTGCCCGTATCATTGCGGCGGCGGCATGTACCGGGCTGCTGGATGCCAGTGGTAGCCAGACGACAGGTGATCGGCCTTCGGACAACAAGGTCTCAGGCTTCTTCACGCGTATCGCCAAGCGATTCGGGCTCAATTTCTCCAAGGGGCTTCAGGTCTGACGGATATGGCAACCAAGTTGGTTTTTGTCGGTGAAATGGGTGCGGGTAAAACGACTGCGATCCGGTCGATCTCGGACATGGAACCGATCAGCACGGAAATGCCGATCAGCGACGACGCCGCATTGGCAGCATTCGAGGACAAGTCGCATACGACCGTGGCGCTGGATTACAGCTCCATTGAACTGGGCGATGGTGAGCTGTTGCATGTCTACGGCGTGCCGGGCCAGGCTTATCTGGATTTCATGTGGCCGATCGTCGCCGAAGGCGCAATCGGCGTGATCGTACTTGTGAGCGCACTCAACCCGCGCGCGCTGCCAAGTACGTTGACTCTGCTGGAGCGCTTCCGTGGCCTAGCACCGGAAGCCTGTTTCGCCGTGGGCGTGACCTGCCAGGACCGCGAACCCGATTTCAGTTTCGCCCAGTTCCGCAACGCACTGGCCAGCGAAGGCCATCGCCTGCCAGTGATGTGGGTAGACGCACGCGAAACCAGCCAGGTCGATTTCCTGATCAAGGCGCTGCTGTCCTGCCGCTACGCCGAATCGATCGCCTGATACGCAGTCGCAGCGGCTGCTTTGCTGCGGTTGCAGGAGCGGCGTAGGCCGCGAAGCCACGAAAACATCAGATTACAGTTTTGCCTGGCACTGAACTGCCGCCAGCCTCGCGGCTGACGCCGCTCCCACAAACATACATACACACAAATGCATGCCCAGCGTTGCTGCGGGAAGCTGCTTTGCTGTTTTTGTGGGAGTGGCGTCAGCCACGAAGCCACTGCAGCATCAGATTGCGGTTCTGCTTAGCACTGACCTACTGCCAGCTTCGCGGCTGACGCCGATCCCACAAACAGACATCCATGCCCAGCGTTGCTGCTGGAGCTGCTTTACTGCGGTTGTAGGAGCGGCGTAAGCCGCGAAGCCACGACAACATCAGATTGCAGTTTTGCCCGGCACTGAACTGCCGCCAGCTTCGCGGCTGACGCCGCTCCTAGACATACAAATGCATGCGCAGCGCTGCTGGAGCTGCTTTACTGCGGTTGTAGGAGCGGCATACGCCGCGAAGCTACTGCAGCATCAGATTGCAGTTTTTGCCGGCACCGTTCTGCTGCCAGCTTCGCGGCTGACGCCGCTCCTACACATACAAATGCATGCGCAGCGCTGTCGTGCGAGAACTGCTTCGCTCTGGCTGTGGGAGCGGCATAAGCCGCGAAGCTACTGAAGCATCAGATTGCAGTATTACTGGGACCGACCTGCTGCCAGCTTCGCGGCTTACGCCGCTCCCACAGATACGCACACAAATGCATGCCCGACGGTGCTGCCGGTGTGCCGCGCCCACTTGCCCCTCAAAACCTACAAGGCCTA
The DNA here is from genome assembly GCF_001700965.1 of Stenotrophomonas nitritireducens. NCBI lineage: Bacteria > Pseudomonadati > Pseudomonadota > Gammaproteobacteria > Lysobacterales > Lysobacteraceae > Stenotrophomonas > Stenotrophomonas nitritireducens. The sequence goes on from NZ_CP016756.1 coordinate 3,129,161, forward strand.
TGGGCCCTCTTGCTCCGGCAACACCTTGCCGGGATTTAGGATCCCATCCGGGTCCAGCGCCTGCTTGATGGCGCGCATTGTCGCCAGGGTGCCTGCCGAAAATGCCTGGGTCATGAAGTCGCGTTTGGCCAAGCCGATGCCGTGTTCGCCGGACAACGTGCCGCCCAGTTGCAGGGCCAGTTCAAATACCTTTGGCAGTGCCGCATGCGCGCGCTCGTTCTCGCTGGCATCGTCCGGGTGATAGAGGATGTTGACGTGCAGGTTGCCGTTGCCGGCATGGCCAAAGGTGACGATCGGCAGCTGCGTCTGCGCCGACAGCTGTTGCACGCCTTCCACCAGTGCTGGAATCTGCGATACCGGCACCACCACGTCTTCGTTGATCTTGCCTGGCGCGATGGTTTTCAACGCCGGCGACAAGGCGCGCCGTGCCGCCCACAGCTTGTCGCGCGCGCTGCCATCGGTGGCCACGTCCAGCGCCAGCATGCCATCGCCCTCGGCGGCTTCTGCCAGCGCATTGAGCAGATAGGGCAGGGTGTCGTCGTCGCCATCGGCATCGATCAATAGCATCGCGCCGGCTTCGGGTACCTGCGCGCCGTTGTGGCGCAGCAGCTGCAGGCTGCGTGCGTCCATGAATTCCAGGGTGGTGGGCGTTACCGGCTGCGCCATCACCCGCGATACCGCCGCCGCTGCCGCTTCCGCATCGCGGTACAGCACGCGCAGGCCGGCCTGGCTGCGCGGGCGCGGGGTCAGCTTGAGCGTGGCCTCGACGATCAGCGCCAGCGTACCTTCACTGCCAACCAGCAGATGGGTGAGGTCGTAGCCGGTGGAATCCTTGGTGTACGGGCCGCCGCATTGAATCAATTCGCCGGTGCCGGTGACCGCCACCAGCCCAAGCACGTTGTCGCGGCTGGTGCCGTATTTCACCGCGCGCGGCCCCCCGGCATTGCAGGCCAGGTTGCCGCCGATGCTGCAGATGTCTGCGCTGGAGGGGTCCGGCGGCCAGAACAGGCCGTGCGGCATCAATGCCTGCTGCAGGTCGCCGTTGAGTACGCCGGGTTCGACCACCGCACAGCGATCGCCAGGGAGGATGGCGACGATGCGGTTCATATGCGCGAACGACAGCACGATGCCGCCGGCAGTCGGCACGGCGGCGCCGGTGGTGCCGGTGCCGGTGCCGCGGCCCACCAGCGGCACGCCGTGCTGGCGGCAGGCGCGGACGATGGCCTGCACCTGTTCGCGGCTGCGTGGCATCGCCACGCCCTGCGGCAGCGCATGCCGCCAGGAGTTGTCCTGGGCATGCGCCTGCAGGCTGCCGGGGTCGGTGTGCCAGTCATCGCCAAGCAGCTGTGACAGGGTGTGTTCGAAAGCAGCGGGCAATGGGGTCATGGCGGTGTCGATGAGGCGGGGGTGCGGTGCTGGATCAGGCGCCAACCGGCGACGCCGATCAGCAGCGGCAGCCACACCCAGCGCAGTTCCGAAAGGACGGTCTGCAGGCCGCGTGCGCTGAAGAAATTATTGGCAAACGGCGAGACGCGGATGGGCCGCCACGGCGCGAACAGGCGCTGATCGCTCCACGGCCACCACAGCGCGACGCCCAGGCCGCCGGAGGTCAGCGCATCCAGCAAGGGATGCGACACGGCGCAGATGAACACGAAGGCCGCTGCCTGGATGCGGCTTGCCTGCAAGGCCCTGGCAAAGGGAAGGGCCAAGGCCGCCAGCAACATGGCGAACAGCAATGAGTGGCTGGCACCGCGGTGACCAAAACCGTCGGCGTAGGGAATGTGCAGCGCAAAGGCCAGCACATCGGCATCGGGCAGCATCGCCGCAATCACGCCGGCGCCAAGCAGGCGCGTGGAAATGCGGCCGCGCTCGCTGGCGCACCACAGCGCCAGCGGAATTGCAGCATGGGTAAATACGCTAGGCATCAGCAGTCGTCGGCGCGGAAGGCGTCACGGATCCAGTTCAGGCGCGGCGGTTCGCCGCTGGCTTCAACCACGTCGAAACGGCAGGGGCTGTTGGCCAGGCTGGGATGTTGGCTCAGGTACAACTGTGCGGCACGGACCAGCTTGCGACGTTTGCCCAAGTCAACCGAGGCCGCGCCGCCGCCGAACAGCGCCGAGCGGCGATAGCGCACTTCGACAAACACCAGGCTGGCGGCGGTGGGGTCGTGCATCACCAGGTCCAGCTCGCCACCGCGAAAACGTACATTGCCGGCGCGCCAGCGCAGCCCGGCGTTCTCAAGCAGCACGCGGGCAGCGGCTTCCACCGCTGCGCCGCGTTGGTGCTGCTCAGCGGCCATCACCAATGGCGACCGGGCGGCCGGCGCTGAAGGTGGACCATGCTGGCGTACGCAGCACATTGCCGAAGCCGTCCAGATGCAGCGTACCGGTGGCGCCGCTGAGGCCGCTGCCGGTGCTGGTGGCCAGCTTCTCCATATAGGCGGTGATCTTCCAGGCGTCATAGCCGAAGGCGAACAGACGCCCGGCGCCGCCGCGTGCGGTCGGCAGGGTGGTAGCGACCGCAGCTGCGGCCGGCAGACCGGCAACGCCACGGCTGCTCCAGGCCTCGGTCGGGAACGCGATGCCATCGAGCGCTGCATCTTCTTCGGCCTTGCCGGTGCCTGCGGTCAGCTGCGAGGTGCCGACGCGGCTGACTGCGCTGAGCCCGGCCAGGGCAAGCTGCGGCGCCAAGGCGCGTGCCTGGTTGCCTTTGACGGCGAGCAGGATGGCATCGACGCTGCCGGCCTGGCGCAGTTGTGCGGTGATATCGGCAGGCGCTTCGCTGACAGAGATGGTGGCGGCAACCTTACCGCCGCGCTCGCTGAAGCGTTCCTTGAAGGCGTTGCTGGAGCGCCGGCCGGCATCGTCATTGCTGGCGATCACCAGCACATTGCGGCGTTCGCGGCTGAGCAGGTATTCGGCGGCCATCAGGCCGTCGTCTTCCGGTGCCAGCGAGAAAGCGGCATTGCCCGGCGGCGGTGCATCCTTGCCGCGGTTCAAGGCCAGCAGGGGCACCGGCAGCTCGCTGCGGTGGAACAGGGCATCCACTTCATCGCGACCCAGCGGGCCGACGATGAAATCCACGCCGCTGGCGACGGCCTTGTCATAGGCCGCACCGGCGCCACTGGCATTGCCCTTGGTATCGATGAAGTCGATAGACGGGCGGCGGCGGCTTTCACCGTAGTAACCGGCCAGCAGGCCGTCACGGACCGAGGCACCTGCGGCGGCAAGATTGCCGCTGAGCGGCAGCAGTACTGCCATCTTCACCGGCGGGCGGTAGCCATCGGCATCGGCGGCCGGGCGCTTGCTGGTGTCCAGCTGCGCGGCGGTATCGCGGTCGAACGGGCGCGGCAGCGGCAGGCCGCGGCCGATCATGGCGCGCCCGGCATGGTTGTAAAGCGGATCGCCAACCGGCAGGGCGGCGGCGCGGCTGCTGAGGGTGGCGTCATTCAAACCGGCCAGCAGGCGGGTGATGGTGCGCTGGTTGTCATTGCGCTCGCTGCCGCTGAGCAGGGTGCCGGCGCGGGCGCGCTCGGCAGCGGCGCTGAAGGCATCGCCGGTGGCTTCCAGCGCCTGTGCGCGGGCCAGGTACCAGCGCGCCTGCAGCGGCGCCGGCAGCGTGCCCGGGTTTTCGGTCAGCACCTGCAATACGTTGGCCGGCTGCTTGTCGCTGAGTGCCAGCTCGGCCTGCAGCAGGTTGAAGCGCAGTCGGGTGGCGCCGGACAGCTGGCGCGGCTGTACCTGTGCCATCAGCATGCGCGCACGGGCGCTGTCACCGGCTTCGTGCCAGGCAAAGGCAGCATCGGCCAGCAGCAGGCTTTTGCCGGCACCGCGCGCCAACGCGGCCTGGGCTTCCAGTTGCTGCGCGGCTTCGCGCGGTTTGCCCTGTTCAAGCAGGGTGATGGCCGCCTGCTGGGCGGGTGAGCTGGTCGGAGCAACGCTGGTGGTGGCGCAGCCGACGAACAGCAGCATCGACAATGACAGGGCGGAAATCCGTGCGACTGGCTTGTTCATTTGAGGTCCGTTCGACAGGGCGCGGCAGTGCCGGGCGGGGGAAACGGTAGGATTCTACCCTTGGCCCACGGAAATACCGATGATGAGTACTGCTGCTGCCACCTTGTATGTCGTTGCCACGCCGATCGGCAACCTCGCCGATCTGAGCCCGCGTGCGCAGGAGGTGCTGCGTTCTGTGGCCGCCATCTGTGCCGAAGACACCCGTCATACCGGTCAGTTGCTGTCGCATTTCGGCATCAGCAAACCGCTGGTCGCCCTGCATGACCACAACGAGGAAGCCATGGCCGAGCGCGTGGTGGCGCGCCTGCTGGGCGGTGAGTCGCTGGCGGTGGTCAGTGACGCTGGCACGCCGTTGGTCAGTGATCCGGGGTTTCGTCTGGTGCGTGCTGCGCGTGCGGCGGGGGTCAAAGTCAGCCCAATCCCAGGCGCGTGCGCGGCAATTGCCGCCTTGAGCGTGGCTGGTTTGCCCAGTGATCGCTTCGTGTTCGAAGGTTTCCTGCCGGCCAAGGGCGCGGCCCGGCGCGAGCGCCTGAACAAGCTGGCCGCCGAAACCGGCACTTTGGTGTTCTACGAATCCTCGCACCGCATTGCCGAGTCGCTGGCCGACATGGCCGGTGCATTTGGCGGTGACCGGCCGGCGGTGGTGGCGCGCGAACTGACCAAGCTGTTCGAGACCGTGCTTGATGGCAACCTGGACCAACTGCTGGCCAAGGTGTTGGCCGACGACAACCAGCGCAAGGGCGAGTTCGTGGTGATGGTGCAGGGCGCCGGCGATGACGAAGAAGCCAAGATTGCCGAAGGACGGCGCCTGTACGCCAAATTGAACGAGCATCTGCCGCCTTCCACCGCTGCCAAACTGGCGGCTGAACTGAGCGGTGCGCCGCGCAAGGCTTTGTATGGACAGGGCAGCAACGACTGAGGCGGTGTGGGCGGCGGCCGATGCCGCCAGCCTGCGCGCGCAGCTGGACCTGCGCGAGCAACCGTTGGCCGGTGGCTCGGGCGCCGAGATCAAGACCCAGCGCGAGCGCTGGATGATGGTGCGCTGGTTGACCGTCTGGGCCTCGCAGCTGGATTACCCGCTACGGGTGAACAAGCGCGAGAGCCCGGATTTCATGGTCGACACGGGCAGCGGCAGGATCGGACTGGAATGCATGGAAGTGGTGCCGGAGGCCTTCAAGCAATTGCAGGCCAAATTGAACGACATCAATTCCGGCTGGGTGCGGCCGGTGCCGGACCCACGCGGCGGGGAAGTGCGCAACGAATGGGACAGCCCGCTGCTGCGGCAGTTGCTGGCTGACACCTATGAAGGCAGCCCTTGGGCCGGCGACGAGCCGGAACGATTGTGGGTGGAAGTGATGCGCTGGGCGGTGGAGAAAAAACGCCAGGTGCTGCACAAGCCGGCCTATGCCCGCCAGCCGCGCAATGTGTTGTTGCTGTACGACAACTGGCCGTTGCCGGCGGTGGCGTTTGTCGAAGATGCCGACCCGGCCGCATTGCGGGGGTGGGCGTTGGCTGCGCTGGAAGAGCTGTCGCGGCAATTGCGCGACAGCGATGCGCATGCGGACTTCCAGCAGATCGACATTCTGCATGACGGCTGGTTGCTGTCGTTCACCGATGCAGGGGTGCAGCCCTTGCGTTATCGGATGCCTGCGGCTGAATGAAATGTTCGGCCAGTGGCAGGCTGGACGTGCGACAATACGCGCGGCGGAGTCGGCCAGACAGTCGCGTCATTCCTTCGGGAATGCCGAGGAAAGTCCGGGCTCCACAGGGCAAGGTGCCAGGTAACGCCTGGGCGGCGCAAGCCGACGGAAAGTGCAACAGAAAGATACCGCCGAACGGCCTTCGGGCGCGTGGTAAGGGTGAAATGGTGCGGTAAGAGCGCACCGCGAGTCTGGCAACAGACCGGTACGGCAAACCCCACCTGGAGCAAGACCAAATAGGGACCTAATGGCGTGGCCCGCGTCGGGTCCGGGTAGGTTGCTTGAGCGTTACGGTGACGTAGCGCCTAGAGGAATGACTGTCCACGACAAAACCCGGCTTATCGGCCGGCTCCGCCGCTTTTTCTGCCCGCCGGGCAGAAAAAGCCCCAAAGTTTTGCATGGTAAAACTTTGGGCCCCAGGCCTTTAGCCTTCCAATTCCCCGCGCCTGTCGGCGCGCCCCCTTTACTAAAGGGGGCTGTTGCTCTTCGGATTTATTACTTGGCTCGCTGCGCATCGTGGCTGGGAGAGGTGCGGCTGTGGCTTTGGGCTGCGCTTTGGCTTTTGTTGCGCCTTGGCTTTGGCTTTGACTGTGGCCGTGGCTGTGGCCGTGGCCGTGGCTTTGGGTCTTGCTGTGGCTTTGGCTTTGGCCGTGGCTCCTGCCTTGCTGTTCTCTTTCCCTTCTCCCGCTTGCGGGGGAAGGTGCCCGGAGGGCGGATGGGGGGTGATCTTGCTTTGGCTGTCGGCCAAAGCCAAAGCAAGGCCAAAGCCAAAGCAAGGCCAAACTCACCCCTCCCCAACCCTCCCCTTGGCCCTCGGCCAAAGGAAGGGGGTCAGGAGCCAAAGCCTTCTTTTCCAATCTCCACGCGCGTCTCCCCCAGGAAAACACCCTCCGGTCCGAAACGGCGTTCGTGGATGAAGCCGCCGCCGTCATGGTTGATCGCCAGCAGGGTGCTGGCACGGGTGCCGTAGTCGGTGCCGCGTATGAACGCGCTCGACAACCGTCGTTCCAACTCCAGTGGAACGCCGGTAGCAGGCAACTGCGCATCCGCAGCCTGCTGCTCATCAGCCAGTGCCGCCCAAAGTGGCTCCAGGCCGTCATTGCCGGTGGCCAGCCAATCCTCAAGCACGCCCATCAAACGCCGGGTTTTGGGCCAGGGTGCGTCCAGGGCACCGTTGGACATGCCGTGCACGCCTGGCGTCAGCTCGCTGCGGGCCTGCGGGTGGTTGCCCAGGTAGCTGCAGCTCTCCGCGTCCGCGACCAAGAGATTGAACGGTGCAAATGCCGGAGCCCTGCCGCCCAGCTGGTCGGCATAGTCCGTAGCGGACTGTCGGCCAGCCAGGTAGCCGGCGATCAGTTCGCCCCGCGAGGGGCCGCCCGCTGCTGCGGTTGGGTCCCGCACATTGGTCACCACTGCGGCCTGACCGTGAAGATTTACCCCCATCCAGCTGCCGCCCGAGCGCAGGTCGCGGCCGGCGATCAGTTGATCGTGGGGTGCGGGCCAGCGCCCGAGGGGTGCAGTGGGGCGGGCGTGGAACTCGTCACGATTGCCCGCCATGAGCAGGCGCCAATGCGGGTGGGCTTTCCAGGCGATGGCAACCAGACACATGCAGCAAGTGTGCCGTTTTGCGCGCGCGGCGGCCATAAGAGGCTGAATGGCTGCTGGGTTGAGGGCGCATTTTCACGCCACCTCTACACCACTGAATTTCATACAAATCTCAAAATTTGAGACGAAACAGTAACTTGTGGATAAACCTTGAACAACTCTCTAAACATCGGCGCAAACCATTGATGCGACAGGCGATTTTGTGCGCGGAAAGTTGTTGACAACCCTAGGCTCGCTGCTAAGGTGGGCATCAGAGGGAAAACCGGGTTTTTTGTGGTTTTTCGTGGTTCAATGACTTCCCAAGCAAAACGGACGAAAGGGTGCCATAGGCGTGTTCCAGGGTGAGACTGCCATCACGGTTGACGACAAGGGGCGCATGGCGGTGCCAACCGCCTACCGCGACCTTGTTGCGCGTGCCAGTGGCAACCGCCTGGTGCTGACCTACAACCCTTTCGAAGCCGGTTGCCTGTGGTTGTATTCAGAGCAGGAGTGGGAGCGGGTGCGGGACGACGTAATGGCAAAGCCCAATACCCAGCGTGTAGTGCGCACCCTGCAGCAGAAGCTTGTCGGCTCGGCCGCCCATCTGGAACTGGATGGCAATGGCCGTATCAGCCTGCCTTCCAGTCACCGCAGTGCGGTGGGCATCGAGAAGAAAGCAGTGCTGATGGGCATGGGTGAAAAATTCGAATTGTGGAGCGAGCAAGCGCATCGCGCACTGATCCAGCAGACGTTGTCTGACGAGGATCTGGGCGATGGGCTTCTCGATCTGAAGTTGTGAGCCGGGGTGCCCGGGTGCGCGGTGAAGCGCAGGCCGGTCACCCAACGGTGTCGCAGCCGCCGGCGGCTCACCTGCCGGTGCTGTACACCCAGGTCCTTGATGGCCTGAGGGTGATCGAAAACGGTACTTATCTGGATGGCACGTTTGGCCGTGGCGGCCACGCCGGCGGCGTGCTGCGCCAGCTCGGCCCGGACGGCCGTCTGCTGGTCATGGACAAGGACCCCGAAGCCATTGCCGTGGCCGAGCGCGACTTCGCGCCGGATGGCCGTGTCGCCATCTATCGCGGCAGCTTCGCCGATCTGCTGGATTGGGACGCAACCGCCGCCGGGCTGGATGGCGTGCTGTTCGACCTGGGCGTGTCCTCGCCGCAGCTCGACGTGGCCGAGCGTGGTTTCAGCTTCGGCAAGGACGGCCCGCTGGACATGCGCATGGACCCGGACTCGGGCGAGAGCGCTGCACAGTGGTTGAACCGCGCCGACGACCGCGAGATCGCCGACGTGCTGTTCACCTATGGCGACGAGCGGCAGAGCCGCCGTATCGCGCGGGCCATCGTTGCCCGCCGCGACAGCCAGCCGTTCACCCGTACCGCCGAACTGGCCGAACTGATCGCCTCGGTGATGCCGCGTGGCAAGGACAAGATCCATCCGGCCACGCGCAGCTTCCAGGCCATCCGCATCCATATCAACCGCGAACTGGCCGACCTTGAGGCCGGCCTGGACGCGGCGATGGCGCGGCTCAAGCCCGGTGGCCGCTTGGCGGTGATCAGCTTCCATTCGCTGGAAGACCGCATCGTCAAGCAGTTCATGAACCGCCACGCCAAGGCGCCGCCGACCAATCGTCGTCTGCCGGAACTGCAGGCCTTCGTGCCGACGCTGGATCTGATCGGCGGTGCCATCAAGGCCGATGACGACGAGCTGGCAGTCAACCCGCGAGCACGCAGTGCCGTGCTCCGCGTTGCACAGAAGCGCGAGGTGGCCGAATGAGCCGCCTGCTGTTGATCGTCCTGCTGGCGTGCACGATTGCCTCGGCCATCGGCGTGGTGTTCATGCGCCACCGCCACCGCCAGCTGTTTGTCGAACTGTCCAAGCTGGAGCACGCACGCGACGAGCTCAACATCGAATTCGGTCGCCTGCAGCTGGAGCAGGCCACGCTGGCCCAGGCCACGCGCGTGGACCAGGAAGCACGTGGCCGGCTGGGCATGAAGTTCCCCGAAGCCGCTGACATCGTGGTGATCCGGCCATGAGCAAGCCCGGACGCAACCGCACCCGCACGCAGTTCAACCTGCGTAACCGCATGCTGATGGTTGGCGTGGGGCTGGGTCTGTGTGCGTTCACCCTGGTCGGGCGCGCGGCATACGTGCAGCTGATCAACAACGATTTCTACCAGCGCGAAGGCGAAGCCCGCTTCCTGCGCGATGTGCCGATCCCGACCTCGCGCGGCATGATCACCGACCGCAATGGCGAGCCGGTGGCGGTGTCCACGCCGGTGGCCTCGATCTGGGTCAACCCGCAGGAACTGCTGCGTACGCCGGAGCGTATTCCGGAACTGGCGCGCGCGCTGTCGCTGCCGGTGGACGAGCTGACCACCAAGCTGACGCAGAAGGCCGACAAGGAATTCATGTACCTGCGCCGCCGGATCAATCCGGATGTGGCCGAGCAGGTGGTGGCGATGAAGATCCCGGGCGTGTTCTCGCAGCGCGAGTTCCGTCGCTATTACCCGCAGGGTGAGGCGATGGCGCATGTGCTGGGTTTCACCAATATCGATGATCTGGGCCAGGAAGGGCTGGAGCTGGCCTTCGACGAATGGCTGCGCGGCAAGCCCGGTGCCAAGAAGGTCATCCGCGACCGCAAGGGCGCCATCGTCGAGAGCATCGACCTGGTGCGGCCTGCCGAGCCCGGCAAGGACCTGACCCTGAGCATCGACCGCCGCATCCAGTTCCTGGCGATGCGCGAGCTGCGCAATGCGGTCACCACCAACAAGGCCGCCGGCGGTTCCATCGTGATCATGGATGTGGCCACCGGCGAAGTGATGGCCATGGCCAACCTGCCGACCTACAACCCCAATTCGGTCAGCGGTGCCACCCCGGACACCCGTCGCAACCGCGCGGTCACCGATCTGGTCGAGCCTGGTTCGACGATGAAGCCGCTGACTATCGCCACCGCGCTGCAGAACCACGTGGTTACCCCGGATACGGTCATCGACACCAACCCGGGTTACATGTCGCTGGGCCGCTACACCATCCGCGACGTGCCGCGTAACAACGGCGTGCTCAATGTCACCGGCGTGATCACCCGCAGCTCGAACATCGGCGCGGCCAAGATCGTGGCGCGCATTCCGGACCAGACCTTCTACGACTCGGTGCGTGGCTTTGGCTACGGCGTGGCCCCGCACAGCGGCTTCCCGGGCGAATCGGCCGGCGTGGTCGCGCGTCCGGGCAGCCCGAGCTGGTACGGCACCACCAAGACCACCATGTCCTACGGCTACGGCCTGTCGGTGACGCCGCTGCAGATCGCGCAGGCGTATTCGGCGCTGGGCAATGGCGGCCAGGTCATCCAACCAACTTTCATCAAGGGCCAGCGCAATGAAGCGCGTCAGGTCGTTGATCCGGAAGTCGCGCGCGAAGTGGTGCGGATGATGGAAACCGTGGTCACCAACGGCGGCGCCAAGCAGGCGGCGATCCTGGGTTACCACGTCGCCGGCAAGACCGGTACCGCCCGCAAGAACGGCCCCAACGGTTACGAACGCGGCCACTACAACCTGCTGTTCGCCGGCCTGGTGCCGGCCACCGCACCGCGCTATGCCGCGGTGATCGTGGTCAACGATCCGCAGGGCTCGCTGCAGTACGGCGGCCTTGTGTCCGCGCCGGTGTTCCATCATGTGATGGAAGGCACGCTGCGCTTGATGGACGTGCCGCCGGATGACATCCAGTCCTGGCTGGCGGCGCAGGCCGCGGGCAAGGTGGGTGGCAAGCCGGGCAGCAACATGGCGCCGCTGCCGATTCCGCAGGACCCGGACGAGGCACCCAATGCCGCGGCCGAATTTGATGCCGCACTGCCGACGGCCGTCGCTCCGACGCCTGCCGCCACGGAGGTGCGCCAGTGAGTCACACAATGAAGTTGTCACAGCTGCTGCCTGATCTGGCCCTGTCGCAGGACCCGCAGATCGGCGGCCTGGTGTTGGATTCACGGCATGTCCGCGCCGGTGATGCGTTTGTCGCAATCGCCGGTTTTGGCGCGCACGGGCTGGGTTTTGTCGAGCAGGCAAAGGCCGCCGGCGCGGCCGCGATCCTGTTTGATCCGCCGGCACCGGCGGAGCTGCCGGCACCGGCCGATGCCATCGCCGTGCCCGGCCTGCGTTCGCGCATGGGCGCGATGGCCGACCAGTTCCACGGCCAGCCATCGCGGGCGATGACCATGGTTGGCGTCACCGGCACCAACGGCAAGACCTCGACCGTGCAACTGCTCGGCCAGGCCTGGCAGTTGCTGGGCACGGTCAGCGGCTCGATCGGCACGCTGGGCGTTGGCCTGTACGGCGCGGTGGTGCCGACCGGCTTCACCACGCCGCTGGTACTGCAGATGCACGAGGTGCTGGCACAGCTGCGCGATGCCGGCGCCAATGCCGTGGCGATGGAAGTCAGCTCGCATGCCTTGGATCAGGGCCGCGTCGATGCCGTGCATTACGACGTGGCGGTGTTCACCAACCTCACCCGTGATCATCTGGATTATCACGGTGACATGGAGGCCTACGGCGCGGCCAAGGCCAAGCTGTTCCACCGTCCGGGACTGAAGGCAGCGGCGATCAATCTGGACGATGCGTTCGGCCGTGAGCTGATCACCACCCTGGCTGCCGACGTACAGGCCATTGGCCTGAGCTCGACCGGCCAGGTCGGCGCCAGCATCCGCGCCGAGAAACTGGTGCTGGACGGGCAAGGCTTGGGCTTTGACCTGGTCATCGCTGATGAGCGGCATGCGCTGCGTTCGCCGCTGCTGGGCCGCTTCAACGTCGACAACCTGCTGGCCGTGGCCGGTGCGCTGCATGGCCTGGGCGAGTCCAGCGCCAACATCTCCAAGGTGCTGGGCCAGCTGCAGCCGATCCGTGGCCGCATGAACCGCCTCGGCGGCCATGGCGAACCCACCGTGGTAATCGATTACGCGCACACCCCCGACGCGCTGGAACAGGCGCTGCGCAGCCTGCACGGTCACCTCGATGGCCGCCTGCTGTGCGTGTTCGGTTGCGGTGGCGAGCGCGATACCGGCAAGCGCCCGCAGATGGCCGCCATTGCCGAAGAATTGGCCGACGTGGTGTTCGTCACTGACGACAATCCACGCGGCGAGAATGGCGACGTGATCGTCGCCGACATCATGGCTGGCTTCGTGACGCCTGCGCAGGTGAACGTGGTGCGCGATCGCGCCCGCGCCATCGCTGCGGCTGTCGCACAGGCAGGGGCCGGCGACATCGTGTTGATCGCCGGCAAGGGCCATGAGCCCTACCAGGAGATTGCAGGTATCAAACATCCCTTCGATGACACCGATGTGGCATCGCGCGCGCTTCAGGCGCGCCGGTACACGAATGCGGAGGTGCGCCAGTGAAGCGCGCGCCCCTGTCGCTGATCGCCCATTGGGCCGGTGCCGAAATCCACGGCGACGACGTCAGCATCGATGCAGTCAGCAATGACAGCCGCAGCTTGAGCGCCGGCAACCTGTACGTGGCCCTGCGCGGTGAGCGTTTCGACGGCCATGACTTTGCCGCCAACGCGGTCGAGCAGGGCGCCAGCGCCTTGCTGGTCGAGCGCCTGTTGCCGTTGGAAGTGCCGCAGATCGTGGTTGCCAACACCGAGCTGGCGTTGGCAAAGATTGCCGCAGCGATGCAGCAGCAGCGCACCACCCGCGTGTTCGCTATCACCGGCAGCAACGGCAAGACCAGCGTGAAGAACCTGCTGCTGGCCGTCATGCAGCATGCCGCTGCGGTTGCCGGTCAGCACGTGTATGCCACGCCGGGCAACCGCAACAACGAGATCGGCCTGCCGCTGGCGGTGATCGATGCGCCGGAAGATGCCGATTTCGCCATCTACGAGATGGGTACCGGCAAGCCGGGCGACATCGCCTACCTGACCGCCATCGCCGCACCGGACGTATCCATCGTCAACAACGTCGCGCCGGCACATCTGGAACGCATGGGCAGCCTGCTGGAGATCGCCAACACCAAGGCGGCGGTCTATGACGACCTGCGCGATGGCGGTGTTGCGGTGATCAATGCCGACGATGCGTTCTCGCCGTATTTCGCTGCGCGTGCGGGTGACCATCAGTTGATCCGCTTCGGCCTGGAAGTCAGCGCCGACGTCACCGCTACCGGCATCGTGCTGGACGAGGCTGGTTCACGCTTCCAGCTGCGCACGCCGCACGGCGATGCCGAAGTCGCGCTGCAGTTACCGGGCCGTCACAACGTGCTCAACGCATTGGCTGCCGCTTCGATGGCACTGGCGGCCGGTATTGCATTGCCGCTGGTGGTCGAGGGCCTGGCGCAGGCGCGCCCGGTCGCAGGCCGCCAGGTAGCCCATGTGCTGGAAAACGGCGCGGTGTTGATCGACGACAGCTACAACGCCAACCCGGGTTCACTGGCTGCGGCGATCACCGCGCTGGCGGCGGGCAAGGGCGAGGGCTGGTTGGTGCTGGGCGACATGCGCGAGTTGGGCCCGGACGCGCAGGCGCTGCATGCGCAGGCTGGCCTGCGTGCGCGCGAAGCCGGGCTGAAGCGCCTGTACGCGCTGGGCCCGCTGAGTGCAGCGGCAGCGGCAGCCTTCGGCGATGGCGGGCGTCACTTCGACTCGCATGCCGCGCTGGCCGCCGTGTTGCAAACCGAACTTCATGCTGGTGTGCGTTGCCTGGTCAAGGGCTCGCGCGGCAGCGCCATGGACAAGATCGTGACCGCGCTGTTGGCGCGCGGCGAGGACACTACACATGTTGCTTGAATTGGCCCGTTGGCTGCAGCAGTTGGACGGCCTGTTCCGGTTGTTCAACTATATTACTTTCCGCGGCATCCTGGCGGCGCTGACCGCCTTGTCGCTGTCCCTGTGGCTGGGGCCGATGGCGATCCGTCGCCTGGCCCAGCTCAAGGGTGGTCAGCCGATCCGCAAGGATGGCCCGCAGTCGCATTTCTCCAAGGCCGGCACGCCGACCATGGGTGGCGGCTTGATCCTGACCACGGTGCTGGTATCGGTGCTGCTGTGGGGTGACCTGCGCAACCGTTATGTGTGGCTGGTGTTGGTGGTGATGCTGTGCTTTGGCGCCATCGGCTGGTATGACGACTGGTTGAAGATCGCCAAGCGCGACCCGAACGGCCTGAAGTCGCGCTGGAAGTACGCGCTGCAGTCGATCTTCGGCCTGGCCGCTGGCATCTTTCTGTACAAGACCGCGGTGGTGCCGGCCGAGCTCACCTTCTACATCCCGATGTTCAAGTCGATTGCGCTGCCGCTGGCAGGTTTCAGCTTCGTCGCGATTGCCTACTTCTGGATCGTCGGTTTCTCCAACGCGGTCAACCTGACCGATGGCCTGGATGGGCTGGCGATCATGCCGACGGTGCTGGTGGCCTGTGCGCTGGGCGTGTTCGCCTATGCCTCGGGCAATGCGGTGTTCTCCAGTTACCTGCAGATCCCGCAGATTCCCGGTGCCGGTGAACTGGTCATCATCTGCGCGGCGATTGCCGGCGCGGGCCTGGGCTTCCTCTGGTTCAACACCTATCCGGCCATGGTCTTCATGGGCGACGTCGGCGCGCTGGCGCTGGGGGCGGTGCTGGGCACCATCGCGGTGATCGTGCGCCAGGAACTGGTGCTGGTGATCATGGGCGGTGTGTTCGTGATCGAAACCCTGTCGGTGATGATCCAGGTGGCCTCGTTCAAGCTCACCGGCAAGCGTGTGTTCCGCATGGCGCCGATCCATCACCACTTTGAACTGAAGGGCTGGCCGGAGCCGCGCGTGATCGTGCGCTTCTGGATCATCTCGGTGGTGCTGGTGCTGATCGGCCTGGCAACCCTGAAGGTGCGGTGATGGACGATTACTCGCGTCAGGCAACCCGACTTGAAGCCATTGGTGGCAGCTACGACAAGTGGCTGCTCGGTGCCGCCGTGGCGCTGGCTTCGATCGGGATCGTGATGGTGGCTTCCAGCTCCATCGCGCTGACGCAGAGTCCGTTCTATTACCTCACCCGCCACCTGATCTTCATCGCCATTGGCGTGGTTCTCGCGGCGGTGACGATGCGGGTGGAGCTGAAGGAAATCGAGAAGTACAACCAGCTGCTGTTGCTGGGCTGTTTCGCGCTGCTGATCGTGGTGTTCATTCCGGGCCTGGGCAGCAGCGTCAACGGTGCGCAGCGCTGGATCAACCTGGGCTTCTCCAAGTTCCAGACCGTGGAAGCGGTCAAGGTGCTGTACATCGTCTGGTTGTCCAGCTACCTGGTGCGCTTCCGCGACGAGGTCAATGCCACCTGGCAGGCCATGCTCAAGCCGGTCGGCGTGGTCGGCGTGCTGGTCGTGCTGCTGCTGCTGCAGCCTGACTTTGGTTCCTCGATGCTGCTGCTGGGCATCACCACCTGCATGCTGGTGCTGGGCGGCGCGCAGATCACCCGCATCATCCTGCCGGTGCTGCTGTTGCTGCCGGGCCTGATCGCGCTGGTGATCTTCGAACCCTACCGCATGCGCCGCGTCACCTCGTTCATGGATCCGTGGCAGGACCAGCTGGGCTCGGGTTACCAGCTGTCCAACGCGCTGATGGCCATCGGCCGCGGCGAGTGGACCGGTGTGGGCCTGGGGGCTTCGATCCAGAAGCTGAACTATCTGCCCGAATCGCATACCGACTTCATCTTCTCGGTGATTGCCGAGGAACTGGGTTTTCTGGGCGTGTGCGGCATTATCAGCCTGTACGTGCTGCTGGTTGGCCGTGCCTTCTGGCTGGGCATGCGCTGCATCGAGATGCGCCGCCACTTTGCTGGCTACATCGCCTTCGGTATCGCGCTGTGGATCAGCCTGCAGACCTTCGTCTCGATCGGCGTCAATCTGGGCATGCTGCCGACCAAGGGCCTGACCCTGCCGCTGATCTCCTCCGGCGGTTCCAGCGTGATGATGACCTGCGTGGCAATGGGCCTGCTGCTGCGCGTGTCTTATGAATACAACCGCGCGGTGCGCCGCCAGGAAGTGCGCGAGGACCTCGACGGGGCCGAGCTGGATGTGGCCGAAGTACACGAGAACGAACCGGCCGAGCCGCGCAGCGAAACCGCTACCGCAGTTGCCGCCGCCATGCAGAGCAGCGCCGCGCGCGGCACCAGCCGCATGCAACAGCGGGTCGAGCCGACCTTCGGGAGGATCGCCTGATGGCCGGCCCGATCACCAAGCAGGACCTGCGCCCGGTGATGATCATGGCCGGCGGAACCGGCGGGCATATCTTCCCGGGTCTGGCCGTGGCCAAGGTGTTGCGCGAGCGTGGCATCCCGGTCACCTGGCTGGGCGCCGACGGTGCGATGGAAACCCGACTGGTGCCGCAGCACGATATCCATGTCGATACGCTGGCCATCTCCGGCCTGCGCGGCAAGGGCAAGCTGGCCTTGCTGGGTGCACCGATGCGTGTGCTGCGTGCGATCCGGGGCGCGGGCTACGTGTTGCGTGATCGCCAGCCGCGTGCTGTCGTCGCGTTTGGCGGTTTTGCATCCGGTCCGGGCGGCATCGCCGCACGCCTGCACGGCTTGCCGCTGCTGGTGCACGAACAGAACCGCGCGCCGGGCATGACCAACCGCATTCTGTCGCGCTTTGCGCGGCGCGTGCTGAGCGGCTTCCCGGGCAGCTTCGCCGGCGGCAAGGAAGAAGTGGTCGGCAATCCGGTGCGCGCTGAAATCGCCGCATTGGCAGCGCCGGAACAGCGTCTGGCCGGTCGTAGCGGCCCGATGCGGGTGCTGGTGCTGGGCGGCAGCCAGGGCGCACGTGCACTGAACAACGCCATGCCCAAGGCTTTGGCCGCGCTGGGTGACAGCGTCGCCATCGAAGTCTGGCACCAGTGCGGCGAGAAGCTGCACGAAGAAGCACTGCAGGCCTATCGCGCCGCAGGTGTGGAAGGCCGCGTCGACATGTTCATCAAGGACATGGCCGCCGCCTACAGCTGGGCTGATCTGGTGGTGTGCCGTTCCGGCGCGTCGACCCTAGCCGAGTTGTGCGCGGTGGGCATTGGCAGCGTGTTGGTGCCGTTCGCCGCAGCGGTCGACGACCACCAGACCCGCAATGCCGAATATCTGGTTGAACGCGGCGCTGCCGAACTGCTCAAGCAGGACGACGCGCTGGCGATCAACCTGGAAGGCGTGCTGCGCACGCTGGCAAACAATCCCGGCCACCGCATGCAGATGGCGCAAGCCGCGCGTGGGTTGGCCAAGGTCGATGCGGCCGAACGCATCGCAGACATCATTCTTGAGGAAGCAGCATGAACACGGCATCGCGCACCCGCGCCAGCCACACCGGAGGCCAGGCATGATCCGCCGCCTCAACGACACCACCGACCTGGTCCGTGCGTTCCCGCGCGTGCATTTCGTCGGTATCGGCGGCACCGGCATGAGCGGCATCGCCGAAGTGATGCTGACCCTGGGCTATGAAGTCTCTGGTTCTGACAACGCTGACAACGCTGCAACGCGCCGTCTGGCACGGCTGGGTGCGCGCGTCATGCGCGGTCATTCCGCCGCCAACGTGCTGGGCACCGATTGCATCGTGGTTTCCAGCGCCATCCGCGAAGACAACCCTGAGCTGATGGAAGCGCGCAGCCAGCGCATTCCGATCATGCCGCGCGCGGCGATGCTGGCCGAGCTGATGCGTTTCCGTCGCGGCATCGCCGTCGCCGGTACGCATGGCAAGACCACCACCACCTCGCTGACCGCTGCGATCCTGAGCGAAGGCAAGCTGGACCCGACCTTCGTGATCGGCGGACAGTTGCTCGCTGCCGGTGCCAACGCCAAGCTTGGCGGTGGCGAGTGGTTGGTGGCCGAGGCCGACGAAAGTGATGGCAGCTTCCTGCGCCTGAATCCGTTGGTGGCGGTGATCACCAATATCGATGCCGACCATCTGGAAAACTACGGCAACGATTTCGCCCGCGTGCAGGCAGCGTTCGCCGAGTTCCTGCAGCGCCTGCCGTTCTACGGCTTGGCCGTGCTGTGCATTGATGATCCGGAAGTGGCTGCGCTGGCTGCCAAGACCCCGCGTCACGTGATGAGCTACGGCCTGAGCAGCAACGCCGACGTGCGCGCTGAGGACGTGGTGCAGGATGGCCCGCGCATGCGCTTCACTCTGCGTTTGCCGGAAGGCAGCAGCGTGCCGGTGACGCTGGCGCTGCCGGGCAAGCACAACGTGCTCAATGCGCTGGCCGCCGCTGCGGTTGCTTGGCAGCTGGGCGTGGCACCGCAAGACATTGCCGCTGCGCTGGAGAAGTTCGAAGGCGTTGGCCGTCGCTTCAACGACCTGGGCGAAGTCACCACCCACAAGGGCGCCAAGGTGCGCGTGATCGACGATTACGGTCACCACCCGCGCGAACTGGAAGCGGTGTTCGCCGCTGCCCGTGGCGGTTGGCCGGACAAGCGTCTGGTGGTTGCGTTCCAGCCGCACCGTTACAGCCGTACCCGCGATCAGTTCGATGCCTTCGCCGCCGTGTTGTCGGAAGTGGACGCACTGGTGTTGAGCGAGGTCTACCCGGCTGGCGAAGCGCCGATTCCCGGTGCCGATTCCAAGTCGCTGGCACGCGCCATCCGCGCGCGCGGCCGCAGCGAGCCGGTGGTGGTGAGCCATTCGGCCGATCTGGCCTCGGTGCTGCCGGACGTACTGCAGGACGGCGATCTGCTGTTGATGATGGGTGCCGGCGACATCGGCGCCGTTGTCCAGCAGGTGGTCACCGACGGCTTCCAGGAGTCCAAGGGCGAATGATGCTTGCCGCGCTGCCGCTACGCCGTACCCACGCAACCGCACTGCGGGCTGCGGCGGTCGCGTGCGGCTGCGCTGCCGGGGAGGGCGCACGATGAATGCCATCCTGCGCATGCTCGCCTGGCTGCTGGCCATCGCCCTGGTGGTGCTGCCGGTGGTTGCGGTGGTCAATGGCTGGGTCGGTGCCGAGGGCTGGCCGCTGGCCAAGCTGCGTGTGCATGGCGAGTTCAAGCGCGTGCCGGCCGAAGAGTTGCAGAAAGCCTTGCTGCCATATGCACGCTCGGGCTTCTTCGCGGTGAAGTTGCAGGACGCGCAGGCGGCAGTGGAAAAACTGCCATGGGTGGAGAGCGCCCAGGTCCGCAAGCAATGGCCGGATGTGCTGGAAGTGACCATCGTCGAGCACCGCCCGTTCGCACGTTGGGGCAAGGACCGCTTGCTGTCAGAGCAGGGCCGCTTGTTCGCGGTGCCGCACGGGCTGGAGAACGCGCCGCTGCCCGAACTCGATGGCCCCGATGGCATGACCACTGAAGTGGTCGAGCTGTACAACGATTCACGCGCACTGTTCGCACCGGCCGGTGTGGACGTGCAGAAAGTGGCGATGGACGCGCGCGGCAGCTGGTCGCTGGCGTTGGACAACGGCACCGAAGTAGTCATTGGTCGCAACGATGCACGCTCACGCTTGGGCCGCTTCGTGCGCGTATTGCCACAGCTGACCCGTACCCAGGTGCCGATCGTGCGCGCCGACCTCCGCTATACCAATGGTTTCACGCTGAGCTGGGGAACCCCACCGCCGGCAACAAAGCAGACGCAGGACAGGACATGAATCGCAAGGGAGACAAATCACTGATCGTTGGCCTGGACATCGGCACCTCCAAGGTGGTGGCGCTGGTCGGCGAGTATTCGCCGGGCAGCCCGATCGAGGTCATCGGCATCGGCTCGCACGAGTCGCGCGGTCTCAAGCGCGGCGTGGTGGTGGATATCGAATCCACCGTGCAGTCGATCCAGCGCGCCATCGAAGAAGCCGAGCTGATGGCCGGTTGCGAGATCCGCTCGGTGTACGCCTCGATTTCCGGCAACCACGTGCAGTGCCGCAACTCGCAGGGCATCACCCCGATCCGCGAAGGCGAAGTGAGCTGGGGCGATCTGGATCGCGTGCTGGAAGCGGCCAAGGCCGTTGCCATCCCCGCCGACCAGAAGATCCTGCATGCGATCCCGCGCGAATACGTGCTGGACGATTCGCAGGAAGGCATCCGCAACCCGGTCGGCATGACCGGCGTGCGCCTGGAAGTGCATGCCCACCTGGTGGTGTGTGCACAGTCGGCCGCCGCCAACGTCAGCAAGTGCGTGCAGCGCTGCGGCCTGCAGGTGGATGACCTGGTGCTGTCCTCGCTGGCCTCCAGCGTAGCGGTGCTGACCGCCGATGAGCGCGAGCTGGGCGTGGTGATGGTCGACATCGGCGCCGGTACCACCGATATCGCAGTGTTCATCCAGGGCGCCATCTGCCACACCGCTTCGTTGCCGATTGCCGGTGACCACGTCACCAACGACATCGCCCACATGCTGCGCACGCCGACCCCGGAAGCGGAGCAGATCAAGGTGCGTTACGCCTGTGCGCTGGCACAGCTGGCAACGGCCGAAGAAAGCATCCAGGTGCCGTCGGTTGGCGACCGCCCGCCGCGTCGCATGCCGCGTCATTCGCTGGCGCAGGCAGTGCAGGGCCGCTACGAGGAAATTTTCGAGATGGTGCAGGCCGAACTGCGCCGCTCGGGCTTCGAGGAAATGGTCCGCGCCGGGCTGGTGCTCAGCGGCGGTGCTTCGAAGATGGAAGGTGTGGTCGAGCTGGCCGAGGAAATGCTGCAGATGCCGGTACGCGTGGGCATTCCGCAGCACGTCACCGGCCTGGGCGAAGTGGTCGGCAATCCGGTGCATGCCACCGGCGTTGGCCTGCTGCTGATGGGCAGCCAGATCGAACACCCACGGCGTCCGTCGCTGCCCACCGGGCGCGCCGGCAGCATGTTCAACAAGTTGAAGAACTGGTTCCGCGGCGAGTTCTGAGCGCGGTGCCGGTGGTAGAGCAGTGAGGCAGTCAGAACAGCAAGCAGTAAGGCAAGACGAAGTGCAGTAACGCAGTCATTGAAGCAGGCAACAACCACCGTGCAGGGGCAACCCGAAGCGGTATACCTAAAACAACTCGCCGGTGCAGGCGGGCGCAGAAGGAGAAGGATTCTTCCCGGATGCTCGACCCAATCACGGCAATAGAGAGGACATGGACATGGCGCATTTCGAACTGATTGAAAAGATGGCACCGAACGCGGTGATCAAGGTCGTTGGCGTGGGCGGCGGCGGCGGCAACGCCGTGGCGCACATGGTCAACAGCAGCGTGGACGGCGTGGAATTCATCACCGCCAACACCGACTCGCAGGCCATCAAGAATTGTGGTGCCAAGCTGCAGCTGCAGCTGGGCACCAACGTAACCAAGGGTCTGGGCGCAGGCGCAAACCCGGAAGTCGGCCGCCAGGCCGCATTGGAAGACCGTGAGCGCATCATGGACGCCCTGCAGGGTGCGGACATGGTGTTCATCACCGCCGGCATGGGCGGTGGCACCGGTACCGGCGCTGCGCCGGTGGTGGCACAGCTGGCCAAGGAAATGGGCATCCTGACCGTGGCCGTGGTCACCAAGCCGTTCCCGTTCGAAGGCCGTCGCCGCATGCAGGTGGCACTGAAGGGCATCGAAGAACTGAGCCAGCACGTCGATTCGCTGATCACCATCCCGAACGAAAAGCTGATCACCGTGCTCGGCCGCAACGCCACCATGGTGCAGGCTTTCCGCGCTGCCAATGACGTGCTGCAGGGCGCCGTGCAGGGCATCGCCGATCTGATCGTGCGCCCGGGCCTGATCAACGTCGACTTCGCCGACGTGCGCACCGTGATGTCGGAAATGGGCCTGGCCATGATGGGCACCGGCACCGCACGCGGTGATGACCGCGCCCAGGCTGCTGCCGAAGCCGCCATCCAGAACCCGCTGCTGGACGATGTGAACCTGGCCGGCGCCAATGGCGTGCTGGTCAACATCAGCGCCGGCACCGACATCACCATGAGCGAGTTCGACGAAATCGGCCGCACCGTGCACGCTTTCGCTTCGGAAGATGCCACTGTGGTGATCGGTACCGTGATCGATCCGGATCTGGGTGACGAGATCAAGGTGACCGTGGTCGCCACCGGCCTGAACCGTGCCGTTGCCAAGAACGCACAGCGTCCCGGCGAACGCGGCCCGATCAAGCTGGTCCGCAATGCCACCACCGGCCAGGCCGAGTTTGAAGAGTACGAAAGCCCGGCCGATGCCGTGGCCAAGGCCGTGGGCAACACCATGGGCATGGGCCTGCGTCGTCCGAGCTCGGACACCGTGTCTGCTTCCACCTCGTCGGCGTCGCCGGCCGCTGCAGAGCTGCCGAACGACTACCTGGACATCCCGGCGTTCCTGCGCCGCCAGGCTGACTGATGCGTTAGCAGGGGCCGCTCAGGCCCGGTCATCGCGTACGCCGGCGACGGCGCCGTGGTCCGGGCAGGGCAGGCTCCGGATACAGAACCGAGACGCCGGGGCTGTCCACCCCGGTGGGAATACCATGTCCTTTATCGCCGGGCCAAGGCCGGCCCGGCGATATTTTGGTGCTGGACGGTCGCTGACGCGCGGTTTTTGCTGCGCACAGGGCCTGTGTTAACGCGTGTTATTCTTGTTTGTCCCCCTGGCTGCGCCTGCGCGGCCCCTCCGGCCTTACACACATGATCCAGCAACGCACTCTCAAGAACACGATCCGCGCCACCGGCGTCGGCCTGCACAGCGGTGACAAGGTCTACATGACCCTGCGTCCCGCGCCGGTCGACCATGGCATCGTGTTCCGGCGGGTGGATCTGGACCCGGTGGTGGAAGTGCCGGCGCGTGCCGATCTGGTCACCGAAGTCACTTTGTGCACCGGTCTGACCTGTGAAGGCGCCAAGATCCAGACCGTTGAGCACCTGATGTCGGCACTTGCCGGCCTTGGCGTGGACAACGTCATCGTCGAGCTGTCCTCGGCCGAGCTGCCGATCATGGACGGCTCCTCCGGCCCGTTCGTGTTCCTGCTGCAGTCCGCAGGCATCGTCGAGCAGGGCGCGGCCAAGCGCTTCCTGCGCATCCTCAAGACGGTGGAGGTACGCGACGGTGACAAGGTCGCCCGTTTCGAGCCGTACGAGGGCTACAAGCTCGGTTTCACCATCCAGTTCGATCACCCGATGATCCCGGCCAAGCAGTCGCGGGTGGAGATCGAGTTCTCCTCGGCGGCCTATATCAAGGAAATCTCGCGCGCCCGCACCTTCGGCTTCATGCGCGATCTTGAATACATGCGTGAGCGCAACCTGGGCTTGGGCGGCTCGATGGACAATGCCATCGTGCTCGATGAATTCCGTGTGCTGAACGACGACGGCCTGCGCTACACCGACGAGTTCGTGCGCCACAAGATCCTCGACGCCATCGGTGACCTTTATTTGGCCGGCGGCCAGGTGCTGGGTGCCTACGAGGGCTTCAAGTCCGGCCACGCGCTCAACAACAAGTTGGTGCGGGCCCTGCTGGCCGACCAGAGCGCCTGGGAATGGGCCAGCTACGACTCACCGGTGGCTGCCGATCCGGTCCTGTACGGCGTCCCGGCCTACGCCTGAGTTCTGGCCGGGCGGGTCGTAAGAGAATTGGTGCTTGGGACTACGACTAGTCCTAAATGTCATCAATTTGTGAACCCCATCGGGGTTCAAGTCTGAATTTAACGAATAATTAACAAAAGACTAACTCCTTCGCTGCATTCCGCGGCTAGGATTCCTGCGGCCTCCAATTCTGTCCTTGCGGCGTGAAGATGGAGACCGGGGCCGATCAGGTTCCCGGTGGCCTTCAGGATTTTGTGGATTTCACATCCTGCAGGGCTGCCAATGCGTCGCGCAGTCCTTTATGCGTGGCTTCGCTTACTGCGGTACTGCGTTGGTCGTTACGCACTGGGGAGTGCGCGGACGCGGTCGCAGTCTTGACGGTCACTCGGGTGGCCTTCAGCCCGATGGATCGGGCCGCGTCGAGCAGCTGGTCTTCGGCAAGCCTCACTTTGGCGTGCCACACCGGCGATTCGACGAGAAAAACGAGGTGTTCGCCGTCCACATTGGCCAACCGGCAACGGTTAGCCAGCGCCGGCGGCAAATGGGGGCGCAATTGCCGGTCCATCGCATCGAGCCACAAGGCCCGGCGCAGCGGATTTCCTGCTTTGTCCGCCATCGCCGCTTCCAGCGCCTGTTTGGGCGCGGAACGGGAACGAACACTGGATTTCGGCTCTGACATAAGAATTCTTCAATGACATTTAAAAAGATCGTAATCAAAACGCGTGAACAGAAGGCCAAGACGCCCTTTTCCCGCGTTCAGATGTTTTTCGAGGACCGCCCGCAGGCATTGCTGGGTAGCGTACTCGGCGTCGGTTGCCTGATGGGCGTGGCGCTCAGCCTGGCCATCGGCATGGTGGGTGATTCGGCCCTGCAGTCCAAGGTTGATCATCAGCAGCAGGAACTGGCCAAGGTACGCGCTGATGCGCAGACCCAGGTCAACGCCCTGGCCGCCCGCCTCGGCGAGCTGCAGGCGCAGGCCACCCGGCTCAACGCCCTGGGCGAGCGCCTGACCCAGATGGGCAAGCTGGAAGACGGCGAGTTCGACTTCCAGGAAACCCCGGGTATGGGTGAAGGCGAGCCCGGCCCGACCCAGGATATCCCGGTGAGCGCGGTAAACAGCGACTTACAGGTGCTGGAGCAGCGTTTTGCTGCTTCAGGCAAGCAGTTGTCGGTGATGGAATCGCTGCTGTTCGATCACCAGCTCGAGCTGAACGCCGTGCCTTCGCGCATGCCGATCCGCAACACCTACATCACCTCCAACTTCGGCGGCCGCGCCGATCCGTTCGGCCGTGGTGCCGGCAACCACAAGGGCATGGACTTCCACGCCCGCGTCGGTGACCCGGTGCTGGCCGTGGCCGATGGCGTGGTCAGCTTTTCCGGTGTGAAGGGCGGCTACGGCAATGTGGTCGAAATCGACCACGGCAACGGCTACAAGACCCTGTACGCGCACAATTCGCGCCTGACCGTGCGTGAAGGCGGGCTGGTGCGGGCCGGCCAGGAAGTGGCCAAGGCGGGCTCTACTGGCCGTTCCACCGGCGCCCACGTGCACTTCGAGGTCTGGCAGAACGGCATGGTGATGAACCCGCGCAAGTTCCTCGGCGAGGGCGGCAATACGCCGGTCGGCCGTCTCAGCCGTGGCTGATCGGGACCGGCAGGTCAGCTGCGGCTGACTTGTTGCGGGGCGCTTGAAACCCAAGCGTCCGCCCCAAGCTACAATAGGCGTTGCCATCGACAGGGCGCATTGCGCCCTGTTTCGTTTGTGACCGGTGAACCCAGGGGGTGAGCCAGGTCGCACGGCATTTCATTCAAACCGGTTCCTTCAATGATCAACAGCCTGCTTACCCGCGTTTTTGGCAGCCGTAACGAGCGCCAGCTTCGCCAGCTCAACCGTATCGTCGCCAAGATCAATGCCTTGGAACCGGAGATGCAGAAGCTCTCCGATGACCAGCTGAAGGCCAAGACCCCCGAGTTCCGTGAGCGCATCGCCGCCGGCGAAGCCCTGGACAAGGTCCTGCCCGAAGCCTTTGCGGTCTGCCGCGAAGCCTCCCTGCGCGTGCTGGGCATGCGCCACTACGACGTGCAGCTGATCGGCGGCATGG
The DNA here is from genome assembly GCF_001700965.1 of Stenotrophomonas nitritireducens. Taxonomy (NCBI): domain Bacteria; kingdom Pseudomonadati; phylum Pseudomonadota; class Gammaproteobacteria; order Lysobacterales; family Lysobacteraceae; genus Stenotrophomonas; species Stenotrophomonas nitritireducens. Next base: position 3,154,963 of record NZ_CP016756.1, read on the forward strand.
TGCTGCACCTGGGCAAGATCGCCGAAATGCGTACCGGTGAGGGCAAGACCCTGGTGGCTACGCTGCCGGTCTACCTCAACGCGCTGGAAGGCAAGGGCGTGCACGTGGTCACGGTCAATGACTACCTGGCCCGCCGCGATGCCGCGCAGATGGGCAAGCTGTACAACTGGCTGGGCCTGAGCGTGGGCGTGGTCTACCCGGGCATGCCGCACAGCGACAAGCGCGAGGCCTACGGCAGCGACATCACCTACGGCACCAACAACGAATTCGGTTTCGACTACCTGCGCGACAACATGGCGTTGTCCAAGGCTGACCGCTACCAGCGCGGCCTGCACTACGCCATCGTCGACGAAGTCGACTCCATCCTGATCGACGAAGCACGTACGCCGCTGATCATCTCCGGCCCGGCCGACGATTCCCCGGAGCTGTACATCCGCGTCAACCGCGTGGTGCCGAGCCTGATCAAGCAGGAAACCGAGGAAGGCGAGGGCGACTACTGGGTCGACGAAAAGGGCAAGCAGGTCTTCCTGTCCGAAGCGGGCATGGAGCACGCCGAAGAATTGTTGCGCGAAGCCGGCATCATCGGTGCGGACAACGACAACGGCCTGTACGCCGCGCAGAACCTCACCGTCGTCCACCACCTCAACGCCGCACTGCGCGCGCACGCCATCTACCAGCGTGACGTGGACTACATCGTGCGCGACGGCGAAGTGGTCATCGTCGACGAATTCACCGGCCGTACCCTGGCCGGTCGCCGCTGGTCCGACGGCCTGCACCAGGCGGTGGAAGCGAAGGAAGGCGTGCCGGTACAGCGTGAGAACCAGACGCTGGCCAGCATCACCTTCCAGAACCTGTTCCGCATGTACAAGAAGCTGTCCGGCATGACCGGTACGGCCGATACCGAAGCGTTCGAGTTCCAGAGCATCTACGGCCTGGAAGTGCTGGTCATTCCCACCAACAAGCCGACCGTGCGCAAGGACTACCCGGACCAGGTGTTCCTCAACCGCAAGGGCAAGTTCAATGCGGTGCTGGCGGACATTGAAGAATGCGCCAAGCGCGGCCAGCCGGTGCTGGTGGGTACCACCTCGATCGAAACCTCGGAGATGCTCTCCGAGCACCTGCGCAAGGCGGGCGTGAAGCACGAAGTGCTCAACGCCAAGCAGCATGACCGCGAAGCGACCATCGTTGCCAACGCCGGTCGCCCGGGCTCGGTCACCATCGCCACCAACATGGCCGGCCGTGGTACCGATATCGTGCTCGGCGGCTCGCTGGAAACCGAACTGCACGAGCTGGGCGAAGACATCAGCGCCGAGCAGAAGGCTGCGGTCAAGGCGGCATGGCAGGAACGTCACGAAGCGGTCAAGGCTGCTGGCGGCCTGCACATCGTCGGCACCGAGCGCCACGAATCGCGCCGTATCGACAACCAGCTGCGCGGCCGCTCCGGCCGTCAGGGTGACCCGGGTTCGTCCCGCTTCTACCTGTCGCTGGAAGACAACCTGATGCGCATCTTCGCCTCTGACTGGGTGCAGAAGGCGATGCGCATGATGGGCATGAAGGAAGACGACGTCATCGAAGACCGCATGGTCAGCCGTCAGATCGAGAAGGCGCAGCGCAAGGTGGAAGCGCACAACTTCGACATCCGCAAGAACCTGCTCGATTTCGACGACGTCAACAACGATCAGCGCAAGGTGATCTACGGCCAGCGCGATGAACTGCTGGACGCCGAGTCGGTCAAGGAAAACATCGACGGCATCCGCGGCGACGTGATCTACGACCTGGTGACCCGCTTCGTGCCGCCGAACTCGGTGGACGAGCAGTGGGACCTGCAGGGCCTGCAGGCCACGCTGGAAGGCGAGCTGGGCGTGGAGATGGACGTGATCGGCCTGGTCAAGGCACACGAAGAACTCGATGCCGAAGCGATCGCGCAGAAGGTCATGGACCACATGGACGCGCACTTCGCACAGAAGGAGGCGGCCGTTGGCGCCGAGACCATGCGCGCACTGGAAAAGCACGTCATGCTGACCGTGCTCGACCAGAGCTGGAAGGAGCACCTGGCGCGCATGGATTACCTGCGCCAAGGCATCTACCTGCGTGGTTACGCGCAGAAGCAGCCCAAGCAGGAATACAAGAAGGAAGCCTTCGAGCTGTTCTCGGAAATGCTGGAGAACGTCAAGTGCGAAGTGATCACCATGCTGTCGCGCGTGCGCGTGCGCAGCGAGGAAGAAGTGGCGGCGATGGAAGCGCTGGAGCGCCAGCAGGCCGAAGCCCGCCTGCAGATGTCGCAGTTCCAGCACCAGGACAACGGCGGCTACAGCGCCGACGAGGAAGCGGCGGAAGTGCTCGACGAGGCCAACGCGCCCAAGGTCGGCCGCAACGACCCCTGCCCGTGCGGAAGTGGCAAGAAGTACAAGCACTGCCACGGCCAACTGAACTGACCAAAAGCCCCGCCAAGCGCGGGGCTTTTTTTTGGGCCTTTGCCCCGTAGTGCCGAGCCATGCTCGGCAGGGGCATTACCGATAAAGCCTTTGCCGAGCATGGCTCGGCACTACAGGGCCGGGTTTTTGTAGGAGCGGCGTAAGCCGCGAAGCTGATGAGCCTTCCGACGCATCGCTTGTAAATCCCCTGCCGAGCATGGCCCGGCACTAGCTGGTCGGATTTTGTGGGAGCGGCGTCAGCCGCGAAGCTCACAATCCCGCCGAACCGATCATTTACGCACTCCGACGGTGCGCCAGCTTCGCGGCTGACGCCGCTCCCACAAAAGCGGGGTCGCACTGAACGATTGCACCAAGTGCCCTGTTTTCGGCATGCTCAAGCCATGACACCCCCTTCACGCTCAATCCACGTCGTGGCCGCCGTCATCACCGACGCGCGCGGCCGCATCCTGCTCAACCGACGCACCGGCGACAGTGACATGGCTGGCCTGTGGGAATTCCCCGGTGGCAAGCGCGAGCCGGGCGAGACCTCCGAGCAGGCGCTGATACGTGAATTGCGCGAGGAGCTGGGCATCGAGGCCGAGGTGGGCGAATGGCTGATGGACGTGCCGCAGCTTTACCCGGACAAGCGCCTGCGCCTGGAAGTGCGTCGTGTGCAGCATTGGAAAGGCACCGCGCGCGGCCGGGAAGGCCAGGCCATCACCTGGGTGACGCCGGACAAGCTGTCGCGCTACTCGATGCCGCCGGCCGACCTGCCGGTGGTGGCTGCACTGCGCCAACCGTGCCACTACCTGGTCACGCCCGAACCGGGCGAGAACGAGGACGCCTGGTTGGCTTCGCTGGAAGCCGCCATCGCTGGCGGCATCCGCCGTATCCAGCTGCGCACGCCAATGGCGGCGGGGCGCGAAAGCTTGGCCAGAACCGTGGTGGAGCGCTTCGGCAAACACGCTGAAATCCTGCTCAATCGCGATATCGCGCTGGCCCGCGAGCTGGGTGTCGGCGTGCACCTGGGCAGCGAGCAACTGCTGCAGTTGCAGGCACGGCCGCTGCCGGAATCATCGCCGGTGGCCGCATCCTGCCATGACCTGGTGCAGCTGCAGGCGGCACAGCAATTGGGCTGTGATTTCGCCGTGCTGGGGCCGGTCCGGGCCACCGCCAGCCATCCTGATGCCGCCGGCTTGGGCTGGGACGCATTCGTCGCGCTGCGCGAGCGGGTCTCGCTGCCGATCTACGCCATCGGCGGCATGGCCGCTGACGATGTCCAAACCGCACGCCGGCACGGGGCTCTGGGCGTCGCCGCGATCCGTGCGTTATGGCCGCAGCCTTGAGCTGAGCGGCTGTCAGCGTTGCACAACGCGCTTACAGGGTGATCCAGAAGCAGTTGTATTGGCGGCGCAAGCGCAGGATGGTCCGCGTCGGCGTGGCGCTGCGCGGCAGGGTCTGCTCCAGCCGCAACGCAATGGGGCGGCGCGGGCCGCTGGCGACAGGGCTTACTACCTGCGCCTGCGGGTCGGTGGCGTTGCTGCCCACCTGCGTTGCATCGACCGGCGTGCCATCGGTGTAGGTGAACGGCTCGTTGGGTGCCGGCACGTAGGCGGGTTCTTCTGGGAATACCGGTGCGATATCTATCAGCGGCCGCTGCACGATTTCATCCAGCCGGTCCATGACCCGGGTGGCGGCTGCGTTGGAAAGCCCGTTCCACAGATAGATGCCCGATAGACGGTTGGGGTCGCGCGTATCGGCCGCTGACTGGATCTGCGCGACCAGTTCGCTCAGCCGCCGCGCGCAGCTGTCACGGTATAGCCCGCTGCCGCCAGCGCTGCGTGTGTTGGGCAGCAGCCGTGCGCGCGCGCCCATCACTTCGCAGGGTTTGTCGCCGTAGACGGTCTGGCCCTGCGTATTGGTGCAGCGGTTTACCTGCTGCGCGCGCACGTTGAACACCGCCAGGGCGGAGCAGGTAATCAGCAGGAGCAGCAGCAGACGCATCGGCCAAGCGTAGCGGTTGGCCGAGCGCGCAGGAAGGAAAAACTGCTCAGCTGCGGCCGAGGCGTTCGAGCACGGCGTTGGTCGGCTTGGCCAGGTTGAGCGTGTAGAAATGCAGTGCCGGTGCGCCACCGACGATGAGCCGCTCGCATAGCCCGGCAACCACATCGGCACCGAATTCGCGCACCGCCTCGGCGTCATCGCCGTAGGCCTGCATGCGCTTGCTCACCCAGCGCGGGATTTCGGCGCCGCACTGCTCGGAGAACCGCCGCAGCTGGCTGAAGTTGGAGATCGGCATGATGCCGGGGATGATCGGCACTTCCACGCCCAGCTTGCGCACGGCATCGACGAAGTGGAAATACGCATCGGCGTTGTAGAAGTACTGGGTGATGGCGGCATCGGCGCCGGCATCGATCTTGGTCTTGAAGTGCTGCAGATCGGCCAGGGCATCGCTGGCCTGCGGGTGGGTTTCCGGATAGGCACCTACTTCGATGCGGAAGGCGTCGCCGTGTTCGGCGCGGATGAAGGCGATCAGTTCGGAGGCGTAGCGCATGTCACCGGGGAAGCCCATGCCCGAAGGCAGATCGCCACGCAGGGCGACGATGCGCTTCACCCCGATGGCGCGATACAGCTTGAGCAGCTCGCGGATTTCCTCGCGGGTCCCGCCGACGCAGGACAGATGCGGCGCCGCGTGCAGGCCATGGTGCTGGTTGAGGTGACGTACGGTTTCGGAGGTGTAACTCAGCGTCGAGCCACCGGCGCCGAAGGTACATGACACGTATTCGGGCGCATGCGGCTTCAGTTTGACAGCGGTGCGGTCCAGCTGGGCGCGCTGGTCATCGGTCTTGGGCGGGTAGAACTCGAAGCTGATCGCGGTCATCGGAAACGGCCGGCTGTGACGGGTTGCCGGAAATTATATCTCTCCATCAAGATGGATGTGCAATTGTTTCAGGCGAGACTGGAGGCAGGCCGCGGAATGAGGCTCAGTGGGCCACGCTGGCAGGGCGTTGTGGCAGCAGGGCGATGCAGGCAACGATGGCCAGCAGCAGCACTGCAGAGGCGGCATAGCGGCTCAAGGCCAGGCCGCCATGGTCAAGCGGTTTGTCGAGGAAGTCGCCGACCACCGCGCCCAAGGGCCGGGTAAGGATGAAGGCGGACCAGAACAGGGCGGTGCGGGAGATGCGGGTGCGGGCGTACAGCAGGGCCACCAGCGTCAGCAGCCCGGCAAACAGGGCAATACCGCCGGTATAGCCCAGCCCCTGGGTGTCTGCGGCCCAGTCGCCCAGGGCGGTGCCCAGGGTTTGCGAGAAGGTGATGGTCAGCCAGTAGAACAGCTCGCTGCGCGGTGAGTTGATCCGGGTCACCGAGATGCTGCCGGTGCTGCGCTGCCAGACCAGCAGGGTGATCAGCAGCAGGCCCAGCAGCAGGGTGGTGCCGCCGGTGTAGCCAATGCCCAATGAGCGATCAACGTAGTCGGCCAGGGTGGTGCCGACGGTGGTGCTGGCGACTATGGCGAACCAATAGATCCAGGGGCGGAAGCGCGGTGAACGGATCTGGGCGAATACAGCGCCGGCGAAGACCGTGGCAAACAGCACCGTGCCCAGCAGGTAACCCAGGTTCATCGACATGGTGACCGCGTCACCGCCCACCTCACCCAAGGTGGTGGCGAGGATCTTGGTGACCCAGAAGCCCAGCGTGATGGCAGGGACTTTACTGAGGGCTTCGGTGGCAGACATGGCAGCGCTCGTGCGGGTGTGGCCTAACTTTCGATGGACAGTTGTCGGAGGCGCGTCGTAGTCATGTAGGCGGTGAAGCGACGGTTCATTGCCCCGTGCAGCAGATTGCAGCCGGCGCCCCCTCCCTTTCGCGCAGCGAAGGGGAGGGTTGGGGAGGGGTTGGCTTTTGACTTGGTAGAGCCGAGCCATGCTCGGCTAGGGCTCTACCAGGAAAGCCCCCTGCCGAGCATGGCTCGGCACTACCGCTTCGCTCCCTCCCTTTCGCGTAGCGAAGGGGAAGGTTGGGGGGGCTTTTGACTCGGTAGAACCGAGCCATGCTCGGCTAGGGCTCTACCAGGAAAGCCTCTGCCGAGCATGGCTCGGCACTACCGCTTTGCGCCCTCCCTTTCGCATAGCGAAGGGGAGGGTTGGGGAGGGGTTGGCTTTTGACTGGGTAGAGCCGAGCCATGCTCGGCTGGGGCTCTACCAGGAAAGCGTCTGCCGAGCATGGCTCGGCACTACACGGCACCGCGCAGCGAAGATGAGGGAGGCCTGGCTTTGCCGTTGCCGGCATATCAATAAACCGCGGCCATGCGCTACCTGTGCCAGTTCTGGCCGCAACATTTTTCCGCGCAAAACGACGCCTCACTTAACATCCGGTTTGCGATGATCGGCCGCCAGCACCGTACCGGTGTCGCCCTATCTGGAAAGCCACCATGAACGCCTCCAGCGCCATCCGCCGCGACGTCGGCCCCATCGCCCTGATGCTTACCGGCCTGGGCTCGATCATCGGCTCCGGCTGGCTGTTCGGCGCATGGCGCGCGGCGGGCCTGGCCGGGCCGGGGGCGATCTGGGCCTGGGTGCTGGGTGCGGCCATCATCCTCACCATCGCTCTGACTTATGCCGAACTCGGCGCGATGTTCCCCGAATCCGGCGGCATGGTCCGTTACAGCCATTACTCGCACGGCTCACTGGTGGGTTTCATCGCCGCCTGGGCCAACTGGATCGCCATTGTCTCGGTGATCCCGGTCGAAGCCGAAGCCTCGGTGCAATACATGGCGTCATGGCCGTGGCAGTGGGCGCAGAACATGTATGTGCAGCAGCCCGGCGGCATGGGTGAGCTCAGCCACGCGGGGCTGATGATCGCGGCGGTGCTGGTGGTCATCTATTTCCTCATCAACTATTGGAGCGTGAAGCTGTTCGCGCGTTCCAACAGCATCATCACGATGTTCAAGCTGATCGTGCCGACGCTTACCGGTGTGGCGCTGATCGCCAGCGGCTTTCATGCCGAGAATTTCTCGGTCGGACTGAAAGGGGCGGGCACGCCGATACTGGATTTCTCGGCGATCCTCACCGCCATCGCGACGGCCGGCATCGTTTTTAGTTTCAATGGCTTCCAGAGTCCGGTGAACCTGGCGGGTGAAGCGCGCAATCCGGGCCGCAGCATTCCGTTTGCAGTAGTGGGCTCCATCCTGCTGGCAGCGGTGGTTTACGTGCTGCTGCAGGTGGCCTACATCGGCGCGGTGCCGACACAGATGCTGGCCGAGCATGGTTGGCATGGCATCGATTTCCGTTCGCCTTTCGCTCAACTTGCCCTGATCGCTAACCTGCATTGGCTGGCGGTGCTGCTGTATGTGGATGCTTTCGTCAGCCCTAGCGGCACTGGCATGACCTATACCGCCACCACCGCACGCATGATCTACGGCATGCAGCAGAACGGCACCGCGCCCAAGCTGTTGGGCAACATCCATCCGCGCTGGGGCGTACCGCGCCCGGCAATGTGGTTGAACCTGGCGGTGTCGTTCCTGTTCCTGTTCTTCTTCCGTGGCTGGGGCACGTTGGCGGCGGTGATTTCGGTAGCCACGGTGATCTCGTACATGACCGGGCCGATCAGCGTGATGTCGCTGCGTCGCACCGCGCCGAATCTGCATCGCCCGCTGCGGATCATCGGCCTGCCGCTGCTGGCGGGCGTGGCCTTCGTGATGGCCACCGAACTGCTGTACTGGGCGCGCTGGCCGTTGACCGGCGAGATCATCTTATTGATGGTGGTGGCGCTGCCGATCTACATCTATTACCAGCGCAAGATCGGCTGGCATGATTTCTCGCGGCAGCTGAAGGGCGCGCTGTGGTTGATCTGCTATCTGCCGCTGCTGGCGCTGGTGTCTTGGGCGGGCAGCACCGCGTTCGGCGGTGCCGGCTACCTCAGCTACGGCTGGGACCTGCTGCTGGTGGCGGCTATCGGCGTAGTGTTCTACTTGTGGGGCGTCCATTCGGGTTGGCGCACGCCATCGATGGATGTGGCAGAGCGCGAAGCGCGGGCGCATGGCTGATGGGAGATGATCGTGGCTGCGCGGCTACACTGAGACAGGCGCGGCGGTTCCGGTCTTCGTGGTGATCGTCGACAATATCGGCATTCTTTGCTGGAAGCGCTGATGTCCATCTACCTGACGCCGTTTGCACGTACCCGCCTGTTTCCGCGCACTCCGCGTGCCAACACCATCCAGGACAGCAGCGCAGAGGCGTTCGAGCAGTATTTGAACGCACATGCCGCCGACAAGGTGCTCGATGGTTACGCGCCGTTCTGCAAGCTGCATGTCTACCGGAACTGGACCAGCACCCGCTGCCTGACCGTGCCTATTACCGAGCAGAACCGCCATCTGCTGCGCTCCGGCTACGAGGCGCGCAGCCGCGAGGAGTTGCCGGTGCTGGTGCGCTGGTTCGAGGGCGTGGAGCCGGCCGTGGCCGACTACCTGGTGGTCATCCTCTACAGCCGCGAGCAGCTGCAGAAGGAAGGTTCGCCGATCGAGGCAGATTGGGGAGTGGTGGGTTGCCTGTATACCGCCACGCCCGAAGAGATACCAATGGCGCCGATCACCATGATGCGCAACGCGTTGGGCGTGGAAGAGGGCGGCTCCGGTGTGCCGATTGACCGTGCGGCGTATGCGCGTGCGGTGGAGTTCTGGGGTGCCAATGCAAACTGGCGCTGATTCGTTGCTGCATACATCCAGACCGACGCGTCTATTTGGCCTGAGTGGTTGGCACATTTTTTTGGCGATGCTGGTGTTCGCGATTGAAGTGGTGATCGCCACGCGTCTGCCACATGTGTCGTGGGTGCGTGCCTATCTGGGCGATGTGCTGGTAGTGGTGCTGCTGTATGCAATGGTCCGCAGCGTGCTGCGCATCAACGACTACCTGGTGCTGCTGATGGTGTTCGTATTCGCCTGCGGTATCGAGATGGCCCAGTATTTCCACGTCGCCGAGCGTCTGGGCTACGTGCGCGGCGATGTGATGTATACGGTAATCGGCAATACCTTCTCGTGGGGCGACATCATCTGCTATGCAGTGGGTTGCATCGCCACCGGCGTGATCCTGCTGCTGGCGCGCGCTTTGTTGCGCATTCATCGTTGATGTCCAACGCATGACGCGTCTGCCTGACGTGCGGCGGACGCGTCTTTAACAAGCCTTAACGGCTGTTCGCGTAGAATGAGCCGGCTCAGCATCATCCAGCGCTCGCGCTCAGGCAACCTGCCTGTTGATGCTTGGACAGCCGGCACTACGCCTTACCGGGATGATCCCGGTTTTTTCTGTCCCTGACCGTTCCCGTGGCCTTTGTCGCGGGGCATTCCTTCGTGCGCATTACGGCCTGCGCGAGCTCATGCAAGCCATGGCCAAGCACGCAAACCACTCAGTAAGGGGAGGACTGGTCCTGTCATGTCTACAGGTGAATCCACTATCCGCAATGAGCCGATGCAAATCGACGACATCACCGTCATCGATAAGGCGAAAGTAAAGAAAGCAGTCACCGCCGCGGCGTTGGGCAACGCGATGGAATGGTTCGATTTCGGCGTGTACGGCTTTGTCGCCTACGCGTTGGGCAAGGTGTTCTTCCCCGGGGCATCGCCCAGTGTGCAGACCATCGCCGCACTGGCTACGTTCTCGGTACCGTTCCTGGTGCGGCCGTTGGGTGGCGTGTTCTTCGGGGTAATGGGGGACAGATTCGGCCGGCAGAAAGTGCTGTCGGCAACCATCATCCTGATGGCCATCAGTACCTTCTGCATCGGCTTGATTCCTTCCTATGAAAGCATCGGCATCCTTGCGCCGATCCTGCTGCTGTTGTGCAAGCTGGCGCAGGGCTTCTCGGTGGGCGGTGAATACACCGGTGCGGCGGTCTTCGTTGCAGAGTTCTCACCTGACCGGCGGCGCGGCTTTCTGAGCAGTTGGCTGGACTTTGGCTCCATCATTGGTTTTGTCTCCGGTGCCGGTGTGGTGGTGCTGTTGAGCAGCATCGTCGGCGAAGAACAGTTTCTGGAATGGGGCTGGCGTATTCCATTTTTCCTTGCTGCGCCGCTTGGCCTGATCGGCCTGTACCTGCGCCACGCCGCTGAAGAAACCCCGGCATTCACCGAGCAATTGGAGCGCATGGAGAAGGACGACCAGGATGCGGTAGGCAGTGCGCCGCGCATCTCGTTCAAGGAAATCGTCAGCAAATACTGGCGTTCGCTGCTGGTCTGTGTGGGCATCGTGCTGGTCACCAACGTCACCTACTACATGTTGCTGACGTACATGCCTACCTATCTGTCGCACAACCTGCACTATTCGGAAGACCACGGTGTGCTGATCATCATCGTGGTGATGGTGGGCATGTTGTTCGTGCAGCCCTTCGTCGGCATGGCCAGTGACCGCATCGGCCGCCGGCCGTTCATTGCTGCTGGCAGCCTGGGTTTGTTGGTTGCGGCGATACCGGCCTTCCATCTGATCACCAGCGGCAACACCGGTTGGATCTTCGTTGGCCTGTTGCTGTTGGCGGTGCTGTTGAACTGCCTGATCGGCGTGATGGCTTCAACCTTGCCGGCAATGTTTCCGACGCGCGTGCGCTACAGCGCGCTGGCCAGTGCCTTCAACATCTCGGTGATCATTGCTGGTGTGACGCCGACGCTCGCCGCCTGGTTGGTGGAAACCACCGGTGACCTGATGATGCCGGCTTACTACCTGATGGTGGTCGCAGCCATCGGCCTGGTTACCGCGTATTTCATGCACGAAACAGCCAACAAGCCGATGCGCGGTGATACGCCGAATGCGGGTAGCCGCCGCGAGGCGCGCGAGCTGCTGCAGGAGCAATACGACCATATCGAGGCCAGCGTTGATGGCCTGGACGTGGAGATCAACGATATGCAGGACAAGCTCGCTAACCTTGAGCGACGCAAGCAGGCCTTGATCGATCGGCATCCTGATCTGGTGTGATCAGGATGCCGCCCCTTGCACCGAAGGTGCAGGGGAGGGCCGGGGAAACGTTGGCTTTTGCTTGGGTAGAGCCGAGCCATGCTCGGCCAGGGCCTTACGGGAAAGCCTCTGCCGAGCATGGCTCGGCACTACCGCTTCGCCCCCTCCCTTTCGCGCAGCGAAGGGGAGGGTTGGGGAGGGGGTTTGCTTTTGCCCGGGTAGAGCCGAGCCACGCTCGGCCAAGGCCTTACCAGGAAAGCCTCTGCCGAGCATGGCTCGGCACTACCGCTTCGCCCCCTCCCTTTCGCGCAGCGAAGGGGAGGGTTGGGGAGGGGTTGGCTTTTGACTGTGTAGAGCCGAGCCATGCTCGGCTGGGCTCTACTAGGAAAGCCTCTGCCGAGCATGGCTCGGCACTACCACTTCGTTCCTTAGACAGTCTGAAAGATCGCAGGATCATTTCCCCGGGTGCGCTGCGCTTACCCGGGCTATGTGCTTGCGCTATGCCTTCGCAAATCAAACATTGCAACGGAAGCGCAACGCATTGAGCTGCGGGAAGCGCGCGATGATGGCGATGGCTTCCTTCCAATGCGTTTCAAACGCATCTTCCTCCACCGGCAGAAACGTCGGGGCGACATCATCGAAGCGGAACTCGACCCCTTGCTCCGGCAATCGCTGGCGGCTTATCGCAGTGGGCGTGCGGCCGTTGCGCAGGTGCCAGACAAGTTCTTCAATCACGGTGTTCCAGGCATCCACTTCAAGATCATCAATCCACTGCATGTGGCGGGTCCTTGGCTCGGTGGTAGTGCAGGGCAACGCGGGTGGGTGAAGTGCTGGATACGGCTGAATCCGGATGATGGCGAGCCAATCATCGCGCAATTGCGCTTGCACCGCTTGATCTGCGCAGATGCGGTGTCAGAGCATCCGCCGGACATTGGATCGTTCCCTTGTTCGGACATTCGGGACGAATCTCAATTCCATGGCTGATCGTTACCGATATTGCGCGTCAGAAGGCTTATCTGACCGACTCCAGAACATCGGTAACCATTGAAAACAAAAGATTCCATGACTTTACGGCGACTGCCGTAGTGGTGATGGGGCGTTGGCAAGGTACGGTGGCTGCAGTACCGTGCCGTGAAAACCCGCGCCGCTGACTTCTGGTAAATTCCGCGAAAGGAATCCGATTTGTGTCTGCAGATTGCAGACAGTCATCACATCTGGAATAGGCATGGATAAGCTGAATAACCTGATGGTGCAGGTCGCTGTGCTGGGCAATGCACAACGCCAGTACCAACTGCAGTGCGACGACTTTGGCAGCAACGTGGTCGAACGTTGGCGGGGGCGCGATGCTTTGTCCGCACATGCCGTTACCGAGGTGGACATACTTTCCACTGACCAAGGCGTTGATCTGCAGGCACTGATCGCCAAGCCGGCAGTGTTGTTGATGCGCACCGCGCAAGGCGACGAACAACGCCGCAGCGGCCTGATTGCATCGGCTAGCCGCATTGGCAGTGATGGCGGCTTGGTGCGCTACCGTCTGTCATTGCAGTCTTGGACCTGGTGGTTGCAGCACGCGCGGCATAGCCGCGTATTCCAGGACAAGACTGTTCGCCAGATTGTGGACAGCGTGCTCGAGGACTACCCGGATCTGGCCAACTGGCGCTGGGCCGAAGGTTGCGATGACTTCATTGCTTCGCGCGTGCGCAGCTATTGCGTGCAATACCGCGAAAGCGATCTGGCATTCGTGCAACGGCTGCTAGCCGAGGAAGGCTTGGGTTGGCGCCTGTGTCAGGACGAACAAGCACCCTGCGGCAACAGTATTGAGATCTTCGCTGACAGTGTGGCGCTGCCGCAGGACGCGGCCAGTGCCACAGTCGGTGTGCGCTTCCATCGCAGCGATGCCACCGAGTCCAGCGACAGCATCCAGGTGCTGGGGCGGCGGCGTGCGCTGCGCAGTACCCGGATCAGCCTGCTCAGTGACGACTACCGCTCCGTGCGCGGCATCAGCGCGCAGCTGCCGCTGGATGGCGGCGGCGATCAATCCCAGCGTGAAAGCTACGACCCGGTGGGGGCGTACGCCTTCAGCAATGCCGCTGCGGCAGCGTGGTACGCCAAGCTGCAGGCGCAGGCGCATGAAGTGCACGGCCGCACCTGGTTGGGGCAGGGTACGGTGCGTGGCTTCCAATCCGGCACCTGGTTGCAGGTACAGCAGGCGCCGTTTGCTGAAGCACCGGAACTGCTGTTGACCGAAGTGGATCACGCCGGCATCAACAACCTGCCCACCGATGTTCGTCAGGCAATGGACGCGGCGCTGGGCAAGGCGCCCACCGCCGATGCGGATGCCGTGCTATGGCAGCAGGCCGAGAAGGTGGGCTACGCCAACCGCTTCCAGGCGACTGAACGCGCGATGCCGTGGCGGCCAGCACTGGTGGACGGCACCGGCCAGCGGCTCAATCCGCGGCCCACCGCGCCCGGTTACCAGACCGCACGCGTGGTGGCATCGCACGGCTGCAAGGGCCAGGACGTGCACGCGGACAGCATGGGCCGCATCCGCGTCTGCTTCCATTTCCAGAATGGCGAGGCCGATACCACATGGTTGCGCGTTGCCCAGCGTTACGCCGGCCCCGGTGTCGGCGCGCAGTTCCTGCCGCGCATCGGCCAGGAAGTGCTGGTGGGCTTTCTGGACGGCGATATCGACCGGCCCATCGTGTTGGGCGCGCTCTACAACGGCCGCGGTGAGGCCGGCGTTGCGCCGACGCCGGCGGGCGCCAAGGCCGATGCCGAGCGCAGCGCCTACGCACAGGCACGTGATGGCAGCAGCAGTGCGCAGGGCAACCTGAGTGGTGGGCAGGCGCCGGCATGGCACGCCGCTGGCGCGGGTGACGACGCCCACCGCAATGCGGGCGCTGTCTGGGGCATCCGTTCGCGCGAATGGGAGGGCGGCCAAGGCAGCAATCACCTTCTGTTCGACGACAGCGACCAGCAACTGCGCGTGCAGCTGGCCAGCAGCCAGCAGACCTCGCAGCTGAGCCTTGGTCATCTGCGCCACCAGGCCGACAACTTCCTCGGCAGCCTGCGCGGCACCGGCTTTGAACTGCGCAGCGACGCCTGGGGCGCGGTGCGCGCCAGCTCCGGCGCATGGTTCAGCGCCTACGCGCACCGCAGCGACACCCCGGCTGGCGAAGTCGTACAGCCAGCGGCCCTGCTCAACCAACTGCAAAGCCTGAGCACCCGTTTCAGCCAAGCCGCACGCACCCACCTGACCAGTACGCTGGTGATGAAGGAGGGCGCGCGTGGCAAGGAGCGCTCCAGCATCGTGCCGGATCAGGCGCCACTGGCCGCAATGCTGGCCAGCGCCAAGACCACGGTAGCCGGCGCGGCATTCGACGCCGCCAGCGGCGAAGCCGCTCAACGTCAGGCCACAGCAGGCAGCGGCCGCGTCCCGCACAGCGGCGACCCGCTGCTCGGCTTTGCCGCGCCCGCAGGCATCGCACACGTCGCAGGGCAGGCCCTGCACTGGTCGGTGGGCGAAGGCCTGCTGCTGGCCAGCGGTGGCGACAGCGACACCGCGGTGATGGGCAACGCCCGCCTGCACGCTGGGCAGGCCATCGGCATGTTGGCCTGTGCGGTAGAGGGCGGCGCCGAAGGCGGAAGCGCTTTGAGCGTGGTGGCCGGCACCGGCGAGTTGAACGTGCAGGCCCAACACGACGAAGTGCGCCTGCAATCGCGGCAGGCGCTACGCGCAGCCAGCGCGCAGGGCGTGGTGGAGCTTGCTGCAGGCAAGACGATCCACATTGCTACGTCGGGCGGCGCCAGCCTGACCATCGAAGGCGGGAACATCACGTTCAACTGTCCGGGCACGATTACAGTGCATGCGAGCAAGAAGTCGTTTGTTGGGCCGGTGCAGAAGGCCTATCCATTGCCTGCTTTCCGCGAGTCGATTTGTTGGGAGTGCTTGCTGCAGGCAATGAAGAAGGGTCAGGTTTTGGCGGCCAAAAATGGTTGATGGAGTACTCAAATGAATCGTCACTACATCGATCTGTTTTCGTCTTCCGTTGTTGACGACGTGATGGAATTTCTTCCGCAGGATCGTCCAGTTTTCGCATTGCTTGATCTGGCGTTCTGTGGGGCTCGCGAACGGGCGCGGCTGGAGGGGAACTTTCTGACACTTCGCTTGTACGAGCGCTTTGGCAGCGAAGGTCCTGCAGCGGAGCTGACTCCTTCATTGTTGGAGTTGCCGCTGGATCTCGAGCAGCGCCGGAAAGCGTTGGTGGAACTATGTACCTTGTCGAGCGGTTGTCCGATGCTCTCGTTGCTGCTGTTCAACGGAGGATTGGATGAGGCCTATATGCATCTGCAAGCACAAATGGAGGCGCGCGCGGAGGGCGGGAGCTTTTTGGTGAGGCTGGCAGATACGCGGTGCTTACCAACCTGGGTTGCCGCACTATCGACATCGCAGAAGGAACGGTTCCTTGCAGGGGTCGAGAGCTGGTGGTACGTGACTCGGGATGGAAAATTTGCGCGAATCGACGGGCTGGGGCATGCCCGATCTTGGACCGAGGTGCGGCCCTATGATTTGACGATTGAGCAGCGTCGTCGGCTTCAAATTGCGGCTGTTCCGGATATGGTTATCGCCTATCTACATTCGCGGCCTGATGCATTTGGCACCTTGGGACCGTTCCCGGCGCGGATCCATGCTGGCGTTCAAGCGGTGCTTGATGAGTTCGAGGGCGATCCGTTGATGCTGTCCGCGGCAGTCTACCGCTCGATTCTGGAAGCATTACATTCGCAATCACTGCTAGTTCAGCGGGATGATGTCGCTTGAACGCCGCAGGGAAACTCTTCCTTGTAAACGGTATGGTGGGCCGCCTAAGTCGTGGCAGACAACGGTGTTGCAGCAGTACTACATCCCAGTGGAAAACCGTGGATTTCCGAGTCGTTATGCAGGCTCTCGCTCTTTCCATTTTGACTTTGTTCGGCGGCCTGATTGCATGCAAGCGGCAAGAGGTGAGTGCAGAGCAACTGGTGCCGAATGAAATCGGACTCAGCCTTTCAGGCTTGAACTACACGGACATGCCCATTGGGGCAATGTATGTGAATGGGTCTTGGGGCGGTGGAATTCAGGCGTATAACAATGGCAACAGTTCGGCCGGTAGTGTCGCGTTGCCCTATCCATGGCGACCTGGTACGAAGGTCACGGTGAAGTGGAGTGATGATGTTCTATACGAACGCGACAAGAACACGCTTTATTCTGTAGACGTTGAAGTTCCTCCCTATTCGATGATTTACTCGGGCTATCTGTGGGTGGCATTTTTCCCCGATGGGGAGGTGAAGGTTTATGCATCTGGATATTATCCTGGACACGCCAATTTCCCTGCTGGGATGCTGACTCCGGCTGATACTTGCAAACGTACGGTCGGCTGCGTTGAGTGGTATCGCAGTGGCGAACCTCCACGGGAGGGATATTACTGATGTGTGGAATTAAGATGGGCGATATCTATTTGATTGGTTTATGTGCCAGTGGTTAACTTATTTACCGCGTTCTGCGGCATGCCGTTTTCCATTGGTCTTATGCGTGATTTAACCCTTATTAGGAGTGCAAAGTGGGTGGAGTGAATGGGGGTTTCCAGTCGCTACGGTTTTCCAGAAATTGCAATTGATACTCTGTTGCGGAAAAGGCTATTGCTGAAAGAATTGGAGGGTCTATGTACTCGTGGTCGGCTATCTTAAATAGATTTTTGTTCAAGTGGATAGCTCAAGGCAGCGTGAGAGTTTTTGTTCTCCTTGTTATAAGTAGTGGTGTCGTCGCCTGTCAACGCCAAGAAGCCCACGCTACCGGGCCTTTGCCCAAGACGGTCGGCTTAACCTTGTCTGGATTGAACTACACCGACATGCCAATAGGCGCCATGTATGTCAACGGAAGCTGGGGCGGTGCGGTCAATGCCCACAACGGGTGCTGCGGCTTCGCAGGAGGGGTGAGTTTGCCCTACCCATGGAAGCCAGGTACAAAAGTGATGGTTAAATGGAGCGATAACGAATTGTATCGGAAAGATCCTGGGGCTCTGTACTCGGAGGAAGTTGAGGTTCCTCCATATGAGATGATTTACTCAGGATTTTTGTGGGTTGCTTTTCTTCCTGAGAAGAAAGTAAAGGTCTATGTTTCTGATTTTTTACCAGGCCATCCTGATTTTCCAAGCGGGCTGCAAATTCCTTGGAATGAATGTAACGAATCTCCAGAGTGTAAAGCTTGGTATGTCAGTAAGTTGCCGCCGCGAGAGGGGTATTATTGATGGCAAGGAATCAAACGGTTGGCCCTCCATCTTCACATTTGAATGCCCAGCAGCAAGTGGAGTTGCTCGCGTGCGATATGAGTGATCCCGAACAGGATTGCTACGTGGACCTGAAGTGGGGGTTTTTCTTTGATGGGACTAATAACAATCTTGGGCGCGATCGCCCACATTTAGCTCAAAGTAATATAGCTCGTTTGTACGATGTTTTTGATTTGGGTCGTGCCGGGTCGGAGAATATAAAGCAGTACATAGCGGGCGTCGGCACCCCTTTCGAGGAAGAAGTGGGCGATCAAGGTAAAGGGGTTCATCAAGCCGCTGGTCTCTCTGCTGGTTGGGGAGGAGAAGCGCGCATAAATTGGGCGCTTTTGAAAGTGCTGGACAACTTGCACCAATATTATGAAGGCGTCGGGTTGGGCAGAATGTTGGGGGTTTTGGATCCGCAAGCTGTCAAGGGTATGTCCGCGGATATGAATATTCCAATTCATCAGTTAAGAAAGCTGACTGGCGATGAAGTTGAATTGCTTCGGGAAATTGGAATGCCAAAGTCGGTTCGGCTCATTACATCAACCGCCGCGACTTCGCCGAATGACCCAGCTAGACGTGCAACATTGAAGGCTCGTCGGGAAGTTTTGGCCAGCAAGCTTTCCGCTTGGCGACGAACGCGAAAGCCTAGGGTAAGGGTAATTCGTATATCTGTATTCGGTTTTTCGAGAGGGGCTGCCGAGGCGAGAGTATTCAGTAGTTGGCTGAAAGATGCACTTGACCCTGATTTTACCCTGTGTGGGATTCCTGTTCAGGTCGATTTTCTGGGAATCTTTGATACGGTAGCTTCAGTTGGCTTGGCGAATAGCAGTATTGCTTTTGATGGTCATGGTGGTTGGGGTCGTGAACAAGATATGGAGGTTCCTGATTACGTAAAAGAATGTGTGCACATGGTTGCTGCCCTTGAGGTTCGAGCATCTTTTCCGTTAGATGCCTACAGAGGCTTGGCAAAAAGAGCTACCCAGTTAGTGTATCCGGGGGTGCATTCGGATTTAGGCGGCGGCTATATTCCCTCGGAGCAGGGGAAAGGGTACGTAGGGGCCGAGGGCCGGGATGCTGCGAAATTCTCGCAGATTCCGCTACAAGAAATGTACCAGCGGGCGCGGGCTGCTGGCGTTCCATTGAATAAAGACAACGGGATGTTGGCTGAATCCGCCCGAGAGGCAATGGAGGTTGATCAGGCTCTAATAAGTGCTTACTCGGACTACTTTGAGGCCACTGGGGGCGTGTCATACGGCTCGTTGCAACAAATAATGCACGATCACTATGGCCGTTACCTTCAATGGCGGAAGCTACGGCTCGGCGATGACGCTCCAGCAGGCTTGAAGCATCAGCCATTTGTTAGCCGTGCAGGGAAGAAGAGTGGTCAAGATGTTGTTGATCTTGTAATGGCCAACTATGAGCTTAAATGGGAATACGAAGCGCTTTTGAAGGACGAAAGGAGCGATCCTGCGCTGCGAATTCCAAATGGTCTTTCAGACAATATCAGCAAGTTTATCGGGCTGAGGGCACGCAATATTTTTCCCCTTGCTAGTCTGCGCGATGCGGCGGTCAGCTACGTCTGGGGCTACAAGATGAAGTGTTGGCAAGAGATCAAACCGATCTGGGAGGATACCAGCGATGTTGATCCTAGGATTTCTCGCTTGATGGATGACTATATCCACGACTCCAGGGCGTGGTTCAAGCCATTCGGAGCGCCGAATGAAGCCGCTTGGAAACGGCAGCAAGAAGAGAGGATGAAGCTCTTGGAAGCGCAAGATGCGCGATACAAGGAGTGGGAGCGCATCAAGCAGGAAGATGAAAGAATCCTGCGCGAAGGGAATGCGTTGGAGCGCATGGCTGCAGCTCACAGAAGATCTGCGATGAATTCTACCCCGCAGGCTTGGCCAAAGCGTTTGGAAGGCGCTGATCGCAAGGATCTTGATGCTTGGAAGAGCAATAGGCAGTTGCCATATGAAATTGAGGGGCGTGAGAGCTGGTCAATATTTGGCTATTTGCGCTGGCGCATGGTTTACGAGGATGAAGCAAGCTGGCTTCAGCAAGTCGGTGATTTTGCTGGTGCCCAAGCTCGGGCTGTCAAACGAGGGATTAAGGATAAGGTGGATGATGCAGTCGACCGAGCGGCAGAAGCAGCCGGGCGCGCCATCGGGAATGGCGCTAAGAAGGGCGCCGACTATTTGTTGGATAAAGCAAAGGACGCGCTATCCAATGGTGTTCCAAGAACTCGATTGTAGAGGGTTCGGTGGTAATTCGAATGCCTGTTTGTGATCGGCGCCGCTGTGCAAGAAAGAACGCAGTCTGTGCAAGTGGTAAAGGAGAACCGCCGAGAGTTGAAGCTTACAATAGCCCTGTCATTGTAGGTCTTGCGTAAAGAACTGAACTCACCGACTGCCGGGGGCATGGACGCGCGCCGTTACGTTTTGATGGCCCACGAGAAGCGGCTGTGGGCATGGCGCGTATTTCACGTGCCAACGTCTTCGCCCAAGTAAGCGAGGGTAGCAGTTCCTTTCGCGTAGTGAAGGGAGGGCTGGGGAGGAGTGCTTTTGACGTTGCGCACGCATACAGCGATCCCTTTCCAGCCTCGCATGTTACGAGGAGTGAAGTGTTCAGAATTTTGCTAGGTGTTAACGGTTAATTGAATTGCTTGTCTCGCGATACGATTGCCTTGTATTGACGTTCTTGCGCGACTTGCTCCTTATTAGCGGTGGAGAATGAGCAAAGCGGAGGTTCTATGTTCTCTCGCTCGGCAATATTAAATAGTTTGTTGTTCAAGTGGATCGCTCACGGCTGTGCGAGGGCTTTAATTCTTCTTGTTTTATGTAGCGGCACCGCCGCCTGCCAACGCCGAGAGGCCCACGCGACCGGGGCCGTGTCTGGGGAAGTTGGCTTAACCCTGGCCGGATTGAACTACACCGACATGCCAATAGGCGCCATGTATGTCAACGGAAGCTGGGGCGGTGCGATCAATGCACACAACGGGTGTTGCGGCTTTGCAGGAGGGGTGAGTTTGCCTTATCCATGGCAGCCAGGTACGAAAGTGCTGGTTAAATGGAGCGACAACGAATTGTATCGAAAGGACCCTGCCGCTCTGTACTCGGAGGAAGTTGAGGTTCCTCCGTATGAGATGGTTTACTCAGGATTTTTGTGGGTTGCTTTTTATCCCGAGAAAAAAGTAAAGGTCTATGTTTCAGATTTTTTGCCAGGCCACCCTGACTTTCCAAGTGGGCTGCAGATTCCCAGGAAGGAATGTGACGAATCCCCGGATTGTAGGGCGTGGTATGTCAGTAAGTCGCCGCCGCGAGAGGGACATTATTGAAGGTAGAGAGTCCGTGCGTCTTAGCCTATTCAGGTGTGCTGCTGATAACGCTGGCAGATGACGTGCAGCGGCGCGATGTTGTCAAACCGGGTGGAATTCTGGCCGGCGGGTTGAGCTTCGATAGAACCGGTATTGCCATCACCCGCGAGGGAGATACCAAGCGCGATCCCAGTGTGCGCACTTACCAGTTGTATGCAGGCATGCCGGGGATTGAAGGCGTTCAGGCGATGCCGTTCGTTTCGATGACGATGCAGGGTTGGTCGCAACAGACCTATCCGCAGCTGAAGCAGCAACCGCCGCCGCTGGAGGAAAGTGAAAAGCGTTTCGACGCGATCCTACATAACCTGCACCTACGGCACACCACGCCGGAGATGCCGGATTATGAGCGTCTATTGGGCAAGCAGACTGCTTCGCCAGAGTAGGTGGGGCAGCAGCTCTGCTCCCTCCCTTTCGCGTAGCGAAGGGGAGGGCTTGGACCGGTCGCTTGTGACGCATCAACGCGGCCGTTTGCGCCGCACTCCGGGGCTGTGGTTGAAGAGCGCCTGCAGCGGCATATGCCGCGTTTGCAGACAACGAACGATCACGAAAGCGTGATGGCAGTCGCTCAACGCGCTGACTAACCAGTCATTGCACATTTCTGAATAGGCCAAGCGCCTTTATGTTTACCTGTGCCAAACCCAGAAATTCCGGCAGATTTCCCGCTGTTCCCCTCAATCCAGCCCCTCCAACCCGTAACACGGGCTATAGGAAAGTTCTGATAGATTCGGACTGGGGGATCTGATTGCGTCTGCTGAATGGCGGGCGGGAATGGCATTGGGTTGGCATGGATAAGCTGAATAGCCTGATGGCGCAGATTGCTGCGCCGAGTGATGCACAACGGCAGTACCAGTGGCGGTGCTCGGGATTTGAGGAGGGCATGGTTGAACGCTGGTGGGGCCGCGATGGCCTGTCTGCGCATGCGCAGACGGATGTGGATGTGTTGTCCACCGATCAGGGTGTCGCGCTGGACGCGCTGCTGGGTACGCAGGCGGTGCTGCTGATGCGCATGGCCGATGGTGGCGAGCAGCAACGTAGCGGCTTGATCGCGCAGGCGCAGCGGATGGGCAGCGACGGTGGGCTGGTGCGATACCGGCTGTCACTGCGCTCGTGGACCTGGTGGCTGCAGCATGCGCGGCACAGCCGTGTATTCCAGGACAAGAACGTGCGCGAGATCGTCGACACGGTGCTTGCCGACTATCCGGACCTGGCCAACTGGCGTTGGGCCGAGGGCTGTGACGAATTCATTGGCACACGCGTGCGCAGCTACTGCGTGCAGTACCGCGAGAGTGACCTGGACTTCCTGCAGCGGCTATTGGCCGAGGAAGGGCTGGGGTGGCGTTTGTACGCCGAGGAACAGGCGCCCTGCGGTAATGGCATGGAGATCTTTGCCGACAGCCTGGGCCTGCCTGAAGACGGCAGCAGTGCTGCGGTCGGGGTGCGTTTTCATCGCAGCGATGCCACTGAATCGACTGACAGCATCCAGGCCCTGGGCCGGCGCCGCGGCTTGGGCAGCACCAGCCTGAGTCTGCTCAGCGATGATTACCGGCAGGTGCGCAGCATCAGCGCGCAGCTGCCCTTGGATGGCGGCGGCAACGCCTCCAAGCGTGAAAGCTATGACGCGGTGGGCCCGTATGCATTCAACAATGCCAGCGCTGCGGATTGGTATGCGCGCCTGCAGGCGCAGGCGCATGAGGTGCATGCCCGCAGTTGGCAGGGGCAGGGCACAGTACGGGGCTTCCGCTCCGGCACTTGGCTTGAAGTGCAGCAGGCGCCGTTTGAAAGCGCACCCGAGCTGTTGTTGGTGGAGGTGGAACACGCCGGCATCAACAACCTGCCGACCGACGTACGTCAGGCCATGGATGATGCGCTCGGCGTTGCCGCGATGACGGACGGCGATGCCGGGCTTTGGCAACAGGCGGAGAAAGTTGGCTACGCAAACCGTTTCAAGGCGACCGAACGGTCTTTGCCGTGGCGCCCGGCCTTGGAGGATGGCAACGGCCATCGTTTGAATCCGCGGCCCACCGTGCCCGGTTACCAGACGGCGGTGGTTGTCGCAGGGCAGGGCGGCAACAGCCAGGATGTGCACGCAGACAGCCTGGGCCGGGTTCGGGTGCGTTTCCATTTCCAGGACGAACAGGGCGACACCACGTGGTTGCGGGTGGCCCAGCGCTATGCCGGCCCGGGTGTCGGTGCGCAGTTCCTGCCGCGTATCGGCCAGGAAGTGCTGGTCGGTTTTCTCGATGGCGATATTGACAGGCCCATCGTGTTGGGCGCGCTCTACAACGGCCGTGGCGAAGCGGGCGTTGCGCCCACGCCCGCCGGCGCCAGCGCCGATGCCGACAACAGCGCGTATGCGCAGGCACGCGATGGCACGCCCAGCGCACAAGCCAATTTGAGCGGTGGCCACGCGCCGGCATGGCATGCGGCGGGCGCGGGTGATGATGCGCATCGCAACGCAGGCGCCGTGTGGGGCGTCCGCTCACGCGAGTGGGAGGGCGGCGAAGGCAGTAACCACCTCTTGTTCGATGACAGCGACCAGCAGCTGCGCGTGGAGTTGGCCAGCAGCCAGCAGACCTCGCAGTTGAGCCTTGGCCATCTGCGCCATCAAGCGGACAACTTCCTCGGCAGCCTGCGTGGGACCGGTTTCGAGCTGCGCAGTGATGCTTGGGGGGCGGTGCGCGCAACGTCGGGTGGCTGGTTCAGTGCCTATGCGCATCGTGCCGATAGTCCCGCCGGTGAAGCGGTGCAGCCAGCGGCGCTGCTCAATCAGCTGCAGGGCCTGGGCACGCGTTTCAGCCAGGCCGCGCGCACGCATCTGACCAGTGCCTTGGCGATGAAGGAAGGCGCACGCGGCAAGGATCGCTCCGCCATCGTGCCGGATCAGGCGCCGTTGGCAGCAATGTTGGCCAGCACCAAGACCACGGTGGCCGGCGCGGATTATCAAGCTGCCAGCAGCGAGGCGGGGCAACGGCAAGCGTCTGCAGGCGACGGTCGGGTGCCGCATAGCGGTGATCCGCTGCTGGGCTTCGCCGCACCCGCCGGCATCGTCCACGTGGCCGGGCAAGCCCTGCACTGGTCGGTGGGCGAAGGCCTGTTGCTGGCCAGCGGCGGCGACAGCGATACCGCGGTGATGGGCGATGCACGTCTGCATTCGGGCCAGGCCATCGGCCTGTTGGCCAGTACGGTGGAAGGCGGTGCTGAAGGTGGCAATGCCTTGAGCGTGGTGGCCGGCACTGATGAGTTGAACGTGCAGGCTCAGCACGACGAGGTGCGCCTGCAATCACGGCAGGCGCTGCGCGCTGCCAGTGCGCAGGGCGTGGTGGAGCTGACGGCGGGCAAGACCGTGCATATCGCCACCACCGGTGGCGCCAGCGTCACCATCGAAGGCGGCAACATCAGCTTCAACTGCCCGGGCAAGATCACCGTGCATGCAAGCAAGAAAAGCTTTCTCGGTGCCACCCACCTGTCCACTGAAATGAACAGTTGGCCCGAGGCGCAGTTCGATGATGTGTACGTGGTGCGGCACCGGGCCACTGGCGAACCCATGCCCAATACGCGGGTGCAGATAACCCGCGGCGATGGTGGGCGCAGCGAGGCCGTTACCGATGCGCAGGGGCGTCTGCCACGGCAGCGTGGGCAGGGCATCGATGAGGTGCTCATCAAGATTCTGGGGAAGGTCTGACGCATGGAAGAGAAACAGGACGTTGTACTGCCCAGCGGAGACTGGGACGAGGATGGGCGGCCGGTCGCGCGTGCACGCTTGACCCAGGTCAAGGACAAGCGCGACAAGGTGGTAGAGGCCGATACCGATGCGGTGATCCCGGTCATCTTCCTACCCGGCATCATGGGTACCAACCTGAAGTCCAAGATCACCGGCGATCCGGTGTGGCGGCCACCGAATACCGATGGCGTGGGTGCGGTGCTTGGCGCGATCGGGCAGATGTTCGTGTTCCTGTTCCGTGGCGCGGCCACGCGGCAACGGCTGTTGAACCCGTTGACCTCGGAGGTTGATGACCGCGGCCCGCTGGATGCGGAAGACGTGATTCCCGAGGCGCTGGCGCGCGAGCGCGGCTGGGGCCAGTTGATGCGCTCGGCCTACAACCCGGTCATGGCCGAGATGCACCGAAAGCTCAATGACCTGATGTCGGCCGGCAAGCTGCAACCGTGGTGGGCTGAAGACGGCGCGCGTGCGCCGGCCGAGTATGGCGAGATGGTTGGCGGCAACCCAGCGCTGACATTGGAGCAGGCCAAGCATGCGGCGCACTACCGTTTCGAGGTGTGGTCCGGCGGCTACAACTGGCTGCAGAGCAATCGCAGTTCCGCGCAGGACATCATCGAGCGCATCGACAAGGTGGTGCTGCCGTATTACGCCGCGCGCGGCATCCGCGCGGAAAAAGTGGTGCTGGTGACCCATTCCATGGGCGGGCTGGTGTCACGTGCGGTGTCGCAGCTGCACAACTACGGCAAGTTGCTGGGCATCTCGCATGGCGTGATGCCCGCGACGGGCGCGGCAGCCACTTACCATCATTGCCGCGCCGGTTATACCGGTGCATCCAGCATCATTCTTGGCCGCAACGCCGGCGAGGTGGTGGCGATCCTGGCCAAGTCGCCGGGCGGGCTGGAGCTGTTGCCTGCGGCGGACTACAACGAAGGCAAGGCGTGGCTGCAACTGGGTGACGAGGGCGCGCGGCTGCCTGTTGGGGGCGATCCTTACAACGAGATCTACCTCAACACCAAATGGTATGGGCTGGTTCCCGAGGGCAATACCGAGTTGCTCGATCCGAGCGCACCAACGGCCGCGGCGGCTTCGGCGCGCGAAGAAGAGGATGGGCCTGCGCTCACGCCGCGCACCGGTTTCCAGATCAATATCGAAGGCGTGCGGGATTTCCACAAGGACATCATGCGCAAGTACCACAAGCCGACCTTCGCGCATTACGGCGATGATGCCAAGCAGCTTGCTTGGGGCTCGCTGGGCTGGAGCGGCGGCCGCATGACGGGCGCGGATTCAGTGACGCCGGTGTCGGACAACCGCAACGGCAAGATCAAACTGCAGGACCCGGTTGGGGTGATCAAGCTGGAGATCGCCGATCCTGCCGATCCCGGTGATGGCACAGTCCCGGCGTGTTCAGGTGCGGCCCCCAAAGCTGAGGTCACAGGATGTTTCCGCCAAGGCAGTTTCGGCACCGGGCAGTACGCGCTGAAAGGAAAAAAAGGCTATGACCACCAAGGCAGCTACAACGACGAGCGCACCCGCTGGGCAACCCTCTACGCCGCCGTGCGGTTCGCCCAGGGCGCGGACTGGGCGTGAGGTGTTGCACGCGATGACGCGCCGGCCGCTGTTGCATGGCTTGCTGGCTGCAGTACTACTGACCTTTGCCTCGGGCGGCGTTGCCGGCGCGGCACCGAAACGACAGGGAAGCGAAATGAAGACTTTGTGCGTTGGGCGATTCCTGCTGGATGTCCCTGCTGCGACCGCGATCCAGCCCGGCTATGTATATGCACGCAAGAAGGTGGAGACGAGCACCGGCGTATCTGCGGAGGCCTTCCGTCAGCGTGTGGCTGCGCGTGTGGCCACGCTGAAGGCCGCACGGCACCGCGCTGGCGAGTCCATGTCGGTCAGCGAAACGCGTTTCGACGATGATGCGGTACTGGTGACGTCATGGCTCAGCGAGAGCAGTCGCGCCGGTCATCGCCAGGAACTGTATGTGCTGGATCCAACGCACAATGTGCAATACCTGGTCAGTGGCGAGACCGAAGCGGCGAAGCTGCCCGCTGCGATCGAGAACTACCGCGCCCTGCGTCCACGCATCAGCTACCGTGATCCCAACAGCATTCCGACCACGGCGGGGTTCTGCATCGATTCGGGTTTCATTGCCGGCAACCGCATCAACAGCGAGGAAATGACCATAGGCCTGCGTCCGCGCGCCTATCCGGGTGTACGCATGACGTTGATGTCCTATGTCACCGGCAAGCCGGACCAGCCGCTGTTGCAGCGTGCGTCCGACCTGCCGCCGGAATATGCCGCCGCCGCAGCGCGGATGCGTAATCTGCGCCGTGGCGAACGCAACGTCGGGTCAATCCAGGGGCAGGAGATACTGGCGGGTGCGGAAGAAGGCGGGCGCAGGATGTACGCGTTCCTGTGGGAATCGCAGGGCCGTGCGGAGTCTTTGCAGTTCCCGTTCCTGTCGCTGCAGTTGCTGACCGAAGAGAAGGCCGATGCACCGGCATTCCGCGATGACGCACAGGCGCTTGGGTTGTGGGACCAGGTGTTGGGTAGCCTGCGTCTAAGGCCGGGCGCGATCTAAGCGATTCGTGTTGTGGGAGCGGTGTGAACCGCGAAGCTGGTGTTGTTGAGGGTCTGGGATTTTTTGCGATCTGATGGAGCATCTGCTTCGCGGCTGACGCTGCTCCCACAGAAAATTAATTGTCGTGGTAAGGCGCGATGCCGCTTTTGTAGGAGCGGCGTAAGCCGCGAAGCCGGTGTTGCTGAAGCCATGGATATCCTTGCGATCTGACGATGTGTCAGCTTCGCGGCTTACGCCGCTCCCACAACAACCTTGATGCCTGGCATTGCGGTTTGTTTAAGCGCAGCGCAGTCAGGCTGCGTTTGCGACTAGGCGCAATCTGCTTTTGTAGGAGCGGCGTAAGCCGCGAAGAATATGGTGCTGAAGCCACGATTATTTTGCGATCTGACGATGTGACGGCTTCGCGGCTTACGCCGCTCCTACAGCCACCGTGCGGCCTCAGGCATCGTGGCAAAGCCTCAAAGCTCCTGGCCGAACATGATTCCGTGGCCGTCGATCGTGTGCACGCCGAACTCGCGCATGTCACCTCCTGCGGCGTGAAGCCGGTCATCGTGCATTGCGTCCTGAGGCGGTGCCGGCTTATCGGCTTTGTTGTCCGAATCTGGCGGGCACCGATGCGGTGGTGGGCGCAGCATGCAGCTTCTTTCGTTGATTGGAGCTTACATGAAGCAGTTGCAGGAAAAGGTTGTGATCATCACCGGTGCCAGTTCCGGCATCGGCCGTGCCGCCGCATTGATGTTTGCCGCCGAAGGTGCGGCGCTTGTGCTGGGCGCGCGCCGTGCGGCTGAACTGGAAGCGCTTGTTGTGGAGATTGCAGGCAGTGGCGGAAGCGCGGTCTGCCTGCCGGGTGATGTCTGCGAAGAAGGCTATGCAAAGGCCTTGGTACAGCTGGCATTGGACCAATACGGCCGGCTGGATGTGGCTTTCAACAACGCGGGTACGATGGGGCCATTGGGGCCAACGCCGCAGCTGGAGCTGGCTGATTGGCAGCGCACGCAGGACACCAATCTCACCGCGATGTTCCTGGCGGCCAAGTACCAGGTGCCGGCGATGCTGCGCGGTGGAGCCGGCAGCCTGATATTCACCTCAACCTTCGTCGGCCACACGGTGGGCTTCGCCGGTGCTGCCGCGTATGCGGCCAGCAAGTCCGGCATCATCGGGCTGACCCAGGCGTTGGCTTCGGAGTTCGGGCCTCAAGGGCTGCGGGTGAATGCTTTGTTGCCTGGCGGCACCGATACCCCGATGGCGCGTGAAATGAATGGCTCGCCGGAAGCGATGGCGCAGGTGGCGCAGTTGCATGCACTGAAGCGTATTGCTGATCCACGCGAGATGGCTGCGGCGGCGATGTTCCTGGCCTCGGACCAGTCTTCATTCATGACCGGCACGGCGATGCTGGTGGACGGCGGTGTCTCCATTCATCGCGGCTGACGTTGGCGCACACGAAGCGGGCACCGTGCGGCGTCCGCTTCGCTTTTGCTCAGACGAACTGCGGTAGCTGCTGAAGGGCGCTACTCCGCGACAGGAGTTCGCGTGCAAGCTGCCTGCGTTGCCATCCTCGCCTTCGCGGAAGAGGGTTTCCATGCCGAAGACGGTAAAGGTTTGGCGCTCGAACAGGGGGGGGCTGCATGTTGGAGCCTCTTGTCTCGGAGAGGCTTGCGTGTAGCGAGAGTTCTGCCGTGTTGGGCGCTTGATGATTGCTTGTCAGCCGCCGTTCTGCGCGCGTTGGTAAGCGACCAACGCGTTGGCATGGCCGTGGCCGATCTTGTGTTGTTCCTTGAGGAAGGCCACCTGTTCCATGTGCTTCCTGTCCTTGACCGTATCCAGCAGCTGCAGCCAGTGCTTCACCGGCTTGCCATAGGTCTTCTCGATGGACGGGAAGTACGAAGCGGGGCCCTGGACTTTTTCGCTGCTGGTCATATGCGTTTCCGGGAAGGAGAGAGGCAGGGCAATGATGCGGCAAAGGCCGGGCGTTGGCGACTCAGTGGGTGCTTGGCGGCAGCATCTCAGTGATGCGTGCCTTGGCTGCGTGGATGAAAGCGGCCAATGGCGCAGCCGGCCAAGGCAGTGTGCTGCCGGTCGGTGCGAGATACTCCTGCCGTGCCCGGCTGACGATGGCCTGATGCTGCGCCGGCAGATGCTGCAGCAGCCAATCAGCGGCGACATCCTTCGGCGCAATGTTTCCCGTCTGCGCGCTGTACCAGATGCGCGCCAGGGTGAGCACGATGTTGGCTTCTTCACCGTGCCAGTCCTCTACGGTATTCCACAGCTTCAAGGTGTCGGCCAGGGCCTGCTGGAAGTCGTGCTCGGGCACTGCTGGAAGCAGCTCGGTGATGTCCGGGCCGTGCAGGGCGATGCTTTGCTGGCGTGCCTTGGTCAGGAGAATGGCGAGATCCGGGTCGTATGTTGGCGGCTCCAGGATGCCGGCCAGGATGTCCTGCCGCAGCCATTCACCGAACTGCAGTTCGCGGCGTGCTGGATGGCGCCAAGGCGTCACTTCGGCGTGTGCGATTACCGTCGCTTCCAATGCACGCAGTGTTGCGTGCTGGCCGGGTGGGGCCGAGATGGCCAGCAGGTCGCGTTGCAGATAACGCAGCGTGGCGGCGTCGGGATGCGTGGCCACGATCACCAGTAGATCGATATCGCTGTGTGGTTTTAGGCCGCCATCCAGGGCCGAGCCATAGAGATGGATGGCAAGCAGGTTGGCCGCCAGATGGCGCTGGATCGCTTCGCAGGCGAGGGCGAGCTGGGTGGTGATGGCTTCGGGGATGGGGGCTGTCATGGCGGCGGCAGGTAATCGTGTAGGGCCGATTGTGCCGTAAACAGAACGGGCGCCTTGCGGCGCCCGTTCTTTGCATCTTGCCTTTGCTCCAATCCTTCCCGCGTGCGCGGGGGCTTGTAGTGCCGAGCCATGCTCGGCAGGGGCTTTACCGGCTAAAGCTGCCCTCACCCCAACCCCTCTCCCGCGGGCGGGAGAGGGGCTTGAGCAAAGGCTTTGCCGATCAGTAGCGGTAATGGTCCGGCTTGAACGGGCCGTCGACCGGCACGCCGATGTAGTCGGCCTGTTCCTGGCTAAGGGTAGTCAGCTTGACGCCGATCTTTTCCAGGTGCAGGCGGGCGACTTCTTCGTCCAGCTTCTTCGGCAGCAGGTACACCTTGTTCTCGTAGCTGTCCTTGTTCGCCCACAGGTCGATCTGTGCGAGCGTCTGGTTGGCGAACGAGTTGGACATCACGAAGCTCGGGTGGCCGGTGGCGCAGCCCAGGTTGACCAGGCGGCCTTCGGCCAGCAGGAAGATCGCGTTGCCGTTCGGGAAGATGTACTTGTCCACCTGCGGCTTGATGTTGACGTGCTGCACGCCCTTGTAGCCCACCAGTGCATCGACCTGGATCTCATTGTCGAAGTGACCGATGTTGCAGACGATGGCCTGGTCCTTCATCGCGCTCAGGTGCTCGATGCGGATGATGTCCTTGTTGCCGGTGGTGGTGACGTACAGGTCAGCGCGACCCAGAGTGGATTCGATGGTGTTGACTTCGAAACCTTCCATCGCCGCCTGCAGGGCGCAGATCGGGTCGATTTCGGTGACCACCACGCGTGCGCCATAGGCACGCAGCGAAGCCGCGCAGCCCTTGCCCACGTCGCCGTAGCCGCAGACCACGGCAACCTTGCCGGCCAGCATCACGTCCATTGCGCGCTTCAGGCCATCGGCCAGCGATTCGCGGCAGCCGTACAGGTTGTCGAACTTGCTCTTGGTGACCGAGTCGTTGACGTTGATGGCCGGGATCAGCAGGGTGCCGGCCTGGGCCAGCTGGTACAGGCGGTGCACGCCGGTGGTGGTCTCTTCGGAGACGCCCTTCCAATCCTTGACCACGCGCGCCCAGTAACCCGGGCGCTCGGTTGCAACGCGCTTGAGCAGGTTCTTGATGACCTGTTCTTCGTGCGAGGAAGCCGGCTCGTTGACCCAGTTGCTGCCGTTCTCCAGCTCGTAGCCCTTGTGGATCAGCAGGGTGACGTCGCCGCCGTCATCGACCACCAGCTCCGGACCGGTCAGGGTGCCGTCGGCCAGGGTGAAGGTCAGCGCGTCCAGGGTGCAGTCCCAGTACTCTTCCAGCGACTCGCCCTTCCAGGCGAACACCGGCGTGCCGGTGGCGGCAATCGCGGCGGCTGCGTGGTCCTGGGTGGAGAAGATGTTGCACGAGGCCCAGCGCACATTGGCGCCGATGTCCTTCAGGGTCTCGATCAGCACCGCGGTCTGGATGGTCATGTGCAGCGAACCGGTCACGCGCACGCCCTTCAGCGGCAGCTCGGCCTGGTACTTGCGGCGGATCGACATCAGGCCCGGCATTTCGTGCTCGGCGATGTCCAGTTCCTTGCGGCCCCAATCGGACAGCGAGATATCGCGGATCTTGTAATCACCTTCCTGCGAGAAGGTAGAGGCAACAGCGTTCATTTAGAGCTCCGGTGTGGTGCGAGCAGGCTCGCGTTCGCCGGGCGCCGTTGTTGCGTGAAAGCCGTCCGAGCCTGGCCGTTTGGGAAGTCCGTGCAAGAACACGGGCTGTAGTGGACGGGTCCACCCAACGGTCGCAGCGCCCCTCGGAACGGGCCGGCCATTATATCGCGCCGGCGGGCCTGCACTGCCGGCCCAACCAAAGGCAGGGGCCACGGGCGATGGGGATTGTTAAGTTGGGCGATTGTTTCCGTCCAAGAGGATTGCGCCATGA
Source organism: Stenotrophomonas nitritireducens (assembly GCF_001700965.1). NCBI lineage: Bacteria > Pseudomonadati > Pseudomonadota > Gammaproteobacteria > Lysobacterales > Lysobacteraceae > Stenotrophomonas > Stenotrophomonas nitritireducens. The sequence goes on from NZ_CP016756.1 coordinate 3,187,018, forward strand.
ACCTGTCTTCCCGCCGCCCACGCCGCGCTTCCGCGGCCCTGGTGCTGTGCGCCGGCCTGCTGCTGGCCGTCCCGCCGGTCATGGCGCTGGCCCCGCCGGTGCAGAAGGGGGCGCAGCAGGGCGAGGGTTACCGGCTGCCGTCAGCGGCCCTGCAGGCGGTAGTTGACGCCCCGCGCGCACCCAGCCTGTACCTGTCCCCCAAGCGCGACCTGACCGCGCTGCTGCAGACCCCGGCGCTGCCCTCCATCGCCCAGGTGGCGGCCCCCGAGCTGAAGCTGGCCGGGCTGCGCATCAACCCCAAGACCGTCTCCGACAGCCGTTTCTCGTTCGGCAGCAAGCTGTGTTTGGCGTCCACCGTTGATGGCAAGGAGCGCCAGATCAGCGGCTTGCCGCAGCCCTTGTCGGTGGCGTCGCTGGCCTGGTCACCGGACCAGAAGTACCTGGCCTTCAACCAGTTGGACCCGGCCACGGGCAGCAACGAGCTGTGGCTGGTGGATGTGCAGAGCGGCAATGCACGGCGCATCGCCGAGCGGCTGAACAGCATCGTGGGCAATGGCTACAGCTGGCTGCCGGGCAGCGACGCGCTGCTGGTGCTGCAGCGTCCGGCCGGGCAGGGCGAGCCGCCGCAGAGCGACGGCATTCCCACCGGGCCGGCCGTGCAGCAGACCGAAGCCGGGCAGGGTGTGCGTTCGGTGCGGACCTACCAGGATCTGCTCAAGAACGAAGACGACGCGCGCCTGTTCGCCTACTACATGCAGGCACAACCAGTACGGGTGTCGATCAGCGGTGACAGCAAACCGGTCGGCGCTGCGGGCATCTACCTCGGCTTGTCGGCCTCGCCGGATGGCAGCTACCTGCTGAGCCAGCGCGTGCAGCGGCCGTTCTCGTATGCGGTGCCGGTCAGCCGCTTCCCGCGCCATATCGAGGTGCTGGATGCGCAGGGCAAGCTGGTGCATACGGTGGCACGCCTGCCGCTGGTGGATGGCCTGCCCACCGGCAACGACGCAGTGCCCACAGGCGTGCGTTCGATCAGCTGGCGTGCCGATGCACCGGCAACCCTGGTATGGGCCGAAGCGCAGGACGGCGGCGACCCGTCGCGCGAGGCCAAGGTGCGCGATGCGGTGCTGATGCAGGCCGCGCCATTTGAAAAGCCACCGGTGACGCTGGCGCAGCTGGGCTCGCGTTATGCCGGTGCTACCTGGGCCAACGGCGAGTTGGCGCTGCTGGATGAGTACTGGTGGAAGAACCGCCAGATGAAGCAATGGAAGATCGCGCCGGACCATCTCGACCAGGCCGCGACGCTGCTGGTGCAGCGTTCGGAAGACGACCGCTACAGCGACCCGGGCGAACCGTTGCTGCAGATGGACGATGGTGGCCGCTCGCGTCTGCAGCTCACTGCCGATGGCGGTGGCTTCTACCGCATTGGCGACGGTGCATCGGCCGAAGGCGATCGCCCGTTCCTTGACCGCGTCGATCTGGCCAGTGGCAAGAGCGAGCGCCTGTTCCATTCGCAGGCGCCGTATTACGAAATGCCGTTGGGCATCATCGAAGGCGAGGCTGGCCGCATCCTGACGTACCGCGAATCCAACGACGTGCCAGCCAACCTGTTTGCCCGCGGTTTGGCGGCGGATGCGCAGCCGGTTGAACTGACCCACTTTGCTCATCCGCTGCCGCAGCTGAAGGGCGTGAAGAAGGAGCAGATCCGCTACAAGCGCAACGATGGTGTTGAACTCACCGCCGACCTGTTGCTGCCACCGGGCTACGACCCCAAGAAGGATGGCCCGCGCCCGCTGCTGATGTGGGCATACCCGGCCGAGTTCAAATCTGCTGCCGATGCCAGCCAGGTCAGCGGCTCGCAGTACCGCTTCAACGCCATCAGCTATTGGGGCCCGCAGGCGTTCCTGGCCAAGGGCTATGTGGTGTTGAACAACCCGACCATGCCGATCATCGGCGAGGGCGACACCGAGCCGAATGACACCTATGTGCAGCAGCTGGTTGCCAGTGCGCAGGCAGCGGTGGACGAAGTGGTCAAGCGCGGTGTTGGTGACCGTGAGCGCATTGCCGTGGGTGGCCATTCCTATGGTGCTTTCATGACCGCCAACCTGCTGGCGCATACGCGTCTGTTCAAGGCCGGTATCGCGCGGTCAGGTGCTTACAACCGCACGCTGACGCCGTTCGGCTTCCAGGCCGAGGAGCGCAACTACTGGCAGGCGCAGGACGTGTACCAGAAGATGTCGCCGTTCAATTATGCAGACAAGATCAAGGATCCGATCCTGTTCATCCATGGCGTGGACGACAACAACTCCGGCACCTTCCCGATCCAGAGCGAGCGCATGTTCGCAGCGGTGAAGGGTTTGGGCGGCACCGCGCGGCTGGTGATGCTGCCGAACGAATCGCATGGTTACCGCGCACGCGAATCGATCATGACGATGCTGGCCGAAAGTGAGGACTGGCTCGACCGTTGGTTGGGTGCGGAAGCTGGCAAGAAGCGCTGACGTATTGCCCGCCCTTGCGCCTCCGGCGCAAGGGCGGGTGTAGTGCCGAGCCATGCTCGGCACGGGCATTACCGGTAACGCCTCTGCCGAGCATGGCTCGGCACTACAGGTCCGCGAATGACCTATCCAGCACGTATTCCTGTCCAAAAGGACAGCTGCCAGACAACATTCAAATGCAACTGTTTCAGGTTTGGTGCACTGCAAAACTATGCCGATTTTTGCGGTAGGCTTGACGGGTTTCCGCTCTCCAGGCTCTCCGTCTTAGATGAACGAGTACCGCAGCAGCGTTGTCTTCGCCACCCCCGATCTGCCCCTGCGCGACGATGTGCGCCGCCTTGGTGCGCTGGTCGGTGATCTGATTTCCGAACAGGTATCGCCCGCCTTCCTCGATGAGGTGGAAGATGTGCGTACCGCCGCCATCGCCCGTCGCGAAAGCCAGGCACCGTTGGCGCCGCTGAACACGCAGTTGGCCGGCCGTTCGCCGCGCGATGCCGAAGCGTTGGTGCGTGCCTTCAGCACCTACTTCCAGGTGGTCAATATCGCCGAGCGTGTGCACCGCATCCGCCGTCGCCGTGATTACCAGCGTGCAGGCACCAAGCGGCCGCAGCCCGACGGCCTGCATGACGCGCTGCTTGCGCTCAAGGCGCAGGGCGTGACCCCGGAAGAACTGGCGCAATGGCTGCCGCAGATCGATATCGAGCCGGTGTTCACCGCGCATCCCACCGAGGCCGTGCGCCGTGCCTTGCTGGAAAAAGAACAGTTGATGGTTGCCGCCCTGGTCGACAACCTCGACGGTCAGCGCACGCCGGGCGAGCAGGCAGCCGATGCTGCGCGTTTCCGCATGGCGCTGACCGCGTCCTGGCAGACCGCCGATTCCTCGCCGGTACGCCCCACCGTGGATGACGAGCGCGAGCACGTAGGCTTCTACCTCACCCGCGTGTTGTACCGGGTGATCCCGGTGTTCTACGAATCGCTGGAACAGGCCCTGCGCGACACCTGGGGCCGAACCCTGCCACTGCCGCGCCTGCTGCGCTTCGGCACCTGGGTGGGCGGCGACATGGATGGCAATCCCAATGTCGATGCCGGGACCATCACCGCAACCTTGAATGCGCAACGCAGCGCCGTACTCGGCCTGTACCTGAAAGACATGGTCGCGTTGGCGAGCCTGCTCAGCCAATCGACCGAACTTGTCGGTGTCAGCGATGCGGTGAAGGCGCGCTTGCAGGAATACCAGCAGCTGCTGCCGCAGGTGAAGTCGCGCCCGCGTCATGCCGACATGCCCTATCGCCTGCTCAACGACCGCATGCGCGCGCGCCTGCAGGCCACGCTGGAAGATGCGCCGGGCGCCTATGCATCACCGGAAGAATTCATCCACGACATCCAGCTGATCCTGGACAGCCTTGAGGCCAACAAGGGCAAGCACGCCGGTTGGTTCTCGGTACGCCGCCTGCTGTGGCGCGTGCGCACCTTCGGCTTTCACCTGGCGCGCCTGGACGTGCGCCAGGAATCCAGTGTGCACTCACGCGCGCTGGCCGAAGTGCTGGGCGGGCAGGAGGCATTCGATGCGCTCGACGATGCCGCCCGCGCGCAGCTGTTGTCGCCGTATGCGGCAGGCACCGAAGTACTGGCGCAAGGTGAGGATGAAGCCGGCCAGCGTCTGGACAAGGTATTCGCCGCGCTGGCCGATGCGCGCCGCCGCCACGGCGCCGATGCGCTGGGCAGCTACATCATTTCGATGGCGCATGATCGTGGCGATGTACTGGCCGTGCTGGCCTTGGCACGACGTGGTGGCCTGGTGGATGCCGACAACGCGGTGCCGCTGGATATCGCACCGCTGTTCGAAACCGTTGACGATCTGCAGCGCGGCACTACAACGCTGCACGACCTGCTGGCCGACCCGGTCTATCGCGCGCATCTGGCTGCACGCAACGATGTGCAGATGGTGATGCTGGGCTATTCGGACAGTGGCAAGGATGGCGGCATCGCCGCCTCGCGTTGGGGCCTGCAGCATGCGCAGGTCGAACTGCTGGACGCTGCTGCCGAGTACGGCGTCAAGCTGACCTTCTTCCACGGCCGCGGCGGCTCGATCAGCCGCGGTGGCACCAAAACCACACATGCGGTCAACGCATCGCCACGCGGCAGCATCGGTGGCCGCCTGCGCGTTACCGAGCAGGGCGAGGTGATCCACCGCAAGTACGGCATCCGCGCATTAGCGCTGCGCTCGCTGGAGCAATCGGCCGGTGCGGTGTTGCGCGCCAGCTTGCGCCCGCGCGCCAGCGAGCCGCGCGAAGAACAGTGGAAGCCGGTGATGGCGCTGGTGGCCGAGCAGAGCTCGGCGGCCTATCGCACGTTTGTCGGCGACGCGCAGTTCATGAACTACTTCCGCAAGGCCACGCCGATCGATGTGATCGAGCGCATGACGCTGGGTTCACGCCCCTCGCGGCGGCTGGGCCAGGACGCGGCGCTGACCAATCTGCGTGCGATCCCCTGGGTATTTGCCTGGAGCCAGGCACGCGCGGTGATCCCTGGTTGGTTCGGCGTGGGCAGTGGCCTGCAGGCCGCTGCCGATGCCGGGCATGAACAGACGCTGCGCGAGATGGCGCACGATTGGCCGTTCTTCGAAACCTTCCTCGACGACATGTCGATGGTGCTCAGCAAGGGCGACATTCATATCGCCGAACAATTCTCCAAGCTGGCCGGCCCGCTGCACGAGCACTTCTTCCCGTTGATCCGCGAAGAGCTGGCGCTCACCGCGCATTGGGTGAAGCGCTTGAGCGGCCAGCAGGAGCTGCTGGAACAGGACCCACGGCTGGCCCTGTCCATCCGCCTGCGCAACCCCTACATCGACCCGATCAGCATCCTGCAGGTGGATCTGTTGCAGCGTTGGCGGGCAAGTGATCGCCAGGACGAAGGCCTGCTGCGCGCCCTTGTAGCCTGCGTGAACGGCGTATCGCAAGGCGTACAGAACACCGGCTAAGCCCCCTCCGTAGTGCCGCGCCATGCTCGGCAGAGGCATCACCAGCAATCCAAAACGGTAGTGCCGAGCCATGCTCGGCAGGGGCATTCCCCAGCAATCTCAAACCGTAGTGCCGAGTCGCGCTCGGCAGAGGCATTCACTAGTAAAGCCTCTGCCGAGCATGGCTCGGCACTACATGTCACCGGACGCACCGCCAGCTTCGCGGCTTACGCCGCTCCCACAAAAACCTAGGCCGAAGGCAACGAAAGGTCCGCCTCACCCGAAGGATTGCTCTTGAGCAGTTCCAGATGCCGCTGCTCCATTTCCTGGCGCAACTGGCGGCGGATCTGGGCGGCGGCAAAGCGGCGCTTCTCGTCGCTGTTTGCCGGCTCCAGAGCCGGCACCGGTGTCGGCCGGCCGTTGTCATCCACCGCCACCATGGTGAAGAAGCAGCTGTTGGCGTGGCGTACCGCGTTCTTGCGGATGTCCTCGGCCACCACCTTGATGCCGACCTCCATCGAGGAGTTGCCGGTGAAGTTCACCGAGGCCAGGAAAGTAACCAGTTCGCCTACAGCAATCGGCTGGCGGAATGTCACCTGGTCCACCGACAAGGTCACCACGTAGTTGCCGGCATAGCGGCTGGCACAGGCATAGGCAACCTGGTCAAGCAGGCGCAGGATCGCGCCGCCGTGAACCTTGCCGGAGAAATTGGCCATCTCCGGGGACATCAACACGGACATCGATAGCTGGTGGGCTTTATGGTCGTTCATGGGACTTGCTGCCACTGCGGGAAGAGCAGGCTACTCCAGCCGGCGTGCAGACGGTAGGCACACCGGTGCTGTGATGCAGAGCCGAGCCATGCTCGGCTGGAGCCCTACCGGTAAAGCCTCTGCCGAGCATGGCTCGGCACTACAGGAACCTGGCATTTGTAGAGCCGAGCCATGCTCGGCTGGAGCGTTACCGGTAGAGCCTCTGCCGAGCATGGCTCGGCACTGCAGGAGCCTGGCATTTGTAGAGCCGAGCCATGCTCGGCTGGAGCCCTACCGGTAAAGCCTCTGCCGAGCATGGCTCGGCACTACAGGGATCCGGCATTTGTAGGGCCGAACCGTCGTGGGCTTACTGGAAGTTGTAGCGCACCACGTGGAAGAACACCGGCGCGGAGAACACCACCGAATCCAGACGGTCGAGGATGCCGCCGTGGCCTTCGATCATTTCACCCCAGTCCTTGGCGCCCAGGCTGCGTTTGACCGCTGACAACGCCAGTCCGCCGAGGAAGCCGCAGACCACGATCAGCAGCGACAGGTACGCGGACTGCAGCGGCGAGAACGGGGTGATCCAGTACAGCGCGGCGCCGACGCCAGTCGCCGCCAAGCCGCCACCGACCAGGCCTTCAACCGTCTTGGACGGGCTGACCAGCGGGGCCAGCAGATGCTTGCCGAACAGCTTGCCGAACACGTACTGCAGCACGTCGCTGAGCTGTACCACCAGCAGCAGGTAGAACAGCAACATCAGGTTCTGGCCTTCGTAGCCGGGGATGCGCAGCAGCATCAGCGCCGGTGCATGGCTGAGGCAGAACACGGTGAGCATCACGCCCCACTGGATCTTGGTGTTGCGTTCCAGGAAATTCTCGGTGTCGCCGGACAAGGCCGATATCGCCGGCAAGGCCAGGAAGCCGTACACGGGAATGCACATGACGAACAGGCCATACCAGTCGATGCCGATCAGCCAGTACTGCAGCGGTATCGCGATGTAGAAGCAAAGACACAGCGCCAGGTGATCGCCGCGCCGTGTTGGCGTCAGCGAAATGAATTCACGCAGGGCGAAGAACGACAGCAGGCCGAAGAACACCAGCGTGGCGATTTTGCCGAGCAGGAAGCAGAACAGCAGCACCCCGGCCATCACCCACCACGCGCGAATGCGTGCGTTGAGGTTGTCCACCACCGAGCCGGGCTTGATCCGGCCGAGGATGAAGCCAATCAGGCTGGCCAGCACCAGTACCCCGATCACGCCGCCGATCATCCACCAGAAACTGGCCGGCGCGCGCTCGATGGCCTGCTGCACGAAGCTGCCCAGCGGCAGTTGTTGGAAGACGTTGTTCATGCCAGCTCCACCACGGCGTTGCGGGCGCGTTCGAGAAACTGCGCCTTGTCCTCATCGGCGATGCGGTTGAGCGGCGCACCGAAGCGCGCCGTGCATACCAGCGGCACAGGTACCAGACTGCCCTTGGGCAGCGCGCGTCGTGCGTTGTCCAGGTACACCGGTACCAGCTCCACATGCGGGTAGTGCTGTGCCAGGTGGAACAGGCCTGCCTTGAACGGCTGCGGCAAGGGGTCGTGGTTGCGCGTACCTTCCGGAAACAGGATCAACGAGTCACCGGCATCCAGCGCGTCATGCAGCGGTTGCAGAGGATCACCAACGCATTTGTTGCGGTCGCGTTCGATCAACACCGCATTGAAACCCTTGTCGGCGATGAGCTTGCGTACGCCCTTGCTCCAGTAGTCGCGCGCGGCGACCGGGCGGGTGTGCTCGCGCAGTGCCGGCGGCAGTGCCGACCACAGCGCCACCGTATCCAGGTGACTGGAGTGGTTGGCGAAGTAGATGCGCTGGGTGTCGTTGGGGCGGCTGCCAACCCAACGCGGGTAGGCACCAATGAAAACCTTGACGGCGGCGACCAGCAGGCTTGAAAGCATCAGGTGCTTGCCTTGAGTTGCGCGGCGATGGCGCGGGTGCGGGTAATGCAGGTCAGCAGCGAGCCGGCGGCGATGATGATGGCCGCAGCGGGCAGGACGTAGGCGGTATTGCCGATCAGCTGTTCGATGATGGCCAGAACACAGGCGGCGGTAAGCGCGAACATGCGGTGCTGTTTGGCCATTGGCCCGCGAAAATCCTGCGGCAGGCCGAGGCTGGCACCGGACAGGCGTACGTAGGCGGTGAGTGCTGCCAGCAGGGCACCAAGCCAACCCAGCCAAGGCATGCCGGCGGCGTAGCCGAGGGCGATGATCAGCAGTGAGTCGGCAATGCGGTCGGGGTATTCGTTGTAGAGCGCGCCGGTAGGAGTCTGCTTGCCGCCTTCCATTGCGACCATGCCGTCGAGCAGGTTGCAGACAAGGCGGAGCTGGATGCAGATGGCGCAGGTCAGCAGGCCGATCAGGTTCGGGGCTGCCAGCAGTCCTACCGCAGCGATGGCGGCGAAGAACACGCTGAGCACGGAGATCTGGTTGGGTGTGATGGAAGAACGTGCCAGCGCGGCGCTCAGGCGTTGGGCCCAGCCGGCGGAACGGGCGGCAATTGGTCTACGGTCATTTTTCCCCATGGGCCGATGGTAGTGCATTGCTGGTGAGGGCGGGCAGGGTGAGTGGCAGAAGGTGGTAACAGTGGTCTTGCCGGAGATGCTGCTTGAGCCTTCGCCTTCGCCTTCGCCTTCGCCTTCGCCTTCGGCGGAGGCTTTGCCTTGGCCTTGGCCTTGGCCTTTGCTTTTGCTTTTGCCGTGGCCGTAGTCGTAGCCGTAGCCGGAGCTTTGGCTCTGGTCTTGGCTCTGGTCTTGGCTCTGGCTCTGGCTTTGGCTTTGGCTGTTGCTTGGCTGTCCCTTCTCCCGCTTGCGGGAGAAGGTGCCCGAAGGGCGGATGAGGGGGTTTTAGATTTCTAGCCGTTGCTTTTGCTGAAGCCAGATCCAGGCCCAAAGCCAAAGCCACAAAGCTAAAGCTGCCCTCATCCCAACCCTTCTCCCGCAGGCGGGAGAAGGGCTAAATCAACGGCTCAGCCAAAGCCAAGCCGAAGCCAAAGCCAAAGCCAAAGCCAAGCCGAAGCCAAAGCCAAAGCCAAAGCCGAAGCCAAAACCAAAACCAAAACCAAAACCAAGCCGAAGCCGAAGCCGAAGCCGAAGCCAAAAAAGAAGCCGAAGCCAAAAAAGAAGCCGAAGCCAAAAAAGAAGCCGAAGCCAAAAAAGAAGGCCGCCCTTGCGGGCGGCCTTCTCTGTTCAAACTGTGTTGCTGCCGGACTCCGGCCCTGCAGCCTTATTTCAGCTTCGCAGCCTTGCGCAGGGCTTCGGCACGGTCGGTGTTTTCCCAGGAGAACGCAGTTGCGTTCTGGGTCTTGCCGTCGCCGTCGACGTACGAGAAGTCCTTCGGCTTGCGGCCGAAGTGGCCGTAGGCAGCGGTCTGCTGGTACATCGGGTGGATCAGGTCCAGCATCTTGATGATGCCGTACGGACGCAGGTCGAAGTGGGCGCGGATCAGCTTCTCGATCTGTGCGTCCGGAATCTTGCCGGTGCCGAAGGTGGTGACCGAAATCGAGGTCGGCTCAGCCACGCCGATGGCGTAGGAGACCTGCACTTCGCACTTGTCGGCCAGGCCAGCGGCAACCACGTTCTTGGCGACGTAACGGGCAGCGTAAGCGGCCGAACGGTCAACCTTGGACGGGTCCTTGCCGGAGAACGCACCGCCACCGTGACGGGCCATGCCGCCGTAGGTGTCGACGATGATCTTGCGACCGGTCAGGCCGCAATCGCCCACCGGGCCGCCGATCACGAAGATGCCGGTCGGGTTGATGTGCACCTTGTTCTTCGCCAGCTTGTCCAGCCACGCCTTCGGCAGCACCGGCTTGAGGATGTGCTCGCGCACGGCCTCGACCAGGTCCTTCTGCTTCACGCCCGGATCATGCTGGGTCGACAGCACCACGGCATCAAGACCTTCGATCTTGCCGTCCTGGCCGTAACGCAGGGTCACCTGGCTCTTGGCGTCCGGGCGCAGCCACGGCAACGGCGAGTTCTTCTTCTTGCGGACCTTGGCCTGCTGCTCGACCAGACGGTGCGAGTAGTAGATCGGCGCCGGCATGAATTCCGGGGCTTCATTGCAGGCATAGCCGAACATCAGGCCCTGGTCGCCAGCGCCTTGCTCTTCCGGCTTCTTGGCCTTCTTGTTGGTGCCGTCAACGCCGGCAGCAATATCAGGCGACTGCTTGCCCAGCATGTTGATGATGGCGCAGGTGTGGCCGTCGAAGCCGACATCGGAGTTGTTGTAGCCGATCTCGTTGATGACGTTGCGGGTCAGTTCTTCGATATCGACCCACGCCGAGGTGGTCACTTCGCCGGCGACGATTGCCGCACCGGTCTTGACCAGGGTTTCGCAGGCCACGCGGGCGCGTTTGTCCTGGGTCAGGATCGCGTCCAGCACCGCATCGGAGATCTGGTCGGCAATCTTGTCCGGATGGCCTTCGGAGACCGATTCGGAGGTGAACAGGTAGCTGGACATCGGGCTATATATCCCTTGATTCGGATGGAAAGATGGTCGCGAATGATACACGCTCGGCACCTTGACGGAATAGTGCCGATGCGTTTGTTGCCATACGGTTAAGGCGGGGTCACCGAATTGCCGCAAAACCGCCATCGGCCTGCCTTCTGGCGGGCGCAGGCTCCCGGCCAATGGGCCGTCAGGGAGACTTCACCATGCACCAGATCGCGTACCGCCTGCAGCAGCGTTACCCGCAGTGGTTCCACGGCCCGCGCGGGCATCTGGCCCGGCCGCTGTTGCGCACAGTGGGACGACTATCTCGTTTCGAGAAGCTGGATGCCTTCCTGCGGCGCAGCGCCGGGCTACAGGGTTTCGCCTTTGTCAGCGCCGCGCTCGGCTTCCTGGACGCCGACTACACGGTCGATGCTGCGGCCTTGGCACGGGTACCGGCCAGCGGCCGCCTGCTGATAGTCGCCAACCATCCCTCCGGGGCATTGGATGCGCTGGCCTTGCTGGATGCGGTGGGCAAAGTGCGCAGCGATGTGCGGATCATCGCCAACGACCTGCTGCTGGAGCTGGAACCGCTGCGCGAGCTGCTGCTGCCGGTGCGCATCCTCGGCGGCCGTGCCCAGCGGGCCAGCCTTCAGGCGGTGGAGCAGGCGCTGCAGGCCGAGCAGTGCGTGATCGTGTTCCCTGCCGGCGAGGTCTCGCGCTTGTCGCTGCAGGGCATCCGCGATGGCCGCTGGAACCGCGGTTTTGTCCGCTTTGCCCGCGCCTGTGCGGCGCCGGTGCTGCCGGTGCGGGTGCAGGCGCGCAACTCGGCCTTGTTCTATGGCGCCTCGGCGCTGTTCAAGCCGGCCGGGACTGCCTTGCTGGCGCGCGAGATGTTCGCCCGTGGCAAACGGCCGCTGCGCTTGCAGGTTGGCGAACTGATGCAGTTGGACACGCAGCAGGAACCAACCCAGCAGCTGCAGGCGGTACGCGATGCGCTTTATGCCTTGGGCGGGCAGCGGCAGGGGGGCGAGACGCAGGGCAGCGGCCCGCAACCTCTTGCTGAACCGATTGCCGCCGCCCAGCTTGCCGCCGCCATTGCGGAGGCTGAACTGCTTGGTCAGACCGGCGACGGCAAGCAGATCCGGCTGGCCCGATGCAGTGCCAAATCGCCGCTGCTGCTGGAACTGGGCCGGCTGCGCGAGCTGACCTTCCGCGAGGTGGGCGAGGGCACCGGCCGCAGCCGCGACCTGGACGACTTCGATCCGCTCTACCAGCACATCGTGGTCTGGGATGCGCCGGCCCAGCGCATTGCCGGTGCCTACCGGGTCATGCGCGGCGCCCCGGCGCTGGCGCGCAGTGGCCTGCAGGGGCTGTATACCGCCGGCCTGTTCCGCTATTCGGACGATGCCATTCCGCGCATCGCCGAAGGCATGGAGCTGGGCCGCAGCTTCGTGGTGCCCGACTACTGGGGCAGCCGCAGCCTGGATTATCTGTGGCAGGGCATTGGTGCCTACCTGGCCAGCCAGCCGGGCATCCGTTATCTGTTTGGTGCGGTGTCGATCAGTGCCGCGCTGCCACGTGCGGCGCGTGAACAGTTGGTGGCCTATTACCAGCAGTACTACGGTGCCGGCCGCAGCCTGGCCGAGTCGAACCGGCCGTTCCAGTACTTCGCCGCGCCGCCGAGTTTTGGTGCCCTGGATGCAGCGGCTGCATTCGACGTGCTCAAGGCCAATCTGGCAACGCTGGGCACCAGCGTGCCGACGTTGTACCGGCAGTACACCGAACTGTGCGAACCCGGCGGTGCGCGCTTCCTTGCATTCGGCGTGGATCCGGATTTCAGCGATTCCATCGACGGACTGATCGAAGTGGACCTGCAGGCCATCCGCCCGCACAAGCGCAAACGCTATCTGCGCGATGCCGGAGCGCTGGCATGAGCACGGTGCCGGTGCTGCCGCCATACCGGCGTGCGGTGTTCATCTCCGACACGCATCTGGGCGCGCGGCATTGCCATGCCGCCGAGCTTGCACGCTTCCTCGGTAGCCTGCGCTGCGAGCGTTTGTACCTGGTGGGCGATATCGTTGATCTATGGTGGCTTTCGCATAAGCGCGCCACCTGGCAACAGGCACACAACGAGGTGATCGAAGCGCTGCAGGCCCTGCGCCGTGCCGGCACCGAGATCATCTACATCCCCGGCAACCACGATGCACCGCTGCGGCGCACCTGTGGCTTGATGCTGCCGGCCATGCAGGTGCGTCGCCGCGCCATCCATACCACCGCTGATGGCCGCCGCCTGCTGGTGGTGCATGGCGATGACTACGACGCCGCCACCCATTTCGGCGGGCTGCAGGAGCGCTTCGGGGATTGGCTCTACTACCGCATCCTTGGCGGCAACCGTCTGCTCAATGCTGCCCGGCGTCGGCTCGGCATGCGTTACTGGTCGTTGTCGGAGTTCCTCAAACGGCAGAGCGGTGCGGCTGAGCGCTACATCGAACGTTTCGTGCAGGCGGGCCTGGCTGACGTGCGCCGGCGCGGCCTTGATGGCATCGTCTGCGGCCATATCCACCGTGCCGCGTTGATCGAGCGCGATGGCCTGATCTACGCCAACGACGGTGATTGGGTGGAAAGCCTGACCGCTCTGGCCGAAGACCCGGATGGCAGCCTGCGCCTGCTCGACCATGGCGGGCGCACGCTGGCCTGCCTGGCCGGCGTCCAGCCGCTGGCACGGGCGGCCTGATCTGACGGCCTGACTTCTTCCTCACTGCCGGGGCCGCTATGCTGGGGCCGGCCGACGAGCAGGGAGTATCGGGTGGCAGCCAAGCAGCCAGGCACGATGACGATATGGGCAGGTGCACTGTGGGTGCTGCTGGCCCCGGCTGCGGTGGCCGCCGAGGCGGTGCCGGCGCTGAGCTACGAGCAGGCCCGGCAACGCCTGGAGCAGGTCTCCGATGCATTGGCCGCAGCCGATGCCGGGGTGCGCAACAAGCAGGACCTGCAGGACGCCAGCCGCTATCTGCGGTTGCCGGAAATCACCGCCGATGTGCGCCGCATGCAGTTCCAGAAAACCCTGAGCCTGCCGCTGGGCTCGTTGGCGCCGGTGGCCGAGGCCTTCGGCATCGAGTCGCCGCTGGAGTTCGGCGAGCGTGACTGGCGCACCCGCCCCATCGTCACCGCCAGCGTGCCTTTGTACAGCGGTGGCTTGATACCCGCCGCGCAAGGGGCTGCGGAGGCCGCCACCGAGCTGGCCCAGGCCGAACGCGAAGTACAGCGGCAGTCATTGTCGCTGCAGCTGGTGCAGGCCTACTTCGGCCAGCAGCTGGCCGAGCAGGCACTGCAGGTGCGGCGCGAAGTGCGTGACGGCCTGCAGCGTCACCTTGAAGATGCCCAGAAGCTTGAGCGCGAGGGCTTCGCCACCAAGGCGCAGCGCTTGCAGGCCAATGTGGCCCGGGACAAGGCCGAGCGCGAATACCAGAAAGCGGTCAACGATCTGTCCACCCTGCAGCAGGCGCTGGCCACCCTGCTGCGCAGCGGTGGCACGGTCGGCACCACTTCGCCGCTGTTCGTGATCAGCGGCCCGGTCGGGGCGCGCGAGGAATTCGAACGCAGCGCGCAGCAGCGGCATCCGCAGATCGGTCGGTTGCGCGCGCTGACCGCGCAGGCCGAGCAGGGCGTGCGTGCCCAGCAGGCCAAGCTCAAGCCGCAGATCTACCTGTTCGGCCAATACGACCTGCGCCGCCGCGATGCGTTGCTGACCGATGCCGACTGGGCGTTTGGCATCGGCGTGCGTTACACCTTCCTCTCGCCCACGGCGCGGCCCTTGCAGGTCAGTGCGGCGCGGGCGCAGCTGGAACAGGCGCAGTCGGGCCTGGACGAGGTGGAAAACCAGTTGCAGCTGGGCGTGGGAAAGGCGTGGAATGAACTGGAGACCGCACGCGCACAGTTCCAGCTGCTGGACAGCAGCATCGCCCAGGCCGAGGAGAACCAGCGGCTGCAGGAATTGTCATTCCGCGAAGGGCAATCCACCTCGCTGGACGTGATCGACGCGCGTCTGGCGCTGGGTGCCGCACAGGTGGAACGTGCGCAGGCCGCCTACCAGTTCGACGTGGCCTTGGCGCAGTTGCTGGAAGTGAGTGGGCAACTGCAACGTTTTGATGACTACCGCCAACGCGCGGACAAGGTGCTGGAATGAGCGATTCGCTGCAGGTGGAAACCAGCCCGCGGCAGCGCCGCGTGTTTCTGATTGCCGGCGTGGTGCTGCTGGTGCTGGTGGGGGTCGGCCTGTGGTTGGGGCTGCGCAGCCCGCAGGACCAGATACAGGGCATGGCCGATGCCGACAACGTCAATGTCGCCGCCAAGGTCACCGCGCGCCTGCGCCAGCTGCATGTACGCGAAGGTGACCGGGTGAGTGCCGGGCAGGTGCTGTTTGAACTGGACAGCCCGGAAGTGGCCGCCAAGGAGCGCCAGGCCGACGCGGTGGTGGCGGCGGCCAAGGCGATGGCGGCCAAGGCCGAGGATGGCGCGCGCAGCGAGGACATCCGTGCCGCCGAGGCCAACTGGAAGCGCGCGGTGGCGGGTGCGGAACTTGCCACCAGTACTTTCCGGCGGCTCGACAACCTGTATGCCGAGGGCGTGGTGAGCCGGCAGAAGCGCGACGAGGCGCAGGCCCAGGCGCGCAGTTCCAATGAACTGGCGCGCGCGGCGCGGGCGCAGTACGACCAGGCCCTGGCCGGCGCGCGGGTCGAGGACAAGGAGGCAGCGCAGGCGCAGGTACGGCAGGCCGAAGGCGCCAAGGCAGAGGTTGACGCGGCCCGCCAGGAAACCGAGGGTCGCGCACCGTTGGCAGGCGAGGTGGGCAAGCGCATGGCCGACATCGGCGAACTGGTGCCGGCCGGCTACCCGGTGTTCACCCTGGTCGACATCGACCATCTGTGGGTGGCGCTGAACCTGCGCGAGGACCAGATGAACGGGCTCAAGCCCGGCGCGCGCCTGCGCGGCACCATTCCGGCGCTGCAGGGTCGCGATGCCACCTTCGAGGTCTACTTCATCAGCCCGGCCGGTGACTACGCCACCTGGCGCAGCACCCGCCAGTCGTCCGGCTACGACGTGCGCAGCTTCGAGGTGCGGGCGCGGCCGCAGCAGCCGATCGAGGGTTTCCGGCCGGGCATGAGCGTGCTGTTTGCATGGCCGCAGGGCTGACACCGGGCAAGGCCTTCGCCGGCTCAGTGCGGCGTGAGCTGCGGCATTGGCGCAGCGACCGCTGGGAGCTGGCGCTGGTGACGGTGCTGCCGCTGCTGCTGATGGGGCTGATGATGTGGTTGTTCTCCGGCTCGGTGCTGCGGCAGGTGCCGATCGCCGTGGTCGACCTGGACCACAGCCCGATCAGTCGCGGCCTGGCCCGTGCGCTTGATGACAGCCCGGGGTTGCGGGTGGCGACCGAGCCGGTCTCGCTGCAACAGGCGCAGGCGCAGCTGCGCGCGCTGGATGTGTTTGCCATCGTGCTGTTGCCGCGCGACCTCAGCCGGCGTGCGCTGCGTGCTGAACCGGCGCCGGTCTATGCTTTCTACAACGCCACCTACATGGCCACCGGGCAATCGGCCGGGCGCGATATCGCCGATGCGGTGAGTGCCTACAACGCGCAGCTGCTGAAGGGACAGATCGGCCTGCAGGTTGGCCCGGCAAAACTGCGCGGTGCACCGGTGACGGTGCAGGCCACAGTGTTGTACAACCCGGCGCGTAGCTACGAGTTGTTCCTGTTGCCACTGATTTTGCCGGCGATACTGTCCTTGTTGGCGGCGCTGGCAGCCGGTGCCGCGTTCGGTCGCGAGCAGCGCGACGGCCTGCTTGCGGGCTGGCTGCAGCAGCGGCCGTGGGCGGCGATGGCCGGCAAGCTCTTTCCCTATGTGGCGCTGTTTTCGCTGTACGGCACGTTGGGGCTGATGTACGTGGCCTACGTGCGTGGCGACGGCGTGGCAGGCAGCCTGTGGCTGATGTTGTTGGCACAACCGCTGTTCTATCTGGCCAGCTGCAGTTTTGCCGTGCTGTTCATCGCGGTGACCCGCGACATGTGCACCGGGCTGTCGGCGGTGGGTCTGACCATCGGCACCGCGCTGGCGTTTTCCGGCGCGACTTTCCCGGTGATCGAAGCACCGTTGTTCACCCGTCTCTGGAACGCGCTGCTACCGCTCACCGCCTATGTGCAGGTGCAGATGCAGCAGTTGTTCATGGGCTCACCTTGGCAGCTGTCGCTGCGCCCACTGGTGATCCTGCTGTTGATGACGCTATTGGCGGGCGGACTCGGCGCAGCCTTGCTGCTGCGCTTGTCACGGCAACCGCAGGTGCGCGCATGAGTGCTTTCACCGCCAGCTTCCGGCGCACGCTGCAGGCGATGTTCGCCGACCCGGCGGCGCGCGCGGTGATGATAGGTGCGGTGCTGCTGTATTCGTTCTTCTACCCGGCGGCCTACCGTCACCAGGTTGCCAGCGACCTGCCGATCGCGGTGGTGGATGACGACCACAGCGCGACCAGCCGCGATCTGATCCGCCACGTGGATGCGCTGCGTGCGGTGCGCGTGGTCAGCCAGCCAACCGATCTGGGCCAGGCCCGGCAGCAATTGCTGGCTGGCGAGGTGGATGGCATCGTGCTGATCCCGCAGCGGCTGGAGCGCGACATTCTGCGCGGTGGCAGCGGCCAACTGGTCTTGCTGGGCAACGGCGCCTACCTGAGCCGGGCCAGCGCCATCCTCAGTGGTCTTGCCGAAGGCATCACCGCTTTCGGTGGCGAGCAGGCGCGGCGCCAGGCCGCCTTCATGGGTGCACCGCAGGCGCCACCGCTGCAACTGGTGCAGCGGCCGCTCTACAACACCCGTGAAGGCTATGGCAGCAGCGTGGTGCCGGGGGTATCGGAACTGATCGTGCACCAGACCCTGCTGCTCGGCATCGGCGTTCTCTTAGGCAGTCGCCGTGCGCAGTTGGGCCGGCGCCTGCACTTCGACCTGCCGACCCTGTCAGGTATGGCCGTGGCGTTCGCGATGGTGGCACTGTGCGGGCTGCTGTACTACGTCGGTTTCACCGCCTGGGCGCAGGATTATCCGCGTGGCGGCAACATCCCCGGCCTGTTGTTGGCCGTGCTGTTGTTCGCGCTGGCGACGGTGCCGTTCGGGATGTTCATCGCCAGCTTCTTCGATACCCGTGAGCGCGCCTTCCAATACATCACGGCGGTGTCGATCCCGCTGTTCTTCCTGTCCAACCTGTCGTGGCCGGCCTTGGCGTCGCCACCGGCCCTGGTGGCGCTGGCCAAGTTGTTGCCCACCACCGCCGGCATCAATGCCATCGTCCGCACCCAGCAACTGGGTGCGCGCGTGCCGGAAATTGGCGGCGAGCTGCTCAATCTGCTGTTGCTGGCAGTGCTGTACAGCGGCCTGATGCTGTGGCGGCTGGCTGGCAGGCGGCAGCACTGAACGCAGCGGCGGCTGCTAGCATCGGCGCATGGATTCCCTCAGCCAGATCGTTCTCGGCGGCGCCATTGCCGCCGCCATCACTCCCGCCGGCCATCGCCGCGCGGCCCTGCTCGCCGGCGCAGGGCTGGCCACTTTGCCGGATCTGGACGGGCTGCTGATCATGGCCTTCACCGACAACCCGGTGAGCCTGATGACCGTGCATCGCAGCTTCAGCCATTCGCTGTTCGTGCTGCCCTTGCTGGGCACGCTGATCTGGTGGCTGTACAAGCGCTTCGGCCATGGCCGGGTTGCGCAGGCGCCCGCGCGCTGGTGGTGGGCGATGGTGCTGGCCTTGGTCACGCATCCGCTGCTGGATGCCTTCACCGTTTACGGCACACAGTTGTGGTGGCCGCTGACGCCGCCACCGACGATGTGGTCAAGCGTCTTCATCATCGATCCGCTGTATACGATCTGGCTGCTGCTCGCCTGCGTGATCGCCTGGTTCGCCCGCGCCCGGCCATTGGCGCAACGCGCGCTGGTGGCGGGATTGGTGTTGAGCACGGGTTATCTGGGCTGGTCATTGATTGCCAAGGCGCAGGTCGACCGCGTTGCCGCACAGTCGTTGGCACATATGGGGCTGGCCGATGCGCCACGCTTCTCGGTGCCGATGCCGTTCAATACCTTGCTGTGGCGGGTGGTGGCGATGACTCCGCAGGGTTATGTGGTCGGTGATCGTTCGCTATGGGCCGATCACGGGCCGATGCAGTTCCAGGGCTATCCGTCGAACGTGCAGGCCTTGCGCCAGGCCGGCGAGGTGCCGGCCGTGCAACGCCTGGATTGGTTCAATCACGGCTTCATGCGCGCGCAGGTAGTGGATGGCGAGCTGGTGCTCAGCGATCTGCGCATGGGGCTGGAGCCGGATTACAACTTCAACTTCGCCGTCGCCACCGAACGCGATGGCCAGTGGCAGGCGATGCCGCCACGGCAAGTGCAGCCTGCGTATCGGCAGGCCGGCAATCGCGACGTGCTCAAACAGCGCCTGGCGCAAATGTGGCAACGCATCTGGCGGGCACCGGCGAGCACCGGTGCCGCCAGCACTCAGTAGACCGTGGCGCGGGCCTGCACGAAGGAATAGAAGAACACCGCATTGGGGTCGTTCTGTACCTGGGTGAATTCGCTGCGCATGCCTTCGACGGTGGCCTGGTCAACCTTGCCAGCCTCCAGCAGCTGCTCGGCCGCTGACAGCAGCAGTTCTTCCCATAGCGCGAACATCACCTTGCGCCGCGCCGGCTCGCGGTTGTCCAGATGCACGGTCTTGGTCTGGGTCTGCACATCACGGAAGCCGCCGGCCAGCAGCAGGTTGCCGAGCTTCGCGCCGACAAACGGATCGCCACCGCTGTCGATCTGGAAATCGTTGAAGGCCATCCAGTAGCGCCACAGGTTGGGCGAGTAGGGATCCAGCAGGAAGGATGCATTCATCACCTCGGTGACGAATACCGGCGAACCGGGACTCAACACCCGCCGCACTTCGGCCAGGGCGCGGGCAGGCGAGGGCACGTGCTCCAGCACCCAGCACAGGAAGGCGCCGTCGAAGCTGCGCGGCTCGAACGGCAGGTCGGTGGCATTGGCGCGCTGGAACTCGACGCGTTCGCGCAGCCACGGCATTTCCGCCAGATGGGCATTGGCGGCGGCGAGCTGACGTTCGTTCAGATCGATGCCGGTGACCCGCAGGTCGGGGAAGCGGCGCAGCAGGATTTCGGTCTGCGCACCGACGCCACTGCCCACTTCAAGGATATGCCGGGCATTGCGGAAATCGATGTCGTGGAAGATGGCTGGCTCGAACAGGCGCGCCTGTTTACGCAGCCGGGTCTGTTCGGTTGCGGAGAAGCCATGCAGGTAGGGGAAGTCGTTGAGGGTCATAAAACGGTGTCATGCAGTGATCGCACAAGTATCGCCAGCAGGTGTTACTGCGGCGCATGCGTAACGGAACCCAGTATTGCGGTGCCGCAGGCAATGTCGCTGCGCTGCGGGTTTGCGGGCAGCCGCTGCTGATCACGATTGCTTATGGAAATTGACGATTTTGGAATAAGGGTTTGGCGCGACTCTGCATCGGGTTTGTCCTGGCAGGTCGCGGCTTGGTGCACATTTGTTCCGAAATTGAAACGATTTATTGAAATATAAGTAATTGTTCTAAATTTGATGGCAAATACAATGGGCGCCATCAAGCAAAAACCGGCGCTGTTGCCGGCCTGCTTTCTCTTCAGGAAACGCCCATGAACAGCCAAGTCATCTCCCTGTACAAGAAACGCCGATCCCAGTACGCCCTGGGCAAGCAGCTGCCGATCAGCCAGGACGACACCAGCAACCTGATCAAGCAGGCCATGCGCGAAGCGCCGTCGGCCTTCAATGCCCAGTCCTCGCGCGCGCTGATCCTGTTCGGTGACCACAGCCAGAAGTTCTGGGAGCTGACCAAGGAAGAACTGCGCAAGATCGTTTCCGCCGAGGGCTTTGCCGCCACCGAGGCCAAGCTCAACAGCTTTGCCGCCGGCGCCGGCACGGTGCTGTACTTCGTTGATACCGACGTGGT
Organism: Stenotrophomonas nitritireducens; assembly: GCF_001700965.1. Taxonomy (NCBI): domain Bacteria; kingdom Pseudomonadati; phylum Pseudomonadota; class Gammaproteobacteria; order Lysobacterales; family Lysobacteraceae; genus Stenotrophomonas; species Stenotrophomonas nitritireducens. The sequence goes on from NZ_CP016756.1 coordinate 3,207,710, forward strand.
GAAGGGCCTGCAGGAGCAGTTCGCCCTGTATGCAGACAATTTCCCGGTGTGGGCCGAGCAGTCCAACGGCATGGCCCAGTTCGCGGTGTGGACCGCGCTGGCCGATGCCGGCGTAGGCGCCAGCCTGCAGCACTACAACCCGCTGGTCGACGAAATGGTGCGCAAGCACTGGGGCGTGAACAGCAACTGGCAGCTGCGCGCGCAGATGCCGTTCGGTTCCAATGAAGCGGCCCCGGGCGAAAAGACCTTCATGGAAGACGAAGCACGTTTCAAGGTTTTCGGCTGATCCACGCCGGCGCGGTTCTCTCCCCCGCGCGCCGATGGCAGTCGAACGGGCCCACCGGCTAACGCCGGTGGGCCTTTTTTGTAGTGCCGAGCCTTGCTCGGCAGGGGCTTCATGCACAGTCCGGACGTTGTCGGTAAGGCTCCAGCCGAGCATGGCTCGGCTCTACAGACGCGGGATTGGGTAGTGCCGAGCCATGCTCGGCAGGGGCTTCATGCACAAATCCCGACGTTGCTGGTAACGCCCCAGCCGAGCATGGCTCGGCTCTACAGAAGCTGGGTTGCGTAGTGCCGAGCCATGCTCGGCAGAGGCCTCATGCACAAATCCAGATGCTGCCGGTAACGCCCCAGCCGAGCATGGCTCGGCTCTACAGAAACTTGGATTGCGTAGTGCCGAGCCATGCTCGGCAGAGGCTTCATGCACAGTCCGGACGTTGCCGGTAAGGCTCCAGCCGAGCATGGCTCGGCGCTACAAAAGCTGGATTTCAGGCCGTTTGCTGCATGCCTGCGGTTTCACCGGCTATCAGTGCGTCGAAATAATCGCGGGTCAGGCGTATCTGCGCGTCTGCGCTTTCCGCTGCATTGACCACCACGCGGAAGGCGGCGTTCTCGGGCCGGTCTTTGGCGTACCAGCCGAGGTGCTTGCGGGCGATGCGTACGCCCTGCGGCTCGCCGTAGAAGGCGTGCAGGTCGTTGAGATGGCCGAGCAGAATGTCGCGCACTTCCTCCACCGAGGGCGGTGGCAGCTCCTCGCCGGTGGCCAGGTAGTGGGCGATTTCGCGGAAGATCCACGGCCGGCCCTGCGCGGCACGGCCTACCATCACCGCATCGGCGCCGGTGAGCTTGAGGACATGTTCGGCCTTGCGCGGTGAATCCACATCGCCATTGGCCAATACCGGAATCTTCAGCATCGCCTTGATCGCGGCGATGGTCTCGTATTCGGCTACACCGGTGTAGTGCTGGTCGCGGGTGCGGCCATGGATGGCCAGCGCGGCGATGCCACTGTCCTCGGCGATGCGGGCGATGCTGGGCGCATTGCGCACATCGGCGCACCAGCCGGTGCGGATCTTCAGCGTGACCGGCACCTCGACGGCGTTGACCACCGCTTCCAGGATGCGTGCCACCAGGGCTTCGTCACGCATCAAGGCCGAGCCGGCCCAGGCATTGCACACCTTCTTGGCAGGGCAACCCATATTGATGTCGATGATCTGCGCGCCGTTGTCGACGTTGTAGCGCGCGGCCTCGGCCAGCTGCTGCGGTTCGGTGCCGGCAATCTGCACGCTGATCGGTGCCGGTTCGCCGGCATGGTCCATGCGATGAAGCGATTTGCGGGTATTCCAGAAGCGCGGGTCGCTGATGGTCATTTCCGAGGCGGCCAAGCCCGCGCCCAGCCGTTTGCACAGCTGACGGAAGGGCTTGTCGGTGACGCCGGCCATGGGCGCGAGCACCACATTGGGTGCAATGGTGTAGGGGCCGATCTGCATGGGCGGTATTGTACGGCGCTGGCTGCAACCCAGGCTGTAGGAGCAGCGTCAGCCGCGAAGCTGGGAGTGCTTGAAAGGCCTCAGAGCCTACCCCTCCCCAACCCTCCCCTGCTGCGCAAGGGAGGGAGCAAAGCCGTGAAGTCGGGAGTACTTGAAAGGCCGTAGGCCTACTCATCCCCAACCCTCCCCTGCTGCGCAAGGGAGGGAGCAAAGCCGTGAAGCCGGGAGTACTTGAAAGGCCGTAGGCCTACTCATCCCCAACCTCCCTTGCTGCGCAAGGGAGGGGGCAAAGCCGAGCCTCAGGCGTCGGCCGGGGTCATCTTCGGCATCGACAAGGCGGCGCCTTCGCTCTCGGTGGAGCGGGCGGCGTACTGGTTGGCGAAGCGCACGTGCTTGATGAACGAAGCCTCCGGTGCCTGCGCCAGTGAGGCGGCCAGGGCGCCGTTGAAGGCATCGCCGGCGCCGGTGGTGTCCACCACCTGCACCGATTCGGCGGCCACCCGGTAGTACGGCTGGCTGTCGCTGCGCAGCTTGTCTTCATCGTGCGAGACAAACACGCCGACCGCGCCCAGCGTCACCACCACGGTGTTGCCGGACAGCTTGCGGCACAGCGCGTGCAGGCTGGCGCCATCCAGCGTTGCCACATCGTCGGCCTCGATGCGCTCGCCGACATGACGGCCCAGCAGGGCGGCAAACTCGGTTTCGTTCGGGGTCAGTACATCGGCCAGCTTGAGCAGGCTGATGGTGGATGGGGCATTGGCCGGGGCGGCGTTGAGCATGGTCAGCACGCCGGCCTCGCGGGCCTGCGCCAAGGTTGCTTCGATGGTTTCCACCGGCGATTCCAGCTGTGCCAGCAGCACCTTGGCGCCGCTGATCAGCGCAGCGTTGGCGGCGACGAAATCGGTGCTCAGCGAGGCGTTGGCGCCGGCGCCGATCACGATTGAGTTGCGGCCGCGGCCATCGACGTAGATGCCGGCAGTGCCGGTGGGTTCGTCGCTGGCTTCGGCCACCAGCGCGATGCCGTCGGCAGCAGCCAGCTGGCGGGCGAGGTCGCCGCCGGCATCAGAACCCAGCGCGCAGACAAAACTGGTCTGCGCACCGGCGCGCTGTGCGGCCACGGCCTGGTTGAAGCCCTTACCGCCGGGGCCGGTGCTGTAACGGCCAGCAATGGTCGCTCCCGGTGCGGGCAGGGCGTCGCAGCGCCAGACGTGATCGACATTGAAGGAACCAGCAACGACAACAGAACTCATGGAATCTACGTCTCTAAGGTGGCGATGAAGCAGTAACGGCGATGAACGCGCCGAATTGAATCAACAGGAGTGGTTCTACAGCGTGGATCAACCGAAATGGGTCAGTACGCCGGCGATGGTGGCGGTCATCAAGGTGGCAATCGTGCCGCCCAGGACTGCGCGCAGGCCGAACTTTGCCAGATCCTGGCGACGGTCAGGGGCGAGCCCGCCGATGCCGCCGATCTGGATGGCGATGGAGCTGAAGTTCGCGAAACCGCACAGGGCGTAGGTGGCGATCAGGCGGCCTTCTTCACTCAGGCTGACGCCCGGGACGTTGCCCTTGATGATCTCCGACAGGTCCATGTAAGCGACAAATTCGTTGATCACGACTTTCTGGCCAATCAGCGAACCGACAGTGGTGGCGTCAGCCCACGGCGTGCCGATCACCCAGGCGATCGGGGCCAGCACGTAGCCGAAGATGGTGGCCAGGTTGGTCGGCTTGCCGATGGCGGCAGCCAGGCCGGTGATGTCACCGATCCAGGTCAGCGGCGCATTGAGCAGGGCGATCAGGGCGATGAAGGCCAGCAGCATGGCGCCGATGTTCAGCGCAAGGCGCAGGCCGTCAGCGGCGCCACCAGCGGCGGCGTCGATGATGTTGGAGGAGGTCTTTTCCACTTCCATCTTGACCGTGCCGCGCGTCAGCGGGGTACCGGTTTCCGGTACCAGCAGCTTGGCGACCACCAGCGTGGCCGGCGCGGCCATGATCGAGGCGGCCAGCAGATGCTTGGCGTAGAAGGCCTGCGAGGCCGGATCACCACCGCCGAGCATGCCGACGTAAGCGGCCAATACGCCGCCAGCGATATGCGCCATGCCGCCGATCATCATCGTGATCAGTTCGGACTGGGTCATCTTGGAGATATACGGGCGCACGGTCAGCGGCGCCTCGGTCTGGCCGATGAAGACGCTGGCACAGACGCTGGTGGTTTCAGCACCGGACACTCGCATCACCTTGGTGATGGCCGCAGCCATGACCCGCACGATGGCCTGCATCACGCCCAGGTGGTACATCACGCCCATCAGCGCCGAGAAGAAGATGATGGTCGGCAGCACCTGGAAGGCGAAGATGAAGCCGTACTTGGGAATGTCCATCAGGCTGCCGAAAATGAAGTTGGAACCTTCATTGACGAAGCTCAGGATCTTGACGAAACCCTTGCCCAGCCAGTCGAACACGTCACGACCGCCCGGTACCAGCAGCACCAGCGCGGCAAAAGCGATCTGCAGGGTGATACCCGTGGCAACCAGCTTCCAGTCAACGGCTTTCTTGTTGTTGGAGAACAGCCAGGTGATGCCCAAAAGCACCGCCAGGCCGAACAGGCCGAAGCCGATTCTGCCCAAACCTTCGAACATGAGTAATCCCCGGGCGTGCCCGCAAAAGACGCAAGCCTAGAGCAGCGGCTGATGCCGGGCAAGAATATAGATGGCATGAGCCAGCAATTACGGCGAATGCGCCGGTATCGGCAAGGTCCGCGGGGCGGCCCAATGCGCAGTCAGGGTTACACTGGCGGCCAATCTGCGCGAGTGGCGCGCAGGGTCCTATGTTGGAGCCAGCCATGCAATACCGTCGTCTCGGGTCGTCCGGCCTGCAGCTGTCCGCCTTGTCGTTTGGTGCCTGGGTGACCTTTGGCAGCCAGATCGGGCGGGACGAATCGCGCAATCTGATTGCGGCGGCCTGGGACAACGGGGTCAACTTCTTTGACAACGCCGAGGGCTATGCAAAAGGCCGCGCCGAAGAGGTGATGGGCGACGTGATTGCCGACCTGCGCCTGCCGCGCGACGGCTACTGCGTGTCGTCCAAGGTGTTCTTCGGCTCGGCTGAAGACCCGGCGCCGACCCAGCGCGGGCTGTCGCGCAAGCATGTCACCGATGCCTGCCACGCCGCGCTCAAGCGCCTGCGGGTGGATTATCTGGACCTGTACTACTGCCATCGCCCGGATGCCGAGACGCCGATCAGCGAGACTGTGCTGGCCATGGACACCCTGGTCCGCCAGGGCAAGGTCCTGTACTGGGGCACCTCGGAGTGGTCGGGCGCGCAGATCGCCGAAGCGGTGACCTTTGCCCGTGCCAACCATCTGTACGCGCCGAGCATGGAGCAGCCGCAGTACAACCTGCTGCACCGCAGCCGGGTGGAGCGCGAGTACGCGCCGCTATATGCCGACGCAGGCCTGGGCACCACCATCTGGTCGCCGCTGGCCTCGGGTCTGTTGACCGGCAAGTACAACGACGGCATCGCTGAAGATTCGCGTCTGGGCCAGTCTTCGCTGGGCTGGCTGCAGGCCTCGGTGCTGGGCGAACCGGCGGATGATCGGCTGGGCAAGGTGCGTCGTTTCACCGCGTTGGCGGCCGAGCTGGGCGAATCGCCGGCGCAGCTGGCCATTGCCTGGTGCCTGCGCAATCCACAGGTATCCAGCGTGATCTTGGGTGCAAGCCGGGTGTCGCAGCTGGAAGAGAACCTGCGCGCGCTCGACGTGCTGGCACGGGTGGAAGAGGGCGCCTGGCAGCAGATCGAGGCGATTTTCGCCTGAGTTTTGGCTGTAGGAGCGGCGTGAGCCGCGAAGCCGGTGTCGCACCGGTGCACGCTTGCGGGTGATTTCAGCAGGCTGTACCGGTGCTTGCAGGGCGCTGGTAGAGCCCCTGCCGAGCATGGCTCGGCACTACAGTGCCGCTGTGCTTTTGGTGGGAGCGGCGTGAGCCGCGAAGCTCATGCGCCATCAGTGCGCGTACATGCCTGTGATTTCAACGCAGTTGGCGGCCTTTGGTTTTGCGGGTTTGCCAACGCTGGAAGGGCCACTGGTAGAGCCCCTGCCGAGCATGGCTCGGCACTACAGGGCTGATGGGCTTATGCGGTTTTGTAGGAGCGGCGTCAGCCGCGAAGCCGGTGCGGCGGGTAGAAGATGCAAATAGTTCTTGCATCGTTGTTGAGAATCATTATCATCAACTCCGTCCCCAGCACGGAATCACGATGATGTCGGCCAACCCCGTTCTGCTTCGCCCGCGTACCCTCCACCTGCCGCAGCGCTCGGTCCAGTTGTTGCCGGTTGATGGCGTTATCGATAGCGGTGCCTTGCTCAAGGGGCAGCGCGAAATCGTCATCCAGCACGGCGACAAGTTCTATCGCCTGCGCCATACCAGCAACGACAAGCTGATCCTTACCAAGTAGTCGCAACACCCCGCATTCCCGGCAGCATTCGCCGCCAGCCGGCGCGTTCCCGCGCCAAGCACGCCTGAATCGCACAGTTCTCTCCCCCCTTGGCTACAGCCGGGTCGCCCGCGCGGCCCGGCTGCCTGCCAGGGGCTCTGTTCACTCGATGATTCCAGGCTTCCATGATCCGTCCAACTGTCTTGAGCGCTGCCCTGTGGGCGGTGCTGTCACCCGCGCATGCGGAAAACGCTGCGCCTGCCGTCGCGCAGGAATTTGATCGCGTCCAGGTCACCGCCACCCGCACCGAACGCGCACTTGGCGACGTCGCTGCCACCGTCGATGTGATCGATCGCGAGCAGTTGGACAAGCAGTTGGCCAACGACATCGCCGACCTGGTGCGCTACGAACCGGGTGTGTCGGTCACCCGCAGTGCCACGCGCTTCGGTTTGGGCGGTTTCCGCATCCGTGGCCTGGACGCCAACCGCGTGCTGATCCAGACCGATGGCATCACCATGCCGAAGAGTTTCGCCATCGGCAGCTTCGCCAACAGCAACCGCAACTTCACCGATCTGGAAACGCTCAAGCGGGTGGAGATCGTGCGCGGCCCGGCCAGTTCCCTGTATGGCTCCGATGCATTGGGCGGCGTGGTGGCCTTCGTCACCAAGGACCCTGCGGATTATCTGAAGGACGGCAAGGACAGCTATGTCGGCCTGAAATTCGGCTACGACGGCGACTGGAAAGGGCTGCTGGGCAGCGTGACCACGGCCTTTGGCGGGGAGCACTGGAGTGGCATGGTCAACGTCAACCATCACCAGGGCCAGGAAACGGTCAACAAGGGTGATGTGCGCACGCAGGACTACACCCGCACCGCGCCCAATCCGCAGGAGCGCGATGGCCGCAGTGTGCTGGCCAAGCTGGTCTATGCGCCAGACGAAAGCCAGCGCTTTCGCTTGACAGTGGAAGGCAACGAGGACAGCACCGATACCGACGTGTATTCGGCGGTCAATGCCGGCCATCCAGTGGCGGCGTCGCGTACCACTACCGACATGACCGCACATGACACGCAGAGCCGCACGCGGCTGTCCTTCGCCCATGAAATGGATGCGCTGGACGCTGCCTTTGCCGATAGCCTGAACTGGCAGATCTACAGCCAGAACAGTGAAACCACCCAGGTCACCAACGAAGGCCGCACCAATGGCAGCCGTCGTCATCGCGCCTTCCATTTCGACCAGCGCGTCAACGGCGCACAACTGCAGTTCAACAAGCGCCTGCAGTCGGGCAGCGTCGAACACGCGCTGACCTGGGGCTTCGATGGCGCACTGACCGATATCCGCCAGAAGCGCGATGGCTACCAGGTGCTGGCCAACGGCAATATCAGTTCCAATATCTCGCCGGACAATTTCCCGGTGCGCGATTTCCCGATCAGCAAGACCACCGAACTCGGCCTGTACGTGCAGGATGAAATGCGCCTGGCCGATGGCCGGTTGTCGCTGGTGCCGGGGCTGCGCGTTGACCATTACCGTCTCAAGCCTGAGCTCGACAGTATCTTCCGCGACGACAACCCGGACATGGCGGTGGCCTCGCTGACCAAGACCAGCGTCTCGCCCAAGCTGGGCATGGTGTGGCGCTTCGATGCGCAATGGTCGCTGTTTGCCGGCTACGCACACGGTTTCCGTTCGCCGCCGTACAACGACGTCAATCTGGGTTTCACCAATCTGATGTTCGGCTACACCGCCATTCCCAACCCGGACCTGAAGCCGGAAACCAGCAATGGCCTGGAACTGGGCGTGCGCTACGTCAGCCCGGTGGCCTACATGAGTGTCAGCGGCTATTGGAACGACTACCGCGACTTCATCGAATCGCAGCGCTATGTGGGTGTCAATGCGCAGGGCCTGATGGTGTTCCAGTCGCAGAACATCGCCGATGCGCGCATCTACGGCGCCGAGTTGAAGGCCGGTGTTGATTTCGGCCAGCTCAGCGATGCCTTGCAGGGCTGGGGCCTGCGTGGCGCCGTGGCTTGGGCGCATGGGCAGAACCGCACAGAGGATGTACCGCTGGATTCGGTGGATCCGCTGCGCGGCACTGTCGGCCTGATGTATGACCGCGACGACTGGGGTGTGGAGCTGGCCGGTACCTTTGCCCGCCGCAAGGACCGTGTCGCTGCTGCCACCGCCTACCGTCCGGCGGGTTATGGCGTACTGGATCTGATGGCGCATTGGCAGTTCGCGCCGGGCGCCAAGTTCAATGTGGGCGTGTTCAACCTGGCGGACTGCAACTACATCGACTGGTCCAGCATCACCTCCACGCTGGCGTCCAACAGCAGCGTGATCGATCGCTACAGCAACCCGGGCCGCACCGTATCGGCGAGCGTCTCGGTGTCCTGGTAAGCGGCAACGTTAGCGGTTCCTCCAGGAGCCGGCGATGGAACGCAGAACCGGCCATGGATGGCCACCCTTTCACACGTTCAAGGAAATCCCATGAAGCTGCTTTATGCCAGCCTGCCACTGCTGTTGCTTGCCAGCACCGCCACCGCTGCCGATGTCGCCCGTGACCACGACAGCATCCTGAAGATGCAAGGCGAGTACACGGTGGATTTCGCCTTCGACGAGACCGTGCTGCTCAAGCCCGGCTACGAGCGTGCAGCGGCGATGCGGAGCGGCGGTGACGAAGTGGTCATCGTGGTTGAAGACACGCCGCGCCGCATCGTGCTGCAACACCTGCTGGTCGATACCAAAAGCGGCCATGTCACCAAGCATTGGCGGCAGGACTGGGTCTATGAAGCGGCGCAACGTTTCGAGTTCAGCGCTGACCAGACCTGGACGGTGCGCGCCATCCCGGCTGCGCTCAATCAGGGCGCCTGGACGCAATGCGTCTACGAAGTCAGCGACGCCCCGCGTTACTGTGGCACCGGCCGCTGGAGCTACAACAACAACGTACCGACCTGGACCAGCGACCTGAGCTGGCGGCCGCTGCCGCGCCGTGAATACACCCGCCGCAGCGATTACAACGCGCTGGCGGTGGTGAACCAGCACACGCTCACGCCGAACGGTTGGACCCACGAGCAGTTCAATACCAAGGTGCAGCGCAATGCCGACGGCAGCCAGGTGGAGATTGCACGCGAGTTCGGTTTCAACGATTACATCAAGACCACGGACGTGGATTTCACGCGGGCCCGTACTTACTGGGCGGCCACCGCGCCGTTCTGGGCGCAGGTGCGCCAGCGTTGGCAGGGCTTCCTCGGCCAGGCGCCGGGCGTGCACCTGAAGACCAAGCTCGATGGCATGGCGATGATCATGCCGCTGTTCCAGCAGGCCGAAGAAATTCAAGGCGGCGCAGCGCTGGATACCGGCAAGATCGACGCGGTGTTCGCGCAGTTCGTGGAGCCGGCCAAATAAATTGGCGCCTGTTTGAGCTTGCGGGATTTATGTAGGAGCGGCGTCAGCCGCGAAGCTGATGATCGATCAGGTCGCCGATAGAGCCGCGACTTCATTGATGCCGGCTTCGCGGCTGATGCCGCTCCCACATCCGTCGTGGGAAGACGCGCCGGCCTTACTCCTTGAACATCAGCAGGGCGGCCAGCAGGATCAGCGCGAACGCCGCCCAGTGGTTCCACTTCAGCGGTTGCCCCAGATAGGTGGCAGAAAACACTGCGAACACCACCAGGGTAATCACTTCCTGCATGCCCTTGAGCTGCGGCGCCGAGTACACCGCGCTGCCCATGCGGTTGCCCGGCACCTGCAGGCAATATTCGAAGAACGCGATGCCCCAGCTGACCAGGATCACCGTCATCAGTGGCGCGGTCTTGAACTTCAGGTGGCCATACCAGGCCACGGTCATGAACACATTGCTGGCAACCAGCAGCAGTACCGGGTACAGATAGGCGGTAAAGGACGGGGCGACCATAGCCAGATTCATCGATGCGGGCCGTTAGCATAGGCCCGGCGCTGCGGAACCTGCAGGGCTGAAAACAAGTTGCAGATGAAACCGTTGTGATGAGGGTACGCGTCTTCACACGGAGTCCACCAGGAGTACGGCATCTTTCACAAAGCTGAAGACTAAGGAGGCTCCATGCGACAGACAAAGGAATCGTCCGGATTGGTACTGGTCGTCGAGGACAACCGCAATATTTCCGAGATGATTGGCGAATATCTGGAAGGCAAGGGGTTCGAGGTGGATTACGCAGCCGATGGCCTTGACGGCTACCGGCTCGCCGCCGAGAACAGTTACGACGTTGTGGTGCTGGACCTGATGCTGCCGCGGTTGGACGGCATCGAGGTGTGCCGGCGCCTGCGCAACGAAGCCCGCAAATCCACCCCGGTGCTGATGCTCACCGCGCGCGACACCCTGGACGACAAGCTCACCGGCTTGGGCTACGGTGCCGATGACTACCTGACCAAGCCGTTCGCGATCCAGGAACTGGAGGCGCGCCTGCGTGCCCTGATCCGACGCGAGCGCCGCCAGGTGGGTGCCGAGGTGCTGAAGGTGGCCGATCTGGTGCTGGACCCGGTAAGCATGCGCGCCACCCGCGCCGGCAGCGAGCTGCAGCTCTCGCCGATTGGCCTGCGCCTGCTCACCATCCTGATGCGCGAATCGCCACGCGTGGTGACCCGGCAGGAGATCGAGCGCGAGATCTGGGGCAATGGCCTGCCCGATTCGGACACCTTGCGCAGCCACCTGTACAACCTGCGCAAGATCATCGACAAGCCATTTGATCGGCCGTTGCTGCACACCGTGCAGAGTGCGGGCTACCGGATCGCCGACATCGGCCAGTCAATGGGCTGAGCGGCGGCCGCGTGTTGGGTAGCTGGACTGGAAAAACCGCCGCAGGACATGGGTCGCGGCGGTTTTTTTTCCTGCCAGGTATTGCTGCGGCAGCGTCGGTTCAGTCCCTATAATCACGCGGGCTTCGAGGGGGGCGCATGCCGTACGGTTTACCGCGCAAGATCAGGAAGGCATTCATCGTGCAGGCGCTGCTGGCGAGTCTGGCCGTGCTGCTGGGCGGCTATCTGATGGCGCTGGTGCTCAAGTACGGTTTGCTCAATGCCGTTCTGCACAATGAAGCGCAGTACTACTGGCAGCAACGCGCGCTGAGCCCGGGCCTGGCCCCCCCCAATACCTACAACATCCGCGGCTATCTGCAGCCGGCCGGGCAGGGGCAGGACGCGCTTCCCGAGCCCCTGCGCGTGCTGCAACCGGGTTTCCATGAACTGCTGGCCTTCGATCAACTGGTGCTGGTCGACCAGCAGGCCGGCGAACGTCTGTATCTGGTGTTCCAGCGCGTACCGCTGTATCGGGTGGTGTTCTGGTCCGGCGTGCTGCTGGTGCTGTTGACCATCCACGCGGTGTCCTGGATGACCTACCGTGCCTCCTGGCGGCTGGTTGCGCCGGTGAGTTGGCTGGCACGGAAGGTGTCGCTGTGGGACCCACGTCATCCCGACGCCTCCGAGCTGGCGCCGGACCGCCTGCCGCCCGAGGTACAGGGCGAGACCCGGCAATTGGCGCTGGCGCTGCATCGCATGGCCGGAAAGGTCACCGCGCATGTCGCCCGCGAACGCGATTTCACCCGGGACGCCAGCCATGAGCTGCGCACCCCGCTGACCGTGATCCGCATGGCCAGTGACATGGCCTTGACCGATTCCGGCCTGACTCCGCGGCTGCAACGCAGCCTGCAGCGCATCCAGCGGGCCGGGCGCGACATGGAGGCGGTCATCGACGCTTTTCTGTTGCTGGCCCGGGAAGTGGACGTGGAGCCACAGTCGGAGCTGTTCGATGTGGGCGAGGTGGTGCGCTACGAGGCGGCCAACGTCGAGGAGCTGCTGCAGGGCAAGCCGGTGCAGCTGCGGGTGCGGATCGAAGGCGGCCAGATGCTGATGGCGCCGCCGCGGGTGATGCATGTGGTGGTGGCCAACCTGCTGCGCAACGCCTGCCTGTACACCGATGCCGGCGAGGTGGAGGTACAGGTGACGGCCGGCCGGGTGGTGGTCCGCGATACCGGCATCGGCATGAGCCGCGAAGCGCTGGCGCGTATTTTCGAACCGTTCTACCGCGCCGAGGGCGGCCGTGAGCAGGGCGTGGGGCTGGGCCTGCCGATCGTCCGCCGGCTGTGCGAACGTTGCGGCTGGCGGATCGAGCTGGACAGCCATGAAGGGCAGGGCACCACCGCGACCCTGCACTACCGCTGAGGCCCGGGTCCAGGCCGGGCTGGCGGTAAGCAACGGCCAGATGTGGCAAAATTGGCGGCTAATTCCACGCTACCGGTGTCATTCCATGAGGGGTTATTCAGGCTCCACGCTGTCGTTCGGCCGTGATCGCGCAGCTGGCAAGGTGTCCCATGGCTGACGAAATCGGGCATATGCCGCGCGGTCCGGCGCGCATCCTCAAGGCCGCCAAATGGTCCTGGCAGGGCCTGTGCGCGGCCTGGCTGCATGAATCCTCGTTCCGGCTGGAAGTGTGCCTGTTTGTGCTGCTGGCGCCGGTGGCGCTATGGCTGGGCCACGGCCCGGTGGAGCAGGTGCTGCTGATCGGCTCGATGCTGCTGGTGATCGCCATGGAGCTGGCCAATTCGGCCATTGAAGCGGTGATCGAACGCTATGGCCCGGAGTACCACGTGCTGGCCGGCCGCGCCAAGGACATGGGCTCGGCGGCGGTATTCGTGCTGATGATGAACGTGTTGCTGTGCTGGAGCCTGATCCTGCTGCCGCGTGTTTTTTGACAAGTCAGCCGCCGGTTGGCGGTGACGTAATGGTTTTATTGAAGGATTGATCGCATGTCTTTTGAGTTTCTTGCCGACCCGAACGTCTGGCTCACCCTGTTCATGCTCAGCGCACTGGAAATCGTGCTCGGTATCGACAACCTGGTCTTCATCTCCATCGCGGTAGGCCGCCTGCCGGAAGAAAATCGCCCGATGGCGCGTCGGGTCGGCATCGCGGTGGCCTGTATCACCCGCATCATGCTGCTGATCTCGCTGGCCTACCTGGCGCACATGGAGAACAACCTGTTCACCGTGGCCGGCATGGGTATTTCCATCCGTGACATGGTGCTGGTGGTGGGCGGTTTGTTCCTGCTCTACAAGGGCATCAAGGAAATCCGTGAGCTGGTCAGTGGTGGCGAAGACGCCGACCCGACCACCACCAAGGCGACCGCCAGCTTCGGCATGGTGATCGCGCAGATCGCGGTGATCGACATCGTGTTCTCGCTGGACTCGGTGATCACCGCCGTCGGCATTGCCGACCACGTGCCGGTGATGGTCTGTGCGGTGCTGCTGTCGGTGGCGGTGATGCTGCTGGCGGCCAACCCGCTGGGCCGCTTCATCGATGCCAACCCGACCGTGAAGCTGCTGGCGCTGGCCTTCATCCTGCTGGTCGGTGCGGTGCTGGTGCTGGACGGCCTGGACGTGCACGTGCCCAAGCCCTACATCTATGCGGCGATGGGTTTCTCGGTGCTGGTGGAGTGGCTGAACCTGCTGATGCGCCGCAACGCCAAGGCGCACCACGTTCCGGGTTCGGACAACTGGTAAGCGTCCAGTGGGCCGGCATTGTCGGCCGCTGACAGGACCCGAAGGGCCGGCTCTGCCGGCCCTTCGTCTTTTTGTCCTTTGTCTTTTGTAGGAGCGGCGTCAGCTGCGAAGCCGGTGCAGCTGTAGTTGCGGGATGCCTCCAACCTGACGGATGGCCGGCTTCGCGGCTGACGCCGTTCCCACAACCGCCTGGTCCAGGAACTTTGGCGGTTCACCGGTCTTTGCATACCTTGAACAGGCAACGTGGCATGCTCGGCATTCCCGCCATCCAGGGTCCGACCCATGCGCCAGTACCTTCGCCTGATGTTGCTTGTCATTGCGGTGATTTCCATTTCCGGCTGTGGCTACAACGCCATCCAGCAGAAGGACGAGGCGGTCAAGGCCGGTTGGTCCGAGGTGGTCAACCAGTACAAGCGCCGCGCCGATCTGATCCCCAACCTGGTCAATACCGTGCAGGGCTACGCCCAGCAGGAGCGGCAGGTGCTGACCGAGGTCACCAACGCTCGTTCCAAGGTCGGGCAGATCCAGGTCAACGCCGACGATGCCGATTCGCTCAAGCAGTTCCAGCAGGCCCAAGGCGAGCTGGGCAGTGCGCTGTCGCGCTTGCTGGTGGTCAGCGAGAACTACCCGACGCTGAAGTCGGACCAGAACTTCCGTGACCTGCAGGCGCAGCTGGAAGGCACCGAGAACCGCATCACCGTGGCCCGCGGCCGCTACATCCAGCTGGTGCAGGACTACAACACCTACATCCGCTCGTTCCCGCAGGTGATCACCGCCAAGATGTTCGGCTATGCGGCCAAGCCCAACTTCACCGTCGACAACGAGGCGCAGATCGCCCAGCCGCCGACCGTGAGCTTTGGTACCCAGCCGGCCGTGCCGCAGCAGACGCCGCCGCAGCCCGCACCGGCACAGTGAGCAGCGCGCGATGAGCGCGATGCTGCAGCGCTTTGGCCTGTTGCTGTGCCTGCTCGGCCTGGGCTGGGCGGGCGAGTTGCAGGCTCAACAACTGGCGCCGATTCCGCCGCTGGATTCGCCGGTGGTCGATACCACCGGCACCCTCGGTGCGGCGCAGAAGCAGGCGCTGGAACAACAGGCGCTGGCCCTGCAGCAGCGCAAGGGTGCTCAGCTGCAGGTGCTGATCGTGCCGACCACCCAGCCCGAGGACATCGCCCAGTACAGCACGCGGGTCTTCGACCAGTGGGCGATCGGCCGCAAGGGCGTTGATGACGGCGTGCTGCTGCTGGTGGCCAAGGATGACCGACGGGTGCGGATCGAGCCCGGTTACGGTCTGGAAGGTGCCATCCCCGATGCCATCGCCAACCGGGTGATCCAGGAATACCTGGTGCCGCATTTCCGCCAGAACGATTACGCCGGTGGCATCACCGCCGCCAGCGGGGTGCTGGTCAGGATCATCGATGGCGAGGAGCTGCCGGCGCCGGTCAGCAGCAACCGTGATGGTGGTGGCAGCGGCGGCGGGGATTCGATCTTCATGTTCGCGATCATGATTGGTGTGGTTGCCGCCACCTTCATGCGCGTGTTGCTGGCCAAGCTGCCACGGCCGATACGTGGTCTGGTCGCCGGGCTGGTTGCCGGTGCCGGCGGTTGGTTGCTGTTGTCTGTGTTCGGTGGCGGCCTGGCTGCGCTGGTGGCGTTCGTGTTTTCCTTCGCCAGGGGCTCCAGCGGTGGTTTTGCCAGCGGCGGTGGCTGGGGCGGCGGAGGCGGCTTCGGAGGCGGAGGCGGAGGTTTTGGCGGAGGCGGTGGAGGCTTCGGCGGAGGCGGTGGTTGGGGCGGTGGTGGTGGGCGTTCGGGAGGCGGTGGCGCCTCGGGGAGCTGGTGATGCGCTGGTTACGACATTTCTTTGCTCCCTCCGCGCATACCGCATTCCCGGAACCCAGCCTGGACCGGATCGCCCACGCCATTGCCGACGGCGAGCGCCTGCACGGCGGGCAGGTGATGTTCGCGGTGGAATCCGATCTGCCGCTGACCTTGCTGTGGAAGGGCACCACCGCACGCGCCAGAGCCGAACATGCATTCGCCTTGCTGCGTACCTGGGATACCGAAGCCAACAACGGGGTGCTGATCTACCTGTTGCTGGCCGACCATGCCATCGAAATCGTGGCCGACCGAGGCCTGCAGGCGCGCGTGGATGCCGCGCAATGGCAACTTATCTGCGACCACCTGCGTCAGCAGCTGAACGGAAACAGCCAGGAGGCGGCGGTATTGGCGGCAGTGGAAGAGGTCTCACAGTTGCTGGCCATGCACTTTCCGCCTGATCCGGCGGGGCGTCAGCGCAACGAGCTGCCTGACCGCCCGCAGGTCTTCGGCTGAACCATGGGTTGAGTGGCAAGGGCTGCTACCCCGAGAATAGGGACTGGTTCGCCTGACAGTGCACACATGCTCTTTCTACATGACATAGATCCCATCGCTTTCTCGCTGGGGCCGATCGATGTGCACTGGTACGGCATCATGTACCTGCTCGGCTTCGCCGCCGCCTGGTGGTTGGGCCGCTCGCGCATTCTTGCCGGGCGCCTGCCGGGCGTGGACATGAACGGCTTCTCCGACCTGCTGTTCTACGCGATGCTGGGCGTGGTGCTGGGCGGACGCATCGGCTACATGCTGTTCTACGCCACTGCCGATTTCCTCAACAATCCGCTGATCCTGCTGCGGGTCTGGGAAGGCGGCATGAGTTTCCACGGTGGCCTGCTCGGTGTGCTGATCGCCGGCGCTTGGTGGACGCGCAAGTACAAACTGCATTTCTTCGACACCATCGACTTCGTCGCGCCGCTGGTGCCGCTGGGCCTGGGCTTCGGCCGCCTTGGCAACTTCATTGGTGGTGAGCTGTATGGCAAGTTCACCAATGGCGGTTGGGGCGTGGTGTTCCCGCATTCGCCGCTGAAGGACATCCCGGCCGGCTTGCCGGCGATGGAGCAGCTGCTGTCCGCTGCGCAGATCCAGCAGGATTACGCTGCCGGCCTGCTCACCCAATACGCACGCCACCCCTCGCAGCTGTATGAAGCGCTGCTGGAAGGCCTGGTGATGTTCCTGGTGCTGTGGTTCTACTCGATGAAGCCGCGCCCGCGTTATGCGGTGTCCGGCCTGTTCGCGCTGATGTACGGTTGTTTCCGCTTCCTGGTCGAGTTCGTGCGCATGCCCGACAACGGCATCTATGTCGCGTTCGACTGGTTGACCCGTGGCCAGATCCTGAGCCTGCCGTTGATCGTGCTGGGCTTGGTGCTGCTGGCAATGTCGCGGCGTGCGCCGGTATTGCAGCCGGTGCTCCCACTGGAAGAGAAGAAGGCATGAAGCAATATCTGGATCTGCTGCAGCATGTGATGGAGCACGGTACCGAGAAATCGGACCGCACCGGCACCGGCACGCGCAGCGTGTTTGGTTGGCAGATGCGCTTCGACCTCAACCAGGGTTTCCCGCTGGTCACCACCAAGAAGCTGCACCTGCGCTCGATCATCCATGAGCTGTTGTGGTTCCTGAAGGGCGATACCAATATCGCCTACCTGAAGGACAACAAGGTCAACATCTGGGACGAGTGGGCCGATGCCAATGGCGATCTCGGCCCGGTGTATGGCAAGCAATGGCGCAGCTGGGCTACCGCCGATGGCCGCGAAATCGACCAGATGCAGTGGCTGGTGGAAGAAATCAAGCGCAATCCCGATTCGCGGCGGCTGGTGGTCAGCGCCTGGAACGTGGGCGAGCTGTCGCAGATGGCGTTGATGCCCTGCCACAACCTGTTCCAGTTCTATGTGGTCGACGGCAAGCTCAGCTGCCAGTTGTACCAGCGCAGCGGTGACATCTTCCTCGGCGTGCCGTTCAACATCGCCAGCTATGCCTTGTTGACGCACATGGTGGCGCAGGCCACGGGCCTGGGCGTGGGTGATTTCGTGCACACGCTGGGCGATGCGCACATCTATTCCAACCACTACGAACAGGCACGCGAACAGCTGTCACGCACGCCGCGCGCGCTGCCCAAACTGTGGTTGAACCCGGACGTGACCGACCTGTTCGGCTTCCAGTTCGATGACATCCGCATCGATGGCTACGATCCGCATCCGGCCATCAAGGCGCCGGTGGCGGTGTGAGCGGGAAAATGAAGCTGTCGATGATCGCCGCACTGGATCGTAATCACGGCATTGGCCATGACAATGCGATGCCGTGGCATCTGCCGGATGACTTCAAGCACTTCAAGGCGCTGACCTTGGGCAAGCCCATTGTGATGGGGCGCAAGACCGCGCAGTCGCTGGGACGCGCGCTGCCGGGGCGGGCCAACCTGGTGTTGACCCGCAGCGGCCAGGTGCCGTTTGCCGGCATGCAGGCGGTGGCTTCGCTGGATGAGGCGCGCGCGATTGCCGGCGGCGAAGGTGCTGATGAGTTGTGCGTGATCGGCGGCGGCGAGATCTATCGCCTGCTGATGGATCAGGCCACCGATCTGTACCTGACCTTGGTGGATACCGAGGTGGTGGCCGATACGCATTTCCCGGAGGTTGATCCGGCGTTGTGGCGCGAAGTGGATAGTCAGGTGCATGCAGCCGATGAGCGGCATGCGTTCTCTTTCCGGTTCGTGCATTACGTGCGGCGCTGAGCCGGTTTCGAGCTGAAGCTCAAAGCTTACCCCTCCCCAGCCCGTCCGGCCCGAAGGCTATGCCTTCGGGCCGGACGGGCTGGGGAGGGGTAGCTTGTAGCTTGTAGCTCGTTGCTCTCAGCTCCCAGCGCTTCACTGAACCCCAACCCCAACAATCATCCCGGCATCCGGTAATGCCCAATGATCGTGTGCCGGAACAGCAGGTCCTGCTCCTGCGTGCCCTGCACAATATTGTGCAGTACCAGCGGCGTGCCGTCGGCCAGTCGCCGATCCGAGACGATGCCCACGTGCAGCAGGCCGTTGCCATTGAGCTTCCAGGCCACGATGTCCCCGGCGGCGTAGTCGTCTGCGCGGGTGCTGATAGGTAGCTCCCAGCCTTGGCGCTGGAACCAGCGCATCTGGTTGGGGACGCGGCGGTGGTCGATGTTCCGGTCTGGCCGCGACAGGCCCCATAACTGCGGATAGGCAGCGAAATCCCCACGCATGTCTTCGTGGATGCGCTGCTGCAGATCCAGCTGCTGCGTGCGCAGGGCGCGGATCACCACATCGGTGCAGACGCCGCGATCCGATGGCGGGTCGCCATTGGGATAGCGCAGGGAAAAGTACGCCGGGTCGTAGCGGGTGGTGATTCCGATCTGTGTGCGGGCGGCCGCAACCAGCGGCGGCGAAGCGCGCGGCGCAGTGGCCGGTTCGGGCTGGGATTGTGCTTGCGGAGCAGTATCGCTGCCTTCGCTTTGCGGACGGCAGCCAGCAAGCAATGCGCTGGCCATCAGCAGCAAGGCTGATGGCCAGCGAGTCATGCGGCCGGCCCGTTGTTGTCGGGCGTGGGCGTGCTGTTGTTGCCGTTCCTGCCGCGCGGGCGGTGGCGACGCGGGCGACGGCGTTGCTCGCCGCTGCGGGTTTCGGGTTTGGGCTCTGGCTTGGCTTCCGTTTTTGCTTCGGTCCGTGGCCTGCGCGGTGGGTGCTGGCCCGGCACCGGTGCCGGCACATCGCGGCCCGGAACCTGCACCACGCGCAGGTCTTCACTGTCCAACTGCAGGGCGGTGAGCTTGCCGCCCCAGACTGCACCGGTATCGATGGCGTGCACGCCCTGGGTGATGGTCAGGCCCAGCGCCGACCAATGGCCGCAGACCATCTTCAGTTCGCGCTCGACCCGCCCCGGTACTTCAAACCAGGGGTACATGCCCTGCGGCTGGGTGCCGGGCGTGCCCTTGTCTTCCATGCCGATACGCCCACTCGGGGTGCAGTAACGCATGCGGGTGAAGATGTTGATGATGGCGCGCGAGCGGTCATAGCCACTCAGGCCCGGCGACCAGGCCGGCTTGTCGCCGTACATGTTGCGGAACAGTTTGCGGTAGCCGTTGCCATGCAGCTGCTGTTCGACTTCGCGGGCATGCTTTTCGGCCAGCGCCACGGTCCACTTGGGGGCCAGACCGGCATGGAACATCATCCAGCCCAGTTCGCGGTCCACGTGCACCAGCTTCTGCAGGCGCAGCCAATCCAGCAGTACGTCGCGGTCCTCGGCCAGCACGATGCGCTGCAGGTCCGGGTTGACCTTGCGCTGTTCCTCTTCGCTGCGCGCACCGATGGCCAGCAACGACAGGTCGTGGTTGCCGAGCACGGTAACGCTGTGCTCGCGCAGTGAATGCACCAGCCGCAGCGTCTCCAGCGATTGCCCGCCACGGTTGACCAGGTCACCGGCAAACCACAGTTTGTCCGCAGCCGGGTCGAAGTTGATTTTCTCCAGCAGCCGCTGGGTGACGTCGTAGCAGCCCTGCAGGTCGCCGATTGCCCAGGTCGCCATCAGTGCAGCGTCCTGGGAATGGCCAGCACGAACGGCGCGATCGGCGCGGCAAACTCGGTGCCGTCGTCGGCGATCATGTCGTAGTGCCCTTGCATGGTGCCGCGCTCGGTGCCGAGCATCACCCCGGAGGTGTAACGGAATTCTTCGCCGGGGCGCAGCCGTGGTTGCTCGCCCACCACGCCTTCGCCATCAACGTGCTCGACCCGGCCTTCACCGTCGGTGATGCGCCAGTGGCGGCTGATCAGCCGGGCCGGCATGGTGCCGCGGTTGTGGATGCGGATCGTGTAGGCGAACGCAAAGCGCCCGTCTTCAGGGGCCGACTGGTCGTCGATGAAACGAGGCGAGACCTCGATCTCGATCGCATAGTGGCGGGTGTCTTCCATGGGGGGAGTGTAAGCAAAAGCGGGTGATCGGTTTGCGTGTGTGCTGCGCTTATTCGTGCGGCAGGTTGGCAAGCCTGATGAAATCGGCAACTTCCAGCTGTTCGGCGCGGGCATCGCTGCGTACGCCGGCAGCTTCGAACTGTGCCTGGTCGATGACGCCGTTGAGCGCATTGCGCAGCGTCTTGCGGCGCTGGCCGAAGGCGGCCCTGACCACGTCGGCAAAGCGCTTGCGGTCGTTGATGCCCACCGTGGCCGGATCACGCGGCACCAGCCGCACCACGGCCGAATCCACCTTCGGCGGCGGCCGGAACGCGCCCGGCGGCACCACGAACAGTGCGCGTACCTCGCAGAACGCCTGCAGCATCACGCTCAGGCGGCCGTAGACCTTGCTGCCCGGGCCGGCGGCCATGCGGTCGACCACTTCCTTCTGCAGCATGAAGGTCATGTCCGAGATCGCGGCGGCGTGGTCCAGTGCATGGAACAGGATCGGCGAGGAGATGTTGTAGGGCAGGTTGCCTACCAGGCGGATGGTGCCGCCGGCGGCCAGCTCGGTGAAGTTCACCCGCAGCACGTCGCTGTGGACGATGGTCAGCTCGCCCAGCGGGGCGGCGGCTTCGGTCAGCGGCGCGATCAGGTCGCGATCGAACTCGATCACGGTCAGCCTGGGGTGGCGGCGCAGCAGCGGGAACGTGATGGCGCCCTGACCCGGGCCGATCTCGACCAGACGGTCGTCGCCCTTGGGGTCAACCGCCAGCACGATCTTCTCGACGTAGTACTTGTCCGCCAGAAAGTGCTGGCCCAGCTGCTTCTTGGCCGGGGCGGTGAAGCCGGTGCGCGGGGAATAATCTGAATTCATGCGGTGATTTTACGTTGTGCAGCCAGCTGCGCGCATAAAGCGGTGGCAGCCAGCAGGCTGGAAGGGTCGGCCAAGCCCTTGCCGGCCAGGTCCAGGGCGGTGCCATGGTCTACCGCGACGCGCGGGTAGGGCAGGCCCAGGGTGATGTTTGTGGCCTGCTCGAAGCCGCTGTATTTGAGCACCGGCAGGCCTTGGTCGTGGTACATCGCCAGCACCGCGTCGAATCCGGCCAGTTTGGCCGGCAGGAAGGCGGTATCGGCCGGGAGCGGCCCGATCAGATCCAGGCCTTCGCCGCGCAGCTGCTCGAGCAGCGGGATGATCAGGTCCAGCTCTTCGCGGCCCAGATGCCCGTCTTCACCGGCATGCGGGTTCAGCCCGAGCACGGCAATGCGCGGCGCGGCCAGACCGAAGTCGCGGCGCAGGGCGCTGTGGATGGTGTAGATGACCTTGCGTAGGCTGTCGGCGCTGATGGCATCGGCAACCTCGCGCAGCGGCAGGTGGGTGGTGGCCAGCGCGACGCGCACGATGTCATTGGCCAGCATCATCACCACCTCGACACCGGCCTGGTTGGCCAGCAGCTCGGTGGTGCCGCTATAGGCGATGCCGCCCTGGTTGATCACCGCCTTGTGCACCGGGCCGGTGACCACGCCGTCGAGGCTGCCATCCAGGCAGGCCTGGCCGGCGCCGAGCAGGGCATCGATCACCGCCCGCGCGTTGCGGGGGTCGGCCTGGCCGAACCGGGAGGGCGTGGCGTTGCGGACTTCACGCAGACGCAGGTCGCCGGGGTGGCGGGCGTGTGCGTGTTCAGGCAGCAGCTGCAGCGGCAGATTCAGCGCGCGGGCGGCGGCCTGCAGGGTATCGGGGTCCGCAAACGCCAACAGCCGGCAGTCACTGCGCGGCTGTTGGGCAAGACGTATGCAAAGTTCCGGGCCGATCCCGGAGGGCTCGCCCGGAACCAGAGCGAGCTGGGCAGCCATGGATCAGGGCTTGGCCGGTTCAGCCGGCGTGCTGGCTGGCGTACTTGCCGGAGTACTGGCTGAATCTGCGTTGCCTTCGGCACGGTCACCGCTGCGGAAGCTGACGTAGGCTTCGCCACGCAGCTCCTGCAGGAAGCGGTTGTACTCGTCGTCCAGCTTGCGGCGGCCGATCTGTTCACGGATCTGCGCACGCTTGTTGTTGTCGCTGACGTCGGTCTGGCGCGAACCCACGCGCTGCACGATGTGCCAGCCGGCGTCGGTGCGGAACGGGGTGCCTACGCCGTTGTCGGCCAGGCCTTCAACCTGCTTGCCGAACTCCGGACCAAACGCATCGGCCGGGAACCAGCCCAGGTCACCGCCCTGGCCACGGCTGTTGGTGTCGTCGGAGGACTCCTTGGCCACGGCCTGGAAGTCGGCACCGCCGTTGATGCGTGCACGCAGGGTCTCGATCTTGGCCTTGGCGGCGGCATCATCGACCTGGTCGGTGACCCGCACCAGGATGTGGCGGGCGTGGTATTCGGTGACCTTCTGGCCGTCGCCGCCGGCGTTGCCGTCACGCACTTCCACCAGCTTGAGCAGCTGGAAGCCGCTCGGGCCACGGATCGGGCCAAGCACGTCGCCGGCCTTCATGGTCTTGATCTGGTTGGCGAACGCATTGGGGATTTCGTCGGCACTGCGCCAGCCCAGGTCGCCGCCTTCCAGCGCGTTGGGGCTGTCCGAGTAGCGGACGGCGGCAGCGGAGAAGTCCAGCTCGCCCTTGTCCAGCAGGCCCTTGACGCCGTCGACCTTGCTCTGGCCGGTGGCGATCTGCTCGGCGCTGGCGCCTTCCGGCAGTGCGATCAGGATATGTGCCAGATGGAACTGGGCACCGCCGGCGTTCTGCTGGGCCAGTGCGGCATCCACTTCACCTTCGCTGACGCTGATGCGGCTCTGCGCGAAGCTCTGACGCAGGCGCTGGGTGATGATTTCCTCGCGCACCGAGTTGCGGAAGTCGGAGAAACCGATGCCGTCCTGGGTCAGGCGCTGGCGCAGGCCATCGACCGTGGTGCCGTTCTGCTGGGCGATGCTGCTGATGGCGTGGTTCAGTTCCTCGTCGCTGACGCGGATGCCACTGCCGTCGGCGCGTGCCACCTGCAGCTTGACCAGCACCAGGCGCTCGAGCACCTGCCGTTCCAGCACCGCGTCAGGCGGCAACTGGGCCTCGCGGCCGGCGTACTGGCTCTTGATGTTGGCAACCGCACGCTGCAGTTCGCTCTGCAGGATCACGCCCTCGTCAACGACGGCGGCGATGCGATCCAGCGGTTGCGTCTGCTGTGCAACAGCCGGGGCGGCAACGCCGGAGAACGCCAGCAAGGTGGCGAGAACTGCAGGAAGGGTCTTGGTCATGGAATCTGGTTGGGATCGTAGTCGTCGTCGTTCGCTTCGATGTTGCTTGGCGGAACGAGGTAGAGGTCGTCTCGGTTGTAGCCGAGAATAGCACGGCGCAAGGTGCGGTCCGTGTCCTGTCCAACCGAGCTCAGGCCCTTGAGCACGAACTCGATCTGGAACGAATTGTTGAGGTCACCTTCGCGGTTTTTGACGTAACGGCGGGCCAGTGCGCGCACGGCCAGGCAGCAGCTGTCCCACTGCACGCCACCAATGATTTCCAGCGGCTTGCTGTCGAGCATGGAGTAGTAATAGCGGCCGACGATGCTCCAGCGCGGGTTGATCGGGTACAGGAAGGAGAAGTCCGCCTGCTTGAGCTGTTCCTGGCCGGTGGTCGGGTTGCCGCGGTAGCGGTAGCTCAGGTTGATCACGCCGTCGTCGGGCAGCAGGTAGCGCGCACGCACGCTGGCCAGGTCTTCCTTGCGGAACTTGGGATTCCACTGGTAGGTGGAGCCGAGGGTCCAGCGGTCGGTCAGCGCCCAGTTGAGGTCGGCCACCCAGGCGGACTTGCTTTCGGCAACCACCGGGTCGCCGGGGTTGACGGTGACCCGGGAGTCTTCGAAATAGGTGATCTGGCCAATGCTGGCGGAGAGCTTTTCGCGGCCATCGGCCTGGCGGATCAGGCGCGTGGTCAGCGCCGCGGTCAGCTGGTTGGCATCGTTCTGGCGGTCGGCGCCGGTGAAGCGCGAGTCGCGGAACAGCTGGCCCCAGCTGAAGGTGAAGGCGCGGGTGTCGAACAGCGGCAGATCCGACTGGTCGCGATACGGCGTGTTCAGGTAGAACAGGCGCGGCTCCAGCGTGTTCAGGTAAGACTTGCCCCCCAGCGTGGTCTCGCGGTCGAAGAACAGGCCCATGTCGAGGCTGGCGATGGGCATGCTGCGGGTCGGCGAGGTATTGCCGCGCAGCTGCTCCGGAGTGGCGGTGGCCGGGTCGATGCCGGCGGCCCGCAGCTGCTGGGCGCGGATGTCATCGGCCAGTCCGCGTTCCAGGTCATAGGCGGTGTAGCGCCAGGCCAGGGTCGGGGTGATGTACCAGGACGCGCCGCCCAGCGGCATCGAGATGTAGGGCTTGATGTCCAGGCGGGAACCACCGTACACCTTGGCAACATCGCCGGTCCGGATGTATTCGCCATCGGCATCCTGCGTCTTGTAGCGGATATCATCGTGGGTGAAACGCACCGCTTCGGCATATACGCCGGCTTCAAACCAGCGGCCGAAGGTCTCGTCCCAGGTGGCGAATAGACGCGGTTGGCGGCTGTAAGGCAGCGACGCTTCGGTCAGCGTGTAATCGGTCAGCTGCCACTCGTCGGCCATGATGCCGGCGGTCCAGGCGCGGCCGGTGCCGTACAGGCCAGCAGTGCTCTGCATGTTGGAGGCGGTGATGCCGTTGAGGCGGTTGGCGAAGTCCTCGACGTAACGTTCGTCGCTGACCCAGGCCAGGTTGGCGCGCGCCTGCCAGTGCTTGTCGATGTTGTGGTAGCCGTTGAACGACAGGCTGCTGCGATCGCGATCGCGCAGCGAGTCGTTCGGCAGGTAACTGGTGTCGAGCTGGCCACGGCCGCCGGAGTACAGGTAGCGGAACTCGTTGTTGAGCATCAGCCCGCGCTTGCTCATGTAACGCGGGGTCAGGGTGTCGTCGTAGTTCGGCGCCAGATTGAAATAGATCGGCTGCGCGTAGTCGAACCCGTTGCGCCCGGACATGCTCAGCTTGGGATAGAGCAGGCCGGTCATGCGGCGGTCGTCGATCGGGAACTTGAAGTAGGGCGCATACAGCACCGGCACCTTGCCGATGCGCAGCACCGCGTTGCGCGCGGTGCCGAAGCCTTCGTCGTTGTCGACGTCGATCTGCGGCGCCACCAGCTTCCAGATCGGCTGCGAGGGATCGCAGGTGGTGTAGCTGGAGTGGTGCATCTGCCCGGTCGAACCCTGCAGGTCCACCGAGTCGGCCGAGCCATTGCCGCGGCGGGATACCAGCTGGTAGCGGATATCGCTGATCTTGTGCGAATCGGTTTCCTGGTTGCCCTCGGCGCGCTCGGCCACCATGCGGATCGATGAATCCGAATAACGGACATTGCCTTCGGCGATGTAGTTGCCGGTTTCGGTGTCCATGCGCAGGGTGTCGGCGCCCATGAACTGGTCGCCACGCTTGAGCAGCACGTTGCCCTGGTATTGCGGCACGGTGCTGGTGCCGGTGAGCTCGTTGCCTTCGATATCGGTCGGCAGCTGCTCGCGGTTGGCGGCCGCCGCGGGATCGACAGGTGGTGCCTCGTCAAAGGCCGGCAAGGTGTCGGTGGCCGGGCATAGGCCCCAGTTCACCGGCTTCTCGTCAGCCCAGGCGGGCAGGCAGATGGCAATGCCCAAGGGCAGGGGAAGCAGGCGGAGAGCTCGGCGCACGCGGTTCGCATTCGGGGGAAAACGGCCGCTAGCTTGCCGCATCGACTGCATGGGGGCAATGAAAGCCTGCCGGGCGGGCCGGGCAGGGTTCATCCATCAAGGGGTTGCGAGCAGTTCCTGGACGTGGGCGACGCTGCATTCGCGCAGCGCCTGCAGGTCGTAGCCGCCTTCCAGCATGGACACCACGCGGCCGCCGCAATGGCGTTCGGCAAGCTTGGCCAGTTCGGCGGTCAGCCAGCCGAAATCCTCGGTTTCGACCATCAGGTCGGCCTGGGGGTCGCGCATGTGGGCGTCGAAGCCGGCCGAAATGAACAGCAGTTGCGGCCGGAAGGCCTCGATCTGCGGCAGCATTTCATCGGCCCAGGTGTTGCGGAAGCGGAAGCCGCCGCTGCCCGGTGGCAGCAGGATGTTGCAGATGTTGCCGACCCCACGCTCGCGCATGGTGCCCGAGAACGGGAACAGGCCGGACTGGTGGGTGCTGTAGTAGGCGACGTTCGGGTCGGCCTCGAAGATGGCCTGGGTGCCGTTGCCGTGGTGCACGTCGAAATCGACGATTGCCACCCGCTCCAGGCCGTACTTGTCGCGGGCGTAGGCGGCGGCCACGGCGATGTTGTTGAACAGGCAGAAGCCCATCGCGGTATCGGCGGTGGCGTGATGACCGGGCGGGCGCACCGCGCAGAACACGTGCCGATTGCCTGGCTCCAGCATCACTGCATCCACCGCGGCCACGCCGGCGCCGGCCGCATGCAGGGCGGCACTGGCCGAGCCCGGCGAGGTGAAGGTGTCCAGGTCCACGCGCCGCAGCGGCGCGGTCTGCACCTGCAGCACGGCGTCGATCAGCTCGCGGGTATGCACCCGCGCCAGCTCGCCGAGCTTGGCCGGCGGGGCATTGCGCCATTCCAGCTGGTCGGGGAACGCCTCGCGCAGGGCCGAAATGACGGCGTGCAGGCGCTCCGGCGACTCGGGGTGGTCGATGCCGGGGTCGTGTTCAAGGCAGGCGGGGTGGGTGAATACCAGCATGGCCGCACTGTAACCGGCGCCGCCGCGCAGGCGCGGCGGCGTCTAGGAGGGAGGGATCAGCCGTGACGGCGCTCGTGGTTCCACAGCACCTCGCCCTGGCCATCGGCCCGGGCAAGCACGCGGGACAGCACGAACAGCAGATCCGACAGGCGGTTCAGATAGCGCACCGCCTCGGCCCGGATGTCCTCGACCCGGGCCAGGGCCACGGTTTCACGCTCGGCCCGGCGCACGATGGTGCGGGCCAGGTGGCAGCGCGCGGCACCTTCGCCGCCGGCCGGCAGGATGAAATCCTTCAGCGGCGGCAGGTCGTCGTTGTAGCGGTCCAGGTGCTGCTCCAGCGCGTCGATATCGGCGGCATGGATGGCGGCGTGGCCGGGGATGCACAGCTCGCCGCCCAGGTCGAACAACTGGTGCTGGATGATGGTCAGCAGGTCGCGCACGTCCTGCGGCAGCGTGACGGCCAGCAGCACGCCGATGGCCGAGTTGGCCTCATCGACGGTGCCGTAGGCGTTGACGCGCAGCGAGTCCTTGCCGGTACGGCTGCCATCGCCCAGGCCGGTGCTGCCATCGTCACCGGTGCGGGTGTAGATCTTGGAGAGGCGGTTACCCATTGCTCAGCGCCGCCTTAGTGGGCAATGCGGCCAGCGGCCGACTGCTTGTGGGTGGCTTCAACGGCAACCTGTACCAGCGCGGCGGCACCGATGTACATGGCGGCACTCTGCATGTACGGCAGCAGCCAGTCGCTGTAGTTCTTGGCCCAACCGGCGAAGCTCGGCTCGGCGACCGAGGCGCTGATCCAGTAGAAGCTGCCCTGCGCGATCAGGTGGCACAGTGCCACCGAACCGATCACGGTGACCGCCAGCAGGCCCAGCGACTTGAGGCTGGCGCCGCTGTAGCAGCGGCGCAGCAACAGGCCACCGGCCCACATCGCGAAATAGGCCGGGATCAGCATCCAGTAGGCGGCCGAGACGCAGTAGTGCTGCCAGAAGTTCATGCCCTGGCTGGAAATCACCGCCCAGTCGACCACCACGGCCAGACCCATCAACAGCGGGAACGCCCAACGGGTCCAGTTGCGCAGGTAGAAGCCGCCGATGAAGAACACCGCCCACGACGCGTCCGGGACCGGTGCAAAGTGGTTGATGCGGGTGCCAGCCATCAGCAGCACGAGCAGGGACAGGATGAAGGCGCGTTGGACGTTGGCGGTCATGGGTGGCGGTTTCCGTTAATCAGACCACCATTCTAGCCGCAGTGGCGGTGAACCTGCGGTTGCGCTGCGGCATGGGCCCACGCAACCGCAACAGTGATCCCCGTATCATTGGCCCATGAGCAAGAACCATGACGTAGTGATCGTCGGTGGCGGACTGGTCGGT
This sequence comes from Stenotrophomonas nitritireducens, assembly GCF_001700965.1. Lineage (NCBI taxonomy): Bacteria > Pseudomonadati > Pseudomonadota > Gammaproteobacteria > Lysobacterales > Lysobacteraceae > Stenotrophomonas > Stenotrophomonas nitritireducens. The sequence continues at coordinate 3,236,242 of NZ_CP016756.1, forward strand.
GCCAGTCTGGCCATCGCACTGGACCGGCTGGGGCTGGACGTGGGTCTGGTCGAGGCCACCCCGGGCGGGGTGATGCCGGCGGTATTCGACCAGCGCAACCTCAGCTTTGCCGCGGCCACGGTCAATGCCCTGACCGCGCTGGGGGTGATGCAGAAGCTGGCCAACCCGCCCGGCCCGATCCGCCGCATCCATGTCAGCCGCGCCGGTGATTTCGGCCGGATGGTGATGCAGGCCAGCGATTACGGACGAGAGGCCTTCGGCCAGGTGGTGGTGGCGCGTGACTTCGGCGAGGCGCTGGAAGCCCGGCTGGCCGAGCTGCAGCACCTGACCCGCTACCGCCCGGCCCGCTTCGTCGGCCTGGGTGCGAGCAGCGCTGGCCGTCGCGAGCTGATCCTCGCCGACGAGTCCGGCGAACAACGCCTGCAGGCGCGGCTGGTGGTCGGCGCCGATGGCACCCGCAGCGCGGTACGCCAGGCACTGGGCATTGACGTCAGCGAACACGATTACCAGCAGACCTTGTTTGTGGCGCGGGTGCGCGCGGCCAAGGCACCGGATGGCAGCGCCTATGAGCGCTTCACCGATACCGGCCCAACCGCTCTACTGCCGCGTGGCGACCGTCACTACGGCGTAGTGCACGGTGTGGCCCGCGACCAGGCCGATGCGGTGATGGCACTGGACGACGCGGCGTGGCTGGCGCGGCTGCAGGGCGCAGTGGGCTGGCGTGCCGGGCGGCTGCTGGAAAGCGGCCCGCGCAGCGCCTACCCGTTGATCCAGGTGCTGGCACAGAAGCTGGTGGGAGAGCGCGCGCTGTTGCTGGGCAATGCCGCGCAGACGATCCATCCGCTGGGTGCGCAGGGCTTCAACCTGGGCCTGCGCGATGCGCTGACCCTGGCTGAGTTGATTGAAGATGGCGCACAGGATGCGGGCAGTGATGCACTGCTGCATGCCTATGTGGCGCGGCGTGGCCCGGACCGCGAGCAGACGCTGGCGTTCTCCGACGGGCTTGCGCGTTTGACCAGCAATGCCACATCGCTGATACGCCCGCTGCGCAGCCTGGGCTTCGTCGCTGCGGCGCAGGCCCCGGCGCTGCAGTCCTTCCTGGTCGGCGGAGCAATGGGCTTCCGTGGTCAGGTGCCCGAACTGTGCAGGAGCGAAGCGCGATGAGCCGACGTGGGCAATGGGATGCGGTGATCGTTGGCGGTGGCGTGGTGGGCGCAGCCTGCGCGCTGGCGTTGGCCCAGGAAGGCCAGCAGGTGGCGCTGGTGGAAGGCCGCGAGCCGCCGCCGTGGTCGCCGCACAAGCCGGACCTGCGGGTGTTCGCCTTTGCCGCGGACAACGCTGCTCTGCTGGACACCCTGGGCGTATGGAAACAGGTGGACCAGTCCCGCGCGCACGCTTATCGGCGCATGCGGGTATGGGATGCCGCTGGCGGGGATGATCTGACCTTTGACGCCGATACACTCGGTCGCCGCGAGCTGGGCTGGATCGTCGAGAACGGCCTGCTGGTGGACCGTCTGTGGGCGGCCTTGCCGGCGGCGGGGGTACAGCTGTACTGCCCGGCGCGGGTGGAGGCGATGGAACAGGATGCGCAAGGCGTGCGCCTGCGCCTGGACGATGGTCGCCGCGTCGAAGCTTCCATCGCGATTGCCGCCGACGGCAGTGAATCCACCCTGCGTACCCTGGCCGGTCTGGATGTCAGCCGGCATGACTACGGCCAGCGCGGCGTGGTTGCCTACGTGGACAGTGCCTTGCCGAACGAAGACACCGCTTGGCAGCGTTTCCTCGCTACCGGCCCGCTGGCGGTGCTGCCGTTTGCCCGCAACCGCAGTTCCATCGTCTGGACCTTGCCGGATGCAGAAGCCGAGCGCGTGCTGGCACTGGACGAGGACAGCTTCAACCGCGAACTGACCAATGCCTTTGCCGGGCGTCTGGGCGAAATGCGGCTGGCGTCGGCGCGGGCGGCATTCCCCTTGCGTCGGCAGCTGGCCAAGGCCTACGTCGCCGGCCGTGTGCTGACCCTGGGTGATGCCGCGCATGTGGTGCATCCACTGGCCGGGCAGGGCGTGAACCTGGGCCTGCGCGATGTGGCCGGCCTGCGTGATCTGGTACGCGCGGCAAAACAGCGGCGTCAGGAGTGGAGTGCTCCGCACCGGCTGCAACGCTGGGCGCGGATGCGCCGCAGTGAGAACACCGTGGCCGCCTACAGTTTCGATGCGATCAACAAGGTGTTCTCCAATGACGAGATGCACCTGACCCTGGCGCGCGGTGCGCTGTTGGGCTTGGCAGGGAAGATGCCGCCGTTGGTGTCGCTGTTCTGGAAACGCGCGTCGGGGCTATAACCGGCCGCGGAGCACCGCGATTCCTGTAGTGCCGAGCCATGCTCGGCAGAGGCTTTGCCGGTGCACCGTGATGTAGTGCCGAGCCATGCTCGGCAGAGGCTTTACCGGTGCACTGTGACGTAGTGCCGAGCCATGCTCGGCAGAGGCTTTACCGGTAATGCCCCAGCCGAGCATGGCTCGGCTCTACACGGTTTGGATGTATTGCCGGCTTCGCGGCTTACGCCGCTCCCACAATCCACACCCGCGTCAGCGTAGCCAACCGGCCAACTGCGCGCGCGACAGCTTGCCGCGACGGCCGCTATCCAAGGCATTGAACTCATCTGCCAGGGCCGGATTGGCCTGCGCTTCTTCGCGGCTGATGAAGCCATCGCCGTCCACATCCATTGCGTCGAAATCGATGCGGTAATTGCCGATCACGCTGTCGGGCTGGATCGAACGCACGGTGACTTGCGCTTGGTCGCTCGGCATCAGGATCTGTGTCGCGTGGGTGACCTTGCCGGTGGACAATGGTTGCTCGCGCACATGCACCGGCACATCCACCAGCGGGGCGGTGACCGCGCCTTGTGGGGGCGCGGTCTGCGCATGCAGCGTGGTGAATGGCAGGGCGGCACACAACAGCAGGGCAAGGCGTGGGGCGGTGGACACGGGGCACCTCTGGGTCAGGGGAATTGCCAGCTTGGCACCGCACCCGCCGCTTACTTCTTCAGCCAGCCTTCCAGTTGGGCCTTGCTCAGGCGGCCGCTGTGCTGGGTGTCGATGGCATCGAATTCGCGTTCCAGGGTTGGGTCGGCCTTGGCTTCCGCACGGCTGATATAGCCGTCGTGGTTGCGGTCCAGCTTGGCGAAGTCGATATGGTAATCGCCTTTGATCGAGTTCGGTTCCTCGGAAGTCACGGTGACCGGGGTGCCGTTTTCATCCAATGTGACCTTGCCGGTCTGCTGTGCAAATGCAGGGACGGCGGCGACGCAAAACAGCAGTGTGGGCAGCAGGCGGAGCATGTTCATGATGAATGTCCTTCCTCGCGGTGACGGCATGTCACCGCGCCGATGCTGGTCCCTGCAAAGTTAATTGCCGCTCAAAATTACATGCGTCTAATGCGGCCCGTTGCTGAAGGTTCAGCCCGGAATGAAGGGAAAAACCAGCTTCAGCAAGCCTTTCAGGCCGCCTTCGGCGGTGGAGCTGATGGCCTTTGCGCCCAGGCTGTTGAGCGCACGGCGCAGATCGTCCCAACGCAGTTGGGTGACATCCTTCTTCAACAGATCGGCGACTTCCTCCGAGGCCGGTGCGAGTTTCTTCAGCGCATCCAGCGTGGCCTGCGGATCGGGCTGAAGGTAGTTCCAGCGTTCGGCGATCTTGAGCAGGGTATCGAAGCGCACCGCCACTACTTCACGGTTGCGCTCGTACACCGGAATGGCCCCGACATCGAGAATGGCCTGTTCGAAGCGCTGCGCATCATCCGGGTGTTCGATGCGGATGGCGAGGAAGCCTTCCTTGCGGCTGCGCTCGGTGACATGTTTGGACCCGGAGCGCAGGTTGGCTTCGGTCAGCACCGCGGCGACGATGCGCTGCAGGGCGGCATCGCCTTCTTCCGGAACCAGGGCGCGCCAGCGCGCATAGCCATCGCGACGCAGGCCCTTGACCTTGGCCGGCGTGACCCGCAGTTGCAGCGCAACGGAGGCATTGGAGTCGCTGCGGTTGATGGCACCATCGCGTTCGATCAGCACGAAGATCAGCAGTTCCAGGTCGCGTTTGGTCAGCGACTGGAAACCCTGCATCAAGGTCAGGCGCAGGAACTCGTTGCCGAAGCTGGCCGGGTCTTTCAGTTCGATGGTGTGCATGGCTTTCCTCCCATGGCTACAGCATGCCTGATATGGATTGCAGCAGCTGAGACTGCAGGCTTCAGGGTTTGCCTGATGGCTGCAGCCCGTATTCACGACCGGGGCGATCCGCCTGGAAGGTCTCCACCGCGCCCCGGTCCTGCAGGGTGACGAAGACCTGGCGGCCATCATTGCCACCGAAGGCGAGGTTGCTGGGCTTGCGGCCTTTGAGCGGAACCTCGCGCAGCAGCGCGCCTTGCGGTGACACCACCGCAATCACCCCAGCGTCGTAGCGGGCGATGTAGAGGTTGCCATCGGCATCGCAGCGCATGCCGTCCATACCGTGCTCGTCGAAGCGGATCAGCAGACGCTTGTTGGCGAGGCTGCCGTCGTCGGTGCGGTCGTAGACCCAGACAGTGCGTTGCACGCTTTCGTTGACGTACACGCGCTTGCCGTCGGGGCTGACTTCGATGCCGTTGGTGGTACCCATCCCGGTTTCCAGCAGGTGCACCTTGCCGTCGCGGTCGATGCGCCATAACTGGCCTTCGTCGATCTTGGTCCAGTTCGGATCGCTGGCGTAGAGCGTGCCGTCCGGAGCCAGCGCGATGTCGTTGGGCTGATGCGCGTCCGGCAGGTGGGCGAACAAACTGACGGTGGTGCTGCCCGGCGCGACGCGCAGGATGTTGTGGCGTGCGTAGTCGGCGATATACATCGTGCCATCACGGCCAAAGCGGATGCCGTTGCCGATGCTGCCGTCGGGCAGGGTGAGGAACAGCGTTGCCTTGCCGTCTGCGTCGACGCGGCCGATGGTGCCGTCCTTGCCGATATTGACTACATATAGCGCACCGTCAGGACCGGTGGCCGGGCCTTCGATGCCGCTGGTGAAGATGCCATCGCTGACGTGGTCGCGGGCGATGAAGTCTTCGGCTGCAGTGGCGGCGCTGCTCAGGGTGATGAGCGTGGCGGCGGCGAGGCGGGCAAGGGTGATCTGGCGGGCGATGGCGGCAGCCTCCGTGTTGGTGGAAGCCGGAGTGTGCCAGAGGGTTGGGGTGGAGCGGAGTGTGGTTGCGTGGGCAACCATGGCAGTGGCTTGTTGTTTCCAGGTGTTGCTGCGGCTTTTGCTTCGGCGTTGGCCGTTGGCCGTTGGCCGTTGGCTGTTGCCGTTGCCGTTGCTGTTGCTGTGGCTTTAGCTGTTGCTCTTGTCCCTTCTCCCGCAAGCGGGAGAAGGTGCCCGCAGGGCGGATGAGGGGGCTTTGGCTTTGCTGTTGTCACTGGCTCAAGGGGCCAAAGTCCAAGCAAAAGCTGAAAGCACGAGCAGGAGCTGCCCTCACCCCAACCCCTCTCCCGCTGAGCGGGAGAGGGGCTTCAATCAAAAGCCCTTGGCTCTTGGGGTCACAAACACCGTGATTTCCTCACGGTCGTGATACAGCTGCTTGGCGCGGATGGTCAGCGGCTTGCCGGCCTTGTCGGCGAACAGGTCCAGGCACAGGCGGGTTTCATCCCAGCGCTTCTTCATCGGCAATTTCAGATTGAAGATGGCGTGCTTGCACCAGCCCTCGCGCAGCCAGGTGCCCATGCGCTCGGCAACGCGGCGTGGCTGTTCGACCATGTCGCAGACCATCCAGTCCAGGGGCGTTTCCGGCTGCCAATGGAAACCATCGGCACGCAGATGCTCGACCAGACCGGTATCCAGCACGTGCTGGCGCAACGGGCCGTTGTCGATGCTGCTGACACGCAGGTGTTGGCGGGTCAGTACCCACGTCCAGCCACCGGGTGCCGCGCCCAGATCGGCCGCGCGCATGCCCGGTACCACCAGTGCTTCACGCTCTTCAGGCGTAAGCAGGGTCATGAAGGCTTCTTCCAGCTTCAGGGCCGAACGCGAGGGCGCATCCGGCAGCAGCTTCAAGCGCGGGATACCGAGCAGCCAGGGCGCACTGTCGCGGGTGTCGGCCACGCAGACGAAGGCGTGCGTGCCATCCACAAACACCACATGCAGGCGCGGCAGCTTGCCGTTGGGCTTGTCGGTGAGCAGGCCGGCCTTGCGCAATGCCGGGCGCAGCGCATTGCCGAAGGCGCGGGCTAGCCCGGCCAGCGGCTTGCCGGCGTCCGAATCGGGGTGTTCCACCCACAGATCGCCAAAGCGCTGCTGGCCTTCCAGTGCGGCAAGGATCGGGGTGATGCGGTCGGTGGCATCGAGCTGCGGCAGCTCGGCCAATACCCGCAGCTTCTGGCGGGCGAAGATCAGCTCGCGCCAGGGCAGGCGTTGGTCCAATGCTTCGGCTTCATCGGTGACAAACACCACGTAGCCATCGTTGCGCTGGGTGCGGGCATAGCCGGCAATACCGGCCAGACCTGCACGTTCGTTGAGTTCGCCGGCCAGTTCCGGTTCAAAGCCTTGGCGGCAGTAGCAGAGCAGGCCGGTCATGGAATTCCTTGGTGTATTGCGGGTGGGCTTGCTTCTCCCGGCGGGAGAAGCAAGCCCGTAGGGGCGGATGAGGGTAGGTCAAGCTTGATAGCAGACAGCATGCGGCCTGCCGGACCCTCATCCCAAGCCCTCTCCCGGAGGGAGGGGCTTTGAGAATCAGTAACGTGCGCCGTCGTTCTTGCCGTAGCTGTGCAGTACCGCGCGGGCGTCGTCGCGGTTGATGCCCTGCACGACCTCGATGCCGCGCTTGTTCAGTTCACCGGCCCAGTCTGCGGGCAGCGGGCCTTCGTCGAACGGGGTGAGTTCTTCCACGTCGGCGGCGCTGGCACCGATCAACAGACGGTCGATACCGGCCCAGACGGTGGCGCCGTAGCACTGGCAGCAGGGCTGCGAGGAGGTGGCCAGGGTGATCGGCGACAGCAACGCGTTCAGACGCGGCGTGTTGAGCTTCTGCTGGGCCAGCATATAGGCCATGTTCTCGGCGTGGGCCAAGGAGGTGGCATGCGGCACAACGCGGTTCACCGCAGCAGCAATCACCTTGTGATCCGGACCGAACACCACCGCGCCGAACGGGCCGCCGCTGGCGTGTTCCACGTTCAGGCGCGACAGCTCGATTGCCAGCGCTACCTTGTCCGCATCGCTGGTATAGGCACGGTCGGCATCGACGGCGTCGTGGATCCAGACGGGGAGGGTGAGGTGAACCTGGGCGTGCAGCATGATGATGACCGGCGTTGTGGCAAAAAACGGCGGTCAGTTTAGCGGACTGGGGGGTTGGGGCGGGTTTGCTGGTGGGGGTTGTTCAGGTGGGGAAGCCTGAAACGCCGCTTGAGCGTGAGCGGAGGAGTGCTCAGCTCCTCCCCTTTGGCCTAGCCAAGGGGGAGGTTGGGAGGGGGTGGCTTTTGTCTGTGACTTTCAGGATTGCCTCGAAAAGCACCCCTCCCCAACCCTCCCCTTCGCTTCGCGAAAGGGAGGGGGCAAAGGCTTAAAACTCCGCACCTACCGTCATGAAGATCTGCCGTGGCGCGCTGGCGTGAATCGCGTAACGGGTGCCGTTGGGGTCGGTCGGGGCGAACGAGCTCAGCTGGCCGGCGTAGCGCTTGTTGCTCAGGTTGGTCACGTTCAAGGAGACCTTGACGTTCTGCAGTCCCAGCCCGGGGCCGAAGCTGTAGCCGCCGCCGGCATCGAAGGTGGTCACGCCGGGCACCGACTGGTCGTTGGTATAGGTGTAGTAGCGCTTGCCGGTGTACTTGCCGCGCAGGCTGGCAAACCACCCGTCGCGGTTCCAGCTCAGCTCGCTGGAGGCCATGCGTTGCGGCGTGTCGACGGTGATCTTGCCGGCGACCGGCACTACCGCGCCACCGGAGACATAGTCGTCCTCATAGGTGGTCTTGTTCCACGACAGCGCGTTGTACCACTGCAGGCCATCCACTGGCTTGAAGATGAAGGTCAGCTCCGCGCCCTGGCTTTTCACCGAGCCGACGTTGATGAAACGGGTGATGCATTCTGGGCGCGTGCCTACTTCAATGCTGGTGCAGGGATTGAGCGAGAGCAGGCGGTTGTCGAACTTCACATGGTAGGCCGCCAACGAGGCCTGGTACTTGTCACCGAAGCTGCGGAAGCCGGCCTCGAAGGTCTTGGATTTCTCCGGCTCCAATCCGGCACTGGCGGCAAAGGATTCCGGTGAGACCTGCAGCGGACCACCGCTGCCACCACCGACGAAGGCGGCGATGTTCTCGGCATAGGACGCAAACAGCTCGTTGTTGGCATTGAGCTTGAAGCCAACGCCGAGCTGCGGCAGCAGCGATTCCTTGGCGGTCAGCGTGCCCGAAGCGAGCTTTTGCTCGGTGCCGGGTTTGGCGGTGGCGCGCATGCGGGTGTTCGGGCTCTTGATGCCGACATCCACGGTCAGACGCTGGTCAAGGAAGCGCATGCGGTCCTGCACGTAGAACTGGCGGGTGCGGATATCGAAATCCTGGTCGAACAGGCGACGGTCCGGATTCTTCAGGTAGGTGTCGTCGAGGAAGGGGCCGTCGATGTAATAGAAGTTGCGTTCGACGTTGTGGTCGTTGTGCTCGAACCACAGCCCGGCTTCCAGCTCATGGATGCCGACATTCCACGCCAGCGCCGCGGTGATGCCCTGGCGGTCGATGGTGTAATTGGTGCTGCGGATGGAGATCGGCAGCATGCGATCGGTGCCCGGATAGGACGGTTGGCCCGGCGCCCACCAATGGCCCTGGCCCCGGTTGTCGTGGTGATAGGCCAGCAGCTTCAGGTTGAGTTCGTCACCGAGATGCAGGTTGGCATCGAGCGAATACAGGTTGTCATCGCGCAGCGCACGGCTCTGGTAGTAGGCATCGTCGATGCTGTTGACGCCGCCGGAGAACGCGCAGCGGTCCGCATTGAAGGTGGCGGGGGCGCAATAGGCTGCCGCCACGGCGCGGTCCCAATCCGGCGCGTAGATGTTCCAGTCGTAGCCAAGCCCACGCTGCAGCATGCTCTTGGACAGATAGGCGTAGTTGGCCTGGCTGACACGCGAAGTGGCGACGAAGGCACCGAAGCGATGATCGCCCACGTTCCATACCGCCTTTGCGTTGAACTGGCGCGTGGTCTGGTTCTGGTGGGGTGCGGCCCACATGTCGGCATCCTGGTGCACGCCGGACACATACGCCGAGAAGCCGTTGATGTCGCCGGTATCCACGCGCAGATAACCGCGGCGCTGGTTGTCATCGCCCACCGTTACGCTGGCGCGGCCGCCGAACACGCTGGACGGGTCCTGCGAAAAATACTGGATTGCCCCACCCAGGTTGCTGGTCGATGCCACACCCAGCGAGCCGATACCCTGCGACAGCTCGGCACCGCCCAGGTTCTCGGCGATGATGGCGCGGGCAATGCTCAGACCGTTGTAGTTGCCATAGCTGTTGTCGCCCAGCGGGATGCCATCGAGCGTATAGCCAAGGCGGGTCTTGTCGAAACCGCGCAGGCTGATGGTCTGCGATTCTTCATTGGCGCCGAAGGCATCATTGGACTGCACCGAGACGCCGGGCAGGCGGTCAAGAATCTTCTGGCCGCTGCTGCCCGGCGGCAACACCTGCTTGTCGACCTCGCCGATGCGCTGCACCTGGCGGGTCTGGCCCTGGCCGATCACCGAGATGGTGTCCAGTGTGTGGGCGGTGTTTTCCGCGTTGGCATCTGCTTCGGCAAGGGCCTGGCTGCTGCAAAGGGCGAGGGTGATGGCGAAGCTGAGGCGTTGGACGTTCATTGGTTACCGGATCCATGGAAAGGCCGGCGTGTGCGCCGGTCCAGCAAGGGTGTCCGACGATTGTTAAAGCTAGTTTACGTAACGGCTTATCCACGGCGTTGTGCCGCATCGCGCTGACCTTGTCGTATTGAAAGCGCGACGCGGTCGAGTTTTCTGTCGTGTTGGCATCGTCAAGCTGCGGCTGCAGCGGGCCTGGAACAGCAAACGCCGCGACAAGCGCGGCGTCTGCTGTGACACCCGGCAATCGTGGTGTCAGCCCATGTACAAGCCGCCGTTGACCGGATAGTCGGCACCGGTGACATAGGCCGCATCGTCGCTGGCCAACCAGGCACACAAGGAAGCTACTTCCTCCGGCTTGCCGAGGCGACGGATCGGCACCGAGGCGGCCAGCCGGTCCAATACATCCGGCGGAAAGCTGCTGATCGCCTGGCTGGCGATATAGCCCGGCGAAATGGTGTTGACGGTGACGCCGCGCGCTGCAACCTCCGCAGCCAGGGCGCGGCTAAAGCCGTGCATTGCCGCTTTCGCGGTGGCGTAATTGACCTGGCCGATCTGGCCCTTCTGTGCGCTGACCGAGCCGATGTTGATGATGCGGCCCCAGTTCTGGCTGGTCATGCCATCCACCACCTGCTTGCTCAGGTTGAACAAGGTGTTGAGGTTGGAGGCGATCACCGCGTTCCAGTCTTCACTGGTCATCTGCCGGAACAACATGTCGCGGCTGCCACCGGAGTTGTTGACCAGCACATCCACTTCGCCAACTTCCGCGCGCACCTTGGCAAATGCGGCGGCGGTGGAGTTCCAGTCGGCGGCGTTGCCTTCGGAGGTGATGAAATCGAAGCCGAGTTCGCGCTGTTCGCGGATCCAGTTGGCTTTGCGCGGTGAATCCGGCGCGCAACCGGCCACCACGGTGTGGCCGGCGCGGGCCAGGGTCTGGCAGATGGCAGTGCCTACACTGCCCATGCCACTGGTGACGTAAGCGATACGTAGCGTCATGCTGCTCTCCAATGCGTCAGGTGGTGCCGCTTACGCGGCCAAGGGATACAGGGCGAACAGCAGGCTGCCAGCCATCAGAATCAGTGAAATCAGCACCGCCCACTTCAGGGTGAACTTCTGGTGGTCGGCAAAGTCGACCTTGGCCAGACCGACCAGCAGATAGGTCGAAGGCACCAGCGGACTCAACAGATGCACCGGCTGACCGGACAGCGAGGCGCGCGCCATTTCCACCGGAGTGATGCCGTAGTGGCCGGCGGCTTCGGACAGGATGGGCAGCACGCCGAAGTAGAAGGCGTCGTTGGACATGAAGAAGGTGAACGGCATCGATGCCAAGGCGGTGATCACCGCCAGGTATGGGCCCCAGGCTTCCGGAATCACCGCCAGGAAACCACGCGACATCGCCTCGACCATCCCGGTGTTGGACAGGATGCCGGTGAAGATGCCGGCAGCGAAGATCAACGACACCACCGACAACACATTGCCGGCATGGTTGACCACGCGGCGGCGCTGTTCGGCCAGGTTCGGGTAGTTGATCACCAGCGCGATGGCGAAGCCGACCATGAACAGGATAGGCATCGGCAACAGGCCGATCACCAATGCCGCCATCAGCGCCAGCGTCAGCACCAGGTTGACCCACAGCAGCTTCGGACGCTTGGTGTCCTCGGCATCTTCCACCGTCGGCAGCGCGTCGCTGTCGTCGGAGACGCTCGCGTCCATCCACGAGCCGCCCTGCGGCAGGCTGACCACGCCCAGGCGACGGCGCTCCTTCATGCCCAGATACCAGGCCAGCGCGAGGATGCCGGCGCAGGCCAATACCATTGCTGGAATCAGCGGCACGAAGACATCGGCCGGGTCCACATGCAAAGCGGTGGCCGCACGCGCGGTGGGGCCGCCCCAGGGGGTGAGGTTCATCACGCCGCCGGCGAGGATGGTCACGCAGGTCATGCTCAGCGCGTTCATGCCCAAGCGCCGATACAGCGGCAGCATCGCCGACACGGTGATCATGTAGGTGGTGGAACCATCGCCATCGAGCGAGATCAGCATGGCCAGTACAGCCGTGCCCATCACGATCTTCAGCGGATCGCCCTTGACGATGCGCAGGATGGTGCGTACCAGCGGGTCGAACAGGCCGGCGTCGATCATCACCCCGAAGTAGAGGATGGCGAACATCAGCATCACGCCGGTGGGCGCGATCTTCTTGATGCCATCCAGCATCATTTCATCGAGGCCGGCACCGAAGCCGCCAATCAGGGCGAACACGATGGGCACGGTAATCAGGGCGACCAGCGGCGACAGTCGTTTGCTCATGATGAGATACATGAACGTCAGAACCATGCCGAAGCCGAGGATGGTCAGCATCATCTGCAGACTCCTTGAAAATGAGGAACGGGGAAAAGGGGCTTAGAAATCGAACTGCAGGCGGCCGGTCACCGCGCGGGTGCGATCCAGCGTGGTATCGGCAAGACGGTTGCGGTTGCGGCTGTCGATCAGGTTGAGCATGAAACGCAGGTTGTCGCGCAGGTACCAGTTGCCGGCCAGGGTCCAGGCTTCGGTGCTGCCATTGCGAAGGTCGGCCTGGCCATCCAGATGCTGGCTGCCGCGCATCTGGTCGTAGCGCAGGGCGAGCTCGAACGCGCCAGGCTTGTGGCGGATGTCCTTGATGCGGGCGAAACGGCCGGTCTTGCGGTCGTAGCTGCGCGACTCGCCGGTGACGAACCAGCTGAGCATGCCGTAGGCGGCCATTACTTCGCCGCGCTGTGCGCCATCATCGAAGGTGGCGCCGCTGAACTCGCCCTGCCATGACAGCGGGCCTCGCACCTGCGCGTATTCCAGCGACCATTTGTTGACATCGGTATCGCGGCCGGCCGAGAAGTCGACCAGCGTCAGGCGGCTTTCGTCGGACAGATGCCCGGCCGGGCGTGGGCGGATCCGCAGGGCGGGGACCCCATTCACGCCGGGGTTGTCGTAGGCCTCGCGCGCCAACGACAGGCCCAGGTGCAGCACGTCGCCGGCAGCGGGGCTTGGCGCCCAGGTGACGCGGCCGCCAGCGGCGCGGCCTTTCACCTGCCAGGCATCGATGCTTTCCAGGCTGTAGACGCTGGCCGCCCAGGTCATGTCGCCCCGGTTGGCCTGCCACGATGCACCCAGCCGGTACAGCGGTGCCAGCGTGGTGCCGGCATTGCCGCGTTCCAGGAAGCTGCCGTAATTGGAACCGGTGCGGTCATCCAGCGAGTAGTACTGCTTGAACTGGCCCACGGTCAGGCGCCCGGCATCGCCGAAGCTGCGGCTGATGTAGACGTCCTTGGCCTCGGGGTGGTCGCCGGAAAAATCGGCTTCCAGTTTGTAATCGACCGCGAAGAATTTGCCCGACACATCCAGCCAGGCGCGGCGGATCTCGGTGTCGTCCTTGTTGGGCTTGCCACGGCCGTCGTTGTCGAAGCTGGCGAAATCCAGATGCAGGCGGCCGCCGATGGTGGCGGTGACGGGGCCTTCGTCGTCAGCGGCCAGTACCGGTGCGCTCAGGCACAGCAAGACGGTGGCAGCCATGCTGCGTCGTTGGAAAACGCTCAATTCCACAAACCCTCCCAGGTGCGCGACGGGCGCGCGGAAAACGTGGGCACCGGCTGGTGCGTGGGCGCAGTCTGGAGGGGACTAGCTGTCATCCGCCTGTCAGTGATTTGTGCGCCGCAATAACTTGGGCTGGCACTGCGTCCTGGCGGCATCCGCGTTAGCATTCGCGCCTTCCCGCCACATTCCCCCGCGATGCGCCTGCTGTTGGTTGAAGACAATGCGGACCTGGCCGACGCCATCATTCGTCGCATGCGCCGCAACGGCCATGCGGTGGACTGGCAGGCCGACGGCATGGGCGCGGCCAGCGTGCTGCGTTACCAGAGCTTTGATCTGGTGGTGCTGGACATTGGTCTGCCCAAGCTCGATGGCCTGCGCGTATTGGCCGGCATGCGCGAGCGCGGTGACAGCACGCCGGTGCTTATGCTGACCGCGCGCGATGGCATCGAAGACCGCGTGCAGGCGCTGGATGTCGGTGCGGACGACTATCTCGGCAAGCCCTTCGATTTCCGCGAGTTCGAGGCGCGCTGCCGGGTGCTGTTGCGGCGGGGGCGTGGCCAGGCCAGCGAAGTGATGCAGATCGGCGGCTTCCAGTTCGACAACGCCGCGCACCGTGTCAGCCTGGATGGCGAGGTGATCGAGCTGCCGAATCGCGAATTCCGGCTGCTGGAAATCCTGGTGGGCCGGTTGGGCCAGGTGGTCGGCAAGGATGAGATCGGCAAAGGCTTGTTTGGCTTCGACGACGAAGCCGGCCCCAACGCCATCGAGCTGTACATCGGGCGCCTGCGCAGGAAGCTTGCGGCGGCACCGTTGCGCATCACCACCGTGCGAGGCGTGGGCTACATGCTGGAGGCCTGCGAGGGCGGCACCGATGGCGACGGCTGAGGTCCGCACCTCCGGTTCGTTGCGGCGCACGCTGATGCTGTACCTGGGCACCTTGCTGGCCGTGTTCGCGGTGGCCCTGCTGTTTGCCGCGCGTGATTACGGGCAACGTGCAGCCAACCGTTCCTATGACCATCTACTGGTGTCGTCGGCCTTGTCCATCGCCGATTCGGTGGCCTTGGTTGATGGCCAATGGCAGGTGGACCTGCCGTACGCCGCGCTGGACCTGCTGTCGATGGCGGAGGAGGACCGGGTGTTCTACCGCGTGGCCGACAGCCGTGGCAGCACCATCACCGGCTATGACGACCTGCCGCCCGCGCCACGCAGGCAAGGCCGTTCGCCGCAGTTGTTCGATGCCACCTACAGCGGCGAGACGGTCCGCTTCGTGGCGGTGCGCCGCAGTTTTGCCGCCGCCTCGGCGCAGGGCGAAGTGCAGGTGCAGGTAGGCCAGACCCGCCGCGCCCGCGCCGCCCTGGCGCAGGAAATGGTCAACCGTGCCCTGATCGCCATTGGAGTGCTGTCGGCGCTGTTGCTGGCCTTGGTGGCATTCGGCGTGCACCGCGCATTCCGTCCTCTGGTGCGGCTGGAGCGTGAGTTGTCGCGGCGCGAGCCCTCGGATCTGAAGCCACTGGACTCGCGCGTGCCGCGCGAGATGAACCAGATGGTCGCTGCCTTGAATCGTTTCATGGAGCGCCTGTCCAGCAGCAATGAAACTCTGCGCGCCTTCATGGCCGAAGCAGCGCACCAGATGCGCACGCCACTGGCTGCGCTGCGCGCGCAGGCGCAGCTGGCACTGGATGAAGAAGAACCCGAGGACATGCAGCGCAGCCTGCGCGCGATCGAGCGCAATGCCACGCATATGAGCCGCTTGTTGAACCAGTTGCTCAGCGACGCCAGCATCATCCATCGTTCCAACCTGCAGCGCTTCGCCCCGCTGGACCTGGCCGAAACCGTGCACCAGGCCCTGCACGACGCACTGCCGCAGGCCGGCCCCGCGCCGCGCGTGCAGCTGGCAATCACCACCGGCGTGGTGCAGGTCAATGGCGATGCGCTGCTGCTGCGCGAGGCGATCAAGAACCTGATCGACAACGCCCTGAAGTACGGCGGCGATGGCCCGCTGCAGATCGCCCTGACCGTGCAGGACGCACAGGTCGTGTTGACCATCGCCGACCATGGCCCCGGCATCAGCGCCGCCGACGCGGAGCGCGTGTTCGAACGCTTTGGCCGTGGCGAAAACGCACCGGCCGGCGGTGCCGGGCTGGGCCTGGCCATCGTCAAGCGGGTGGTCGAAAGCCATGGCGGCAGCATCGACCTGAGCAACCGTCCGCAGGGCGGCCTGGTCGCCACCATCCACCTGCCGAGGCACGCCGCATGAGCCGTTTGATGATTCTGTTGTGCGGCGTGCTGCTGGCGTTGCCGGCATTCGCCGCCCCGGGCGATGTACAGCGCTTCCCGGCCAAGGGAGCAGCGAGCGCACAGCTGCGCATCCACGGCACCACCGATATCGAAGTGTTCGCGGTGGTGATCGCCGATTACCAGCGGCTGCATCCGGGCACCGAAGTCGTCTACGAAGACATCATCACCCAGGACCTGTACGCACGTTTCCTGCGCGAGCGCAGCACCGCCGCTGCGCCGGACCTGCTGATTTCCAGTGGCATGGACCTGCAGACCAAACTGGTCAACGACGGCTACGCCTTGCCGCATCGGTCGCCGCAGACCGAGGCGGTGCCGGCCTGGGCGAAGTGGCGCAATGAAGCATTTGGCATCAGCTACGAGCCGGTGGCGATGGTCTACAACACCCGTGCCCTGGCGCCCGGCAAGGTGCCGCACACGCGCCGCCAGTTGCTGGATCTGCTGCGCGCCGGCGATGCGCCACTGCACGGCAGGGTAGGCACCTATGACATCGAGCGCAGCAGCGTGGGCTATCTGCTGGCCACGCAGGACGCGCAGCGCGGCAGCATCGCCGGTGCCTTGCTAGGCGCACTCGGTGACAACGGCGTGGTGCGCGAAGAACGTACCGGTGTGTTGTTGGACCAGGTCAGCAGCGGCAGGTTGTCGCTGGTCTACAACGTGTTGGGGTCGTATGCACAGGCGCGCATCGATGCAGGCGCGCCCTTGGGCATCGTCGAGCCGGAGGATTACACCCTGGTGGTGCTGCGCACGGCGGTGATCCCGCGTAGCAGCCCGCATCCGACGGAAGCCAAGCGCTTCCTCGATTACCTGCTCTCCGCGCGCGGCCAGCAGGTGTTGTCGCGCGAGGCACGGCTGATGCCGATCATCCGCAGCGGCGGCGGTGACGATCCGGGACGGAACCGTCGCCCCATCCAGCTTGGCCCGGGGTTGCTGGTGTATCTGGATGCGCTCAAGCGCCGCCAGTTCCTTGATGCCTGGCGCAGCAGCGTCGAGGCCAAGCCGCGCTGAACAGGCTTCAACGCGCCGGCGCGGCGTTGTCGGTCATCGGCTGGCGCAGGGGATTGGACGTGCCGGCGGCCGCGCACTTGCCCTGCACGCAGCTGCAGCCCTGGATTTCGGGGAAGCCGCAGACGCTCATCATGCCCTTGGCATGGCAGCTGGCCTGCACGCCGGCCGGATCGGTGGCGCTGTTGACGTTGACGCAGGCCGGGTAATAACCGCAGCAGTTACCGACGTTCTTTACTGTGCAATCGGCGTCGACCTTGCAGCTGCTGTCGACCACGACGGGCGTGGCAGCAGGTTTGGCAGGCGTTGTCTGCTCGGCGACCGGGCTGGGCGCTGCAGGTTGCGAAGTTACCGGCGCAGTGGCGGCGGGAGCCGTACAGGCGGTGAGGGCGAGCAGCAGGCTGAGCAGCAGTGACAGACGGAGCATGGGTCAATCCTGATCTGGGCACGCGGCCATGGTAGCCGCGTTGCCCGTGAGCAGGAGGTTATCGGGCTGTCAGCCGATAACCCCGCCCGTCCTGATCAGGCCGACCAGGTATCGCGCAGCGTCACGCTGCGGTTGAACACCGGCTTGGCCGGGGTGTGGTCGCGGCGGTCGGCGACGAAGTAGCCGGTGCGCTCGAACTGGTAGCTCTGTTCCGGTGCGGCAGCAGCGGCAGCCGGTTCGACATAGCCGGTGACGACCTTGCGCGATTCCGGGTTCAGGTAATCGCGGTAGGTCTTGCCTTCGGATTCGTCGTCCGGGTCGGCCACCGAGAACAGGCGGTCGTACAGGCGCACTTCGGCTTCCACCGCGTGCTGGGCGCTGACCCAATGGATGGTGCCCTTGATCTTGCGGTTGGCGCCTTCCATGCCCGGGCGCGATTCCGGGTCCAGCCAGCCACGCAGCTCAACCACTTCGCCGGCATCGTTCTTGATCACTTCATCGACGCGGGCAATGCCAGCACCGCGCAGGCGCACTTCGCCGCCCGGCACCAGGCGCTTCCAGCCCTTGGGCGGTACTTCGGCAAAGTCGTCGCGCTCGATCCACAGCTCACGTGCGAACGGCACTTCGCGGGTGCCGAAGCTCTCGTCCTTCGGGTGGTTGCTGAAGGTGAGGGTTTCTTCGTGGCCTTCGGGCAGGTTGCTCAGCACCAGCTTGATCGGGTCGATCACCGCCATGCGGCGGGCAGCGGCGCTGTCCAGGTCTTCGCGCAGCGCGCCTTCCAGTACGCTGAAATCGATCTGCGAGTTCTGCTTGGAAATACCCACGCGCTCGGCGAACAGGCGCATGGCAGCCGGCGTGTAGCCACGGCGGCGCAGGCCCTGCAGGGTCGGCATGCGCGGGTCTTCCCAGCCATCGACCAGGTTCTCGGTGACCAGCGCCATCAACTTGCGCTTGCTCATCACCGTGTAGTTGATGTTCAAGCGCGAGAACTCGATCTGGCGCGGCTTGGCGGCTTCACGCGGCAGGCCCTTGTCGACCAGCGGCTGGGTCAGCGCGTTGTCGTGGGCGAAATCGACGTTGTCCACGCACCAGTCGTACAGCGGGCGGTGGTCTTCGAATTCCAGCGTGCACAACGAATGGGTGATGCCTTCCAGCGAATCGCCCAGCGCATGCGCAAAGTCGTACATCGGGTAGATCGGCCAGGCGTTGCCGGTGTTCTGGTGCTCGACGTGCTTGATGCGGTACAGCGCCGGATCGCGCAGGTTGATGTTGCCGCTGGCCATGTCGATCTTGGCGCGCACGGTGCGGGCGCCGTCGGCGAATTCGCCGGCGCGCATGCGTGCGAACAGGTCCAGGTTCTCCTCGACGCTGCGCTCGCGGTACGGCGACGGGCGGCCCGGCTCGGTCAGGCTGCCGCGGTAGGCGCGCACTTCCTCGGCCGACAGGTCGCAGACATAGGCCTTGCCGTCGCGGATCAGCTTCTGTGCGGCCAGGTAATAGGCATCAAAGTAGTCCGAGGCGTGGCGCAGCTCGTTCCACTCGAAGCCCAGCCAGCGCACGTCGTCCTGGATGGCGTTGACGTACTCGGGGTCTTCCTTGGCCGGGTTGGTGTCGTCGAAGCGCAGGTTGCAGACACCGCCGAACTCGCCGGCGATGCCGAAGTTCAGGCAGATCGACTTGGCGTGGCCGATATGCAGGTAGCCGTTGGGCTCGGGCGGGAAGCGGGTCTTGATGGCCGTGTGCTTGCCGCTGGCCAGGTCCTCACGGACGATCTGACGGATGAAGTCGCGCTTCTCAGGGGCGTTTTCCGGCGTGGCAGCGGCGGCAGGCGTGTTCTCGGACATGGGGGACGCAGCGTATTGAAGTAAACCGCAAGTTTAGCCGAGCCGGGCCGAGGTTGCCGGGGCGGCGCTATGCTGGAGGTCTTCCGCCCCGTGGATCGTGCCGATGGACCGCCCCGTTCTGGTGATAGGCAACAAGAATTACTCCTCCTGGTCGCTGCGCCCATGGCTGCTGCTGCGCCATTTCGGGGTGGCGTTCGACGAAGTGCGGCTGGCCCTGGACACGCCGGACTTTGCCAGCCAGGTGCGTCAGCATTCGCCCACCGGCAAGGTCCCGGCCCTGCGCGACGGGGCCTTGCAGCTGTGGGATTCGCTGGCCATCTGCGAATACGCCAACGAGCGCTGGCTGGGCGGGCGCGGTTGGCCGGCTGATCTGGGCCAGCGGGCGCTGGCCCGGGCCGCGGCGGCGGAGATGCATTCAGGTTTCACCGCGCTGCGCACTCAGCTGCCGATGAACAGCCGTCGCCAGCCCGATGGCTACCGCTGGGATGTAGCGGCCGACGCCGATATCGCGCGGATCGCTGTCTTGTGGAGCACGCTGCGCAGCGACCATGGCACCGGCGGGGACTTCCTGTTCGGGCAGTTCGGCATCGTTGATGCGATGTTTGCGCCGGTAGCGATACGTTTTGATGGCTACGGCGTGGCGGTGGAAGGCGAAGCCGCGCGCTATATGCAGGCGTTGTTGGCGCTGCCCGCTGTGCGGGAGTGGCGCCAGGCCGGAGCGGAGGAAAGCGAGCAGCTTGCCGCCACCGATGCGCTGCGCAAGCCGCTGTGAATGGAGAACCTTGATGCAGCTGATCTACCAGACCAACAACCTGTTCGACGCGCACCTGGTCAAGCATGCGCTGGAGGCCGCCGACATACCGGCCTTCGTGTTCGGCGAATCCCTGCTGGGTGCGGGCGGCGAACTGCCGCTGTTCGGCCTGCTGCGGGTCTGCGTGCCGGATTCGGCCAAGGCAGAGGCCGAAGACATCGTGGCTGCGTTGGGCTTGGACGATGGCGGCGACGCCCCCATCTTGGATGACGATGAAGCGCCGGGATTCCTCCCGGCCTGAGGAACTGACCATGTTGGGAATCGGCCAAGGTATTTTGGGTATCGGTGCATTCAAGCAGCGCCTGCCGCGCCCGGAAGAAGCACTGCCGGGGCGGGACACGCCGCTGCCGCTGCACAACGTGCATTTCGTCAACGGCCAGCCCTTGCAGGGCGACTTCGCCGGCCTGCAGGTGCTGGACGTGGGCCTGGGCTGTTTCTGGGGCGCCGAGCGCAAGTTCTGGCAGCTGCCGGGCGTGGTGACCACGGCGGTCGGCTACCAGGGCGGCGTCACCCCGAACCCGACCTACGAAGAGGCCTGTTCCGGGCTGACCGGCCATGCCGAAGTGGTGCGGGTGGTGTTTGATCCGGCACAGGTGACGCTGGACACCGTGCTGCGCACCTTCTGGGAAAACCACGACCCCACCCAGGGCATGCGCCAGGGCAACGACACCGGCACCCAGTACCGCTCCGCGCTCTATTGCCATACGCAGGAACAGTACGACGCGGCCATCGCCAGTCGTGCTGCTTACCAGCAGCAGCTGTCAGCGGCGGGCTATGGCGAGATCACCACCGAGATCGTTTTCCCGGCGCCGCCGTTCTATTACGCCGAGGATTACCACCAGCAATACCTGGCCAAGAATCCGAATGGCTATTGCGGCATCGGCGGTACCGGCGTGAGCTGCCCGATCGGCCTGGATGTCTGAGCGATGAGTGCCGCACCGCGCCGTCTGCTGGTGGTGTGGCACAGCTTTACCGGCGCCACTGAGGCGATGGTGGGCGCCTTGCTGCAGGGCGCGCATGCGGCAGCCGGTGATGCGGTGCAGGTAAGCGCAGTGCGCGCTGCCGATGCAGTTGCCGACGATGTGTTGATGGCCGATGCGGTGGTGTTTGCCACGCCGGAAACCCTGGCCTCGATGAGCGGGGCGATGAAGGATTTCTTCGATCGCAGTTATTACCCCTTGCTGGGGCGCTGCGAGGGCAAGCCGTATGCGCTGCTGGTGTGTGCGGGCTCGGATGGTCAGCCGACCATCGCGCAGCTGCGGCGGGTGGCCTTGGGCCTGCGCTTGAAAGAGGTGGCCGAGCCGGTGCTGGTGTGTACGCAGGCGCAGACGGCGGAGGCGATTCTGGCGGCGAAAGCAGTGCCGGAGGCTGAGCTGGCAAGAGGCCGGGAGCTGGGTGCGCTGCTGGCAGCAGGGTTGGAGCTGGGCGTGTTCTAGCGCTTGCGTTTGCTTCAGCTTAAGCCCCTCTCCCGCATGCGGGAGAGGGGTTGGGGTGAGGGCGCTCTGAAAGCACGTGGAGCAAAAGCTTTAAAAGCCTCCCCTCATCCGCCCCTTCGGGGCACCTTCTCCCGCGCGCGGGAGAAGGGAGGTGACATACGCTATGCAGTCGGTTGGTACAGCCTCAGCCGCCCAACTCATCCGCAATCCGCTGACGCAGGGTCTGCAGATCCTTGGCAAACGCTTCAATACCGGTAGCCAGCTTTTCCGTAGCCATCGGATCGACCGCCATATCGGCATCAAACTTCGCTTCATCAATCGCCGCCACGTTCACTGCTTCGGCAGCACCGGCCACCAGCTTGCGTGGCAGCTCGCCGAAATCAGCGTCCAGCTTCTCCAGCAGGTCCGGCGAAATCGTCAGACGGTCACAGCCGGCCAGCGCTTCAATCTGCGCGGTGGAACGGAACGAGGCGCCCATCACCACCGTGCTGGAACCACGACGCTTGAACTCGGCAAACACACCGCGCACGAACTGCACGCCCGGGTCTTCGTCGATGCTTGCCGGGGTCTGGCCGTTGGCGACGTACCAGTCCAGGATCCGGCCGACGAACGGCGAAATCAGGAAGGCACCGGCTTCCGAGCAGGCCAGGGCCTGGGTCGGGTTGAAGATCAGGGTCAGGTTGCAGTCGATGCCCTCGGCCTGCAGCACGCGGGCGGCTTCCACGCCGGCCCAGGTGGCGGCAATCTTGATCAGCACCTTGTCGCGCGGCACGCCGGCCGCTTCGTACATGGCGATGAACTCGCGTGCCTTGGCGATCGTCGCCTCGGTGTTGTGGGCCTGGTCGGCGTCCACTTCGGTGGAGACGCGGCCCGGCACCAGTTCGGCCAGCATCGTGCCGACGCCGACAGTCAGGCGATCAACAACGGCGTTGGCAACAGCCTGCTTGTCACCGGACTGAGCCCGGCCCCACTGCAGCTCGCGCTCGATCAGGCCGGCGTAGACCGGCAGGTCGAGGGCTTTCTTCACCAACGTCGGGTTGGTGGTGCAGTCGACCGGGCGCAGGCGTTTGATGGCGTCGTAATCACCGGTGTCGGCGACGACGACGGACAGTTCACGCAACTGGGCGAGCTTGGAGTGGGCCTGGGTCATTACGGTTTCCTGTTGCAGTGGCAGCGCGATGCGCTCAGCGGTGGAAATCACCAGCCGCTTCAGGCTGGTAGTGGACGGCGGTGACGCGCAGGCGCAGCTGGCGGCCGCCGGGTGCGGTCCAATCGATGGTCTGGCCAACCGACAAGCCCAACAGGGCACTGCCAACCGGCGCCAGGATCGACACGCGGCCCTTGTCGAAATCCGCTTCGTGCGGATAGACCAGGGTCAGGGAATGTTTTTCGTTGTGCAGTTCGTCTTCGCAGTCCACACGGGAGTGCATGGTGACGATGCCTTCGGGAATTTCTTCCGGCGGCAGCACCTGCGCGCGCTCAAGTTCCTGCGCAAGGGCAACGGCGGCCGGGTGCCGGCTCAGCGCCGGGGAGTCAAGCAGGGCTTCAAGACGGGCCATGTCACGGGTGGAAACAACGATGGATGGCGGCAGACCGCTGTGGCTGGTCATGGGAATTCCTTATCTGTATGAAGAGCAAGCAAAAGGCGACGCTTGGTCGGCGCCGCCCGGGTTTCTATTGTGCTGGTGAAGCGGGCCGCAGGCGACCCTGTGAAGATCATGGGGCCGCTCAGGCCCGGATGCAATGTAGGGCAGGGGCATGTTCAGCTTTTGGGGTGCAAACAGTTGCGCCTCCCCTGCGCTGCGGCGCCAGGGCCATTGCCCCCTCCCTTGCGCCGCAGGCGCAGGGGAGGGCTGGGGAGGGGTAGAGACTTTAGCCCTGAACCCGCGTCGGCTCCACCGGCACCGGCGCCTCCAACAAGCCCGCCGGTAACTGTTTGAACAATTGGGCGAACTGTTCCAGGAACGCGCCCATCGCCGAGCTGCGGCGCCAGATCATGCCAATGCGCCGGTTCGGCTGTGGGTTGCCCGAAAACGGGATCAATCTGACGTTCTCCGAGCGCGCCACCGGCGGCTTCACCGCCAGCATCGGCAGCAGGGTGACGCCAACATTGGCCGCCACCATCTGCCGCAGGGTCTCCAGGCTGGTGGCCTGGAATTCGGACTTCTCCAGCGCACCGGCCATATGGCAGACATCCAGCGCCTGGTCGCGCAGGCAGTGACCGTCCTGCAACAGCAGCAGGCGCTGGTCGGACAGGTCGTCCAGAGTCAAGGAGGCGTGCCTGGTCAGTGGGTGACCTTCCGGCGCTGCCAGCACGAAGGGCTCTTCGAACAGGAACTCGGTGTGCAACTGTTCGTCGGCCACCGGCAACGCCAGCAGTGCGGCGTCGAGCTGGCCATTGCGCAGTTGCGCCAGCAGCACGTCGCTTTTCTCCTCGACCAGCAGCATTTCAAGTTGCGGGAAGCGCTGGCGGATTGCCGGCACCACATGTGGCAGCAGATACGGGCCCAGTGTTGGGAAAATGCCCAGGCGCACGGTACCGGCTTCCGGATCGCGCGCGCGGCGCGCGGCCTCCTTCATCTGTTCCACTTCGGCCACGATGCTGCGCGCACGCGCTGCGGCTTCGCGGCCGGCCGGGGTCAGCATCACCTTGCGTGGCGCGCGTTCGACCAGCGGCACGCCCAGCTCTTCTTCCAGCTTCTTGATCTGGGTGGACAGCGTGGGCTGGCTGACAAAGCTGGCTGCCGCCGCACGGCCGAAGTGCTTGTGCTCGGCCAGCGCCACCAGGTATTTCAGATCGCGAAGATTCATGTTTGGCCTTTGAAGCTGGGAACGTAGAGCTCAGGAACCAGAAACGCAGAGCTGAGTTGGCCAACATCCGCGTTGGCCCTTACTGGTTTCTGGTTCCTCACCACTGTTGCTACGGCGGTAAGTGCGGTCAAATCAAAGCCCCGCAATGCGGGGCTTTGAGGGCTTCAGGCGGTTTCTTCCACTGCCGTCGCAGGCTGCAGCACCGGTGTACGGATCAGATGATCGAAGGCACTGAGTGCGGCGGTAGAACCGGCGCCCATGGCGATGACGATCTGCTTGTACGGCACCGTGGTGCAGTCACCGGCGGCAAACACGCCCGGCACATTGGTCTGGCCGCGGTCATCGATGATGATCTCACCGCGATCGCTGAGCTCCACCGTGCCACGCAGCCACTCGGTGTTCGGCAGCAGGCCGATCTGCACGAAGATGCCTTCCAGCTCGACGCGGTGCGAATCGCCACCGACGCGGTCGGTATAGACCAGGCCATTGACCCTCTGGCCGTCGCCCAGCACTTCGGTGGTCTGTGCGTTGAGCACCACCTTCACGTTGGGCAGGCTGTTGAGCTTGGCCTGCAGCACCTGGTCGGCACGCAGCTTGCTGTCGAACTCGAACACGGTGACGTGGCTGACAATGCCGGCCAGGTCGATGGCCGCTTCGACGCCGGAGTTGCCGCCGCCGATCACCGCCACGCGCTTGCCCTTGAACAGCGGGCCGTCGCAGTGCGGGCAGTAGGCCACGCCCTTGTTGCGGTACTCGTTCTCGCCCGGCACGTTCATCTGCCGCCAGCGTGCGCCGGTGGACAGGATCACCGTCTTGGACTTCAGCGAGGCACCGTTTTCCAGCTGCACTTCGACCAGGCCATCGGCACCGGCCGGCACCAGCTTGGTGGCGCGCTGCAGGTTCATGATGTCCACCTCGTACTCGCGTACGTGGG
Organism: Stenotrophomonas nitritireducens; assembly: GCF_001700965.1. Taxonomy (NCBI): domain Bacteria; kingdom Pseudomonadati; phylum Pseudomonadota; class Gammaproteobacteria; order Lysobacterales; family Lysobacteraceae; genus Stenotrophomonas; species Stenotrophomonas nitritireducens. The sequence continues at coordinate 3,261,206 of NZ_CP016756.1, forward strand.
CTTCCAGCGCGGCGGCCAGCTTCGGGCCTTCGGTGTGCTGCACCGAGATGAAGTTCTCGATCCCCATGGTGTCCAGCACCTGGCCACCGAAACGCTCGGCAGCAACACCGGTGCGGATGCCCTTGCGCGCGGCATAGATCGCCGCCGCGGCACCGGCTGGGCCACCGCCCACCACCAGCACGTCGAAAGCATCCTTGGCCTTGATCTTTTCGGCATCACGCGCGGCGGCACCGGTATCCAGCTTGGCGACGATCTGCTCCAGGCTCATGCGGCCCTGGTCGAACACTTCGCCGTTGAGATAGACGGTCGGCACCGACATCACCTGGCGCTGCTCGACCTCGTCCTGGAACAGGGCGCCGTCGATGGCGACATGGGTGATGTTGGGGTTCAGCGCTGCGGCCAGGTTCAGCGCCTGCACCACGTCCGGGCAGTTCTGGCAGGACAGCGAGAAATAGGTTTCAAAGCGGTACTCGCCCTTCAGGTCGCGGATCTGCTCCAGCAGCTCGGCCGATTCCTTGGACGGATGGCCGCCGACCTGCAGCAGGGCCAGCACGAAGGAGGTGAATTCGTGGCCCATCGGCAGGCCGGCGAAGGTCAGGCCGATGTTCTGGCCCGGGCTGTCGAGGTCGAACGAAGGCACGCGGCCCTGGCCGTCACGGCGCACGTCCAGCGTGATCTTGTCCGACAGGGTGACCAGCGTGTTGAGCAGCTCCATCATCTCCTGCGACTTTTCGCCGTCATCGGCGTGCGCGGTGATGTGGATCGGGCGGGTAACCCGTTCCAGGTAGGTCTTGAGCTGGGTCTGCAGGTTGGCATCCAACATGGACAATCTCCTATCGAGGCAAAACGTCGAGGCAATACTGGGGAGTGACGTCACTGCGTGGGGGCAGGCCGCCTTGAAAAGTAGGGGTGAACCGCAGCCTGCTTGCTCGGCTGGCTGGCGCCGTGCTGGCTGGCGTCAAACAGTCTGCGGTTCACCCCCACACCCGCCGCGAAGCGGGGTGGGGAATGAAGCCAATCACCAACAACCAGTCCCTATAAACCAGCACGTGAATACTGGTTCCAGGTTCCTGACTGGTGGTTCCTGGCAGTTAGATCTTGCCGACCAGGTCCAGCGACGGGGTCAGGGTCTTTTCGCCTTCCTTCCACTTGGCCGGGCACACTTCGTTCGGGTGTGCGGCGGTGAACTGGGCAGCCTTCAGCTTGCGCAGGGTCTCGGACACGTCACGGGCGATCTCGTTGGAATGCACTTCCATGGTCTTGATCACGCCTTCCGGGTTGATCACGAAGGTGCCGCGCAGGGCCAGGCCTTCTTCCGGAATGTGCACGCCGAAGGCGTTGGTCAGCTGGTGGGTCGGGTCGCCGACCAGCGGGAACTTGGCCTTGCCCACGGCCGGCGAGGTTTCGTGCCACACCTTGTGCGAGAAGTGGGTATCGGTGGTCACGATGTAGACCTCGGCACCGGCCTTCTGGAACTCGGCATAGTTTTCAGCGGCGTCTTCAATCTCGGTCGGACAGTTAAAGGTGAAGGCTGCCGGCATGAAGATCAGGACCGACCACTTGCCCTTCAGCGACTCTTCGGTGACTTCAATGAACTTGCCGTTGTGGAAAGCATTGACCTTGAACGGCTGGACCTGGGTATTGATAAGGGACATGGAGATTCCTCTTGGGTGGTAGGGCGGGGTGAATCGATGGAGCAAGACTAATAGGCAGAAACTAATAAAACAAATGAATTGGATGCATCGTATCAATAGGCAATGGCTATCAATCGACGCCATAAGCCTGCCTCAAAGCCTGATATCGGGTGCTTTGGCGGCTTTCCAAGCGCTCAGAAGCCTGGCTGAACGGCCCGACATAGACACGATTAATCTCTCGGCAAGCATGCTGGCGGGTAGGCAGGGGCGGGCGCGCTGACTATCCTCGCCGTCCTGAAACTTGCAGTGAAGAGGTAGCGAAGTGTCCACCCTGAAGGTTGCCGAGCTGTTGCGCGAGGCCGCTGCGCGCCTGCCGGGCGCAGATGCCCGCCACGAGGCCGAGCAGCTGCTGATCCACGTACTGGGCGTGGAAAGGGCGTGGTTGTTCGCCCATGCCAGCGACGAGGTGGATGCGGACACCCGCGGGCGCTTCGAGGTACTGCTGGCGCGGCGTGCCGAAGGCCACCCGCTGGCTTATCTGACCGGCCGTCGCGGTTTCTGGACCCTGGATCTGCAGGTCAATACCGCCACCCTGATCCCGCGCCCGGAGACCGAGCTGCTGGTCGAGCAGGTACTGGCCCGGCTGCCGGCCGACGAGATGTTGCGGGTGGCCGACATGGGTACCGGCAGCGGCGCGGTTGCCCTGTCCATCGCCAGCGAGCGGCCATTGGCCACGGTGATGGCCACCGACGTACTGGGCCCGGCGCTGGCGGTGGCGGTGAAGAACGCACAGGCGCATGGACTGGAAAATGTCTGGTTCCGGCGCGGGCACTGGTATGCGGCGCTGGGAGCGGACCGCTTCGACATGATCGTCAGCAACCCGCCGTACATCGCTGCAGGTGACCCGCACCTGGTGCAGGGCGACCTGCGCTTCGAGCCGCCACCGGCACTGGCCTCCGGTGCGGATGGGCTGGATGCGATCCGCGAGATTGTCGCCGGCGCGCACGATCATCTGGTGCCGGGCGGTTGGTTGTTGCTGGAGCACGGCTGGGACCAGGGGCCGGCGATCCGCGCCTTGCTTGAGCAGGCAGGTTTCGTGGAAGCACAGACCGTGCAGGATCTGGAGCAGCGTGACCGGGTGACCTTGGGGCGCTGGCCTGGTTGAGGTTGGCACGCCCGTTGCTGTGGAATGTCTGCCGCTGGTTCGTGGATATTCCGCGTTGGCGGGAAGGTCCGGCGTGATGGCCCGTGCCACCGCAGGACGAAGGTCAAGATGAAAGCCAGGACAGAGCCAGAAGCCCGCATTGCAGGCGGTTGGCGCGGACATATTCTGTCCGTAGCAGGCAGCGCAGAACCTCCCGTAGCATCGCCGTTTTGATGCCGGGGAAGACGATGAGCCGCAGCGCGTTCACTGCCGTATTGCTGTTCACGTCGCTGGCGTGCCTGCCGGCATCGGCGTCCAGCAGGCAAGCTCCGCTCCATCCGCTGCGGGAGAGTGCGCCGATACAGGACGACTATGCCGATCTGGCACCGTTGGGTGAGGCAATCGGCGACAAGCGCATCGTCATGCTCGACGAGCTGACCCACGGCGAGGGCAACATCTACGAAAGCAAGGTGCGCACCGTGCGTTACCTGCACGAGCGCAAGGGCTTCGACCTGCTGGTGCTGGAAAGCGGCTTGTTCGATGTCACCCGCCTGTGGCAGTCGCGCTTGCCGCTGCGTGCCAACGCGCCAGGCACCATCTTCTACATGTACGCCAACAGCGCCGAATTGTGGCCGCTGTACGACTACCTGGACGCACAGCGGGATACGCCGGCGGCGATGCAGCTGGCCGGCTTCGACGGCCGCCTGAGCGGCAGCCTGTCACGCACGCAGCTGGTACCACAGCTGCGTGAGCGGTTGTCGAAACAGGCACTGGATGCTTCACAGCAGCAACGCGCGCAGCGCTATCTGCTGCAGGTACAGCGGCTGTTGGATGGCCAGCTGGCGGCGGCCGATGCAGGCGAACGCGAGCAGTTCCTGGCGGACGGCCAATGGCTGCCGCAGCTGTTGCCGGCGGCAGACGATGAGCACGGTGATGATGTTTTCGACAGCGATGGCTTCTGGCGGCGCATCAATGCCAGCGTGCAGCGCATGGCCGAGGTGGTTTGGCAGCTGCGGCCATTCGATGAACACGACCCGATCATGGCTGGCAATCTGGAGTGGCTGCTGGCGCAGGCCTATCCCGGGCGCAAGGCTGTCGTCTGGGGGCACTACGCGCATCTGAACCGGCTCGGCGGCTACCGTGACGGCCACCCGCGCGGGTTTCCGCCGGTCGACAACGTGACCCGCGCGCTGCCGGCCGCGTTGCAGGTGCAGACCTATGTGCTGCACTACGCCGGTGCGCAGGGTCGTTACCGCGACTACATCGACCAGCAGCTGCGGGTGGTAGCGGCGGGGCCGCATCAGCTGGAATCACGGCTTACCGCAAAGGGCGCGGTGTTCGTGGACCTGCACGCGGGTAGCCTGCCCGGCGAGCAGGATGCGCGCGGCCGGTTATGGAGCATGGATTACGCCGATGGCCTGGGCCTGCCCGAGGCGCGGCAGCGCTTCGACGGGATGTGGCTGCAGCCGTCGATAACGCCGTCCGATTTCCGCTCGCGCTGATGCGCCGGGCCGCAGCGACAAGACCGAAACATCGCTGCGTTAAACTGTGCATCCAGTTCACAACGAGGCTGCCATGCGCACGCTCTATCCCGCCATCGAGCCCTACGATACCGGCACGCTCAAGGTCGACGATCGCCACACGCTGTACTTCGAACAATGCGGCAACCCCAACGGCAAGCCGGTGGTGATGCTGCACGGCGGCCCCGGTGGCGGCTGCAGCGACAAGATGCGCCAGTTCCACGACCCGGCCAAGTACCGCATCATCCTGTTCGATCAGCGTGGCTCGGGACGTTCTACCCCGCATGCCGATCTGGTGGACAACACCACCTGGGACCTGGTCGCCGACATCGAAAAGCTGCGTGAGAAGCTCGGCGTCGACAAGTGGCAGGTGTTCGGCGGCAGCTGGGGTTCCACGCTGGCGCTGGCCTATGCCGAAACCCACCCGCAGCGCGTCACCGAACTGGTGCTGCGCGGCATCTTCATGCTGCGCCGTTGGGAGCTGGAGTGGTTCTACCAGGAAGGCGCCAACCGCCTGTTTCCCGATGCCTGGGAGCACTACCTCAAGCCGATCCCGCAGGTTGAACGCCACGATCTGATTTCGGCCTTCCATCGCCGCCTGACCAGTGACGACGAAGCCACCCGTCTGGCCGCCGCCAAGGCCTGGAGCGTATGGGAAGGCGCAACCAGCTTCCTGCACGTGGACGACGACTTCATCAACAGCCACGAAGACCCGCAGTTCGCGCTGGCATTCGCCCGCATCGAGAACCATTACTTCGTCAACGGCGGCTTCTTCGAAGAAGAAAACCAGCTGCTGCGCGACGCGCACAAGATCGCTGATATCCCCGGCGTAATCGTGCACGGCCGTTACGACGTGGTGTGCCCGCTGGCCAATGCCTGGGAGCTTCACAAGGCCTGGCCGAAGGCACAGCTGCAGATCAGCCCGGCCTCGGGCCACTCGGCGTTCGAAGCCGAGAACGTGGACGCACTGGTACGCGCCACCGACAGCTTCGCCGGTTGATAAGTCAGCCCCTGTAGAGCGGAGCGATGCTCCGCTGGGACGTTGCTGATAAACCGCTCCTGTAGGAGCGGCGTAAGCCGCGAAGCCGGTAGATGATCAGACCGCAGCAATGCGTGTCTGTTCGTTGGAGCCAGCTTTATGGCTGGTGAGCCAAGGCCACCCAGCGTCGTTACCGTAGTTGTTGGTTTGCTGGTGAAGCCCTTGCCGAGCATGGCTCGGCACTACATGGGCTTTGCTTGATCAAAAAATGACCAGTGGCTGTAAAGGCCCGTCGCACAAAGGGTGCGCAACCTTATCCACAGCTTGTGTAGCCATCAGGGCACAGCCTGTGTGGACAACGCAATGCCTGCGGTAGTGCCGAGCCATGCTCGGCAGGGGCTTCATAAGCGCTACATCGGATGGCGCACAAGCTTCGCGGCTCCCACAAAAAGAATCGGCCACTGTAGTGCCGAGCCATGCTCGGCAGGGGCTTCACAAGCGCTACATCGGATGGCACACCAGCTTCGCGGCTGACGCCGCTCCTACAAGCGTCTTGCCTACACGCCGCTTCGCGCTTGCTGCATGGCAAGCAGTTCCGGCTGCAAACCGCGGAAAATCCGCTCCAGGCGTTCTGCCCAGGCTTGTTGGCCTGCGGCATCGGCAATCAGGTCCTGGCGGATTTCCAGCTCCACGTGCACCAGCCCACGGCCTTCGCCGTGCACTGGTACCGCGTAGTCGCTACTGCTGTTGACCGAATACGGCTGGTTGTCGCCCACTTCCAGGTCGCCTTCCGCACGCAATGCCTGCAGTAGTGCATGCGCGAAGCGGGTGTCCTGGTGGTAGAGCACGCCGGCGTGCCACGGCCGCTGCACACCGTTCATGGCTGGGGTGAAGCTGTGCATCATCACCAGCAGGGTCGGCACGCCGGCGTCGCGGCGGCGGTCCAGCTCGCTATCGATACGGGCGTGGTACGGCGCATGGATGGCGTCGATGCGCTGCTGCCGTTGCTGCGGGCCCAGGCCGAGATTGGCCGGCACCGGCGTGCCATCGCTGGTTTCCGGAATCAGTGTTGGCGACACCAGCGGCCGGTTGCAGTCGATCAGCAGGCGTGAATAGGTCTGCTCGATGGCCCAGGCGTCCAAGCGCTGCGAAAGCGCGCGGGTGGTGCCGGCAATGCCGATGTCCCAGCCGATATGGCGGTCCAGTTCTGCCTGCGGCAGGCCCAGCATGTCCAGCGATTGCGGCACACGCTGGCCAGCATGGTCGGCCAGCAGCAGGAACGGCGAGCGGCCCTGCGGGTTGTGGATGGTGAACACCGCTGGATCATCCGCGCCAAGCAGCGGCGGCAATTGTTGAATGCCTGAATCAGCCACGTGGGCGCCCATCCAGATGGTGTTCGATCATCCACAAGCCGGCCCACAACTTTGCGTCCAGCTCGTAGCCTTCGCCCATCTTCTCTACCAGCCAGGCAGCGGCGCGCGCACGCGGAATGCTGTGCACGGTGATGTCCTCGCTGGCATCGCCGCCGCCGGCGCCGACCTTGCGCAGGCCGGTGGCGCGGACGAAGGCGATCTTCTCGTTGCTGGCGCCGGATGAGGTGGGGCCGATCATCAACACTTCGGCGTGATCGGCGGTCCAGCCGGTTTCTTCTTCCAGCTCGCGGATGGCCGAAACCTCGATGGATTCGCCGGCATCGACGTCGCCGACCAGCCCGGCCGGCATTTCAATGGTGCGGGCCTGCAGTGGCACGCGGAACTGCTCGACGAACAGCACCTCGTCGTCCGGGGTGACTGCGATGATGATCGCGGCCAGGCCACCGGCGTGGGTACGCTCGCTGTATTCCCAGGTGCCGCGCACCAGCATGCGCTGGTATTTGCCTTCGTAGACGACGCGCGGTTCAGCGGTGTTGTTGCTCATGCGAACTCGTTGGCAGGAGTGGAAGGGGATTGCAGCCCGGCAGCGGTCATCAGCCGGCGCCGGGTCATCGGGCCGAAGCGCAGCGCCTCGCACAGCCCGCCGAGCATGTCGCCGTCGCCGCTGTTGCGCAGGAAGCCGCCGGCGGCATTGTGCAGTGGCGCGTTCAAGGCCACGGTGGTGAGCTGGCGGAATAGCAACGCCTGTTCGCGCTGCTCGCGCAGCCGCACCGCAAGGGTGGCTGCGCCGCGCAGGCGCAGGAAGGGCACCTCGTCGATGCGTTCGAGCAGGGCGTCCATCGTGCCGAAATGCGCCAGCAGCACCGCCGCCGACTTGGCGCCAATGCCGGAAACGCCGGGAATGTTGTCCACCGCATCGCCGCTCAAGGCCAGATAGTCGGCCACCTGATGGGCGTGCACACCTTGCCGCGCTTTGACGCCGTCGGCACCCCAGCGCTGGTTGCGCGCGTAGTCCCACTGCTCGTCATGTTCCAGCAGCAGTTGCGACAGATCCTTGTCGGCCGAGACGATGACGCCGCGCAGGCGGCCGCGGCTGGCATGCAGGGCACTGCCGATCAGGTCGTCGGCTTCATAGTCGCGGTCGGCCAGCACTTCCAGGCCCAGGGCGGCGCATAGCGCCTTGCAGTGGGCGAACTGGCGGCGCAGTGCCTCCGGGGCCGGATCGCGGTTGGCCTTGTAGGCCGGGTAAATCGCGTGCCGGAAGCAGCTGTCCAGCGCCTCGTCGAAGGCCACGGCGATGTGCTGGGGACGTTCGCGTTCAAGCAGGTCCAGCAGGAAGCGGGCAAAACCGTGAACTGCGTTTACCGGCCACCCCTGCGCATCCTGGAATTCATCCGGAATCGAGTGCCAGGCGCGGAACACGTACAGACTGGCATCGATCAGATACAGCGGCTGCAACGGGGCGCTGCCGGCACTCACGGCTGCCAGTCCTGCAGCAGGCTGGCCGGGTCGGGCCGGTCGCGGTCGGGGACGGCAATCTTGGGCGTGCCGATATGGATGAAGCCGACGATCCGTTCGTTGTCCGCCAGGCCCAGGTGACGGGCGACTTCCGGGTCGGTGGCCATCCATGCGGTCAGCCATTGCGCACCAAAACCACAGCCCTGGGCGGCCTGCAGCAGTGCGAAACAGACGCAGCCGGCGGTGAACAGCTGTTCCTGGGCCGGCACTTTGGGGTTGTCCTGCAGCCGCGCGATCACGGTGATGATCAGCGGCGCATTGGAAAAGCGCTGGCGGTCCTTCTCTACCGCCGCTTCGGACGCATTGGGGTCGCGCTGGCGGCTGCGCTGGGCCAGAAACTCGCCCAGCGCGTGACGCGCCTGGCCCTGCAGGCGTAGAAAGCGGAACGGCACCAGCTTGCCGTGATCGGGCACGCGCACGGCCGATTGCAGCATGCGCAGCTGGGTGGCGGGGTCCGGTGCGGGCTCGCCCAATTGCAGGGAGGGCACCGAATGGCGCTGGTCCAGCGCTTGCAGGAAGCAGTTGTCGGACATGGTTCACAGGGAGCTGAGGCGGCCACTGATTATAGACGCCGCCCATGTACCGGCCGTTTAGCGCGGGCCCGGGTCAGTTTTGTGCGCTGTGTTGGCTGCCATCCACGAGGTATGGGTCGCTAATAATCGCCGACACGCTTAGCATTGCTGGAATTGCGGGAAGAAATCATGAGGTAGGAAGTGCGGACTGCATCACTGACCCTGTTCATCTTCTCCGCCTACCATGCGCGTGCGGTTTCGGGGGCCGTGTCTGCATTTCCTAATTCGTTTATCAGAAGATCAGCGCCTGTAAGGGTGTGGAGCCTTTGCGCATGATGTCCAATCCGCATCCCGCCGGTCAGCCCGGTCGTAACCAGAATCTGCTCGGCATGGCCCGCGAGGCCTCCTTGCCGGTGCTTTCGCAGGCCTTTGCCAAGGTGCTGGCGGGGTTTGATGATGTGCTGTTCGACCGGGCGGAAACCGCCGGTTCCTCCCAATTGGCCTTCCTTGACGGCATGCGTGAGCTGCGCCGTCGCCGCGATGAGATCTCGCGCCGGTTTGACGCTCACCTGCAGCAGGCCTGGGCCGCGCTGGACGCGGGCACCCCGCAGTCGGCTGAAGCGGTGCTGGCCGGGCAGAACGAGGGCGGCCTGAGCCTGGTGCCCGAACACATTCTGGAATCGCGGCTGGCGGTGCGCAATTTTGCGACCGTGCTGCTGCGTGACTGGAAGCAGGTGCTGCTGCGCATCGATCACCGCTTGGCCTGGGTGGCCGGGGTGGCGGCACTGGATGCCGATACCAACCCGATCGGCCCAGAGCACATCGGTGTGGCCGTGCACGAGGCGTTCTATACCTGTGACCTGACCGCTGAAGTGCGGCTGGTGCTGTTCAAACTTTGCGAGCGCGAGTTCGCCGCCGGCGTGGGCAAGCTGTACGAAGCGGTGGACGCACGCCTGGCCCAGGCCGGCGCCGCGCCCGAGATCGCCACGCCGCGCCGGCCCACGCCGCAGCGCGCACCTGCCGAGCAGATGGCCCAGGCCGCGCAGGAAGAAGAAGGTTTCGATGCGGGCCATGCGCCGATGTGGGCGCGGCGCTTCTCCGAGCGTTGGACGCAGCAACGCGGCAGCATCGCCGGCCACGAGGCCGCACAGGCCGCCGCCGGGTTCGAAGCCGAACAGGCCTATGGCAATCCACAGAACATGGTGCTCGAGGCGCTGCACGAGCTGCTGGCGCAAAGCCGGCAGACCCGCGAAGGGGCGTCCGCGCCGGATGCGGCGCAGACCGGCGCAGGCCTGCACCGTTCCTTGAACCAGCGCGAGATGATGTCGGTGCTGTCGCTGCTGCAGGCTACGCCCAGCGCAACCCTGCGCGCGGCGGTGGGCGAGGATGGCGAATCGCTGGCGCAGCGCCTGAAGAGTGAAGTGTTGTCCGGTGCCACGCGGCTTGGGGTTGACCCCGAGCAGGCGCGCCTGGACCCGCAGGACGAAGACGCGATCGACCTGGTCGGCATGCTGTTTGACGTGATGCTCGACGAGCGCGATCTGGAAGGCCGTTCGCGCGAGCTGATCGGCCGCCTGGTGGTGCCCTTCGTCAAGGTCGCCATGCTCGACCGCCGCATGTTCGTGCAGAAGACCCACCCGGCGCGCAAGCTGCTCAACTCGCTGGCCGAGGCCTGCGAAGGCAATGCCGGTGAAAGCCAGGCCGAGCGCGCGCTGATGGGCAAGGTCGAGGAAATCATTGAAAGGTTGACCGCCGAGTTCAACGAGAACCTGGCGATCTTCCTCACCCTGGAGGAAGAGTTCCGCGACTTCCTGGCCCAGCACCGCCGCCGCATCGAAATCACCGAGCGCCGTGCGGCCGAAACCCAGCGTGGCCAGGAAAAGCTGGAAGTCGCCCGCAACCGCGCCAGCGCCGAGCTGGACAAGCGCGTTGCCGGTGTGGCCCTGCCCAAGGCCATCGAAGACTTCCTGCGCCAGCCCTGGAACCACCACCTCACGCTCACCCTGCTGCGCGAAGGCGATGACGGAGAAGGTGTGACCGAGGCCCTGAAGCTGGCCGACGACGTGCTGGAAGAAGTAGCCGAGGCGCGCCGCCATATCGTCGGCAAGCTGTGGTTGCAGTCCAGCCAGCCGGGCCTGCGCAAGGTGTTTGCCAGCGTTGGCCTGCATGGCGAAGGCGGCACCACTGCCATTGACGCGCTGCACGACACCCTGCAGTCCATCGCCGAGCTGCGTCCCGAGCTTGAGCGTGCATTGCCCGAGTTGCCGCAGATTGCCCTGCCCACACCGCCCGCACCGGAAACCCCCGCCATCGAATTCGGCAGTGCGACCAAGGCCGAAGATTTCGATGACGGTGATGCCGAGCGCTTCCGCAGGATGGAAATTGGCACCTGGCTGGACTTCATCGACAAGGACGGCAAGATGCAGGCCGGCAAGCTGTCCTGGGTGAGCCCGATTTCCTCGCGCCTGCTGTTCGTCAACCGACGCGGCATCCGTTTCTGCGTGGCCTCGCCGGAGGAACTGGCAGTGATGGTGCGGCTGGAACGCCTGCGTCCGCACGTGGACGACGGCGCCTTCGACAGCGCCATGCAGGGCGTGATCGACCGCCTCGAGCCGCAGGGCGTTGCCCACTGATTGCCGCCAGGCAGGCAAGGGCCTGCCGCAGCGGCCACCGGCTTTGCTACGATCCGACGGTTCATCCGTTGCGCATCGAGGACTGGAATGGCCGTTGATGTCTGGGTATTGAAGGAAACTGCCGAGGGCGAGCGGCGCGTTGCCGCCACGCCGGAAACAGTCAAGAAACTGGTGTCGGCCGGCGCGCAGGTACACCTGCAGGCTGGCGCAGGGACGGCCGCTGGCTTCCCCGATCAGGCCTATGTGGATGCAGGGGCACAGCTGGGTGATGCGCTGGAAAGCGCGGACCTGCTGCTGTGCGTGCAGGCGCCATCGTTACCGACCATCGGCCGGCTCAAGGCCGGCGCGGTACTGGTCGGCGGCGTGCAGCCCGAAGCCGATCCCGCGCGCGCGGCGGGCTTGCAGGCGCGGCAGCTGCAGACATTCCCGTTGGAACGATTGCCGCGCACCACCCGCGCGCAGGCGATGGACGTGCTCAGTTCACAGGCTGGCATGGCCGGCTACAAGGCGACCTTGATCGCCGCCCAGCTGGCCCCGCGCTTCTTTCCAATGCTGACCACCGCTGCCGGCACCATCCGCCCGTCGAAGGTGTTGATTGTCGGTGCCGGCGTTGCCGGCCTTCAGGCGGTGGCCACCGCCAAGCGCCTGGGCGCAGCGGTGGAAGGCTTCGATGTGCGTCCGGAAACCCGCGAACAGATCGAATCGCTGGGCGGCAAGTTCCTGGACCTGGGCGTCAGCGCAGCCGGCGAAGGCGGCTATGCCCGGCAGCTGACCGAGGAAGAGCGTGCCGAGCAGCAGCGACGTCTGGCCGAGCATCTGAAGGGTGTGGATGTCGTCATCTGCACCGCAGCTGTGCCGGGACGGCCGGCACCGAAGATCGTTACCGCGGCGATGGTGGCGGGCATGCGCCCGGGCAGCGTGATCGTCGACCTGGCCGCCGAAACCGGCGGCAACTGCGAAGCCACCCAGCCGGGGCAGACCATCGAGGTAGGCGGCGTGACGGTTGCCGGCCCACTGAATCTGGCCAGCATGGGCGCGGTACACGCCAGTGAGATGTTCGCGCGTAATGTGTACAACTTCGTTGCGTTGTTCCTGAAGGACGGCAGGCTGACGTTTGACTGGAATGACGAACTGCTGGCCAAGACCGTGTGGCCGCAACGCCCTGCGGGCGGTGAGATTCCGCCGGTGTGAGCGGTCAAGCTGGAGCGGGGCCGTGCTCCGCTGAAGCTTTCCTGCTGGACCTTGTGGGAGCGGCGTAAGCCGCGAAGCGGATGGCCCATCGGGATGCGGCCATGTCCGCAACTTCATTGAGCTCAGCTTCGCGGCTTATGCCGCTCCCACAAAGATGTTGGCATTGCTGGGCAAGCCGTTGTCGAGCATGGCTTGGCACTACATGCGCGGCACCACGCTCCCTCCCTTTGGCCGTAGGCCAAGGGGAGGGTTTGGGGAGGGGTTGGTTTTTAGGCCGTTCAATTGTCGCCAGCTTCGCGGCTGACGCCGCTCCTACAACGGCGCTGGCGTTGCTGGGCAAGCCTCTGCCGAGCATGGCTCGGCACTACATTCGCTATTCGCCTGCGCGGCGCATCGCCCCTCCCTTTGGCCGAAGGCCAAGGGGAGGGTTGGGTTGTCAGTGCGGGGAGCGTGGCGCCGGTGGGTTGGCTTCCACCCATTGCCGGCGCTGTTCCGGGCTCATCTTGTTCCACTGCTCGCGCAGCTGCTGGCGCTGGTCCTTGTCCATGCCGCGCATCTTGTCGAACAAGGCCTGCGCGTCGCGGCGCTGGCCGGGCGACATGTTTTCGAAACGGTGCATGCCGCGACGCGCCTGTTCGCGTTGTTCCGGGGTCATCTGCTGCCAGCTGCGGGCGTGGTCATAGCTGCGCTGTCGGCGCTCGGGCGATGCATTCCAGCGATCGCGCAGCGGCGCGATCAGGGTTTCGCGCTGGGCCGGGGTGAGCTGGTCCCATTCGGGCAGCTGTTGCTGGGCGGCGGCCGGGGCACTGGCGCAGATCAACAACAGCGGCAGCAACAGGCCAGAGAGTGTGGTCTTCATCAGCTTCATTCCATCGCCAGATTGTCGGAGCCCAGCCACAGGTAAAGCTCGGGGCTTTCCTCCAGCAGCAGGGTGTCATCGCCTTCAACGCCGTTTTGGCTGGCAATCACGGGCGCAGCCGGTGGCGTGTGGGTGTTGAACTGCAGTGCCACGGGTACGGCAAGCAGCACCGAGCACGCGGTGGCCAGCCACCAGCGATGACGGCGCCACAGCGAAGGCGTCGCTGCCGTGCCGGCCTGCTGGCGTGCCTGCCGCAGCCGCGCCAACGTGGCGGGCGACAGCGCTGCGTTGGCGTGCTCCTGCAGCTGCCGGGCGCTGTGATCGAAATCTTGGTGGGTATCGGGCATGCGGTTCACCGCGTGGCCTCCAGTTGTTTCTGCAATGCGTCGCGCGCGCGCGACAGGTGGGTTTTTACCGAGCCTTCCGAACAGCCCATGGCCTTGGCGGTGGTGGCCACATCCAACTCCTGCAGCACGCGCAGGCTGAATGCCTCGCGCTGGCGGGCAGGCAACTGGCGCAGTGCCCTTACCAGCTGGGCATAATCATGCTGCTGTTCATGGGTCTGTGCCGGGCCCGGGGTTTCGTCGGCCCAGTCGATGGCACTGTCCTGGTCATGATCTTCCTGGGGGGCCCAGAACTTCAGCCGGAAGCTGCGGCGCCGCTGCAGGTCGATGATGCGCCGGCGCAGGATGCTCCAGAACAGCGGCGTCCATTCCTCCGCGGGCCGCTCGCGGTAGCCCAGCATCCGCTCCATGGCGTCCTGGACCGCGTCCAGGGCGTCATCGCGCTGGCGCAGGCCGGCCTCGGCGAAACGAAACGCACGCGGGCCGATGCCGGCCAGAAAGGCGTCCAGCGAGGCAGGTACAGCAGCAGGCGGCATCAGGGGTGGGCTGGTCACCAGCACAGGGTAGCGTCCCGGTCGTAGCGTGTCTGGGAGTGATAACGCACGGGCGCCGGATCGGTTGACAACGCAACGGTCGCGCCGGCTTCTGCCACATGGTTATGATGCCGGACAGGCGCATCCAGCCTCGGAGAGACCAAGCAATGAGCGACGGGTTCGTAGCGTTGTACATCTTCATGCTGGCAGCGATTGCCGGCCATGTGATCATTTCGCGGGTGCCGGTGATCCTGCACACGCCCTTGATGTCCGGTTCCAACTTCATTCACGGCATCGTGCTGATCGGCGCGATGGTGGTACTCGGCCACGCCGACACCACGCTGGAGAAGATCATCGGCTTCATCGCGGTGGCACTGGGCGCCGGCAATGCGGCCGGTGGTTACGTGGTGACCGAGCGCATGCTGGACATGTTCAAAAGCTCGAAGAAGCCTGAAGGGAAGGGCAAGTGAGTGCTTCCCCGGCGGCTGCAGGCGGCGCCTCGACAGATGCCCGGCAGTTCTTCCAGTGGCTCAGCTATCTGCAGTACCCGGCCTTGCTGGTGGCCTTCGCCTATGCGGCGCGGCCCTTGTTCACCGGCATGGAGGGCATGCTCGACGCCTACAACAATGCCTTGCTGTACGCCGGCGTGGGCGTGGGCATGTCCTCGCTGCAGGATCCGGCCAAAACCCAGAACAAGATGTCGAAGAAGGTTTGGCAGGACCCGCGTAAGGGCCGGTTGCTGCTGTGGCTGATCAGCGCGCAGGCGCTGCTGCCGATCGTGCTGGGGCTGGTAGGCGCGGCGTTGGCAACGAATACCGCGCTGTCGCAGTTGGCATTGGGTCTGGTGGCATTTGGCCTGGGCATGATCGGTCTGTTGAAAACCGCCATCGAAATGCGCGAACACCATCGTCTCGACAAGCAGTCTCCTCGCCCCATCGACACGGCTCTGGAGGCCGGTGCATGAGCATATCGATCCTGGTCAATACGAGTTATCTGGTTGCCGCGACGCTGTTCCTGCTGGGCCTGCAGCGCATGGCCTCGCCCAAGACCGCACGCAGCGGTATCCAATGGGCCGGCGCGGGTATGTTGATCGCTACCGCGGCCACGTTCCTGCTGCCGGGCTTGCACAACCTCGCGCTGATCGCGGTGGCGCTGGTGCTGGGCACCGGCCTGGCCTGGGTGTCGGCCAAGAAGGTGGCCATCACCGACATGCCGCAGATGGTGGCGCTGTACAACGGCATGGGCGGCGGCTCGGCGGCGGCGATTGGCGCGGTGGAACTGCTGCGTTTCTCCGAGCTGGCCAACCGCGACACCAGCCATTGGAGCGCGCAGGCCATTGCCGACCTGTCGGCACGCTTGCCCTCGACTACCGTGCTGGCTTTGGCGGTGATTGGCTCGGCGATTGGTGTGGTGTCCTTGTCCGGTTCGATCATCGCCTGGGCCAAGCTCGATGGGCGCCTGGACAAGCGCGTCACTTTCCCTGGGCAGCAGGTGTTCAATCTGCTGGTCGCCGTCGCTATGGTGGTGCTCGGTGTGTGGGCTGCCGTCAGCCTGCAGCCACTGGCGATCATCAGCTTCTTCGTGGTGGCGCTGGCTTTGGGCGTGTTGATGACGCTGCCGATCGGTGGCGCCGACATGCCGGTGGTGATTTCGCTTTACAACGCATTCACTGGCTTGGCAGTGGCGTTTGAAGGCTATGTGCTCGGCAACGAGGCCTTGATCATCGCCGGCATGATGGTCGGCGCTGCCGGCATCCTGCTGACGCGCCTGATGGCCAAGGCGATGAACCGGCCGATCAGTGGCGTGCTGTTCTCCAACTTCGGCGGTGGCGGGCAGGGTGCTGAAATCAGCGGCACGCAGAAGCCGATCGAAGCGGCCGATGTCGCGGCGATGATGGCCTTCGCCGAGCGCGTGGTGATCGTGCCCGGCTACGGCATGGCGGTCGCCCAGGCCCAGCACAAGATCTGGGAACTGGCGCAGCGTCTGATCGAGCGCGGGGTCAAGGTTAAATTCGCGATCCACCCGGTGGCCGGGCGCATGCCCGGGCATATGAACGTGCTGCTGGCCGAAGCCGGCGTGCCGTACGACCTGATCGCCGACATGGACGACATAAACCCGGAGTTCGCCACTACCGATGTGTCACTGGTGATCGGCGCCAATGACGTGGTCAACCCGGTTGCCAAGACCGACCCGACCAGCCCGATCTACGGCATGCCGATTCTGGATGTGGTCAATTCGAAGAACACCATCGTCATCAAGCGCGGCAAGGGCACCGGTTTTGCGGGCATCGAGAATGCGCTGTTCTACGCTGACAACACGCGCATGCTGTACGGCGATGGGGCCGAGGCGGCCAGCGCCCTGGTCAGTGAACTCAAGGCGCTGGACGGCGGGCACTGAGGGCGGTGCGGGGCGGTCAGGAAGCTACCGCCCATTCCATCGCAGATGCGGCAATAAGCCGGGTGCTGCTGGCTGGCGCAGGGCCGGGGGCAAGCAACGCGCTGTGCTGTACCTGTTGGCCACGCCGTGCAGCGGTGGTGGTACAGCCGAAGGCGTGCTTGAACGCGCGGCAGAACGCGCTTTCGCTTTCAAAGCCCAGTGACTCGGCGATCTCGCAGACCGACAGCTCGGTGTTGCAGACCATGTCCAATGCGCGCTTGTTGCGCAGCCGCACCGCGTACTCGCTCGGGGTTTCACCAAAGACATCGCGATAGATGCGGATGAGATGGGTGGGCGAGTAATTGGCCACCGCAGCCAGACTGACCAGATCCAGCCGGGTGTCGATGGTGCAGCGGATCAGGTGCTGCACGCGCAGCAGCCGCAGCAGGGTCTGATGGCGGCGCAGCACGGTGCGGCCGCTGCAGCGTTCAAGCTGCAGTTGCTGGGCCTGCTGGCGTTCGATCAGGGCGTCACGCAACAGCCCCAACTTATAGGTGGGGTCGGGTGAATCGATGCCCTGCTGGAACCAGCGGGGCCGGCAGAGGTGCACCAGTGCGCGCGCCAGTTTGCTGTCGCAACCCTGCTCACGTGGGATCAGGCAGTTGATGATGGAGGCGGTGCTCTTCGGTGGCTTCTGCCAAAGCGCGGCAGGGGCGGCGATGCACAGCCACCATGCCTGCTCGCGGCAGTTCAGGCGCACGCTGCCATCTACCCAGAGCTGCAGTTGGCGGGTACCGAGCATCCACGGCAGATCGCCACTGCTCAACTCCAGGCTGCCCTCCAGCACCAGGGTGGTGCTGATCCAGCCGGCGGGAATAAACAGGCGGCCACCTTTGCCGCGGCCACTGATGGCATGGATGCAGTCCGGCCGTTGCATGGAAAGCTCCAGCGATTGCGAACCTTGGATCGAATGATGTCTGATGCCCACTGCGTGTTCCCCCGATTGCCTGCGTGAACGGGCGACGGGCGCCAAGCCGCACTGGTCGGCTGTACGCGCTGTAGCCGGAACCTCTTCCGGCCGTCGTGAGAGCTTTTTTTGTGAAGCTCTACTCAGTTCAGACGCAGGCGGCGGCCAAATACCTCACCTGTACGCATGGGTAGGGTGCTCAGGTGGGCTGCAAGCTTGCTGAATTGGGGATACGAAAATGGCTGTTGATGTACATCCTCGGTCTGGCGTGGGCCAACACCCCGCGCGCGCCAGCAGCACCCGGCTGGGTTGAACCGGTCGCTATCTGCCCTTCGGCTTGCGCTGCGGCGGGTTGGGCAGTGGACGGCAGGGCCTCGGCTGGGACCATTGCCCAATCACGCGGCTGCCGGTGTTGGCGCCCTCCGGGATATCGTTCGAGAAGGAGCGGCGCGAAGATCAGGTCGCGTCGAGGCAGGACCTGCAGGCGCGGCGTTGTAGCAAGCAGGTGGCCCAGGCACCGGGTTCCTTCAGTTGTGGCGACTCACGTCGGCACACGTCCCTGCATCGCGCGCCCGCTGGCGCTCGAGCACCATTTCATTGGGTCGCAAGTTCAGCCTGCAGGTCGTGCATTGGCGCTGACCGTGATACCCCGGTCGCTGTGGTGTTGGTTGCACGGCTTCGACGCGCTTGGCTTGCGGTACAGGCGAAGGATTGCTTGAAGGAGCGGCAGAACGCGCTTTCTGTTTCGAAACCCAACGCGCCGGCGATTTCGCAGATGGAAAGATCGGTGGTGCACACCAGTTCCCACGCGCGCTGCAGGCGCAGGCGGTGGGCATATTCGAACGGTGTTTCGTCGAAGACTTCGCGATAGATGCGGATGAGGTGCGGGGGCGAGTAGTTCGCAATGGCAGCCAGGCGGTTGAGGTCCAGCCGCCCGTCACTGTTGCACCGGATCAGGTGTTGCACGCGCAGCAGCCGCAGCAGGGTCTGGTGGCGCCGCAGCGCGGTGCGGCCGCTGCAGCGGCTGAGCTGGCCATGCAAGGCCTGCTGCCGCTCCACCAGGGTGTCCCGCAGTACCTGCATCCCGTCCTGGACTGCGGTCGTATCGCTGCTGTTGTTGAAACAACGCTTGCGCGCCAGGTGCAGCACGGCACTTGCGAGCTCGCGGTCGCAGCGCAGTTCGCGTGGGATCAGATGGTTGTTGAGCGACGTGCTGCAGGGCAGCCGCTCCCACAGCGCCGCCGGTGCGGCGATGCACAGCCACCAGGCATGACCGCGGCTGATAAGGCGCAGTTCGCCCTCCAGCCATAACTGCAGGTGATGTGCGGCCAATTGCCAGGGCGCATCGCCGCCGCTGATCTCAAGCAATCCGGTCAGCACCAAGGTGACGCTGATCCAGCCGGCAGGGATCAGCACGCGGGTACCGCGCCCGTGGCAGGCGGTGGCGTGCACGGTTGCCGCAGGCTGCCGGGACAGATCCAGCGCCTGGGAACCGTGTATGCAGTGGTGCAGGATCTTCACTTCGTCTTCACTGCCCGATCAGTCGATGAAAGGAAGTCGAAAATGTTGCGGACAAGGCTGTACCCGCAGCTATGAAAAACATCGCATGGCCATGGGCCTCTGGCAACGAGAATGAAAATTTCAGAATGGTCGCAAGGCGTCTGATCCCCGCCAAAAAAGAACCCGGCATGTGCCGGGTAGGTTCGGGGCCGACCATCGTGCCCATTGCAGTTGGGCTGAGTAGGATCTGGCTTGTGCAGAGAGAAGAGTGACTTACCAAGCCCCCGAACACGTCCTATGCTGCGTGCTGCCGTACTGCCGGTACATGCGCGCATTCGCGCTTGGATTACCCGAAATGAAGATTTCAGCGTGGGCGTGATGGATTCTCTTGTAACCATCGGGGGCGTGGATGCAGGTTGAGCTCGAAAAGGCAGTGGCGGATCTGCACCAGGGCAGGCCGGATGTGGCTGAAGACGCCATGCGCCGATTGCTTGAGCAGGCACCCGGTTCCGCGCCGGCAATGGAAGTGCTGGGCATGGCCTTGGCCGGGCAGGCGAGAGTGCAGGAGGCACGTGATTGGTTCTCCCGGGCGGCCGCGCTGCAGCCCGATTCACTGAGCACCTGGATGAACCTCGGCAATGCTTGCCTTGAAAGCGCAGATGCCAGCGCCGCCGGTGTCGCCTTTGAACGCGCCCGTGCGTTGGGGGCCGACGATGTCGCCTGGTTGCTGGGCTATGGTTTGGCGCTGCTGGGGCAGGCGCGGTTTGCAGATGCCAACCGGTACCTGGGCGCCGCGCTGTCGCGTGAGCCCGACGCGATCGATGTGCGCCTCGCCTACGCCCAAAGCCTTGCAGAACTGGAGCGGTTTGAGGAACTCGCGCTCTGTCTTGAGGCTGTGCATGCCGATTCGTTGCACCTTGACGAACGCCAGGCTCTGGCCTGGTTGTTGGCGCAGGCGGGCAGCGATGATGCCGCGCAGCAGCTCTACCGGCAGGTGATTGCCGGGGCGCCGGAGTCCGGCGAGTCGCGGGTTCAATTCGCGCTGTTGCTGGAGCGGCTGAACCGGGTGGCGGAAGCGGATCAGCAACTGCGCGCCGTGCCTGCCGAGTACGCGCGTAGCAGCGGCGGAATGTTCGAATTGGCGGCTGCGCGGGTATTGCGTAGGCAGCAAGAGCAGCCGCAGGCAGTCCTGCGGCTGGCCGATGGATTGCAACGGGACCTTGCGCCGGCGATGCAGGCGCAGCTGCAGTTCGAATTGGCCCGCAACCATGATCAGCTGGGCCAGGCCGACCCGGCGATGCAGGCATTGGCAGCCGCCCACGACGCAGCAGGCAGGGCGTTCCAACAACGCGTGTCCGGAGCCGCCGCGCCGCCGGTGCTGGAGTGGTTGCAGCAGCGGCTGCTGCGGCCTGCGTCGCAGACCTGGGCGCAGGTGCAGGCCGATCCTGCGCTGCCGCGCGATCCGATCTTCCTGGTTGGCTTTCCGCGCTCCGGAACGACGTTGCTGGAGCGGATCCTGGACGCGCACGTGGATCTGGATGTCCTGGATGAGCGGCCTGCACTTGAAGTGGCGATAGCGCAGCTGCGGGCTTTGCCGGGGTGGCAGGACGACGATCTGGATGTGGCGCTCGATGCACTCACGCCGGGCGCCTTGGCTGCGGCGAAGCAGCGCTATTGGGATGAGGTTCGTCGTTACCTGCTGCCGCACGGGCGCCTGGTCGACAAATATCCCCTGACGATGACGCGCTTGCCTTATGTGGCGCGCCTGTTCCCGCAGGCGCAGTGGTTGCTGCTGCTACGGCATCCCTGCGACTGCGTGCTCAGCTGCCATATGCAGGCATTCGGCAGCAATGGTGGGGCGATGGCTTTCACTTCGCTGGAGTCCAGCGCACGTACCTACGTGGCCATCATGGAATGGTGGGAGCAGCAGCGCAGGTTGGTGCCGGCACATGTGCATGTGTTGCGCTACGAGGACATGGTTGCCGATCTGCCCGGGCAGCTGTCCGCACTGATGGCGTTCCTGGCGCAGCCGATGCAGCCGCAGCAGCTTGCCTTCGCCGAGCACGCCAGCAGCCGAAGCCGTCGCATCAACACCCCCAGTTACTCGCAGGTCGTGCAGCCATTGAACGCCGGTGCGGTGGGCAGGTGGCGCAATTACCGCGCGCATTTCAGCGCGCAGACGCTGGCGCTCCTTGCGCCGTGGGTGCAGCGTTATGGCTATGCGCTGGATTGACGCTGGGGGAATCTGAGGTAGGTGGAGAGGATGTACTTGTCCTGCTCCGGGGAGGGCTTTCCCTGGTGCGCATACATCCAGTACGGCGGAAACATGAGCAGCCTTCCGGTGCGCGGCGTTACCCCTGTCTGCAGGCCGGGGAACCAGGTTTCACCGCCGGTCTGCACGTCATTGAGGTACCACAGGAACACCAGGTAGCGGTCGCAGACTTCGTTGATCGAATCGAAGTGGGTCTGGAACTTTTCATCGCTGCCGGCACGGTAGCGCTTCAGGATCAGCGGGCTGAGCAGCGGGCTATCGGGGATGGCCACCGGCACGCCGACATCGGCGTTGTAGCGCTGCAGCGCGGTGCTCACCAGCTGCCGGAAGAATGCGATGAACCCGGCATCGGAAAGCCGGCTTATGTCCATCTCGGTCCATGCACTGTCGTCCAGCCCCGGGCGTACACCGCGGCCGTTGGCTTGCTGGAAACGTGAGAGCGCGTTGAATGACTCGATCAGCTTGCCGCACATTTCTGGCGGCAAACTGTGGTCATAGCTGCGAATGTAGTGGCGCAGATCATTGCCATGAAGCTCCGCCGCGGCACTGGCCGCGGCGGAGTCCAAGCGTGCTGCCGGCTCAGAAGCGGGCAGTCCAGCGCATCCAGTAGAAACGGCCGATTGCATCGTAGGTCCGCATGTCCGTCGAGGCGTTGAAGCCAGAATAGATCAACGGCGGCTGGCGGTCAGTAAGGTTGCGCACGCCGATCTGGATGGAGCTGTTCTTCAGGTCTTCGAAGCGGTAACCGATCTGCAGGTCGGTCTGGGTGTAGGACGGCACCCGCCGCTTGGCGACGTAGCCTGGATCCTTGACGTCGGCCACGTCCGGCGCTTCGTAGACATGATGCACGTAGCGCGTGGTCAGGCTGGCGCTGAGGTTGCCGCGTGACCAGGTCAGGTCGTTCAGGGCGCGCCAGCGGGCCATGTTGCCGAAGCCCGAGGACGCGTTGTCGACGAAGGTGCCGGCCAGGCCGGTGCTGCCCGGGATACCCGGAAACGCGCCGACATCACTGGTCGGGTCGCCTGCCACCAGCTGCACGTCGTACTGCGCCAGGTAGGTGGTATCCAGGTTCCACACCAGCTTGCCCCACGCACCTTCCGGTACCTGATAGCGGAAGCCGATGTCCATGCCGGAGGTCTTCATGGAGCCGTAGTTGCCGATCAGGTTGGTCATCTGTGCAACGTCGCCATCGGCGTCGCGGATGAAGGTGTCGCAGAAGCGGCCGAAGTTGAAGCACTGGTTGAGCAGCATGTTTTCCGGCAGGTTGACGATGAAGTCGTTCAACTTCACCCGCCAGTAGTCGGCGGTGACACTGAAGCCCTCAAGCCAGCTCGGGCTATAGACGAAACCGTAGGTCAACACGTCGCCCTGTTCCGGCTGCAGGTTCGGGTCCGAGACCTGGAACGAGGTCACCTGGTTGCCGCTCTGCTGGAAGGAGCCGTCGGTCGGTACGCCGGCGCAGGCCGCTGGGTTGCCGCCTCCTTCATAGCCATTGCAGGGATCGGCATAGGTGTTGGCGCTGGGGAACGTGGGCGAATAAAGGTCGCCGATGGTCGGCGCGCGGAACACATCGGCATAGGTGGCACGGATCAGCAGGTCGGAGAACGGCTTCCACTCCACGCCGATCTTGGAATTGGTGGTGCCGCCAAAGTTGGAGTAATCCGAATAGCGGGTGCCCAGCGACACGTTGAGCTTCTCAGCGAACGGCATGTCAGACAACAGCGGGATCAGGGCTTCGGCATAGATTTCGTTGACATCGAACTTGCCGTCGATGTCGCCGCCGGTACAGGCTTCCTGGGTGATGCGGCACACCGTCTTGCCTGGCGGGATGATGGTCAGGAAATCGGCGCTGGAGCTGGCCGACTCGACGCGGCGCTCCACGCCGACGGCCAGCGAGACCGCACCTGCAGGCAGGGTGAACAGGTCGCCGGTGACGTTGGCATTGAAGACCTTCAGGTCGTTTTCGCTGGTGCTGTGGATGGTCGGATTGATCAGCTCCAATGCGGCCAGCTGTGCTTGGCCCGTGGGGGTGTTCGGATCCGGCGCCGGGCCCATGAAATTGACCGGGATGCAATCGTTGATGGCGGTGGCCGCATTGCCGGGCGTGCGCACGCAGATCGGGTTGCCGGTGGCCGGGTCGATCATCGACGGGCCCAGTGCATCGGTAAGGCCCTGGCCGATCAGATAGCCGCGCACGGTGGAAGACTGCGGTGTACGCCCGTAACCAAAGGACGTATCCCAGCTCCAGGTGCTGTCACCGAACACGCCGCGCAGGCCGCCGGTGATCTGGTAGGTCTCGGTTTCGAAACGGGTGGTGCGGGTGGGGATGAAATCACGCAGGCGCAGGCGCGCATCGGTGATGTCCACGCCGAACGGGTTGTAGATGCTGTCCTTGCTGATCGGCACGTCATCCACGTCGGCACGGCCGTCGAACGGCAGCGGTGCGATGAAGAACGACGACTCGGTGCGCAGCCACGAGCCGAGCATGAAAGCCTCGATGTGGTCGGTGAGCTGGTAGTTACCACTCATGAACAACGAGGTGCGTTCCTGCGGGGTCAGGTTGAGATTGCCATCCGACTGGAAGTTGTACGTGTCGGTATTGCCGTTGAAGCAGCGGAAGTCCGATCCGGAAGTACCCGGTCGCCCGTCGATGCGGGTAAGCACGACTCGGGGGTTTGGATTGCTCGCGCTGGGTTGGGCGCAGTTCGCATCCAGCGCAGTGCCGCGTGCAATGGCGACGTCGCGTGGCAACACATAGCGGCCGGTCAGGATGCGGCTGGTGCCGCCAATCCCCTTTTCACCGGCATACAGCTGGTAGGGCTGGCTGGAATAGGTGCGATCGGCAGCGCTGACCGAGTCTTCCTTGTCATAGCTGGCGCCCAGCATCAGGTGGCCCTTTTCGCCAGTCAGGCCAAAGGTGGCATCGAACCGCTGGGTTGCGGCGTCACCGCGCGAGGAGATGCCGTAGAAGGCGCTGGCTTCCACGCCTTCGAAATCCTTGCGCAGGATGAAGTTGACCACGCCACCGATGGCATCGGAGCCATAGATGGCCGAGGCGCCGTCCTTCAGCACCTCCACGCGCTCGATCAGCCCCATCGGGATCGAGTTCACGTCCACCGCGCCATTGGCGTTGGAGATGGTGCCGATCCAGCGCTTGCCGTCCACCAGCACCAGCGAGCGGTTCACGCCCAGTCCGCGCAGGTCGACCGTTGCCGCGCCCGCGCCGCCACCGTTGTTGACCTGGGGATTGGTTGCGGCACCGGCGATCGCCGGAGTGCGCTGCAGGAATTCGCCCACCGTGGCTGCGCCGGAGCTTTCGATGCTCTGGCGGTCGATGGTGAAGACCGGGCTGGAGGTTTCAAGGTCGGCGCGCTTGATGCGTGAGCCGGTGACCTCGATGCGGTCCAGGTTGGTGGCGTCCGACTTGGGAGCGGCGTCCTGGGCGAGGGCGCTGCCCGCTGCTCCCAGAGCAAGGGCAGCCGTTGAAATGGGTAGCAGTGCGAGGCGAACAGCTTGGCTCAGTGGCTGAATACTCACGTATGACTCTCCGCAGAGTGGTGCGAGGGAGTCACGAAATTACAAATTTTTAACCGGCGGCATTGTGCGGATCAGGTAGCAGACAATGTCCAAAAACAGACACTTTGGTTTCACATGCCAACAAAACTCTCGGCAATCCTGTGAGCAACCGGGATTCAGCGCGCCGAACGCCAGCCCACCACCAGTGCGATGCCCAACCAGATCAGCTCGCCCAGGCCGTTGGCCAGCGACAGCAGTGTCCAGGCGAAATGGGGGCCCATGCGCAGCGCGGATTCCCATGGAGTCAGGCCCATCGGGGCGCCTACATAGGCCGCGGCGATGCCCCAGTTGGCGGCCACGGCGATCAGCACGGTGGTCAGCAGGGTCAGGGCAATGCGCGCCGGGCCCGGGCGGAAGGTGCCCAGGCGCAGCATCCAGGCGGCTTCCAGCGCGGCGAAGATCGCCATCCAGCCGGCCTGGGTGCCGGTGCTCAAGGCGACCAGCAGCCAGGCGATGGTGAGGGTGAGGCTTCCCAGCAACAACAAAATGGGCCAGAGCCAGTGGCGGCTACGGCTGGCCGAGGTGGAAACAGGCGACATGGGCATTCCCGAACAGATTCCGCAGCATAGCGTTTCATCGCCGAGTGCGCCCAGTCGGATAAAATGGCGGTCTTGCGGGTAGCCACCGCGTCCCCATATCGATCTACATGTATTCCCGTAGCAGCGAACCAGTCCATTTTGAGCGTGATTGCCCGGCCGTGATGGTGCCGCAGGGTGACAGCGTGACCTTGCCGGCCGGCAGTTATGGCTATATCACCCAGGCACTGGGTGGCAGCTATACGGTGTTTGTCGAAGGCAATCTCTTCCGTATCGCCGGCAAGGACGGCGATGCCATCGGCAAGGAGCCGCCGCCGGGGCTGGAACTGCCCGACGATGCCGGCGACGAGGATGTGGAAAAGCTGGTCTGGCAACAGCTCCGCACCTGCTTCGACCCGGAAATCCCATTCAATATCGTCGATCTTGGGCTTATCTACGAAGTGGATATCAAGCACCTGGACGGCGGCCAGCGCGAGGTGGACGTCAAGATGACCTTGACCGCGCCGGGCTGCGGCATGGGCGAGATACTGGTCGATGACGTGCGCAGCAAGCTGGAAATGATTCCGACCGTGGCCCAGGCCGACGTCGATCTGGTGTTCGATCCGCCGTGGGGGCGTCACATGATGTCCGAGGCGGCGCGCCTGGAAACTGGCATGCTGTGAGCCCGTGCCGGCACTGCCGGTGACGGTTTGTGCTGCACCCCCGGCGCCGCAGTGGTGCCGGGGCTGTCCCATCCCGCAATCTGGAAGGAATTATCCGGTGTCCCAGTCTTCGTTGAGCTTCGATGTCACCCGTTCGGATCATCCGCGTAGCGCCGAGGAGCGCGCCAAAATCCTGGAAAAGCCGGGGTTCGGCCTGCACTTCACCGACCACATGGTGGCCGTACGCTGGGACAAGGATGCGGGTTGGCACGATGCGGCGGTAACGCCGTATGGCCCGATTTCGCTGGATCCTGCCGCCGCCGTGCTGCACTACGGCCAGGAAATCTTCGAAGGCATCAAGGCCTACCGTCACGCCGACGGTTCGGTGTGGACCTTCCGTCCGCAGGCCAATGCGGCTCGCCTGCAGCGTTCGGCACGCCGTCTGGTGCTGCCTGAACTGCCGGCTGACATCTTCGTCGAGTCGCTCAAGCAGCTGGTGGCGCTGGACAAGGACTGGGTTTCCGATGCCGACGAAGCCAGCCTGTATTTCCGCCCGTTCATGATTGGCGATGAAGCCTTCCTCGGCGTGCGCGGCGCGCACAAGGCCACCTATTACGTGATCGCCAGCCCGGCCGGCCCGTACTTCGCAAAGGGTGTGGCGCCGGTGGCGATCTGGTTGTCCACCGATTACGCACGCGCTGCCAAGGGCGGCACCGGTGCGGCCAAGTGCGGCGGCAACTACGCCGCTTCGCTGCTGCCGCAGCAGCAGGCGCAGGCGCAGGGGTGTTCGCAGGTGCTGTTCCTCGACCCGGTCGAGGGCAAGTACCTGGAAGAACTGGGCGGCATGAACGTGTTCCTGGTCTACGGCAAGGAAAACAAGCTGGTTACCCCGGCGCTGTCGGGCAGCATCCTGGAAGGCATCACCCGCGAGTCGCTGCTGCAGCTGGCCCGCGACCGTGGCATGAACGTGGAAGAGCGCCAGGTCACCATCGATGAGTGGAAGCAGGGCGTGACCTCGGGCGAAATCACCGAGGTGTTTGCCTGCGGCACTGCGGCGGTGATCACGCCGATCGGCCAGCTCAAGGGCGAGGATTTCTCGGTGGGCGACATCAATGCGCCGGCCGGTGAAATCACCATGTCGCTGCGCAAGGAACTGACCGACATCCAGTACGGCCGTCAGCCTGACCGCCACGGCTGGTTGGTGCGCCTGGACGCCTGAGCGCCCGGTTCGCATCGCTGAGTAACCCGCTGTGGCGTTCGCCGCAGCGGGTTTTTCTTTGTCCGGACACCTGGTGCTGCAGCCCTGCAGTACCAAGGGAATCGCAAATATTCTTTACGAATCAGTCACGTGCGTAAACGTGATGGAAAGACGGTTTCTGTTGTAACCCTCTTGTCACTGGTTCAGCCGCCATTTACTGTCCGCCCACGGATCGGTAACAGGGGACTGGTTCGGGTAGTTCTACCCGGGCAGCAACAACCGCCATTGGAATCGCCACAGGCCCGGGTAGGACGACGCCGCATTTGCGGCATCCTCCAATGCAGAAGGGCTCAACAATGTCATCCAGATCACACCGTGCGTTTGCTCGTGGGTTGGTAGTCGTTGGCACTGCTTCGCTGTCTTCCCTGCTTCTGTGTGCGCCGGCCTGGGCCGGTGAGGTGCACCTGGCCGGACTGGATTCGGCGCCGACGCACCAGCGCTTCATCGTCAAATACCGTCAGGACAGCCGCCAGGCAGCCGGCGACGCCGCCCTGCAGAAAACCCTGGCCTCGGCCGCCCGCGCGCTGCCGGCACGCGCCGGCAAGACCATCGGCGTGCAGCATATGCGCCGGCTTGCGGTGGGCGCGGATGTAGTGCGTGCCGATGCCAAGCTTGACCGTGCCGATGCTGAAACGCTGATGCGCAAACTGGCGGCCGATCCCAACGTCGAGTACGTCGAAGTCGATCGCCTCAACACCATCAGCCTCACCCCCAACGACACCCGCTACAGCGAACAATGGGGCTATTCGGGCACCTACGGCATCAAGGCCAACCAAGCCTGGGATGTGACCAACGGCGCCGGTTCGGTGGTGGCGGTGCTGGATACCGGCATCACCAGCCACAGCGACCTGGCCGCCAACCTGCTGCCCGGCTATGACTTCATCAACGACACCACCGTCTCCAATGATGGCAATGGCCGCGACAACGACCCCAGCGACCCGGGTGACTGGATCACCGCCAATCAATGCGGCGGCATCCATGCCGCGCAGAACTCCAGCTGGCATGGCACGCATGTAGCCGGCACCATCGCCGCGGTCACCAACAACGCCAAGGGTGTTGCTGGCGTGGCTTATGGCGCCAAGATCGTGCCGGTGCGCGTGCTCGGCACCTGCGGTGGTTACGACTCGGATATCGCCGATGCCATTGTCTGGGCCTCCGGCGGCAGCGTGTCCGGCGTGCCGGCCAATGCCAATCCGGCCGAGGTGATCAATCTCAGTCTCGGTGGCTCAGGTGCCTGCGGCAGCACCACGCAGACGGCGATCAACGGCGCGGTCAGCCGTGGCACCACCCTGGTGATCGCGGCCGGCAACGACAACACCAATGTCTCCAACGCCTCGCCGGCCAACTGCAACAACGTGATCGCGGTGGCCTCGATCACCAGCACCGGCGCACGTTCGAGCTTCTCCAACTACGGTGCGTTGATCGATATCGCCGCGCCGGGTTCCAACATCCTGTCCACCCTCAACAGCGGCACCACCACGCCGGGCGCGGAGAGCTACGCCGCCTACAACGGCACCTCGATGGCGACGCCGCACGTGGCTGGCGTTGTCGCATTGCTGCAGGCGGTGTCAACCACACCGAAGACGCCGGCGCAGGTGGAGGCCTTGATCAAGGCCAATGTCACGCCGTTCCCGTCAACGCCGTCGCAGAGCATCGGCCCGGGCATTCTCAATGCCAAGGCGGTGGTGGATGCGGCCAACGGCGGCGGCAACCCGAACCCGGGCGGCACGGTGCTGAACAACGGCGTGGCGATCACCGGGCTTGCCGGCGCGGCCGGCAGCAGCCAGTACTTCACCGTGCAGGTACCGGCCGGCGCCACCAACCTGGTGATTGCCAGCTCCGGCGGCAGTGGCGACGCGGACATGTATGTGCGCGCAGGCAGCCAGCCGACCACCGCCACCTACGATTGCCGCCCCTACAAGACCGGCAACGCCGAGAGCTGCAGCTTCGCCACGCCGGTGGCGGGGACCTACCACGTGATGCTGTCCGCGTACTCGGCGTTCTCGGGCGTGAGCCTGCAGGCCAGCTGGGGCAGCGGTGGCACGGGCGGCGCGCAGACCTACAGCAATGCAAGCGCAGTCACCATCGTCGACAACGCCACGGTTGAAAGCGCGATTGCGGTATCCGGCCGCACGGGCAATGCACCGGCGTCCACACCGGTGGCGGTGGATATCAGCCACACCTGGAAGGGCGACCTCAAGGTGGATCTGGTGGCGCCCGATGGCAGCGTCTATGTGCTGAGCAATTATGCCGGTGGCAGCGCGGATGACATCAAGCAGACCTTCAACGTGAACCTGTCCAGCGAAGCCCTCAACGGCAGCTGGAAGCTGCGCGTCAACGACAAGGCCAGTGGCGATACCGGCCGCGTCAACAGCTGGTCGATCACGTTCTGATCGACCAGGCAGTGCTGCGCTGAAGCCAGCGCACCGCTGCCACCTGATGTGCGGTGCACGAGCAGGGCCCCGGTGACTCCACCGGGGCCCTTTCCTTGTCATCCATTGTCAGCCGCAGCTTGAGCCAACCTCAGCCGCGACGCAGTGCCTCAAGTGCGGCTGGAAGGTGCTGATCGATGGAGGGTCGAACTTCAGATGCCCGCCGTAACAGTGCGTCGCGGGTTGCCGCGAGGCGCCCGCAAGACGCGCTGCGAATTCTGGACGTTTTCCTACCGCGCTGACAGGGGCTTCCAACGTTGGTGCGTACAGCGGTTTCAGTAGTCCTCCGATGGGAGCGGCCACGATGCATGCCTAGTGTCTGCATACGGGCCGACAACAGGGGATGGCCCGGGCAGTTTCCTCCGGGCGGACGTTGCGTTGCACACCGCAACGACTGTTTGGCATCGGTGCCGCCCGGCGGCATCCTCCTCTGCAGAAGGGCCGAACCATGTCTTCGATATCGCACCGCATGCTTGGTCGAGGGTCAGTCGCGGTTGGCAGCGTCTTGCTGTCCTGTATGTGGCTGCAGCCGTCGGCGCTTGCCGCAGACGTACAACTGGCGGGCTTGGATGCAGCGCCGGTGCATCAGCAACTCATCGTCAAACTTCGCCAGGACAGCCGCCGTTCTGCCGACCCAGACGCGCTGCGGAAGGTTCTCGGCGATGCATCCACCGTGTTGCCGCTGCTGCGCGATGGGAGGCCCGTTGGGCTGCAGCAGCTGCGCCGCCTGGCTACCGGCGCGCAGGTAGTACGGGCCGAGGCGCCATTGGATCGCATCCAGACCGAAGCGCTGGTGCGTCGGCTGGCGTTGGATCGCAACGTCGAGTACATCGAGATCGACCGCCGCTTCAGTATCACTGCATCGCCGGATGATCCGCGTTTCGGTGAGCAGTGGGGGTTGGCCGATGGCTATGGCATCAACGCGGTGCCGGCATGGCAGAGCGCGACCGGCGCGGGCGTGGTGGTGGCGGTATTGGATACCGGCATCGCTGATCACAGTGACCTGATTGCCAATGTACTGCCCGGCTACGATTTCATCAGCGATCCGGCGATGGCCAACGACGGTGATGGCCGTGATGCGGATGCGCATGACCCCGGTGACTGGGTGGAAGCCAATCAATGTGGCGGCAACCACGGTGCCTGGAATTCCAGTTGGCACGGCACCCATGTGGCCGGCACGATTGCGGCGGTTACCCATAATGGCAAGGGCGTAGCGGGTGTCGCAGCGGACGCCCGCATCCTCCCGGTACGCGTGCTGGGCAGCTGCGGCGGTTATACGTCCGATATCGCCGATGCGATTGTGTGGGCTTCGGGCGGGGAGGTGACCGGTGTGCCAAGCAATGCAAACCCGGCCGAGGTGATAAACCTGAGCCTGGGTGGCGGCGGCGCGTGCGGCACCACGTTCCAGACAGCCATCAATACCGCGGTGGCCAACGGCGCAACCCTGGTCATCGCCGCGGGCAACGACAACACCAATGCCAGCAATTCGGCACCGGCCAATTGCGCCAATGTCATCGCAGTAGGTGCCAGCGACAGTGACGGCAAACGCTCGATCTGGAGCAGTACGCTGCAATCCAATTTCGGCCCACTGGTGGATGTGGCCGCGCCAGGCAGCGGCATTGTTTCCACGTTCAACAGCGGCAGCAGAACGCCCTCGCTTGAAAGCTACGGTTACAGCGGCGGCACGTCGATGGCGGCACCGCATGTGGCCGGGGTGGTGGCCCTGGTGCAACAGGTATCGGACCCCGCCAGGACCCCGGCGCAACTTGAAGCCCTTATCAAGGCCAGCGCCACGCCGTTCCCGCGAACCCCGGACAGGGAGATCGGCACCGGCATCGTCAATGCGCAGGCGGCGGTGGCAGCGGCATTGAGCGGCACCTTGCCGCCTGGGCCCGAACCTGAGCCTGGCATCGCGCTGGACAATGGAATCGCGGTGACCGGTTTGAGCGGCAGCAAGGGCAGCAACCGCTATTTCACGGTGGAGCTGCCTGCGGCGGCTTCCAATCTGCTGATCAGCATTGGCGGCGGTGCGGGCGATGCCGATCTTTATGTAAAGGCCGGCAGCAGGCCGAACAGCTCGGTGTTCGATTGCCGCCCGTTTCGCGGCGGGAACGGCGAGAGCTGCAGTTTCCCCAACCCCGTTGCCGGCATCCATCACGTGATGGTGACTGGCTACCGCACTTACTCGGACGTCAGCCTGAAGGCGAGTTGGGGCCTGGTTCCTTCCCAGACCTATCGCAGTGACCAGGCCGTGGATATCCTGGACAACCACACAGTGGAGAGTGGCATCAGCGTTGCCGGGCGCAGTGCCAATGCACCGGCTGCCACGCCGGTGCAGGTGGATATCAGCCACAGCTGGCGGGGCGATCTGAAAGTGGAGCTGATCGCGCCCGACGGTAGCGCCTATCTGCTCAGCAACTATGAAGGGGGCAGCGCCGATGACATCAAGCAGACTTTCGAGGTCGATCTTTCAACGGAGGCATTGAACGGCACGTGGGCGCTGCGCGTGAATGACAAGGCAAGCGGTGATACAGGGCGCTTGAATGGCTGGTCGATCACGTTCTAGCTGCAAGCCGACGCCGACGCCGACGCCGGTCAGGGCATTACCGTGATGTCGTCGCCACGACCAGTAGCGGGGCGAGCGCTCAGTCTTCGCAGATATCCGCGTAGTCGGCCTGCAGGGCACGCAAGGCATCGGCTGGCGCGATATCCAGCAAGAGGCCGCGCTGGCCGGCATTGATGTACAGCATCTGATACTGCTGCGCGCTGGCGGCAAACACCACCTTGGCCGGCCGCTGCTGGGCAAAGGGGCTGATGCCACCAACCTTGTAACCACTGCGCTTTTCGGCCTCGGGTACTTCCATCATCTGCGCGTGCTTGCCGCCACAATGGGCGGCAAGCTTTTTCAATGACAGGCGCTGGTCGGAGGGAATCACCGCGATCAGCGGCTGCTTGTCCACCCACGCCATCAAGGTCTTGAACATCCGCGCCGGGGCGATGCCCAGCGCCTGCGCCGCCGCCAGGCCTTTGCTGTCGACATCGGCCGAGTAGTCATAGGCATGCACGCCATGGGCGATGCCGGCCTTTTCCAACGCGGCGGTGGCGCGGGTGCTCTTGGCCACTTACAACGATTCGAAGCGGTTGGCGTCCACGTTCTTGCGGACCTGCTCCGGGTTCCAGATGCGGCCGTTCATCGCAATGTAGACACCTTCCGGCAGCGATTGCACTGCGCCGATCGCGCAGCCGATATTGAACTCGGCATCCGAACCGCGGAAGCGCGCCGGGCTCAGTGCGCCGGTCATTACGATGGTCTTGCCGGGGATGGTGGCCAGTACCTTGCCGGTGGCGACCATCGAGTCGGTGCCGTGGGTGACAAGCACGTGGCGGGTTGGTTGCGCGGCGATGGTGGCGCGGATCAGTTCGCGGTCGTCGTCGCTGATGTGCAGCGAATCCTTGCGCAGGATCGGGATGACGTTGAAACGGAAGGTGACGCCCAATTCGCGCAGGATCATGCCGATCTGCGGGTCACCGATCTGGTAATCGGACTTGTCGTCGAAGTAGATCTTGTCGATCGTGCCACCGGTGGTGACGATCAGGAGTTCTTCCATCATTGCGGTAAATCCTTGCGGTGACTGCCAGCGGCACGGGCCGCGATGCTGCGCATGATAATGCCGCAGGCTGCGCCGGGCCATGTCACCGCGTAGCGACACGCTGCGGCGTCATTGGTCATTGGTAGAGCCGAACCATGCTCGGCGGGGGCCTTACCGCAGTGAGGCCTTGCCACAGAGCCACCTGTAGGAGCGGCATAAGCCGCGAAGCCGGTATTGCAGAAACCGAAGGCCGGCCCGGAACCTGCAGGATCAGGGGTTTCGTGGCTGATGCTGTTGCCACAGAGGCTAGTGACACATCACCGGGCAAGCCCCCGCCGAGCATGGCTCGGCTCTACAGGGGAGGGTTGCCGGGAAGGCCTCAGCCGAGCATGGCTCGGCTCTACAGGGGCATGGCCGGGAAAGCTTCGGCCGAGCATGGCTCGGCTCTACATGGGGTTTAGCCGGCCTTCTTGGCGGCAAAGCGGGCGCGCATGCCGGGGACGCTGACCAGGCCTACGATCAGCAGCGCCAGGGCGATTTCGATCCAGGCGTAGAGGGCGGTGTCGCGGTGGCTCCAGGCGCTCATCACGCCGTGGCTGAACCAGAACAAGGCCAATACGCCCGCCCAGAAGCGGGCTGCCGCGCGCTGCGCCAGAACGCCCAGCAGCAACAGTACCGGCGGCGCTACGAACACCAGTGCCACCGCCAGCAGATGGCGGTCTGCGCGGAACCACCACGCATACAGCCCAGCCAGCAGTGCCAGCGAGGCGGCCAGGACCAGATCGCGCGTGCGGCCGTTCATCGGGCCAGACGCCGGGCGATATCGGCCACCCGATGTCCCAGCGCCCGCGCCAGCTGGGCCTCGTCATCGGTGAGCTGGGCGTCGGCCTGGGTGCCGGCCACGTGGCTGGCGCCATAGGGGGTGCCGCCGCTGGTGGTGTGGCTCAACGCCGGCTCGGTGAACGGGATGCCGACGATCAGGCAGCCGTGGTGCAGCAGGGGCAGGTGCATCGACAGCAGGGTTGATTCCTGGCCGCCATGCATCGAGGCGGTGGAGGTGAACACCGCCGCCGGCTTGCCAGCCAGGGTGCCATTGACCCATTCCGCGCCCAGTCCATCGAGGAAATGCTTGACCGGCGCTGCCATGTTGCCGAAGCGGGTAGGGCTGCCCAGCACGATGCCATCGCATTCGGCCAAGTCGGCTATTTCCACATACGGCGCACCGTCTTCAGGTACGGGCGGGGCACTGGTCTGGGTGACTGCGGCCACCGGCGGCACCGTACGCAGGCGGGCGCTCATGCCCGGCACCTCGCCGATACCACGGGCGATCTGCCGCGCCAGCCGCGCCACCGAGCCGCCACGGCTGTAGTAAAGCACCAGAATTTCCGCCATCGCACCGTTCACTCACTCTTGCAGGAGCCGGCAGTATCAACGATGCGGGCCGCGCTTTGCATCGGGTACCCTTGCCGGATGGAACCTCTGGATTCACTCAATCTCTGGATGGAGCGCCTGCGTGACCGCGCGCGCAACGTCAGCTTCGGTCATTTCCTGTGGAAGCGCTTCATCGATGACCGCCTGTTCCAGGCCGCCGGCTCGCTGGCCTACACCACGGTATTCGCGCTGGTGCCGCTGGCGATCGTGGTATTCGGTGTGCTGTCGGCGTTCCCGATGTTCGACCGCTGGAGCGAGGCGCTCAGCGATTACGTGTTCTCCAACTTCGTGCCATCGGCGGCGCGGGCGGCCGAGGGGTATCTGCGGCAGTTCTCGGCCAGTGCCGGGCAGTTGACCGCCGCCGGCTTCCTGGCCCTGGTGGTGTCGCTGCTGATCACCCTCAACAGCGTCGAGCAGACCTTCAACCGGATCTGGCGCGTGGCCTCGGCGCGGCCGCAGCTGACCCGCTTCCTGGTTTATTGGACGGTGCTGACGTTGGGCGCGCTGCTGGCTGCCGCGTCCCTGGCGGTATCGGCCAAGGTGCTGTCGCTGCCCTTGTTCGGCACCACCGAAGGCCGCTGGCTGGCCGATCTTGGCCTGCGCCTGGCGCCGGTGCTGATCGAATTCGTCTGCGTGGTGCTGATCTACCGGGTGGTGCCGCACCACACCGTGAAATGGCGGCACGCCATTCCCGGCGCGCTGCTGGCGGTGTTGATGCTGGAGCTGGTGAAGTGGGGCATGGGCCTGTATCTGGGCAGTTTCCAGTCCTACCAGAAGCTCTATGGCACGGTGGCGTTCGTGCCGATCCTGTTGTTGTGGATCTACCTGAGCTGGGTGTCGGTGTTGCTCGGTGCCTCGCTGGCCTCGTCGGTGGCGGCCTTCCGCTACCAACCGGCAGCATTGCGGCTACCGCAGGGCTGCGAGCTGTACGGCCTGCTGCGTCTGCTGGGGCGTTTCCGCGAGGCGCGGCAGCAAGGGCAGGGGTTGGACGAAGACCGGATTCTGCTGCTGGAGCCGATGTTCACCGACTCGCTGCTGCAGCAGCTGCTGGAGCAGATGGAGCGCATTGGTGTGCTGCGCCGTGACGAGCAGGGCGAGTGGCTGCTGGCGCGCGACCTGGACAGCATCAGCCTGCACGACCTGTATGAAAGTTCGCAGCTGCGTATTCCGGTTGCCGAGGAATATCTGCCGATGCGCGAGGACAGCCTCGGGCAGGCGGCCTGCAGTGCCCTGGATCAATTACGTCTGCCGCTGCGCGATCTGCTCAAGCGCCGTGTGGACGACATCTATGTAGAGCATGGAGATAACCGATGACCTTCAAATACCTTCCGTGCGCGCTGCTGGTGCTGGCGTTGAGCGCCTGCAAGCCGGACCCGACGCCAGTTGCCGCAGCGCCGTCGCCCGCACCTGCGGCCCCCGCTGCGCCGGCACCGGCGCCCGGTGTGGTCCAGCAGACCGCTGAAATACCGCAGCTGCAGGTGCCAACGGTGGATGGCAAAACCTATGATCTGGCCAGTCACCGTGGGCAATGGGTGGTGGTCAATTTCTGGGCCACCTGGTGTGCGCCGTGCCTGCAGGAAATGCCGGAGTTGTCGGCTTTGCACGCGATGCGCAGCAACGTCGAAGTGGTGGGGCTGGCGTATGAGGACATCGAGCTGGACGAGATGCAGGCCTTCCTGAAGGAGCATCCGGTGGCCTATCCGATCGCCATCATCGATACCTTCAGCCCGCCGAAGGATTTCGCCACCCCGCGCGGCTTGCCGATGACGTATCTGATCGGACCGGATGGCAAGGTCGCCAGGCAGTTCCTGGGGCCGGTGAACGCGCGCGAGGTGGAAGAGGCCATCACTGCTGCGGGTGGCAAGGCGGTTTGAGCCAGCGTTGAAGCAGGGTGGCGTTGGAGCAGACGCGGAAGCATCCCTCCCCAACCCTCCCCTTCGCTACGCGAAAGGGAGGGGGCAAAAGCGGCGTCGCTGCCATCTGACAGTTCGTAGAGAACAGCCCCCTCCCTTTCGCGCAGCGAAGGGGAGGGTTGGGGAGGGGTAAGTTTTGGATCTTCCCGCGCTGCCAGTTTCGCGGCTTACGCCGCTCCTACAGCGGCCGCAGGATGGTCGGTAATGCTCCTGCCGAGCATGGCTCGGCACTACGCTGTCATTTGACCGTAGGCAGAGAACAGCCCCCTCCCTTTCGCGTAGCGAAGGGGAGGGTTGGGGAGGGGTAAGCCTTGGGTCTTCCCGTGTTGCCAGTTTCGCGGCTTACGCCGCTCCTACAGCGGCTGCAGGATGGGTGGTAATGCTCCTGCCGAGCATGGCTCGGCACTACCGGTCCTGCAGGGGTGGTCGGTAATGCGCCTGCCGCGCATGGCTCGGCACTACCGGCGCCTACAAAGAATTCGCGGTGCGCTTTGGCTTGGCTACGTCCTCATCCAGCACGAATGCCGGGATCGGCTTCACTACGCCGTACTTCTCTTTTTTTGGCTTGCCTGGCAAGGGCGGCAGCTCGATCAGTGGCTCGTCGATGTGGGTGTCGGGCAGGTGGTCGAGCAGGTCGCGTATCAGGGTCAGGCGGCCGCGCTTCTGGTCATTGAAATCCACCAGCGTCCACGGTGCATGGCCGCTGTGGGTGGCTTCCAGCATGGCTTCGCGGGCTTGGGTGTAGGCGGCGTATTCCTGACGTGATTTCAGATCGATCGGCGACAGCTTCCAGCCCTTGAGCGGGTCGTCGCGGCGTTCGGCAAAGCGCTTTTCCTGCTGCTCCTGGTCCACGCACAGCCAGTACTTGAACAGCAGGATGCCGTCGTCCACCAGCAGTTTTTCAAATGCGGGGGTCTGCTTGAGGAAGGCTTTGTACTGCGCATCGGTGCAGTACCCCATCACTTTTTCAACACCGGCGCGGTTGTACCAGCTGCGGTCCATCAACACGATTTCGCCGGCGGCGGGCAGGTGCGCGATGTGGCGCTGGAAATACCATTGGCTGTCTTCGCGCTCGCTGGGCTTGGGCAGTGCCACCACCCGGCATTGGCGCGGATTCACATGCTTGGCGATGTCCTGGATGACGCCGCCCTTGCCGGCGGTATCGCGGCCTTCGAACAGCACCAGGACGCGCTGCCCGCAGTGCTGGGCCCAGCGCGCCATGTTGGCCAGCTCCAGTTGCATCGGTTCCAGCAACGCTTCGTACTCTTTGCGCTTGAGCTTGCCCATGGTCACTCCTTGTGGATGTGCCGAGCCTACCCCAATCGCATGTCAGCCAATGTCGGCACCGCGCCAGCCATGCGCGGTGGCCAGCTGTTGCAGCAACTGGGCCAGGTCAGCGGCAAAGCCGGCCATGTCGAACAGGCTGCTGCGCTCGCGGGCCGCGGCCAGCTGTTGCCGCGACGCCTGCAGGGCATTGGCATCGTTGCCCAACGCAACCGCCTTCGCGACGAAGGCTGCGTCATCGGCGACGTTCATGTCGTCCAGGCCCAAGTGATGGTTGAGGCTGCCGGCCACCCGTGCGGCGAAGGTGCTGCCGGGCGCGGTCAATACCGGGCAACCGGCCCACAAGGCATCGGAGGCCGTGGTGTGCGCGTTGTAGGGATGTGTATCCAGGAACAGGTCGGCGTGCTGGTAGCGGGCCAGATAATGCATATGCGGTTGTTTGGCCATGAAGATCAGCCGTGCCGGATCCACGCCGCGCTGCTGTGCGACATCGCGCAGGCGCTGGTCGGCCTTGCCCGGCCCTGACAACAGCCACAGCACGCTGCCGGGAACGCCAAGCAGTACCTGTAACAGCCGCTCGACGCTGCGTGGATTGAGTTTGTAGCTGTTGTTGAAGCAGCAGAACACCACGCCGTTTTCCGGCAGGCCACAGTCGCTGCGCGAAGGGGCCGCCTGCAGCGTGCGGGTGTTGTCCGAGGGCTGGAAGGCGCGTGGCAGGCGCAGCACTTTTTCACTGAAAGCCGGCTCCAGCGCGGGCGGCAGCACGAATGCGTCCGCCACGATGTAATCGATCCACGGCGCGCCGGAGGTGCCGGGGTAGGCCAGCCAGTTCAGCTGCAGCGGGGCAGGGCGCATGGCCAGTACTTCCGGAGTGCCGCCGCCGCCCCAGCCGCGCAGATCGAACAGCACATCGATGCCGGCGTTGCGGATGCGCTGGGCAATCGCAGCGTGGGGCTGGTCGCTGACATCGTGCAGTTGCCCTGCAGCGGCCTGCAGGCGCCGACGGATGGCGCTGCCGTCATCGCTGTTGAGGGCAAACAGATGGATCTGCAGTTGCGGGTATGCGCGCAATTGCTCGAACAGTGCCACCGTCAACAGGCCGGTCGGGTGCGCACCGAAACCATTGGAAAGAAAACCGACGTGCAGCGCACCGTGGGTACGCAGCTGGGCGGCCGGCAGCCGCGGAATCGACTGGGCCAGGACGCCGGCGCGCTGCCGTGCACAGGCCAGCTGTTCGGCGGCGCTGCCGTCTTCGCTGAGAAAGGCGAACGGCTCCACCGCCGGATTGCCCTGCGCGACGGCGCGGCGCACCTGCTGCGAGAGGGCGTCCAGATCGCGCCAGTCACACAGCCGGCGCTGCCAGTTCAGGCGCTGCGCGGCCATATAGGCTTCGTCCGGCGCCAGCGCGTGGGCGCGACGATACGCCTCGGCAGCGGCTTCGGGTTGGTTGGCGTCTTCCAGCACGTGGCCCAGCCACAGCGCCATGCCCGGGTGTTGTGGGGCCAGTTGGCAGGCGCGCTGCAGCAGGGCGGCGGCGGCGTCGTGCCGGCTCTGCATCCAGCGGGCGCGGCCGAGGCGGGCGAGGGCCTCCGGGTGTTCCGGTCGCAGCCTCAATGCTGTTGAGGCGGCGGCTTCGCCTGCAGCCACATCGCCCGCGCCGAGCTCGGCGTCGGCCAGCATCACCCATGCGATGAAGTCCCCGGGTTGGCGGCTGACGGCATGGCGGAGCTGGTCGCGTTCGTTGGTCATTGGGCTGGCTTTGCTTTGTTGCTCTGCTCCCTCCCTTGCGCGGCAGCGTAGGAGAGGGCTGGGGAGGGTTGCCGTTGATTTTGCTCTGCGCAGGAGGCAACAGCCAAATTCAAGGCCAGGTCCAGAGCTACCCCTCCCCAACCCGCCCCTGCGCTGCGCTGCGCGCGGGAGGGAGCTGAAGCTGCGTTGCGCATAGGGGTCGGAGGAGGGGGCTTACGTCCCTTCAGCCAACCGCGCCAGCTCATCCACCTGGTGCTCGTGCTGCAGGCGCGCGATCAGATCGTCCAGGCCGCCTTCGATGATGTTCGGCAGGTCATACAGGGTCAGGCCCTCGACACGATGGTCGGTGATGCGGCCCTGCGGGAAGCTGTAGGTGCGGATGCGCTGGCTGCGGTCGCCACTGCCAACCTGCAGGCGGCGCGACTCGGCTTGGGCTGCGGCCTGCTTGCTGCGCTCGGCATCCAGCAGCTGTGCCTTCAGGCGCTTCATCGCCTTGTCGCGGTTGGCATGCTGGCTGCGCTCGGTCTGGCATTCCACCACCACGCCGCTGGGGATATGGGTGATGCGGATCGCCGATTCGGTCTTGTTGACGTGCTGGCCTCCGGCGCCGGAGGAGCGATAGGTGTCCACCCGCAGGTCGGCCGGGTTGATCACCACGTCTTCAACATCATCGGCTTCGGGAATGATTGCCACCGTCGCCGCCGAGGTGTGGATGCGGCCCTGTGATTCGGTGGCCGGCACGCGCTGCACGCGATGCGTGCCCGATTCGAACTTCAGCTTGGAATAGGCGCCACGGCCAACCACGCGCGCCACGATTTCCTTGTAGCCACCGTGTTCACCGGGATTGTCGGATTCGACCTCGACCTTCCAGCCTTGGCGCTCGGCGTAGCGGGCGTACATGCGGAACAGGTCGCCGGCAAAGATTGCCGCCTCGTCGCCACCGGTGCCGGCGCGCACTTCCAGGAACAGGTTGCCTTCATCGCGCGGGTCGCGTGGCACCAGCAGCAGTGCCAGCTCCTCGTCCAGGGCCTGCAACCGTGCCTGTGCGGCGCTGATTTCTTCCTCGGCCAGCTCGCGCAGCTCCGGGTCGTTGCGCATGGCCTCGGCCGAGGCCAGATCTTCCAGCGCACGGGTTTCGTTCGCCAATGCGGTGGCGATGGGTTCCAGTTGCGAGAACTCGCGGGAAAAATTGCGGAAGCGCTCGTTGTCGGCGACCACATCCGGGTCGGAAAGCAGGCGTTCCAGTTCTTCACGGCGCTCGGCCAGTGCCAGCAGCTTACGGCGCAGGGTCGGCGTCATCATTCCTCGCTACGGGGTGTTGATACCCGGGCGTCGCCGGGAACAGGCGCTCGGCGGCGCGGGTGAGATCGGTATCGCCATCCAGCGCGGCTTGGCGCAGGGCAGCGGTAGGCGGGTGCAGCAGGCGGTTGGTCAGGCCGTGCGCCAGCTGTTCGAGTACTTCGTCCGGCAGTTTGCCATGGGCCAGTTGCTGCCGGGCCTTGGCCAGCAGCTCGGCGCGGGTGGTCTCGCCGAATGCCCGCAGCTGCCGGATCGGCGCCTGCAGGCGGGTGGCGCGCAGGTTTTCCAGGTAGCGGGTGACCTGCAGGTCGATGATGGATTCGGCCTCGGCGGCGGCCTCACGGCGGCCCCGGCGGTTTTCTTCCACCGCCCGTTCCATGTCGTCCACGGTGTACAGGTAGGCGTCGGCCAGCGTGCCGACCTCGGCCTCGATATCGCGCGGCACCGCCAGGTCGAACAGCAGCATCGGCTTGTGCCGGCGCGAACGCAGCGCGGTGGCGATCTGCCGGTGCAGGATCACCGGCTCGCGGGCGGCGGTGGCCGAGAACACCACATCGGCCTCGCCCATATGCCGTTCCAGTTCGCTCAGCGGCAACGCCACGCCGCCGTGGCGGCTGGCCAGGTCCTGGGCATTGGCCAGCGTGCGGTTGGCGATCAGCAGGCGTTTCACCTTCGCATCGCTCAGGTGCTTGGCGACCAGCTCCATGGTTTCACCGGCGCCGACCAGCAGCACCGTGGATTCATCCATGCGCGCGAACGAGTCCTGCGCCAGCCGCACCGCTGTGGACGCCACCGAAATTGGATTTGCGCCGACGCGGGTGTCGGTACGGGCGCGCTTGGCCACCGAGAAGGTCTGCTGGAACAACCGGTCCAATTGTTGCCCGATGGCGCCGCTGTCGTGGGCCAGCGCCCAGGCATCCTTGACCTGTCCCAGAATCTGCGGCTCGCCCAGCACCATCGAATCCAGCCCGGTGGCGACCCGGAACAGGTGGCGCACGGCGTCGCCGTCACTGTGCTGGTACAGATAGCCCTGCAGGCTGCCGGCGTGGTGCTCCAGCCAATGGCTCAGCGCCTTGCTGTCGTCGGCAACCGCGTACAGCTCGGTGCGGTTGCAGGTGGACAGCAGCACGGCCTCGGCCAGCTGCGGCGTCTGCCGCAATGAATCCATCGCGCGCGGCAGGGCGTCTCCGCCAAAGGCAGCGCGTTCGCGCAGTTCTACCGGCGCAGTCTGGTGGTTCAGTCCGAGCACCCACAGGGTCATCTGTTCAGTTGCTTGCGATAAGCTGCTGGCTGTTGAAGGCCGCCATTTTACGGCCCGGTTGCGTCAGATGCCCGTATTCAATCGCATATGCACCGTTCTGTTGCTTTCCCTGCCGGTTTTCCCGGTGCTGGCGGCCCCTGCCGCGCGTGTCCAGGTGCCGGTGGCGGCTGACGCCCTGCCGCTGACCCCGGTGCTGGCTGGCGAATTCTCGCTGCAGGCCGGCAAGCTCCCCGACGCTGCGCGCTGGTACCTGCAGGCCGCCCAGGAAGCCAAGGGCGACGTGGGCCTGGCCGAGCGCGCTACCCGCATTGCCATGCTGGCCGATGATGCCGACCGAGCCGAGCAGGCGTTGGCCCTGTGGGCCCAGCGTGACCCCGGTTCGGTCGCGGTGCGCGGTACACGCGGGGCGCTGGCCATGCGCAATGGCGATGCCAAGCTGGCCCGCAAGGAATTGCTGGCGGTGTTGCGCTCCCCCGAGCCGCGCGCTTGGCGCTACGCCCTGCTGGCGTTGGCCACCGGCGGCCGTGACCCGGCGGTACCGGCCGACGTGCTAGGCCAGCTGGTCGATGCCAATGCGATACCCGATGACCTGGAGGCCTGGCAGGAGTTTGGCCGGCTGGCGCTGCGGATGGAGCGGCCGGAGCTGTCGCGGCGCATGGTGGCCGAAGTGGTCAAGCGCTTCCCCGACGAGCCGCGCGTGACCCTGCTGCACGCTTCGCAGCTCAATCAGGCCGGCAAGAAGGATGAGGCGCTGGTCCTGCTCAAGGGCATCGAGCCGAAGGCGGAAAAGGATGACGAACTGCGCGCAGCGCTGGCCATCGCCTATGACATGCTGGGCGACACCGCCGCTGCCGAGCATGTGCTGTCGGTAGGCGAGCAGAACCTGCAGAGCTGGGGCATGCGTGCCTCGCTGTTGGCCAAGCAGAAGGACGACGCGGCCCTGCTGGCGCTGTACCAGGACATTTCGGCCAAGGCCAGCAAGCCGGATCCGGACCAGCGCCTGCTGCTGGGCAAGATCGCCGAATACCTGAAGCGTTATCAGGAAGCGGTGGACTGGTACCACGGCGTGCCCGGTGGCGAGCACCGCGGCGAAGCGCAGCTGCGCGCCGTCAATGCGTTGTATCTGCTGGGCGACAAGGCCGAGGCCGCCAAGGAAGTGCAGTCGGTGCAGACCGATGCGTCCCTGGACGACGACGTGCGCCGCGACGCCTACCTGCTCCAATCCGAGTTGCAGCTGCGTGACGGCAACGCCCAGGCCGAGCTTGATGTGCTGGGCCGTGGCCTGGCGGCCTTCCCGGACGACAGTGCGCTGCTGTATGCCCGCGCGCTGGCATGGGAGCGCAGTGATGACGTGCCGCGTGCCGAAGCCGACCTGCGCAAGGTGCTGGTTGCCGAGCCGGAGAATGTCGCCGCGCTCAACGCCCTGGGCTACACCCTGGCCGACCGCACCCATCGCTACCAGGAGGCCTTGGAGCTGATCGACCGCGCGCGCGTAGCCGAGCCGGACAATGCGGCTATCGTCGACAGCTATGGCTGGGTGCTGTACCGACTGGGCCGCAACGAGGAAGCGCTGGTGCACCTGCGTCGCGCCTGGACCTTGAACAAGGACCCGGAAATCGCCGCCCACGTTGCCGAAGTGCTGTGGGTGCTGGGGCAGAAAGAAGAAGCACGGCGCTTTTTCGAGGAAGCCCGCAAGCTGGATCCGGACAACCGCGCGCTGCAGCGTGCGATCGAAAAGTTGGGTGTATGAACGTGATGATGTGGCGGGCGCCGTTG
Source organism: Stenotrophomonas nitritireducens (assembly GCF_001700965.1). Taxonomy (NCBI): domain Bacteria; kingdom Pseudomonadati; phylum Pseudomonadota; class Gammaproteobacteria; order Lysobacterales; family Lysobacteraceae; genus Stenotrophomonas; species Stenotrophomonas nitritireducens. Next base: position 3,305,307 of record NZ_CP016756.1, read on the forward strand.
GCGCTTGTGATGGTGGGGGCGCTTGCGGCCTGTGGCTCGGTGCCCAAGCGGCAAGCCGCGCCGGTGGCGGCCGAGGTGGCGCAGATTTCGGCAGCAGCACAGGCGGCAGAACAGGCGCGGCAGGCCGCATTGATGGCGCAGCCGGACTGGTCCTTCCAGGGCCGGGTGGCGATCAGCAAGGGCCGTAACGGCGGCAATGGCCGGATTGACTGGCTGCAGCAGGGTCCGGTGTACCAAGTAAGCCTTGCGGCGCCGGTCACCCGCCAGAGCTGGCAGCTCAGCGGCGGCGAACCCGGCCAGCCGGTGCGTCTGGACGGCCTGGAGGGCGGCCCGCGCAGCGCCGATGACGCCGCGCAGCTGTTGTTGCAAGCCACCGGCTGGGAAATCCCGGTCGCGCAGCTGGCGCAATGGGTACGCGGCCTGCCGACCTCTGCCGGCATGGCACCGGAGCATCTAGGCTTCGATGCCGACGGACGGCCACGAGTGCTGCGCCAGCAGGGCTGGCAGGTCGACTATCTGGACTGGTACCCGGCCGAGGCCGGGCGCCCTTCGCTGCCGCGGCGGATCGAGGCGGTCAATGGCGATGCCAAGGTCCGTCTGATCGTGGATGAATGGGGCGCGGGCGCACCATGACCGTGCAGGCTGACGCCGCGAGCTGGTCGTACTGGCCGGCCCCGGCCAAATTGAATCTGTTCCTGCAGATCACCGGCCGTCGCGACGATGGTTACCACCTGCTGCAGACCGTTTTCCGCCTGCTGGATTGGGGTGACCGCATCGGGCTGCGCCTGCGTGAGGACGGGCAGATACGCCGTCACGGGCCTTCGGTGGCAGGTGTCGCCGAGGCCGATGATCTGGTGGTTCGTGCGGCTATCGCGCTGAGAAATGCCTCAAAATGCACTAAAGGTGTCGATATCCGGGTTGAAAAGCGGATTCCGGCCGGTGGCGGTTTCGGCGGCGGGTCCTCCGATGCGGCCACCGTGCTGGTGGCGCTCAATGCGCTGTGGGGCACTGGTCTGGATGAAGACGCCTTGGCCGCCCTTGGCCTGCACCTGGGCGCCGATGTGCCCGTATTTGTGCGCGGCCGCAGTGCCTGGGCTGAAGGCGTGGGTGAAATACTGACGCCGATCGAACTGCCGGAAGCATGGTATTTGCTGGTTGATCCTGGCGTTCATGTGCCCACGGCTGAACTTTTTCGTTCGCAGCATTTGACGCGGGATGCCAAGCCCGTGAAAATAGCGGACTTCGCTTCCGGGACCGTCCTCGGAAATGCGTTCGAGCCGGTACTACGGCGTCGGGAACCTGCCATCGAGGCAACGTTCCAGGCCCTGTCAGGTAGTGGTCGGGCACGGCTCACGGGGTCGGGAAGCGGTTGTTTCGTCGAATTTGCCACGCGCGATGCTGCAGAGCAGGCGTTGGCGGAGTTGCCGGAGCAACTGCGGGCATGGGTGGCTGCGGGCGTTGATCGCTCGCCACTGCTTGATGCGCTGGAGACGACGGGAATTGTTTGATGCAGGGGCGTCGCCAAGAGGCCCAAGGCACCAGGTTTTGATCCTGGCATTCGTAGGTTCGAATCCTACCGCCCCTGCCACACGTTCCCTCCGGCTGTAAGCGCTACGGATGTGCGCGCCAACCCAATACGCGCCATCTCTGCAGCACTCCTGTTCCTTTGCTACTCGCCCCCGCCCGAGAGAGCTGTCATGCAAGAATCCCCGAATCTGCTGGTTTTTTCCGGCAATGCCAACAAACACCTTGCGCAGAGCATCTGCAAGGAACTCGGGGTAAGACCGGGTAAGGCGCTGGTTTCCAAGTTCTCCGACGGCGAAGTGCAGGTCGAGATCCAGGAAAACGTGCGTAAGCAGGATGTATTCGTGGTCCAGTCCACCGGCGCCCCGAGTGCGGAAAACCTGATGGAGCTGCTGGTGATCATCGACGCGCTCAAGCGCGCGAGCGCCGCCTCCGTCACCGCGGTGGTGCCGTACTTCGGCTACGCCCGCCAGGATCGCCGCATGCGCTCCTCGCGCGTGCCGATCACCGCCAAGGTTGCTGCAAAGATGTTTTCGGCCGTGCACACCGACCAGATCCTCACGGTCGACCTGCACGCCGACCAGATCCAGGGTTTCTTCGACATGCCGGTCGACAATGTCTATGCCTCGCCGCTGTTGCTGGCAGACATCTGGCGCGTCTATGGCACCGACAACCTGATCGTGGTCAGCCCGGACGTAGGCGGCGTGGTACGCGCCCGCGCCGTGGCAAAGCGCCTGGATGATGCCGACCTGGCCATCATCGACAAGCGCCGCCCGCGTGCCAACGTCGCCACCGTGATGAACATCATCGGTGACGTTGAAGGCAAGACCTGCGTGATGGTCGACGACATCGTCGACACCGCCGGCACCCTGTGTGCTGCCGCTGCTGCCCTCAAGGCGCGCGGTGCACTGAAGGTTGCCGCGTACTGCACCCACGCCGTGCTCTCGGGCCCGGCGGTGGATAACCTGAATAATTCCCAGCTCGACGAGCTGGTGGTGACCGACACGATCCCGCTTTCCGAAGTGGCCCGCGTCTGTCCCAAGATCCGCCAGATCAGCGTGGCCGAAATGCTGGCCGAGACGATGCGCCGCATCGCCTTCGGTGAGTCGGTCAGCTCGATGTACGTGGATTGATGGATCCGGTCCCCGGCGTGTCCGGGGATCACAACAGACTCTTCTGGTCGCGGAAGAGTCTTTACGCAGCGCCGCGAGGCGGTGCAACAACCTAGAGTAGTCAACATGGCAAAGTCCCACGAAATCAAAGTCGCCCGTCGTGACGTGCAAGGTCAGGGTGCGAGCCGCCGCCTGCGTCATGCCGGTGTGGTCCCGGGTATCGTTTACGGCGGTAACAAGGAGCCGGTGAAGGTCGAGTTCAACCACAACGAGATCTGGCTGGCCCAGTTCAACGATTGGTTCTACTCCTCGATCATCGACCTGAACCTCGACGGCACCCTCCACAAGGTGCTGCTGCGTGACATGCAGCGTCACCCGTACAAGCAGCTGGTCATGCACCTGGATTTCCAGCGCGTGAACGAAAACGAAGTGCTGCACGCTTCGGTGCCGCTGACCTTCATCAACGAAGACACCTCGCCGGCTGGCAAGGCTGCCGACGTGCTGGTCACCCACGAACTGAAGGAAGTGGCGATTGCCTGCTTGCCGAAGGACCTGCCGGAGTCGATCGAAGTCGACCTGGGCGAGCTGAAGGCTGGCGACATCATCTACCTGTCGGGCCTGAAGCTGCCGGCTGGCGTGGAAATCCCGGCGCTGAAGCTGGGCAAGAACCACGACGACGCCGTGGTCATCGCCAAGACCGCCGCTGCAGAAGAAGCAGCAGCCGAGTAATCGGCACTGTTGCGCCCGCTCTTCGGAGCGGGCGCAGCAGATGCATCTGACAGATGACTGGCTTGCGATTGATTGTTGGTCTCGGCAACCCCGGACCCGAACACGCCCGAACCCGGCATAACGCTGGGTTTCATTTCGTTGAGGCCCTGGCAGAGCGGCAGGGTGCGCGCTGGGCGCTGGAAAGCAAATTGTTTGGCGAAGTCGCCAAGGTCGAAATTGCCGGGCAACCGGTATGGCTGTTGAAGCCGGCCACCTACATGAACCTGTCTGGCAAATCGGTCACCGCCGCGCAGCGGTTCTGGAAGATCGAGCCGGAAGAAACCCTGCTTGCACACGACGAACTGGACATGCCGCCCGGCGTGGCCCGGCTCAAGTTCGACGGTGGTCATGGTGGCCAGAACGGCCTGCGTGACACCATCCGCCTGCTCGGTCATGGCAAGTTCCACCGTCTGCGTCTCGGCATCGGCCATCCCGGTCACAAGGACCGCGTGGTGAGCTGGGTGTTGGGGCGTCCGTCACCGGATGACTCGGTGCTGATGGCACAGGCCATCGATGCGGCCATCGACGTGTTGCCGTTGGCGGTTGCCGGGGATTACAACGAAGCCATGAAGCGGCTGCACACCACCAAGTGAGCAGGAAATGGGGAATGGGGAATGGAACGGCAGCAGCCCTTCCACTCCCCATTCCCGATTTTCCATTCACGGGAGTTCAAGCATGGGTATCAAATGCGGCATCGTCGGTCTGCCCAATGTCGGCAAGTCGACCCTGTTCAATGCGCTGACCAAGGCGGGTATCGCTGCGGCCAACTTCCCGTTCTGCACGATCGAGCCGAACACCGGCGTCGTGCCGGTGCCGGACCCGCGCCTTGATGCGCTGGCGGCAATCGTCAAGCCGGAGCGGGTGATCCCGACCACGATGGAGTTCGTCGACATCGCCGGCCTGGTTGCCGGTGCGTCCAAGGGTGAAGGCCTGGGCAACAAGTTCCTGGCCCACATCCGCGAGACCGATGCCATCGCCCACGTCGTGCGCTGCTTCGAAGACAGCAACGTCATCCACGTTTCCAACAAGGTCGACCCCATCGCCGATATCGAGACCATCGATACCGAGCTGGCGCTGGCCGACCTGGAATCGGTGTTGAAGGCACTGGACCGCGCTACCCGTGCGGCCAAGGCCAACGACAAGGAAGCACTGGCCCGCAAGCCGGTGCTGGAGAAGCTGGCTTCGGCGCTGGACCAGGGCAAGTCGGCGCGCTCGGCTGGCCTCGATGCTGACGAGAAGGCGTTGATCCGTGACATGTTCCTGATCACGCTCAAGCCGCTGATGTACATCGCCAACGTGGCCGAAGACGGTTTCGAGAACAATCCGCTGCTGGACGTCGTGCGCGCGCGCGCCGAAGCCGAGGGTGCCGAAGTGGTGCCGGTGTGTGCGGCGATCGAAGAAGAAATGGCGCAGCTGGACGACGCTGACCGTGACGAGTTCCTCAAGGATCTTGGCCTGGAAGAGCCCGGCCTGAACCGCGTGATCCGCGCCGGCTACAAGCTGCTGGGCCTGCAGACCTACTTCACCGCTGGTGTGAAGGAAGTCCGCGCATGGCAGCTGCGCGCCGGCTCCACCGCGCCGCAGGCTGCCGGTGTGATCCATACCGATTTCGAGCGCGGCTTCATCCGCGCCGAAACCATCAGCTACGAGGACTTCATCAACCTCAAGGGCGAGCAGGGCGCCAAGGAAGCCGGCCGCCTGCGTCTGGAAGGCAAGGATTACATCGTCAAGGAAGGCGACGTGCTGCATTTCCGCTTCAACGTCTGATCCAACGCACGTTGCAGTACCGACAAGGCCCCGCACTGCGGGGCCTTGTCGTATCCGCAACTCGTGGTGTGGTCAAAAAATCATCACGATTTCGAAACCCTTGCAGCGCAAGGGCTGCGCGCGCTTGTCCACAGCCTTCTCCAGTCATTGCACACAGCCGCTGTGGAGAAACGGGTGCGCCATGTAATCCGCAGACGCATGCCGTCTTGCTTGTGGGAGCGGCGTCAGCCGCGAAGCTGGCGATGCTGAAGCACCCGGCAGCTGTGTCATCTGATAATGCATTTGCTTGGCGGCTGACGCCGCTCCCACAAGGTGGTTCAGCACTCAGGCTTGTAGGAGCGGCGTCAGCCGCGAAGCTGACCATGCCGAAACACCAGGCAGCTGTGCCATCCGAAGATGTATCTGCTTCGCGGCTGACGCCGCTCCCACAAATTGGCTCAGCACCCAGGCTTGTAGGAGCGGCGTAAGCCGCGAAGCCGACCATGCCGAAGCACCAGGCAGCTATGCCATCTGATGACGCATCTGCTTCGCGGCTCACGCCGCTCCCACAAGATGGCTCAGCACTCAGGCTTGTGGGAGCGGCGTAAGCCGCGAAGCTGACCATGCCGAAACACCAGGCAGCTATGCCATCTGTTGGTCCATCTGCTTCGCGGCTTACGCCGCTCCTACAGAAGCGCCGCTTTGCATCGCGACAGGCTGGTGAAATATTCACCGCAGTTTCGAAAGCATTGCAGCACAGGGCCTGCGCACAGTTGTCCACAGCCTTCTCCATCCATTGCACACAACCGCTGTGGAGAAACAGGGGCGCCATGTAATCCGCAGACGCATGCCGTATAGCTTGTGGGAGCGGCATAAGCCGCGAAGCTGGCGATGCCCGAGCACCAGGCATCTTTGCCATCTGATGGTGCATCTGCTTCGCGGCTGACGGCGCTCCCACAAGGTGGTGGCAGGCAGGCTTGTAGGAGCGGCGTAAGCCGCGAAGCCGGTGATGCCGAAGCACGAGGCAGCTATGCCATCTGATGATGTATCTGCTTCGCGGCTTACACCGCTCCTACAAAAACGCCGACTGGCGGCGAGATAGGCTGGTTAAATATTGGCCATCGTTTCGAAAGCATTGCAGCGCAAGGCCTGCCGACACTTGTCCACAAGCTTCTCCAGCCATTGCACACAGCAGTTGTGGAGAAGCTCGATCGCCACAGTTTGCACCCATCGGTGGCCGCTGTAGCCCGGGTAAGCGCAGCGCACCCGGGGCCGGTTTGCGCCAAGAGCGTACGGGCTAGCCGCAGCACGCCGATGCACCGCGCTTGCCCGGGCTGCGCGCACTGCAGTCGCCACATCGCACAGACAACAAGGCCCGCCAATGGCGGGCCCTGTTGTTGATGCGCACGGCTGGGCGGGATTACAGCGCGGCGCCGCCGAACTTGTGCGTGTACTGCAGGTTGATCTGACGGCCGACGCTGTCGAACCAGGAGATGTCGTAATACGGATACGACGTATAGGTCGGATCCTTCGGCGGCATCTTGTTGAACAGGTTCACCACCGACAAGGTCAGGCGCGAGTGGTCATCGAATCGATACTGCAGCGTAGCGTTGTAGCGATAGGTAGCACGGATGTACGGACCCGGATCACCGTCTTCCCACACCTGGTCATAAGACCAGCCATTGGGTAGCTTCCCCAGGCGCTGGCCATAGATGGTGGCGGCCCAGGCATCCTTCTCCCAGCTGATGCTGGCACTGGTCTTGGTGCGCGGGATGTCGAAGCCGCTGTTGACCGCGAACTGATCCTTGGTCACATCACCGGCGTATTGCTGGAAGTCGTGCTTCTTCACCCAGGTATGGGCGCCGCTGAAGGTGAATTGACCGATGCCGGTCTGCAGGCGGTAGCGCACGCCGACATCGACGCCTTCGGTGGACTCCTTGGCAACGTTGATCGGATTGACGTAGATGCCGTAGAGCGAGCCGTTGGAATTGCGGGTCACGCGCGAGACGGCGTCCATGCAGGTGGGCGAGCTCATGTCCTTGTCGCCGAGCCGGCAGGCCGCCTCGTCACGCAGGATCTGGTCCACGCTCATGTCCTGGACCTGGTCGCGCATGTCGATGTTGAACCAGTCCGCCGAGATATCCAGGCCATTGATGGGCGACCAGACAAAGCCGGCAGTCCACGAGGTGCTGGTCTCCGGATCGAGGTTGCGATTGCCCTCGCGGGTGCGGATCAGGCCTTCGCTGTAGTCCTCCGGGTCATCGCCATTGTCCAGCGCATAGTTGTACCAATCGACGCCGCTGGTCTCGTCGTTGCCGATGCCGGCATAGACATAGTGCAGATCCGGCGCGCGGAAGGCGGTGCCGTAGGAGCCACGAACCAGCAATGAGTCGATCGGACGCCATTCCAGACCGGTGCTCCAGGTTGCCTTGCCGATGCTGTTGCCGGAATAACGGTATTGGTCGTAACGACCGGCCACGCTCCAGTTCAGGGTTTCGTGCAGTGGCATGCGCAGCTCGGCGGCACCCGCCCAGCGATTGCGGCTGCCCTTGCCGTCGGAGTCCTTCCAGCTGTAGTAGTAGTACTGGGTAGCCAGCGGATCGGGGTTCAACGAGTACGACTGGCGGCCGAGCTCCACGGTGCCTGCGAAGCCGGCGTCACCGCCGGGCAGGGTGAACAGGTCACCCTTGCTGACCGTCAACGACAAGGTGCCGGTTTCGGACTTCGGCGTGTACACCGAACGTGCGGCGATGGAGTCGTACTCACTGCGGGTGAGCGGGCGGTACAGGCGTTCCGGGTCGGCGTTGTAGATCGGGAAGCCATCGTCGTCCTCGCCCAGCTGCGGGCCAAGGAACAGTTCGTTGGCCTTGGCCGCCACGATCTGCGGCCAGCTGATCTTGGCGCGGTACTGCGAATAGCTCAGTGCTGCTTCGTAGTCCCAGCTGTCGGCCCAGGTGCCCTTGAAGCCGGTGGTCACGCCAAAGGTTTTTTGCGTGGTCTCGATCATGTTGCGGCTGAGCCCGCCGATTTCTTCCGGCGTGAACTGGCGCTGCCAGAATTCCACCTGGTCGCTGGCCTGGTTGTAGAAATAACCTTCCTCGTTGCCGTCGGCGGCCATGTGGCTCCACGCGGTCACGTCGCGGAACATCGATACATCGTGGTAGCCCATCTGCACGTCGGCAAACCATTGGCTGCCATTGTCGAAGGCATAGCTCATCGACGCATACGCGTTCACGCCGCGACGCTTGCTGATGATGGTGCCGTAGCCGATGGCCTCATCGCTGCCGCAGTAGTAGCCGTATTTGGGGCGATAGCCGTAGTACGTGGTGCCGCCATTCTGGCCGGACAATGCATCGCAGGTTGCCTGGCCCGGGTCGATGTAGTCGTCATTCCAATCGGTGCGCAGGAAGCCGCGGCGCGGCGCCTGTGCGGCGGCAGTGGGGCCATCCTTTGTGGAGTCCTGGATGTCACGTTCATACGCCCATAGTGGCGTCTGCGATTGCAGCTCCACGCTGTAGATGCCGCTGAAGCGGCCCTTCTCGAAGCCGCTGACGAGGCTGATGTCGAATGACTCGCCGCCGCCTTCGCTGGTGATGCCCATGCGCGCATCGACGGTGGTGCCGTCAGCGTGCTTCTTGAGGATGAAGTTGACCACGCCCGAGATCGCATCGGAGCCATAAATGGCCGATGCACTGCCGGTCAGCACTTCTATCCGCTCGATCATGCCGAGCGGGATGTTTGAGATGTCGGTGAAGTTGCTACGGCCCTTGAACGGCATCGGGAAGTCGGCGATGCGGCGGCCGTTGACTAGCACCAATGTGTGGTTCGGGCCCAGCCCGCGCAGGTCGACCTGCTGTGCGCCGGGCGAGAAATCCGCGCCGCTGGAGGACTGCTGGCTCTGCGTCTCGCCGCCGTTCTGGGTCATGGCGCGCAGTACATCCGGCACGCTGGTGAAGCCGGCGGATTTGATCTCTTCGGCGGTCACCACCGTGACCGGTGCCGGCCCCTCCACCTGCGCACGCGGAATGCGTGAGCCGGTCACCTGCACCGTATCCAGTTGTTGGGGTTGGTCCTGGGCGGTCTGCGCCAGGGCGGGGGCGGCCATCGACAACAGGGCCAGTTGGATTGAACACACCATTGCGTGTTTACGCATGAATCAGCTCTCTGATGAAAAGTGTTCTGGAGTTGTCCTTCCGGCATGTGGGGAAATGCCGGCCGCCCCTGTCTGAAATGTGCAGAGGGTCACCGCATCTAACACCTTTTTTACACGGTTGACCACTGTGGGAAAGTCTGGCATTACGGCGATGAGCCTTCGACTGGAGTGGGCATTAACGTGCTGAAACGTAAGAGTTCCTGGCGGCAACGACTGGTGCTTGCCGTAGTGGCGCTGGTGGTTGCAGGTGTTACCAATGCGGCTTCCGCAGCAACCGTCGGCGAGACGGGCTACAAGTACTACGAAATAGGCGATCTCAAGGCGCCTCGTCCCGGGGCCACCCAGGCGGCGATGCTGTTGATGGGCGGCGGTGACTGGGTGCCCGAGGCCTTTCACTGGTGGGTGGAACGTGCAGGGCATGGCCGCGTGCTGATCCTGCGGGCCTCCGGCGACGACAACATGCAGAAGGAGCTCTACAACGACATCGGTGGAGTCACCGCAGTGCAGACGCTGGTGTTCCATGACCGCAAAGCGGCCGACGATCCGCAGGTGCTGCAGATGGTGCGCGATGCGGATGCGATCTTCCTTGCGGGCGGTGACCAGGCGCGATACGTGCGCTTCTGGAAGGGTACCCAGCTCAACGCGCTGTTGGACGATCACGTGCGCGCGGGCAAGCCGATTGGTGGAACCAGTGCCGGCTTGGCCGTGCTCGGCCACCATGCTTATGGCGCACTGGATGGGGGCAGCGTTGATTCCGCCACCGCGCTTGCGGATCCGATGGGCAGTGCCGTCACCATGGATCATGGCTTCCTTGCCATGCCGTTTCTGTCCAACGTTGTCACCGACACGCACTTTGCCAGGCGCAATCGGCTGGGGCGGCTGATCGTGTTCGTGGCGCGTGCGGCGCAGACCGCAGGCAGCAACAACATCATTGGCCTGGGCGTGGATGAAGATGCGGCCCTGTGCGTGGAAGCAGACGGGAGAGGGCGGGTCTACGCGTTGGGCGACGGCTATGCCTGGCTGGTGCAGCCACGTCATTCCCCGCAGCGTCTGGCCGCCGGCCAGGCACTGGATTTCAAGGGCGTACCGGTAACGGCAGCGGGCAAGAACAGCGTGCTGCACCTGGATACCTTCAAGGTGGACAACCCTGCATTCACCGCTGTCGCCAATGTGGTTGATGGCCGTCTGCAACTGCTGCCAAGGTAAGGTCTTGCGCAGGAAGGGCTGTGGCTTTTCCTCCGCGCTATCGTCAGGTACGGCAGCTGTGCTGGTCAGTCGGCCGGGGCGGTGCCTAGAATCAAGAATCCATTCCGGAGTAAAGAAACATGAAGCTGACTTCCGCGGTACTGCTTGGCCTGGCGTCGCTGTCCTCGGGAGCTGCCGCTGCAGCCGAGGTTTCTCCCTTGCTGGTGATCCACGGCGGGGCCGGCGTCGAGCGCAAGGACTTCAGTGCTGCAGAGGAACGTGCGGCGCGCGCGGCATTGACCGAAGCGCTGCGCCAGGGGCACCAGGCGCTGGCCGCCGGCAAGCCCGCGCTGGATGCGGTGACCGCCGCGATCACCGTGCTGGAAAACGACCCGACCTTCAATGCCGGGCGCGGCGCGGTATTCACCCATGATGGCAAGAACGAGCTGGATTCCTCGTTGATGGATGGCGCCACGCTGCGCGCCGGTGCGGTGGCTGGCGTGCATACGGTGAAGAACCCGATCCTGCTCGCACGCGCGGTGATGGAGCACTCCCCGCACGTGATGATGGTGGGGCAGGGTGCGGAGATGTTCGCCGCCGAGCAGAAGATCGAACTGGTCGATCCGTCCTACTTCCGTACCGAGAAGCGCTGGGAGCAGTTGCAGCGTGCATTGAAGGAAGAGGCTGCCGGCCAGGCCCATGTGGATCTGGAAACGGCCAAGCACTTCGGCACGGTAGGCGCGGTTGCACTCGACAGCCAAGGCAAATTGGCCGCAGGCACCTCCACCGGCGGCATGACCAACAAGCGCTACGGGCGTGTCGGTGATTCGCCGATCATCGGCGCAGGTACCTATGCCACCGGCAATTGCGCGGTATCCGGCACCGGCTGGGGTGAGTTCTACATCCGCCTGGCGGCGGCGCATGAAATATGCGCGCGCATGCAGTACCTGAAGGAAACGCCTGCACAGGCTGGCGAGGAGGTCATCGTCAAGCGCCTGCCGGCCCTGGGTGGCGATGGCGGTGCGATCGTATTGGCGGCTGACGGCACGGCGGCAACGCCGTTCAATACCGAAGGCATGTACCGCGGTTGGATTGGTGCCGATGGGGTCCCGCACGTGGCGATTTTTGCCGACGAAAAGCTTAAAATGCCCGGCGAGTAACACGCTGTTGAGGGTGACGGCGGCGCTGCAAAAAAATTTTCACCGAATGTGAAGATTTCTGTTGACAGCATCGGCGCTCATAACCAAAATAGCGAGCTCACCCACCCCTGACCGGCAAGGCCGCCGGTCCTAGACAAGGGAGTGGAATGGAGGGATACCCAAGCGGCCAACGGGGGCAGACTGTAAATCTGCTGGCTTACGCCTTCGGTGGTTCGAATCCACCTCCCTCCACCAGTTTTATGTTGTGACGTGTTTTCCCGGTGCGGGAGTAGTTCAACGGTAGAACCTTAGCCTTCCAAGCTAATGGTGCGGGTTCGATTCCCGTCTCCCGCTCCATTGAACGAAACGAAAAAACACGGCATAATAGACAACTCGCTCACGTAGCTCAGTCGGTAGAGCACCTCCTTGGTAAGGAGGAGGTCGAAGGTTCGATTCCTTTCGTGAGCACCATCTTGCCGATAGTGCATAACCAACCTGTTACCGAGAAGAAGCAGCCATGTCCAAGGGTAAGTTCGAGCGTACCAAGCCGCACGTCAACGTCGGCACCATCGGCCACGTCGATCATGGCAAGACCACGCTGACCGCCGCACTGACCAAGATCGGTGCAGAGCGCTTCGGTGGCGAGTTCAAGGATTACTCCTCGATCGACGCCGCGCCGGAAGAAAAGGCACGTGGTATCACCATCTCGACCGCGCACGTTGAGTACGAATCGGCCAGCCGTCACTACGCCCACGTGGATTGCCCGGGCCATGCTGACTACGTCAAGAACATGATCACCGGTGCTGCCCAGATGGACGGCGCGATCCTGGTCTGTTCGGCTGCTGACGGCCCGATGCCGCAGACCCGCGAGCACATCCTGCTGTCGCGTCAGGTCGGCGTGCCGTACATCGTCGTGTTCCTGAACAAGGCCGACATGGTTGACGACGCCGAGCTGCTCGAGCTGGTCGAAATGGAAGTTCGTGAGCTGCTGAGCAAGTACGACTTCCCGGGCGACGACACCCCGATCGTTCACGGTTCGGCCCGTATGGCGCTGGAAGGTGACCAGAGCGAAATCGGCGTGCCGGCCATCCTGAAGCTGGTCGATGCACTGGACAGCTGGATCCCGACCCCGGAGCGTGACGTCGACAAGCCGTTCCTGATGCCGGTGGAAGACGTGTTCTCGATCTCGGGCCGCGGCACCGTGGTGACCGGTCGTATCGAGCGCGGCGTGATCAAGGTCGGCGAAGAAATCGAAATCGTCGGTATCCGTCCGGTCCAGAAGACCACCGTCACCGGTGTGGAAATGTTCCGCAAGCTGCTCGACCAGGGTCAGGCAGGCGACAACGCCGGTCTGCTGCTGCGCGGCACCAAGCGTGACGACGTGGAGCGCGGCCAGGTTCTGGCCAAGCCGGGTTCGATCAAGCCGCACACCCAGTTCGAAGCTGAGGTGTACGTGCTGTCGAAGGACGAAGGCGGCCGTCACACGCCGTTCTTCAAGGGCTACCGTCCGCAGTTCTACTTCCGTACCACCGACATCACTGGCGCTTGCGAGCTGCCGGAAGGCGTCGAAATGGTGATGCCGGGTGACAACGTCAAGATGACCGTCACCCTGATCAACCCGGTGGCAATGGACGAAGGCCTGCGCTTCGCAATCCGCGAGGGTGGCCGTACCGTCGGCGCCGGCGTGGTCGCAAAGATCATCGCGTAATAGCCTGTAGCGCCAGCAGTAAACGCTGTTGGTGGCGCGGATGGCGGGCCGGGTAACTCGGTCCGCCTTCGCCGTCTAAGGTGATGTGTAACAGTCAAGTCATACGCCAGTAGCTCAATTGGCAGAGCAGCGGTCTCCAAAACCGCAGGTTGGGGGTTCGAGTCCCTCCTGGCGTGCCACTTGCAACTCTCTATCCAGTGACCTTGGTCGCACCAGCAACAAGAGTCGGATGAACAGCAAGATCGAACATTCCAAGTCCGCCGCCTCCGGTGGCGATATCGTCAAGTACGTCGGCGCTGCGCTGTTGGTGCTGGCGGGTCTGTTTGTCTGGTTCTGGTTCGCCGATCAGCCGCGCACTGCCCAGTTGGGCGCGTGGGCAGGTCAGTGGCGGGCGCTGGCAGTGGTTGTGGGTCTGGTGGCCGGTGGTGCAGTATTCATGCTCACTGCCAAGGGTCGTCAGACAATCGAATTCCTTTCTGAATCCCGTTTCGAGCTGCGCAAGGTTGTGTGGCCGACCCGCCAGGAAGCCATCCGCATGACGTGGGTGGTGGTTGTGGTGGTGATCGTGTTGAGCCTGCTGTTGGGTGGCTTCGATTTCGTGATCCAGAAGCTGACCCAGTGGTTCTTGGGTCGTTAAGGAGATATCTGTGAAGCGTTGGTACGTCGTTCACGCCTATTCAGGTTTTGAGAAGTCGGTTGCGCAGGCGTTGCGTGATCGCATCGTGCGTGACGAGATGCAGGAGCTTTTTGGTGATGTGCTGGTCCCCACGGAAGAAGTGGTGGAAATGCGCGCAGGCCAGAAGCGCCGCTCCGAGCGCAAGTTCTTCCCGGGTTACGTGCTGGTACAGATCGAAACCCATGAAGAAGCAGGCATCCCGCGTATCGACAACGAAAGCTGGCACTTGGTCAAGGAAACCCCGAAGGTCATGGGTTTCATTGGCGGCACGGCTGATCGCCCGCTGCCGATCCAGGACAGCGAAGCTGCTGCCATCCTGAACCGCGTTCAGGAAGGTGTTGAGAAGCCGCGTCCGAAGGTGCTGTTCGAGCCGGGCCAGATGGTCCGCGTCACCGATGGCCCATTCAATGACTTCAACGGCGTGGTCGAAGAAGTCAATTATGAAAAGAGCCGCGTGCGCGTTTCGGTGTTGATCTTTGGTCGCGCCACCCCGGTCGAGCTCGAGTTTGGCCAGGTAGAAAAGGCCATCTGACGCCGTTTGCGTCACCTGTTCAGGTGGCGTCAAAAAAAGCTGTTACAATTTTTGGCTCCCCAACGAGGGAGCAAATCAAGGGCTGCCGCAAGGTGGCCTTTGGTGCGATTTCACAACGCGATGCCGGGACGCGTGATTCCCGGTCCGATGGGGAGCCTGTTGTCGCAAGGCGCTAGCACCCGGAGAGCACTCTAATGGCAAAGAAAGTTGTCGGTTATATCAAGCTGCAGGTGAAGGCTGGTCAGGCCAACCCCTCGCCGCCGGTCGGTCCTGCGCTGGGTCAGCGCGGTCTGAACATCATGGAATTCTGCAAGGCGTTCAACGCTGCCACGCAGAAGCTGGAACCGGGTCTGCCGGTGCCGGTGATCATCACGGCCTATTCGGACCGTACGTTCACCTTCATCACCAAGAGCACACCGGCGACCACGCTGCTGAAGAAGGCCGCTGGCATTTCTTCGGGCTCGAAGAAGCCGAACACCGACAAGGTGGGCAAGGTGACGCGCGCGCAGCTGGAAGAAATCTGCAAGGCAAAGGAGCCGGATCTGACGGCCGCCAGCCTTGACGCCGCCGTGCGTACGATCGCGGGCTCCGCCCGTTCCATGGGCCTGGTGGTAGAGGGTTAATCTGATGGCACAGACCAAGCGTGAGAAGGCCATCGCGGCCGCCGTTGTCCCGGGTAAGGCATATGCCTTCGAGGACGCAATCAACATCCTGAAGACCGCTGCCAAGGCCAAGTTCGTCGAGTCGATCGACGTTGCTGTGCGCCTGGGCGTGGACGCCAAGAAGTCCGACCAGCAGGTGCGCGGTTCCACCGTGCTGCCGGCCGGTACCGGCAAGTCGGTCCGCGTGGCCGTGTTTGCTCCGGCTGGTGCCAAGGCTGACGAAGCCCTGGCCGCTGGCGCCGAAGCTGTCGGCATGGACGACCTGGCCGAGAAGATGCAGGCCGGCGATCTGAACTATGACGTCGTCATCGCTACCCCGGACGCCATGCGCGTTGTCGGTAAGCTGGGTACGCTGCTGGGCCCGCGCGGCCTGATGCCGAACCCGAAGGTCGGCACCGTTTCGGCCAACCCGGGCGAAGCCGTCAAGAATGCCAAGTCGGGTCAGGTGCGTTACCGCACCGACAAGGCCGGCATCATCCACTGCACCATCGGCAAGGCCAGCTTCGAAAACGGCGCGCTGCAGTCGAACCTGCAGGCACTGCTGCTGGACCTGATCAAGGCCAAGCCGGCTACCTCGAAGGGCCTGTACCTGCAGAAGGTATCGGTCAGTTCGACGATGGGCCCGGGCGTGACGGTTGATCAGTCCTCGCTGACCCTGAAGTAATTGTTTCAAGCGGCTTCGGTACCTTTGGTGCCGGAGCCGTCATTTTGAAGGCGTCGCGCAGGTTTGCCTGCGTGGAGCCGTCAAAGACCGCAGGCGCGGTCAGCGCATACCGGCGACGGGCATGGAAGCTCGATTTGGCAAGGAGTCGCCGCCGGCACAGCGAGAGCGCTTAATCGATCCGTTCTCGGATCACCCTGCGTAGATGGTGCCGCCTTTCTGGATTTTTCTGGTTCACGTACGTCTGGGTTTGCCCAGGTTTGCACTCCAGCTCTAGAACGGCCACCACCGGAACATCACCCGATGTTCCCGGCGTCCAGGAGGGATGCCGCCCAGGACCGCACACGGCTAGGAGCCGTAAGCGGAATATGTTTGAAGCAGGGTTTTGTGGTTCGGCCCGGGAAGCTTGCAGCAGCGGCAACGCCGCTCTTGCCAATCCGGTTTCCCGATCCCCGTTCCCCGCTTAAACGGAGGAGTGCAATGGCTCTCAATCTGTCCCAGAAGCAAGAAGTAGTCGCCGAGCTGGCAGACATCGCCGCCAAGGCCCACTCCTTGATCGCAGCCGAATACGCTGGCACCACGGTCGCTCAGATGACCGCGATGCGTAAGCAGGCCCGCGAAACCGGTGTTTTCTTGAAAGTTGTCAAGAACACGCTGGCCTCGCGCGCCGTTGAAGGCACCGATTTCGCAGTTGCAAAAGACCAGATGGTTGGTCCGCTGCTGTATGCGTTTTCGCTTGAGGAGCCCGGCGCAGCCGGTCGCCTGATCAAGGATGCAGCCAAGGGTAACGACAAGCTGAAGGCGAAGGTCGTGGCAATCGGCGGGGAAATCTTCCCGGCCAGCCACGTCGACGTGCTGGCATCGTTGCCGACCCGTGATCAGGCACTGGCCATGTTGGCCCGCGTCCTGACCGAGCCGGTCACCATGTTCGCCCGCGCCGTCAAGGCTATCGGTGAAAAGCAGGAAGGTGGCGCAGCGGAAGCTGCAGCGCCGGCCGCTGAAGCCGAAGCTGTCTAAGTTCGACGTCCACGTGGTTCCGCACGGAACCTCAATCCAGAATATTTTCAAAAGGTAATCAAAATGTCCCTTACCAACGATCAGATCGTCGACGCGATCGCCGAAAAGTCCCTGATGGAAGTGATGGAGCTGGTCAAGGCCATCGAAGAGAAGTTCGGCGTTTCGGCTGCTGCCCCGGTTGCAGTTGCTGCTGCTGGCCCGGCTGCTGTTGTTGAAGAGCAGACCGAATTCAACGTCATCCTGAAGGATGCCGGCGCGAAGAAGGTCGAAGTGATTAAGGCTGTCCGCGCCATCACCGGCCTGGGCCTGAAGGAAGCGAAGGACCTGGCAGAAGCCGGCGGCGTCGTGAAGGAAGGCGCGTCGAAGGACGAGGCCGAGAAGTTCAAGAAGGACCTGGAAGCCGCCGGCGCGACCGTCGAGCTGAAGTAATCAGTTCCTTGCATCGTCATCGATTCGCGGCGATGCAGCTGAGGCTGGGGGCGTAAAGCCCCCGGCCTTTGGTCGTTTCAAACCGTTGTTACGTTGAGCAAGCCCGGTCTGGTACCGAGCCATGCTCGGCAGGCTTCAACTGGCGGGCCAGAAGCCCGGCAGGCAGTAGAAAGACCAACGTGGCAAGTGTCAGGCGCTGCGCTCCAGACGATGGAGTGACCCGCAGCCGATACAAGCGAGTTGGCAGTTGGAAGTAGCGGGAGAAGGCGTGCTGGTGCCGGCAATACCAGCGACTTCCAACTGACAATTTCAAGTTTCCTTACGGGTTGTGGACGCACGGCCCGCACAACAAGGTGGAAGACCTCATGACGTCCTATTCGTACACCGAAAAAAAGCGCATCCGCAAAGATTTCGGCAAGCAGCGCTCGATCCTCGAGGTGCCGTTCCTGCTCGCGATCCAGGTTGATTCGTACCGCGAATTTCTGCAGGAAAACATCGACCCGGCCAAGCGCTCCGACCACGGCCTGCATGCTGCGCTGAAGTCGGTGTTCCCGATTTCCAGCTACAGCGGCAACGCTGCCCTGGAATACGTCGGTTACAAGCTGGGCGACCCGGTGTTTGACGAGCGCGAGTGCCGCCAGCGTGGCATGAGCTACGGCGCGCCGCTGCGCGTCACCGTGCGTCTGGTCATCTACGACCGCGAATCGTCCACCAAGGCGATCAAGTACGTGAAGGAGCAGGAGGTCTATCTGGGCGAAATCCCGTTGATGACCGACAACGGCACCTTCATCGTCAACGGTACCGAGCGCGTCATCGTGTCGCAGCTGCACCGTTCGCCGGGCGTGTTCTTCGACCACGACCGTGGCAAGACCCACAGCTCGGGCAAGCTGCTGTACAGCGCCCGCATCATCCCGTACCGCGGCTCCTGGCTGGACTTCGAGTTCGACCCGAAGGACGCGCTGTTCACCCGTATCGATCGCCGCCGCAAGCTGCCGGTGTCGGTGCTGCTGCGTGCGCTGGGCTACAACAACGAAGAGATGCTGGCCGAGTTCTTCGAGGTCAACACCTTCCACATCAACCCGGACGAAGGCGTGCAGCTGGAGCTGGTGCCGGAGCGTCTGCGTGGTGAAACGCTGAACTTCGACCTGGCCGACGGCGACAAGGTCATCGTGGAAGCCGGCAAGCGCATCACCGCGCGCCACATCAAGCAGCTGCAGGCGTCGGGCATTGCCGCCCTGGCCGTGCCGGACGATTACATCGTCGGCCGCATCCTGTCGCACGACGTGGTGGACGCCAATACCGGTGAACTGCTGGCCCAGGCCAACGACGAAATCAGCGACGATCAGCTGCAGGCATTCCGCAAGGCCGGTGTCGATGCGGTTGGCACGCTGTGGGTGAACGATCTGGATCGTGGTCCGTACCTGTCCAACACCCTGCGCATCGATGGCACCAAGACCCAGCTCGAAGCGCTGGTCGAAATCTATCGCATGATGCGTCCGGGCGAGCCGCCGACCAAGGACGCCGCGCAGAACCTGTTCCACAACCTGTTCTTCACCTTCGAGCGCTACGACCTGTCCACGGTTGGCCGCATGAAGTTCAACCGTCGTGTCGGCCGCAAGGAAGTCACCGGTGAGTCGGTGCTGTACGACCGCAAGTACTTCGGCGAGCGCAACGACGAGGAATCCAAGCGCCTGGTCGCCGCGCACGGCGAAGGTTCGGACATCCTTGACGTGATCAAGGTGCTGACCGAGATCCGCAACGGTCGCGGCGTGGTCGATGACATCGATCACCTGGGCAACCGTCGCGTGCGTTCGGTCGGTGAAATGGCCGAGAACGTGTTCCGCGTGGGCCTGGTCCGCGTCGAGCGCGCGGTCAAGGAGCGCCTGTCGATGGCCGAGTCGGAAGGCTTGACCCCGCAGGAGCTGATCAACGCCAAGCCGGTGGCTGCGGCGATCAAGGAATTCTTCGGCTCCTCGCAGCTGTCGCAGTTCATGGATCAGAACAACCCGCTGTCGGAAGTGACGCACAAGCGTCGCGTCTCGGCGCTGGGCCCGGGCGGCCTGACCCGCGAACGCGCCGGCTTCGAAGTGCGCGACGTGCACCCGACCCATTACGGCCGCGTCTGCACCATCGAAACGCCGGAAGGCCCGAACATCGGCCTGATCAACTCGCTGGCCGTGTTCGCACGCACCAACAAGTACGGCTTCCTGGAAACCCCGTACCGCAAGGTGCATGACGGCAAGGTCTCCGACGAGATCGAGTTCCTGTCGGCCATCGAAGAAAACGAGTACGTCATCGCCCAGGCAAACGCCCTGACCGATGCCAAGAACATGCTCACCGAGCAGTTCGTACCGTGCCGCTTCCAGGGTGAGTCGCTGCTCAAGCCGCCGGCAGAAGTCCACTTCATGGACGTCTCGCCGATGCAGACCGTGTCGGTTGCTGCGGCACTGGTTCCGTTCCTGGAGCACGATGACGCAAACCGCGCACTGATGGGCGCCAACATGCAGCGTCAGGCCGTGCCGACCCTGCGTGCGCAGAAGCCGCTGGTGGGCACCGGTATCGAACGCGCCGTGGCCCGTGACTCCGGTGTGACCGTGAACGCCCTGCGTGGCGGCGAGATCGTGCAGATCGACGCCGGCCGCATCGTGGTCAAGGCCAACGAGAACGAGATCACCGATCCGGCCGATGCCGGCGTCGATATCTACAACCTGATCAAGTACACCCGTTCGAACCAGAACACCTGCATCAACCAGCGTCCGCTGGTGAACGTGGGTGACGTGATCGCGCGCGGCGACGTGCTGGCCGATGGCCCGTCCACCGATATCGGTGAACTGGCGCTGGGTCAGAACATGCTGATCGCCTTCATGCCGTGGAACGGCTACAACTTCGAAGACTCCATCCTGCTGTCCGAGCGTGTGGTCGAAGAGGATCGTTACACCACGATCCACATCGAAGAACTGACCTGCGTTGCACGTGACACCAAGTTGGGGCCGGAGGAAATTTCCGCCGACATCCCGAACGTGTCCGAGCAGGCGCTGAACCGTCTGGACGAATCCGGCGTGGTGTACATCGGTGCGGAAGTGCGCGCCGGCGACATCATGGTTGGCAAGGTGACGCCGAAGGGCGAGAGCCAGCTGACCCCGGAAGAGAAGCTGCTGCGCGCGATCTTCGGCGAGAAGGCTTCGGACGTTAAGGACAGCTCGCTGCGCGTTCCGCCGGGCATGGACGGCACCGTCATCGACGTGCAGGTCTTCACCCGCGACGGCATCGAGAAGGACAAGCGCGCACGCCAGATCGAAGAAAACGAGATCAAGCGCGTCAAGAAGGACTTCGACGACCAGTTCCGCATCCTCGAAGGCGCCATCTACGCACGTCTGCGCTCGCAGATCGTGGGTAAGGTTGCCAACGGCGGCGCCAACCTGAAGAAGGGTGACGTGGTCTCCGATGCGCTGCTGGACGGCCTGAAGAAGTCCGACTGGTTCACCCTGCGCATGAAGGACGATGACGCGTCCGAAGCCATCGAACGTGCCCAGATGCAGATCCAGGCACACGAGAAGGAATTCGAGCGCCGCTTTGCCGACAAGCGCGGCAAGATCACTCAGGGCGACGATCTGGCACCGGGCGTGCTGAAGATGGTCAAGGTGTTCCTGGCCGTGAAGCGTCGCATCCAGCCGGGTGACAAGATGGCAGGCCGTCACGGCAACAAGGGTGTGGTCTCCAACGTGGTGCCGGTCGAAGACATGCCGTACATGGCTGACGGCAACACCGTGGACATCTGCTTGAACCCGCTGGGCGTGCCGTCGCGTATGAACATCGGCCAGATTCTGGAAGTGCACTTGGGCTGGGCCGCAAAGGGCCTGGGCAAGCGCATCCAGGGCATGCTGGAACAGCAGCGTGCGGTCAGTGAACTGCGTGAGTTCCTGGGCAAGATCTACAACCATGATTCGGCCGTGTCCGAACAGCGCGTTGATCTGTCCCAGTTCAGCGACGACGAGCTGATCAACCTGGCCAAGAACCTGACCGACGGCGTGCCGATGGCAACCCCGGTGTTCGACGGCGCGGCCGAAGACGAGATCCGCGAAATGCTGAATCTCGCCTACCCGGACGGTGCCCCGGAAACCGAGCGTCTGGGCTTCAACACCAGCAAGACGCAGATGCAGCTGTATGACGGCCGCACCGGCGAAGCCTTCGACCGCAAGACCACGGTCGGCTACATGCATTACCTGAAGTTGAACCACTTGGTCGACGACAAGATGCATGCCCGTTCGACCGGTCCGTACTCGCTCGTTACCCAGCAGCCGCTGGGCGGCAAGGCGCAGTTCGGTGGTCAGCGCTTCGGTGAAATGGAAGTCTGGGCACTGGAAGCCTACGGCGCGGCCTACACCCTGCAGGAAATGCTGACGGTGAAGTCCGATGACGTACAGGGCCGTAACCAGATGTACAAGAACATCGTCGACGGTGAGCACGAGATGGTTGCGGGCATGCCGGAATCCTTCAACGTTTTGGTGAAGGAAATCCGCTCGCTGGCCATCAACATGGAACTGGAAGGCGGTTGATTGCGCAGGCGCTGCTGCAGTGATGCAGCAGCGCCGCCAGCACTGACTGACAGCCCATCGACAAAGATTTCCTCCTTTCGGAGAACACCATGAAAGACCTGCTCAACCTCTTCAACCAGCAGCGCCAGACGCTGGACTTCGACGCGATCAAGATCGCGCTGGCCTCGCCGGACCTGATCCGTTCGTGGTCCTTCGGCGAAGTGAAGAAGCCGGAAACCATCAACTACCGTACCTTCAAGCCGGAACGTGACGGCCTGTTCTGCGCCGCCATCTTCGGACCGGTCAAGGACTACGAGTGCCTGTGCGGCAAGTACAAGCGCATGAAGCACCGCGGCGTCGTCTGCGAAAAGTGCGGCACCGAAGTAACCTTGGCCAAGGTGCGTCGCGAGCGCATGGGCCACATCGACCTGGCATCGCCGGTCGCGCACATCTGGTTCCTCAAGTCGCTGCCGTCGCGCATCGGCCTGATGCTGGACATGACCCTGCGTGACATCGAGCGCGTGCTGTACTTCGAAGCCTACGTGGTGACCGAGCCGGGCCTGACCGCCCTGGAGCGCCGCCAGCTGCTGACCGAAGAACAGTACCTGCAGGCACGCCAGGAACATGGCGATGACTTCGACGCCGCAATGGGCGCCGAGGCTGTCTACGAACTGCTGCGCACCATCGACCTGCAGGCCGAAATGGTCCGCCTGCGCGAGGAAATCGCCTCGACCGGTTCGGAAACCAAGCTCAAGCGTCTGACCAAGCGCATCAAGCTGGTCGAAGCCTTCCTCGAGTCGGGCAACCGCCCGGAGTGGATGGTGATGACCGTGCTGCCGGTGCTGCCGCCGGACCTGCGTCCGCTGGTTCCGCTGGACGGTGGCCGCTTCGCGACCTCGGATCTGAACGATCTGTACCGCCGCGTCATCAACCGCAACAACCGTCTGCGCCGCCTGCTGGAGCTCAACGCTCCGGACATCATCGTGCGCAACGAAAAGCGCATGCTGCAGGAATCGGTTGACGCCCTGTTGGACAACGGCCGTCGCGGCCGCGCCATCACCGGCACCAACAAGCGCCCGCTCAAGTCGCTGGCCGACATGATCAAGGGTAAGCAGGGTCGCTTCCGTCAGAACCTGCTGGGCAAGCGCGTCGATTACTCGGGCCGTTCGGTGATCACCGTGGGTCCGTACCTGAAGCTGCACCAGTGCGGCCTGCCGAAGAAGATGGCGCTTGAGCTGTTCAAGCCGTTCGTGTTCGCCAAGCTGCAGCGTCGTGGCCTGGCCACCACCATCAAGGCCGCCAAGAAGCTGGTTGAGCGCGAAGAAGGCGAAGTCTGGGACGTCCTGGAAGAAGTCATCCGCGAACATCCGGTGCTGCTGAACCGTGCGCCGACCCTGCACCGTCTGGGCATCCAGGCGTTCGAACCGCTGTTGATCGAAGGCAAGGCCATCCAGCTGCATCCGCTGGTCTGTACCGCATTCAACGCCGACTTCGACGGTGACCAGATGGCCGTCCACGTGCCGCTCTCGCTGGAAGCCCAGCTGGAAGCGCGTGCGCTGATGATGTCCACCAACAACATCCTGTCGCCGGCCAACGGCGAGCCGATCATCGTGCCGTCGCAGGACGTGGTGTTGGGCCTGTACTACATGGCCCGTTCGCTGGTGAACAAGAAGGGCGAGGGCATGGTCTTCGCCAACACCGACGAAGTGAAGCGTGCCTACGACAACCGCCTGGTTGAACTGCATGCGCGCGTCAAGGTACGCATCGTGCAGGTCGAGCGTGATGAAGACGGCAACAAGGTCAAGAAGACCTCGATCGTCGACACCACCATCGGCCGTGCGCTGCTGAGCGAGATCATGCCGGAAGGCCTGCCGTTCGAGCTGTGCAACACCGAGATGACCAAGAAGAACATCTCGCGCCTGATCAACCAGAGCTACCGTCTGCTGGGTCTGAAGGACACTGTGGTGTTCGCCGACAAGCTGATGTACACCGGCTATGCCTACGCAACCCGCGCTGGCGTGTCGATCGGCATCGACGACATGCTGATCCCGGATGAGAAGAAGGGCATCCTGGGCGAAGCCGAGCAGGAAGTGCTGGAAATCCAGGAGCAGTACCAGTCGGGTCTGGTCACCGCCGGCGAGCGCTACAACAAGGTGGTCGACATCTGGTCGCGCACCAATGAGCGCATCGCCAAGGCGATGATGGAAACCATTGGTACCGAGAAGGTCATCGGCAGCGATGGCGAGCTGGTCGACCAGAAGTCGATGAACTCGCTGTACATCATGGCCGACTCCGGTGCCCGTGGTAGCCAGGCGCAGATCCGTCAGCTGGCCGGTATGCGCGGCCTGATGGCGCGTCCGGATGGCTCGATCATCGAGACGCCCATCAAGGCGAACTTCCGTGAAGGCCTGAACGTGCAGGAGTACTTCAACTCCACCCACGGTGCCCGTAAGGGTCTGGCTGATACCGCGTTGAAGACGGCGAACTCGGGTTACCTGACCCGTCGTCTGGTCGACGTGGCACAGGACGTGGTGATCACCGAGGTGGATTGCGGTACCTCCGAAGGCCTGACCATGACCCCGATCGTGGAAGGCGGCGACGTGGTTGAGCCGTTGAAGGATCGCGTGCTGGGCCGCGTTGTGGCCGAGGACGTGTTCCTGCCGGGCAATGACGAAGATCCGATCGTGACCCGCAACACGCTGCTCGACGAGCAGTGGGTGAACAAGCTGGAAGAAGCCGGCGTGCAGACCATCAAGGTCCGCTCGACGATCACCTGTGAGTCCTCGTTCGGCGTCTGCGGTCGCTGCTACGGCCGCGATCTGGCCCGTGGCCACATCGTCAACATCGGTGAAGCGGTTGGCGTCATCGCCGCACAGTCGATCGGTGAGCCGGGTACCCAGCTGACCATGCGTACGTTCCACATCGGTGGTGCGGCATCGCGTGCGGCTGCGGTCGACAACATCACCGTCAAGACCACCGGTTCGGTGAAGTTCTCCAACCTGAAGCACGTCGAACAGGCCAGCGGTTCGCTGGTTGCCGTCTCGCGTTCGGGTGAAATCTCCGTGCTCGATCCGCATGGCCGTGAGCGTGAGCGCTACAAGCTGCCGTACGGTGCCAGCATCGGCGTCAAGGACGGTGCGGAAATCAAGGCTGGCCAGACCGTGGCCAACTGGGATCCGCATAACCACCCGATCGTCTCGGAAGTGGCTGGTTTCGTGCGCTTCATCGATTTCATCGATGGCGTGACCGTGATCGAGAAGACCGACGAACTGACCGGCCTGGCCTCGCGCGAGATCACCGATCCGAAGCGTCGTGGCTCGCAGGCAAAGGATCTGCGTCCGCTGGTCCGCATCATCGATGGCAAGGGCAATGACCTGACCATCCCGGGTACCGACCTGCCGGCACAGTACCTGCTGCCGCCGCGCTCGATCGTCAACCTGCAGGATGGCGCGCCGGTAGGCGTGGGCGACGTGGTTGCCAAGATCCCGCAGGAAGCCTCGAAGACCCGCGACATCACCGGTGGTCTGCCGCGCGTTGCCGACTTGTTCGAAGCCCGCAAGCCGAAGGATCCGGCGATCCTGGCCGAGCGTTCGGGCATCATCAGCTTCGGCAAGGACACCAAGGGCAAGCAGCGCCTGATCATCAAGGACACCGATGGTTCGGAGCACGAAGAGCTGATTCCGAAGTACCGCCAGATCATCGTGTTCGAAGGTGAACACGTGACCCGCGGTGAAACCGTGGTGGACGGCGAGCCGAGCCCGCAGGACATCCTGCGCCTGAAGGGCGTGGAAGAGCTGGCCCGCTACCTGGTCAAGGAAATCCAGGACGTGTACCGCCTGCAGGGCGTGAAGATCAACGACAAGCACATTGAAGTGATCTCGCGTCAGATGCTGCGCAAGGTGGAAATCGTCGACCAGGGCAGCAGCAAGTTCCTCAATGGCGAGCAGGCCGAGCGCCAGCGCGTGATCGAAGAGAACGTGAAGCTGGCCGCCCGCAACGAGCTGCCGGCCCGTTTCGAGCCGGTGCTGCTGGGTATCACCAAGGCATCGCTGGCAACCGAATCGTTCATTTCGGCTGCCTCGTTCCAGGAAACCACCCGCGTGCTGACCGAGGCTGCCGTGCGCGGTACTTCCGACGGCCTGCGTGGCCTGAAGGAAAACGTGATCGTCGGCCGCCTGATTCCGGCCGGTACCGGTCTTGCGTATCATGCCCAGCGCCGCCGCAATGCGTCGGGCCTGACCGATTCGGAAATCGCAACCCTGGCCGCTCCGGTCGCGGTCGCGGAACCCGAAGTTGCAGCACCGGAAGCTGAACAGGCTGCTGGTGAAGAGTAAGTAGTTAGATCGGCCGGGCCGCTCGCGGTCCGGCCGTTCGACCTGAACGGGGAATAGGGAGATACCCCTGTAACAGCTCTGGATCAGGGCTGGCTTGGCATGGGCTCGTTTGACTGGGCTCTTGACAAGTTGCTACAATCGTCTGTCTCAGCAGGCCAAAATTTTGGCCTGCTTTACAATTTCCGCATCCTGGCCGTTTTTACGGCCCCAATCAGAAGAACCTACTGATGGCGACGATCAACCAGCTGGTACGCAAGCCGCGCCAAGCTACCACCTACAAGAGTGCCTCGCCGGCACTCGACAAGTGCCCGCAGCGCCGTGGCGTCTGCACGCGCGTGTACACCACCACTCCGAAGAAGCCGAACTCGGCTCTGCGTAAGGTTGCAAAGGTTCGCCTGACCAACCAGGAAGAAGTCATTTCCTACATCGGTGGTGAAGGCCATAACCTGCAGGAGCACTCCGTGGTCCTGATCCGCGGCGGCCGTGTAAAGGATCTGCCGGGTGTGCGTTACCACACCGTCCGTGGCTCACTCGACGCCGCCGGCGTTGCCAAGCGTCGCCAGGCGCGTTCCAAGTACGGCGCCAAGCGTCCGAAGGCCTGAGGAGTAAGACATGTCACGTAAAGGTAATACCCCCCAGCGTTCGGTCCTGCCGGATCCGAAGCACAAGAGCGAAACCATTGCCCGCTTCATCAACATGGTCATGTTGAGCGGCAAGAAGTCCGTTGCTGAAAAGATCGTCTATGGCGCCATGGACGTGATCAGCGAAAAGAACCCGAACGCAATCGAGCTGGTGCAGAAGGCACTGGACAACGTTGCTCCGGGCGTTGAAGTGAAGTCGCGTCGCGTCGGTGGTGCCACCTATCAGGTGCCGGTCGAAGTGCGTGCTTCGCGCAAGATGGCCCTGGCCATGCGTTGGCTGATCGACTCCGCGCGTAAGCGTGGCGAGAACACCATGCCGCGCAAGCTGGCTGCTGAACTGCTGGACGCTTCGGAAAACCGCGGCGGCGCCATCAAGAAGCGTGAAGAAACCCACCGTATGGCGGAAGCGAACAAGGCCTTCGCTCACTACCGCTGGTGAGTTGAAGGGGCCTTGGAAACAGGGCCCCTGGCACCCATATGGTGCTGCTTGTAGCGCTCTTAGCGCTGCTTCAATCCGAAGGCCGCCGCAAGGCGGCGTTCGGCCATCCGAATTCCAAGAAATTGAGAGGCTCCCGTGGCCCGCACCACTCCTATCGAGCGTTACCGTAACTTCGGCATCATGGCTCACATCGATGCCGGCAAGACCACCACGTCCGAGCGCATCCTGTTCTACACCGGTAAGAGCCACAAGCTCGGTGAAGTGCATGACGGCGCCGCCACCATGGACTGGATGGAGCAGGAGCAGGAGCGTGGCATCACGATCCAGTCCGCTGCTACCACCGCGTTCTGGAAGGGCATGGACAAGTCCCTGCCGGAGCACCGCTTCAACATCATCGATACCCCCGGGCACGTTGACTTCACCATCGAAGTCGAACGCTCCCTGCGCGTGCTCGACGGTGCGGTGTTCGTGCTGTGTGCCGTTGGTGGCGTGCAGCCGCAGTCCGAGACCGTGTGGCGTCAGGCCAACCGTTACCAGGTGCCGCGCATCGCGTTCGTCAACAAGATGGACCGTACCGGTGCCAACTTCCTGAAGGTCCGTGACCAGCTGAAGGCCAAGCTCGGCGCCGTTGCCGTGCCGATGCAGCTGCCGATCGGCGCTGAAGAAGGCTTCAAGGGCGTGGTCGATCTGCTCAAGATGAAGGCCATCCATTGGGATGACGCTTCGCAGGGCATGAAGTTCGAGTACGGCGAAATCCCGGCCGACATGCAGGCAGCGGCTGAAGAAGCCCGCACCTTCATGATCGAAACCGCGGCGGAAGCCAACGAAGAGCTGATGGAAAAGTACCTGGGCGGCGAAGAGCTGGACGAGGCCGAGATCATCCAGGCCCTGCGTACCCGTACGCTGGCCGTTGAGATCGTGCCGATGTTCTGCGGTTCGGCGTTCAAGAACAAGGGCGTGCAGGCCATGCTTGACGGCGTGATCCAGCTGCTGCCGTCGCCGATCGACGTGCCGGACGTGAAGGGCACCGACGTTGACGACGACACCATCGAGATGACCCGCAAGTCGGACGACAAGGCTCCGTTCTCGTCGCTGGCGTTCAAGATCATCACCGATCCGTTCGTTGGCGCGCTGACCTTCTTCCGTGTCTACTCGGGTACCCTGAACGGTGGCGACACCGTGCTGAACTCTGTGAAGAACAAGAAGGAGCGCATCGGCCGCATCCTGCAGATGCACTCGAACAACCGCGAGGAAATCAAGGAAGTTCTGGCTGGTGACATCGCTGCTGCCGTGGGCCTGAAGGACACCACCACCGGTGACACGCTGTGCTCGCTCGAAGCGCCGATCGTGCTCGAGCGCATGGTGTTCCCGGAGCCGGTGATCTCGATGGCTGTCGAGCCGAAGACCAAGTCGGACCAGGAAAAGATGGGTCTGGCACTGGGCCGTCTGGCACAGGAAGATCCGTCGTTCCGCGTCAAGACCGACGAAGAATCCGGCCAGACCATCATCTCCGGCATGGGCGAGCTGCACCTGGACATCATCGTTGACCGCATGAAGCGCGAGTTCAACGTTGAAGCCAACGTCGGCAAGCCGCAGGTGGCCTACCGCGAAACCATCCAGCTGGCTGACGTCAAGTCGGATTACAAGCACGCCAAGCAGTCCGGTGGTAAGGGTCAGTACGGTCACGTCGTGATCGAACTGTCGCCGATCACCGAAGCAGATCGTGCCGATCCGAAGCTGGCCAGCGCCATCAAGGATGATTTCCTGTTCATCAACGACATCACCGGCGGCGTGATCCCGAAGGAATTCATTCCTTCCGTGGAAAAGGGCCTGCGCGAAACCATCACCAGCGGTCCGCTGGCTGGCTTCCCGGTGGTGGATGTCAAGGTCAAGCTGGTGTTCGGCTCGTACCATGACGTTGACTCCTCGGAAATGGCGTTCAAGCTCGCCTCGTCGATGGCCTTCAAGCAGGGCTTCGCCAAGGCAAAGCCGGTTCTGCTGGAGCCGATCATGAAGGTCGAGATCGTGACCCCGGAGGAATACCAGGGTGACGTGATGGGCGACGTCAGCCGTCGTCGTGGCGTTCTGCAGGGTTCGGGCACCACCGGTGACGGCTCGGCCAGCATCATCAATGCGATGATCCCGCTGGGCGAAATGTTCGGTTACGCCACCGCGCTGCGTTCGCAGACCCAGGGTCGCGCAACCTTCACGATGGAATTCGACCATTACGAGCCGGCGCCGAACAACATCGCCGAAACCGTCATCAAGAAGGGCTGAGTCTCAGACTCAGCCTCTCCCTCCAAGTTTTAGCTAATCAAGGAATTACATATGTCCAAGGGTAAGTTCGAACGTACCAAGCCGCACGTCAACGTCGGCACCATCGGCCACGTCGATCATGGCAAGACCACGCTGACCGCTGCACTGACCAAGATCGGTGCAGAGCGCTTCGGTGGCGAGTTCAAGGATTACTCCTCGATCGACGCCGCGCCGGAAGAAAAGGCACGTGGTATCACGATCTCGACCGCACACGTTGAGTACGAATCCGCAACCCGTCACTACGCCCACGTCGATTGCCCGGGCCATGCTGACTACGTCAAGAACATGATCACCGGTGCTGCCCAGATGGACGGCGCGATCCTGGTCTGTTCGGCTGCTGACGGCCCGATGCCGCAGACCCGCGAGCACATCCTGCTGTCGCGTCAGGTTGGCGTGCCGTACATCGTCGTGTTCCTGAACAAGGCCGACATGGTTGACGACGCCGAGCTGCTCGAGCTGGTCGAAATGGAAGTCCGTGAGCTGCTGAGCAAGTACGACTTCCCGGGCGACGACACCCCGATCGTTCACGGTTCGGCCCGTATGGCGCTGGAAGGTGACCAGAGCGAAATCGGCGTGCCGGCCATCCTGAAGCTGGTCGATGCACTGGACAGCTGGATCCCGACCCCGGAGCGTGACGTCGACAAGCCGTTCCTGATGCCGGTGGAAGACGTGTTCTCGATCTCGGGCCGCGGCACCGTGGTGACCGGTCGTATCGAGCGCGGCGTGATCAAGGTCGGCGAAGAAATCGAAATCGTCGGTATCCGTCCGGTCCAGAAGACCACCGTCACCGGTGTGGAAATGTTCCGCAAGCTGCTCGACCAGGGTCAGGCAGGCGACAACGCCGGTCTGCTGCTGCGCGGCACCAAGCGTGACGACGTGGAGCGCGGCCAGGTTCTGGCCAAGCCGGGTTCGATCAAGCCGCACACCCAGTTCGAAGCTGAGGTGTACGTGCTGTCGAAGGACGAAGGTGGCCGTCACACGCCGTTCTTCAAGGGCTACCGTCCGCAGTTTTACTTCCGTACCACCGACATCACCGGCGCTTGCGAGCTGCCGGAAGGCGTCGAAATGGTGATGCCGGGTGACAACGTCAAGATGACCGTCACCCTGATCAACCCGGTGGCAATGGACGAAGGTCTGCGCTTCGCAATCCGCGAAGGTGGCCGTACCGTCGGCGCCGGCGTGGTCGCAAAGATCGTTGCCTAATAGCGCTGCGCTTCCTCGCGAAGCAAGGTGTTGAAGAAGGGCGGCCTCCGGGCCGCCCTTTTTTTGTCTGTTTTTTGCCGGGGCGGGGGGCGATGGCTGTGAGGGCTGGGGTTTGTTCTGTGGTCTGGGTTATGGAGGTTGGGCGTTTGTGGGGCTGGGGCTTCCGGGCTACCTGGGGATGAGGTGGATGTTGCCAGTCCAAGGCTTTGGTATCCGCTGGTTCGGGAAGTCTTGGGTTTCGACGGTCGCGTGCTGAAAAGGCCGAAGGCTCAACGGCCAGGAGCTTGCCCTCACCCCAACCCCTCTCCCGCATGCGGGAGAGGGGCTAGTGCGCTGCAATCTGCGGGTATTCGGGCAAGTGGCAGGCATCGGGGCAAGCTGCGGGTATCCGAGCAAGCAGCGGGTATGCGAGCAGGCAGAACAGGTATCCGAGCAAGCAGCAGGGGGCTGAGCAAGCTGCAGGGGCTGGGCATGGCAAGGATCCGGGCAGTCAGCAGAGATCCGGGCGATCCACAGGGATGCGGGCCGCTGGTGCAGGGATCCGGGCAGGTTGCAGGGATCCGAGCCCCTCTCCCGCCTGCGGGGGGAGAGGGGCAGCTTGCGAACCACTGGTTCGCTGCCCATCGACCGACCTTGCGCTGGCGCAAGGGCCGGGGCGCGGAGCGGGGGGTTGGGGTGAGGGCAGCTCTTCGCAACAAGGCTGAACAGGGCCGATTTGTGCGACAGCCCAGGTCGCATGGATAATGCGCCTCTCATTGCATGCGCCCGGCTTGTTGCTGGATGCGCCCGCTGTTTCACCCGTCTCGCCGCTCGATTTCAGGGCAGGGCAGGGCGGCGGAGGGATGTTGATCGGCGGTTTTTCGCAGCCCGCGCCGGTTTTGCCGAAACGGGGTATTGGGCTGGCGCCTGCGCAATGGATCGCAGTTTGCGCAAATGCGCCACCCGGATGCCCGGGCTGGAAACAGGCCATCTGCGCCAAAACCCCATAAATCCTGCTGTTGGCTGAAGCACCCCATACCTCGGCAGAGGGGTGAGTTGCAATAGGCAAAAAATACTGACAGAATGCACGACCACTCGCGGAAGGCTCGTTTACGAGGTTTCCGCAACCAGCGAAAGGAGGGGCAGGACGCACCTCGTATTCGCCAGACAAGGACAGGTCGCGTGGCTCACTCCGGTTAACCGGGGTGATACCGCGCGTTTGAACATGTCTGGGGCGGCCGGGAAACCGGGCCGCCCTGCTGTTTTGAAAGGATTCGCGCGACGGGCAGTGCTTCGGCGCTAAACGTCGTTTTCATGGGGTTCGGCACACTCAGGGGCCGAACCTGTCGCTCTTTAGACCTATAGGAACACCGTCATGGCGGACCAAAAGATCCGAATTCGGTTGAAGGCGTTTGATCATCGTTTGATCGACCGTTCGGCCAGCGAGATCGTTGAAACGGCAAAGCGGACCGGCGCGCAAGTGCGTGGCCCGATCCCTCTGCCCACCAAGATCGAGCGTTACACCATCCTCGTCTCCCCGCACGTCGACAAAGACGCGCGTGACCAGTACGAGACCCGCACGCACAAGCGCGTGCTCGATATCGTCGACCCCAACGACAAGACCGTGGACGCGCTGATGAAGCTCGAACTGGCTGCCGGCGTCGACGTTCAGATCAAGCTGACCTGAGGACTACGACCATGACGAAGAAATATTCGTTGGGCTTCGTGGGCCGCAAGGCTGGCATGAGCCGCGTTTTCACCGAAGATGGCCAGTCCATCCCGGTGACCCTGATTGAAGCCACCCCGAACCGCATCGCGCAGATCAAGACCGTTGAAGTTGACGGCTACAGCGCAGTGCAGGTGACTGTCGGCGCGCGTCGCGCTGCACTGGTCAACAAGCCGGAAGCCGGTCACTTCGCCAAGGCGAAGGTTGAAGCCGGTCGCGGCCTGTGGGAATTCCGCGTTGAAGACGCCCAGATCGGCGATTTCGCCGTCGGTGGCGAAATCAAGGCTGACATCTTTGAAGTCGGCCAGACGGTTGACGTCCAGGGCGTCACCAAGGGTAAGGGCTTCCAGGGCACCATCAAGCGCTACAACTTCCGTATGGGCGATGCAACCCACGGTAACTCGCTGTCGCATCGCGCGCCGGGTTCCTTGGGCCAGCGCCAGACCCCGGGTCGCGTTTTCCCGGGCAAGAAGATGTCCGGCCACATGGGTTCGGTGCAGCAGAGCACGCAGAACCTGGAAGTGGTCAAGGTCGATGTCGAGCGTGGTCTGATTGCCATCCGCGGCGCCGTGCCTGGCGCAGCCGGTGGTGACGTGATCGTGCGTCCGGCTAGCAAGGCATAAGGAGAGATGACGATGGAACTCGTTATCACGGGTAGCAACAACAAGGTCTCGGTCTCCGACGCCGTGTTCGGTCGCGATTTCAGCGAAGATCTGGTTCACCAGGTCGTCGTTGCTTACCGCAACGCCGCACGTTCGGGCACCAAGGCACAGAAGACGCGTTCTGAAGTGGCTGGTACCACCAAGAAGTCGAAGAAGCAGAAGGGTGGTGGCGCTCGTCACGGTGCCCTGACCGCTCCGATCTTCGTCGGCGGTGGTGTCACCTTCGCGGCCAAGCCGCGTAGCTTCGAACAGAAGGTCAATCGTAAGCAGTATCGCGCCGCCATGTGCGCCATCCTGTCCGAGCTGAACCGCCAGGGCCGCCTGACCATCGTTGAGTCGTTCGATGTCGACGCGACCAGCACCAAGGCTCTGATCACCAAGCTGGCTGGCCTGGAAGTGGGCAAGCGCCCGCTGATCGTCACCGAAGAAGCCACCGAGCACCTGTACCTGTCCGCTCGCAATCTGCCGTATGTGCAGGTGCGTGACGTGCAGGGCCTGGACCCGGTTGCGCTGGTCGGTGCCGACACGGTCGTCATCACCGCTGACGCGGTCAAGAAGGTCGAGGAGTGGCTGGCATGAGCGCCAACGAAAAAATCTTCAGCGTGCTGCGTGCACCGCGAGTCTCTGAAAAGACCGCGCGCCTGCAGGAAATCTCCAATCAATACGTCTTCGAAGTTTCGAACGAAGCCACCAAGGCCGATGTAAAGGCCGCGGTTGAGCAGCTGTTCGACGTCAAGGTCGAGTCGGTCAATGTGCTGAACGTGAAGGGCAAGAACAAGTCCTTCCGTAACCGTGCAGGCCGCCGCGGCGATTGGCGCAAGGCGTATGTGCGTCTCGCCGATGGCCAGTCCATCGATGTAACGGCCAAGGCCTGAGGTACATCCCATGCCATTGATGAAATTCAAACCCACTTCTCCCGGCCGTCGTTCGGCCGTGCGCGTGGTCACTCCTGATCTGCACAAAGGCGCGCCGCATGCTGCGTTGCTGGAGCCGCAGAGCAAGTCCGGCGGTCGTAACCACCACGGCCGCATCACCACCCGTCATGTGGGTGGTGGTCACAAGCAGCACTACCGTCTGATTGACTTCAAGCGCAACAAGGAAGGCATCCCGGCACGCGTGGAACGTATCGAATACGATCCGAACCGCACTGCCCATATCGCCCTGCTGTGCTATGTCGACGGTGAGCGTCGCTACATCATCGCCCCGAAGGGCCTGAAGGCTGGTGACCAGGTCATCTCGGGTGCTCACGCCCCGATCAAGACCGGCAACACCCTGCCGCTGCGCAACATCCCGGTCGGTACCACCGTCCACGGGATCGAGCTGAAGCCGGGCAAGGGCGCTCAGATCGCTCGTGCTGCTGGTGCAGGCGTGCAGCTGGTCGCTCGTGAAGGCATCTACGCCACCCTGCGCCTGCGCTCGGGTGAAATGCGTAAGGTGCCGGTCGAATGCCGCGCCACCATCGGTGAAGTCGGTAACGATGAGCACAACCTGGAAAAGCTGGGCAAAGCTGGTGCCAAGCGCTGGCGCGGCGTCAAGCCGACCGTCCGCGGTGCGGCCATGAACCCGGTGGATCACCCGCACGGTGGTGGTGAAGCCAAGGCCGGCCAGGGTAATCCGCATCCGGTCACCCCGTGGGGTGTCCCGACCAAGGGTTACAAGACGCGCCATAACAAGCGCACTCAGCAGTTCATCGTCCGCGATCGTAGGGGCTAATCGACCATGGCACGTTCACTCAAGAAGGGCCCGTTCGTCGATCACCACCTCGTCAAGAAGGTGGAGGCCGCTGCGGGCAGCAAGAAGCCGATCAAAACCTGGTCGCGCCGTTCCATGATCCTGCCGGAAATGGTAGGGGTCACCATCGCCGTTCATAACGGTAAGAACCACGTTCCAGTGCTCGTCAACGAGAACATGGTCGGCCACAAGCTCGGCGAATTTGCCGTCACCCGGACCTTCAAGGGTCACGGTGGCGACAAGAAGTCGGGCAAGTAAGGAGAGATGACAATGGAAGCGAAAGCAATCCTGCGCTCCGCGCGCATCTCTGCGCAGAAAGCCCGTCTGGTCGCTGACCAGGTGCGCGGTCTGCCGGCCGAGCGTGCGGTCAACCTGCTGAAGTTTTCGGATAAGAAGGCTGCTCACCTGATCAAGAAGGTGGTGGAGTCGGCTATCGCAAATGCCGAAAACAACCAGGGCGCTGACGTCGACGAGCTGAAGGTCAAGACCATCATGGTAGATGAAGGTCCGACCCTGAAGCGTTTCATGGCGCGGGCGAAAGGCCGCGGTACCCGCATCCTCAAGCGCACCAGCCACATCACTGTGGTTGTGGGCGCCGGCAAGTAAGCGGAAAGGATAAAGACCATGGGTCATAAAGTTCATCCGGTTGGTATCCGCCTCGGTATTTCCAAGGACTGGAATTCCAAGTGGTACGCCAACAAGGCCGAGTTTGCTGGTTACCTGGCAGCCGACCTGAAAGTACGTGAGATGCTGCGCAAGAAGCTTGCTCAGGCTGGCATCTCCAAGATCCTCATCGAGCGTCCGGCAAAGACGGCTCGCGTGACGATTCACACCGCCCGTCCGGGCGTGGTGATCGGCAAGCGCGGTGAGGACATCGAAAAGCTGCGTAAGGAAGTGAGCGAAATGATGGGCGTCCCGGCGCACATCAACGTCACCGAAGTGCGCAAGCCGGAGTTGGACGCACAGCTGGTTGCCGAGTCGATCGCGCAGCAGCTGGAGCGCCGCATCATGTTCCGCCGTGCAATGAAGCGCTCGGTCGGCAACGCGATGCGCCTGGGTGCCCTGGGCATCAAGGTCAACGTCGGCGGCCGCTTGAACGGCGCTGAAATCGCTCGTTCGGAGTGGTACCGCGAAGGCCGCGTGCCGTTGCACACCCTGCGTGCGGATATCGACTACGGTTTCGCTGAAGCCAGCACCACCTACGGCATCATCGGCATCAAGGTTTGGATCTACAAGGGTGAAGTCTTTGATTTCTCCCAGGTTGGCCAGGAAAAGCAGGACGACAGCCCGCGCAACGATCGTAACGATCGCGGCGACCGCGGTGACCGTCCGTCGCGCCCGGCTCGTGAAGCGAGGTAACGGCAATGTTGCAACCCAAGCGAACCAAATACCGCAAGATGTTCAAGGGCCGCAATGACGGCCTGAGCTGGAGCGCAAATGCTGTCAGCTTCGGCGAGTACGGTCTGAAGGCTACTGCCCACGGTCAGCTGACCGCGCGTCAGATCGAAGCGGCTCGCCGCTCGATCAGCCGCTACGTCAAGCGCGGTGGCAAGATGTGGATCCGCGTGTTCCCCGACAAGCCCATCACCAAGAAGCCCATCGAAGTCCGAATGGGTGCTGGTAAGGGTGGCGTGGAATACTGGGTCGCTCAGATCCAGCCGGGCCGCATGATTTATGAAGTCGAGGGCGTGACTGAGGAAGTGGCACGCGAGGCATTCCGCCTGGCCGCTGCCAAGCTCTCGGTGACCACCACTTTCGTAACCCGGACGGTGCGCTGATGGACATCAAACAACTCCGCGAGAAGTCGGCTGACGATCTCAAGGCCCACCTGACCGACCTGCGTAAGGAGCAGTTCTCGCTCCGTATGCAGCAGGTCACCGGCCAGCTGCCGAAGACCCACGAAACCCGCCGGGTGCGCCGCGAGATTGCTCGCGTCAAGCACCTGATCGGCAGCACGAAGTAAGGATGGCTGCTATGAGCGAAAATACTGAAAGCAAGACGCTGCGCACGGTCGAAGGCCGTGTCGTCAGCAACAAGATGGACAAGACGGTCACCGTGTTGGTGGAGCGCCAGGTCAAGCACCCGTTGTACGGCAAGTACATCAAGCGCTCGTCCAAGCTGCACGCACACGACGCCGACAACACCTGTAAAGAAGGTGATGTCGTTCGTGTGACCGAGATTGCTCCGATGTCCAAGACCAAGAACTGGCGCGTGGTGGAAGTCATCACGCGTGCGGCTGAATAAGGAGATCTGACTCATGATTCAGATGCAGAGCTACCTTGATGCTGCGGACAACTCCGGTGCCAAGGAACTGATGTGCATCAAGGTGCTTGGTGGTTCCAAGCGCCGTTATGCCCACATCGGCGACATCATCAAGGTCACCGTGAAGGACGCAATTCCGCGCGGCAAAGTCAAGAAGGGTGAAGTGTATGACGCCGTCGTGGTGCGTACCCGCAAGGGTGTGCGTCGCGCCGATGGCTCGCTGATCCGTTTCGACGGCAACGCTGCGGTCCTGCTCAACAACAAGCAAGAGCCGATCGGCACCCGCATCTTCGGACCGGTGACCCGTGAACTTCGTTCCGAGAAGTTCATGAAGATCGTCTCGCTCGCTCCCGAAGTTCTGTGAGCGCCAGGAGATAATCATGGCTAACCGTATCAAGAAGGGCGACCAGGTCGTCGTCAACACCGGCAAGGACAAGGGCAAGCAGGGCGAAGTCGTCCGCGTCGACGGCGATCGTGTGATCGTCGCCAACGTGAACATCGTCAAGCGCCACACCAAGCCGAACCCGCAGGCAGGCGTTGCCGGCGGCGTGGTCGAGCGTGAAGCGTCGATCCATATCTCCAACGTGAATGTGCTGAACCCGGCTTCGGGCAAGGGCGAGCGCGTTGGCTTCAAGGTGCTGGAGGATGGACGCAAACTGCGTGTGTTCCGCTCCAGCGGTGAGGCGCTCGACGCCTAAGGACTGACCGATGAATTCACGTCTCGAAAAGTTTTACAAGGAAGAAGTGGTGCCGGCGCTGACCAAGCAGTTCGGCTACACCAATCCGATGGAAGTGCCGCGCCTGGTCAAGGTCACCCTGAACATGGGTGTGGGCGAAGCTGCGACCAACAAGAAGGTTCTTGAAAACGCCGTTGCCGACATGACCAAGATCACCGGTCAGAAGCCGGTGGTCACCAAGTCGCGCGTCTCGGTGGCTTCGTTCAAGATCCGTGACGGTTGGCCGATCGGCTGCAAGGTCACGCTGCGTCGTGACACCATGTTTGAGTTCCTGGATCGCCTGATCAACATCTCGCTGCCGCGCGTGCGTGACTTCCGCGGCGTGTCGGGTCGTTCGTTCGACGGTCGTGGCAACTACAACATGGGTGTGAAGGAACAGATCATCTTCCCGGAAATCGACTTCGACGCCGTCGACGCGATCCGCGGTATGGATATCGCCATCACCACCACTGCCAAGACCGATGCGGAAGCAAAGGCGCTGCTCGCAGCGTTCAAGTTCCCGTTCCGTAACTGATTCGTCGAGGATACCGAAATGGCAAAGACCTCAATGGTCAACCGCGACATCAAGCGGAAGAAGCTGGCCCTGAAGTACGCCGACAAGCGTGCGGCTCTGAAGAAGATCGTGTCCTCGGTGGACGCGAGCTACGAAGAGAAGGCCGAAGCCGTGATCAAGTTGTCGAAGCTGCCGCGCGATTCGTCGCCGAGCCGCCATCGCAACCGTTGCGAGCTGTCGGGCCGCCCGCGTGGCGTGTACAGCAAGTTCGGCCTCGGCCGTAACAAGCTGCGCGAAGCCACCATGCGTGGTGACGTGCCGGGCCTGCGCAAGGCAAGCTGGTAAGCAACAACCCGGCCGGGCCGCAAGGCCCGGTCAGGTCGCCGGCAGGGCAACCTGAAGGTAAAGCAAAAAGTCCGACGCAAGTCGGGCTTTTTGTCGTATAATCCCGCTCCTTGCCTGCCCGAAACAGGCGGCAGGTGCGTCAAGGGCCCTGGCCCATCCCAGGAAAACACGAGATTTTCGCGAAAGCGGATATCGGTGCACTCAAAGGTATCTACATGAGCATGACTGATCCCATCGCCGACCTGCTGGTACGCATTCGAAATGCGGCCGCGGTTGGCAAGCAGACGGTGAAAGCCCCGTCGTCCAAGGTCAAGGTGGCAATTGCCCAGGTCCTGAAGGACGAGGGTTACATCACTGACCTGCGCGTCAACAACATCGAAAACAACAAGGCCGAGATCGAAATCGTCCTGAAGTATTTCGAAGGCAAGCCGGTCATCGCGACCCTGAAGCGCTTCTCGCGTTCGGGTCTGCGCCAGTACCGTGGCAAGTCCGATCTGCCGAAGGTCATGAACGGCCTGGGTATCGCCATTATTTCCACCTCCAAGGGCATCATGACTGATGCGCAGGCGCGCCAGTTGGGCGTCGGCGGCGAAGTCCTGTGCTTCGTGGCCTAAGGGAAGGAGTCCACTATGTCCCGCGTAGCCAAGAAGCCGATCAACCTGCCCAAGGGCGTTGAACTGACCATCCAGCCGGAAGTTGTGAGCGTGAAGGGCCCGAAGGGCACCCTTTCGCTGAACAAGGCCGCTGGCGTTGAAATCACTCTCGACAATGGCGTTGCCACGCTGAGCCCGAAGGACATCACCTTCGACGCACTGGCCGGCACCGTTCGTTCGATCCTGGCCAACATGGTGCAGGGCGTGTCCGAAGGCTTCGAGCGCAAGCTTGAGCTGGTTGGCGTGGGTTACCGCGCTGCCATGCAGGGCAAGGACCTGAACCTGTCGCTGGGCTTCTCCCACCCTGTCGTGTTCGTGGCGCCGGAAGGCATCACCCTGTCGACCCCGACGCAGACGGAAATCGTCGTGCAGGGCGTGGACAAGCAGGTTGTCGGTGAAGTCGCCGCCAAGATCCGCGGTTACCGTCCGCCGGAGCCCTACAAGGGCAAGGGTGTGAAGTACGCCGGTGAAGTCATCATTCGCAAGGAAGCCAAGAAGGCCTAATTCTTAGGTTTTCAGCTTTCGAGGATAAAGAACATGAACAAGAACATCGCCCGTCTGCGTCGCGCCAAGTCGACCCGTTCGCACATCCGTACTTTGGGCGTGGCTCGTCTGTCGGTGCTGCGCACCGGCCAGCACCTGTACGCGCAGGTCTTCACCGCCGACGGCTCCAAGGTGCTGGCTGCTGCCAACACCGCCCAGGCTGAAGTGAAGGAAGGCCTGAAGAGCGGCAAGAACATCGACGCTGCCACCAAGGTCGGCAAGCTGATTGCAGAGCGCGCCAAGGCTGCCGGTATCGAGAAGGTCGCTTTCGACCGCTCGGGCTACCGCTACCACGGTCGCATCAAGGCTCTGGCTGACGCTGCCCGCGAAGGCGGCCTGCAGTTCTAAGCAATAAAGGGAAGGGGCCTATGGCCCCTTTCCGCCTACCTGCCGGTACGGGTTGGTACCGGGCGCCTTTCGTTCTTATGCAGCGATTGGCGAGTCATTGCTTCACTACACAACCATAAGCGGCCCCGAGCCGTACATACCCAATCAATCAAGGAATCGAAATGGCAGAAGAGCGTCAGCAGCGGGGTCGCGATCGCGACCGCAACCGCGAAGAAAAAGTCGATGACGGCATGATCGAAAAGCTGGTCGCGGTCAACCGCGTCAGCAAGACCGTCAAGGGTGGCCGTCAGTTCACCTTCACCGCCCTGACCGTGGTCGGCGATGGCGAAGGCAAGGTTGGCTTTGGTTATGGCAAGGCACGCGAAGTGCCGGTCGCCATCCAGAAGTCGATGGAACAGGCCCGCAAGAACATGATCAGCGTTGACCTGAACAACGGTACGTTGTGGCACACCGTCAAGGACGGCCACGGCGCAGCTCGCGTGTTCATGCAGCCGGCTTCGGAAGGTACTGGCGTCATCGCCGGTGGTGCCATGCGCGCCGTGCTGGAAGCCGTTGGCGTGAAGAACGTGCTGGCCAAGGCTGTGGGTTCGCGTAACCCGATCAACCTGGTCCGTGCCACCCTGAAGGGTCTGGCCGGTGCGCAGTCCCCGGCCCGTATTGCTGCCAAGCGCGGCAAGAAGGTGGAGGATCTGAACCATGGCTAATGAAACCGTCAAGACCGTGAAGGTGCGCCTGGTGCGTGGCCTGCGTGGCACCCAGTCGCGTCACCGCCTGTCGGTGCGTGCTCTGGGCCTGAACAAGCTCAATGATGTGCGTGAACTGAAGGACAGCCCGCAGGTTCGCGGCCTGATCAACAAGGTTCAGTACCTCGTCCAGGTTGAGGAGTAATCGACCATGACTATGCGTCTCAATGAACTGAGCCCGGCACCGGGCGCCCGCACCGAGCGTACCCGCGTCGGTCGTGGTATCGGCTCCGGCCTGGGCAAGACCTGCGGCCGCGGCCACAAGGGTTCGTTCGCTCGCAAGGGCGGCGGCAAGATCAAGGCTGGCTTCGAAGGCGGCCAGACCCCGATGCAGCGTCGTCTGCCGAAGATCGGCTTCTTCTCGCACAAGGCCAAGGACACTGCAGAAGTGCTGTCCTACCACCTTGATCGCCTGGAAGCCGGTGAGATCGACGTGGCCGCACTGCGTGCAGCCAAGCTGATCCCGTCGACCGCAAAGAAGGCCAAGATCGTCCTCAAGGGCGAGCTGAGCAAGGCGTTCACCCTGAAGGGTGTTGCTGCCACTGCCGGCGCCAAGGCCGCGATTGAAGCTGCCGGTGGCAGCGTACAGGAGTAACTGGAACATGGCGCAAGCTGGCATCGGTAACCTCGCGGCAGGGGCAGGCAAGTTCACGGAACTTCGCCAGCGCCTCCTGTTCGTACTTGGGGCATTGCTCGTCTATCGCATCGGCTGTTATGTGCCGGTGCCGGGCGTCAATCCCGATGCCATGCTTGCGCTGATGCAGGCGCAGGGCGGCGGTATCGTGGACATGTTCAACATGTTCTCGGGCGGCGCCCTGCACCGTTTCAGCATCTTCGCGTTGAACGTGATGCCGTACATCTCGGCATCCATCGTGATGCAGCTGGCGGTCCACATCTTCCCGGCTCTGAAGGCCATGCAGAAGGAAGGTGAGTCGGGTCGTCGCAAGATCACCCAGTATTCGCGCATCGGCGCGGTGCTCCTGGCAGTAGTGCAGGGCGGCAGTATCGCGCTGGCACTGCAGAACCAGGTGTCGCCGGGCGGTGCTCCGGTGGTTTACGCCCCGGGCATGGGCTTCGTGTTGACCGCCATCGTGGCGTTGACCGCAGGCACCATCTTCCTGATGTGGGTCGGTGAGCAGGTGACGGAGCGGGGCATCGGCAACGGTGTATCGCTGATCATCTTCGCCGGCATCGTCGCCGGCCTGCCGGCCGCGGTCATCCACACCGTGGAAGCCTACCGTGACGGCAACATGAGCTTCATTTCGCTGCTCATCATCGTCCTCGTCGTGCTGGCTTTCACCTATTTCGTGGTGTTCGTCGAGCGTGGCCAGCGCCGTATCACGGTCAATTACGCCCGCCGTCAGGGTGGCCGTAATGCCTACATGAACCAGACCTCGTTCCTGCCGCTGAAGCTGAACATGGCGGGCGTGATCCCGGCCATCTTCGCCTCCAGCATCCTGGCCTTCCCGGCAACGCTGGCGATGTGGTCCGGCCAGGCCAGCTCGGCCACGTGGCTGCAGAAGGTGGCCAACGCGCTGGGTCCGGGCGAGCCGCTGCACATGATCGTGTTCGCGGGTCTGATCACCGGTTTTGCGTTCTTCTACACTGCACTGGTGTTCAATTCGCAGGAGACCGCTGACAACCTGAAGAAGTCGGGCGCGCTGATTCCGGGCATCCGTCCGGGCAAGGCCACCGCGGACTACATCGATGCCGTGCTGACCCG
This sequence comes from Stenotrophomonas nitritireducens, assembly GCF_001700965.1. Taxonomy (NCBI): domain Bacteria; kingdom Pseudomonadati; phylum Pseudomonadota; class Gammaproteobacteria; order Lysobacterales; family Lysobacteraceae; genus Stenotrophomonas; species Stenotrophomonas nitritireducens. The sequence goes on from NZ_CP016756.1 coordinate 3,348,032, forward strand.
TCTGACGGCTGCCGGTTCGCTGTACCTGGTGATCGTCTGCCTGCTGCCGGAAATCATGCGCACCCAGCTCAACGCCTCCTTCTACTTCGGTGGCACTTCGCTGCTGATCGTGGTGGTGGTGGTGATGGACTTCATCGCGCAGGTTCAGGCACATCTGATGTCGCACCAGTACGAAAGCCTGTTGAAGAAGGCCAACCTGAAGGGCGGCAACCGCGGCGGTTTTGCACGCGGCTGATTCACCGGTTATACTTGCGGCTTAATTACGCGAAACCCGCCCTGGTCAACCGGGCGGCTTTCCAAACAGAAGGGCGGCCCCTGCAGCGGTTTCGGGTGGGGGTGTGATGTGGTTGTTCCGCGCGGGAGTAGCGCGGGCGGCTCGGAGATGACTCTCCTTGCCAGGCACATCCGGCGCCGGAGCATGGGCACACTCCCCACGCCGGGTCTGTGGAACGTTACGTTCCACGGCTTCCAAGCAAACCGAAGCCTTGTTAGTATCGCTAGTTCACTTTTTTGATCCATCCTGCCGGATTGGCGCGCCTTGTGGTGCGCAGTCGGCCATCACTCAGCTGGAGAACCGCGTCATGGCGCGTATTGCAGGCGTCAACCTGCCAGCCCAGAAGCACGTCTGGGTCGGGTTGCAAAGCATTTACGGCATCGGCCGTACCCGTTCGAAGAAGGTCTGCGAAGTCGCAGGCGTTGCTTCGACCACCAAGATCCGCGATCTGTCGGAACCGGAAATCGATCGTCTGCGCCTGGAAGTGGGCAAGTACATCGTTGAAGGCGACCTGCGTCGCGAAATCGGCATTGCCATCAAGCGCCTGATGGACCTGGGCTGCTATCGCGGCCTGCGTCACCGTCGTGGTCTCCCGCTGCGTGGTCAGCGCACCAAGACCAATGCACGTACCCGTAAGGGTCCGCGCAAGGCTCTGAAGAAGTAAGGGACCTAGATAATGGCTAAGCCCGCAGCAGCAAAAACCAAGAAGAAGATCAAGCGCGTCATCACTGATGGCGTTGCCCACGTCCACGCTTCTTTCAACAACACCATCGTGACCATCACCGACCGTCAGGGCAATGCACTGTCCTGGGCGACCTCCGGTGGCGCTGGCTTCCGTGGTTCGCGTAAGTCGACTCCGTTCGCCGCTCAGGTTGCCGCCGAAAAGGCTGGCAAGGCTGCGCTGGATTACGGCCTGAAGTCGCTGGAAGTCCGCATCAAGGGTCCGGGTCCGGGCCGTGAGTCGGCCGTACGTTCGTTGAACAACGTCGGCTACAAGATCACCAACATCATCGACGTGACGCCAATCCCGCACAACGGGTGCCGTCCGCCGAAGAAGCGTCGCGTCTAAAGGAGCGATAAGAAATGGCTCGTTATATCGGTCCTACCTGTAAGCTCGCCCGCCGCGAAGGCGCCGACCTCTCTCTGAAGAGCCCGGCCCGCGCGTTGGATTCCAAGTGCAAGCTGGAGCAAAAGCCCGGCCAGCACGGCGCCACTGCCCGTAAGGGCAAGCTGTCCGACTATGCCACCCAGCTGCGTGAAAAGCAGAAGGTCAAGCGTATTTACGGTCTGCTGGAGCGTCAGTTCCGCAACTACTACAAGAAGGCCTCGACCAAGAAGGGCAACACCGGCGAGAACCTGCTGCAGTTGTTGGAAACCCGTCTGGACAACGTCGTCTACCGCATGGGCTTCGCAGTGACCCGTCCGGCTGCTCGTCAGCTGGTCTCGCACCGCGGTGTCACGGTCAATGGCAAGTCGGTCAACCTGGCTTCGTACCAGATCAAGGCCGGCGACGCGATTGCGCTGTCCGAGAAGGCTGCCAAGCAGCTGCGCGTCCAGGAAGCCCTGGTCGTTGCCGAGCAGCACGACCTCAGCCCGTCGTGGGTCGAAGTCGATTCGAAGAAGTTCAGCGGCGTCTTCAAGGCCGTTCCGGATCGTGCGGACCTGCCTGCGGATATCAACGAAGCGCTGATCGTCGAGTTGTATTCGAAGTAATTCACAATGGAGAACCTCCGGGTTGCACCGGAGGTTCGCAGGAGAACCCGCAACATGACGGTTACCGCAAACCAGGTTCTGCGTCCTCGCGGTCCGCAGATCGAACGCCTTACCGAGACCCGCGCCAAGGTCGTGATCGAACCCTTGGAGCGTGGTTACGGGCATACGCTGGGCAACGCCCTGCGTCGCGTGCTGCTGTCGTCCATCCCGGGCTTCGCCATTACCGAAGTCGAGATCGACGGCGTGCTGCACGAGTACACCACCCTTGAAGGCCTGCAGGAAGACGTGCTTGACGTCCTGCTCAACCTGAAAGACGTGGCTATCCGTATGCACACCGGCGACAGCGCCACCGTTTCCCTGTCCAAGCAGGGTCCGGGCGTTGTCACCGCTGCCGACATCAAGGTTGACCACAACGTCGAAGTGATCAACGGCGACCATGTGATCTGCAACCTGACCAAGGACACTGCGATCAACATGCGTCTGAAGGTCGAGCGCGGCTTCGGCTACCAGCCGGCCGCTGCGCGTCGTCGTCCGGACGAAGAATCGCGTGCGATTGGTCGTCTGGTGCTGGATGCCTCGTTCTCGCCGGTCCGCCGCGTCGCTTATGCGGTGGAAGCCGCTCGCGTCGAGCAGCGTACCGACCTGGACAAGCTGGTCATCGATATCGAAACCAACGGCACGATCGATGCCGAGGAAGCTGTCCGCACTGCGGCCGACATCCTCAGCGATCAGCTGTCGGTGTTCGGCGATTTCACCCACCGCGACCGCGGTGCGGCCAAGCCGGCCAACAACGGCGTGGATCCGGTGCTGCTGCGCCCGATCGACGACCTGGAACTGACCGTGCGTTCGGCCAACTGCCTGAAGGCCGAGAGCATCTACTACATCGGTGATCTGATCCAGAAGACCGAAGTGGAACTGCTCAAGACCCCGAACCTCGGCAAGAAGTCGTTGACCGAGATCAAGGAAGTGCTGGCCCAGCGTGGCCTGTCGCTTGGCATGAAGCTGGAGAACTGGCCGCCGGCCGGTGTCGCCGCTCACGGCATGCTTGGTTGATAGCAATACCTGTTCCCCCGCATGGGCGACCATGCGGGGGAATATTGTTTCAGCAGTACCCCGCATTGACGGTTGAACAACGCCGCGATGCAGGTCGTCCAGGACGGGCGACCAGGACCATCCGCAGTCCACTTACAACGCCAGGATGGCGACAACGAAGTCCAACGTTCCATCATTAATCAAGGAATACACCCATGCGTCATATGAAGTCGGGCCGCAAGTTCAACCGCACCAGCGCCCACCGCGAAGCAATGTTCAAGAACATGGCTGCGTCGCTGTTCAAGCACCAGCTGATCAAGACCACCCTGCCGAAGGCCAAGGAACTGCGCCGCGTTGCCGAGCCGCTGATCACCCTGGCCAAGGTTGATTCGGTTGCCAACCGTCGTCTGGCGTTCGCCCGCCTGCGTGACCAGGAAGCCGTCGGCGTCCTGTTCACCATCCTAGGCCCGCGCTACGCCAACCGTCCGGGCGGCTACCTGCGTCTGCTGAAGTGCGGCTTCCGCGCTGGCGACAACGCACCGATGGCCTATGTCGAACTGGTTGACCGTCCGGTCGCCGTGGCGGAAGAAGTCGGCGAGTAATCGCGCACTTCCATCCATCGACGGATGCAACAGAAGCCCGGCCAATGCCGGGCTTTCTGTTTGATGAAGTTGCAGCTGGCATTACTGCTGATCGCACGCGGATGGCCTGCTACTCTTGCCGCATTGTCTACTCCGGAATGATGCGATGAACCCCTTGCGTTGGAGCTTCCGTGCGCAGTGCCTGCTGGGCTTTGCCGCCTGTGCCGGGCTGCTGGCATTTGCGATCTACATGCAGATCCAGATGGGGCTGGAGCCGTGCCCGCTGTGCATCTACCAGCGCATCGCCTTCGCCGCTGTAGGCATCCTGTTCCTGTTCGGTGCGTTGCACGGCCCCTCCAGCCGCGGCGGCCGCGCCGGCTATGGCGTGCTGACGGCGCTGGCCGCGCTGGTGGGCATCGGCATTGCCGGGCGCCACGTCTACGTGCAGCTGTTGCCGAAGGACTTGGGTAGCAGCTGCGGCCCGCCGCTGAGCTTCCTGGCTGAGACCATGGGTCCGTTCGAGGTGTTCCGCACGGTGCTGACCGGTACCGGTGACTGCGGCAACATCGACTGGACCTTCCTCGGACTGAGCATGCCGATGTGGAGCCTGGTGTGGTTCGTGCTGCTCGCCGGCTGGGCGCTGTACACCGGTCTGTGTGCCCGCAAAAAACGTCTGTTCTGATTCTTCCACTTCTTCCATTGGTATCTGCATGAACGCTTCCCTGTCCCCCTCATCCGTCGCCAACGCCAGCAGCTGGGCGCCGGATAGCTGGCGTGGCAAGCCTGCGCTGCAGATGCCCACCTATCCCGATGCGCAGGCGCTGGACGCCGCGCTGGCCGAGCTGCGGCAGCTGCCGCCGTTGGTGACCTCGTGGGAGATCTTCGCGCTCAAGCAGCAGCTGGCCGAGGCCCAGGAGGGCAAGCGCTTCCTGTTGCAGGGCGGTGATTGCGCGGAGAACTTCGCCGACTGCGAATCGGGCACGATTTCCAACCGGCTCAAGGTGCTGCTGCAGATGAGCCTGGTGCTGGTGCACGGCCTGCGCACGCCGGTGATCCGGGTCGGTCGCTTTGCCGGCCAGTACGCCAAGCCGCGCTCGGCCGATACCGAAACCCGTGACGGCGTGACTCTGCCAAGCTACCGCGGTGACGTGATCAACGCGCCGGCGTTCACCGAGGCCGCGCGCGTGCCGGACCCGCAGCGGATGATCACCGCGCATTCGCGCTCGGCGCTGACGATGAATTTCGTGCGGGCGCTGATCGATGGCGGCTTTGCCGACCTGCATCACCCCGAATACTGGAACCTGGCCTGGATGCGCTGCTCGCCGCTGGCCGAGGAGTACCAGAAGATGGTGGCCTCGATCGGCGACTCCGTGCATTTCATGGAGACGCTGTCCGGTTCGCAGGTGCACAACCTCAACCGGGTGGATTTCTACACCTCACATGAAGCGCTGTTGCTGCCCTACGAACAGGCGTTGACTAGGCAAGTGCCGCGCCAGAACGGCTGGTTCAACCTGAGCACGCATTACCCGTGGATCGGCATGCGCACCGCCGCGCTGGATGGCGCGCACGTGGAATACCTGCGTGGTGTGCGCAACCCGATCGCGATCAAGGTGGGGCCATCGGTGCAGCCGGATCAACTGCTGCGGCTGATGGATGTGCTGAACCCGGACGACGAGCCGGGCCGCCTGAGCTTCATCCACCGCATGGGTGCGGCACAGATTGCCGACAAGCTGCCGCCGCTGCTGGATGCGATCAAGCGCGACGGCCGCCGCGTGCTGTGGGTCTGCGACGCGATGCATGGCAATACCGAAAGCACCAGCAACGGCTACAAGACACGCCGCTTCGACAATATCCGCAGCGAAGTGGAGCTGTCCTTCGACCTGCACGCAGCGGCCGGTACGCGCCTGGGAGGCGTGCACCTGGAGCTGACTGGCGAGGATGTCACCGAATGCACCGGCGGCGCGCGTGAGCTCACCGAGCGCGATCTGGAGCGGGCCTACCGTTCCAGCGTCGACCCGCGGCTGAATTACGAGCAGTCGCTGGAAATCGCCATGGCCATCGTCCGCAAGCAAGGCTGAAGGTAGCGCCGGGCTAAGCTCGGCAGGGCCTTACCGGGGTAATGCCGCACCTGTAGTGCCGAGCCATGCTCGGCAGAAGCGTTACCAGTAATGCCGCATCCGTAGTGCCGAGCCACGCTCGGCAGGGGCGTTACCGGTAATGCCACATCTGTAGTGCCGAGCCATGCTCGGCATTGGGCGTTACCGGTAATGCCACATCTGTAGTGCCGAGCCATGCTCGGCAGGGGTGTTACCGGTAAAGCCCAATGCCGAGCATGGCTCGGCACTACAGGGGCAGCCTTGAATGCCTGACGGACCTTTTAGATCGCCGGCCTCAGGCTGCAGCGATGTCCAGTCCAAAACTGCGCCTCGGACGCGTATCGCTGCCCAATCACATCTATTCAATCACCACGGTGACCGCTGGGCGGATACCGCTGTTTGCTACACCGGAAAACGCGGAACAGGTGATCGAAGCTCTCAGGGATTGCGAGCTATCGGGCATCAGTCACAGCGTTGCCTGGGTGGTGATGCCAGACCATCTACATTGGCTGCTGCAGCTTCAGTCCGGTTCGCTGGGCGCGTGCTTGCAACGGTTGAAGTCACGCTCAGCAAGGTCCATTGGTGACGCGGGTTCGATCTGGCAGGCCGGCTATCACGATCATGCAATCAGGCACGATGAATCATTGCGGGGCGTAGCCAACTACCTGCTGCACAATCCAGTCAGGGCAGGGCTGTGCGAACAGCCGCAGGACTACCGCTATGCCTGGTGCAGATGGGGCTGCCAGCTTTGATGTAGTGCCGAGCCATGCTCGGCAGGGGCATTACAGGTAAAGCCCAATGCCGAGCATGGCTCGGCACTACAGGTGGGCTTTTTGCATTGTGGGGAAAGCCCAATGCCGAGCACGGCTCGGCACTACAGTTTGGCCTTAGCGCTTGTGGCGCTTGCCCAGGTCGCGGGCCAGTACCCAGACGACCAACAGGTTGACCGCCAGCAGCAGCCAGGAGGCCCAGCCGGGGTGCTTGACGATGGCGTAGAAGTCCAGTGGCAGGTACAACGCGGCCGAGATGCAGCCCAGCCAGGAGGCCCATGCCTTGGCACGCCACAGGCCCCAGGCCTCGAGCGCACGCAGCAGCCCGTAGCCGACCAGTACGGCCGCGCCCAGGTGAACAGTGTCGGGGGTGATCATGCCCAGCAGCGACGAGAACGCGCCGTTCTCGGGGTCACCACCTACACGGTGGATCAGGGCGTTGATGATGTTGCGAAGCGGAGCTGGCCCGGAAATCTCCAGGCCAGCCGCAGCGAGAAAGGCCAGTACGGCCTTTCCCGCTTCGAGCAGCGCGATGGCTGCCAATCCCGGATGCGCATGCGGATCCGGGTTGTAGGGCTTGTTGTCAGTCAAGACAATCAGCCGCCGCGCGATGCCTTCTTGCGATCGCTTTCGGTCAGCGCCTTCTTGCGCAGGCGGATTTCCTTCGGGGTGACTTCAACCAGCTCGTCGTCCTCGATGAAGTCCAGTGCCTGCTCCAGCGAGTACTTGATGGCCGGGGTCAGCTTGATCGCGTCATCCTTGCCCGAAGCGCGCATGTTGGTCAGCGGCTTGGTCTTGATGGCGTTGACGGTCAGATCGTTGTCCTTGGAGTGGATACCGATCAGCTGGCCTTCGTACACGTTGTCGCCTTCGGCAGCGAACAGCTTGCCGCGCTCTTCCAACGGGCCCAGTGCATAGGCCGGGGTGGCACCCGGAGCATTGGCGATCATCACGCCGTTCTGGCGCTTGGCGATGGCGCCCTGTTCCTTCGGGCCGTAATGGTCGAACACGTGGAACAGCAGGCCAGAACCCTGGGTCAGGGTCTTGAACTCGTTCTGGAAGCCGATCAGGCCACGCGCCGGAATCATGTAGTCAAGGCGCACGCGGCCCTTGCCATCGGATTCCATGTTCTTCAGCAGACCCTTGCGGATGCCCAGCTTTTCCATCACGCCGCCCTGGTGCTGCTCTTCGATGTCGACGACCAACTGCTCGATTGGCTCCATCATCTGACCATCGATTTCCTTGATGATCACTTCCGGGCGCGATACGGCCAGCTCGTAGCCTTCACGACGCATGGTTTCGATCAGCACCGACAGGTGCAGCTCGCCACGGCCGGAGACCAGGAACTTGTCGGCGTCTTCCAACTGCTCGACCTTCAGTGCCACGTTGTGCACGGTCTCGCGGTCCAGGCGTTCCTTCAGCTGGCGGCTGGTCAGGAACTTGCCGCCGGACAGGTCCTTGTTGCCTGCGAACGGCGAGTTGTTGACCTGGAAGGTCATCGAGATGGTCGGCTCGTCGACGGTCAGGGCCGGCAGGGCTTCCGGTGCATCCGGGTGGCAGATGGTGTCGGAGATGGTCAGTTCCTGGATGCCGGAGATGGCGACGATGTCGCCGGCTTCGGCTTCGTCCACTTCCACGCGCTCCAGGCCCATGAAGCCGAGCACCTGCAGCACCTTGCCGTTGCGCTTCTTGCCTTCACGGTCGATCACGGTGACCTGCATGTTCTTCTTCAACTTGCCGCGCTGGATGCGGCCGATGCCGATCACGCCCACGAAGTTGTTGTAGTCCAGCTGGCTGATGCGCATCTGGAACGGACCTTCCGGGTCCACTTCCGGTGCCGGCACGTGCTTCATGATCGCTTCGTACAGCGGGGTCATGTCGCCGTCACGGACGGTGTCTTCCAGGCCGGCGTAGCCATTCAGGCCCGAGGCGTAGACGATCGGGAAGTCCAGCTGCTCGTTGGTGGCGCCGAGCTTGTCGAACAGGTCGAACACCTGGTCGATCACCCAATCCGGGCGCGCGCTCGGACGGTCAACCTTGTTGACCACGACGATCGGCTTGAAGCCCATCGCGAAGGCCTTCTGGGTGACGAAGCGGGTCTGCGGCATCGGGCCGTCCATGGCATCAACCAGGATCAGCACTGAGTCAACCATCGACAGCACGCGCTCCACTTCGCCGCCGAAGTCGGCGTGTCCGGGGGTGTCGACGATGTTGATGCGGTTGCCATTCCAGGTAATGGCCGTGTTCTTGGCCAGAATGGTGATGCCGCGCTCTTTTTCCTGGTCGTTGCTGTCCATGACGCGCTCGGCAAGCACCGTGCGCTCGGACAGGGTGCCGGACTGCTTGAGCAGCTGGTCGACGAGGGTGGTTTTGCCATGGTCGACGTGGGCGACGATGGCGATGTTGCGAAGATTTTCGATGGACATGCGAAAGACGGCCAGCCGGTGCCGTGAATGGGGAAAATGAGTTCGCCATTATACCGGTATGTGGCCCTTGTGCGAAAACTACTGTTCAGACTCGTCTGATGGCCTATTCAGCTTGCCTCGTCCAGGCTGTGGCCAGAGGGCAGCAGCACGGGCGGAGCCGGGTGTAAACTATCCGGCTATTGAGAGACGTCTTCTTTACTAAGGATTTCCATGTCCCTGATCGCCAATTTCGACACTTCCCGCGGCCCGATCAAGGTCGAGCTGTATGCCGACAAGGCACCGCTGACCGTGGCCAACTTCGTCAACCTGGTCAAGCATGGCTTCTATGACGGCCTGGCGTTCCACCGCGTGATCGCCGACTTCATGGTCCAGGGCGGCTGCCCGGAAGGCTCCGGCCGTGGTGGCCCGGGCTACCGTTTTGAAGATGAAACCAAGAATGGCGTGCGCCACGAGCGCGGCGTGCTGTCCATGGCCAATGCCGGCCCGAACACCAACGGCAGCCAGTTCTTCATCACCCACATCAAGACCGATTGGCTCGATGGCAAGCACACCGTGTTTGGCAAGGTGCTCGAAGGCCTGGACGTGGTTGATGCCATCCAGCAGGGCGATGCGATCAACAAGATCACCCTGGAAGGCGATACCGACGCCGTGCTGGCCGCCAAGGCCGACCGCGTCGCCGAGTGGAACAAGATCCTCGCCGCCTGATTGACGCCGACGGCCACCTGCTCAGGTGGCCGTTTCTGATTGCGGCCTTGCCGATGCGCCCGCGTCTGCTTGGCCTTACCCCCACAAACGCTTCTTAGCAGAGGAAACCCCCATGAAAGCACCCGTTCGTGTTGCCGTAACCGGCGCTGCCGGCAATATCGGTTATGCACTGCTGTTCCGCATTGCTTCCGGTGAAATGCTGGGCAAGGACCAGCCGGTCATCCTGCAGCTGCTCGAAATCGACAACGAAAAGGCCCAGGCCGCCCTGCAGGGTGTGGTCATGGAACTGGAAGACTGCGCCTTCCCGCTGCTGGCCGGCGTGGTGACCACCGCTGACCCGCTGGTGGCCTTCAAGGACGTCGACGTGGCCCTGCTGGTTGGCGCGCGTCCGCGCGGCCCGGGCATGGAGCGCAAGGACCTGCTGCTGGAAAACGCCAAGATCTTCACCGTGCAGGGCAAGGCCCTGAACGCCGTCGCCAAGCGTGACGTGAAGGTGCTGGTGGTCGGCAACCCGGCCAACACCAATGCCTACATCGCGATGAAGTCGGCGCCGGACCTGAACCCGAAGAACTTCACCGCCATGCTGCGCCTGGACCACAACCGCGCCCTGAGCCAGCTGGCTGCCAAGACCGGCAAGACGGTCGAGAGCTTCGAGCACTTCACCGTGTGGGGCAACCACAGCCCAACCATGTACCCGGACTACCGCTTCGCCACCACCGGCGGCGCCAAGGTCGGCGACCTGATCAACGATCAGGAATGGAATGCCAACACCTTCATCCCGACCGTCGGCAAGCGTGGTGCGGCCATCATCGCCGCCCGTGGCCTGTCCTCGGCCGCGTCGGCTGCCAATGCCGCCATCGACCACGTGCATGACTGGGTGCTGGGCAGCAACGGCAAGTGGGTGACCATGGGCGTGCCGTCCGACGGTTCCTACGGCATTCCGGAAGGCGTTGTGTTCGGCTTCCCGGTCACCACCGAGAATGGCCAGTACACCATCGTCAAGGATCTGCCGATCGACGACTTCTCCAAGAAGTACATCGACATCACCCTGGGCGAGCTGGAAGAAGAGCGCGCTGGCGTGGCCGACCTGCTGTAACAGCGGGCAGTTGACGTAGTGCAAGCAACGGGGAAGCTTCGGCTTCCCCGTTTTTGTTTGTTGTTCGTTGTTCGTTGTTCGTTGATTGTCGTAGAGCGCAGCCATGCTGCGCTGAGGCGTTACCGTTAAATCTCCTTGTAGTGCCGAGCCATGCTCAGCAGAGGCTCTACTGGTGAAGCCCCTGCCGAGCATGGCTCGGCACTACACCGACGCTTTATCGGCAAGGCCCCTGCCGAGCATGGCTCGGCACTACGCTCCCTCCCTTTCGCGAAGCGAAGGGGAGGGTTGGGGAGGGGGAGCTCCTCGCTGGCTGAAACACGCATGATCGGAAGCGGTGAGTGCCGCTTCCACATGCGTGGCAAGACCCCTGCCGAGCATGGCTCGGCACTACATTCTGCTTTTGGACATGACTGACAAGATCGCGCTGCATTACATAGACGAGGCATTGCTGGTGGCGGAAAAGCCGGCCGGTCTGTTGTCCGTGCCCGGGCGGCTGGCGGAAAACCAGGACTGCGTTGTCTCGCGTCTGCAGCTGGACCATCCGGACGCATTGACCGTGCATCGGCTGGACCAGGTGACCTCAGGCTTGATGCTGTACGCGCGTGGCAAGCCGATGCAGATCGCCTTGTCCAAGCAGTTTGAACAGCGCCAGGTCAGCAAGCGCTATGAAGCGCTGGTGCAAGGCCTGATCGAGGGCGAATCCGGGCAGATCGATCTGCCACTGATCTGCGACTGGCCGAACCGGCCCAAGCAGATGGTGAGCTTTGAATTGGGCAAGCCTTCGTTGACACGTTGGCGGGTGCTGGCGCGCGACGTGTTGGCGCAGACCACGCGGCTTGAGCTGGAGCCGGTGACCGGGCGCAGTCATCAACTGCGCTTGCACCTGGCCAGCATCGGGCATCCGATCGTGGGCGACGTGATGTACGACGCGCAGCCTGCGGCGCGGGTATGCCTGCATGCGCGACGTTTGGAGTTTGTGCATCCGCTGAGTGGGGAGGCGTTGGCGTTTGTTTCGGAGTGTCCTTTCTGAAAGCAAAAGCTTGCCCTCACCCCAACCCCCGCTTCGCGCCCCGGCCCTTGCGCTGGCGCAAGGTCGTTCAATGAGCAGCGAACCGGTGGTTCGCAAGCTGCTCCTTTCACCCCGCGCGCGGGAGAGGGGATGGGGTGAGGGCAGGCTCCTGGCTCGTAGTCCGAGGCCCGTTAGCCCCGGACTTGGCCTCCGAGCCTTTGGTCTTAAGACCATCGTCGCAGGGAGCCCAGGCCACTGTCCGGACTATGCTCGGCACACAACAGGCAGGTGTCGGAGGAAGTCGTGCAGTACGATCAGGTCTACCGCCGTTCCATTGAAGAGCCCGAGGCGTTCTGGGCCGAAGAAGCCAAGGCCATCCATTGGCACCGCCCGCCGCAGCAGATCCTGGACTACAGCAATCCACCATTCCGCCGCTGGTTCGTGGGTGGTGAAACCAACCTCTGCTACAACGCAGTGGACCGGCATCTTGCCGAACGCGGCGACCAGCTTGCGCTGGTTGCCATCTCCACCGAAACCAATGTCACCCGCGAACTGACCTATCGCGATCTGTATCGCGAAGTGAATGCCTTCGCCGCGGTGCTGCTCAAGCTCGACGTTGGCCGCGGTGATCGCGTTGTCATCTACATGCCGAACATGGCCGAAGCGGTATTCGCGATGCTGGCCTGCGCGCGTATCGGTGCAGTGCACTCGGTGGTGTTCGGCGGTTTTGCCGCGCACAACCTGGCACTGCGCATCGACGATGCCGCGCCGAAGCTGCTGATTGCCGCCGATGCCGGCATGCGCGGGGGCAAGATCATTCCGTACAAGGCGATGGTGGATGCGGCCTGTGCAGAAGCGCGCACGCCGCCGCCGAAAGTACTTATCGTTTCGCGCGGGCTGGATGCGGCCGAGCCGCGTATCGCCGGCCGCGACGAAGACTATGCCGCGCTGCGCGCACAGGCCGGTGATGTCGAGGTGCCGGTGCAATGGCTGGAGTCCAACGAGCCGAGCTATCTGCTGTATACCTCCGGCACCACCGGCAAGCCCAAGGGTGTGCAGCGTGATGTCGGCGGTTATGCGGTGGCGATGGCGCAGTCGATGCGTACCGTGTTTGATTGCGGGCCGGGCCAGGTGATGTTTTCCACCTCCGATGTCGGCTGGGCAGTGGGCCATTCCTACAATGTCTATGGCCCGCTGATCGGCGGCTGCACGTCCTTGTTGTACGAAGGCCTGCCGATCAATCCGGATGCGGGCATCTGGTGGGCGCTGTGCGAGCAGTACGGCGTGCGCACGATGTTTTCCTCGCCAACTGCCATCCGCGTGCTGAAAAAACATGATGTGGACTTCATCAACCGGCATGACCTGTCGGAGCTGAAATACCTGTTCCTGGCCGGCGAGCCGCTGGATGAGCCCACCGCGCAGTGGATCAGCGGCGCCTTGCGCAAGCCGGTGATCGACAACTACTGGCAGACCGAGACCGGCTGGCCGGCCTTGACCTTGTTGCCGGGGCTGGAGATGAAGCCGGTGAAGTTTGGCTCGCCGGGTTTCCCCAATCTTGGCTACAAGATGAAGGTGATCGACGAGCAGAGTGGCGCCGAAGTCGCGCCCGGGCAGAAGGGCGTGCTGGTGATCCAGCCGCCGTTGCCGCCGGGCTGCATGAGCACGGTGTGGAACGACGACGAGCGCTTCCTCAAAAGCTATTTCAGCCACTTCAAGGAACTGCTGTACAGCTCGCTTGACTGGGCCATCCGCGACGAGGAGGGCTATACCTTCATCCTCGGCCGCACCGATGACGTGATCAACGTGGCCGGGCACCGGCTGGGCACGCGTGAGATCGAGGAGGCCATCTCTGCCCATCCGCGCGTGGCCGAGGCCGCGGTGATCGGCGTGCATGACGAGCTGAAGGGGCAGGTGCCGCTGGTGTTCGTCACCTTGAAGCAGACCCGGCCGGATGACGATCCCGGTCAGCTGGCGGCGGAAATGGTGCAGCAGGTCATCGGTTCGTTGGGTGCGGTGGCGCGCCCGGCCCATGTCCATATCGTCAATGCACTTCCCAAGACCCGTTCGGGTAAGCTGCTGAGGCGTTCACTGCAGGCATTGGCCGAACAGCGCGACCCCGGTGATCTGTCGACACTCGACGACCCGGGCGCACTGGAAGAAATCCGTCGCGCGCTGGGGAAATAGCGCGTCGCCAGGCCTTCGGGCCACGGTGCGGCGGTGATCGCAAGGGGGCGGTAGGTGTGCAGCTGCAATGCAGATTCCGGGGCGGGGGCTCCGGGAGCATGCGCACGGACCGTATTGCGACGCACAAAAGTGGGAGGGGGAATGGCATTCATCTATGCCAAGACGGCCGCTGGCCGCCTGGAAATTGAGAACCGTGGCTTGAAGCTGGCACCGGCGTTGCGCTCGGTGCTGTTGCTGGTGGACGGGCAGCGTGATGAGCGCGAACTGCAGCAGATGGCGCAGGGCCTGCGCGCGCCGGATGACGTATTGCAGCAATTGGCTGCCTTGCAGCTGATCGACGCGGTGGCCGGCAGTGCCGAGAAAGCACCGGTATTGCTGGTGACCACGCAGTGGGGCGACGACCCGCTGCGTTACCAGCAGCTACGCGACTGGATGGCCGAGTCGGTGCGCAAGCACCTGGGCCTGAAGGGCTATCTGATCCAGTTGAAGATCGAGCGCAGCAAGACCGCTGTCAGCCTGGAACAGCTGTGGCCGGAGCTGTCCACCGCGCTGGGCAAGGCCAAGAGCCCGGCGTTCGCAAGCCGTTGGTTGGAAGAAACGCACGCACTGGTCGTGGGCTGATGCTGATGGGACCACCGCCCGCAAGGGCGGTGGTCAACGTCGCGCGCAAGCTGCCGCACTGCATGGGCACTATCATATGGGCTTGTCCCTCATTGGAGTGCCTGCATGGCGCAGCAAGACAGCGGTCAGATCAGCACCGCAGGCTGGGATGCGATCAACGCGGCCATGGCGGCGCTGTATCCGGGGCAGACGCCCCGGCATTTCGGCACCGTGCTGTCGCATACCCTGGGTGGCAACGATCCCCTTGATGGCGTCAGCGTGTACTGGAGCGATGCACCCCGTCCGCACTGGCATTACGTCAGCTACGGCTTTTCCGAGCTGTACGACAAGCAGAGCGAGGATCCGCAGGAGAGCGGCTTCGGTTTTGAATTGACCTTCCGGCTGGCCGCTGCGCCTGGTGAAAACCAGCACGGCGAGCCGCCGGTCTGGCCGATGAACCTGCTGCAGAATCTTGCGCGCTATGTGTTCAGCAGCGGCAACGTGTTCGAAGCAGGGCATCATCTCGATGCCAATGGCCCGATCGCGCTGGATACCGACACCCAGCTGCGGCATCTGGCATTCGTCGCCGATCCGCAGCTGCCGGCAATCGACACCGCCAACGGGCGTCTGAATTTCCTGCAGCTGGTGGGGCTGAGTGATGACGAGATGGCGGCGATCAAGCGCTGGTCCACGCTCGGTGTGTTGACGGTGATGGCACCGGCAATGCCGTTGTGGATCACCGAGCTGGGCCGCGATTCACTGCTGCGTGATCCGGCGCTGGCTGCGCAGCTTGAGGCGGGCAGTCAGCGGGAAGGCTCCAGCACCGGCATGTTGCTGGTGGAAACCTTGGACTGGCGCGTTGATGGCGGCATCACCACGCTGGTGCTGGGCGCCGGTCAGGTGGACAGCGTGCTGGAGCTGTTGCCACTGCGCCTGCATCACGACCGACCGTTGGTGGTGCTTGGCCAGCAGCGCCAGTGGCGGTTCGAGCCCGGGCTGATGGACGACGTGCAGAGTGATGGCGACAGTGCACGCTGCGTGCTGTCGGACAGCAGCCTGCGGGCGATGTTGGACAGCGTGCGTGCCGAACGCGGCGTCTATCCATTGCCCGGTGGCAAGTTGCAGGTCGAAGTGCGGCCGACGCTGCTGCGCGATGGACAGGGCAGTGTCATCCGCGAAATAGGCTGATCCACAGGCGCCGCACGGCAGCGGCTACGCGCGCTGCCGTACCAGCGGCAATGAGAACTCGAACACCGCACCTTCGTCGCTTTCCAGCAGGCGGATCTGGCAGTGGTGCAGCTGCAGGATGCGGTGCACGATCAACAACCCGAGGCCGCCGCTGTCA
Organism: Stenotrophomonas nitritireducens; assembly: GCF_001700965.1. NCBI lineage: Bacteria > Pseudomonadati > Pseudomonadota > Gammaproteobacteria > Lysobacterales > Lysobacteraceae > Stenotrophomonas > Stenotrophomonas nitritireducens. The sequence goes on from NZ_CP016756.1 coordinate 3,363,863, forward strand.
GGGCGTTGGCTGCCCAGTGCGGGCGGCGTGTTGAACAGCTGGTCGCGCCGTTCCACTGGAATGCCAGGGCCGGTATCGGCAACGCGGACCATCACCTCGTCATCCAGCGCCCGCAGCGACACGCGGATGCGGCCACCTGCCGGGGTGTGGCGGATCGCGTTGTCCAGCAGGTTGGTCAGCACCCGCTCGATCAGTCCAAGGTCGGCCTCCACCGGCGGCAGCCCTGCGGGAATCTCCGCGTCCAGATGTTGCTGCCGCGACTGCGCGGCCAGTTCGAATTTCTGCAGCACGTCCTGCACCAGGTCCGGCAGCGAGAATGCCTGCAGTTCCAGCACCACGCCGCCATGCTCCAGCCGCGCCAGTTCGAACAAGGCCTGTGCAAGCCGGCCAACCTTGTGGCTCTGCGACAGGGCGATGGCGAGATAGCGCTGGCGTTCGTCGGCGCTGAGGCTGGCATCCTTCAGCGCCAGTGTTTCCAGATAGCCGTGCAGCGAGGACAGCGGCGTGCGCAGGTCATGCGACAGGTTGGCGACCAGCTCGCGGCGTTGCAGATCCTGCTGCCGCAGCTGCTGCCATTGTTCGCTGATGCGCTGGCCCAGGTGCGCGAAGCTGTGCTGCAGGATGCTCAGTTCATCGCGCTCACCGGCACGCAGCGGCGCCGGTGGCAGCGGCGGACGCGGGTCGCCGCTGTCCACGTCGAAGGACTGGATGCGACGGGTCAGCTGGCGCAGTGGCCGCGTCACCCAGCGGAACGCGATCACCGCCGCCAGCAAGCCGAACACGGCCACGATCGCCAGCGACCACAGCGTGGTGCGCAGCGTGGCATTGGCGGCGATATCGGCGGCCAACGCCTCGCGTTGCTCACCCACCAGCACCACGTAGATGTAGCCGACCTGGCGGCCCTGCACGCACAGCGGCGCTGCGTTGAATACCTTGCGACCGCTGCTGCTGCGTGGGTCGTCACCGAAGATCGGCAGCGGCTCGCCGGCCAGCAGGGCGCGCACCGGCGCCAGGTCGACGCGGTCACGCTTGAGGTGACCTTCCGGCGCGTCGTGGCCGAGGATGCGGCCGGCATCGTCGAGCAGATAGACCTCGACGCTGGGGTTGACCGACATCAGCTTGCCGAACAGCGCGCGTACCTCGCCATCACGGATGCCACGCGCATCCATAAGTTCACCGCTGCGCGCGATATGTTCGGCCAGCCCGCGTGACAGGCGCTGCACGGTTTCCTGCTCGTGCATGCGGCTGCTGCGCATCTGCATCCACGCCAGCGCGCCGCAGCAGATCAGCAGCAATGCGCAGAACACCAGCGACAGGCGCTGTGAGAGGGTGAGCCGGATCATGCCGGGCTCCCGCCATCGGTGGCCAGCTTGTAGCCGCGGCCCCACACGGTAAGGATGCGTGTGGGCGCTGCCGGATCCTGCTCGATCTTGTTGCGCAGGCGGTTGATGTGGGTGTTGACGGTGTGTTCGTAGCCATCGTGTTGATGGCCCCAGACCTGATCCAGCAGCTGCATGCGCGAATACACCTGGTCGGGGTGGCGGGCGAAGAAGTACAGCAGGTCGAATTCGCGCGGGGTGAGTTCGAGCGGACGTGCATCAACCTGCGCGGTGCGCGCGACCGGATCGATGCGCAGGCCGGCCACGTCTATCGTGCCGGCATCGATGCGCGCGTTCTGCGCCATCGCCTCCACGCGCCGCAGCAGCGCTTTTACCCGCGCCACCAGTTCCAGCATCGAGAACGGCTTGGCCAGGTAGTCGTCGGCGCCCAGTTCCAGGCCCAGGATGCGGTGCAGCTCACTGGCACGCGCGCTGGTGATGATGATTGGCGTATAGCGGGTCATCGCGCGTGCGCGCCGGCAGATTTCCAGCCCATCCACGCCGGGCAGCATCAGGTCCAGCACCAACGCATCCCAGTGCCCGGCTTCGAGCAGGCGCACGCCTTCGTCGCCGCTGGCGGCATGGCTGACCTCGTAGCCTTCATCCCGCAGGTGCATGCGCAGCAGGTTGGCGATATGCACATCGTCTTCGACGATCAGGATGCGTTTTGTGCTGCTCATCGATGCCTGCGGCCGGCTCGGGTGGATGGCTGGCATTGTCCTTGGAAGCGCGCGTGGATGTGTCACGAAGAATTTAACTCTGCGTGAGGATTCGTTGACCCGGGCAGGCGCAGCATGGCCGCATCGTCCCTGGCTGGAGACCGCTCATGAGCCTCACCCGTCGCAGGTTGCTTGGCATTGGTGGCATGGCTGCCGCAGCCGGAGTGCTGGGCCTGACTGCCTGCAATGGCCCGGCCCCGGCCGCACCGGCACGTTCGCCGGTGTTCGAAGTGATGCGCAGCGACGCACAGTGGCGGCAGCAGCTCAGCCCGGCGCAGTACGCGGTGCTGCGCCAGCAGGGCACCGAGCGGGCCTTCAGCAGCCCGCTCAATGCCGAACACCGGCGCGGCACCTTCCACTGTGCAGGCTGCGCGCTGCCGCTGTTCTCCTCGGCGACCAAGTTCGACAGCGGTACCGGCTGGCCCAGCTTCTGGGCGCCGCTGCACGACGCAGTGGGCGAGGACCGCGACAGCAGCCTGGGAATGGTGCGGGTGGCGGTGCACTGCCGGCGCTGTGGTGGCCATCTGGGCCATGTATTCGAAGACGGCCCACGCCCGACCGGACTGCGTTACTGCATGAACGGCGTCGCCCTGCAGTTCGTCGCGGCCTGACCTGCGTTTCATTCTTTCCTGAAGGATTCCTCCATGTTCCTGTTGGTATTGGCCTACCTCGGCGGCGTACTCACCCTGCTCAGCCCCTGCATCCTGCCGGTGCTGCCGTTCGTGTTCGCGCGCGCCGACCGACCGTTCCTGCGCAGCGGGCTGCCTTTGCTGGTCGGCATGGCGTTTATGTTCGCGGTGGTCGCCAGCCTGGCGGCGGTGGGCAGCCAGTGGGTTGCGCAGGCCAACCAGATCGGGCGCTGGATCGCGCTGGTGGTGATGGCGCTGTTCGCGTTGGCACTGCTGTGGCCGGCCTTGGCCGATCGCCTGCTGGCGCCGCTGCAGCGCGCGGGTGCGCGGCTGGGCGCCGCGGCCGACGCGGGGCAGGGCGGCGTGCTGAGTTCGCTGCTGATCGGCGTAGCCACCGGCCTGCTGTGGGCGCCGTGCGCGGGGCCGATCCTGGGCCTGATCCTGACTGGCGCTGCCCTGCAGGGCGCCAATGTGGGCACCACCGGTTTGCTGCTGGCTTATGCGCTGGGTGCGGCGACCTCGCTGGCGCTGGCGGTGTGGATAGGCGGGCGCGTGTTCACCGCCTTGAAGCAGCGGCTGGGGGTGGGCGAGTGGATCCGGCGCGGCCTGGGTATCGCGGCCTTGTTGGCGGTGGTGGCCATTGCGATGGGTTGGGATACCGGCCTGCTGACGCGGCTGTCGACGGTCAGCACGGCAAGGCTGGAACAGCGGTTGCTGGACGTGCTGCCCACGCAGCAGCCGGCGGCAGGCGCGGCGATGATGATGTCCGCCGGCGATGCCGGTAGCGGAGCGCTGCCGGTAGAAGGGCAGATGCCCTCGCTGGCCGGCGCCACCGGCTGGCTCAACAGTCCGCCGCTGGATGCGGGGCAACTGCGCGGCAAGGTGGTGCTGGTCGATTTCTGGACCTACTCCTGCATCAACTGCCTGCGCGCCATGCCCTATGTGCGCGACTGGGCCGAACGCTACAAGGATCATGGGCTGGTGGTGATCGGCGTGCATGCGCCGGAATTCGCCTTCGAGCGCGGCCTTGGCAATGTGCAGCGCGCGGTCGCTGATCTGAAGGTCACTTATCCGGTCGCCATCGACAATGATTTTGCGATCTGGCGCGGCTTCAACAACCAGTATTGGCCGGCGCATTACTTCATCGATGCGCAGGGCCGCATCCGCGCCCATCACTTCGGCGAAGGCAACTACGCGCAGTCCGAACAGATCATCCGCCAGTTGCTGCGCGAGGCCGGCAACAGTCTGCCGGGTGACGCGGCACCGGCAACGCGCATGGCCGACAGGGGCGTTGAGCGCCAGGCCGACATGGACAGCCTGAAATCACCGGAAACCTATATCGGCCATGCCCGCGCCGAGCACTTCACTTCGCCCGGCGGCATCCAGCCGGGGCGCACCGCCGAGTACAGCCTGCCGAGCCGGTTGCAGCTGAACCAATGGGCGCTGGCCGGGCATTGGACGGTGGGGGCCGAGGATGCGCAGCTGGAGCAGGGCGGTGGCCGCATTGCCTTCCGCTTTCATGCCCGTGACCTGCACCTGGTACTGGCGCCGCAGGATCCGGCGCGGCCGGTGCGCTTCCGCGTGCGCATCGATGGCCAGCCACCGCAGGCCGCAGCGGGCAGTGATGTGTCGGCGCAGGGCGAAGGCGTGGTGGATCAGAACCGCCTGTACCAGTTGATCCGTCAGGACGGCGAGGTGCGCGAACGGACGTTCGAGATCGAGTTCCTCGATCCGGGTGTGCGCGCCTATGCCTTCACGTTTGGTTGAACACAGGAGAGCCGAGATGAAGATCGCCATGGACAAACTTGTTGCCGGCAGCATCGCGGTGCTGATTGCCGGGGCGCTGCTGGTCGCCGGATTCGGCATGGACCGTAGCGCGCAGGCGGCACCGGTGGCGCTGCACGTGCCGGCCCCGACCGGTGCGGCCGATCTGCAGCAGGCCGGCGTCAAACAGGCGCGGGTGGTGTTTGCCGGCGGCTGCTTCTGGGGTGTGCAGGGCGTGTTCCAGCACATCAAGGGCGTGGACAACGCGGTGTCCGGCTATATCGGTGGCAGTGCAGCCGATGCCAGCTATGCGCGCGTCAGTGGCGGCGGTACCGGCCATGCCGAGGCGGTGCAGGTGTCCTACGATCCCTCGCAGGTCAGTTACGGGCAGTTGCTGCAGGTGTTCTTCTCGGTGGTGCATGACCCCACCCAGCTCAACCGCCAGGGCCCGGACCATGGCAGCCAATACCGTTCGGCCATCTATGCCGATGACGCTGCGCAGCGCGATGCCGCCCGCGCCTATATCGCCCAGCTGCAGCGCAGTGCGGTGTTCGCGGCGCCGCTGGTCACCCGGGTTGACGGCGGCAAGGCCTTCCATGCGGCCGAGGGTTACCACCAGAACTACCTGACGCTGCACCCCGAGTCGGCCTATATCCGGATCAATGACCTGCCCAAGGTGGCTGCCTTGAAGCAGCAGTACCCGGCCTTGTACCGCGAGCAGCCGCGTCTGGTCATGACCTTGTCGGCGCGCTAGTTGCGGTGCCGCCAAAACGCAACGGGCCGCCGGTCATGCAACCGGCGGCCCGTTCGTTTCAGGCGTAAAGCAGGGGGATCAGCTCAGCCCTTCGGCCTTCATGGCCGCCTGCACGGCCGGGTCGGCCTGCATGCGCTGCTCGAAGCGGTCCAGTGCGTCCATGTCGGCAAGATCGAGCTTCAGGCCGCGCGCCCAGCGCAGGGTCACGAAGGTGTAGGCATCGGCAATGGAAGCGCGCGGGGTGCCGCCCAGCCAGTCCACCAGGGCCAGGCGATCGTTGATGCGCTGGTACAGCGTCTTCAGCTTCTGGCGCGAGTGTTCCTGGGTACGGGCGATGACCGCTTCGTCTTCCAGGTACTTGGTCGCGCCGAAGATCGGGAAGTAGGTGGGGTGCAGGTCGGCGTTGACGAAGGACAACCAGCGGTTGACCTCGGCGCGGGTGCGCGGGTCGCTGCCGCCGTCCAGCCCGGAGGCCGGTGCCTTGTCGCAGATGTAATGCAGGATGGCGGCGTTCTGGGTCAGCACCCAGCCATCGTCTTCCAGCACAGGTACGGCGCCGGCCGGGTTCATCTTCAGGTACTCGGGCGACTTCATCGTGGCGTGGTCCACGATCTGCACATCGAACTTCAGGCCCGACCAGATCAGGGCGATATGGTCGGCCAGCGAACAGGCGCCGGGCTTGCTGTAGAGCTTCATCGGAGGGCCCCCTCGGGGTGTTGAGACCCCGACATTATCGCCACAAGCGTGTTGCTCAGTGTGCAGGCAGGTAGCAGACAGCTGGCGTGCCGCTGCGGCAGGCCTTCAGCCGGCTCAGGAAGCGCGCGGCTTCAGCGACTGCACCTTATAGAAGGTATGCCCGCCGATTGTGGCCACCTGGTAGGCATTGCGCCAGCTCGGGCTGGCGATGGCGTGGGCGGCGAAGTGGCTGGCGCCGGGCACGATCTCCTTGCGCTGGCCATTGGGCAGGGCCCAGTTGCGCTCGGCGGCAAAGGCTACGTCGACGGCTTCGGCCCAGGCATCGTTGTTGCGCAGCTGGGTGCCGGGGGCGACCAGGGTCGGGGCGAACTGCTTGCGGGCGGTGACCACCTGACACATCGAGTCGCCCCACAGGCCACTGTCCAGCCGCCGCAGGGCGACTTCGGCCACGGCCTGCTGGCCGCGCAGGGTCTGGTCGCGGGCTTCCAGGTATACGGTCGTGCTCAGGCACAACGAATCGGCTGCAGGTTGCGGCAACATCTGCGACAACCAAAGAATCCAAGCCAGTTTCATAAATCTCCTTGCTCCGTGTGGGCCGCAGCCGCCCTGCCTCCCTCAAGGGAGCCGGACAACACTGCGACTTGGCGTTATGGGGAGGCGGCCGTGGCATCGGGGCCGCCCCGTGGGCAGCCCCAATAGATTGTGGGAGGGCTGCGCCTTGCTCACCAGAACTGGTGGGTGAGCGGAAGTTGGCGCAAGGTAGGGGGCGAACCCAAAACTCATCCTGAACAGTGATTGTTGACATTCAGGTTTGTTGCCCGGGTCTTTTTTGGCTCGGGTACGCGCATTCAGGTTTTTGAGGGCACACCGTCGAGCCGATTCGAGGCCGCGTTGATCACGTCCTGATGGCTGGAATAGTGGGATCTGCATCCCGTTTTTTTGCGAATTGCATCCGCGTCGAGCGCATTGAAGCCGGCCGCATCACGTTTCATTTCCTCGGCCGCCATGCCGGCAAAGTTTTGCCGAGCACCGGTAGCCCGGGTAAGCGCAGCGCACCCGGGATTGCATGCTGGTCTTTCAGTCGGACACGTTGGCCGATCATCCCGGGTGCGCTGCGCTTACCCGCTTCTGCTGCCTTGTTTAAAGAGCTGCAGCGACCCGGCTGCCCTGATCGATCGCGCGCTTGGCATCCAGCTCGGCGGCGACATCCGCGCCGCCGATGATGTGCACGCTGCGGCCGGCGGCCTGCAATGCATCGGCCAGTTCACGGCGCGGAGTCTGGCCGGCGCACACCACCACTGTGCCGACATCCAGCAACTGCTCCTGGCCGTCGACACGGATGCGCAGGCCGGCGTCATCCACACCCAGGTATTCCACGCCGCCGAGCATCTTCACGCCCTTGGCCTTGAGCGTGGCGCGGTGGATCCAGCCGGTGGTCTTGCCCAGCTTGGCGCCCGGTTTGCCAGGGCTGCGTTGCAGCAGCCAGACCTTGCGGGCAGGCGCTTCGGGCTGCGGCTTGGCCAGCGCGCCACGGCTTTCAAAGCTGGCATCCACGCCCCATTCGGCCATCCAGCGGGCGGGATCCAGCGCAGGCGAGGGGCCTTCATGCACCAGAAACTCGCCGACATCGAAGCCAATGCCACCGGCGCCGATGATGGCCACCTTGTCGGCGGCCTGTACCCGTCCCAGCAACACGTCGAGGTAGCTGACCACCATCGGATGGTCTGCACCGGCGAAGCTGACCTTGCGCGGGCTGATGCCGGTGGCCACCACGACCTCGTCGAAATCGGCCAGCGCGTTCACATCCGCTGGCGTGTCCAGCCGCACGCTGACCCCGGTTTCGGCCAGCTTGTGGCGGAAATAGCGCAGGGTTTCGTGGAACTCCTCCTTGCCGGGGATGCGCTTGGCCACGTTGAACTGGCCGCCGATTTCCGCAGCCGCATCAAACAGGGTGACCTGGTGGCCGCGTTCGGCCGCCACCGTGGCGCAGGCCAGGCCGGCTGGGCCGGCACCCACCACGGCCACGCGCTTGGCGGCGGTGGTCGGCAAATAGACCAGCTCGGTCTCGTGTGCGGCGCGTGGGTTGACCAGGCAGCTGGCGCGCTTCTGCTGGAACACATGGTCCAGGCAAGCCTGGTTGCAGGCGATGCAGGTATTGATCGCCTCGGGCTTGCCGGCCTTGGCCTTGGCCGGCCACTGCGGGTCGGCCAGCAGCGGGCGGGCCAGCGACACCATGTCGGCGCCGCCGCCGGCGAGGATGCCTTCGGCCACGTCCGGCATGTTGATGCGGTTGGTGGCGATCAGTGGAATGCCGACATGCGGCTTGAGCTTGGCGGTGACGCCGGCAAAGGCGGCGCGCGGCACCGAGGTGGCGATGGTGGGGATGCGCGCCTCGTGCCAGCCGATACCGGAGTTGATCAGGGTTGCGCCGGCCGCTTCGATGGCCTGCGCCTGCTGCACGATCTCCTGCCAGTTGCTGCCGTCCTCGACCAGGTCCACCAGCGACAGCCGGTAGATGATGATGAAGTCCGGGCCGCAGGCCTCGCGGATGCGGCGTACGATCTCCACCGCGAAGCGCATGCGCTTGGCCGCGTCGCCGCCCCAGGCATCGCTGCGGCCATTGGTGCGCGGGGCGATGAATTCGTTGATCAGATAGCCTTCCGAGCCCATCACCTCGACGCCGTCGTAGCCGGCATCACGCGCGTATTTCGCTGCGCGGGCGTAATCGGCAATATGCCGCTCGACGCCGCCGGCCGACAACGCGCGCGGGGTGAAGGGGTTGATCGGTGCCTTGCGCTTGGACGGGGCCACCTGCAGCGGGTGGTAGCCGTAGCGGCCGGCATGCAGCAGCTGCAGGCAGATCTTGGCGCCGTGCGAATGCACGGCAGCGGTCACCTGGCGGTGGCGGCTGACTTCCCAGGGCCAGGACAGTTTGCTGCCGAACGGGGTCAGCCAACCCACCACGTTGGGCGCGAAGCCGCCGGTGACCAGCAGGGCCGCGCCACCGGCCGCACGCTCACCGAAGTAGGCGGCCAGCTTGGGGAAGTCGCGGGCGTGGTCTTCCAGCCCGGTGTGCATCGAGCCCATCAGGATGCGGTTGCGCAGCTGGGTGTAGCCCAGATCCAGCGGGGCGAACAGGTGCGGGTAGGCGGTGTCGGTGGCTGGCGTCATGCTGGATACGCTTGCGTATGGAATGGCCCATTCTGACTGGCAATCGCGTTGGCCTCAATGCTTGCCCTCGCACTGACGTGTCCGTGATGAGGCAAATGGATTGCAGCGTCATTACAATGCGCCACCGCCGCCTGGCAACGGACTGTCTGTCGTGGAATTCCCATGTCTGTAACAACCTCGCATGTTCTTCGCGCCACCGGCGCAGACCGCGCAACGCGCCTGTTGCCCCAGTTGTGGTTGCTGGTGGCGGGCATGGTCGTGCTCGGCGGACTGGCCCGCATCTTCCTGTGGTGGGATTACGCCGGCAGCGACCGCGGTCTGGAGCTGTTGTGGCCGGCGCTGGCGCGCGGGCTGCGTTATGACCTGGTAGCCGGGGCTATCGCCGCCAGCCTGGTCGGTTTGTCGATGATGCCGGTCTGGCTCAGCGGCCGGCGTGAAACGGCGGTGCGGCTGGCGCAATGGCTGTCGCTGGCGCTGCTGATGGTGTTCGCCGTGCTTTCGGTGTGCGAACACTTCTATTACGGGTTCTACAAGACGCGGTTCGATCCCATCGTGTTCGGCATGTTCGAGGACGACACCGGCGCGATCCTGGAGACAGTGTGGGATGACTACCCGGTGGTCTGGGGCGTGCTCGGCCTGTTGCTGGTCACCGCGCTGCTGCGCTGGGCCCTGCCGCGCGCCGGTGGCTGGCTGGCGCTGCGTTGGCCGCGTGGTTCGGGCACCTGGGGGAGGGTGTTGTTGCTGCTGCTGCAATGCGTGCTGCTGCTTCTGCTGGCGCGTGGCAGTGTCGGCAGCTTCCCGCTGATACGGCGTGACGTCACGGTCTCGGCCGACCCGTTCGTCAATGCGCTGGTACTCAACGCGCCGCTGACGCTGTACCGCGCGGCGCGCACCCGCGCCAATGAAACCGAGATTGGCGATGACCCGCTGGTCGGCCTGAAGCAGCTCGGGTTCAAGGATCTCGCCGAAGCTGCCAGCGCGGCCGGCCTGGGCGCTGCCGGTCCGCAACAGGTAGAGGCGGCGTTGTTCGCGCAGGCACCGGGGCAGCCGCGCGCGCTGGCCCAGTCGCCGCACGTGGTGCTGGGCCTGATGGAGTCGTTCGGGCAGGACCTGCTGTACACCGACGGCCCCGAAAACGACATGCTCGGCCGTCTGCGTGGCGAGCTGCCCACCGGGCAGCGTTTCGAAAACTTCATCGCCGGCCAGAACGGCACGCATCCGACCCTGGAAAACCTGCTGCTGGGCACCCCGATCACGCCGCTCACGCGTGGTCGCAACGCACGGCTGGCGTTCGATACCGCCGCGGCCTTGCCGTTCCAGCGGGCCGGCTACCGCACCGTCTTCATCTACGGAGGCGGCAGCGACTGGCGTGATATCGGCACCGCACTTAGCCACCAGGGGTTTGACCGGGTCTATGACGCGCGCGACATCAAACAGCGGTTTGGCCAGGCCCGTGGCACCGAGTGGGGGTTGTACGACGGCTGGCTGTTCCGCTTTGCCGAACAACTGCTGAGCGAGGCTGACGCCCGTGGTGAACGCCTGTTCCTGGTGATGCTGACCACCAGCAACCACCCGCCACACACGCTGGATACGCCACGCCAGACGTACCCGTTGGATCCCGCCGCGCTGGGGCCGCGCGCGGAGACCGACCAGGTGCAGCTGCGGCGCATGTTGGCCACCTATCAATACCAGGCCGATGAGCTGGGCGGTTTCCTGCAGCAGCTGCGCCAGCAGCCGCTGGGCGAACGCACCATCGTGGCTGTGTCCGGCGACCACAACCTGCGCTCGCATTACCGCTACGACCTGCCGGCCGAGCAGGTGGACGTGGACCGCGTGTTCGCGTGGATGCGGGTGCCAGCGGCCTATGTGCCCAGCGCCAGCGCTCCGGATGCCACGGCCTTCGCCGGTCATGCGGATCTGGTGCCGACACTGGTGGAGCTGGCCCTGCCGGGACAGCGTTATTTCAGAACCGGGCGCAACCTGTGGCAGGCCGCGCCCGATGGCGGCCAGGCCCTGGCCCAGTACGAACGCATGTATACGCGCGCTGGCTTGCTGGTTCCCCTGCACAAACCGCAACTGCACCGCTGGCGCGACTCCCGCCATCTGGAGGTGCAGGGTGTTGCGCCGGATGCGGCCAGCGCGGCGCAGGCGCGGCAGGCCGCAGCGTGGGTTGCATTGCGTGACTGGCATATCCGCCAGCAGGTACTGCGCAGCCGCCGCTGACGGCGTCTGGGCCGCCGCCCGGCCAGCTCAACGGCCAGAGGCGGCCATCACCGGCCGGCGCTGGCGATCAAACAAGGGCAGGGTGATGCCGCACAGCGGCCCGATCAGCAGGGCGAAGGCCAGCGTGCCCCAGCCGACATTGCCGCCCAGGGCCCAGCCCACTGCCAGCGCGCAGGCTTCGATCAGGCTGCGTACCTTCCAGATCGCCCAGCCGGTGCGGGCGTGCAGGCCGGTCATCAGCCCGTCGCGCGGGCCGGGGCCAAAGCGCGCGCCGATGTAGAGCCCGGTGGCGACGGCCAGCAACCCCAGGCCGGCCGCGAACAGCAGCAGTTGTGAAGGCAGCCCATGCGCGGCTGGCAGCAGATTCAGCCCCAGCTGGGCGCTGGGGCCGATCAGCAGCACGTTGAGTACCGTACCCACGCCGGGTTTCTGCCGCAGCGGCAGCCACATCAGCAGCACGCAGACACCCACGATGTTGGTGACCAGGCCGAAGCTCCAGCCGCTGCGCAGGGCCACGCCTTGGCTCAGCACATCCCAGGGCGCGATGCCGATGCCGGCGCGGATCATCAGCGACGCGGCAATGCCATACAGGAACAGGCCCAGCAGCAGCTGCAGCAGGCGTGAGACGAGATTCAAGGACGGCATGTTGGTCTGATCGAAGCGGCGGGGCATGGCAACCGGAAACTGCGCCGTGGCCACAAGGCGCGACGGCGCAGGCAGGGCGGGTGTGGCCTCAGTCCCAGCCTTCCAGGGCCAGTTTGCCGATGCTGCGCCCGGCTTCCAGCTGGCGATGGGCCTGGCGCAGATTGGCGGCATTGATGGTGCCCAGGCGCTGGCTCAGGGTGGTGCGCAGTTCGCCGGCGTCGATCAGGCTGGCCGCGCGGGTCAGGATGCGGTGCTGCTCGATCATGTCGGCGGTACGGAAGCGGGCACGGGTGAACATGAATTCCCAATGGATGCCGATGCATTTGGCCTTGTAAGGGTCACCGATGTGCAGCGGGGCGGCGGGCTCCACGATCAGGCCGACATGGCCCTGCGGTGCCAGCAGTTCGCCCAGCTGTTGCCAGTACAGGTCGGTATTGGCCAGGTTGAGCGCCGCATCCACGGCATGGATGTCCAGCGCCTGCAGCTGGGGCGCCAGCGGCTGGCGGTGATCGATGACGTGGCTGGCGCCCATCTGCAGGCACCACTGCGCGCTCTCCGGGCGCGAGGCGGTGGCCACCACGGTGAAGCCGGCATGTTGCCCAAGCTGGATGGCCATCGAGCCGACGCCGCCGGCGCCGCCAATCACGAGCAGGGTTTTGCCTACATTGCGGCGGCCATCCAACTGATACGGCATGCGCTGGAACAGCAGTTCCCATGCGGTGAGCGTGGTCAGCGGCAATGCGGCGGCTTCGGCAAAATCCAGTGTGGCCGGCTTGCGCCCGACCAGCCGTTCGTCCACCAGCTGCAGCTGCGCGTTGCAGCCCGGGCGGGTGACATCGCCGGCGTAATACACCTCATCGCCGATTTCGAAAGCGGTGACCTGCGGGCCGACCGCAACCACGGTGCCGGCGGCATCAAACCCCAGTACCCGCGGCGGATTCTCTTCGCCGGGTTTCGGGCCGCGCAGTTTGGTGTCCACCGGGTTGATGGAAACAGCGTGCACCTGAACAAGCAGATCCTGTGCTTGCGGCGGCGCCGGCGCGGGCATTTCCAGATCCAGCAGCGCGTCGCTGTCGTCAATGGGAAGGTAGCGGGTCAGGCCGATTGCTTTCATGCGGAAAAGTTCCGTAGCGGGGGAGCAAAATCATCATACCCAGCAAACGGTTCAGCTGGCGGTAACCGGCGGTGCAAGCCCCCATTTATTAAGGGTTTGTCATATTAAAACCAACCGCGCTGCAGCAAATCCCCGGAAGCCTTGCCATAGCTGGCTCTTGCGTCATTTGATCAAGCTGTATACGTTGCGCCGAGCCGGACACGTAGAGGTCTGGTGGTCGCTTCATTTGTTAGAAGGCTGTTAACATCGTCTTCACGGCCGAGCGCATAATGTGCACCGCGATGGCGTGAGGAAACGGCCGTCTTTGAACGCGACGAAGATAATCGCTGTGCTGGACCATGCCTCTACCGGTTTCATACCCCCGAAACAAGGAGCTGTATTTCATGAACAAGAAGATCCTCACTGCCGCGCTGCTCGGTGGTCTGGCTTTCGCCCAGGCCGCTTCGGCTCAGGAATTTGACGACCGCTGGTACCTGACCGGTTCGGCCGGCTTCAACTTCCAGGACGGCGACCGTGGCACCAACGATGCTCCGTTCGCCACGCTGGGTCTGGGCAAGTTCATCAGCCCGAACTGGTCGCTGGACGGTGAACTGAACTATCAGAACCCGAACTTCGACGACAACCAGGACCAGAACTGGTCGCAGTACGGCGTTTCGCTGGACCTGCGTCGCCATTTCATCCAGGAAGGCCGTGGCTGGAACCCGTACCTGCTCGCAGGCCTGGGCTACCAGAAGTCGGAAGAGGAATACCACCTGACCAACGGTCAGCTGGCTGACCGCAAGGACGGCAACCTGGCCGCCAAGGTCGGCGTCGGTCTGCAGACCACGTTCGAAAAGCGCGTCGCCGTGCGTGCCGAACTGGCCTACCGCGCTGATTTCGACGACCAGTCGATCCGTGAGTACAGCAACGACTCCAAGAACCAGGATTGGTTCGGCGACGTGCTGGCTTCGGTCGGTGTCGTGATTCCGCTGGGCCCGGCTCCGATGGCTGCTGTTGCTCCGGCACCGGCTCCGGTTGCTCCGAGCTGCGCAGACCTGGATGACGACGGCGACGGCGTCAACAACTGCGACGACAAGTGCCCGACCTCGCAGCCTGGCCAGACCATTGGTCCGGACGGTTGCCCGGTTCCGGTCTCGATCGATCTGAAGGGTGTCAACTTCGATTTCGACAAGGCTACCCTGCGTCCGGATGCTGTCTCGATCCTGAGCGAAGCCACCGAGATCCTGAAGCGTTACCCGGATCTGCGCGTTGAAGTTGCCGGTCACACCGACTCGAAGGGTACCGACGCTTACAACCAGAAGCTGTCCGAGCGCCGCGCCAAGGCTGTGTACGACTACCTGACCACCAATGGTGTGTCGGCGTCGCGCCTGCAGGGCCCGATCGGCTACGGCGAGAGCCGTCCGATTGCTCCGAACACCAACCCGGACGGTTCGGACAACCCGGAAGGTCGTGCAAAGAACCGTCGTACCGAGCTGAACGTCCAGAACTAATCTGACGTTTCGGTTTCAGTACTTCGCTTCATGACAAGGCCCGGCATCTGCCGGGCCTTGTTTTTTTTGTGCCTGGCGCTTTTCCAGTGCCGGATTTATGTGACGTCGGCGCGCAATCGCAGCTTGCGCGCATATAACGGTTGAAAGCATTGCGGGCGCTGCCTACACTCGCCGCGTTATCTTGCCGAATGGAAATCCAATGCTGCGTATCGCTCTGGCTGGTCTTGTCGCCCTGGCATCTGTGCCCGCCGCCCATGCAGCCGTGGATTGTTCGGCCAGCGCCGTGACGCCTGCACCGCTGACGACCTCACTGATCGCCCCGGTGGCCTCGGAGCTGTATGTGCGTCCGGGCCAGCTGGGCATGCCGTCCGGTGTGTTGAGCTCGGCCGGCACCGATGAGCAGTCGCTGGACCGCGTGCTGATGCGCCTGCGCGTGGAAAGCTGCAACAACGTGGCCAATGCCATGCCAGCGCGCCCGGCAGTCAATGCCAACGACCCGGCCGCCTACAAGCCGCAGACCGAATTCGACAACACGCCGTGGCGCTTTGACATGAGCCAGAACGGCAAGCGCATGACCGCCGAGGAATTCGATGCCTGGATGAAGGCGCGTGGCGTGCGCGTGGTCAAGGCGCGTCCGGTGGCGGCCGATCCGGCTGCCGCACCGGCCGCCGCGCAGCCGGCGACCGAGGTCAAGTAAGGCGGCACTGGCCGCTCTGAATCGCAATGGCGTCGTCCAAGCCTCCGCGTCACCCGCACGCCCGCCGCGCAACGCCCGGCGGGCGTTTGCTTTCGCGTGCGCCCACCACCGCTGCGCGCGCTGCCAAGCCGGCCCCGGCCGCAGCCCGGCACGGGTTGGCGCGGGTACTGTCCAAGGCAGGGGTGTGTTCGCGCACCGAGGCCGCGCGGCGCGTACTTGATGGTCGCGTCAGTGTGGATGGCAAGGTGGTGCGCGACCCGGAATTTCCGGTGGTTGCCGGTCGCCAGCAGGTGTTGCTGGACGGCTTGCCACTGGCGCCGCCGCAGCGCCTGTACCTGGCTTTGAACAAGCCGCGCGGCCTGGTGACCACGGTGCAGGACGAGCAGGGCCGTGACACCGTCTACCAGTGTTTTGAAGGCGCCGGGCTGCCGTGGATGGCACCGGTAGGGCGGCTGGACAAGGCCAGCGAAGGCCTGCTGTTTTTCAGCAATGACCCGGAATGGGCGGCACGGCTCACCGAGCCCAGTACCGGCCCATTGAAGACCTACCGGGTGCAGGTGGACGCGGTGCCGGATGCGGCGCTGCTGGAACGCATGCATGCCGGCATTGAGGATGAAGGCGAGCACCTGGCCGCGCACGCGGTGCAGCTGCTGCGCCACGGCGAGCGCACCGCCTGGTTGGAAGTGGTGCTGGACGAAGGCCGCAACCGCCATATCCGGCGCCTGCTCAAGGCCTTGGGCCTGGATGTGCTGCGGCTGATGCGGGTGGCGATTGGGCCGGTGGCGCTGGGCGAACTGGGCAAGGGCCAGTGGCGCGAATTGAGCGCGGCCGAGCTGAATGCGCTGCAGGTTGCCAGCAAAAATCCGCAGGCTACTTAACGTGACTAATTTCAATTAATTCAGGCAAATAGCTGGACTTGCTGAGGTCATGGATTAGACTGCGACTCTAATTCCTTGAGGTCATTGCCATGCAAGCTCTTTCCCGCGTCTCTGGCATCGTTCTTGTGGCGGCATCGGTTGCGGTATTGGCGGGCTGCGCTTCCTCGGGCAAAAAGACGGCGAGCAACGATGACAAGCCGATCGAAGTACGGGTGGAAACGCCGGTTGCCGACAAGGATGCGCTGGGCAATTACCGTTTCATGATGCAGCAGGGCGATCAGAAGATGAGCGCCGATCAGTTCGATGCCTGGATGAAGGCCAACGGCATCCGCGTCGCCAAGGGCGCCGCCGCGCCGGCGCCGGCCAAGAAGAACTGAGAACAGCGCGTTGTTGTAGGAGCGGCGTAAGCCGCGAAGCAAACGAACGATCCGATTGCAGGCATACCCGTCATTTCGAGATTTCGAGATTTCGAGATTGCCAGCTTCGCGGCTTACGCCGCTCCTACACGATGCGATCTACCGGCAATGCACCGGTCGGTCGTACAAAATAAAACAGGCGCCTTTCGGCGCCTGTTTTCATTTCAATCCAGGGCCAACCCTCAGCCCTTGATCACGCCCAGCTCAAGACCAATGCGGGTGAAGGCATCGATTGCACGGTCCAGGTGGGCGCGGCTGTGGGCGGCGCTGATCTGGGTGCGGATGCGGGCCTGGCCCTTGGGTACCACCGGGAAGAAGAAGCCGATCGCGTAGATGCCTTCTTCCAGCAGGCGCTGGGCGAACTTCTGCGCCAGCGGTGCGTCATACAGCATCACCGGGCTGATCGGATGCACGCCCGGCTTCACGTCGAAACCGGCGGCAGTCATCTTCTCGCGGAAATAGGCGGTGTTCTCGCGCAGCGTTTCACGCAGGTCATCGGCCGCAGCCAGCATCTCGAACGCCTTGATGCCGGCAGCCACCACGTGCGGTGGCAGCGAGTTGGAGAACAGGTAGGGGCGCGAGCGCTGGCGCAGCAGTTCCACCACCTCGGCGCTGGCGCAGGTGAAGCCGCCCAGGGCGCCGCCCATGGCCTTGCCCAGGGTGCCGGTGATGATGTCGATCCTGTCCAGCACGCCCTTCACTTCGGCCGAGCCGCGACCGGTCGCGCCGAGGAAGCCGGTGGCATGGCATTCGTCGATATGCACCAGCGCGCCGTACTTCCTGGCCAGCGCGGTGATTTCATCGAGCGGGGCGATGAAGCCGTCCATCGAGAACACGCCGTCGGTGGTGATCAGCTTGGTCTTGCAGCCGGCGGCATCGGCCGCCTGCAGCTGTGCTTCCAGATCGGCCATGTCGCAGTTGGCGTAGCGGAAGCGCTTGGCCTTGCACAGGCGGACGCCATCGATGATGGAGGCATGGTTCAGCGCATCGGAAATGATGGCGTCGTTCTCGCCCAGCAGCGGCTCGAACAGGCCGCCGTTGGCATCGAAGCAGGCCGCATACAGAATGGTGTCGTCCTTGCCGAAGAAGTCGGCAATCTGCTTTTCCAGCTGCTTGTGCAGGTCCTGGGTGCCGCAGATGAAGCGTACCGAGGCCATGCCGAAGCCATGGCTGTCCAGCGCGTCCTTGGCTGCCTGGATCAGGTCCGGGTGGTCGGCCAAGCCCAGGTAGTTGTTGGCGCAGAAGTTCAGCACCGTGCGGCCGTCGTCCAGGGTGATCTCGGCCGACTGCGGGCTGGTGATGATGCGTTCGGATTTGAACAACCCCTGCGCGCGGATGGCGTCCAGTTCCTCGGCGTAGTGCCGGGTCAGCGGGGAAGTGTTCGCGGTATCGGTCATGGCAGGGTCTTGCGGTGAAGAGGAATGCCGATTTTAGCCTTCCGCGTGTCCTGGCGCTGGCGTCATGCGCAAAGGCTATAAGGGCGGCGGCCTAAGTCATTTCTCGGTAATGGGTGTGCACCCGCAGCATCGACTGCACACCCACCCGCCAGGAGACGCTGATGACCCTTACACGCCCCCCATTCACCCTGCCGACCAGGAAGCTGTTGTCCCTCAGCCTGGCCCTGGCAGCGTGCGGGGCCGGGTCATCGGCGCAGGCGCAGCAGCTCACTGTTGAACAGCTGCAGCAACGCCTGCAGCGGCTGGAACGGCTTGCCGGCGTCAGCGATGGCGCAACCGACGGCGTTGGCCTGGCCGATCTGGACCAGCGCCTGCGCATCCTCGAACGCCGTCTGGAGCTGCAGGAAGACGAACGCGTGGCTGCGGCCAAGACGGCACCCAAGATCACCGTTGACCAGAAGGGCGCTTCGTTCAAATCCGGCGATGGCAACTACGAGCTGAAGCTGCGCGGCCTGCTGCAGGGCGATGCACGTGTGTTCATCGGTGGCGATGCCAACCAGAACGACACCTTCCTGCTGCGTACTGCACGGCCGACCCTGGAAGGCTCGCTGGGCAAGCTGGTGGCGTACCGCTTCACCCCGGAATTTGCCGGGGACAGTGCCAGCATCGTCGATGCCTACGCCGATCTGCGCTTCGATCCGGCCTATACGGTGCGGGTGGGCAAGTTCACCTCGCCGGTCGGTCTGGAACGCCTGCAGTCGTCATCGGCCTTGGTTGATGTGGAGCGCGCGCTGGTCAGCGAACTGGCGCCCAACCGCGACCTCGGCGTTCAGCTGCAGGGCGACGTGGCCAAGGGCAAGTTCAGTTATGCACTGGGCGTGTTCAACGGCACCGTCGATGGCCGTGATGCGGTGACCAGCAACCCGGACGATGATTTCGAATATGCAGGCCGCGTGTTCTTCGAGCCGCTCAAGGGCAGCGACAGTGCGTGGGCAGGGCTGGGCTTCGGCCTGGGCGCCAGCACCGGCGAAAAACATGGTAGCGGCAACAATTTCCTGCCGCGTTACCGCACCCCGGGCCAGGCCACCTTCTTCGCTTATAGAAGTACGGTGGCAGCCGATGGCGAACATCGCCGCTGGTCACCGCAGGGCTGGTTCTACCGCAATGGCCTGGGCCTGCAGGCCGAGTACATCGCCTCGCAGCAGGAAGTGGCACGCAATGGTGTCCGCAAGCAGCTGGACAACCGTGCCTGGCAGGCCACCGCCAGCTACGTGCTGACCGGTGAGGACGCGAGCTACCGCGGTGTCACGCCGTCGCATCCGTTCGGACTCAACGGCGGGCACGGCGCGGTGGAACTGACCGCGCGTTACGGCGAACTGGAGATCGACGATGCCGCGTTCCCGTTCTATGCCGATCCCACGGTGTCGGCGTCCAGAGCGCGCTCCTGGACGCTGGGTGCCAACTGGTACCTGACCGCCAACCTGAAGCTGGCGACCAACTACCTGCAAACCCGTTTTGATGCGGCCTCCGCTGGCGCGAAGTTGCCCGATGAAAAAGCTGTTTTCTCGCGCCTGCAAGTTTCCTTCTGACGGAGAGCCTTCATGAAGCAATCACTTATTTCCCGTATCGCCATCGCCGCACTGGCCTTTGGCCTGACCGTCACCGCCGGCGCCGCGTTCGCCCGCGACGTGCAGCTGCTCAATGTGTCCTACGATCCTACGCGTGAGCTGTACCGCGATTTCAACGCCGCGTTCGCCAAACACTGGAAGGAGACCAAGGGCGACAACGTCAGCATCGAGACCTCGCACGGCGGCTCCGGCAAGCAGGCCCGCGCGGTGATCGATGGCATCGAGGCCGACGTGGCGACGCTGGCCCTGGCCTATGACGTGGACGCCATCGCCGAGAAAGCCAAGCTGCTGCCGGCCAACTGGGAAAGCCGTCTGCCCGACAACAGTGCGCCGTATACCTCGACCATCGTGTTCCTGGTGCGCAAGGGCAACCCCAAGGGCATCCGCGACTGGCCGGACCTGCTGCGCAGCGGTGTATCGGTGGTGACCCCGAACCCGAAAACCTCGGGTGGCGCGCGCTGGAACTATCTGGCCGCCTGGGCGTACGCAGATCACATCTTCAAGGGTGACCGCGACAAGATCCTGAATTACATGCGCGCGCTGTTCCGCAATGTGCCGGTGCTCGATACCGGTGCCCGCGGCGCCACCACCACCTTCGTCCAGCGTGGCATCGGCGATGTGCTGTTGGCCTGGGAAAACGAGGCCTTCCTCGCCCAGGAAGAACTGGGCCCGGACAAGTTCGAGATCGTGGTGCCGAAGCTGTCGATCCTGGCCGAACCGTCGGTGGCGCTGCTGGACCGCAACGTCGACCGCCACGGCACCCGCGATGTCGCTCAGGCCTATCTGCAGTACCTGTACTCGCCGGAAGGCCAGCGCATTGCCGCGCGCCATTACTACCGCCCGCGTTCCCCGCAATACGCCGCGCCGGCCGACGTGGCGCGCTTCCCGCAGGTTGAGCTGGTCACCATTCGCAGTGCCTTTGGCTCGTGGGCACGCGCGCAGTCCGAGCATTTCGCTGACGGCGGTGTCTTCGATCAGATCCAGGCGAGCAAGTAGGCCGTGTCAGCAAGCGCACAAACACTGCAACCGCGTGTGCGGGGCCAACGCCGGGTACTCCCCGGCTTTGGCCTTGGCATGGGCATCACCTTGTTCTGGCTGGGGCTGATCGTGCTGATCCCGCTGGCCGGCGTATTCCTGAAAGCGGCCGGTCTTGGCCTGGGCGGCATCTGGCAGATATGGACCGAACCGCGGGTGCTGGCCGCATTGCGCCTGAGCTTCGGCACCGCGTTGGCGGCGGCTGCGTTCAACACGGTGATGGGCACCTGGGTGGCGTGGGTGTTCGTGCGCTACAGCTTTCCCGGGCGGCGTGTATTCGACGCGATGATCGACCTGCCGTTTGCCTTGCCCACCGCGGTGGCCGGCATCGCCTTGACCGCGTTGTACGGCGGCCAGGGCTGGGTTGGCCAATGGCTGGAACCGCTGGGCATCAAGGTGGCCTATACGCCGCTGGGTATCGTGGTGGCGCTGGTGTTTGTCGGCCTGCCGTTCGTGGTGCGGATCGTGCAGCCGGTGCTGGCCGAGGCCGAGCGCGAGTTCGAAGAAGCCTCGGCCACGCTCGGTGCGACGCGCCTGCAGACCATCGTGCGGGTGGTGATGCCGACGCTGTGGCCGGCGATGCTGACCGGCTTTGCCTTGGCCTTCGCGCGTGGGGTGGGTGAGTACGGCTCGGTGATCTTCATTGCCGGCAACATGCCCAGCGTCACCGAGATCGCACCCTTGCTGATCACCATCCGCCTGGAGGAATTCGACTACGCCGGTGCCACCGCCATTGCCGGGGCAATGCTGTTGTTGTCGTTCGGCGTGCTGCTGCTGGTCAACAGCCTGCAGGCGTGGCTGCAACGCAGGGGAACACGATGAGCGAGCTGTTGTCGGAGTTGCCGGTGGCCATTGATCGCAATGAACGCGCTGCCCGCCTGCAGCAGGTGACCAGCGAGCCGCGCTGGGTGCAGGTGTTGTTGATCCTCGGCGCCTTGGGTTTTCTGCTGGCGTTCCTGTTGTTGCCGTTGCTGCTGGTGTTCGCCGAAGCCCTGCGCGGCGGCGTGCATGCGTTCTGGGTGGCGATCAGCGACCCGGATGCCCTGTCCGCGATCCGCCTGACCCTGCTGGTGACGGCGGTGGTTGTTCCGTTGAATCTGATCTTCGGCGTGGCCGCCGCCTGGGTGGTCAGCAAGCACAGCTTCCCCGGCAAGCGTTGGCTGGTGACGCTGATCGACCTGCCGTTCTCGGTATCGCCGGTGGTGGCCGGCCTGGTCTTCATTCTGTTGTTCGGTCGCGATGGCTGGTTCTGGCCGTTGATCGAAGACGGGCTGCGCCTGCACCTGCCGGTGCTGGGCGAAACCCTGTTGCAGCTGCCACGCATCGTGTTCGCCATTCCGGGCATCGTGTTGGCCACGGTGTTCGTGACGTTCCCGTTCATCGCGCGTGAGCTGATGCCGCTGATGGAGCAGCAGGGCAGTGATGAAGAACTCGCCGCGCTGACCCTGGGCGCGAATGCGTGGCAGATGTTCTGGAAGGTGACCCTGCCCAATATCCGCTGGGGCCTGTTGTACGGCGTGCTGTTGTGCAGCGCGCGCGCGATGGGCGAGTTCGGCGCGGTGTCGGTGGTGTCCGGGCATATCCGCGGGCGCACCAATACGCTGCCGCTGCACGTTGAGATTCTCTACAACGAATATGCCTATAGCGCCGCGTTTGCCTGCGCCTCGCTGCTGGCGCTCACCGCCTTGCTGACGCTGGTGGTGAAATCTTTCCTGGAGTGGCGCCACGGTCAGTCGCTGGCCGCCGCGCATCGCCATTGAGGTCGAAATGAACATCCGCATACACAACCTGGGTAAACAGTACGGCGCCTTCCCGGCATTGGATGGCGTCAGCCTGGATGTGCGCAGTGGCGAGCTGCTTGCGCTGCTGGGCCCGTCGGGGTCTGGCAAGACCACCTTGCTGCGCGCCATCGCCGGCCTGGAGCATCCCGAGCGTGGGCAGATCCTGTTCGATGGCGAGGATGCCACCGGCTTGAGCGTGCAGGCACGCCGCGCAGGTTTCGTGTTCCAGCATTACGCGCTGTTCAAGCACCTGGACGTTCGCCGCAATATCGCCTTTGGGCTGGAAGTGCGGCGCGGTGCCGAACGCTGGCCGCGCGCGCGCATCGATGCCAAGGTCGATGAGCTGCTGGCGCTGGTGCAACTCGATGGGTTGGGCGAGCGCTACCCTGCGCAGCTGTCCGGCGGCCAGCGGCAGCGGGTGGCGCTTGCGCGCGCACTCGCCATCGAGCCTCGCGTGCTGCTGCTGGACGAGCCGTTCGGTGCGCTGGATGCGCAGGTGCGGCGCGACCTGCGCCGTTGGCTGCGCGAGCTGCACGACAGGACCGGCCTGACCACGGTGTTCGTCACCCACGATCAGGAAGAAGCGCTGGAGCTGGCCGACCGGGTGGCCATTCTCAATCGTGGCCGCATCGAGCAGGTGGGCACCCCGGGCGAGGTCTATGACCAGCCCGCCTCGCCGTTCGTGTACGGCTTCGTCGGCGAGGCCAACCGGCTGCCGGCGCGGGCACAGGGACAGGTGCTGGAGGTGGCCGGGGCACAGTGGCCGCGCGCCGCATCGGTGCCGGAAGGCCAGGCCCTGGAAGTCTTCGTGCGGCCGGAGGATCTGGTGGTCGAGGCCGAAGGCGATTGGCAGGCCACGGTTGGGCTTGTACAGCGCAGTGGGCCACGCCAGCGGCTGCGCGCCAGGCTCGCCGGCGCAGCCAGCGACCTGGAAGTGGAATTGCCCGCAGGGGCACCGGCCTATTCGCCGGGCCAGTCGATACGGCTCGGCGCCCGCCGTTACGGGGTGTTTCCGGCTGCGGCGGGGTAAGGGGGCAGGGCAGCGGGTGGCGATGATTGTTGCATCGCAATATCATTCCAGTTAAGAATTTGTTATCGGCCCCCCACACAGGTGTCGGTCACCCCCCACTATCTGGAGAGATCTGCATGATGCACACCAAGCGTCTTGTCGCCGTGGCCTGCGCCGCCCTGTTGTCCGTTTCCTTCACCGCCAATGCCCAGGACAGTGAGGAATCCACCTCGCCGTTCAGCGCCAGCTACGGCGCGACCACCGATTACGTGTTCCGCGGCGTCTCGCAGACCGACGGTGGTCCGGCATTCCAGGCCGGTGCCAGCTACACCGCGCCGTTCGGCCTGTACGTCGGCGTGTGGGGTTCCAATGTCGATTTCGGCGACGGCGGCCCGAACTTCGAAGTCGATTACAACATCGGCTGGAGCAAGGACCTGACCGACAGCTGGAACCTGGACCTGGGTGTGAACCGTTACACCTACGAAGGTGCTTCCAGCGGTTACGGCGACATCGACTACAACGAATACCTGGCCAAGGTGACCTGGACCGGCCCGCTGACCGTCAGCGGCCTGCTGGGTTATGCCGACGACTACAGCAACACCGGTGCCAAGCAGACCTACAGCGCGCTGGAAGCCAGCTACGACATCGGCGATACCGGTTTCTCGATCGGTGCATCGGCCGGTTACACCACCATCAAGGAAAAGGCCAACGAATGGCCGCGCCGCGCGGACTATTACGACGGCTCGGTGTCGGTGTCCAAGGCCTTCGGCCCGGCAACAGCCACCCTGGGCTACTACGACACCTTCGGTTCGGATGCAGCGGACCTGCGCCGCGAGTCGGACAACTACAAGCCGGGCGTGGTGTTCACCGTGTCGGTGGACGTGCCCTGATCCAAGCGTGATGGATGAAGGAAAAGGCGCCTTTCGGCGCCTTTTCTTTGCCGGTGACTTTGTGGGAGCGGCGTAAGCCGCGAAGCTGATGGTCTGCCAGATGGTCAGCATCACCGCCACTTCATTGCAGCCAGCTTCGCGGCTTACGCCGCTCCCACAAGATCTAAAGCGCTATCGCTTCCAGATACACGAAAGGCGCCTTATGGCGCCTTTCGTTTGTCACCCGACGGTGATCAGTTCCAGCTCAGCACGACCTTGCCGGCCTTGCCCTGTTCCATCAGGTCGAAACCTTCCTGGAAGCGATCCACCGGCAGCTGGTGGGTCATCACCTTGCCCAGCGGGAAACCGCCCAGCACCAGCTGGGTCATCTTGTACCAGGTCTCGTACATCTTGCGGCCGTAGATGCCCTGCACGGTCAGGCCCTTGAAGATGATCTTGTCCCAGTCGCAGCCAGCGCCGCGCGGCATGATGCCGAGCATGGCGATCTTGCCGCCGTGGTACATGCAGTCGAGCATGTCGTTGAAGGCGCGCGGGTTGCCGCTCATCTCCAGGCCCACGTCGAAGCCCTCCATGTGCAGCTCGGCCATCACGTCCTTCAGCGACTGGTTGGCGACGTTGACCACGCGGGTGGCGCCCATGTCGGCGGCCAGCTTCAGGCGGAAATCATTGACGTCGGTGACCACCACGTTGCGTGCACCGATGTGCTTGCAGATGCCGGCGGCAATGATGCCGATCGGGCCGGCGCCGGTGATCAGCACGTCCTCGCCGATCACGTCGAACTCCAGCGCGCAATGCGCGGCGTTGCCGTACGGGTCGAAGAACGCGGCCAGCTCGGACGGTATCTGGTCCGGGATCGGCCACAGGTTGGTGGCCGGCATCACCATGTATTCGGCGAAGGCACCGTTGACGTTGACGCCGATGCCGACGGTGTTCGGGCACAGGTGCGGACGGCCGCCACGGCAGTTGCGGCAATGACCGCAGACGATGTGGCCTTCGGCCGATACGCGCTGGCCGATTTCATAACCGGTCACGCCCGGGCCGATCTCGGCGATGCGGCCGACAAACTCGTGGCCGATGGTCAGGCCCGGCTTGATGGTGCGCTGGCTCCATTCGTCCCACAGGTAGATGTGCAGGTCGGTGCCACAGATGGCGGTCTTTTCCAGCTTGATCAGCACTTGGTTCGGGCCGGGCGTCGGTACCGGCACCTCTTCCATCCAGATGCCCTTGGTCGCTTCGCGCTTCACCAGCGCCTTCATCGTCTGTGCCATTGCAGGGGACCGCAGTGTGAGGAAAGCGCTGATTATAAGCTTTCAGCCGTAACCGCCCGGTACTGACCGATGACAGGGGCGGGAGACAGTTACAGTCGCTACAATCGGCCGTTCCAAACTTTCGGAATTGCCTGATGCGCTTGAATTTACTTGCGTTTTCCATCGTTGCCGGTTTGGGCCTGGCGCAGACCGCGCAGGCCGCCGAGGGCATGTGGGTGCCGCAGCAGCTGCCCGAGATTGCCGGCCCGCTGAAGCAGGCCGGCCTGAAGCTGGACCCGCAACAGTTGGCCAACCTGACCGGCGACCCGATGGGCGCGGTGGTGGCGCTGGGCGGTTGCACCGCCAGCTTCGTGTCGCCGCAGGGCCTGGTGGTGACCAACCACCACTGCGCCTACGGCTCGATCCAGCTCAATTCCACCGCCGAGAAGAACCTGATCAAGGACGGCTTCAACGCGCCGACCCTGAAAGACGAGCTGAGCGCCGGCCCGAACGCCCGCATCTACGTGCTGGACGACATCACCGACGTCACCGCCCAGGCCAAGGCGGCAATTGCCGGTGCCGGCAACGACCCGCTCAAGCGCACCCAGGCGCTGGAAGCCTTCGAGAAGCAGGCCATTGCCGCCTGCGAAGCCGATGACGCCTATAGCTGCACCCTGTACAGCTTCTCCGGCGGCAACACCTACCGCCTGTTCAAGAACATGGAAATCAAGGACGTGCGCCTGGCCTATGCGCCGCCGGGCAGCGTCGGCAAGTTCGGCGGCGACGTCGACAACTGGATGTGGCCGCGCCACACCGGCGATTTCTCGTTCTACCGCGCCTACGTCGGCAAGGACGGCAAGCCGGCCGCCTTCGCCGCCGACAACGTGCCGTACCAGCCCAAGCATTGGCTGAAGCTGGCCAACCAGCCGCTGGGCGAGGGTGATTTCGTGATGGTGGCCGGTTACCCGGGCCGCACCGACCGCTACGCGCTGGTCAGCGAGTTCGAGAACACCGCTACCTGGACCTACCCGTCCATCGCCAAGGCCTACAAGGACCAGATCGCGATGGTGGAAGCGGCCAGCAAGACCAACCCGGACATCGCGGTGAAGTACGCGTCCAACATGGCCAGCTGGAACAACACCAGCAAGAACTACGACGGCCAGCTGGACGGCTTCAGGCGCAACAACGTGCTGGGCCACAAGCAGGCTGAAGAAACCGCGGTGCTGGAATGGTTGCGTGGCCAGGGCGATGCCGGCAAGCCGGCGCTGGATGCATTTGCTCAGCTGCAGACGCTGGGCCAGCAGTCGCGCATGAACCAGGCGCGTGACCTGAACCTGGCGATGCTCAACCGCACCGGCACCCTGGGTACCGCCGTGCGCCTCTACCGCCTGGCCATTGAAAAGGCCAAGCCGGACGCGCAGCGCGAAGAGGGTTACCAGGAACGCGATCTGCCGACCATCGAAGGCGGCCTGAAACAGATGGACCGCCGTTACGTGCCGGCGATGGACCGTCAGTTCCAGCAGTACTGGCTGCAGCAGTACGTGCAGCTGTCGGCTGGCCAGCACCTGTCGGCGTTCGACAAGTGGATCGGCGGCGTCGATGCCAAGGCAGTTGATGCGACCGTCGCACGTCTGGACGGCTCCAAGCTGGGCAACCTGGATGAGCGCCTGAAGTGGTTCGGTGCCGACAAGGCCGCGTTCGAAGCCAGCAATGACCCGGCCATCCAGTACGCGGTGGCGGTGATGCCGGCACTGCTGGAGCTGGAGCACCAGCGCAAGATCCGCACCGGCGAGGAGCTGGTGGCGCGCCCGCTGTTCCTGCAGGCCATTGCTGACTACAAGAAGACCAAGGGTGAGTTCGTCTACCCGGACGCCAACCTGTCGCTGCGCATCACCTTCGGCAACGTGAAGGGTTACACCGGCCTGGACGGCAAGGTGCAGCCGGCCTTCACCGACCTGGAAGGCATCGTCGCCAAGGAAACCGGCAAGGACCCGTTCGACTCGCCGCAGGCGCTGATTGATGCGGTCAAGGCCACGCGTTACGGCGGCTTCGAAGACAAGCGTATCGGCAGCGTGCCGGTGAACTTCCTGTCCGACCTGGACATCACCGGCGGCAACTCCGGCTCGCCGGTGCTGGACGCACACGGTCGCCTGGTCGGCCTGGCGTTTGACGGCATCTGGGAATCGGTCGCCAGCAACTGGGTGTTCGATCCGGTGATGACCCGCATGATCTCGGTCGACGAGCGTTACATGCGCTGGATCATGCAGGAAGTGGCGCCGGCGCCGCAGCTGCTGAAGGAAATGGACGCCGCCTCGAAGTAAGTTCGGACTGCGTTGTTTGAATGAAAGCCCGGGCAGGAAACTGCCCGGGCTTTTTTTGTCGTGCAACCCGCAGATTTGTAGGAGCGGCGTCAGCCGCGAAGCCGGCAGTGTTGAAAGCACTGCATGCCCGCAATCGGATGGATCAGTGGCTTCGCGGCTGACGCCGCTCCCACGTTCGTGGCCTGGCAACTTTAATGCCGAGCCATGCTCGGCTGAGGCCATGCCGGGAAGGCCACTGCCGAGCATGGCTCGGCACTACCGCTTTGGCCCCTCCCTTTCGCATAGCGAAGGGGAGGGTTGGGGAGGGGTAAGCCCTTCGCTGGTCGATGCAGCCGTGGCTTCGCAGCGAGCGCCGCGCCGTTGTAGTGCCGAGCCATGCTCGGCTGAAGCCTTACCGGTGAATCCCCATGCCGAGCATGGCTCGGCACTACACCTTTGCCGCAGGCTCGGGAGGGGCAAGTTTCCGCCTCAGCGGTACGGCCCGGGCCCGCGCCACAGCAGTTCGCCGTAACGGTAGACGTACATCACGATGACGAACTGGCGCGCGTCGCCGATGTCCTGCAATTCCGGTGAACCAGCCTGCAGCATGCGGCACTTGCTGGAACCGCGGCGCAGGGCGACTTCGGCCGGGCAGACCATCAGGTAGGTGGTGCCGGGCAGTGGGATCGACAGTTCCTTCTTGCCATCGACTTCCTTGGCGCCGTCCATCCAAGCGCGCAGTTTTTCTTCGCTCAGCAGGTCATAGATGATCTGGTAGCCGCCCACTTCCATGGCCGGCTCACCCGCGCTGCGGTCGATGCGACGGCCGCTGTCCTCGCCTTGTCCGGCCGAACGCCCGTTGTTGTCCTGCGCGGTGGTCCTGTCGAGGGAACCCGGCGGGCGGCCGGTCCAGGTCTGCGGACGGCGCGGCACGGTTTCCGATGGGCTGGCTGCCGCCGGTGGTGTGGGCGGGGCCTGCTCCTGCGCCTGGGTGGGCGTCTGTTCCTGCTCCGGTTCGCTGGGCGGCTCGATGTAGCGCGCCTCCGGTACCGGCTTGCGCATCTCGCTGCGCCGCTGCGTGGTGGGTTTGGGCTGCGCGCGGCTGGGCTTGTTGGGCTTGTCCTGTGGCGGCTGCTTGCTCGGCTGCTTGGACGGCGGCGCCTCGCCGAGGAAATCGACCTTGACCCGGCCGCCGCCCGAGGATCCCTGCGGCGAGGAAACCACCGGCGGGTTGGAGTGCAGCAGGAGCAGCAGCATCAACAAATGCAGCAGCACGGTGATCAGCGCCGCGGCCCAGCGGTCGCGACGTTCATGCCAGAGCTTGAGAGTGAACCGCGTCGGGGAAGTGGAGGTGCTGGTCATGCCGCGTCTGGGGACTGGAAGTTGCTGCCCTCGTGCGGACGTCACGCCGAACCACCGGTAGGGAACCGGCATGGTAACGCCTGCGCCGGGCACACAACCGTGCCATCGGTGCTGCGGCCGATGGCCCGCTGCGGTTGAATGGGTCGGCCAATGGTGACAAACCGTGGGCACAGTTCTGCCATCGGGCTGCGACATCTGTATCGAAGGTAACCGTGGGCGGCGCCGGCCTGCCGCCGGGCTATGATGCGCCTCCCGTCGGATTCATCAGGCGGGCCCCACACAACAATGGAAACAGCTGCATGCGCATCCTGCTTGCCCGCCACGGCGAAACGCCGTGGAACGCCGAAGGCCGCTACCAGGGCCAGATCGACATTCCCCTCTCGCCGGTAGGCGAGGCCCAGGCCAAGGCCTTGGGTGAGCGGCTGGCCGATGTGCAGATCACCCGTGCCGTGGCCTCGCCGCTGAGCCGCGCGCAGGCCACTGCGAAGGCGGCGCTGGGCAGTGCCCGCGAGGGCATGCTGCTGACCGAGCCTGACCTTCAGGAAATCGCCCACGGCGAATGGGAAGGCTTGCTTGCGAGCGAGATCGACGAAAAAGACCCGGCGCGGCTGCGCGCCTGGCGCGAGGAACCCGATACCGTGCTGATGCCCGGCGGCGAATCGCTGCGGCAGGTGCTGGACCGCAGCTGGCGTGGCCTGACCGCCGCTGCCGAAGGGCTGGGCGAGGATGACACCCTGCTGGTGGTCGCGCATGACGCGGTCAACCGGGTGATCCTGTGCAGGGTGCTTGGCCTGCCGATCTCCAAGCTGTGGAGCTTCCGCCAGGCCCCGACCACGCTGAACCTGCTCGAAGGCCCGGACGTCGAGCATCTGGAAGTAGTGCGACTGAACGATTGCGCCCACCACACCCCGTTCTTCGGCGAAGCCAAGCACCGCGCGCTGTAAAGCAGGGCACGTAGACCTGTAGAGCCGAGCCACGCTCGGCTGGAGCATTACCGGTAAAGCCTCTGCCGAGCATGGCTCGGCACTACCGCTTCGCTCCCTCCCTTTGGCGAGGCCAAGGGGAGGGGGGCGCCCTTGGCAGCTTGATGCAGGTTCCCCACCTGTAGAGCCGAGCCACGCTCGGCTGGAGCATTACCAGCAAAGCCTCTGCCGAGCATGGCTCGGCACTACGCATATCCCGGCATGACATGCCGGCAAGCTTGGCGGCCGCACGCAGTGGCCGCTGTATCATGGGCACCCCGCGCGCAACGCGCAGTCGGCCCTCAGCGCCGGCCCATGATCCAGAGAGTCTTCACGCATGTCTTCCGCCCGTCCCGCCACGCTTGAACAGTGGCTTGCCCATATCGAACAGCAGCACCCGCAATCCATCGCGATGGGGCTGGAGCGCGTGCGCGAAGTCGCCGAGCGCATGCAGCTGGGGCAGCCGGCCGCGCACTGCATCGTGGTCGGCGGAACCAATGGCAAGGGCTCGACCGTGGCCTTCATCGAAGCCATCGCCCGTGCCGCGGAGTGGAAGGTGGGTGCGTACACCTCGCCGCATCTGCTGCGCTACAACGAACGCGTGCGCATCGATGGCCAGGACGTGGACGATGCCAGCCTGGTCGCCGGCTTCAACGCAGTCGAAGACGCACGTGGCGATACCCCGCTGACCTATTTCGAGTACGGCACGCTGTGCGCGCTGTGGCTGTTCCAGCAGGCCGGTTTGGATCTGGCGGTGCTGGAAGTCGGCCTCGGTGGCCGCCTGGACGCGGTCAACATCATCGATGCCGATGTGGCGGTGATCACCACCGTCGATATCGACCACGCCGATTGGCTGGGCAATGACCGCGAGGCCATCGGTGAGGAGAAGGCCGGCATCATCCGTGGCTGGAAGCCGGTGATCCTGGGCGAGATCGATCCCCCCTCCAGCGTACTGCGGCGCGCCTACGTGCTCGGTGCCAATGCGATCCGCTTCGGCAGCGATTTCTTTGCCGAGGACATCGATTCGGAACTGTGGCGCTGGCGCGATGTTTCCTTCCGTCTGGAGCTGCCGCAGCCGGCCTTGTGGGCGCCGATCCAGCGCAACAACGCCGCCACCGCGGTGGCCGCCTTGCGCGCGCTGGACAAGCCGGTGCCGCGCGCGGCGTGGGCACAGGGCGTCGCCGACGCGCGAGTGGTCGGGCGGCTGCAGCGTTTCCAGCGCAACGGCGTTGACGTATTGCTGGATGTAGGCCACAACCCGCAAGCTGCCGCTGCGCTGGCTGCGGCACTCAAGGCCGAGCCGGCGGCTGGCCGCACCCTGGCGGTTTATGCCGCGCTGGCCGACAAGGACGCGGCCGGGGTGGTCGATGCGCTGCAGGGCCAGGTTGATGGCTGGTTCCTGGCCGGGCTGGAAGGCGCCCGCGGGCAGACCGCCGCGCAGCTGCGCGAACGCCTGGCAGGGACTGGCGCCAGTACTGCAGATTTGTCTGCAAGTGTCGCCCAGGCGCTGCAAGCCGCACTGGGTCAGGCCCGGCAGGGCGACCGGGTGCTGCTGTTCGGCTCCTTCCATACGGTGGCCGAAGCACTGCCACTTCTCCGTTCAGCTGACTAAGACGCTGCCGCGCGTGCCCCGCATATAATCACCGGGGCACTCCGCCGCGCCGCGCATACGCCAATTGTGGATACTCCTCTGAAACAGCGACTGATTGGTGCCATCGTTCTGGTGGCTCTTGCCGTGATCTTCCTGCCGATGCTGGTCAAAGGCCCCGCGCCCGATAGTGGCGTACAGGACGTGCCACTGAGTGCGCCTGCGGCCCCTGGTGAGGCCCAGTTCGAAACCCGTGAACTTCCTCTGGTCGCACCCGGCGCACCCGCAGGTGGTGCCTTGGGCATGCCTGCAGCGCAGCCGGAAACCGGCGTCGCCGCAGCAGCACCGGATCCGTCGGCCAGCGCCTTGCCGCCGTCGGCGGCTGCCGGCAACTACGCGGTCAACTTTGGTGCCTATGCCAGCGAGGCCGATGCCGACGCGGTGATCGCGCATCTGAAGAAATCCAATCTGCCCGGTTTCCGCCAGGCCGACACCATCAACGGCCGCCAGGCTTGGCGTGTGCGCATCGGCCCGTATGCCGATCGTGCCCAGGCCGAGTTGGTGCGGCTGGAGGCCGGCAAGGTCCGCAACGATGTGAATGCGCAGGTGGTGGTGCTCAATGCCGCTGCCGAAACTGCGGCTCCGGCAGCAGCTCCAGCAGCGACGCCTGCTGCCGCACCGGCCAGCACCGCCACCGCTGCGGCCGCCACCGCCCCGGTGCGTACCGAGGCCTTGCCGCCGGAGCCGGCCAAGCCGGTCGCGGCAGCGCCCAAGCCCGAACCCAAGCCTGCTGCCAAACCGGAAGCGCCGAAGCCCGAGCCGGCACGTCCGGTCGCGGCAACGCCGGCGCCGGCGCCGGCCAAGCCGGCGGTCGCCACCCCGGCCGCGCCGGCCGCCAGCAATGTCGGTTTTGCCGTGCAGCTGGGTGCGTTTGGCCAGGCCGCCGACGCCAACGCGCTGCGTGACCGCGCGCGTGCGGCGGGCTTCAGCGCCTTTGTCGAACAGGTGCGCACCGACAACGGCGTGCTCAACCGCGTCCGTATCGGCCCGGTCGCCAGCCGCGAGCAGGCTGAACAGCTCAAGGCACAGGTCGCGGCCAAGGTCGGCATTGCCGGCATGGTCCGCCCGCATCCTTGATGGGTTGTCCGCCGCTGGCCGAGCACGCGAGCGCGCGCTGCCTGCACGGGGCACGCGGTGATTGATCTGGCGCTGTTGGCGCTGATCGGCGTATCGGCCCTGTTCGGGCTGATGCGCGGCCTCTTGGCTACCGTACTGGGTGTGCTGAACTGGCTGTTGGCAGGCGCGGCAGCCTTCTACTACGGCGAGCGCGCGGCCTTGCTGCTGGCCGGCCAGGCCCAGCCCAGTGCCGGCGATTATGCCGGCGGTTACCTGCTGGTGTTCATCGGTGTGCTGCTGGCGGCCAGCCTGGTGGGGCGCCTGCTGCGCGGGGTGGTGGATGCCACGGTGCTGCTGAAATGGCCGGATCGCCTGCTGGGGCTGGCCCTGGGCCTGCTGCGTGGGGTCTTGTTCGCGGTGCTGGCGGTATTGCTGTTGGGCTTCACCTCGATGCGCGAGGAGGCCGGTTGGCGCCAGTCCAGCGTGCTGCCCTGGCTGCAGCCGATGGCCGACAAGCTGCGCGAGAAACTGCCGCAGCCACCTGAATCGCCGGCAATGGCGCTGATGGACTTGGGGAAGTCGGTGTTGGCAGGCGATAATGGCGGACCGAACGAAGCAGATGCGGGCAGTGGCTTGCTACCGGCGCCGTTGGAGGGGACAGCTTTTGATCCCCACCAGCGCAGCGGACAGCACGACCGAGCTGACCCGGCGGGGGCGTTGCCCTCCAACATCGATCCGGCGCAGGTGCGTCCGGGTCAACTCAAGCCGATACGGGTTGAGCCTCAGGGCCAGGCACGGCCACCTTCACGTTAACGGGCATCGCCCAGCGGAGATCGCGCAACATGTGTGGCATCGTCGGAATCGTCGGCAACCAGAACGTCGCCGGGCAGCTTTATGACGGCCTGACCGTCCTCCAACACCGTGGCCAGGATGCGGCGGGCATCGCCACCGCCGACGGCACCCGCCTGCGCGTGGAAAAGGCCAATGGCCTGGTCCGCGATGTGTTCGACGAGCGGCGCATGGCGCTGCTGCAGGGCCGCATCGGCATCGCCCACGTGCGCTACCCTACCGCCGGTTCGGAAGGCACCGATGAGGCGCAGCCGTTCTACGTCAACTCGCCTTACGGCATCGCGCTGGCGCACAACGGCAACCTGATCAATACCGAGGCGCTGCGTCGCCAGGTGTTCGAGGCCGACCGCCGCAACATCAATACCGATTCGGACAGCGAAGTGCTGCTGAACGTGTTCGCCTACGAGCTGGACGCGCAGCGCATGCTGACCCCGGAAGCGGCCATCCGTGCCGTGGCCGGCGTGCACCGCCGCTGCAAGGGCGGCTATGCAGTGGTCAGCGTTGTGCTGGGCCTGGGCCTGGTGGCCTTCCGCGACCCGCATGGCATCCGCCCGCTGGTACTGGGCAAGCGCGAGCATGCCGAAGGCATCGAGTACGCCGTGGCCTCCGAATCGGTGGCGCTGGATGTGCTCGGCTTCGAGCGCATGCGTGATGTCGCGCCGGGCGAAGCGGTGGTCATCACCGAGCGCGGCGAGCTGTTCACCGAAATCTGCGCCACCAACACCCAGCAGACACCGTGCATCTTCGAGTACGTGTACTTCGCACGTCCGGACTCGATGATGGACAACGTGTCGGTGCACAAAGCGCGCATGCGCATGGGCCAGAAACTGGGCGAGAAGATCCTGCGCCTGCGTCCGGACCACGACATCGACACCATCATCCCGATCCCGGACACCTCGCGCGATGCCGCGCTGGAGATGTCCAACGTGCTCGGCGTGAAGTACCGCGAAGGCTTCGTCAAGAACCGCTACGTCGGCCGTACCTTCATCATGCCGGGCCAGGGCGAACGCGTTAAGTCGGTGCGGCGCAAGCTCAACCCGATCCACCTGGAGTTCCGCAACCGCGTGGTGCTGCTGGTGGACGATTCCATCGTGCGCGGCACTACCAGCCAGCAGATCGTGCAGATGGCGCGCGATGCCGGCGCACGCAAGGTCTACCTGGCCAGCGCCGCGCCGCCGGTGCGTTACCCGAACATCTACGGCATCGACATGCCGGCCGCCGAGGAATTGGTAGCCCACAACCGCAGCGTCGAGGAAATCGAAAAGCACCTGGGCTGCGATTGGCTGGTCTACCAGGACCTGGAAGACCTGGAAGTCGCCGTACGCGAAGGCAACCCGGAGCTGAAGGAATTCGATTCTTCCTGCTTCAACGGCGAATACGTCACCGGTATCGAACCCGGTTACTTCGAGCGCATCCAGCAGCTGCGTTCGGACGAAGCCAAGACCCAGCGCCGCGCATAAGAAGCTGGAGGGCTCAAAGCCCTTCTGCCGCACGCAGCGCTCAAAGCCCCTCTACCGCCTGCGGGAGAGGGGTTGGGGTGAGGGCAGAACGAAGCGGCAACCCGTGAGCAGCCATGAACCCGCAACAAGCACAGCCTGTGACCGCTGCATTCGTAGCACCCGCCGAAGCAGCAGACTTCTCCCTGCTGGATGCCGCCTGCATCTGCATGGCCGCCGCCGACCCGCTTGAGAAAGTCGCGCTCACCCAGCATTACGCCGCTCGTTACCGCGCTGGCATATTGAAGCTGCCAGCAGAAGCGCCAGACCCGGATCCGATCCGCGCGCCGGGCCGCCCTCCGCAACTGGTGCTTGTGCACCCGCGCGATCTGCCGCGGCGTGGCCTGGGTTCGGTCGATGGCCGTGCCGCCTTCATTCATGCCATCGCCCACATCGAACTCAATGCCATCGACCTGGCCTGGGACGCGGTGTATCGCTTCCGCGGCTTGCCGGCCAGTTTCTACGCCGATTGGGTCAGCTGCGCGGACGACGAATCACGCCATTTCGTGCTGCTGCGTGAGCGCTTGCTGGCGCATGGCCATGACTACGCCGATTTCCCCGCCCACAATGGCCTGTGGGAAATGTGCGAGAAGACCGCGCATGACGGTCTGGCGCGCATGGCGCTGGTGCCGCGCGTGCTGGAAGCGCGCGGGCTGGATGTGACCCCGGCGATGATCGGCAAGCTGCGCTCGCTCGGCGATGCAACTACCGCCGATGTGCTGGAAGTGATCCTGCGCGAGGAGGTTGCCCACGTGGCTGCCGGCACGCGCTGGTATCACTGGTATTGCGCACGCGCTGGCGTCGAGCCGAAGGCACGCTTCAAGGCGTTGCTCGGCGAATACGCCGGCGGCTACCTGCGCGGCCCGTTCAATCTCGAAGCCCGCCTGCTGGCCGGGTTCGACGAGGATGAGCTGGCCCATCTGGTCGAACAGGCCGGCTGATTGCGGCGGGGGGCATCGAACAGATGCCGTGCCCGCTTTGTTGCCTGATGTTGATCGCGTCTGCCGTTGCTAGTTGCGGCAACGATGAACGCCGCCCCGAACTCGGGCCGTGTCTGATTGACTGCCAGCGTGCCAGACATCCACCATCAGTCATGGTGGATGTCTGGCTGCTGTATGCCGTCTCTATCACGAGGTGATGCAACGGCATGCACCATCATCCGATCGTGGCGCACCTCAGCGTGGCCGCGGCCGGCAATGACGCAATCAAGGAGAACGTAATGAAGCAGATGTTGATCGCAGGTGCGGTGTTGTTGGCATTGGCTGCGTGTACCGGGCAGAAGCCTGCCAGCACCGATGCCGGCACTGCGGCGCCAGCACCGGCTCCGGGCGCAAGCGCTGAAGCGGGCGCCAAGGACGCGTTCCCGGTGATCCTGCAGGCCGCGGGCAATGAGCCGTTCTGGGCGGTGCGCGTGGACGGCGCCAAGCTGGACTACAGCACCCCGGAAACCCAGGCCAGCCCACGCCATTTTGAAGGCGCACGTGCCGTGCAGGACGGTCTGCTGGTGGTGCAGGGTGGCGAAGGTGCCGATGGTTTCCGGCTGACGCTGCAACGCGCCGAGTGCTCGGACGGCATGTCCGACCTGAAGCATCCGTTCACCGCCGAATTCGTGCTGGGCAAGGACACCTTCAAGGGCTGCGCCCGCGACCCGTCGGTGCCGGTGGAAGCCCCCTGAGCAAGCTGCGGGTAGGAGCGGCGTAAGCCGCGAAACCAGCAAAGCAAAGCCCGTCAGACAGGTCTGCAATTGCAGCCACTCTGGCGGGCTTTCTTGTATCAGCTTCGCGGCTTATGCCGCTCCTACAAAATCAGGGGCAGCGGCGTGAACTGTAGGAGCGGCGTAAGCCGCGAAGCCACAAATGCAAAGCCCGCCGGAAGGTCTGCAATTGCAGCCACTCTGACGGGCTTTCTTGTATCAGCTTCGCGGCTGATGCCGCTCCCACAAAACCGGGGCAGCACCGTGAACTGTAGGAGCGGCGTGAGCCGCGAAACCAATAATGCAAAACCCGCCAGGCAGTTCTGCAATTGCAGCCACCTCTGACGGGCTCTTTTGCACCAGCTTCGCGGCTTACGCCGCTCCTACAACAAGCACGATCAGGGTCAGCTCAGCGCTTCCAGGCGGAAGCCGTCGGCGTCAACGCGCAGTACCGAGCCCTGTTCGTACCAGTCGCCCAGCACGATGCGGGTGCAGCTGCCGTCGCCGGCAGTCACGCTGTGGATGGCAGGGCGATGGGTATGGCCGTGGATCATGGTGTCCACGCCGTAACGCTGGAACGTAGCCAGCACTTCGGCCGGGGCCACGTCGGTGACGGTTTCAAACGTGGCGTTGTCGTCCTGCTTCATTTCCGACTGGCGCGCCTGGCTGGCCGCACGTGCCTTCTGCGCGAAGGCGATGCGCGCTTCCAGCGGCTGTGCCAGGAACTGCGCGATGAAGGCCGGGTCGCGGCTCTGCGTGCGGAAGGCTTGGTAGGCGACATCGTCGGTGCACAGCAGATCGCCGTGCTGCAGCAGCACCGGCCGGCCGTACAGCGTGATCACTGATGGGTCCGGCAGGATGCGCATGCCGGCGCGTGCGGCATAGTCGTTGCCAACCAGGAAGTCACGGTTGCCACGGATGAAGTACACCGGTACGCCGGCATCGCTGACCTCGTGCAGGGCCAGCGCGACCGCGTCGGCGGCAGTGGACGGCGTGTCATCGCCGATCCACGCTTCAAACAGGTCGCCAAGGATGTACAGCGCCTCGGCCTGCCGCGCTTCGCCGCGCAGGAAGTCGAGGAACAGCTCGGTGATGGCTGGACGGCTGGGGTCCAGATGCAGGTCGGAGATGAACAGCGTTGTCATGCCCGCATTGTAGGGCCTGATCAGCCGGCGAGCAGCGGCAAAAGCTGCAACGAGCCGGCCCCCAGCAGTACGCCGATGACGGTGGCGGCCAGCACATCGCTGGGGTAATGCAGTCCCAGCACCACCCGCGACAGGGCCACGCCGAGCGTGAAGGGCAGCAGCAGCGGCGCCAGCCACGGGTAATAGGCCAGTGCCACCACGGTGAAGGACACTGCATGCAGGGTGTGGCCGGATGGGAAGCTGTATTCATCCAGCGGTGCGACCCAGGCGCGGATGCGCATATCGGCGGCGAACGGACGCGGGCGGCGGGTCCAGCGTTTGAGCAGCTTGTACAGGGTCAGCGCCAGCACGCCGGTGGCTGCCATGTGTGCGGAGGCCTGCAGGCCGTCCAGGCCATCGGCCAGTACCAAGGCGCCCATCAGCATGTACCAGAACACGCCGTCACCGAGGCGGCTGAGCACCGAGAACAGACGGCGGATTCCACGGCGACGGCCATAGCGGTTTGCTCGGCGGCACCAGCGTGCCTCGCGTGCGGCGATGCCTTCAGGCGGCAGCAATGGCATGGCAACGTCTCCGGCTGGCCAGTTCGCTGAGCAGGGCTTCGAACTCGGCTACCACGTGCTCTGGATGCAGGCGTTGCATCGCGCGGCTGGCGTTGGCGCCGAGCAGGCTGCGCATCTCGTCATCGCCGGCCAGCTGCACGGCGGCGGC
Source organism: Stenotrophomonas nitritireducens (assembly GCF_001700965.1). NCBI lineage: Bacteria > Pseudomonadati > Pseudomonadota > Gammaproteobacteria > Lysobacterales > Lysobacteraceae > Stenotrophomonas > Stenotrophomonas nitritireducens. Next base: position 3,402,647 of record NZ_CP016756.1, read on the forward strand.
GATGAAGTTCTCATCGCTGTCCACGGCAACCCCGCTATAGCCGTTCTGCAGGTGCTCGCGGGCGGCGCCATAGTTGAAGGCGACGGTGGCCACGCCGCTGGCCATGGCTTCCAGGGTGACATTGCCGAAGGTTTCGCTGCGGCTGGCGAACAGGAACAGGTCGCCGCTGGCGAAGTGCCGGGCGAGCGCCTCGCCACGCTGCACGCCGCAGAAAATGAAGTCCGGATTCTGCTCGGCCAGCTTCTCGCGCATCGGTCCATCGCCCACCCAGACGAAGCGGGCTTTCGGGCGCTGCTGCTGGATGCGGCGGAAGGCCTTGATCGTCAGTGCGAGGTTTTTTTCGGCGGCAATGCGGCCGACGTAGATCACCGCAAAGCCTTCGCCCTCGATGCCCCATTCGGCACGCAGCGCGTCGTCGCGTTTATTGGGATCGAACTGGCTGCCGTCCACCGCGCGTGCCAGCAAGCGTGCACGTGAAAAACCGTTGTCCAGAAGGAATTGCTGCAGTTCGCGGGTGGGGACCAAGGTGGCTTCTGCCTGGTTGTGGAAACGCCGCATCCAACGCAATGCGGTGGCCTGCAACCAGGCGGCGCCGTAGTCGGGCAGGTATTCATCAAAACGGGTGTGCAGCCCCGAGGCAACCGGGATGCCCAGCCGGCGCGCGGTGCGCATTGCCGACCAGCCTAGCGGGCCTTCCGTGGCCACGTAAATCGCGTCCGGGCGTTGTTGTTGCCATTGCCGGGCCAGCCGCAAGGGGGCGGGCAGGCCAAAACGCAGGCCGGGGTAGCGCGGCAGGCCGGCACCGCGAACCAGCACTTCATGGGCGGCGCCGGTGCTGTCCTGTTGCTGCCGCGGCCGCACCACATCAACGTCGTGGCCGCGGTTGCGTAGCCCGTGTTCCAGGCCCTGCACGGTCAGGGCAACGCCATTGACCTCCGGTGGATAGGTCTCGGTGACGATCGCAAAGCGCATGGCTGGCTCCCGGTTTTCCGCGAGGATGCGCGTAGCCGATGAAGCACCTGTTACTGTGATCTGACCGCTTTATGACGGCCATGAATGCAGAAAACCACGGCCCTCGGGCCGTGGTTTCGGTGTGCGCGTTTGCAGCAGAACGCCGCCGTCAAGGCTGCAGTTGTTGCCGCGTAGATACGCTGGCTCAGGCCACGAAGGGCCTGAAGCTGATCCCCAGCCCGGTCATGCCTTCTGCCTCGCCGACCAGATCGGCACGCAGCAGCGGGCGTGCGTCGATGAAATCCTTGGCAAGGATCAGCGACAAGGTGTTGCCGTCTACCGACAGTTCCAGCGTCGGGATCGGGTCGGGCTCGTGCGCGCGGTGCAGCAGCACCGCAAGGCGCAGCAGCGCTGCCGTGCGCTTGGCCGGCAGCAGCAGGCGCTCGGGCAGGGCGTCGAAGGCGGTCTTGGGAATGCCGCGGCGATGGGTGCGGATCAGCGCCGCCAGCATCTGCTGCTCCTGGCGCGAAAAGCCGGCGATATCCGAATGCTCCAGCACGTAGCTGCCGTGGATGTGGTAACCGCTGTGCGCGATCATCAACCCCAACTCGTGCAGGCGCGCGGCCCAGCCCAGCATGCGCGCATCATCCACGTCGAGCTTCCAGGCCTCGGCCACCTGCTCGAACAGCCGCTGCGCGGTGGCTTCCACGCGCCGTGCCTGGGTTTCATCGATGGCGTAACGCAGGGTCAGCGCGGCCACCGATTCGTCGCGCGGATCGTTGTCATTGGCGCGGCCCATGATGTCGTAGAGGATGCCTTCGCGCATCGCCGCCTTGCTGACCAGCAGCTTCTGCAGGCCCAGGGCCTGGAAGGCCGCCTCCAGCACCAGCACGCCGCCGGCGATGATCGGCCGGCGCTCGTTCGACAGCGTTGGCAGCTGGATTTCATTGATGTTCTTGGCGCGCAGCAGCTCTTCGCGCAACTGCGGCAGCGCTTCGGCGGTGATCGCGCCCTTGCTCAGCTTCATCGCCGCGCAGATCTCGCTGATCGCCTTGTGCGTGCCGGAAGAACCCAAGGCCTCCTGCCAGCCCAACGCCTTGTACTTGTTGGCGAAGGGCTGGAATTCGGCGCCGATCTCGGTGAGCGCGTCCTTCCAGCGTTTCTTGCTAAGCTTGCCGCCGGGGAAAAAGCGCCTTGTGCTGGCGATGCAGCCGGCCTGCAGGCTTTCGCGTTCCAGCGTCTGCATGCCCTGGCCGATGATGAACTCGGTGGAGCCGCCGCCGATGTCGATGACCAGGCGGTGCTGGTCGGGTTTGGGCGGCTGCGCATGGGCAACCCCGAGGTAGATCAGACGCGCTTCCTCGCGGCCGCTGACCACTTCGATGGCGTGGCCCAGCGCGGTCTCGGCCGGCATCAGGAACGACAGCGGCGAGCGCAGCTGGCGCACGGTGTTGGTGGCCAGGGCGCGCACGCGGTAGGGCGGAATGTTGCGGATGCGCTGGCCGAAACGCGCCAGGCATTCCAGCGCGCGCTGGCGGGCTTCGGGGGACAGGCCGCCCTTGCCATCCAGGCCATCGGCCATGCGCACGGTTTCGCGCAGGCGGTCCACCACCCGCAGCTGCCCGAGCAGGTAGCGCGCGATGACCATATGGAAACTGTTGGAACCCAGGTCGATGGCGGCAAGCAGGTCGCCGTCCTGCAGGGGCGGTGGGGTCATTGAGGACTGGGGCATGGCGGAATGGTAGCGGATGAAAGAGCCAGGAACGTAGTGGACAGGAAACAGGAACCAGAGTTGGTGTCGGACAGGGTGTTGGCTCTGACGCTAACGGGCCAAAACGTAGGAACCAGTGAAAGCCGGCAGCTTGCCGTAATCCCCACTGGTTCCTGTTTCCTATCCTCTAGTTTCTGCCTCAAAGCCCTTCCATCAGCGCCTGCTGCGCCGAATGCGGTGGCTGGCCCGGGGCCGGCACGCATTTGCTGTAGCGGCCGTCTTCCTGCAGCTCCCAGGCGTTGAGGTTGTCGTCCAGGTAGTTCTGCAGCACCTCGCGGTAGATACGCCGGGCCAGCCCACTGTCCAGGATCGGGAAGCAGGTTTCCACGCGGCGCAGCAGGTTGCGTTCCAGCCAATCGGCGCTGGCGCAATACAGCTCGGGCGCGCCATTGTTGCCGAACCAGTACACGCGGCTGTGTTCAAGGAAGCGCCCGACGATAGAGCGGACGCGGATGTTCTCCGATACGCCCTCCACACCCGGGCGCAGGGTGCAGGCGCCACGCACGATCAGGTCGATCTGCACGCCGGCCTGCGAGGCCGCGTACAGGGCGCGGATCACCTGCGCCTCGTTGAGGGCGTTCATCTTGGCGATGATGCGTGCCGGCTTGCCTTCCAGGGCAAGCGCGGTCTCGCGCTCGATGCGCTTGATCAGCCCGGCATGCAGGGTGAACGGCGATTGCAGCAGGCACTTGAGCTTCATTTTCGGGGCAAGCCCGGACAGCTGCTGGAACAGCAGGTGCACATCGTTGCCGATATCCGGATCGGCGGTGATCAGGCTCAGGTCGGTGTAGGCACGGGCGGTGCCGCTGTGGTAATTGCCGGTGCCCAGGTGCACGTAGCGGCGCAGTTTGCGGCCTTCGCGGCGCACGACCAGCAGCATCTTGGCGTGGGTCTTGAAACCGACCACGCCGTACACCACCTGCACGCCGGCATCCTGCAGGCGATCGGCCAGGCCGAGGTTGGCTTCCTCGTCGAAGCGCGCACGCAGCTCGACCACCACGGTCACGTCCTTGCCGTTGCGCGCGGCCAGGATCAGCGCTTCAACAATGCCCGAGTCCTTGCCGGTGCGGTACAGGGTCTGCTTGATCGCCAGCACGTTGGGGTCGATGGCCGCTTCGCGGATCATCTCCAGCACGGTGCTGAAGGAATCAAACGGGTGGTGCAGCAGCACATCGCCCTGCGCCGCCGTCACGAAAATACCCTCGGGCGACTTGAACACGCGCGGGGTCATCGGCGGGTACTTCAGGTCCGCGCGCTGCAGCAGGTCATAGACCTGGATCACGCGGTTGAGGTTGACCGGGCCATCGATGCGGTAGGCGGCGTTTTCGGACAGGCCGAAATTCTGCAGCAGGGTCTGCATGATCGGCTTGGGGCAGTCGTGCGCGATCTCCAGTCGCACTGCCGGCCGGTAGCCGCGGTCGACCAGTTCATCGCGCAGTGCCAGCGCCAGGTTCTCCACTTCTTCCTCGTCCACCACCAGCTCGGAATTGCGGGTGACGCGGAACTGGTAGGCGCCCTGCACATCCATGCCCGGGAACAGTTCATCAACGAACGCCGACAACACTGCCGACAGCAGCACGAAGTTCTGTGGGCCGCCCAGCGATTCGGGCAGCTGGATGATGCGTGGCAACGAGCGCGGTGCGCGCACCAGCGCAAGGTGACCGGCCCGGCCGAAGGCGTCGGTGCCCTTGAGCACAACGACGATGTTCAAGGATTTGTTGAGGATCTTCGGGAACGGATGCGAGGGATCCAGGCCCAGTGGCGACAGCACCGGCATGATCTCGTTGCGGAAGTAGGCGCGCAGCCAGCGGCGCTGGCGCGCGGTCCAGCTCTTGTGCGCGAGGATGCCGACCCCGGCTTCACCCAAGGCCGGCCGCAGCACCTGGTTCCAGCAGCGGTACTGCTGGTCCACCAGCTCGGCGGCGCGGTCGTGGATGGCGTTGAGGATGGCCTGCGGGCTCATCCCGTCCGGCGCCGGTGGCAGCCCGAACTCCTGCGCATGCCGCACCGCCGCCGCCCGGATCTCGAAGAACTCGTCCAGGTTGGTGCAGGAGATGCACAGGAAGCGCAGTCGCTCCAGCAGCGGCACCTGCTCGTCCATCGCCTGTGCCAACACGCGGAAATTGAAATCCAGCTGTGACAGTTCCCGGTTGATGTACAGCGAGGGATCGCGCAGGGGATCGCTGCTGACGGCGGACGGGGCGAGGGGCGGGGGAGGAGGGGTCATGCCGGAAAGTCTTCCATGGACAAAGGCGAGGGGGAGGCATTGCGCGGGCGCACGTGCTCGGCGTCGAAGTGGCAGGCGAAGGTGCTGCCCTGGCCTACTTCACTGCGGATTTCCAGGCGTGCCTGGTGCAGGCCAAGAATGTGTTTGACGATGGACAGGCCCAGCCCGGTGCCGCCGCTTTCGCGCGAACGGCTGCTGGAAACGCGATAGAAGCGCTCGGTCAGGCGCGGCAGGTGATTGGCCGGGATGCCGTAGCCGGTGTCGGTGACGGCCAGCACCGCGCCGTTGCCTTCGCGGCTGAAGGTCAGGGTGATGCGGCCGCCGGCCGGCGTATAGCGCACGGCATTGGTCAGCAGGTTGGAGAACGCGCTGTGCAGTTCCTTGTTGGAGCCGGCCAGGTCCACCCCGGCCAGGTCCTCGACCGTGATCGTGTGCCGGCCCTGGCTGTGCGCCTCGGCTTCGCGCCGCAGCGAGGCCAGCATCGAGGTCATGTTCACAGTTTCCAGTTCGGCATGTTGCTGCGATTCCAGCCGCGACAGGGTCAGCAGGTCTTCGACCAGCTGCGCCATGCGCTGTGACTGCTTGCGCATCTCCGACAGCATCGGCCCGGTATCGGGGAAGTCTTCCGGGTCCATCATGTCCAGGTAGCCGTGCACCACGGTCAGCGGTGTACGCAGCTCATGCGAGACATTGGCGACGAAATCACGCCGCACCTGTTCCAGGTGCAGCAGCTTGGTGACATCGCGCGCCACCAGCAGCCAGTGATGGTCCGAATAGGGGATCAGGCGCAGGTGCAGGCGGATTGCCGGGTCCACCGGCGAATTGGCATCCAGTATGGGTTCGGCGTTGCGGCCGCCTGCCAGCCAATGGGCCAGCGGCAGCGGCTGCAGGCGCGGCACCAGCGCCGCTTCCATGTCGGCCGGGTGCTGCAGGCCGAGCAAGGTGGTGGCCGCTTCGTTGAACCACTGCACGCGCTGGGTATTGCGATCCACCACCACCACCGCGTCGGGCAGGGCGGCGGCCGCGGCGCGGTAGCTGCGCAGCATTTCGATCAGACGGCGCTTGCGCGCACGCATTTCCTGCTGGTTGCGTGACAGCAGCCGGTCCAGCTCGTTCCACACGCCCACGCCTTGCGGCGAATCCCAGCGCTGCCGTGCGGTCAGCCGCAGCAACAGCTGGCGCAGGCGCCAGTAATGCCAGGTCAGCATCGCCAATGCGGTGATCGCCACGGTCAGCGCGGGGTGGCCCAGCAACGCACCCAGCCCCCATGCCAGCAACAACAGCGCGGCCACGGTGGCCAGCGTCTTCAACCAGGCAGATCGGAATTGGCGGGGCATTGCACTCTCGGTGGTACTGGTGGATCCGTCGGCGTTACCGCGGTTATAGCACCGCTTGCGGCCGGCTGGCCGCAAGGGTTCAGGTGGCAGCGGAAAAACGGTAGCCGGCACCGCGCACGGTCTGCACCATGTTCTCGGCGCCGAACGGCTCCAGCGTCTTGCGCAGGCGGCGGATATGCACGTCGATGGTGCGCTCTTCCACATACACGCTGCCGCCCCAGACATGGTCCAGCAGCTGCGAGCGGGTGTAGACGCGCTCGGGGTGGGTCATGAAGAAGTGCAGCAGGCGGTATTCGGTGGGGCCGATCGGCACCGGCGTGTCGTCGGCGAAGACACGGTGGGCGGCGCCGTCGATACGGATGTTGCCAACGCTGACGCTGCCGTCTTCGTCATCATCGCGGGTGCGGCGCATCACCGCACGGATGCGCGCCAACAGTTCGCGTGCCGAGAACGGCTTGACCACGTAGTCGTCGACGCCGGCTTCCAGGCCGCCAACACGGTCATTCTCTTCGCCGCGCGCGGTGAGCATGATGATCGGTACGTCGCGGGTGAGTACTTCCTTGCGCCAGCGCCGGGCCAGTTCCAGGCCACTGGTGCCGGGCAGCATCCAGTCCAGCAGGATCATGTCCGGTACCCGGTCGGCAATGGCGGTCTGCGCTTCGAGTGCATCGCCGGCATGGACCGGGTCGTACTCGCCCTTGCGCAGGGCAAAAGCGACCATGTCACGGATCGCGGGTTCGTCATCGACAATCAGAATGCGTTTCTGCACGTGGCGCCTACCGGAATGCCCGTCAAGAGGGGGTGTGCCCAGTAGACTACGGTTTGATGACGGGTTTGTGACACCGCTCCCGGGGTGAATCGTCGATCCACGCCGGGCGGGTTCAGTTCCGTGACATTTCCGGGTCGTGGACACCCAGCCGGCGCATTTCCAGCACGGTCGGCATGATCGATTCGATGCGCGCATCCACCCGCGCGCGGCTCACGTAATCCAGCCCGGGTTGCTTGAGCAGGGCCTGGAACTGGATGAGCGCCTGTTCCGGCCGTCCATTCAGATAAGCCGCTTCGGCATAGGCTTCGCTGGCACGGCGGCTGTCGCCGGCCAACTCGCTGGCGCGGGCAAAGGTTCCCTGGAACACCGGATCGTCGCCGGCGCGTGCCAACAACGGCCGCAGCATGGCCTGGGCGCGCTGGCCGGCGGCCTCGCCGCCCTGCTCATTGAGGATGCGCGCATAGGTCAAGGCAACCGGCCGGCTCTGCGGCAAGCGCTTGAGCAGGGCATCGAAGCGCTTGTTGGCGTCGTCGTGGCGACCGCTGCGCGACTCCGCCTCGCCGACAGCCAGGTTGACCCACAGGTTGTCCGGGTACTGCTGCAGCAGCTGCTGCAGCTCGGGCAGGGCCTGTGCAACGCCGCCGGCGCCGCCGTCGCGCAGGCGGGCGATGGCCACGCCATAGCGTTGCGGGTCGGTCAGGCCGTTCTTCTGGCTGCGCTTGAGGTTCTCGTATTCGAGGACCAGCTCCGATGGGGTGGGGGCACTGAGCACGCGCAGGCGCTCGCGCGCCCATTCGAACTGGCCGGTGGGGCCGCGCGGCAGGCTGTTGCCGGGCAGCGACAGCTGCAGGCCGGCGGGCAGCAGCGGGTTGCCGCCGTTCAACGGATCACGGCTGACATCGGGGGTGGACGGATCGACGCGCTCCTGCAGTACCCCGGTAGGGGTCTGCGTGGTCAGCAGCACCGTGTCCTTCTTCATCTGCTCGGCGCGGGCCTTGGCCTCGCTGATGCGGGTGATGTTGACCGGGTGGGTGCGAAGGAAATCCGGCGTCGAATAGCCGCCTTCGTTGCCGCGCATGGCCGCCGACATGCGTTCGAAGAAACCGGCCATCGCGTCCACGTCATAGCCGCTGCGCGCCAGCGTGCGGATGCCGAGACGGTCGGCTTCGGATTCGTTGGAACGGGTGAAGTTGATCTGGCGCTGCTGCATCAGCCCCATGCCGGAGGTGATCGCGGCCATGGTCGCATCGCCGGACGAGTTGCCGCCGGCCTGCTGGGCGGCGATCACCGCCGCCAGCATGCCCAGCAGGATAGGGATCTGGTCGCGCTGGGCACGTTCCACCCCGCGCAGCACATGCTGCTGGGTGACGTGCGAGATTTCATGCGACAGCACCGCCGCCACCTCATCCTCGCGCTCGGCGGTGAGGACCAGGCCGGCGTTCATGCCGATATAGCCGCCCAGCGTGGCAAATGCGTTGATCTGGCGGTCCTTCATCATGAAGAACGTGTACTTCTGCTGCGGCTGGGCGCTGTTGGAGCCCAGTCGTGTACCCATGGTGCCGAGCCAGTCATCCACCAGCGGGTCGTCCAGCAGGTAGCCGTAGTTGCGCAGCTCGCGCAGCATCATGCCGCCGTACTCCGCCTGGCGTGCCGGGGTCAGCAGCTCGCCCGCCGACGAACCGATGTCGGGCAGCTTGCTGTCGTCGGCATGGGACAGCGGGGTGGCCAGGGCCAGGGTGACGGCGGTGGCAAGCAGCAGGTTGCGCAAGCGGTGACTCCGGGTAGGGGCAGGGCGGAGGATGACGGGGAAGCGGGGCGCCGGTGTGAAGCGCAGGTTAACCCGCTGTGTTCTGCCGGTGGCGTCGAAAAACCACGCGGCCGGTACCATATACAGACAATGTTTCCACTCAGGAGTTTCGTTGTGACAACTTCAACCAGCGCCGGCGTGCCGGAGATCACCATCTACTCCACCGCCGTCTGCCCGTACTGCGTAGCAGCCAAGAATTTCCTGAAGAGCAAGAACCAGTCGTGGACCGAGGTCCGGATCGACCTGGACCCGGCCGCGCGCGAAAAGATGATGGCGCTGACCAAGCGCACCAGCGTGCCGCAGATCTTCGTCGGGGAGGTACATGTGGGCGGCTACGACGACATGATCGCGTTGCACCGCGCCGGCAAGCTGGAGCCGCTGCTGGCCGGGCAGGGCGCATGAGCGCGGACAGCGAAAAGGACCGTCTGGCCGAATTCACCGAATTCCGCCAGCGCATGAACCAGCGCATCCTGGCCGAGCCCAACCAGGTGGTGCGGCGCTTTTTCGCGCTGGACACCCAGACCTACCAGGCCGGCGCGCTGGACGTGAAGACCAAGGAGCTGCTGGGCCTGGTGGCCTCGATGGTGCTGCGCTGCGATGACTGCATCAGCTACCACGTGGCCCAGTGCAAGGACGCCGGGGTCAGCCGGGAGGAGTTCTTCGAGACCTTCTCGGTGGGCCTGGTGGTGGGCGGCTCCATCGTCATTCCGCACCTGCGGCGGGCGGTGGATTTCCTCGACCAGCTGGAAAACGGGGCGGCCACCGCGCCGGCCGGGCACGAGCACAGCTGAACCCCAGACCATCGTCCAGTTGGGGCTGGCGCGGCTGATCAGGCATAATTGACAGTTGAAACCTTTTCAATCGCGCCGGGTTCCGGGCAGCCGGATGGCGCATTTCCTCCTCCCTGTTCGGAATACCTAGAAATGACGCAGACAATCACCGTCATCCGCGGCGATGGCATCGGCCCGGAAATCATGGACGCCACCCTGTTCGTACTGGACAAGCTGGGTGCTGGCCTGACCTATGAATTTGCCGATGCTGGCCTGGTCGCGCTGGAAAAGCACGGTGAGCTGATCCCGGCTTCCACGCTGGAATCGATCAAGAAGAACAAGGTCGCCCTGAAGAGCCCGCTGACCACCCCGGTCGGTGGCGGTTTCAGCTCGATCAACGTCGCCCTGCGTCGCCAGTTCGACCTGTACGCCAACGTGCGTCCGGCCATCTCGTTCCCGAACACCAAGTCGCGCTACGAGAACATCAACATGATCACGGTGCGTGAGAACACCGAAGGCGCCTACCTGGCCGAAGGCCAGGAAGTGTCGGCCGACGGCGAGACCGCGTTCTCCGGCACCCGCATCACCCGCAAGGGCTCCGAGCGCATTGTGCGTTACGCCTTCGAGCTGGCCAAGAGCACCGGCCGCAAGAAGGTCACCGCCGTGCACAAGGCCAACATCATCAAGTCGACCTCGGGCCTGTTCCTGGACGTGGCGCGCGAAGTCGCCGCCAAGTACCCGGAAATCGAGTTCCAGGAAATGATCGTGGACAACGCCTGCATGCAGCTGGTGATGCGTCCGGAGCAGTTCGACATCCTGGTCACCACCAACCTGTTCGGCGACATCATCTCCGACCTGTGTGCCGGTCTGGTCGGCGGCCTGGGCCTGGCCCCGGGCGCCAACATCGGCGCTGACGCGGCCATCTTCGAAGCCGTGCATGGCACCGCACCGGACATCGCCGGTCAGGGCAAGGCCAATCCGGTCGCGCTGCTGCTGGGTGCTGCGCAGATGCTGGACCACGTCGGCCAGCCGGAAAACGCCGAGCGCCTGCGCAAGGCCATCGTTGCCACGATGGAAGCCAAGGATTCGCTGACCGGCGACCTGGGCGGCAACGGCACCACCATGGGCTTTGCCCAGGCCATCGCCAGCCGCATCTGATTGCAGCTGCGGTAGTTGCTGGAAAAAAAACGGAGCGCGAAAGCGCTCCGTTTTTGTTGACGTAGTGCCGAGCCATGCTCGGCAGAAGCCTTCCAGGACCAGATGTAGTGCCGAGCCATGCTCGGCAGAAGCCTTCCAGGACCAGATGTAGTGCCGAGCCATGCTCGGCAGAAGCCTTCCCAAGACCAGCTGTAGTGCCGAGTCGGCTCGGCAGGGGGCCTTATCGGTAAAGCCACAGCCGAGCATGGCTCGGCACTACAAAACAAAGGGCGCCTAACGGCGCCCTTCGCAAACAAGCTGCAGCAATCTCAGTTACGCGACTGCAGCTTCGACAGCAGGCGCAGGAACTCGATGTACAGCCACACCAGGGTCACCATCAGCCCGAACGCGCCGTACCACTCCATGTACTTCGGTGCGCCGGCTTCGACGCCGCTTTCGATGAAGTCGAAATCCAGCACCAGGTTCAGTGCCGCCACCACCACCACGAACAGGCTGAAACCGATACCGATCAGGCCCGAGCCGTGGATGTAGGGGATCTGGATGTTAAACAGGCCCAGTACGATGGTGGCCAGGTACACCAGCGCGATGCCGCCGGTGGCCGCGACCACGCCCAGCTTGAAGTTCTCGGTGGCCTTGATCAGGCCGCTGCGGTAGGCAAACAGCAGTGCGAACAGGGTGCCGAAGGTGAGCAGCACCGCCTGGAACACGATGCCGTTGAAGCGTGCTTCGAAGATTGCCGAAATCGAGCCCAGGAACAGGCCTTCCGCCAATGCATACAGCGGCGCGCTGACCGGTGCCCAGGTCTTCTTGAAGATGGTCACCAGCGACAGGATGAAGCCGACGATCATGCCGCCCCACAGGTAGAACTTGGCTGCCGGCAGCAGCTCGCCGCTGTCGCTGAGCGTGCCGTTCCATGCAAACGCCGCGGTCAGTACCGCAAGCAGCAACAGGAAGCCGGTCTTGTTGACGGTGCCGTTGATGGTCATCGCATCGGCGCCGCGTGAGACCACGCTGCCGGTGCCAAGGTCGAGGAAGGTGGAATCGGAAAGGGCAGGGTTGCCGCTGCGCATGCAAAGCTCCGTTGCTGTGAAGTGTGCGGAAAGGCGTCCAGCATACCCGCATCAAATAAAGTGAAATTTACCGTTGACAGATACCGCGTTAATTACCACAATAGCCGACCTTTCCGGGGCATCGGAAGGATTCACCGCCGGGGTATAGCGCAGTCTGGTAGCGCGCCTGCTTTGGGAGCAGGATGTCGGGGGTTCGAATCCCTCTACCCCGACCATCCAATGCACCAAGCGCGTGTTGGAGTGCGACAATCCGGTCAGAGCGCCCGTAGCTCAACTGGATAGAGCACCGGCCTTCTAAGCCGGCGGTTACAGGTTCGATTCCTGTCGGGCGCACCATCAGGTGCAAGCGGTAGGTTAAGTAAGGTTTCAGTGGTGGCTGTAGCTCAGTTGGTTAGAGTACCGGATTGTGATTCCGGTGGTCGGGGGTTCGAATCCCCTCAGCCACCCCACTGTTTCAAGGCTTCGGAGTAAAATCCGGGCTTGCAAAAAAGGTCAGGTTGGTGCAATATATGCCTCCTGATTTTCGGGGCTGTTAGCTCAGTTGGTAGAGCAGTTGACTCTTAATCAATAGGTCCAAGGTTCGAATCCTTGACAGCCCACCAAATCAAGAAAGCCGTTGGAGCAATCCAGCGGCTTTCTCTTTTTATGTAAGCCCGGTGTTTTGGGCGGGTGCGAAATACACGCTTGTAGTGTAGGATTCACCTCGAAGTTTCAGGGCTGTTAGCTCAGTTGGTAGAGCAGTTGACTCTTAATCAATAGGTCCAAGGTTCGAATCCTTGACAGCCCACCAAATCAAGAAGCCGCTGGAGAAATCTGGCGGCTTTTTTCTTAGCCGAAGCGGCATGTCCGCCGGTCTTTGTTGAAGATGCGCGCAGGCGGGGCTGGCTTCCGCTTTGCTGGCGCTCCTGCAACAATGGCGTGCTGAGTCAGTATTGCGAAAGTGGCGGAATTGGTAGACGCCCTGGATTTAGGTTCCAGTGCCGCAAGGCGTGGGGGTTCGAGTCCCCCCTTTCGCACCAGTCAGTGGTGTTTTTGCCCGCTCTGGCGTATTTCAATGAACCTGTATGGGTCCGCCCGCTGGCGGCCACGGGCGATATCGGCCAAACTAAAGGGCTGCGGTGCATAACCGCGCCCTACAACCGTTTCATCCATCACATCGAACCGGGGCGGTTGCCGCCGGTGGCAGGAGTCAACATGCAAGCTTCGATCGAATCCACCGGCAATCTGGAACGCCGCCTGAGCTTCTCGCTGCCGGAAGAACGCCTGCAGGGGCACATCAGCGGCCGTCTGGGCGAAATCGCGCGCACCGCGCGCATCAAGGGTTTCCGCCCGGGCAAGGTGCCGGCCAAGGTGATCGAGCAGCGTTTTGGCCCGCAGGTGCGTGCCGAGGCGATGGACGGCCTGCTGCGTGAAACCTTCGATGCCGCGCTGCGCCAGCACGAGCTGCGCATTGCCGGCAACCCGCGCATCGACAAGGCCGGCGAAGGCGAATTCGACTTCGTCGCCACCGTCGAGCTGATCCCGGACTTCGGCGATGTCGACGTCACCAAGCTGAACATCGTGCGCCACACTGCCGAGATCAGCGATGCCGACATCGACCAGATGATCGAAAACCTGCGCGTCCAGCGCCGCACTTGGAAGCCGGTTGCACGCGGTGCCCAGGAAGGCGACCTGGTTGGCCTGGAAACCTGGTCGCAGGCCGGCGATGAGCGTCTGCCGGCGGAAGGCGTCGAGAAGGGCACCATCATCATCGGCCAGGGCATGATGTTCGAGCAGATCGAAAAGGGTCTGGTCGGGCTGGCCAAGGGCGAGGAAAAGACCCTGGACGTCGAGTTCCCGGCTGACTGGCGCGTGCCGGCACTGGCGGGCAAGACCGTGCAGGTCACCGTCAAGATCACCGAAGTGTCCGAGCAGGACATGCCGGAAGTGGACACCGCCTTCATCAAGAGCTTCGGCGTGAAGAACGGCGACGTGGAACAGTTCCGCGCCGACATCCGTTCCAACCTGGAGCGCGAGCTCAAGGGCGCGCTGATGAACCGTCTGCGCCGCGAAGTGGGCGAGCAGCTGATTGCCGCCTATTCCTCGGTCGAACTGCCGCCGCGCCTGGTCGAGGGCGAAGCCCGTTCGATGCTGGCCCAGCAGGTGGACGCCATCCGCCGCCAGGGCGGCAACCCGGGCGAAGTGCCGGCTGATGCCCATGAAGGCTTCAAGGACGCCGCCTCCAAGCGCGTGCTGGTCGGCCTGCTGGTCGGCGAAGTGGCCCGCAAGAACGAGCTGCGCCTGGACCCGAAGCGCCTGAACGAAACCATGCGCCTGATCGCTTCGACCTACGAAGAGCCGGAGCAGGTCATTGAGATGTACCGCAATGATCCCCAGCTTATGGCTGGCCTGCAGAACCGTGTGATGGAAGAGCAGGTCATCGACTGGATCGCCGAGCGTGCCCAGCACACCGAGCAGGCCTTGACGTTCCAGGAAGCCATCCGCCAGTAATCTGGTGGTGTTCCATCCCCGCGCCATGGCGCGGGGAGTTCCCTCCCAAAATAGGTGCCTCACGTAATGGACAACCGAACCAAAGCTCTGAACATGGTTCCGATGGTGGTCGAACAGACCAGCCGCGGCGAGCGCGCCTACGATATCTACTCGCGCCTGCTCAAAGAGCGCCTGATTTTCCTGGTCGGTCCGATCGACGACCACATGGCGAACGTTGTGGTGGCGCAGCTGCTGTTCCTTGAATCGGAAAACCCGGAGAAGGAAATCAGCATCTACATCAACTCGCCCGGCGGCGTGGTCACTGCTGGCATGGCGATCTACGACACCATGCAGTACATCAAGCCGGACGTGAGCACCACCTGCATCGGCCAGGCCGCCTCGATGGGCGCCCTGCTGCTGGCTGCCGGTGCCGCGGGCAAGCGTTTCGCGCTGCCGAATTCGCGCGTCATGATCCACCAGCCGCTCGGCGGCTATCAGGGTCAGGCCTCGGACATCGACATCCACGCACGTGAAATCCTCACCCTGCGTTCGCGCCTGAACGAGGTGCTGGCCAAGCACACCGGCCAGGATCTGGAGACCATCGCGCGCGATACCGAGCGTGACAACTTCAAGAGCGCGGCCGAAGCTGCGGCCTACGGGCTGGTGGACCAGGTGCTGGAGCGCCGTCCGGAAGAGAGCATCCAGGCCTCCTGATGCGTTGAACGGCCAGTAAAAGCGGCCTATTTTGCAGGGTCGGAACCGGACTGATGTCCCTCCGGCCCTGTGCTATTCTCGAATTTGAACCCCCTGTTCAGAGGGGGACGCAACTGGGTAAGCGAAGCATGAGCGAAGACCGGCAAGGTCGTACCGGGGACAGCAGTGGCAAGATTCTGTACTGCTCGTTCTGCGGCAAGAGTCAGCACGAAGTTCGTAAGCTGATCGCGGGCCCGAGCGTGTTCATCTGTGATGAATGCGTGGAGCTGTGCAACGACATCATCCGCGAGGAGCTTGAGGAAAAGGCGCAGTCGGCGCGCAGTTCGCTGCCCAAGCCGCGCGAGATCCTCGAGGTGCTCGACCAGTACGTGATTGGCCAGAACCGCGCCAAGCGCACGCTGGCGGTGGCGGTGTACAACCACTACAAGCGTATCGAAAGCCGTCAGAAGAGCGACGACGTCGAGCTGTCCAAGTCCAACATCCTGCTGGTCGGCCCGACCGGTTCGGGCAAGACGCTGCTGGCCGAAACGCTGGCGCGCCTGCTCAACGTGCCGTTCACCATGGCTGACGCGACCACCCTGACCGAGGCCGGTTACGTGGGCGAGGATGTGGAAAACATCATCCAGAAGCTGCTGCAGAAGTGCGACTACGACGTCGAGAAAGCGCAGCAGGGCATCGTCTATATCGATGAAATCGACAAGATCTCGCGCAAGAGCGAGAACCCGTCGATCACCCGTGACGTGTCCGGCGAAGGCGTGCAGCAGGCACTGCTGAAGCTGATCGAAGGCACGGTTGCCAGCGTTCCGCCGCAGGGCGGCCGCAAGCACCCGCAGCAGGAATTCCTGCAGGTCGACACCAAGAACATCCTGTTCATCTGCGGCGGCGCGTTTGCCGGCCTGGACAAGGTGATCCAGCAGCGTTCCTCCGATACCAGCAGCATTGGTTTCGGCGCCAAGGTCAAGAGTGCCGAGCGCAAGCAGGAAGTGGGCAAGGTGCTGGCCGAAGTGGAGCCGGAAGACCTGATCAAGTTCGGCCTGATTCCGGAATTCGTTGGCCGCCTGCCGGTGGTCGCGACCCTGGAAGAACTGGACGAGCCGGCCCTGATCCAGATCCTGACCGAGCCCAAGAACGCCATCACCAAGCAGTTCAAGAAGCTGTTCGAGATGGAAGGCGTGGAGCTGGAGTTCCGCCCCGACGCGCTGTCGGCCATCGCCAAGAAGGCGCTCAAGCGCAAGACCGGCGCCCGTGGCCTGCGCACCATCGTCGAGTCGGTGCTGCTGGACACCATGTACGAACTTCCCTCGCAGGAAAACGTCAGCAAGGTGGTGGTGGACGAGTCGGTCATCGAGAACAAGTCCGAGCCGTACATCGTGTACCAGACGCCGCCGGAACCGGCCAAGGCTGCCTCCGGCGACTGAACCCGGGCAAAGCGACGTGAATAGGCGCTTTGCCATTCACGTTCAGCTTTCAGAAGCTCTTGCAACACCTCGCCGATGGCCCCATAACGGGGCCATCGGCTTTTTTTATTTAGCCTCCACCGAATCTCGGAGCCCCCATGGCCCAGTCCCAACTCGAAGTTCTCGACCTGCCGGTCCTGCCGCTGCGCGACGTGGTGGTGTTCCCGCACATGGTCATCCCCCTGTTCGTGGGCCGCGACAAGTCCATGCAGGCGCTGGAGCGCGCGATGGAGGCCGACAAGCGCATCCTGCTGCTGGCCCAGAAGTCCGCTGAAACCGACGACCCGGCGGCCGCCGACCTGTACACGGTCGGCACCCTGGCGCAGGTGCTGCAACTGCTGAAACTGCCCGACGGCACCATCAAGGTCCTGGTCGAAGGCCTGTCACGCGTTGCCGTGGACAAGGTCTACGAGCAGGACGGCTCGCTGCAGGGTCACGGCGTTGAAATTGAATCGGACGAATCGCGCGAGCCGCGTGAGATCGAGGCGATCGCCCGTTCGCTGATGTCCCTGTTCGAGCAGTACGTAAAGACCAACCGCAAGCTGCCGCCGGAGCTGTTGCAGACCCTGGCTGGCATCGAGGAACCCACGCGCCTGGCCGATACCATCGCCGCGCACATCGGCGTGCGCCTGGCCGACAAGCAGAAGCTGCTGGAAACGCTGCAGGTCGGTGACCGGCTGGAAATGCTGGTCGGCCTGGTCGATGGCGAGATCGACGTGCAGCAACTGGAAAAGCGCATCCGCGGCCGGGTCAAGTCGCAGATGGAGAAGAGCCAGCGCGAGTACTACCTCAACGAGCAGATGAAGGCCATCCAGAAAGAACTGGGTGACCTGGATGAAGCGCCCGGTGAGATGGAAGAACTGGCGCGCAAGATCGCCGAGGCCGGCATGCCCAAGGCGGTCGAGGCCAAGGCCAAGAACGAACTCAACAAGCTCAAGCAGATGTCGCCGATGTCGGCGGAAGCCGCGGTGGTGCGCAACTACCTGGAATGGCTGCTGGGCGTGCCGTGGAAGAAGCGCACCAAGGTCCGCAAGGACCTGAAGGTCGCCCAGGACACGCTGGACGCCGACCATTACGGCCTGGACAAGGTCAAGGATCGCATCCTTGAATACCTTGCCGTGCAGTCGCGGGTGAAGCAGATGAAGGGCCCGATCCTGTGCCTGGTTGGTCCGCCGGGCGTGGGCAAGACCTCCCTGGGTCAGTCCATCGCCAAGGCCACCAACCGCAAGTTCGTGCGCATGTCGCTTGGCGGCGTGCGCGACGAGGCCGAGATCCGTGGCCATCGCCGTACCTATGTCGGTTCCATGCCGGGCCGCATCGTGCAGAACCTCAACAAGGTCGGCAGCAAGAACCCGCTGTTCGTGCTGGATGAAATCGACAAGATGTCGATGGATTTCCGTGGCGATCCGTCCTCGGCGCTGCTCGAGGTGCTGGACCCGGAGCAGAACAACGCCTTCAACGATCACTACCTCGAGGTCGATCTGGACCTGAGCGAAGTGATGTTCGTGGCCACCTCCAATTCGCTGAACATCCCGGGTCCGTTGCTGGACCGCATGGAAGTGATCCGCATCCCGGGTTACACCGAGGATGAGAAGCTCAACATCGCCATGCGTTATCTGTTGAGCAAGCAGCTAAAGGCCAATGGCTTGAAGCCCGAAGAGCTGGCGATCGAGGAAGATGCCATCCGCGGCATCGTGCGTTATTACACGCGCGAATCCGGCGTGCGTAACCTCGAGCGCGAAATCGCCAAGATCTGCCGCAAGGTGGTGAAGGAAATCGCCCTGGCCGGCCCGCAGCCGGCGAAGAAGGCGGCTGCCAAGAAATCTGCCAGGAAGCCGAAGGCGCTGGTGGTGGTGGATTCGAAGAACCTGGACAAGTACCTGGGTGTGCAGCGCTTCGACTTCGGCCGCGCCGAGGAAGAAAACGAGATCGGTCTGGTCACCGGCCTGGCCTGGACGGAAGTCGGCGGCGAACTGCTGCAGGTCGAGTCGACGCTGATTCCGGGCAAGGGTGCCGTCACCCTGACCGGCCAGCTCGGCAACGTGATGAAGGAGTCTGCGACGGCCGCGTTGTCGGTGGTGCGTGCACGCGCCGAAACCCTGGGCATCGATGTCGACTTCCTGCAGAAGCACGACGTGCATCTGCACGTACCCGATGGCGCCACCCCGAAGGACGGCCCCAGTGCCGGTATCGCTATGGTGACGTCGCTGGTGTCGACCTTGACCAAGGTGCCGGTGAAGGCCGAAGTGGCGATGACCGGCGAAATCACCCTGCGTGGTCGCGTTACCGCCATTGGTGGCCTGAAGGAGAAGCTGCTGGCCGCGCTGCGCGGCGGCATCCGTACCGTGGTCATTCCCGAAGAGAACCGCAAGGACCTGGTGGATATCCCGGCCAACGTCACCCGCGACCTGACCATCGTGCCGGTGAAGTGGATCGACGAAGTGCTGGATATCGCACTGGCGACGCCGCTGGCACCGAAGAAAGCAGGTAAAAATGCGCAGCGTGTCGCAGTTCGCGGCAAGTCGAAGGCAGCTCCAACCGCCCGCGTCAAGCACTGAAGTGTGAACGTAAAACCCCCTGAAACCCGCGTCATTAAAGGCTTTTCAGCTTGCGCGGGTAGGGGGGCGCTGGTATAAAAGTGCGACTCACGCAGCAGCAGGTTTTTGCTGGCGTGTTTGCAGGTTCTTCGGCAGTCGTGCGTCTTGGGGACGTACGGGTGCCACTCAATAATTCCGCGGATTACCGCAAAGGGAGTTTTACAGAATGAACAAGACCGAATTGATTGATGGCGTTGCCGGTGCTGCTGACCTGTCCAAGGCTGAAGCTGGCCGTGCGGTTGATGCCGTCATCGCCGAGATCACCAAGGCCCTGAAGAAGGGTGAGGCCGTGACTCTGGTGGGCTTCGGTACGTTCCAGGTTCGCGAGCGCGCTGCACGCACCGGTCGCAACCCGAAGACCGGCGAAGAGATCAAAATCGCTGCTGCAAAAAATCCTGCCTTCAAGGCTGGTAAAGCTCTGAAAGACGCTGTAAACTAAGCGGCTCAGCTGGGGTGCTTAGCTCAGCGGTAGAGCGTCTCCCTTACACGGAGAGGGTCGGGGGTTCGAAACCCTCAGCACCCACCAAGTTAAGCATCGCGGTAACAGTTTGAAAGTGTGGAGCGGTAGTTCAGTTGGTTAGAATGCTGGCCTGTCACGCCGGAGGTCGCGGGTTCGAGTCCCGTCCGCTCCGCCAGTTTCAAATTGGCCCCTGAGCAATCGGGGGCCTTGTTTTCTCAAACTCCTCAAGAGGGAGAGGAAACTAAAAAATTAAATGTGGAGCGGTAGTTCAGTTGGTTAGAATGCTGGCCTGTCACG